>NZ_JACHLE010000016.1 GCF_014204415.1 Chryseobacterium defluvii | reverse complement strand
TGTAAACTTCCCTAAAAATGTGTCCATTTAAAGATAGAGTTTTTGGCTTAAAAAACTTTAAATTTAAATATGAAAAAGAGTAAGTATTCAGAGAGTCAGGTTTTTGGAATTTTGAAAGAACAGGAACTTGGTAAAAGTGTAATAGAAATATGCCGTAATCATGGCATTACGCAAGGTACTTTTTATCGTTGGAAGAGTAAATATTCAGGTATGGAAAGTTCGGATATTCAAAAGATGCGAGATCTGGAGTCCGAAAATTCTAAGCTTAAGAAGCTTTATGCCGAACGATGTTTAGAGATTGAAGCTTTAAAAGATGTTTTGTCAAAAAAGTGGTAAAGCCTTCTGTACAGCGTGAAATTGTCAACTTTATTTGTAAGAAATACCATTTAAGTGAGCGTAGAAGTTGTTTGACAATAGGTATCAGTAGGCGAAGTTACCGTTACACAAGCATTAAAAATGACGATGAATTAATTGAAGTTCTGACACAACTTTCACAAGATCATCTAGGTTATGGCTTTTGGAAGCTCTATCATAAGCTTCGGGATTTGGGATATATTTGGAATCACAAACGGGTTCATAGAGTTTATGTAGCTTTAAATATGAGTATTCACAGAAGGGTAAGAAAAAGACTTCCCACCAGAGTCAAAGAAAGTATTAATATTCCTCTAGAACCTGATGAATGCTGGAGTATGGATTTTATGAGCGATAGTTTGTATGATGGGAGAAGATTCAGGATATTAAATATTGCTGATGATTATAACCGGGAATTGCTTTCTATGGAAATTGATACAAGTATCTGCTCTGCAAGAGTAGTAAGGGTTTTAAATAATTTAAAACAACAGGGACGTAAGCCTAAACGCATAAGAGTTGACAATGGACCGGAGTTTATCTCTAAAAATCTTCAATTATGGGCCCAAGAAAATAAAATAGAAGTTCATTATATACAACCTGGAAAACCAACACAAAACAGCCTTATTGAAAGATTGAACAAAAGCTGCAGAAATGAGCTTCTTAATATGCATGTCTTTAAAAGTTTACAGGATGCTGAAGAGAAGGCAAATCAATGGTGGATAGAATATAACTATAATAGACCCCACCAAGCATTAGGGAATATAAGTCCTAAAAAATATAAACAAAAAATGAAAGAATCTATCATTTAGAATGGAAACAAAATTGGGTAGCTTACA
>NZ_JACHLE010000015.1 GCF_014204415.1 Chryseobacterium defluvii | reverse complement strand
GGCGAAGAGGTTTGGGGAAAATACCTTTCAGGACAAAATCATGATTTTCTCGCGACAACAATAGCTACTCAGGAAGGCGGTTTTCTTTTAGCAGGAACCACTTATTCAGGCAAAGGCTTAGATAAAAAAGAAGACAGCAAAGGTGGTTCAGATATCTGGCTGATTAAGATTAATGAGTTTGGCGATGAGACCTGGCAGAAGACCTTAGGAACAGCTTCCGATGAAGAAGCCAGATCCGTTATCCAGACCACAGACTTAGGATATTTTGTAGCAGGCAATGTACAGAACTCCACCAAAGGCTACGGTTCCAAAGATGTATGGATCATCAGGCTGGATAAAGACGGAAAAGAGAAGTCCCAACTTCTTTTAGGCGGCAAAGGACTGGATGAAGTGGAAAAGATGATCCCGACTAAAGATGGAGGTGTTTTGTTAGGGATCTATTCCAGAAGCTCTGCTGTCCAAGGTACCCTGTCCAATGTACAAAGTAGCAGCCATATACCCGACACCCGACAACTGACAGCCCTACCCAAGACCACGGACAATGAAGGTGAAGGTGATTACTGGATCATCAAGCTTAACAAAGACGGTAAATTAGAATGGGAAAAGAACTTCGGAGGCAAAGGAGATGACCATATCAGAACCTTGGCTATGACTTCCACAGGTTATATCATTGGCGGCGAGTCCCGCTCGGAGAGATCGGGCAACAAAACCACCGGCATAGAAGAAGGTACCGACTTATGGTTATTAGCTTTAAACGATAGAGGAGAAGAACAGTGGCAGAAGTCCTACAACTTCAAAAACAGAGATGTACTGATGGGGATGAGCGTGATCAATCACCTCTCAACTGATAACTCTAAACTCTCAACTAAAGGAATACTCTTAGGCGGTTATACCCAGGCAGAAGGAAGGATAGAGGCTGATGATGAGACGTTCTGGATGCTTTATCTTAATCAGAATGGAGAAGAACAATGGAGAAAGCATGTGAAGGGAGAGAGCAGAAAGAAAGAGGAGAGATTATCAGACATAAAACTAAACAGAGACGGTTCCATCATATTGGCAGGCACCAGTGCAGAAGAGTTGGGCAAAGAGAACTGGAAGATCGTTAAGCTTGGAGACAGTCAGGTAGATCAATTGATTGAGAAACAGGAGATCAGGGTTTATCCCAACCCTGTACAGGATTACACCTACGTAGAAAT
>NZ_JACHLE010000014.1:340-1252 GCF_014204415.1 Chryseobacterium defluvii | reverse complement strand
TCTACACACAAAACAAATCTATTTAACATAATTTTTACATCCACGTAACTTTAAAACTCTAAAACACTGAGTAACAAATTGAAAAATTTTAAAGAATGAAGGCATAAGGAGTTAGGAGTTAGGAGTTAGGAGTTAGGAGTTAGGAGTTAGGAGTTAGGAGTTAGGAGTTAGGAGTTAGGAGTTAGGAGTTAGGAAAATTAATTGATATCGTCAAAAAGCAAGAATTATATAAATTAATTTTAAATTAACTTATATCTATTTTTATTGTAATAATTATTCTAAAAGTAAAAACAGGGAATGTCCAAAGTTTTAGTTTTAAAAATTTAAGGAACTATAAGAGGTATGAAGACTAAAATGATAATGATGTAAGAAAATAGCAAAGTTCTTTTTAAGAATATATTTTTGGGAAGCACCTAAATAAGTTTGGGCCAAAGCATTTTTATTATTCATTGTATTGAAGATGGGCTAAAGTTCATCCTTGCAATTAGAGAATAAATATTCTACCTCTCGCAGATTAATCTGATAATGCATATTTTTTGCTATGAAGTAAACTTTGTATAGGATTTTGACAAATAGTTTTATCATTGTACTTCTCATCAAAGCCAGGCAAAGAAAATGATTAGATATCATATATATGATTGGTGTAAATTTCAACTTAGAATACGTAAAAAATTGCTTCACCAACTAATATATGCCCTGATCCTTTCAGGGCGACAAACAAAAACATCCTACGTTTAGTTTTGCGTTTAGAAAAAAAATAATCCGGTATGGATGGCATGGATACAAAATATCACAGGTAGGTACAACAGATTGCTTATTGCTTATTGCTTATTGCTTATTGCTTATTGCTTATTGCTTATTGCTTATTGCTTATTGCTTATTGCTTATTGCTTATTGCTTATTGCTTATTGC
>NZ_JACHLE010000014.1:0-243 GCF_014204415.1 Chryseobacterium defluvii | reverse complement strand
TGCAAAGGTAAACCTTTGGACAAGACATTATGCATATAAAATAAATGGTATACAAAACTGTAAAAAGTATAAATCAAAAAAATCTCATCCGCCTACACTTATGGAGTAATGGATGAGACTTTTCTTAATCATGACTCCTCTGATCATCTTTTTGTTCAATTTTTAAATTTTCTTTTCATCAATTTCGATCATCAACTTAAGAATAATAGAAGAGAAGAGAAGAGAAGAGGATGGGATGGATTG
>NZ_JACHLE010000013.1 GCF_014204415.1 Chryseobacterium defluvii | reverse complement strand
AATGCCTTTTAATTGTTTTTTTATCTCTCGAAATTATGAAAGGAAAAAAGAATGATTTTAGCATGACATTTTATGATGGAGAAAAAAAACGTCTCTTTATGGAATATGTCCATGACACAGATAAAATGATCAGTTGGGTAAACTCAAAAAAAATTGATTGGACACACGCAATGGTGTATGATCGGAGAACAAGAGAGAAGATTGATAGAATTGTTAAAAAATAAAACTCCTGTTCCTACAGGAGTTTTAGAGATAAATAATATTTATTAAAGTTAGTTAATACTTAATTCTATAGGATTATACTCTTTTGAAGCCTGCATGGATCTTTTTTTAAGCTCTTCTAATTCCTCTTTATTTTCTATAAAATTATCGAACCTATTTAAATACTTCTGATACTTATTCCTTTGGTAGTCAAAAATTTTTTCTTTTGAAACTGTTTTGGAATTTTTAAAGATATTAGCAGATGCACATACATATTTTCTCTTTCTAAAACTATACATTGTGTAGTGATAGTCATCTTTATCATCATAGACTTCTACTATCAATCCTGGAAGATCGTTAAATTTATAAGGTCCAAAAGGAAAAGGAATTTCCTCTGTAAACCAAGCTATCCAAGTTCTCCCATATTTTTTGGTAATTGCTTTTTGAGATTTAAATCCTAAAATAGTTTTGTATTCATTAACAACTTTCCATTTAATATTATTTTCTTCCTCATAATCAAAAGCCTTTCCCTCTATCTCAGTACTATAATAGATTTTTGCATTTGTAGTTCCAATACCTTCGGGAAATTGTGTTCTATATTTACCATAATTTGCTAAATCTTTTACGGTATTACCTGTTTCTTTTAATTTCTTTTCTAATATTAACGAATCTCCTATATACTTATTTATATTCTTAAAATATGAAGATGATTTATTTATTAGAAGAGCAAAAGTAGTTTCATTTTGTGGTGCATACTGAGTATTTTTTAATTTATAAACTAATTTATAATCTGCTTCATACTCAACAGGAAATGATTTTTGAGAAAATAAGAAGAGTGGAAAAATTGTGCTTAGAAATATTACTATTTTCATTTTATTTATTATTTATTAAAAATGCTGTTTCTAAGATTAGAAACAGCATTTTTAAATATTAAATATTCTATTAATGAGTATAAAGAATAACATTAGTGTTTTCTCCACAAGCTATAAAATTTACATCATTACAAAATTCTGCAATTGCAGATAATGACATACCACTAGTCCCCGTAATGTTATAAACCTTTCCGCATGAAGTTCTAAAAGGAAAAGCACTTGCAATAGTTCCGATAGCGACAGCTCCCACAATAAATAATTTTTTCATAGTTGTAATAATTTTAAGATTAGAGAGCAAATATATAAAATTATTTCTATCACCATACAGGGAATTTTATTATGTTAAAAAGGGGAAATGAAATTTAAAGTTAGTTTAAATTATCATGTCCCCAGTCTTGTTTTTTGTGGTGTAAAGATAGTAAATTTTTCGAGAAATCCAAAAACAATGTATATTTGTATGTGTAGAAAGGTCAAGAGGTGCGATTGTAGCGCATTTCGGCGTCAAAAACCTCCGCTTCGCTACGATTTTTCCCACCTCATGCCTACATCGCCTCTTGCTTTCTCCCGATGGTCGAAAGAGAAAAAAAGAGCGTTTTATTTAGAGATTTATAGTCGGAAAAAACATAAAAATAGCCTTCCTGAGGAAAGGCTAAGTTTAATTTTAAAAAATTCATTTTTATGAAAAAATTATTTCAGTTTGGAACTGGAACAATTTCAAAAAAGTAAATATAGCAAAAAAATAGAATGGAAGATTTCAAGGATAAAAAAAGTCATGCAGTTTCTGTTCGGATGACCCCGATGGAGCGAATGCTCATTGAATCCCGAGCCAAAGAAACAGGAATGAGCATGAGCAGTTACATGGTTCTCTGTTCTCTGGGTAAAGAGCTGAAGCTATTAACTGAGGAACAAAAAACCGCCTACAAGCATTTAGCCACCTACCACAGCCACTTTGCAAGGATTGGAACATTAGTCCGGAACAACTCCGATATCTCAGCTGAAGTAACTGAAGTAATCCGAGAGATAAAAAAACAATTGGAAATTTTGAGAAATGGTCAGTAAGGCAAAATCAATCAGGGGAAGTGCCAAGAGCATTGAGTACATCCAATCCGATAAAGTACTCGGGGATGCTATGGAATTAGACCGAAACGGCATCATTTCGAGCGATCCTAACGAAATACTTCAGGAATTCAGACTCATGCAGGAAGCCAACGAGAAGTGCCAAAAAAACACCATTTCCATCGTTATTTCTCCAAGTTCGGAAAAGGAGTTCTCAAAAGCAGAGCTTCGGGAGATCACCAGAACCCACCTCAAAGGCTTAGGACTTTCCGAGAATCAGTATTTGGCGACCGTCCATCAGAGCACAGGGCAAACACACATTCATGTTATTGCCAACCGCATAGACGAGCAGGGAAAAGCCGTTTCTGACAGTTTTATAAGCAAACGAAGCCAAGACATTTCCGAAAAGATTGCTCAGGAAAAAGGACTTTTAACGGCTAAAGACTGGAAGAAAATTAACGAGGTCACGATATCACCAGTGAAAGAGGAAATCAAACAGGCGCACGACTTTGCCAAGTCTAAAGCTCACGATTTTTCGCAGTATTCGGAATTGATGAAAGGCAGGGGAGTGGAAGTTATCCCCGCCATCAACAAACAAGGGGAAATGCAGGGTTTTAAGTTTCTGCACCCACATAGTGGGCTTTGTTTCAAGGCTTCCGATATCGGAAAGAACGCAGGGATAAAAGATCTGCTCCAAAATAGGGTGCAGATCCCGAACCTCTCAGCTCCTTATCTCGAGATCGCTAAAAAAATTCATGAAAAAATTATTATAAATACCATTGACAGGGGATTTTCAAGATAAAAACAAGTAAGAAATGGCAGACTATACCAACCGACAGCTCGCACAGATCATTGCGCAGAGTGCCGAAAAAATAAACAATTCCGTTCTCAAAGAACAGAAGATTGCGAACGAGCTGGAACAAATTGTTTCCAAGTTGCAGAACGAAAAAAACGCTCTTCAGGAACTCGACAAAAAAATAGATAGTTTAAAAACGACTTTCATAAAGCCCGAATTAAGCGCGTTAAATTCTTTTTACGAGACAAAGGCCGAAGAAAACATTAAACGGCTTAATTCGGGCTTAAAAGTGCCAAATTTAAGCCTTTATGGGTGGCTGTCTTCTCTCGCATTTGTTATTATCGGTTTTATTTCTCTTTATCTCGCCTATTCAAAAGCATTTACCACAAGAGCCGAAATACTGGAGCAGTACCGAGCAGAACTCCTGAAAGAAAATTCTATCATTCCCGCACAAGATCACCAGCTCTTCAAAGACATGGATCAGTTCTTCAGGAAAAACCCCAAAACCAAAGATAAATTTGTTGAGTGGAGACAAGCTAAAAAATAGGCTAATGAGAGGCTAAAAAGCTCTCATTAGAAGAACTAAGAAGTAATATATTATAAAATACGATGAATAAAGGAGAGTGATTGTAATAGGTGTACAATGATATTGTAATAGGTGTACAATAGTATTGTAATTTTTTTTCTATTTTTTTACAATATTAATGTAATTTGATTACTTTTGTATTGTAATTTTATCAGGGCTAATTTACAATGGAAAATAAAAATAAAAGTAAAAATACTCTACTAAGTTTTGAAAAAAATAAGGAAAATCCATTTCTTAAACAAGCAGTAGAACAGGTAAACAATCATGTTGTAAAAAAATACAGGACAGCAGGAACAACATCACAGAAAGCTATACTTAGAGCGGTTGACAACGATAATAATATTGTAGGACATACACAATTTGTAAAGCAAATCGAAGTAGATGAAGAAAGATTTGCAAAATTATATTTATCTCAATTTTCCGCATTTTTTGATTTGAAAAGTCAAGGAATAAAAGTGTTTGGATATATTATGAATAATCTTTTTAAAGATAAAGATTACTTTTACTTTGATAGAGAAGAATGCTTAAACTATACAGGTTATAAATCTGAAAAGTCTATTTATATTGGATTAGCTGATCTTATAGAAAATGAAATCATTGCAAGAGGTAAAAATGATATAATGTATTTTATAAATCCTATGGTTTTCTTTAATGGAGATCGAATAACTTTTGCTAAAACCTATGTAAAGAAAAAAAAGGATGCTGTTCCGCAGAACCAAAGCTCTTTAAATTTTGATAATCCTGAAGAACCTTATAAACTTCCCGACATTGACCCAATCAATGCCTTTTAATTGTTTTTTTATCTCTCGAAATTATGAAAGGAAAAAAGAATGATTTTAGCATGACATTTTATGATGGAGAAAAAAAACGTCTC
>NZ_JACHLE010000012.1 GCF_014204415.1 Chryseobacterium defluvii | reverse complement strand
TTTTTGTTCAATTTTTAAATTTTCTTTTCATCAATTTCGATCATCAACTTAAGAATAATAGAAGAGAAGAGAAGAGAAGAGGATGGGATGGATTGATATGATACAAAACAAAAAAGCCTCATACCCTTTCAGTATGAGACTTCTTAGACATAAAAAAAGCTCCTCACACACTAGGTATGAGGAGCTTTAAATAAAAACTGGCGGCGACCTACTCTCCCGCTATTCGCAGTACCATCGGCGCTGGTGGGCTTAACTTCTGTGTTCGGAATGGGAACAGGTGAGCCCCACCGCTAAAACCACCCTAAAGGCTGTATATAAGATATCAGAGGGGAGATTTCAGATTTCAGACTGTTATTGTCTGGTATCTGATGTCTTATATCTGACATCTGTTTTAATCGATAAAAACCTTCACAAAGACAAAACCTTGGTCGCACTTATAAGGCTTGTGTATAATAACCAATAGGCTATAAATCTACGGGTAATTAGTACTACTCGGCTATGCTGTTACCAACTTTACACCTGTAGCCTATCAACGTTGTCATCTCCAACGACCCTTAAAAGATGTCTCATCTTGAGGCGAGTTTCGCACTTATATGCTTTCAGTGCTTATCTCTTCCAAACATAGCTACTCAGCGGTGCACCTGGCGGTACAACTGATACACCAGAGGTTTGTTCAATTCGGTCCTCTCGTACTAGAATCAAGTCCTCTCAAACATCTAACGCCCGCAATAGATAGAGACCGAACTGTCTCACGACGTTCTGAACCCAGCTCGCGTGCCACTTTAATGGGCGAACAGCCCAACCCTTGGGACCTTCTCCAGCCCCAGGATGTGACGAGCCGACATCGAGGTGCCGAACCTCCCCGTCGATGTGAGCTCTTGGGGGAGACTAGCCTGTTATCCCCGGAGTACCTTTTATCCTATGAGCGATGGCCCTTCCATACGGAACCACCGGATCACTATGTCCTGCTTTCGCACCTGATCGACTTGTAGGTCTCACAGTCAAGCACCCTTATGCCATTACACTCTACGCACGGTTACCAAGCGTGCTGAGGGTACCTTTGAAAGCCTCCGTTACTCTTTTGGAGGCGACCACCCCAGTCAAACTACCCACCACGCAATGTCCTTCTAAAAGAAGTTAGGCTCCAAGTAAGTAAAGGGTGGTATTTCAACGTTGGCTCCACGCATACTAGCGTACACGCTTCAAAGCCTCCCACCTATCCTACACATTACTTACTCAAAGTCAATACGAAGTTATAGTAAAGGTTCACAGGGTCTTTTCGTCCCATTGCGGGTAATCGGCATCTTCACCGATACTACAATTTCACCGAGCTCGTGGCTGAGACAGTGCCCAGATCGTTACACCATTCGTGCAGGTCGGAACTTACCCGACAAGGAATTTCGCTACCTTAGGACCGTTATAGTTACGGCCGCCGTTTACTGGGGCTTCAGTTAATGCCTTCGGTTTAACCCTAAGCACCTTCCTTAACCTTCCAGCACCGGGCAGGTGTCAGACCCTATACAGCATCTTTCGATTTAGCAGAGTCCTGTGTTTTTGATAAACAGTCGCCTGGGCCTCTTCACTGCGGCCAGCATTGCTGCTGGCGTCTCTTCTTCCGAAGTTACGAGACTATTTTGCCTAGTTCCTTAGCCACGACTCACTCGAGCACCTTAGGATTCTCTCCTCGACCACCTGTGTCGGTTTTGGTACGGGTTGCTTCACTTCGGCTTTTCTTGGATCCGATTTCACTATAACAGCTTCGCCCGAAGGCTAGGCCTTGACACTTCCGTCCGTCTTCAATAGCTACGTCGAACCGTCCCCTTTTTAGTGTGAGCAAGTATGGGAATATTAACCCATTGTCCATCCACTACCCCTTTCGGGTTCGCGTTAGGTCCCGACTAACCCTCAGCTGATTAGCATGGCTGAGGAAACCTTAGTCTTTCGGTGAGGGGGTTTCTCGCCCCCTTTATCGTTACTTATGCCTACATTTTCTTTTCTATAAGCTCCACAATACCTCACGATACTGCTTCTACGCCGATAGAATGCTCTCCTACCAGATATAATTAATTATAAATCCATAGCTTCGGTAATATGCTTATGCCCGATTATTATCCATGCCGAACCGCTCGACTAGTGAGCTGTTACGCACTCTTTAAATGAATGGCTGCTTCCAAGCCAACATCCTAGCTGTCAATGCAGTTCAACCGCGTTGCTTCAACTTAGCATATATTTGGGGACCTTAGCTGTTGGTCTGGGTTCTTTCCCTCTCGGACATGGACCTTAGCACCCATGCCCTCACTGCCGCAGAACATTTATTAGCATTCGGAGTTTGTCAGGAATTGGTAGGCGGTGAAACCCCCGCATCCAATCAGTAGCTCTACCTCTAATAAACTCATTTGCGACGCTGCACCTAAATGCATTTCGGAGAGTACGAGCTATCTCCCAGTTTGATTGGCCTTTCACCCCTACCCACAGGTCATCCGAAGACTTTTCAACGTCAACCGGTTCGGTCCTCCACTCTGTGTTACCAGAGCTTCAACCTGCCCATGGGTAGATCACAAGGTTTCGCGTCTAATCCTACTAACTATGCGCCCTATTCAGACTCGCTTTCGCTCCGGCTCCGGTACTTAATACCTTAACCTCGCTAGTAAAATTAACTCGTAGGCTCATTATGCAAAAGGCACGCCGTCACCCAACTTGTGGGCTCCGACCGCTTGTAGGCGTACGGTTTCAGGTTCTATTTCACCCTTCTATTCGAAGTGCTTTTCACCTTTCCTTCACAGTACTTGTTCACTATCGGTCTTTCAGGAGTATTTAGCCTTGGAGGATGGTCCCCCCATATTCAGACAGGATTTCACGTGTCCCGCCCTACTCATTTATCATCTTAATATGCCTTTCATATACGGGGCTTTCACCCTCTATGGCTGCACTTTCCAGTACATTCTATTAAACATATAAAGACTTTTGGGCTAATCCGCTTTCGCTCGCCACTACTTACGGAATCTCTTCGATTTCTTTTCCTCAGGGTACTTAGATGTTTCAGTTCTCCTGGTTTGCTCCTCTTACGAGGTAATACATCTTCAATGTATTGGGTTGCCCCATTCGGATATCTACGGATCAATTCGTGTGTGCCAATCCCCGTAGCTTTTCGCAGCTTACCACGTCCTTCGTCGCCTCTGAAAGCCTAGGCATCCGCCATACGCCCTTAACGATTTCTTTCCTATTTTTAGGTTACTCAAGCACTTATAAGTGCTCGGTTTTCTCTTTGTGATGTCTTTACCGTTAATGTCAATGAGCTTAATATCTTTTTTTTGGCTTAGTAAACAATTGTTGTTTTTGGCTCCAATCGTAACTTTTAAACTAAACCTCCAAAACTGTGGAGAATAAGGGAGTCGAACCCTTGACCTCCTGCGTGCAAGGCAGGCGCTCTAGCCAGCTGAGCTAATTCCCCCTCTAGTAGTTGTCGGTTGTCGGTTATCAGTTGATCGTTTTAACTCTCAACCTATAACTCTTAACTCTCAACTTTATTAGTAGTCTCGGGCAGGCTCGAACTGCCGACCTCTACATTATCAGTGTAGCGCTCTAACCAGCTGAGCTACGAGACTGTCTTTTAGACTTTGAGAGCAAAGAATATAGAATAAAGACCTTATCAACTTCTGTCTTTCATCTTTGTTCTTTTCTCTTGCCTCTTCCCTTTACTAATTTCTAGTGGGTTTGTATTTTTATATAGCAACCAAATAAAAAACTAAAGCTTAAACTTTAAGTAAGTACGTATCTTACGATACTAATTTTGTTTATCGTCCCGAAAGACGCTCTAAAATGAGATGTTCCAGCCGCACCTTCCGGTACGGCTACCTTGTTACGACTTAGCCCTAGTTACCTGTTTTACCCTAGGCAGCTCCTTTTACGGTCACCGACTTCAGGTACCCCAGACTTCCATGGCTTGACGGGCGGTGTGTACAAGGCCCGGGAACGTATTCACCGCGCCATGGCTGATGCGCGATTACTAGCGATTCCAGCTTCATAGAGTCGAGTTGCAGACTCCAATCCGAACTGAGACCGGCTTTCGAGATTCGCATCACATCGCTGTGTAGCTGCCCTCTGTACCGGCCATTGTATTACGTGTGTGGCCCAAGGCGTAAGGGCCGTGATGATTTGACGTCATCCCCACCTTCCTCTCTACTTGCGTAGGCAGTCTCACTAGAGTCCCCAACTTAATGATGGCAACTAGTGACAGGGGTTGCGCTCGTTGCAGGACTTAACCTAACACCTCACGGCACGAGCTGACGACAACCATGCAGCACCTTGAAAATTGCCCGAAGGAAGGTCTATTTCTAAACCGATCAATTCCCATTTAAGCCTTGGTAAGGTTCCTCGCGTATCATCGAATTAAACCACATAATCCACCGCTTGTGCGGGCCCCCGTCAATTCCTTTGAGTTTCAAACTTGCGTTCGTACTCCCCAGGTGGCTAACTTATCACTTTCGCTTAGTCTCTGAATCCGAAAACCCAAAAACGAGTTAGCATCGTTTACAGCGTGGACTACCAGGGTATCTAATCCTGTTCGCTCCCCACGCTTTCGTCCATCAGCGTCAGTTAAGACATAGTAACCTGCCTTCGCAATTGGTGTTCTAAGTAATATCTATGCATTTCACCGCTACACTACTTATTCCAGCTACTTCTACCTTACTCAAGACCAGCAGTATCAATGGCAGTTTCATAGTTAAGCTATGAGATTTCACCACTGACTTACTGATCCGCCTACGGACCCTTTAAACCCAATAAATCCGGATAACGCTTGCACCCTCCGTATTACCGCGGCTGCTGGCACGGAGTTAGCCGGTGCTTATTCGTACAGTACCTTCAGCTATTTACACGTAAATAGGTTTATCCCTGTACAAAAGAAGTTTACAACCCATAGGGCCGTCATCCTTCACGCGGGATGGCTGGATCAGGCTTCCACCCATTGTCCAATATTCCTCACTGCTGCCTCCCGTAGGAGTCTGGTCCGTGTCTCAGTACCAGTGTGGGGGATCACCCTCTCAGGCCCCCTAAAGATCATTGACTTGGTGAGCCGTTACCTCACCAACTATCTAATCTTGCGCGTGCCCATCTTTATCCACCGTAGTTTTCAATATATCAAGATGCCTTGACATATATTATGGGGTATTAATCTTCCTTTCGAAAGGCTATCCCCCTGATAAAGGCAGGTTGCACACGTGTTCCGCACCCGTACGCCGCTCTCAATTGTCCGAAGACAATCTACCGCTCGGCTTGCATGTGTTAGGCCTCCCGCTAGCGTTCATCCTGAGCCAGGATCAAACTCTCCATTGTATGTTTGTCTGACTCACTCAAAGTTTTTTAACGCTTTAGTTTTTCCTTACTTGGTTGTTATATTTTATGTCAATGATCTTCATCGCTTCCGCTTTAATCAGGATCTACTCTCTGTCGTTTTCGATCCCCCGATTTGCGTGTGCAAAAGTAATAATTTATTTCTTACCAGCCAAATGTTTCTAAAGAAAATTTAAAGTTTTTTCTCTTTAACCCTAATCTCTATCACAACACTTAACCCTCACTCCTGCGCCCCCTTTTATTAGGGACTGCAAAGATACTAAAAATTTCATCTCTCACAACTTTTATCTAGTTTATTTTTAAATAATAAATGTGACGATACTTTTTTCTCTTTTTAAAAGTGTTCCTTAAATTAATGCCCTTAATTAAAAGCCCTCCTGCGCTGCCTAATACCTCCCGGTTTTAGGTCCCGCAAAAATACAAACTTATCTACACACAAAACAAATCTATTTAACATAA
>NZ_JACHLE010000011.1:11404-17801 GCF_014204415.1 Chryseobacterium defluvii | reverse complement strand
TCGAAGGAATAGGTGGTCACGGAATACAGAATATCCTGATCCTGAACTCCCGGCTGGCGTTGAATGCTGGTTAGGAAATTGGTTAAGGCCTGATGCCCTATTTCTACTCCTTTCGGGTTACCTGTGGATCCTGAGGTATAGATTATGTAGGCGGTGTCTTCTGGTTTTGGATGATGGTTTAAGTGAGTTGCAGAACTTGCCTCGAACTGCAGCAATTCTTCTTTGGTAATGAAACGTGCTTTGTCCTGAGTGCTGTTATCTGATGATCGTACTAAATTAAATTCCTGTAAAAATGCTTCTTCGGTAATGATAAGGGATGCCTGGCTGTGATTAATGATGTATTCGATCCTTTCTTTGGGCAGCATCGGGTCGATAGGAATGTAGCTTTTTCCTGATCGGAGGATGCCTAAAAGCAGGACGACAAGTTCTGAGGAACGGTCTGTCAATACTCCCACAGGCTGGTTATTGGCTCCAAAATGGGAAATCAGGTATTTTGCAACTTTTTCTGATTGTTCTTTCAGTTCTTTGTAAGTTAAGCTTAACCCTCGGTCTCGAGCTGCTATATTCTCCGGGGTCTTCTCTGCCTGTGCTTCAAATAACTCGATCACTGTCTTATCCCTAGGGTAATCAACACTCGTATCATTGAATTTGTAAAGAAGATCATATCGTTCTGTCTCACCGAGAAAGTTTAATTTTTTGATTTTCTGGTCAGGATCATTCAAAACTTCTTCCATAAGGGTTTGGAAGTGTTCTGTAACCTGGCTGATACTTTCTTTGGCAAAGTAATTCAGATTATAATCAAAGTCTATTTTTACATCTTCCGTCTCATCAAACTCTCTTATGTACAATGCCAAAGCTACTCTTTCTGATTCATGGCTGAGCGGAACTACTTTTGTGACGGTATCTTTGAAATGAGATGAATAATCCTGTTTCTCATAAGACAATGTCATATTGAATATTCTTTCTTTCCGGTTAAAAGCCCCAAGTGTTTTTACTAATTGCCCCAAAGGAAAGCGCTGATGCCGGTAATCCTGCCTGAGCTGGTTTTTAATTTTTTCAACTAATCCTGTAAACGTATCTTCGTCATCAATAGAAATCAATAAAGGATTGACTCCCATAAACAACCCTACGGTCTTTTTGAATTTAGCCCCGGAACGGTTTAAAACAGGCAAACCTATTGAAACCCATTCATTCTGCGATTTTTTCCCAAAATAGGTATATAAGAGAGCGAGTATGATGTGGAATGTGCTCGATTTTGTTTCTAAGGCCAGCTTCGTCAATTCATTGTAGACGGCTCTTTTAATGATGAATTCTTTTCTGGCACTGGTATTGATCGTTTTCGACGAATCCAGTTTCTGAAATAAATTTTCGGGCAATGCATTGAATTTTTCTTTCCAATACTGTTTATCTGAGTTAAATTCTTCAGAACTGAAATAGGCCTCATCTTCAGTTACAAAATTTTCATAAGAATAGGGATATTCGGAAATGACTGTTCCGTTTTCTAAAATCTCATTATAGTTTTTCACCAAACGGGTAAACATCAAGGAAGTACCCCAGCCATCCGTAATCATGTGGTGATACACAGAGAACAGGTAATGAAGATTCTCATCTACCCTGATGAGAACAAACCGGTACAGGAATTCATCTTTTTCAATATTAAAAGTTTTTTTAAACTCTTTCTGCATGAAATTCAATACGGATTGGTCTTTATCCTTTTCCGTCGAAAAATCTATATATTCAAGCGCCCGGATTTCATTTGTGATCTGCATTTCAGCACTATCAAAATCCCCTTTTAAAAAACACCGATAGGCATCATGCTGCTGTATTAAAGCTATATAGGCCTGTTCAAATATTTCCCTGTTTAACGAACCTTCTATAGAAATCCTGGCACCTATATTATACACCGGTACATCAGGAAATAAAAGCTGTTCAAAATAAATATCCTGTTGTGGAAGAGTAAGTTTCATTGTTGATATGAAAAATTAAAGCATTGATGGATGGAAATCAGAGTTTATTCTTGTGTCACTGGCAATCTGACCGTAATCAAATTTGATGATCCTGTCTGCCTGCCTAAAGTAAGCATCATCATGTGTCACTGCTATAATGGTCTTACCTTCTTTTTTAAATTTAGGGACCAGAACTTCATAGAAATATTTTCTGAAATGCGGATCCTGATCGGCTGCCCATTCATCTAATACCAGGACCGGTTTTTCTTCCAGCAATGCAAATATCAGAGACATTCTCTTGCTCTGACCTTTTGAAAAATTACGTCTTGCCGATTCTTCTTTGGTGTCTCCAACTACTTCCTGCATTTCCATCATCTCCAATAAAGACTGGTATTGGGAATTGTTTTCTAACCGGTAATTATCATAATTATGAGAGAAGACATAATTGTCTGTAAATACCGGAGAAATGAGATTCTGTAAGCTCTTCTTTGAATGAAGCTTTTCATGGTTCAGCGTAATTTCTCCTTCTTTGTGGTCATATAGGCCTGTTAATATATTGATAAAGGTACTTTTCCCGCTTCCATTTCCTCCTATAATGAAAATAACCTCTCCTTTCTGAACGTTAAAGTTCACTTTATCTAAAGCAAAGGACTGCTCTCCCGAGGCATTTTCATATTGAAACGTAATGTTTTTAAAATTTAATGACTGGAAGTCCACATTTGCAGCCCCTACATTTGCATTACTTTCCGATTCTTCACTAAAGTCTTTTAAAAAGTTAATGATCCTCCGGTTAGCAACTGAAAATCTTGTATAGATATTCTGCATATTGATCAGATTACTGATGGGCCCGGTAATAAACAAAAGAATAACCACATAAGAGACAATATCCTCTTTTGGCAGCAAATTGAACTTTGGCAATATAAACAGTATGGCACCTATTATTAAATATAAACCATACTGGCTGATAAGATTGATCGATAGAAATACATAATTGATATTGTAATCCAGCTCTTTGGCCTGGTCACGGTTGGGAAGCAGATTTTCAGACAGCAGGTTTTGGGATAATGTTGAATTTACTTTAAGATTTTTAAATCCTTTTATTACATCATTTACATATTTGTAATAATGTTCATTGAATTTTCTTAAAACAGCAATTCTGCCGTTCATCGTATTCATCACAATAAAATAAATCCCCGCAATCATGACTATCAGTCCTAAAACCGTTAATCCTGCGTATAAGGATAAACTGAACATGTAGACCAAACACAGCAGCAACATCAGCAATGAATTTATCGTATGGGTGACGACTTCCGGCAAAGAAGAAAATATTCTTAAATCTTCTATAGCTGTATAGAATCGTTGAGTTCCATATTTTTCTAAGGTAATTAATTTTGTTTTCAGTATTCTTTTGAAAATGTTTTTCTCATTTTCATACAGAATATTATAGGAATACTGATTAAGTTTTTTTTGAAAAATAATATTAATAAAGTATAGTAATACTATTATTAAAAAGTAATAAATGGGGCTAAAATTTTTAATATCTTTTAAATTAACCGTTTCGTTTATAACAAAAATCAAGAATATGTTCAGAAAAACATTAGGAATAGAATATAATAAAAAAAAGATTATGTATTTAAGTTTAAAGTTTAGCATGTTAAATTATTTAATTTTAATCATTTTTTTAACATAACCACTACTATAAATCATTACATAATGAGCAAGATGCGAAGATATTCTTTTTTATACTTTGTCTTCAATTTAGATGAAAGCCAAAGTAGCGACACATACAAAATTAGTGGTAAACTGACTAAATAGTAAAAGATTTTGCTAAAAGGAAAATTTAAAATATCAATTTACTCCATGTAATTTTTATTGCTGAAAACTTTGGAGTTTCCAAGATAGAATCATTAATAATTTTAAACTCATTTTTTAAATAGAAATCTATTGGTGATTTGTATGGTTTATCATTTTTTTTATAGTAATAATTAGTTTTATCAATTACCCATCCATTTAACTGACTTTCATGTTCTTTCAATTTCTTTAACATTAAAGAACCGTATCTTTTGTTTTGATAATTTTCAGATACAATTATTCCAAACCACCTTTCACCCTCCCTATCAAAAGAGAAAGCCCATCCTATAATTTTTCCGTCATCTAGTAGTAATATATTAAAACTGTTTTCTAAACTTTTTATATATTTATTAAAATCTTCTAATTTCTCATAATTTAACTGAACAGGGTATTCATTATTCCATAAATCCCATAAATTTTTTTTCTGTATTTCAGTTAATTTATTTTGTTCTAATATTTTCATTTTTATTTAGTATTTTTAGAAATAAGCCTTTAAATGATAAAAAATAGCTTCGAAAAATATTACTGCTTAAATTATGATAATCTTGTGAAACACCAATTTCAATTTTCTTAGACTCACCTTCTAATTCATACCAGGTTCCAAACAAGCGGTCCCAAATAGGTGTAACTGTACCAAAGTTTTTGTTAAAATGTTCCTTTGATGTTGAATGATGTATTCTATGACTATTTGGGGATATGAATAACCATTTCCCTATAAATCCAAAATTCCAAGATAAGTTTGAATGCTGAATATGTCCTAACCAGCTTGTAAATATTATAAAAAAAATATAACTTTCAGCAGGAACTCCAATTAAATATATAGGTATTGAAAATACTATGCTATTTATAGCTATTTCTAACGGATGAAGTCTTGCTGTAGTAAATATAGTCATTTCCTCTGCAGAGTGATGAAATTTATGAATTTCCCACAAAAAATGAAACATATGTAAGAATCTATGTATCCAATATAGTGAAAAATCAAGAATAAGAATAAAAATAATATTTTGAATAAATATATTTCCGATATATTCTTGTAAATAATTTGTTTTTGGCATTCCCAAGATGTCTGCAATTACATAACTAAGACCAAAAGAAAAAATGAATCCTAATATTTCAATAAAATTTGAAACTTTAAATATATAACTAAATATATCTAATTTTACGGTATTTGACTTTAAGTTAATAATTTTTTTTAAAGAGCAATTTTCCCAACCAATAAAAATTATTTCCAAAACTAAACAAATAAATAAAACTCCCAGATATATTCCTGCCCTTTCTAAAGAGAACACGCTTAATAATTCTTCAAATAATTGTTTCATATCTAAATAGTATTTAATTAAAGAGGTAGACCAAAAAGTAAAAAATTAGTAGCTTTTCGAATTTCCATAAAACCAATTTCAAACGACCTAAAAAGCAAAAGTTCTTAAATTTAGACTTTTCAGGCTTCCTCTTTATAATATTATTTTTAATTAATAAATTTTCAGTGAATCTTTAAGTGGAGTTAAAGTTTCGGCAAATAGCCCGGACACATTATTTTTACCTTTTTCAACAGCCTCTAAAAGAAATTGATTACTTAGTTTATTTTCTCTAAAAGGCTTTAATTCCTTGGCAAGAGTTTCAAAAAATTCCTCTTTTACAAGATTAGACAATTCTTTAGAGTTTAAATCTTTCGATTTTTCCTCTTTGTGTAATGAATTATACCATTCCTGAAAAACCCTTTTATCATTTATCTCAAATATCTTCTTTTTTAATGTTCCAATTTCTTCTCCTAAAAAAACACAGTTTTTTTGAATCATATATGTTCCGTCAACTCCATTTATATATCCTATTTTTGATGGTATATACTCAGGTACATTTATTGATAAATTATTTTTTAATTTTAAATTTTCTATAATCTCTTCCATTATATAAATGTATCCTATAATCTCTTCTCCTCCTTGAAAATATTCTGCACCTAAACTAAGCACCATAGATGCAATTCCCATTTGAGGATATAACCATTCGGTAACAGATGGATAATTAGTTAAACCTAGTTCTTTTCTTTGATAAGATTTCAAAGATCCTAAAAAAGAATTTTGATGTAAATGATTACAATATTCTACATCAATAACAGTACTATAATATAGCATGTGTTCTAGAAATAAATGTGCAATATCAGAGGTTAAAACAATATTATTTTTTTCAATATCAAAACCAGAATTAATAAAATCCTGAACAACATATAATGTCCTGTTTTTAATATATTCTCTCTCTTTTGGATACATGTAATGAGCCAATAGATCGTCTAATACAACAATAGTATTATATTCATATTGACATTCTACTAATGATTTCATAGCCCCAAAATAGTGTCCTAAGTGCCTTGGTCCAGTTACAGGGTTATGTGCACTTACTAGAATTTTTTTACTCATTTTATTTAATTTTATTAAAGTTAAATATAGAGGCCAAAGCTTTTGGCCTCTATAAAAATTAAGGAATTATTAATTATTTTATTTATTCGCAGTCTTGCTTTATTACACTATCATGAATAATAATATTTTCATCTATCATATTCATCATTCTAAGCTTGTCTCTTGTAATCTCCAAAGGAGTACTCAACA
>NZ_JACHLE010000011.1:0-11306 GCF_014204415.1 Chryseobacterium defluvii | reverse complement strand
CATTGGCTTTACATTTTCAAATACTGGTGTACCTTTAAGATCAATTTTCTTTTTGGTCTCTTTTGTTTTTTGTTGTAAATTTTTCATTTTAATAAATTGTAAATTATTCACAGTCTTGCTTTATTACACTATCATGAATAATGATATTTTCATCTATCATATTCATCATTCTAAGCTTGTCTCTTGTAATCTCCAAAGGAGTACTCAACATTGGCTTTACATTTTCAAATACTGGTGTACCTTTAAGATCAATTTTCTTTTTGGTCTCTTTTGTTTTTTGTTGTAAATTTTTCATTTTAATAAAATTTAAATTAAACACATTATAATAATTCCTTAATATTCACTGTTTTTCCAAAAGAATTGTCATTAGTCGTTAAACTTCTCCAATTATTCATTTTATCCGATTTTTGCCAAATTTTAATTAGATTATTGCCAATAATACTTCCCGCATTCCATTCTACATCATTTTCAACATCAATTCTTTTAAGTTTTACTGAAACATAGCAATGCCCTTGAGGTGTTATTCTCATTAATCGTTCTCCTGTCCGTGTTAATAAAGGTTGATCATTTAATAAATTTTTAAAAGCATCCTCATCAATATCGTTTACTATTTCTTGCCAGGCAGAATCTGCTGGATAAATAATTTTATCATTTACTAGTTGCTTAAGTTGTAAATTAGCATGATAAAGCTCCTCATTATTTGGCATATCTGTTTCTAAATTAATTGCTCTTCCTGCGATATAAAGGGGTGCAAAACTATATCCTAATGGTTCATACTGAGAAATAAGCTTCCCTATATTATAAATGTCATCCTTGTTGTATTTTGTTAGGACGGTTCCAACAATAAAGGGGACTTTATGTTTATGGAGTAGTTCCATTCCCTTAATTACTTTTAAAAAGTTACCTTTACCTCTGTATCTTTCACATATCTCTTTGGTTGAACCATCTAATGTTGTTTGTAGAAAAACAAAATTCTTTAATTTACTTAAATAAATAACGTCCATTTCCGTTGTTAGAGTGAGATCTGAACCAATTGAAACCATCAAACCCAAACTGTCAGCATAGGAGATCATTTTTAGTAAATCATCTCTTCTCGTAAATGGGTCACCTCCAGTAAACCTTACATAAAAGACTCCGGAATCTGATATTTCTTTGATTATTGGAAGCCAATCTTCCCAAGATAGTTCCTGAGAAATATCAACACGTGGATTACTAAAATATGAGCAATAAGAACATTCTCGTGCACATTTATTAGTACTTTCAATCTCAACACCTAAAGGGGAATAAAAATACTCCTCAGAAAAGTTTTCCTCCAGAATATCTTCAAAATAGAAAATAGGAGTAGTTATCACATTTTGTTCTTTAAACTCAAAACAGATATTAACATTTTTCAAGAGCTTTACAAATTCCTCTATTTCTTCTACTTGTACTTTGGAAATATCAAAATTTTCGGATATACTTTCATAAATCTCCAAAATACTTTTGGGGTTTTTTAATGCTGAAATAATCTGGTACCCTAATTTGTTAAAAAACCTAACTGATTTCCTCTCATTAATTAATACAATACAACCAAAAACCTCTTTTCTGATTTTTAATTGTGGATTCAAAATAAATTTTTCCATAATATTTTATTTTATAAATTATTTTTAACTTAAAAATTACATTTTATAAACTTTTCTTTTTAGTAAATCTATATGTCCCTGAAACTGAGCTTTTATAAATTCATAATCATTAATAATAACTCTATCTAAATCGTCTAGCATCAATTGGTTTTCCCTAAAAGGTCTCAATTCATCAATCAATAAATCTTTCAAAAAGTTTTTCAGATAAACAAAATCATTATTAGTAGAGTAAAAGTTCAGGAGGTCTTTATGTCCCAAGGAAATAAGCCAATCTTCAATAACCTTCTCCGTTTCAATTTTTTCAATTTTTTCAGCTATAGAATCTTCATCTTCTGACAAAAAAATACTATTGTGCTGAAACATATACTCACCATCTAAACCTAATACATATCCATTTCTTGCTGGTTCATATATTGGGGGATAATTATAATCGTTATATACTTTTTTTAGATTATTTTTAATATTATTCATTATATATGTATAGCCAATAATCTCTTCTCCTCCTTGAAATAATTCGACCTCTAAGGCAAAGGAAATTGCAGGCATTCCTAATTGGGGATACAACAATTCAAAAACACTTGCATATAAATTTAGTCCCAGCTCCTCTCTTTGATAAGACTTAAGTCCGCCTAAGAATGAATTTTCATATAAATAATTACAATACTTAAAATCTATAAAATTTGCATAAAGTGTAATCAACTCCATTATATATGGCATATAAGAACTTGTTAGAATAATGTGATTTTTTTCTACATCATATCCACAATTAATAAAATCCTGCACCACAAAATATGTTCTATTTTTTATCGCCTCTGCTTCTTTTGGGTTCATTAGTATTGCCATAATATCATCTATAATCAAAAATGACTCAAATTTGTTTTGATTATTGACAAAATCCTTCATTGAGCCCCAATAGTGACCTAAGTTTCTAGGTCCAAAAATTGGGTTTTGTACACATACTTGTTTTAATTGATATCTATCGTTTTCTTCCATAACTTCTAGTATAAAACAGGGTTAAAAATTCTTTTGTTAATTCTACTTTATCATTCTGAAGATCTTCTTTAATTTTGGGAATAATTAATTCCAATATTTCTTCATATTTTGACTCGTATCCTTGTCTTTTCATTGCATTTGCTTCTTTCAGATAAGAGTCAACTAATTTTAAATTCTTTTTTTGTTCATCAATTTTTTTCTTATTTATTTTAAAATTTTCTATTATAATATTTTTTGAATTTCTAACTGAAAGAATATCAATTTCATGATTAGTTTCAAAAATTTGTTTAAACAAAGGATCAGTAATTAAATTGGTATAAAGCTCTTCCTTGTACTCTAATTCAATAAATTCATCAGAATATAAAAATTCATAATCCATAACTAAACTTGAACAAGCTAAATCTATGAGATCAATAGCTTTATCTGGAAAATAATAATCCTGTATATCTTTTGTAAGGTTAATTGCCTCAAGAACTGCCTCATCCGTAATTAGTATATTATAAAATGCTTCGTACTTATACTTGATTTTTTTTAGTATCAGATACGTTATATAATCACTTGGCTCCTCAATAGTTACTTTATGAAATCTTCTGTCGAGCGCCTTATCCAATAGGATTGAATGTTGATATTCAACAAAAGTAGTTGCTCCAATTAATTGAATATCACCTCTAGCAATATATGGTTTGAGAAGATTAACAAAATCTACAGAACCTTCAGAAGCTCCAGCTTTCATAATCGTATGCAGTTCATCTATAAATAATATTACTTCGCTATTGCATATTTCTTTTAGTAATTGTTCCGCTCTTTCTTCAAACTCTCCCCTATAACTGGTTCCTGCAAGCATATTAGACATCTTTATACCATATATTTTCTTATTTTTTAATACTTCTGGAACCTCATCATTAACAATCATTTGAGCAATGCATTCAACTATTGCCGTTTTTCCTACACCTGGATGTCCTAAAAGTATTACGTTGTTTTTTATTCTTCTACATAATGTCTCTATCACTTTTTTTATTTCACTGCTTCTAAAAAAAACAGGATCATACTTTTTTAATCTTGCACTATTATTAAAATCTATAGAATATTTATCAATAAAACTATTACTTGATTCAATGTTTTTCATAAATTAACTCTTTAATTTTTTTGTTGAATTTTTTAACAATCTCAGTCCCTTCTTCTTTCGTAAAAAACTTTTTATTAAAAACAAAGTCATAATTTATATTATGTTCTGATGCATATATATTGATTAATAAATAATAACATCCAGCTTTTTTTTCTATTGAAAATGGGGTAATATTTAGTAAATCACCTGGCTCGGATTGATCATATATAAAATTGTACTTATACCTTCTAAGTAATTCGTGTCCGTAGACCGAAAGGTTTAAATTATTATATACCATATTATTATCATATAAACTATTTGATACAGCCAAAATATATTTTGATTTAATAAACTCTAATACATTAGTGAAATCTTTACTTCTAATATTCAATCTTAAAAAAATTGAATTTGTAAACAATCCGATCTCATTGATTAAACTATCTGATTCTCTTCCTGATGAAGTACAATCTAAGATGATATCTTGCTTTTTTGTAAGTGATTGTAATGTATAATAGTAGATAGATAATATAAAAATGTTTATCGTAGTTTTTTTTATTCTACAATAGTTTTCTACCTTAGCCAATATTGTTTTCGACAGTTTACTTTTTATTATGAAAGTATCATAAAAGTCATCAGCATATTTATCTATGTGCTTGGGAAAAAGTAATGGAGCATTATAGCTTTGTAAGAACTCTCCTTTCCAAAAATTTTCACTAACTCTATACTCATTAGTATAAGGGAAATATTCTTTTGCTGCTATATATTCATGAAATTGAATTTTTGTGGTGTCTACTCTTTTTTCATAATAGTTATTGAATAGCTCCTTAATCATTGGATATAAAGATAAACCATCAAATATTAAATGATTAATGACAAAAAACAAAATATCTTTTTGAGGAATATGTATTAAATAAACTTTCAGTAAAGGTTTATTATCAAAAATATTAAAGATTTCTAATGTTTTTGCCTTAAGGTATTTTATAGCCTCTTTCTTGGTATTAAAATTCAATTCAATAATTGAAAAGTTGTCTTTTAAATACTTAAGATGCAAGACATCTTCAACTAGTTCAAAAGATGACATCAAAATCTGATTATTTTTAATAAGATTTTCAAATGCTCTATGTAATTTAGGCATGTTCAATTTCTCTACAATGAATCCAAAATTTATATTTGAATTATATGAATTATTGATAACAAACTTATAAACATCCCTTTGTAATTGGGATGCTCTTATTCTTGTTATTTTAGGAGATTTTTTGAAATAATTAAGTATTTCTTTATGATTATTTTTAATATTATCATAAAGTATATCATTTTCTATGTAATGATTATTAACAATGATTATTTTTTCTCCATCTATTTTTAGAGAAATTTTTTTTAATTTAAGATAGCTTATTAACCCAAAAACATTGTTAGATACTGAAGCTTGTATCTTAGTAGATTCATGTATCTCTTTTTCCTCATAATAAATATAGTTTTGAGTTATTTTCTTTATTGTTGGAGAAGCAAAGAAATCTTTAAGGCTTACCTGAATTCCCAAGTTTTGATAAATCTTATTTAATACCTGTGCGACCATCAAACTATGGCCTCCCAATTCAAAGAAGTTATCGGTAACTCCTACTCTTTCTAATCCCAATACTTCCTGCCAAATTTCTGAAAGTTTTTGTTCCGTTTCATTCCTCGGTGCAACATATTCTCTCCTGATCAGATCTTCACCGCTAACTCCCGGTAATGACTTCCTGTCGATCTTTCCGTTAGGGGTTAAGGGAATGGCTTCCAGCTCTACAAAGTACCCCGGAACCATATAATCCGGCAGCTTACTCTGCAGATATTCTCGTAATACTGTTTTGTCTATGTTTGGTATTTGAGCTGCATCACTTCCTACGGCTTCTGTTGCTTCTAGAGAACTTGTATAATAAGCGACCAATACTTTCTCGCCATTGACTTCCTTTGCTTCTGCCACAACCTGCTTAATCGCAGTGCTAAACTGGGCTATGCAGCTCTCGATCTCGCCTAATTCTATCCTATATCCTCTTATCTTGACCTGGAAGTCTTTTCTCCCTAAAAACTCAATGTTTCCATCGGGTAGCCATCTGGCTAAATCGCCCGTGTCATACATCTTGCTCCCTGCTTCAAATGGGTTGTCTATGAATTTCTCTGCCGTTAACTCTACCTTGTTCAGATAACCACGCGATAAGCCAGCGCCGGATACATACAATTTCCCGCTTACTCCTACAGGTACCAAATTCAGGTCTTCATCCAAAATATATACCTGAGTGTTCGAAATAGGCTTTCCTATTGGAACAGCAGTATAATTCTGATGACGCTCTAGTTTGTAACAGGAGGTAACTACGGAATTTTCAGTCGGGCCATAGTTGTTATAGATAGTATTATTTTTTGTCCGGATATTATCCAATGCTTCTCCTCCTGACAGGAATGTAATATTATCTATGTTATTTTTTTCCAGTAATTCTTTTAATACAAACGGAGGAAGATAGGAATGGGTGATCGATCTGTTTAAATAAAACTCACTGAGTTTATTTATATCATATTTAATTTCGTTGGCTAAAGGGTATAAGCACCCGCCACTTAATAAATAAGGAAATATTTCCCAAACGGAAGCGTCAAAACCCTGTCCTGAGAAAAGAGCTGATTTGCTATCGGCATTGACATCAAAGGATTTGTTGTGCCAATGACAAAGGTTAATCAATCCCTTATTTTCTATCATCACCCCTTTAGGTTTCCCTGTGGTCCCTGAGGTGTAAATAATATACGCTAAACTATCAGGCCTGCTGATCACAGGAAGATTATCTTTCGTATATTGATGTTGTGTGCTTTGTAATTCTTGTTGAAAAACATTTAAAAAGGATTCATCAATGGTAATTTTTGCTCTTGTGTCTTCTTCAATATAAGCTATTCTATCCTCAGGATATTCAGGGTCTATCGGTACATAGGCTGCCCCTGACTTCAGAACTCCCAGAATGGCCACAATCATCTGTTCACTTCTATCAAGTTTGATCGTTACCAGATCATCTGCCTGAGTGTCATAATTCTTTCTAAGGTAAGCTCCTAATTGATTAGACTGCTCATTGAGCTCCCGGTAGGTAAGTTCTGTATCTTCAAAAACAACGGCTATATGATCCGGGGTTTTCTCTACCTGTGCTTCAAACAGCTCGATCATTGTCTTATCCCTCGGGTAATCAACACTCGTGTCATTGAACTCTAATAATAACTGGTGGTGTTCTTGTGGAGAGAGAAAATTGAGGTCCTTAATTGAGGCGTTTTCATTATCTATGATTTTTTCAATAAGATTGCATGCATGCTTTATTAAACCGCCTGCCAATTTTTCATCATAGATCTCACTATCATAGGTTAAATCTAAATGTAATCGGTTATCTTCAATATAGAAACTAAATGCTAAATCAAACTTACTGGTATGATCATCTACAATGAATTTTTTCATTGTAAGATTTTCTATTTGTGATGCTTCTATTTCTGAATTTTCCTGTAAGGAAACCATGACATCAAATAACGGGTTCCGGCTTGGGTCATAAGGAAGTCTCAAATTGGCTACTAATTCATCAAAGGGATATTCCTGGTATTGATAGGCATCTAATAATTGGATTTTATTACTGTTCAATAGGTTCAGAAACGATTGTGCTGAATTAACATTTGCTCTTAACGCTAATGTATTTGCATAAAATCCTATCTGATCCTGAAGTTCCGGATATTCTCTATTGGCGATCGGAGTTCCTACTATGATATCATTCTGATGGGAATATTTGTATAATAAAACATCTACAAGGGTTTTTATCCCCATAAACAGGGTGGCTTCATTATCTGAGCATAGCTTCTGAAATTGGGATAGGTTCTGTTCACTGATCTGTTCGGATATCGTATGCCCTTTACCACTTTTATATTTAGGCCTTGCTTTGTAAGAGGGTAATTCTAAAACAGGGATCTCGTCATTAAAAACGGAAAGCCAGTATTCTTTATCTGAGTTTTGGTCTTTTATCTTTTCCTGCTGCCAAACTGCATAATCTTTATACTGAATAGGGAGAGCTGGTAAACTGAAATCTGTATTGTCTATATTTTTATAGAGCTCAAAAAAATCTTTTGCAAGAACTTCAACAGACCAGCCGTCACTGATGATGTGATGCATCACGATCAACAACAGATATTTTTGATCTGATATCCTGAAAATATTTCCCCTGAACAATTCTCCTTTTGTCAGATCAAAGGGGGTATCTATACTTTTCTGAACATTCTCCAGGATATCTTTAGATATATCGGTACTTTCTAAATGAAACAGGTCTTCTTTAAATTCCTTCACAATTTGTACGGGATTCCCATGATCGTCTTCTCTAAATACAGTCCGCAGGGATTCGTGTCTCTTAACAAGAGCTCTGAATGTTTTCTGAAGCCTGTCGATATTAAGTTCTCCTTCAATCTCGAAGATCATAGGCATATGGTAGGCTACATTTTCAGGATTCATCTGCTGCAGAAGCCACATCCTTTTCTGGGTTGAAGATAGGGGATAGAAATCCTTCTTTTCAGACCGGGGTATTCCGGTTCTGGAAGAAAGATCTTTTAGAAAGGAAATAATCTCTTCTTTATGGTTTTTTATTTCTTCTAAAATGTTGGGCGTTACTGTACCCTTTGGCGCCTGTATATCTAAATTATCGCCTTTAAGGGATAATTTTATACTGAGTTCGTTTAGCTTTTCTAATAATTGGTTCATAAAAATAACTGCTGATCCTTTAATAAGAATTTAGTTTCCGGTTCTGTTTCTTTCTTCTTCGTTTCCTGTTGATCTTTTTACGGATTTAATCTTTTGATTTCCGAATTTATAAGAGACCGTTAATTGTACAGACTGATTGTCGTTATAGTAAATTCCTCTTTGATAGACATTATTCACAATAGAGCTTTGTTTCATTTTTTCTGTGCGGAAAATATCATTAGCCTTCAGGGAAATTCTTAAATTTTTGTCCAATAAAAGGTATTGAATGGTTGCTGACAGATTGCTCATCGCTCCTGTTCTATAGAATTTCCCGTCTACACCTGAGAAATTGTACCAATAGTTGATATTGAATGTCCACGTCTTGTCTTTATTCAGTATAAAATCATTGTTGGTGGAAAATCTGCCGCTCCAACCTTCCTGCTTTCTTTGCAAGACGTCTATAAAGGAAGTAGACTGTACATAATTAATATCTAAGGAGTTGGTTGAAGTCCACCACTTCAGCTTATCAAAAGTGTAGGCCTCCGCAAATCCGAACCGCTGTGTATTTACATAATTTTCATTGGTAAACCTGATGTAGTTATCAGCCGGATTTGCAATAGCAATCTGCCCGTACAGATTCTCTTCATTACTATAATACAATTTGCTGTCAAAGCTTTTATAAGTATGCGTTAATTCTATATTATCTATGAAAGCCGGCTGCAGAAACGGGTTTCCTTCAATACTCTGGAACGGGTTTTCAAAATACAGGTTAGGATTAAGTTCATTAAAGGCAGGCCTGTCAATTCTCCTGCTATAGCTAAATCCTAAAGAGTTGTTTTCATTCGGTTTGTAAGTAATATATAATGTCGGGAAAAACTTTAAATAGTCATTTTTAGTCACCTGATTCAGCGTTAAAGAATTTCCTTCGGTTTGGGTCGCTTCCATCCTGACACCAGCCTGCGCTTCCCATTTGTCATTAAATTTTTTGTTTCCGGAAATATACAGGGCCTGAACATTTTCAGTATACTCAAACAGATTATCTGCCAAAGAATAAGACGTTATCGGGCTATTTACCAAACCGCTATTGAAAAACTTAATAGTGTTATTAGCTTTTGAGGTCGTAATTTTTCCGCCAAAGCTCAGATCAACAAAAGATGTAGGATATTCAATATCTACCTTTCCTGAAAAGTTATCTATTTTTTGAATATTGTTATTGTCTCCTAAAAAATACTGTTCACTGTAAGGATTGTATATTATTGAATTTCCGAAATAAGACTTTTCATCAGTATTCTTGAAATTAAAATAATCTAAATTAATGGTCAGGTTTCTTCCCAATGAATCCAGCTTAAAGTCATTATAATAATTAATAGAATTGAAAACCGGCTTATTTCTCGTTTGTTTATAGGTTTTTAAATATTGAATCAGATCATTGGTCCCATAAGTCGTTACCGGCGTGTCTACATCTCCGTAGAAATAGGGTTTGTTCGTATTAAGAATGTACTGAATTCCTGTAGTCCAGTTTTTTGTCAACTGATAATCAATGCCCAATTTTCCGCCAAATCTTTTATACTCCACTACATAAGGGGAAGCAGTATGCCATAAAGCGTCCGGAAAATAAGCATAATCATTTTGTGTGGAATATCTTGCACCATCCCTGTAATTCAGTGAAGTAGAAATTGTCAGTTTATCTTTATTGTAATTGAAATTTCCGAATACGGAACCATCTGCCCTGCTTCTCTGCAGGTAACTTGCTCCAACATTTGCATTCCAGGAATCTCTTCTGGCTGTTTTTGTTTTAATGTTGATAATTCCGCTATTTCCTAATGCATCATATTTTGCAGGCGGTGTGGTGATAACTTCTATGCTTTTTATATTGTCTGCAGAAATAGATTTTAAGAAATTACTCAAATCTTCCTGTTTCAACTGGATCAGCCTGTCATCTACCATTACACTTACGGCTCCTTTTCCAATAATAGATACATTATCATTCTGTACTTTTACCCCGGGAGTGATTTTTAAGGCATCCAAAGCATCGCCCCCTGTTGTAGCAATTGTATTTTCAACATTAAAAACCAAACGATCAATTTTTCTCTCAACCAGTTTCTTTTTGCCGGTAATAATGACCTCTTTTATCTCTTTGGCATCATCTATTGCGATCGTTCCTAAATTCAAATCAGAATGAACCTGAATATTCTTATTATAAAAGAAATGATTAAGCTGCTTTATTTTGAAAGTATACTCTCCACTATTGTTTATTTTCAGGGAAAAGCTTCCATTCTCTCCAATCAGATCGTTTTTAACAATTACCGAATCTTTATCCAGCAGGAGAACTTCTGTAAACTGATTTTTATTTTTATCCGTTTGTTCTACTTTTCCGGAGATGGTATATTGACTATAAAGATTATCCGTTAAAAATACTAAAGCTATACAACATAAAAATCTTAATTTGCTAAATAGTAAATGTTTCAGATTCTGATTCTTCATATTGATTGGTTGAAAGATTATGGATTAATTTTAGATTGTTAATTAGATCAGCTAACTGCTTAATTGTATTTCGTTCGAAAAATTGATTGATGTTTACATTAATATTGAAATTTTCATTGATGATATGAATTACTTTAATGGCTGCCAGGCTGTGTCCCCCCAGTTCAAAGAAGTTATCCGTGACTCCTACTTTCTCTATCCCAAGGGTTTGCTGCCAGATCTCCACAAGCTTCTCCTCCGTCTCATTCCCAGGTGCCGTATATTCTCTCCTGATCAAGTCCTCCCCACTCACTCCGGGTAAGCTCTTCCTATCGATCTTACCATTGGGCGTTAATGGTATTGCCTCCAACTCTACATAGAAACCCGGTACCATATACTCCGG
>NZ_JACHLE010000010.1 GCF_014204415.1 Chryseobacterium defluvii | reverse complement strand
CAAACCAGGACCAAGAACAAAGTAACCAGGATTAACACTCAAACATTAATCCAGGGAGCCTATCTGGTGAGCATCAAGACCGATACCAACCAATCTGCAAGTGCTAAAATCATTAAGAAATAAACACAATATAATATGAAAAAAACATATCTGATAATAGCATTCAGTATATTCAATGCTGTTTTCTCTCAGGGTAATCCCGAGAGTCTGAGAAATTTACCCGAGATCATTCCGCCATCTCCCACAGTCAATAGCCTGATGAAATTTGAGGAGATCCCGGTAAGCAACTATACGGGAGTACCCAGTGTCTCCATTCCCATAGCGAGTCTGCCTACAGGCCTGAAGGATGTTGGCATTAATATCGGACTACAGTATCACATCTACAATGCCAAGCCTGAAGACAAAGCCAGTGAAGTAGGATTAGGATGGAGCCTGTCAGCCGGTGGAACCATTTCAAGGACCGTTATGGGAAGCCCCGATGAAAAGCTCGTGTCCTACAATTTAGGAGGCGGCCTGAAAATAGGAATATACCTAGATGAAACAACAGGAGTTCATGCCTATAAAAATTACTTCCATACCATTATAGAAGATCCCGGCCTGGCAGCACAGACCATTAATACCAACAAATATATTTTTGAAGCCCACTATAAAAACCGGTTTGATACCCAATATGACCTGTATCAGTATAATTTTCTTGATTATACCGGAAGATTTGTGGTTAAAAAAGTCGGTAGCCAGCTCAATGTCGTTAAGCTCGATAAGAATAATTTAAAAATTAAAGTTATTTACGACCCTTCCACCTATGAGCCTAATGCATTCACCATCACAGATGACAAAGGGAATATCTACGTTTTTGATATGCTGGAAACCTCCAGCTTAAGTACTTTTTCCTCATCTCAGGATTATGAAGGCACCTCCTATACCAGCTCTACTAACTCTGCGGTAAGCTATAACAGTGCATTCCATTTAAGCAAAATTCAGAATATGCGTGGGGAGAATTTCGCCTTGTTCAGGTATGCAGATCCCGTTTCCATCGTATCCAATGAAACATCAGGTTCTTCTAACCTTTTTAGTGATCCTGACCCTAATTCCTATGCGATCCAGTCCAATAAAGCCACCCTTCCGAGGAAAACCGAAGCCAATACCAGCATGGTGATTACAGGCGTGAGAAAACTTACGGAAATAGAATTGCCGGGTCAGGGAAAAGTTAACTTCGAATATGAATCAGGAAGAGAAGACACCAACTATGGTGGCGGACAGAATGCCGCAAATCTTGCCAAACTGAAAAGCGTACGGATACTGAGTAATGACTCCAGATATGATCAGAAATATAATCTGAATTATGTGTATAACCAGGGAGGCTATAAAAGGCTGTTCCTTGCCTCCGTAGAAAAAACATATAAGAATAATTCCACCTATAACTTAGAATATAGATATGCACTGGATTATTATCCGGGAGGCGGTCCGGCAGATGAATGGGAATTTTATAACTGTAAGCCGGAAACCCCGTTATGTGGTGGAATTTTGCCTCCGCCGGGTAACGCCTCCTGCGGGGGAGAATTGTTAAAATCCATCACCTACCCTACCAAAGGAAAAGCAGAATTCAACTACCAGACCAATACCTACAGCTATGCTCCTCAGGTACTGAATTTTGATGATAACGATCTGAACTGGAATAATGTATGTGCAGAAGTTCACTTTACCCAGTTCGGTACAGAATACAAGTATGCCTTCTCCATATTGCAAAACGGTACAGATGCCATTGTTACCAACAATACCGGAGCTATCAACCCATACCCGTGGCAGGTAGAAGTATTTAGAAAAGAAGGTACCACTTATATTCCTGTCGGCGGATCAGGAACAGCATTTTTACCCAGCGGAACTCCTCCGCCTATAGAGTTTCAGCTGGTAGACCTGGTTCCCGGTGATTATTACTTTAGGCTGACCAAGCACACTCAGTCTGCAATCCCGGCATTCAATGCATGGTTCAATATCACCTACCGTGAAAAAAACCTTAATAACTACCAGTATTTATACGGCGGGGGGATCAGGATAGGAAGCATTAACTATTACAACCAGGGATCTGTGCCAGAAAGAACGATCAGCTATGACTATATGGACATCAATAATCCTAAGAAAAGCTCCGGAGGGCTTGTATTCCCGGTACCAGTGAGACGATACACCGAAACGTATAAAGCCCTTCTGGAGTATCCCGTAAATATGGGCCAGGTAGGAACAGAGCTCTTCCAGAAGGATATCACACGTGGGTCTAACCGTAATTTTATCCAGATCCAGAAAACCAAAGGCGGTGATATCGGTTATCAGTATGTGACCGTATCAGAGACAGGAAAAGGAAGAACAGTGTATACCTATACCTCTCCTGCAGATCATCCGTCCTCCACGGTACCTCCCGTTTCACCTCCGTTCTTTGCCGTTCCCAATAACGACTTTGAAAGAGGAAACCTTCTCAATAAAAAAGTATATGACAATCATAATAATCCGCTGACCGAAGATAAATTCCAGTATGCATTCAACTCCTTTACCGAGAAAACAGGTGGTACCATAAGAACAATGCAGCATCAGGACGTAGGAGAATACCTCTATGGCGGAAAATATAATACTTATGAAGGATTTGTAGCCGACAATCAGGGAGCAAGAGCCTATCTTACCCCTGAAGTGGCAGGATTCCTTTCCTATTACACCAATGAAGAAATGTTCGGGACAGCCCATCTGGTCAGGCAGGAAAGCATTCAGTATTTTCCAGGCTCCCCCGGTGTCACCACCAGTACAGACTACGTGTATAACCCGAGAGATTATCCTGTAAAAGAAACCGTCACCCATTCCGACGGGGTGATCCGGGAAACTAATTACCAGTATGCCCATGAAAAAAACAATCAGAAGCTTATTGCTGCCAATATTATCGGAGTTCCACTGGAAGCCAGCACAAGCGGCAGACCCAACGCTTCAGCTTACGCCGAGATCATTTCCAGGTCCGAGACAAAATATGATGATATCAACCATACGTTTCCGACATCAGCATTATCGTATGACATTCAGAATAATGCAGGTACTGCTGAAGTTACCTACAACCAGTATGACAATAAAGGGAATATCGTGAAATATACCACCAAAGACGGCGTTCAGGTTTATATTGTCTGGGGATATGATCAGACCAGACCAGTCATGAAAATAGAAGGAGAACCGGTCATGGGGCATGATTACCTGACAGAAATGGCAGAAATACAAACCCTGTCTGCAAAAGACGGTAATCCGGCTGCTTACAACCTTACCCCTGCCGCAACGGAGACTGAGCTTATTGCCAGGCTGGATGCGTTCAGGATTAAATATTCCACGGCTAAATGCGTGATCAGCACCTACACTTACGATCCTCTGACAGGAATTACCACCGTTACCCCGCCTTCCGGCCTTCGGGAAGTATATCAGTATGATACCGCGAACAGGTTGGAAAAGATTGTTGATGTTAACGGCAAAGTGTTGAAAGAATTCAAGTACAACTACAAAAACTAAACACAAGATGAAAAAAATACTCATTCCTATCAGTACCTTACTGATCACCGGACTCGGCCATGCCCAGACCACCCCGAGCAGTACGGAAAACTATGTCTACACCAGGACCTACCTTTCAGATCCTTCTTTGCCCAATCCCAAAACCTCAGAAGCCGTTCAGTATTTTGACGGTTTGGGAAGGCCCAAACAGGTGGTGAATGTCAAAGCCTCCCCTTTAGGAAAAGATGTGGTGACCCCTGTTGTCTATGACCAGTTCGGAAGGCAGAGAAGAGACTACCTTCCCGTACCCCAGTCCGGAACCCAGAACGGGGCCCTATACACCCAAAACCCGGGACAGGTTCCCTTTCCCGTTGCAGATGCCACCGGTATTTACAATGGAGAAAAAACATACTCCGAGAAAATACTGGAAGACTCTCCGCTGGACCGGGTTCAGCAGCAGATCCAGGTGGGAAACGACTGGAGCGGCAAACCCGTTACCTTTGACTATGGAGCCAATACCGCAGGCGATGCCGTAAAAAAATATGTTACCTCCACTGCCTGGGTGAATGTGATCACCCTCTCCACCCTCAGTGTACCGGGAACCTACGGAGCCTCCCAGCTGTATAAGAATACCGTCACCGATGAAGACGGCAACAAGACCATAGAGTTCAAAAACAGCCAGGGACAGGTGATCCTGGTGAGGAAACTGATCAATGAAACAGAAAAGGCAGATATCTATTACGTATACAATGAATACGGCCAGCTGGCCTTTGTGCTCCCACCCCTGGCCTCCCTTCCCGCTTCACCCGACCAGGCAGCACTGGATAACCTGTGCTACCAGTACCGTTACGACGGCAAAGGCCGCCTGGTGGAAAAGAAGCTTCCCGGGAAAGGCTGGGAATATATGGTGTACGATAAGGCTGACAGGCTGGTGATGACCCAGGATGCGAATATGCGTCCCTCCGGAAAGTGGTTGTTCACCAAATATGACCAGTTCTCAAGGCCCGTATACACCGGTACCGCCAATATAGGAGCCCAGCATGGAAGAAGGCCGATACAGGAGTCTTTGGATTATTACCTCGCCAACGGGTATCTCGCCCATGAAGAACGCAATACTTCAGGACTCAACAACAGCGGAATGACGGTCTACTATACCGGAGGAGTCTATCCGTTCGAGTCGCTGTATGATAAGATCCTTTCCGTCAACTATTATGATACCTATCCTTCCGGTTCCCCTTCCTCCCCGTTGCAGGTGATGGGACAGGAAGTACTGAAACAACCTGACCTGACCTCCCCGAGGAATACAAGGAGTCTTGCTTTAGCTTCCTATGCGAAGAATATTGAAGATGACAGCTGGACCAAAAGCTATACCTGGTATGATACCAAAGGAAGGCCTGTGGGCACCCATTCCATCAATCACCTGGGCGGATATACAAAAACAGAGACCGAGCTGGATTTTGCAGGGCTTGCCAAACAGAGCAAGACCTACCATAAGAGATTAAACAGTGATGCGGAAACCATCATTGCAGAAACCTTTGAGTATGACCATCAGAACAGGCTCAAAAAGCACTGGCATAAGGTAGATAGTAACCCACAGGTGCTATTAACAGAAAACACTTATAATGAGCTTTCCCAGCTCACCAATAAGAAAGTGGGTGATAACCTGCAGAGTATAGACTACCAGTACAACATCAGAGGATGGATGACCAGGATCAATGATCCTGAGAACCTGAACGGAAAACTCTTCGGATATGAGATCAGATACCAGAACCCTGTCAATACTACCTTGGCTTCTGGAAGATATAACGGAAATATTGCAGAGGTCAACTGGAAAACAGCTAATGACGGCGTATTAAGAAGGTATAATTACCGGTATGATCCGTTGAACAGGCTCACCCATGCACATTACCGCGAGCCCCTTTCCTCAGTCCCACAGAACAATTTCTATAATGAAGAAACAGCCTATGACCTGAACGGGAATATTACCCGCTTATGGAGAAACACCAATAATATGGGGACTGCAACCCTTATAGATAACCTCACCTATAACTATACCGGAAACAGGCTCACATCAGTTACTGATGCCTCAACGAATTACAAAGGTTATCCTGATGTGTCGGGGAATACTATTTCTTATGATGATAACGGGAATATGAAAGACCAGATAGATAAAGGTATTTTACAGCTGCATTACAATTTTCTCAATCTTCCCATGTCTGTGGTATTTGATCAGATGTATTATACCAGAGGGGTTTGGCAGAATGTAAATTCCAGATACTTTTATGGTTCAGACGGCAGAAAGCTCAGGAAAGAATACCGGTACAGTGAAAACTCAGTCTATGTAAAGAAGACAACGGATTATCTGGACGGTTTCCAGTATGAAGAAATACAGAATGTGGTTCCTTTTACCCTGAAATTTGTACCTACTTCAGAAGGGTATTATAATTTTGAAAATAATAAGTATATTTACAATTATACAGATCATTTAGGAAATGTAAGGCTGAGTTATATGAATGGCATTTCAGGAACAGAGATCATTGAAGAGAACAATTATTATCCTTTTGGGTTGAAGCATGAGGGATACAACCAATTGGCCGGAAATCCGAATTATCAGTATAAGTACCAAGGACAAGAGCTACAAGAGACTGGTTTTTATTCGTTTAAGTGGAGAAATTACATGCCTGATGTGGGAAGATTTTTCAACATTGATCCTTTGGCTGCTAAATACCCATATAACTCAACTTATGCATTTCAAGAAAACAAGTTAGGAATGGGAGTTGAGTTGGAAGGTTTGGAATTACTGAAGAATCATACAGGATTTTTTGCTATTCATGGAAATGCTATGAAAGTGAAGCGAGCTCCCGTTTCTCAAGCGGATAGTAATGGAAAAGCAACATTTACTGCTGGAGATATTGGACTAACAACAAAAGGATATAATCCAAGTGGAGCAAGGATTACAGATGGAACTACAGGTTTGCGACTTCCAAAATATGACGGAGCTACTGCATCTGAAGCAAAAATGGAAAGTGTGAGAGGAGATGATCGCCCTACTAACATATGGACAAAAACATATGATAAAGGAATTGATAAAATGTCAAAATTTTCTAGTGGAGTAAAAGAATTGGTGAAGAATGGAGCAATGCTTTTAGATATTCCAAAAGCATTTAAAAGTCTTGAGGAAAATACACAAGCGTCTAAAGATATTCAAGCAATAAATAGCCAAGCTATGACTATGGATAGAGCTATTCAATATGTTGACCAGAGCGGCATTGAAATGAATCAGCAAACCAGAAATGATGTAATAAATTATGTTTTTGATGGAACTTTACCTAATCCCGATGCAGGATTAATGCCCAATTCTTTAATAATCCAGAACGGCACACAAATATTGAGAGATAATAAATTGCCTATCCAGCCCTTAGATCAACAGTTAACAACAAAAAGCAGAGATATACAGCCATGATAAAAACAATAAGCATATTTTTAATTCTTTTTCTTTTTGTGGGTTGTGTATCCCAAGATCAAAAGGATAAAGACCAGATAAAAGAAACAGTTGCAAAGTACTGGGATGCTGTTAAAAATAACGATATACAAGCTTATAATAATTTAATTTATGATGCTGAAAATTATCCTGGGGTAACTGTAGGTGATTTAAATTTTTTATATAATCATTATAATATGATTAATTCAAAAGGGATGTTACAAAAAGATATTAAAATTAAAGATACTGTAGGTCTCTCTCCAAATATTAAAATGAAGTACATTCAGTATGTGTATAAAAAAGAAAGTGATGCTAATAGTTTAAGAAAACCCTTAAAAATTACACTTCTCTTCTATAAGCCAATAGGATATAATAAAATATATAATCCTGTAATTTTAGAAAATCATATAGGTTGGGAAAAGTAAGAGTTGTTATTGGATTACATTAAATAATGAAGTATATAAAAGTCTATTTAATAATAAGTTTAATTTTAACATTGTTTTCTTTTTTCTTAATTATTAGATGGGGGAATATTATATTTTGGATCTTATTTTATATCATAATTACAGTTTTTATAATACTTTTAATCAAGCAATTGGAAATTTTAAATTATATAAAAAAATATCCTTTTAGAAATTATGACGAATCAGATCCATACTTTTCAGATGATGGAGTTTTTAAATTTGAAAACAACGGCTTCTATGTTAAAAATCTAAAAACACGAGACTTTATAAAATGGAATGATATAAATTTTATAATTGCGTACAATGTTCTGCTTTTTGACACCAGCACTATGTTCTTAGAAATTCATACAAACGGGGGTATTTTCAAGTTTAATGAAGAAACGTCAGGATGGTGTCAATTATGTAATAATATTTCTTTAAAACTTTCTAATATTGATCCTCAATGGAGAATGAGATTACTCAACACTCCTCATCTAGAAGATAGAGTTATCGTATATAATCCACACGCACGCACGATTATATGGTAGTGTTCCAAACGGGTAGTGTTCCAAATGTGTTGATTTGATATTTTGAAATTAATTCATATTGATTTTCAATATGTTATAAATAAGGATAGAAAATAAAAGGAGGATCTTAGGATTGTCCTTTTGCTTTTAAGGCTTAAAAATAGCTTGGAATGAGCTCAAAAGTAATTAAGTGTTTCAGATATCGTTGATGGCCAAGATCAATGATCCTGAGAACCTGAACGGAAAACTCTTCGGATATGAGATCAGATACCAGAACCCTGTCAATACTACCCTGGCTTCTGGAAGATATAACGGAAACATTGCAGAGGTCAACTGGAATACAGCTAATGACGGCGTATTAAGAAGATATAATTACCGGTATGACCCGTTGAACAGGCTCACCTGTAATTCCAAGATAATTAGACTATGGCATTAATAAATGATAAACTAGATAAGATTAGTTATAAATTACCACCAGTTTGGAAAATTCCATTTTATGAATTTGTAGGTGGAAAGCTAAAATTAGCAGAATTTGAGAAAATAGTATATGGATTATCTGATTTAGAATCTATAATTGGTGAGGATGCCTATATAGAGTTAATCAGCTTTGATTTTTCTGATACACATATTTATAATGATGTGATTAAATTAATATTAGAGAAAATATTGTTTGAAGAAAACGATTATAACAGTAAGTTATTTGTTTTGATTGGCGAGTTTTATCAGGACGATATTAAATCGAAAACAAAAAATGCAAAAAATTTACCAGAAGCCGTTTTGAATATTTTTGAATGCGCACATATTGACGTTAAATGGAGAGGAGTTAATAATCCTGCATGTGATGTTGAGTTTTTAAATAAAATTATTTATCTCGAAAGACCTGTTAGAGGTTGTTTAAATGTTCTACCTTCAAGTGCTGTAATAATCGGATATGCTGACAATTCGTATATAACGCTATTGATGGATGATGAGGGTATTGTTTATATTTCTTTACAAATTACAGATGTGATCTACCGTAGTGGTGATCTTTTTAAGGCTTTGACTAGACTTTTTTTAGGATTGGAGTATGGAGAGTTATTATGTACTGCGACTCATTAATATACCGATGTCACGGATTTGCAATGGTAGTGTTTCAGATTTAGTGATATTCAATTTAAGAAATGTAATCGTTTGATTTTCAATATCAATTGAAGTTTAATTTATAAAAACGAGAGTAAGATAACCTTGCTCTCGTTTATTTTTGTAGAAAAAACATATCGCAAATGATTGAGAATCATAATAGGTGGTCCAAAGTTAGTGACACCAAAAATTGCCCCAATTGTTATTCTTTAGAAATCATTAAAAATGGAAAATAAAAACCAAAAAGCAGCAATACTTCTGTAAAAATTGCAAGAAAAGGTTTTTGGATTTTACACTTACCAAATATATCGATATGGTATTAACAATGTATTATTGCTTAACTTTCGCTGGCTCCTTCTTAAAGTTTTCTATAGTCGTTCTATACATTTCCTCATAAATAGGAAGAATGTTCTTCAAATCAAATTTTATAGCTTGCTCTTTCGCGTTTTTCTTCATTTTGGCTAAAAGATCCTCATTACTTAATAGCTTGATAGTGTAATTGCTCATCGCTTCCACATTCCCGATTTCTGCCAGATAACCTGTTTCACCCTGGATATTCACTTCCGGGATTCCTCCTGCATTGGAACTGATTACCGGCGTATTGGCAGCCATAGCTTCCAAAGCTGCCAGGCCAAAGCTTTCCTGCTCAGAAGGAAGTAAAAACACATCCGAAAGCTGAAGGATACGGTACAGGTCATTCACTTTTCCAAGAAGGCGTATTTTAGAGATCAGATCGGGGTTTTCTTCCAGGAACTGATTGATTTTCTCCATATCAGGGCCTTCTCCGATGATGATCAATTTGGATTTTACCTTTTTCTGGACATTCTTAAGGATCTGAAGAACTTCCTCCACACGCTTTACAGGCCTTAAATTGGAAACGTGGATCAGGATCTTCTCATCCGGATTGGCAAACTGAGTTCTTTGGCATTCGTTACAGTCGTCAAATTCGGAATTATCAATAAAGTTGGTGATCACCTGGATCTCTTTTTTAATATTGAAAAACTGTAGCGTATCTTTTTTCAGGCTTTCGGAAACCGAGGTAATGGTATCCGATTGATTAATAGAGAATTCCACGGCATGCTTATAGCTTGGGTGTTGTCCCACCAGCGTAATATCTGTCCCGTGAAGGGTGGTTACCAATGGAATATCATTATGGTCTGCCAAAAGCATCTGTTTTGCGGTAAATGCAGCATAGGCGTAAGGAATTGCATAATGAGCATGCAGAAGATCCAGCTTATAAAGATTCACCACACGGTAGATCATCGAACTTAAAGCAATATCATAAGGCTGGTACTGAAAAAGAGGGTAGGTCTGCACATTCACCCTGTGAAAAAAAATATTCGGATTGGTGATATCTAATCTTGCAGGGAGGGCAGAGCTTATGAAATGGACTTCATACCCTTTGTTGGCAAGAGACATTCCGAGTTCTGTAGCGACTATTCCGCTTCCTCCGTATGTTGGATAGCAAAGTATGCCTATTTTCATTATTTTATGGTTGTTTTGATGTTGTAAATGTTGTTGTGTTACCTGAAGAAACTGTATTGAGATCCATGCCCATTCCAGCTTTCAGGTTATCATTAACTAAAACAGGAAGCCTTCCCCAGATCTTTGTTTTTCCCTTTAAAGCATTAGCTGTAGAAATCATAGAATCATCATTGTTTTCATACGAAACCAGAACAGTGGAAACTTTTGAAATATCAACATCTTTTAAGGCATAGGCACTTCCGAAAACATTTAATATTACATTTTGATTTTTTGAAAGGTCTGCAAGGACCTTCTTTGACTCTGCCGAAATTTTATAAGGCTTATAAGCTGTTGAATTATCTTTATGAAATCCTACGATCACGGTAGAATTAGCAGGAATGGTGTTAATCTCACCTGCTTTTTTTACAATAACTGTTGTTCCCAGATTTAACTGATCCGTAAAAGTCTGATAAGGTGCTTCTTCTAACGGGACATAATAATAAGTTGTCTTACAGTTAAGAGGAAGCAGTTTTTTATCATCTTTTAGTAGTGTTAACGCATTCGCATAAAGGTTTTGAACCAGATTTTTATGTGAATGATTGTTCAGGTCTTCATTAATATTTTCAGGACTTTTAGGAGAATATTGATCCAATCCTAAAAAATATTTGGTCAATAGAATTTTCTTTACACTTTCTTCTACTCTGGATTGTGGAATTTCTCCGTTGTCAATCGCTTTCTGAATTAATTTTTTTCCTTCAGAAACCCCCTGTGAAAACAACATGATATCATTTCCCGCTTTGAAAGCCAAGGCATCCAGTTCTCCCGGTTTGTATTTATTGGCTACAGCACCCATATTTAAAGCATCAGTAATGATCAAACCCTTATACCCTAATTTTTCCTTTAATAAGCCTGTAATGATATTTTTAGAAACAGATGCCGGAATTCCTTTTCCGGATTCCAGGGAAGGGACATATAAATGAGCTACCATAACCCCTCCGATTCCTTTATTCATTAATGCTTTGAAAGGAGCTAGTTCTACTGTATTCAAACGCTCCATATTATGCGGAACAACTGACAATTCAAGATGGGTGTCCGTACTGGTATCCCCATGGCCCGGAAAATGCTTTATGGCAGCAAGAATGTTGTTATCCTGTAATCCATTGGAGTAGGATAGAGCAGAACTGATCACGTTATTGACTTCCGAACCGAAACTTCGGTTCCCGATGATCGGGTTATTCGGATTGGTATTCACATCAACCACAGGGGCAAAATCCCAGTTGATCCCCATTCTTTTGCAGTCTTCAGCAATCTTGGAAGCCATCTGGTAGATCAGGTTTTTGTCCTGAATTGCTCCTAAGGTCATTGCCCACGGAAATTTATGAGCTGTAGCAATTCTCTGGTACAATCCCCATTCTGCATCCATCCCGATCATTAGCGGAACTTTGGATTTTTTCTGGAATTCGTTTACCAGATTTATTTCCCTTGCCGCATCATCCTGCATCAGGATCAGACCTCCGATTTTATCATTCACAACAATATTCCTGACCTGGCTGATATGGTTTTCATCTTTATTAGTATAGAGTGCCACAATAAACAGCTGCCCTAGTTTTTCGTCCTGTGAAAGCGAGTTATATGTTTTGTCAACCCATCGGTGAGCTTTTTTAGTATCTGCCCGTGAGATATTTTTAGGCAGGTATTGTGCCGAAAGTTTAGAACTGATAAAAAAGAATACGAATAAGGATGTGTAGACTATTTTGTTCATGATTTTTGAATAAGAACAAAAATACAATTAAAAAAATCAGGATAAAGAATGTTTTTGAGTTTTTTGGTATATGTTTTGAATGTGCATAATCAATGATAAACTAAACCTTATAACAATGAAAAAATTTCTTCCTTTTTTACTTTTAACTTTCGTAAGCTTATTTATTTTTAGCTGTGATGATAATAATGACGATGTTGTTTACGAAGATAGTGATACAATTTCTCAGATGAGGGATATCACTGGGACTTTTACAAGCAATAATGGGTATACGTTAACGCAAGGTATTAATATTTTGAATACTGATGTAGTTTTAGTATATAGAAATATTAATTCAAATACGAACTCTTCTCCTGTATGGCAACTTTTACCAAAAACTTATTATTTGTCAAATGGTAGAGAATTGGATTACAATTTCCTGTTTAATTCGCAAAGTGTAGAAATCTATACCGAAGCTAATTTTGATCAAGCTACAATGACTAATAGCGAAGCTAGTGAATATTTGACCAATCAGAATTTTAGGATTGTACTTGTACCTGCAGATGCAAATAAAAATGCTAATCTAGATTACAATGATTACAATAGCGTAATTAAATATTATAATATTGATGAGTCTAAAATTATTAAAACTACAATTAATTAAGAAATATCTTTTCAGTTTTTTATAATTACAAAAAAGCTCCGGAAATTTTTCCGGAGCTTTTATATGGTATATGGTGAAAAATAATTGTAATATTTATAGGTTCCTATATGGTTTAGGCTTCATTTACTTTAAATATCTAGTTGTCGTTATCATCCAAAAGATGGCCGAAATAATCTTTCTTTGTCTTCAGATATCCTCTGCTGATATCATTGGCAGGGATCTGTAACGGAACCCTTGAATTAAGATGAATATTACTTTCCTCTACATATTTTACCTTTTCCGGATTATTGGTGAGAAGATTGATGTTCTTTATATTCAATACATTTAGAATTTCAATAGCTACCCCAAAGCTCCTGTCATCAGCAGGAAGCCCCAGTTTCAGGTTGGCTTCTACAGTATCTAGTCCTTTTTCCTGCAGGGAATATGCTTTCAATTTGTTAATAATCCCGATATTTCTTCCTTCCTGGCGAAGGTAAATGATCATTCCTCCATGTTCATGGATATATTTCATTGCCGCATCTAATTGCTGGCCGCATTCACATTTTTTTGAATGGAAAACTTCTCCGGTGATACATTCTGAATGGAAGCGTACATTGACAGGTTGGGAAAAATCTGTATTTTCCGATATAATTGCCATATGAGGCATCCAGTCGTTTTCGTTTTCGGAGAAAGCAATCATCCGGAAAGTACCGTGTTCTGTGGGAACATTGGCTTCCGCCTGAATTCTAATCATGAATTAAGTTGAATTGGTTTTTTAATTTCTTTTTAAAGAATCTTCAATAACAGAGATATTGTTTTTCAGTCTTACCAGGTATCTGTTAAGTACTTCATCGTCATCCTTATCAAGATGCTGTCTGAGCTTTTGGATCTTTTTATAGGACTTTTCAAAACTTTTGATCGCTCTGTTTTTTCCGGCTATATTGTTGGCATCAATTGCATACAGGTAATTTTGCAGACTGTATTTCAATGAATTGATTTCTTCGTTTAAACCGGTATTCTTAAATTTAGGAAAAGTTGAGATCAGATTGGAGATTTCAGAAGCATTTACATTTTCTTTGATATTGATGTCCATGCTTTTCTTTACTCCTCTGTCGGAATCAGAACCCTTTGCTTCGCTATAAAAATTATTAGACAACGGAGAAAAATTCAATTTTTCCGTTGCGCAAGAAAAAGTTATTAAAAGCAGTACTCCAAAAAAAATTAGTCTTTTCATTTCTGTTGCTCCTTTTGATACAGGATCGGGTTAAGACTTTCATCATTATACATTTTCATTTGTTTGTATACCTTCATCTTAACATTACCGTTCTCAATATCAGCAAGCAACTGATTGATAGAAGTTGACAGATCTTCTTTCTGAATAAGAAGCACATCCAGTTTTGCCTGGCAATTCCGACGGTGCTCTTCAGAAGCGGATTCTCTGTTGGCTTCTAATGACATATGATAAACCTTCAGCGCAAGTATTGATAATCTGTCTACAGCCCAGGCGGGTGTTTCCGTATTGATCTTTGCATGAGGTCCGGGAGTTATATTTTCAAACTTTTTAAGAAACCAGCCGTCTATAAATTCCACTAAATCAGTTCTTTGCTGATTAGAGGCGTCTATTCTTCGTTTGAGTTGAAGCGCTTCGGTTGGGTCTATATTCTCATCTCTAATTATATCTTCCAAATGCCATTGAACGGTATCAATCCAGTTCTTTGCATACAAAATCCGTTCCAAACTGTCTTTTTCGAACGGGTTATTGATTAGAGCGTTAACGTCATCGAGCACGTGATAATCTTCAATAGATTGGTTGAAGATCGGCCATGCAGTCTCAGTAAAGTTCATTAATTAAAGAATTTTAGTTGCTGGAAGAATTAGTATTCGTTGAAGAATTTTTGTTTTCTGAACCAGGTTTTTCATCTTCTTTTACAGCATCTTTGAATTCTTTGATGCCGGAACCAACTCCTCTCATCAGCTCAGGGATTTTTCTGCCCCCGAAAAGCAATACAAGAAGTAATGCCACGATGAGGATATGCTGCCATGATAAGGCTAATATTGTTAATGTTTCCATTTTTAAATCTTTTTGCAAAGTTAATCTTTTTTAATAAGAAACCCAACCCATTGGGTCAACTGGCGTACTGCCGCTCCAAACCTGGAAATCAAGGGTATATGATCCGTCAAAATCCTGTCCTACAGTCCCAACAGGCGTACCCGCAGAAACCTGTTGACCTTTGGAAACATTTACACTTCCCAGATTGGAATAAATGGTAAAATAGTTTCCGTGTTTTACGATCACGGTCTTCGTCCCGTCACTGTTGGCCAGAACTGAAGAAACTGATCCGGGGAATACACACTTTGCACGGGTTCCGGAAGGAACAGAAACTTTAATTCCATTATTCTCTTCAACAATATTTTTGAAAACCGGGTGCGGCTGCCTTCCAAAACGGTGGGTAATTTGTCCTTTATCAACCGGGAACCCCAATTTTCCTCTGTTTTCAGCAAAATTATTTCCTGCTGCTGTAGAAACCCCGAAATTAGTCATTGCTTTAGATTCCGCAGCTTTTTTCTCGTCTTCTTTTTTCTTAGCCAAGGCGGCTTCAGCAGCTTTTGCTGCAGCTAATTTATTGGCAGCCTCTCTGGCTTTTGCATTGGCTTCTTCGGTAGCTTTTGTGGCGGCTATTTTCCTTGCTTCATCTCTTGCACTTGCTTCTGCTCTTGCGGCTTCTTCCGTTCGTTTTCTTTCTTCTTCGGCTCTTTTTGCCGCCAGTTCAGCTGTTTTTTTTGCTTCGGCTTCGGCCGCTTTTCTTTCTCTTTCCAAAGCTTCAGCCCTTGCCTTATTTTCAGCTTCAATTCTTGCTTTTTCTCTTTCTGCAGCCAGTTTTGCCAGACGTATTTTCTCTGCTTCTGCTTTTTTTCTGGATTCCTCTTCTGCCTTGGCTACCCTGATCTCTTCTGCAATGATGGCACGGATTTGAGCTTCAACGGCTTTATTCTGGGTCTGCTTTTGTTTAAGTTCAGCCGTTAGTTTGGATTCATTTTTCCTGAATTCAGAAACAAGCTGCTCTTTTTGGGCTTTTTCAACATTAATGGTGGTGAGGTCCTTTTGTTGGGTCACTAAAAGGGTTTCCTTATCCTTAACCGATTTCTGCCTTTGTGCAATTGACTTTTTGATCTGTGTGGCCGCATTGGAGATTTCTGCAGCTTTCTTGTCCTGATAATCAGAGTATTGCTTTAAATATTGAACCCGTCTTATGGCTTCACCCATATTTTTGGAAGAAAGGATAAAGGTTACTTTATTTTGTACTCCTTTATTTTTGTATGCATTGACGAGAACCTCGGCGTAATTTTTCCTGAGGACAGCCAGCTCTCTGTTCTGGCGGTTGATCTCAAGCTGACGAAGATAGATTTCGTCTTCAATAAATCTTTTTTCTTTCTGGGTGTTATTATAAACTTTCTCCCTTAAAGTCAATTTTTTATTAACGTTGGTAAGATATGCTATGGAAAGCTTAGATTCGTTTCTTGTTTTTGCTAAATCTGAGTTTATTTGTGCAATTTGTTTTTTAAGTTCGGCATTTTGTTTTTGTAACTGTTCTTTTTTCTGCCCATAGTGCAGAGTAAACAACAAAATTCCTATTAAAAAGCTAATTTTTTTAATCATTTAATCTCAATTTTCTTATAATTGCCTGGAACTGAATAGGGAGTTTCCATCTTCGAAAAATCAAATTTCGTGTTTTCCATTAAAATCTGACTGTTTTTTGAACCTTTTATAATTATTTTAACATTTTTTGGTAACCGGATTCCATTATATTCATCCCAGTTGCTGTACGAGATTTCCAGCTCATCAGGAGATAAAACATCCTTCAGATGAACGCTCAATAAGTCATAGTTTTCATCATAAAGCAATGTGATCTCATATTCCCGTGCTTTTTCATCGGTCTCAATTCTCTGGGTTCCATTGGATACCATCCTAAAGCCCTGAGCATTTTTTGTAAGGGTAAACCGGGAATCGCTTATCTTCACAAAAGTTCTCCCCATTAATATTTTTTCAAGAGATTTATAATCTATGAAATTAACATTCAGTAATGTGTTGAGGTAATCAAAATCGGAGTCTATATAGGTTTTACTGGTCCTGTCGAGTCCTCTTACTCCCTCGGGAGTCGCGATACCTCTTGCAACGCCGATAAATAAAGCGGTCAGGTTCATCCATACTTTCTGGTCATTTTCAATATAGATCGTGGCGTCTAATGTGGGAATGAAGCTTCCCGTTTCAACATTAACCTTACTGTTGATCTTGATCTGATCAAATTTTGGAGGGATAAGTACATGTTCATAGAATGTAAGTTTATCTCTTACAGGTTCATTGGCATCTTTCGGATTATTACTGCTTTCTGTGAAAGTACTGTCCTGTATTTTGTTAGTGTTCTTTCTGGCAGCATTTCGCGTTTTGCAGGAAGACAGGACCAGAAGCAATAAAATGAAGGGTATCCAGTTTTTCATGTATTTATCTTTTCAGTTCAAAAAATACTTTGCAATATTAACGCCAAACCACACAAAACATTTTGTGTGGCCTGAATAACTCTTATTTGGGGTATATAAATTATTTGGAAAGGAAATCCAATACGGAATAGTCTCCTAAAGAGATTTCTCTCGCAACACCAAAGTACTGGGCAGAGTTCCCGATCATTGAATTGGATAAATTTCCATGATTGATCTGCGTGTTTTCCTGGATCAGTGAGTTCTCAATGTTTGAATTGATCACAACAGTATTATTTCCTAAGGAAACTCCCGGGCCGATCTTTGAATTGGAGATCTTTACGTTTTCACCAATAAAGCATGGCGGAATGATCAGCGAATTCTCAATAACTGCAGTAGCCGGATGTTTTGCCATTTCCACTTTTTCGTATTCAAGAATTTTACTATTGGTTTCTACTGTGGCATTCTTGTTTCCACAATCCATCCAGTCGTTTACTTTGCCTAAAGTGAATTTTGAACCTTTGGCTCTTAAGTTTTCTAAAGCAGTTGTCAATTGATATTCTCCGCCATTCTTAATGTCATTCTCCATGATATAATTAATTTCATGCATCAGCTTTTCAGCACTGTTGAAATAATAAATACCAATAATGGCAAGATCTGAGACGAATGTTTTCGGTTTTTCAACAAAATCTGTGATAAAACCATAGTTATCTAATTTTACAACACCAAAGGCAGACGGGTCTTCTACACTTTTTACCCAGATTACTCCGTCAGAATTTTTATCTAACTCAAAATCTGCACGAAAAAGGGTATCTGCAAAGGCAATCACAACATCACCCTGCATAGAGTCTTCCGCACATTTGATGGCATGGGCCGTTCCCAGAGGATCATTCTGGTAATAGATGCTTCCTTTAGCTCCCAGCTTTTCGGCGATCTGTACTAAAGATTTTTCGATTTCCGGGCCGAAATCCCCTATAATGAAAGCGACTTCTTCTATTTTTTCCCCGGCAACTTTGGCAATATCTTCTACAAGTCTTTGCACAATAGGTTTTCCGGCAATCGGGATAAGAGGTTTTGGAACAGTAAGCGTATGTGGACGTAATCTGGAACCACGTCCAGCCATAGGTACAATAATTTTCATAATCGTGTATATACTATTTGTATTTTGTCATTATTAACAGCTTTAAAAAACTAGCACTGGCAAATGTATTAAAATTCAGAGATACTTGATCAGGATTCTTGGAAAGATTATAATGTGTGCTCTTGTGTATATGGTAAGTGGTTGATAATGATGATGTAATCTATTTTCTTAATAATTTTCTTACGATGGCTTTTTCGTTAAAGGCAACCAGAGCAAGGAATGCTATCAGAAACAAATTCCCTACTAGATAATTGGTTCTGAAGAAATAAAAAGATACCAGTGAAAATGTGATGGTAACCACCAGATACAACATTATTTTACCGGAATTATAATGAATAGGATACCATAACTGTCCCCAGAAGTAAGATATAATCATCATAGACATGAAAGTGATGAGTGCTGCGACCGCACTGGCCCAGTAGCCATATTCCGGAATGAAAAGGAAGTTGATGAGCACGGTGATGGTGGCTCCTATAACTGATATGTATAAACCTACCCTCGTCTGATCAGAAAGTTTGTACCATATAGACAGGTTAAGGTATATTCCTAAGAATAATGCGCCTAGCATTACAAACGGGATGATCTCGATCCCTTCATAGTAGAGCGGATTTCTGAGATATCTTTCGGATATCCATTGTAAATTAACCATCAGCCCCATATAAATAATACAGCTGCATATCACAAAAACATCCATGAGTACGGCATATGTCTTATGAGAATCCTTATTCTTAAAGCTTGAAAAGAAATAAGGTTCAATACCCAATTGGTATGCCTGCCTGAAAACAGTGATAAAAGTGGCTATTTTATAAACGGCACCATAAACCCCGATCTGATGGCGTGCTTCTTCATCAGGAAGCAGGTATTTAAGGAACTGCCTGTCAAGAGTCTGGTTAACGATACCGGCAAGTCCTGCGATCATTACAGGCCATGAATACCCCATGATCCTCTTCCATAATCTGAAATCAAATTTCGAAATGCTGAAATTCACGAATTCTTTACCTACGATAAGCAGGGTGATGATGCTTTGTACCAGATTGGCAACAAAAACATAGCCTACTCCAAATTCGGGATTATATTTTAGCCCTAAAATTCCTTCAGGATGCTTGGGAAGCCATTTGATGAAAAATACCACTAAGAAAAAGTAAACCAGTGAACCGGCAACCTTGGAGAGCATATATTGAAAAGGTTTTCCTTCAAGCCTCAGAATGGCTGAAGGAATTGTGGAAAAAGCATCCAGTGAGAGTATGAATAAAAATATGACCAGATAATTGACCTGATCCGGAGTTTCGAAAGCGTTGGCAAGATCCTGCCTGAAAACATACCCCAGGATAAGGTAGATGAGCCCTATTCCGATGATGCTCATTGAGCAGGTCGAGATCAAAGTCTTTCTGTCTATACTCTCTTCCTGCGCAAAACGGAAAAATGAAGTTTCCATACCGTGGGTAAGTAAAACCGTGATCACTCCTGCAATAGAATACCAGTCTACGAAAGGTGACGATGCAGCAGGACCGAAAGCTTTGGTCACTATAGGTGCAATGATGAACGGAAAGATCCGAACCAGTACGGAACTGAGACCATAAACTGCCGTTTGCCCAAATAATTTCTTATACAACTCTGAAAATTTTCTGCAAATGTAAATATTAGATTTTAGAATTTTCGGACTTATGTTTAAAAATCATTTTGAAAGCTTAATTTTGCTTTTTATAGGCAGAAGCCAGGGATTATTTTTATCTATAGTTTAGAACTTATAGCTCTTTCCTGCTTCTAATATATAACATCTAATTGTCTGAGTAAAAAATGAAAACCCTAATCAAAAATGTAAAAATTGTAAATGAAGGCCGGATCTTTGAAAGCGATATTTTAATTGAAAATGATCTGATCTCTCAAATAAACCCGGGGATTTCTGAAGAGGCAGATGAGGTAATTGATGCTTCAGGAAAGTATCTTTTACCGGGAATAATTGACGATCAGGTACATTTCCGTGAGCCCGGGCTGACCCACAAAGGAGATATAGAAAGTGAGTCAAAAGCTGCAGTTGCAGGAGGAATAACAAGTTTCATCGATCAGCCGAATACCGTTCCCAATGCCGTTACACAGGAATTGTTAGCAAACAAATATGAGATTGCCTCGCAGAAAGCCTATGCGAATTACGGTTTTATGATGGGCGGTACCAATGATAACCTTGAAGAAGTATTAAAGACAAATCCGCGAAATGTTCCGGGAATTAAATTGTTTCTGGGCTCTTCTACAGGAAATATGTTGGTGGACAACCCTGAAACCCTGGAAAATATTTTCAGCAGTACAAAAATGCTGATCGCTGTCCACTGTGAAGATGAGGCAACCATTAAGGCCAATACACAAAAGTATATGGATGAATACGGGGAAGATATTCCGGTGAAGTTCCACCACCTGATCAGAAGCGAGGAAGCTTGTTACAAATCATCCTCAAAAGCTATTGAGCTGGCGCAAAAAACGGGAGCAAGACTTCATGTTTTCCACCTTTCTACGGCTAAAGAAACAGAACTTTTCAGAAATAATATTCCTTTAAAAGATAAAAAAATTACCGCTGAAGTTTGTGTGCATCACCTTACTTTTACCAATGAGGATTACGATACAAAAGGAGCTTTAATCAAGTGGAATCCTGCTGTTAAAACACAGAAAGATAAAGACGGGCTTTGGGAAGCACTTTTGGATGGTAGGATCGATGTGATTGCAACGGATCATGCCCCTCATACGGCTGAGGAAAAACAGAATACGTATACAAAATGCCCTTCCGGGGCACCATTGGTACAGCATTCGCTAATTGTAATGCTGGAAAATTATAAAAACGGCAGGATTTCTTTGGAGAAGATCGTTGAAAAGATGTGTCACAATCCGGCCATTCTTTTCAGAGTTGAAAAAAGAGGTTTTGTGAGAGAAGGGTATAAGGCGGATCTGGTTTTGGTGGCTCTGGATAAAAACTGGACGGTGGCTAAAGAAAATATTTTATACAAATGTGGCTGGAGCCCGCTGGAAGGTATGAATTTTCATTCTAAGGTTACCCATACTTTTGTGAATGGGCATTTGGTTTATGAAAACGGACATTTCTCTGACAGGAAATCAGGAGAAAGGCTCTTATTTGAAATCTAATACCATTTCCCTTGAAATTACTTTTATGAAAAAATCGCTTGTTTAGGATTTCGGCGTGGGGGGAAAGCCGCCACGCCGAAAAACGTTATTGTATTTTTAATAAAACAAAGGTATAAAAAAATTTATTTTTTAAAAGCTATTTTTGAGAAAAACGGGAAACGATCCCGGGGGGGTTTTTGGTTGTAAA
>NZ_JACHLE010000009.1 GCF_014204415.1 Chryseobacterium defluvii | reverse complement strand
TATTAAAGTCGATCCATCCATACAAATATTTTGTGCCGGAAGACGGACTGGTTACCGGGATACTTAAAGTATAAGGAACTCCTTTTCTGATCTGGCTGGAAGAAACAGTAACAGCTTCTTCATCTGATCCGTCTCCATTGGCACCATTATTATCTGCTCCTGAAGCTACACTCTGTGGCCCCTGTTCAATATCCGGAACTATGCTGCCCAGTGACAGGCCTGCAAGAGCAATATGGGCTGCCGGTATATACACTCCGTCTTTGCTATTCTCATAACTTGCAGGAGCATCTCCATAATCATCAACAGGGGAAGTAAGACCTGCCCAGGTTTTTGATACTATAATCCCATCGATATCTAAAGCCGGTGCATTGGCAGCGGTACCCTGCATGAGTGCTATATATGAGAATGAAGCTGTATCAGCTGCTGAACCTGTATGAGAAATATCAGCAACCGCAGGCTCTGATCCTAACGGAGGGTCTACATATAACTTAACCACATCATTTGTAGCTCCCGTTATCTGTTCATACTTCATCACCATTCTGATATTAGTATTGAAAGCCCGAACTGCAGATTCATAGGTAACGGTTCCTGAAGATCTCATCACTCCAAAGCTAAATCCCGCTCCATTTGATCTAATGTATACTCGTGCAATATCATTCAGAGAAATGAAATAATCTCCTGCAGGCTGCGCTGCAGATACATTTACAATAGCACCGGCATATATGGCGGGGGTTGCTGCATTTAATGCTGTTGTCGTAAAATTACGATAGACATCTTGTCCGCTGCTGGCCAAAGATACTTTATTCCCAAAATTATTGGCAAGAGTACCTGTAAGCGTCAAATTCCCATTAGACACGGCTACAGCAGGTGTACCTGATGCAAACTGTGACCAATAGGCATTTGTAAGGAACGTTCCGGAAGTATAGTTGAAACTCTCGGTCAGCAGGTTTTGTGACTTTATAGAAATGACCCCAGTGAAGGTCATTAAAATAGCCCATGACAACTGAAAACCGAGTTTCCTCCGGACATTATATAATTTTAATTTCATAAAATATGGTTTTTAATTTGAATTCTGATGGCCAATCTTTTTTTGCTCAGCAATAAGCCTAACATTATAATTTACCCATCAGAAGTTTTTCTTATACATTTAAAGCATCCATAGCATATACTTATCATAAAGATTTTAGTAACCATGAACACCTGTATACTATCGTATAGGTTGACTATTCTTCAGAAAATGTATAAAATTTAGATTTTGATCCTGGAAAACGGATCATTGTACATTTTGATTTTTCAAGTAAAAAAGGAGGTGGACGAGTAAGCAAATACTTAAAGTAGCGGTCAACAATAAAATATTTTCCATATTTATAATTGCTTAATTGCCAAAACTGTCTTAAAGTAGTTTCAGGCTCTTCTTTATCTACAAAAACAGCTGCAAATATTATTAAAGAGACAATGGTATATTCCTGAGTTGCCAGGGAGAAAAATATAAATATTTCAGAAACCCTGACATTTTTTTTACTTTCTTTGTCAAAGGTTTTCTCATGTACTATACTTATGTTCCCTTTTAAAGCACTAATTTTAATAAAAACAGTACTAACGACCACATAAATCTTCATTTTCAGATCACTTCGCGGAGAAACAGAGGCGTTATGAGAAATATTCCTTACAACTTTTTCCATCATAAGGCAGCAGGAATATGCATACACCATCAAGATAGCATATAGGAAAGAAATCATCATATTAAGTATCTTCTTATATGAAGTACCAATAGTATGACACCCTTCATAATGATTGCTTTTACCCACAATCAATTATTTATTTTTTTTCATCATTTGTTGTACATGAACCGAAGCCTACCTATACATCGGTTTTGATTATAAATATTCTTTACGATTTAACCTAAACAATGACTTCAGTAAAATCACAGCCGGTTATAAAACCCATGTAAAGTATTTATAAGTTTCGTGGTATTTATAGTTTTATGCTTGCAAAGATGAGAATATATTTCCAGAAAATAGAAAATAACACAGTTATAAAAACGGAATTTATAACATTTAAAATGACAAGTAACTAAGTTATAATAAATTACTTATATTCATAAAAACCAACATTACACTATAAATTTTTTCTTAAGTTTATTATTAGGATATATTTTTTCAAATCATAAAAGAATTACGGCAATATGTTTTCCTCCTGCTTTATTTAATTATGCTTTCGGATTCAAAATATGATCACGGCAATTAAATGTGATACTATAACTTGTAGACAGCTCAGAACTGAAAACCTCATCAATTATTAGGTTTGAAAAAAGAATTTATCAAATATATAAATCTTCTGAATTGTATATAACATAACTATGACATTTTTTGACTGTAACCTCCCGAAAGATAAGAATGGTATTAAGAAATATTATCATCCGGAAGAACTTTCAGATTGCTTTATAAGGATTCATAATAGTCATGTGGTTATCTGAGACTTTATAACCTGTATCCATTTTACGCCTTCTCAATATTTCCTCAATTACCTACCATACTCAGTCTATTACAATACGTAAATTAAAAGGATACAGAATAGATATACTGTTAACCATTTACACCATACAATAACTACATGCTTCTTATGATCTCCCTTTAATAAATTGGATAATTCTATCATTGATTTGCGGATGGTATGCATTGTAGATACAGAAATCTTTTTCCACAGTTCTTCCGGAGATATTTTTGCTTCCTGGCTTTTTGTTCCGTTTTCAACAATTTTAGTGCTGTGACAAAATAGACAAAGCCTGTGTAATCCCTCTTTACAAATATTAAATTTCGTACTGCTAAAAACTTATTTGAAGAAACTATTGATAACTTAAATTTTGTGTAACCTACTCATACTTATGGCAGTAGCCCATTCCACCCGAGATTATCACTTCACAATGCCTAGCTGAATAGCTACTCTCACCAAACCTGCAATATTATTCACTTGCAACTTAATGAAAATATTTCTGCGGTGTGTTTCTACTGTATTCTTACTTAGGAATAATTTATTTGCAATTTCCTCGGTAGTATATTCCTCTGCTATAAGCTGTATGATTTCCCGTTCTCTTTTTCCTACAATATTTTTATTGTATTCAAAATGTGAGATTTCTTTTTCGCTATTTACAAAGTATTTTCCATCTTCGTATACTATTTTATATATGGCATCAAGCAGTTCCGACAATCCGGTTTCCTTTAACAGATATCCGTCCATTTCCTCATAAGATTGCAGATTGTTAAACATACTAATCACTAATATCTTAATGTTTGGATAAGATCTCTTTACCGTTCTTATCAGTTCCAGTCCATTGATATCAGGCATTGCAATATCTGTAATAAGAAGATCCGGAGTCTGATCCCTGAGTCTTTTTATCGCCGATTTGGTATCATTTTCCGTGAATAGTATTTGTATATTTTCCTGTTTGGAAAGTACTGCCACCAAACCTTCTATAAACATCTGGTGATCGTCTACTATGGCTACTCTGATCATGCTGTGTGAGGTATTTCTATAAGTATGCTGCTTCCTTTTCCTATATGGCTGTCTATTGTAAGGGTTCCCCGTAGCAGGGTTACGCGCTCTTCTATATTCTTCAACCCGATTCCTTTTGCCTGCTCTTGTGTATCAAATCCTATTCCATCATCTTCTATAATCACAGATATACCATTGGAATACTGTGTAATATTGATGGTTACAAAAGTTGCCTTTGCATGTTTGGAAATGTTAGTCAATGCTTCCTGTACAATTCTGTATAGCTGATGCTTTTGTTCAGCAGTAATATTTTTCAGCAAATTTTCAGGATAGATAAGTATTTCCAGTTCGATACTTTCTCGTTTATGGTATTCCTGCTGAAGCTGATACAATAATGTTTCAAGATCCCTATCAGATATATAATTACTACTTAGGTTATGGGAAATCGCCCTTAGTTCCTGAAAAACATCTGCTAATTTTTCTACTTCTTTGTGTATTCCCAAATCATTAATACTTATATTCCTTTCGGTCAGTTGTAAATGTATTCCTGCCAATTTTCCGCCAACACCATCATGAATATCTTTAGCTATGCGATTTCTTTCCACATCCTGGCCTTCCACTATACCCAAAATTCTTTTCAATTCCTGTTCCTTTTTGCTTAAAAGCTGCTGAGTTTTTATCCTATGCCGGAAAAAGAAAAACAATCCTAATGATGCAAGAAATAAAACAATCCCTATCAATAAATACAGATGTTTCTTATTCTCTTCTATTTTCTTTTCCTGTATAAGGAGATTTATTTTCAGGTTCTTTTTCTCCACTTCATATTTGGTTTGTATTTCTGTGAACTCTTTATTTTTCTCCAGATTAAAAATACTGTCATTAAGTGCCTGATACTTTTCTTTAAACAGATAGGCATCCCTGTAATTATTAAGAATGAAATAGGTTTCTGAAAGTTTATTGTAAAGCCCTATTCTATGGTCTGCTTCTATACCTTTGGACAACCCCAGTGCCTTTTTATAATATACCAATGCTTGCTCAGGCTTGTGAGTATCCAGATAATACCCTCCAAGATTATGACTTACAAGATATGCTTTTTCTTTGTCCTTCGACTCATTAGCTATCATTTCAGCTTGTTGTAAGCATTGCAGAATTTCTTTTTGATGTGTTTTAACAGGATACTTAGCAGCCAGATTGATAAAGTTATTAAACTGTGCATTTTTATCATCAATTTCTATGGCAATGACATTGGCTTTATTTATATAGAAAACCATTTGTTTAAGATCTTTTTGTAAAATAGCTATATTGTTGTAGATACTTAATAATTCTGATTTAATATTGTCCCGGAGAGCTATTTGTTCAGCTTTTTTATAATAAGAGAGGGCATTTAGTGTATCTTTTTGATGAGAGTATAATGCTCCTATATTGCACAATGCTTTGGATTGAAGGTCATATAAATTATATTTTTCAGAAACTTGTAACGAATGTAAAAACTGCCGTAATGCCTCACTGGGTTTTTCGTATTCCTTTTCTATAAGCCCCATTAAATTGTAAGCTCTGGAAATAATTTTATAATTATTTGATTTTTCTGCGTAAGGCAAAGATTGCAAGACATAAGATCGGGATTTTTTAAAATCCTGGCGTAAATAATAGTACCAACCGTAATTATACACACACCGAGCCATGTAATAATTATTATTATTCCTTTCGCTTAGCACCTTAGCATAAGTAATATAATAGTAAGCTGAGTCAGGATTAGACTGTACTGTCCTGCTAAACTTATCTATCCATTTATCCAGTACTGCATCTTTGTCTTGGCTTTGGTACACAGAAAATAAAAAGAACAGACATATACAATATAGATATTTCAAGTGCTTAGGATTTTATGATGAATTATTTTTTTCAAAGCATTAAATATTGAGCTTGTTTAAACTTTTATTTTTTGAACAGTTAAGATCCAATAAGTTATTAAGATCAGTTTGCTATCTTAATGCTCCTTGATTTCTTAAATTCTCCTAATGGTTTAAAAATACCGGATACTTTTTGATAAGGTTAAACACATTAATTTTTTTAATGATCAGAGTAGCTTACTTTAAATGTAAAAAACCGTTTAAATTTATATCTCTTAATTTATAAAACAGGCATTAAAATGTTAAGTTTATCATTCGGAAGAATCTGAATAAAGTTGCTGTGCTTTGATCATAATATATTGGAGGTTTAATGATTGACAACAAGTTAATTAAAAAATGATACTAGATAACCAAAGGTATAAATAAAATTTAATTATGATAAGATAATTTAATTTTAACAAGGATTTTCTTCTGGTTATATTACTTTATCTTAAAGTACCTTGTATTTGAATAAAATCTACAGGCTTTCTATGAAATTTTATTCTGATGATTATAATAAAAATCTCTTTAGAACCGGAGCCATGTTGCGTTTCTTTGTTTCAACAATAGAGTGACCGTATAGTTTTTTAAAGCTGATGCATACATCTTTTGTCAAAAGGCCTGTCACTGAGGGACAACAAATTTCAAGAAATCCGTGAAAATGTATTTTATATATAATTACCGCTGTACAGATAAAATACAGGCACTATGATCTATACTATATATTCATAAAATATATTTTTAATCATTAATAATTAAAAAATTAATGGTTTCATGTTAATGTTTTTTTTGAAAATTTGTCAGACTTTTACACCCTATTAATCTTCATTTTATGAAAACTAAAATCATTTACATAATTTTATTAATCTCTTGCAGTATGTTTTATGGGCAAAGAGTAAATAATAGTGGGAGTTCAACAACTGTGACTTCTACAAGTGGAGGTAGTGGTACACAGCGGGATGGTATAAATTTAGCACAAATATTTCCAAATCCTTGTAGCAATTCCTTAACATTGTCAAGTCACGTAATGTCAATAGTTTCCTATACTATCTATGATGAGCATCAAAACTTGAAATTAAATGTTACATCGAGAAATGAAATTCAATCAGGAGTCAGTGTTAACTTACCTCAGGGAAAATACTTTATAAATATTCAATTACAGAATGGCACATCCGGCCATCAATTTATTAAGACAGATAATCAACCATTATTTATAACAACAAATTCTACACCTTTGCTTTCACAATAGTTTGTAAAAACTTTACTGAATTTGCAGTGTGTAAGTTAAACAGAATTTATTTACTCTCTGAGTTTCTTTTAGATAGATTAAGCATTAAATTTCGGTTAAATGCCCCGACTGCAGAAATATTGAAACACTCCCGGTTAATAAATAATTCAGTCTATATTTTATAGGGAATAGACTCTAATTCTTTGATTTAAAAAATACAATCTTGTGTATATAAATATGCGGGGATGCTAATTCTATGTCAAATAAAAAACAACAAAAACACAATTACCACATTGATTATCATACACATATAGTTTTTTAGCAAAAATTGATCATATACCTTACCAGTTATTAGTATTTAAATATAACTCGTCTATTCTCATATATAAATAGATTTCATAACCATCATAATTAAATAAAAACACATGAAAAAATGCCTATTCATTTCTGCACTATTTCCTTGTATTGTTGTTCAATCTCAGGTATTGCCTGAAGTTTCTGAAGAAAATTCTACCATGGCTATGGCAATTCCGGGAAATCCCGGGCCTGTATATATGCCGCGTGTTATTTTTGAATACGATGAAGCGGGCAACCAGATTTACAGAGGGCCCTGTCCATACTGCAAGGATGCAAATGAGAGTATCTCTGCTTCAAAATCATTATCCCCATTATCCGAACAAGTGGCAAATAAAATCCAGGCTGCTCCGGTTCCTGTGAAAACTGATTTGACGGTCATATGGGATTTAAGCATAAAAGATTATATCACGAAGATAGAATTGCTTCCATATAATTCCTTTAATATTTTACAAAGTGTCCATATAAAATCAAATTCAAATAATTCTTATGTCTTCCCAATGAGTACCTATAATTACGGTGTTTATTATCTGAAATTTTACTTAACGGACGGAAGTATTTACACAAGAAGCATAACTAAAAACTAATCATGATGAAAAAAGTTTATTTACTCCTAACCTTATTTTTATTTAGTATTTTCCTTTCACAGGAATGGACTCCCATAGAAAATGTCAATAATGGAATTATTGCAGAAGGGAATCGTTTACTTCCAATAGATGGAGAAAATGATAATCCCCAATCGCCAGGCAACTCATCAAGTTCACTCTCAATAGATAGTAAATATCATGATACAAAAGGAGGAATAGAAGTTACAGGATCAGGTGAACTTACTTTTACTTTTCCTATTGCTTTGCCTCCAGGCATAAAATCTGTTGCTCCGCAAATTAATCTGGTATATGGAAGCAATACTTTCTCAGGAATTGCGGGTATTGGATGGAACATTTCCGGGCTTTCAAGCATTTCAAGAGTAGGTAGAAACATTGAAAAGGATGGAGAAATTAAAGGAGTACAATTTGACTATACAGACCTGTATCAATTTAATGGACAGCGATTAATACTAACATCCGGAGAATATGGAAAACCCAATGCGACCTATACTACCCAACAATTTTCTAATTTAAAAATAAAAAGCATAGGAACGTGTTCCATTCCGAATACTTACGGACCAGAAGGATTTGAGGTTAGTTTCGAAGACGGTTCACGGGCCATATTTGGCATGAATTCAAATGCCTACAACCATCACGAATACAATATTACTAATTGGATTGATCCGTTTGGAAATTCTATCATCTACAATTATAGCAAATCCAATAATACAATTAGCATTGCGAGTATTGAATGGGGCAAAAATCAGACAAGGCAAAGTCAAAACTTTAACCGGATTAATTTTTTCTATAAATCCCGTGCCGTAAAGCAGCTTGCATATGCAAATGGCATCAAATCCATCAGGGATAATTTACTGGATTATATAACAGTATCTGCCAATAATTCACTTTTCCGAACATATACCGTAACATATACCTATCCATCTAACGGTATTGGATATGAAATAGTAAGTGGAATTAAAGAATCTGTTTCGGGGGATGAGGCAAGACCCATAACTTTTCAAAGGAATATCGCAGATGGGAATATAATATCCGGAAGTGTAGCCAATTACATTCCTGAGACTTTGGACAGCTATAAGTCGGTTAAAGGAGATTTTGACGGAGATGGAAAGCTGGATATTCTCAACTTTGTGCCGTATAAAGACGGATATTATTTCCCTGTACCCTGGTGTTCATCTTGCGGACCGTGGGTACCGATAAATCCTCCTATCCAGGCACATACAGAATTAAAAATAAGCGGTTTAGATACCAATTACAGCACACTTAATGTTAGTTCTCAGGACTTAACCCAAAAAGCTTTAGTCGCTAACCTGCTTTCAACAGATGGAAAAACAAAGCAAAAACAGGCATTAATAAACTATAAAGAAATTAACGGCAATTTAAAAATTGACACCTATTTTTTAGAGAATAATATAATGAAGCTGGAATATTCAAAAGAAATTCCATCCAGTTTATATAATCAAAGCTATACAGAGCCACACAATGGTCCATTCGATCAATATTATGAATCTCTGGACTATATTTCTGACATCAAGGAAATGGATATCAATTCTGATGGGATTTCAGAATTGGTACTGGTGAAAGAAACAAATGTTACCCGTCATAATATACCTGATCCCAATTGCCCGGATAACAAAAATTCAGAGCTAAGGCCTAATCCGTGTACAATTACGGAGCACGATCCTCCTTATTATACTTATTATGTAATAAATCCTCACCCAGGTAATACGGATTCTATTTATGATTTGCAAATGGCGATGCAGGAAAATCTTTTTTTCAAAGGGCGTTTCACGGATGTTGATGGCGATGGACTTCAGGAATTGTCTATTGTAAGAAATGGAACTCTTGCCGTATATAAAACGGTAAAACGGCCGGATGGAAAATATAAACTGCAACCCAATACTTCTTTCACTACATCCTCTCTGGAAGGAGATAAGGAAGGGATCATTTTTTCAGATCTAAATGGAGACGGAAAGACTGATCTACTAGTTCCATATACAGTGCAGATTGGCACTACCGGAGGCTTTTTCCCACAACCGATTTATGACTACAGATGGAATACTTACTTAAGTAATGGTAAAGGATTTGAAGCTAAACAATCATCACAGCAGTTTGGAGAATATCTTCCTAAAAGGCTTGACATAGGCTCTAAACATACGAATAAATATGAGTTTTATTTTGTAAAAGATATTAATAGAGACGGGCTGGGTGATTTTATAAAAGTGAAATCGTGGAACTGGCTTCCCGGATCAAACGATAAGGGAGATTCTTCTTATGGTATCGAAATCTATGAAAACCGCGGATTGGGGAGTGATGGAAAAATTTCTTATGTAAAAACTTTTGACATTCAGCCACAGGATAACGATGATTGTGCAAACTGTTCTACATGGGAAGAGCCGTATGTTCCTATTGTGGGAGACTTCAGAGTTGATAATCAGGAGAACTTCCTGCTTATCACCCATGGTCCGCAGCTTTTGAAGTACACGTATTATGATACAGCAGAGCGGGCAAGATTACAATCTATTGAACAAGGAAGATTAACTACGGGAATAGAATATAAAATATTGGACGACAGGATAAATCCTGATTTATATAAAGGTACCAACAGCATGCTTTATCCTTATACTGAAATTGAGCGCCTTTCACAAACTAAAGTGGTTTCAAAATTAACACAGGGAAATACAATTCAGGAATATAGATACAGAGGCCTTATTTCTCATGCTCATGGAAGAGGAATGATCGGATTCAGGAAAATGGCAAGAACAAATTTTTATTCCCAAGGAACACCTAAAATATGGACAGGTATCGAAATTGACCCATTATTGGATGGATTACCTATAAAACAATGGACAACCAAATACGATGCCGAAGCTTTTACCACAAACCTCAATGCATCAAATACCAATCTAATTTCTTACAAAGAAACAGGGTATTTAATTACCAATGTAGGACAAAGAGAGGTTAAGCTTCCTAATTACGTTAAAGAAAAAGATAATCTGGTTGGCACACTTAAAGAAACTACAATAGATTATTATACCGATTATTATCTTCCTCACACTACTTCAGTAAATTATGATCAGGGGTTTGCTTTCAGTCTATCCACATTAGATTATTTGCATAATCCGGCAGGCGAAGGCAGCAGCTATTATATAGGAAGACCTTGGAAAAAGCTGGAGTCTGTTACGGCATATCAGGATACAAAAACAACCAAAGAGGAATATCATTATGACGGCGTAAAAATGGATTATGTGCTGAAATATGCACTGGACCTCACAAAATACATTAAAGAAGCCTATACTTATGATGATTGGGGAAATATACTTTCCAAAACAGTGAGCAGCAGTGCAGGTGATTTCGCTCCACAAACGATATCAAGCACTTACGAAAGTCTGGGGCGTTTTGTAAAAACCAAAACGAACGCTTTAAATGTAACTGTTGAATATGACTATACCAATCTTGGTATGTTGAAATATGAAAAAGATCCGTTTGGAAATACGGTTACCAATACCTATGATAACTGGGGAAAACTCACATCAAGTGCTTCTTCTCTTGCCGGGGCAACAAACTATTCTTATTTAAAATACAATGACGGAAGTTCCATACAAAAAGTATTGTCTCCGGACGGTAATGAAAAGTGGACCTATTATGATAAATACGGGCGCAATACAAAATTAAAGGTAAAAGCATCTGAACAGGGTAAATATATTGTTTCCGATGTACTGTACGATGACGCAGGCAGAAAAATACAGGAAACAGAACCTTACTTCGAAGGAGATACCAATATTCAGATTAATTATTCTTCGTACGATGAATACTCAAGACCTTATTCACGTCTGGCATTTAATGGCCGCGGAAGCACCAATATATACAACGGGAAAACAGTTACAGTCAACGAAACCACAGGGCGTTTTAAAAAGAATACTGTAGATGCTTTGGGAAATGTAATATCTTCTGAAGATTACGGCGGGACAATACTGTTCAAATATAATGCATCCGGACAGCAGATTTCTGCACAGTATGGGGCAAATATTGTAAAAACTGAATATGATGAATGGGGACGAAAATCTTCTTTCCACGATCCGAATAACGGGAAATACTTATATGAATATTACAGTAATGGCTTACCAAAAAAAGAAACGAGTCCTAAAGGATACAAAGAATATTTTTATAAATCCAATGGCTTATTGGATTATGTAAATGAAAAATCCAGTGACAACACATCTACAAATAAAACATATTCTTTTACGTATAATGCTAAAGGACAAATAACCGGAAAGTCCGGAACGTCCAATGGTAAAAACTACGCCACCCTTTACGGGTATCATCAGGATGGGAGATTGTGGGGCTCTACAGATTATGCGGAAGGAAGAGAATACCGTAATTGGGATACAATGTATGATGCCTATGGAAATGTAAAAAGTTATAAGAAAGAAATAGTATCAAACGGTGTAAGCACAGTTGTTCAGATTGAAAACTTTTACAGACCTTGGGATGGTTCTTTGTACCAGGCAAAAGAAAAATATACCGGAAAGCTTTTATGGGAATCGCAGGCTTCCAATGCCAAAGGGCAGGTATTGACCGCCAGGCTCGGTGCTTCACAGGTTGTTAATTCATATGATGCTTTTGGTTTCTTAACCAACATTAAACACAGCAGCACCAAAGGTATTTTCGTAAATACGGATTATTCGTTCAATGCTGCAAAAAACGAACTGAACAGCCGCCATGATTATGTTTTGGGAATTGACGAACAGTTTCATTATGACGAAGACAATCTGCCTTTGAACAGGCTTACAAGCTGGACAGACCCAATTACCGGGAATATGCACAAGAATGATTATGATGAAAAAGGACGTATTGCCAATAATTATCAGGTAGGTAAAATGACGTATGCCACATCCATGTCGGTTTACAGGCCTATTGAGACAAAACTGAATATTTCGGGACAGCAATACTACGATTATAGTGGTAATAGCAAACTATTACAGACGATAACGTACAATGAAAATAACGACCCTATAAAAATTGACGGAACACAAGGCGATTATGCTTTTGAATACGGATTGGGAGAAACCAGGCGTGTCATGTATTATGATGGGAATTTTGCTGCCAATACGGATGCGAATATGATTAAGTACTACAGTGAAGACACAAGCATGGAAGTGGTACGAAACAAAGTAACAGGGGCTGAAAAACATATCATCTATATCGGAGGAAGTCCGTACGAATCAGATATTGTATATTTGAAAGACTTTACCGAGAGCAGCGGCTCTTACAAATTTTTGCATAAAGATTATCTGGGAAGTATACTGGCAATAAGCAATGAGGCGGGAGATGCACTGGAAATAAGGCATTATGATGCGTGGGGGAATTTTACACATCTGAAAACAGGAAACAATCCCGTGCTCGTTGGCCAGGATGCAATAGCCAATGCTACATTGCTTATTGACAGAGGTTACACCTCACACGAACACCTTTTGGATGTAGCACTCATCCATATGAACGGAAGGCTGTACGATCCGTTATTAAGAAGATTTTTAAATGCGGATGAAAACATAAGTGATCCTGAAAATACACAAAGCTATAACAAATACGGATACGTCACTAACAATCCTTTGATAGGTTGGGACAGAAATGGCGAAGATCCTATTTCAATAGGGACAGCCATTGTTATCGGCCTTATTATTGGTGGAGCAAGTTATACCTTGGCGGTTTTGGTAACTACGGGAAGTTTACGCCAATGGAATGTTGTAGATTTTGCCAAATCGGTAATTATTGGAGGAATTAGTAGTGCAGCTACTTTCGGCATCGGCGAAATGTTTAAGGCAGGTAACATACTGGGTAAACTTAAAGGAGTAGGAGAATTTCTTACACGAGCCGGATTACACGGCGTAAGCCAGGGATTCTTTTCTTTGGTAAGCGGAAATGGTTCCGGGTTTTTTCAGGGATTTGTTTCCGGGGCATTAGGAAGTTTAGCTTCATCCGGTTGGGAAAAAATGATTGGAACAGCCAATGCACAAAGTACTGTTGGGATGATTGCTTTTGGTGCTTTAAGCGGGGGTATTGGCGCAGAGCTCTCCGGAGGAAATTTCTTTAAAGGATTTATACAGGGAGGAATTGTTGCCGGATTAAATCATGCGTTGCATAAGTCCTTTAGCACAGATATGGAAGTTTCTGATTCTGAATATGAAAAATTATCTGACAGGCAAAAAGATAAATATATTCAGGTTCCCCAAGAAGCTTTAGTTGAAAAGACTACACAAGTTATAGTTAGTACCGTTACGCCTTCAGGTACAGTAAAAGTTGAAAACGTATATATTACAACAATATGGGGGAAAACGAAATGGGTATTACAGAAGAGTTTAATCACAATTGTCGAATCCTCAAAACAGCTTGATTATCATGATGATGGAACCAGAGTAACAAGTGTTTATTATAATACTTATCGTTATTTTAACGATTGGATTTCCAGAGCAGGACAAAATATTATCAACATTTTATACCCATCATCAACTTTTGAAAAAATTTATCAAAATAAATCATTGTACAAGGGAGGTGACTTGACAAGATTTTTTAATTATTTGAAATAAGGCATATTAATATATTATAAATTTTTGGATTGGGCGTCGAGTCGAGCAATGCCTTTACTAATGATGGAAACTGTTAATCTTCAACCCATTTTTGAAAGACAAGAACTATAATGATAAAAAATGATTTGAACTTACGGTTTAGCATCTGGGATTATGAAGATATAACAGATGCAGATATATCACAATCTTTAAATTTGGTTCCCTATAAGATGTATAGTAAAGGAAAACGAATAAATCAAAAGATTCCAAGACCATCAAAAAAGAATGGTTGGGTATATGGAGCTCCATATGGAAATAAGGATGATTTTGAAGAGCAAATGAATAAAATTTTAGACGTACTGGAACCTAAAATTTCTATATTAAAGGAATATTCTAAAAAATATTATTGCGAATTTTCTTGTGCTTTGTTTCTAAATAATCGTGAAGAAAATGTTCCTTGGATACATTTCGATAAAAGATATAACGCTTTTATAAAAGACGTAGATGCAGAATTTGATGTTGACATTTACTATCCTCCTTTAAATGAAGAATAAAAAATCCATGTGTCTCTTTTAACCCAGCTTGGATTACTAACTAAAAATCAACATTTAGCTCTCTTTTTAAGAGAGCTTTTTTATGCCAACTCAATAGGAACCTAGTAGATTGATAAATTAAAACCAGATAAAAATAAAAGACAATTTTATCTTTTATTTAGAAAAAATTGTATCTTTGTAAAGTAATTACAGAAAGAATGTTTTCCAAAACTTGTGAATATGCCTTAAGAGCCTTAATCTATATTGCCCAGCAGTCAAAAAACGGCGACAGGATTGGAATTAAGGATATATCAAAAGGAATTGGTTCGCCGGAATACTTTATCGCAAAAATACTGCAGGATCTTAGCCGGAAAGGATTTGTACATTCTGTAAAAGGACCTAACGGAGGATTTTATATGGATAACAAGAATCTGGATCTTACGATTGCGGATATCGTAAGGGAAATTGATGGCGACAAATTATTTTCAGGTTGCGGATTAGGACTGGAACAGTGTTCGGAAACCCATCCCTGCCCTATTCATGATCAGTTTAAAAATATCAGAAATAATATCCGGGAAATGCTGGAACAGTCTAAAATACAAATGTTTGTTGATAATCTGGATTTACAGCTTACTTATCTTAAAAGATAAAAAAATTTAAAATAATAAAAGATAAAAAGGTATTAATATCTTAAATAAAATGAAACTCACCCCCAAAAACCCTCTTGTAATGATGCTTCTCTCCCTGATGGCCGGGATGTTCATTACGATCAGTTTTCTTGAAACGCCAATGAAATTTCAAGTTCAGGGAATGACACTTCCTATAGCATTGAAATTAGGGAAACTTATGTTTGGAATATCTACCAGGATACAGGCAGTACTCCTGATATTAATTTTGATATGTATGCTCCTAAGAAAAAAAAGCTATACAAAGCTTGATTTCGTTTTGATTATTGTTTTTTTTCTTATCCTGATCGTAGAAAACTTCTGGATGCTTCCGGTACTGAATGTACGTGTAGACTTGCTTTCCAACGGAAAACCCATTCCCCCGTCAGAATTACACAACTATTTTATTTATGCAGAATCAGCAAAAGCAGTTATTCTGATTCTTTCAATTATTTTACAGTTTAAAACCAAAAAAAATGGATACTGGGTATATTAAAATCCACACCTGCTAATAAAATATTACGAAAAATATTTTTATTTATCCCCATTCTGTTTACAGCGTTATTACTATCTGCATACCCCAACCGAAAAAACAAAAAAATTTAAAATAATAAAAGACAAAAAAGTATTATATTATGAATATAAAAACAGATCTTATAGGAAATATTGTAGCGGAAGACTTCAGAGCCGCTGCAATTTTTAAAAGACATGCCATTGATTTCTGCTGCAAAGGCGGAAGAACAATAGAAGAAGCGTGTGACCGCAAAAAAATCAATCCCGAAGAAATTTACAAAGAGCTGGAAGCCCTTCCGGAAAATGAAGGAGCTTCAATAGACTTTAACAGTTGGCCGCCAGACCTGTTAACAGATTATGTGGAGAAAACACATCACCGCTATGTGGAAGAAAAAACTCCGGTTTTGGAGGCTTTTCTGGACAAACTATGCAAAGTTCATGGAAATGTACACCCTGAATTATTTGAAATCCGGGACTTGTTTAATGAATCTGCCCGCGACCTAGCCGCCCATATGAAAAAAGAAGAGCTCATTCTCTTTCCTTTTATAAAAAATATGGTAAAAGCTAAAATTTCAGGAAATACAATTCCGAAAACAGTTTTCGGTACAGTTGAAAATCCGGTAAATATGATGAAACATGAACATACAACGGAAGGAGAACGTTTCAGGAAAATAGCGGAAATCACCAACGAATACCTTCCACCTGCCGGTGCCTGCAATACCTATAAAGCTGCCTTTGCAATGCTCCGGGATTTTGAAAACAACCTGCATCAACACATCCACCTGGAAAACAATATCCTTTTTCCGAAAGCCATAAAAATGGAAAAAGAATTGACAATTTAACCATAAAACTAATTTAAAATGACACCTAAAAAACTTTGGAGATGGCTTGCAGCTGTCATTGCAATTTCTTTTGCAGTTCTTATATTTTATGGAGCGGAAATATACCGGAAAATCCCCCCGATTCCAGACAAAGTAGTTACAACGAACGGAACCGTAGTGGCAACAGGACAGGATATCAAAGACGGGCAAAACGTATGGCAGTCTATCGGAGGCCAGACAGTAGGAAGCATATGGGGACATGGTGCCTATATTGCTCCGGACTGGACAGCAGATTACCTTCACCGCGAATCTCTTCTACTGTTGGACGAGCTCGCAAAAAAAGACGGAAAAATATATAAACAGCTCTCTGATGATGAACAGGCAAAATATCAGGTATTACTGAAAAAGGAGATGCGTACAAACACATTCAACGAGAAAAAAAATGAGATTGTTCTCTCACCCGAAAGAGCAAAAGTTCAGGAACAGCTTGCACAATACTATTCTAAATTATTCATGAATGATCCTTCGATGGCAAAACTCCGTGATCAGTACGCAATTCCGGTCAACACCATTAAAGATGTTGAAAGAATGGCAAAGATGAATGCCTTTTTTGCGTGGAGCTCATGGGTATGTATTACGGAAAGGCCGGAAGATGATGTAACATATACTAACAACTGGCCCCACGACGAATCTATAGGAAATACTCCTCCCCCGTCATTACATCTCTGGTCCGGATTCAGCATATTAATGTTATTAGCGTGTATAGGACTACTGGTATTCTATCATGCCAGAAACAAAGAGGAAGAAGTCAATGAGATGCTTCCGCTGGAAGATCCGTTAAGAAATATGAAGCCGACACCTTCTATGAAGGCCACATTAAAATACATATGGGTGGTAGCGTTACTCATTTTGGTACAAATGCTTGCAGGAGTTATTACTGCTCATTACGGAGTGGAGGGAAGCGGATTTTACGGAATTCCTTTAGATCAGTTCTTACCACAGTCTGTCTCCAGAAGCTGGCATGTTCAGTTAGCCATATTCTGGATAGCAACTTCATGGCTGGCAACGGGGCTTTATATTGCTCCGGCTGTTTCCGGATATGAGCCAAAATATCAGAAACTGGGAGTAAATGTATTATTTGGAGCTCTGCTGATTGTTGTTTTAGGATCTTTAACCGGGCAATGGTTGGGTGTAATGCAGAAACTCGGGCTTGTAGATAATTTCCTTTGGGGCCATCAGGGGTATGAATATGTTGAGCTGGGGAGAATCTGGCAGATATTATTACTGGTCGGATTAATTCTTTGGCTCGTTCTGATGATAAGAGCGCTGCTTCCTGCTTTGAAACGAAAAGACGGAGACCGCCATCTGTTGACTCTATTCACGCTTTCATCCGTAGCTATTGCCATGTTTTATGGTGCAGGCCTGATGTATGGGCGGCAAACGCATATGGCTATTGCAGAATATTGGAGATGGTGGGTAGTTCATCTTTGGGTAGAAGGCTTTTTTGAAGTTTTTGCAACAGTGGTTGCCGCATTCCTCTTTACGAGGCTCGGTTTATTAAAACTTAAGTCTGCAACCAATGCCGTACTGTTCTCTACAATTATTTTCCTTGCAGGGGGTATCTTGGGAACCTTTCATCACCTTTATTTCAGTGCAACACCTACAGCAGTGTTGGCATTAGGTGCAACTTTCAGCGCCCTGGAAATTGTACCATTGGTTTTGATAGGATATGAAGCTTATCAAAATTATCAACTCTCTAAATCTTCAAAATGGATACAGGCATACAAATGGCCTATCTATTGTTTCATTGCCATGTGCTTCTGGAATTTTCTTGGGGCCGGAATTTTTGGATTTGCCATCAATCCGCCTATTGCTTTATATTACATTCAGGGATTGAATACAACTGCCGTTCATGGTCATGCAGCTCTGTTCGGCGTATATGGAATTTTGGGAATTGGATTGATGATGTTTGTTCTGAGAGGTCTGTATCCTGATAGACAATGGAATAATAAACTGATAGGCTGGGCATTCTGGTTAACCAATATCGGACTATTCGTAATGGTAACCATCAGTCTTTTACCTATTGGAATTATGCAATCTGTAGCTTCTATTAAGGAAGGTTACTGGTATGCCCGTTCCGCGGAATTTATGCAAACGGATATAATGCATTTTTTAAGATGGATGCGTGTTCCGGGAGATATTTTATTGGCTTTGGGAGAGCTATTGCTGGTAATTTTCATTATTGGTCTGAAATTCGGCTGGTCCTTAAAGGAAAAACGATAAAAGCTATTTAATACCTTCAAAGTCAAGGCTTTGAAGGTATTAATTCTAACGTACTTAAATATATCACATTATAATTTCAAATACGGTATTAAAATCCCACTGCTTATAAATCGTAAACCGGATATGAATCAAGTCCTATTCAATATTTTTTGCGGGTTTGACGCATTTAAGTATACAACTGCCAAACTTTATGCTCATATCATTTTAGACAACTTTTCAGGAAGGATTACATATCTTACATCTGTAAAAATTATAATACAGAAAATAATATATTACAAATGATTGTAAACAGTTCTGATGAACGTGAAGAATAAATAGTTCATCATTTTCAGGGCAAAAATTCATTTCCGCCGAATGAAACCTATTGCCACCGAAATTTAATTTGCACCTGAGAACTATTGAAGAATCCACATAAAACAGTACCATTAAAGAAAAATATCCCGAATCAGTTTGTTTTTTTATTAATTTTGTCCCTTTAAAAATATTATTATCAACCTATTATATGATAAAAAATCTATTTTTCTTAAGTTTTTTAATTTGTGGAATTTTTACCTGGGCTCAAAACTCATTTCCGCAAAATATTGTTATTGATGATTCTTATAACTCCCGTTCCATAAGTGTTGCAACTCATGTTGACCTTGATAATGATTCCAGAGTTGACATTCTGGCTGTTAATTACAGAAAGATTTTTTGGCTGAGAAATGTTTCTGCCCAGCAAAACAGCTTTTCACCTATACAGATGATTTATACCCATACAGATGATGTTTTGGAAGTAAAAAGTGTAGACTTAAATTATGATGGTTTTAAAGATATTATTTTCAGGACATCCAGTGGAGTTTTTATGATGACCGGAAGTGGAAATTTAGGGACATTTTCTGCACCAATTCTATTGAATTCAGGAACATACACACAATTTCAAATTTTGGATGTTGATTCTGATGGTTTTCTGGATATCTATTTGCAAAGCCTGTCAGGAGCCGGATGGAAAAAAAATAGTGGAAATGGAACCTTTCCAACTTCAACTTCAATTTTCACAAGCTCAACCGGCGGACCATCTATTGCTGTTTTCAAAGATTTGGATGGTGATAATAAACCGGATCTAGTTACCAAAACTGGTTATTATATCAGATGGTATAAAAATGGCGGAACCGGAGTTTTTACTCTGAAAGAAACGGTAGAAAGTGGCGCGATTGGAGAAAAAATTGAAGTGGGTGATATTGATACTGATGGAGATCAGGACATCCTTTTTTATTACGAAAATGGAAATACGGTACAATTTCGATGGTACAAAAATACTGATGCATTGGGAGATTTTTCATCAATGGCTATCATTTCAAATGCGCCTGCTAACCCAAGCGGATTTGCATATAATGTAGACAGACATGGCATAAAAATGCAGGATATTGATTTGGATGGGAAAGAAGATATCGTGTATCGTGTTTTTTGGTTGAATAATGTGGTATGGAAAAAAAATTTAGGAAACGGAACATTTGGAACGGATAATATCATTACTAATAATGCAAAAGGAAGTCAGGATTTCAATTTTGCAGATTTTGATAATGACGGAAAACCGGATGTATACTCTTTGTCCATAGTAGATTCTAAAATTGCATGGTATCAAAATTTGGGTGCAGGAAATTTTGGCTTACAAAAAGTACTTACTTATGGGGTTAATAATCTTAATTCCATCTCCAGTGGAGACATCGACGGAGACGGAGATATTGATATTTTATCTACTTCAAGTGGAGACAACAAAATGAGCTGGTACAGAAATACCGACGGACTTGGGAAATTCAGTGACCAACAGATAATAATTAACAACAGTACAATTTATCCGTCGCATGCACAATTGTTGGATGCGGATAACGATGGGGATAACGATTTTGTAGTAAAATATCAATACGAAGTTAATTATGTAACTTATTACAGAATTTCAATATTTAAAAATGATGGCTCCGGAAATTTTACCGAGCAAATTCTGGCAAACACCTTGCCTAAAGATGTTGTGGGATTAGCAGTTACCGATATTGATAACGATGGAGATTCCGATTTGATTGCTGCTTATCAGGGAACTTCCTTAATGAAATTTGTTAATAATGGTTCAGGGAATTTTTCTTCACCTGTAGGTTTTTTCCCAATTGCAGATAAATATCCTTTGTCATTAAAAGCTTTAGACATGGATAATGATGGGGATTTTGATGTTTTGGCGACATACAACAATAAAGAAATAGAATGGTATGAAAATACTGATGGATTGGGAAATTTTTCTACAAACCATGTTGTTGTTACACAAATGCATTATCCTACAGATGCAACCAATGCAGATGTAGACGGAGATGGTGATGTAGATGTTTTATTTGTAAATTATTTTCACAATGAAGCAGGTTGGTTTCAGAATAACGGAAACGGAACATACACCAAAAAATTAGTTCCGGGAACTGTCAATCATCCACGATCCATCATTGCATACGATATTGATGGAGACGGGCTTAAAGATATTGTAACCAACACTTTTCCGCAGCCAAAATTAAGATGGTATAAAAATCTTGGTTCCGGAAATCTTGGAACTGCACAATTAGTTACAAATAATATTGGACGGGTAAAAGATTTTAACATTGCTGATTACAATGGGGATGGAAAATTAGATTTTGCCGCAGGATCTGATATTGGCGAAGATGGCGATGAAACCAATATGATTGCCTGGTTTGAAACGGGTGCTTCTTACCAAAATAAGGTTTCCGGAAAGGTACGTTTTGATGAAGATAATAACGGATGCAGCCCAACCGATATCGGAGCTTCAATGGTGATGGTGAAAACACAAAATGCACAACATTCTTATGCTACTTTTACTGACGATTTAGGCGCCTATTCTTTGGTAGCCAATCAAAGTCAGTTTACAACTTCAGTTTCATCTCCTCTACCCGATTATACAGTTTCACCTCAAAGTCAGGTACAGAACTTTACAACTTTAGGGGAAACTCAGAATGCAGATTTTTGCCTGCTTCCTAATTCGGTGTTTAAAAATCTGGAAGTTTCTATTTACCCTTTAGATGTGGCCAGACCTGGTTTTGCAACTGTGTACAAAATCGTGATTTCCAATAAAGGATCTCAAAAGGTAAGCGGACAGATTGTTTACAATTTTAATAGTTCAAAGATGAATTTCGTTTCGTCTACCACGGCTCCGGATTCTCAATCTACAGGAAATTTGTATTTTAACTATACAGATTTGTCACCTTTTCATTCGAAAACAATTGAGGTGAAATTCCTGATGAATACAATACCTGTAACCAATATTGGTGATGTACTTGAGTTTACGGCAACTGCACAAGTTCCGCAAGATACTACTCCGACAGACAATACCTTTGTTCTTAAACAAAATGTTGTAGGTTCTTATGATCCGAATGACATACAGGTTTTAGAAGGTCCGCAGATTTTATTGTCACAGAAAGATGATTATCTGCATTATGTGATCAGATTTCAAAATACAGGAAACTATCATGCACAGAGAGTAAGGGTAAAAAATATTTTGGATGATCAGCTAGATTGGTCTACACTTACCTTAGAATCCTACAGCCATCCAAACAGAGCAGTTATCACAAACGGTAACAATGTGGAATTTATTTTTGATGCCATTTATCTTCCGGGAACTCATGATGAACCCAATTCTCACGGCTATATTGCGTACAAAATCAAACCAAAATCAAACGTTGTAGTGGGAGATATTTTTACTAATAGTGCAGAAATATTCTTCGATTACAATCCTGCAATAGTAACCAATACTGTAAATACTGAAATTGTAAATCAGGTTCTCTCTACAGCTTCTGCTTCCATTGCGGAGCTGAAAATATATCCAAATCCAACTACAGGTTTGGTGTATATAAAATCACCTGAAAAAATTAAGAAAATTACCGTTCACAATTCAATCGGACAGCAAGTTTTACAAAATGAAAATCAGTCGGAAATAGACTTTTCTCATTTACCAAAAGGCGTGTACATAGTAACCGTTGAAAGTGGGAACAAAGCTCATACTTCGAAAGTCATCAGAAAATAAAAGCAAAAAAATCCTTTTCTATGAAAAGGATTTTTTATTTTTCAGGAGAAGTGAATCTTTTTAATCTTGTGAAATATTTCTTACTCATCTTTAATAAGCTAATATAAGATACCCACAACCAGCACAGCACACAACGCACAAACCAACACAGCCCACCAAATCTTTTTCCTGTGACTAACATTTAGATTCAAAATAGCCCGGCGACCCCCACTGACATAATCTCGAACCGCTCAGTATTGTAAATCAATACATTAAGCTAATTTACAGAACCTTACGGGACTCGAACCATTGGAGTTTTTATTACAGGATGACGAAATTTCGTCATGGGTATCTTTTATTTTCTTTGACTTGATTTGATGTTTGGACTTTTAAAATGGACACTGTTTTTTAGTAGTTTTGTACCTGATGAAAAAATACAACAGATACCATTCAACTATTAAAACTTCCTATGCTTTGGGAATTCAACAGCAGGTTCTACCCCACTCTTTCACTTCTTCTATTCCTCGTTCTACTTCTCAAAACTGGAAAGAACTCGATCCCGAGAAATTTCTTGGTAATGAATTCGCTTCTCAGGTAGAACATGATTTGGAAAAGGTAAAAACAATTCTCGATGAAAGAGTGAAAAAAATGACTACTGCTTTTTATGCATTCTGTCGTCTGTATTTAACTATCATCGAATTTATCGGAAAGAAGAATTTCGAGAAAATTATTCTGCAAAACAAAGAATCAGTCATTGATCTTGTTTCTAATCTTCCTGTCGAATTCAATCGAAATCTGGTTTGCAAATTTTTGCAAATCACCCCTCATCAATTCAATATCTGGAAAAACAATCGTTTGTATAAATGTCCATTCTCTATCATTGGGTATTGTAAAAAACGATTTCCTAATCAAATCTCTCAAAAAGAAATTAATACGTTGAAGAGTCTAATGTCAAGAAAAAGGTTTTCCTTCTGGACTATTGCTTCCATTTGGGGATATGCCATTAAGAAAAGGCATATTTCTATGTCCAGAACTTCTTGGTATAGGTATTGTCTTCGATTGGATATCTCTAAAAAAAGAAAAACAGGTAAAAAACCAAAGAAGCGGGGCTCTGTAAAAGCTTACCGTCCCAATGAAATCTGGCATGCAGACGTTACAGAGTTCGTAACTTCAGACAATGTTAAATTTTATATTCACACTGTTTTAGATAATTTCTCAAGGAAAGTTATTGCATATACCATTTCTAGAGATAAAACTGCTAAAACTAGAATTATCAGTTTGAAAGAAGCCATTTTATTTCAATTTGGAAAAATACTTTCTCCCATGGAGTTGGATCTCATTGTAGATGGTGGTTCAGAAAATAATAATTTCAGAATTCGAAATTTTATTCAACATTGCCAGGTAACCATTCACAAGAAAATTGCTCTCAAAGATGTTCACTTTTCTAATTCTGTAATCGAAGGACATTTTCAAATACTCAAAAAATTTCTTCGGGGCTAGGGCGAAATACATTCCCGAGATTTTCACAAAATCATTGAGTTCTTCGTAAAAGATTACAATTCTATTAGACCTCATTATCAGCACTGGACTTACACCCCTGATGAAATTCATTTAAATCCTGAACTCATCAATATAAAACCAACATTAGAACGAATCAACAAACAACGATTACAAAATAATCGCTCTTCATGCTGCAAAGTTGCATAGAATTTCTATAAGTAAAATACCTTTTTAAGAATTATTCCCTGTTTCTAAGAGAGATTTTTATTTCTTTTTAACTTATTTCCATTTTAACTTACAAGCCAAAGATCTTTTTTTCTTTTTTGATTGAACAAAAATACAAAATTTCTGATTTTTATACAATCTTGAAACTGCTTTTAGTATTACCATCAGACTGTACTAATATTCGTACAGTCTGATGGTAAGTAACTTACAATTTTATCCCTCATAATCAAACTTCATAATACTTTTGAGGATTTTTATCTCAGCTTCTATTTCATGAGAGGGAGCCATAATACATAATTTCTAATTGTTTGTAATTAAAATTATCTCTTATTAAAACAAATGCTTGGTATTTTGAAATTTTTTTTTATCTCTGAAATAAATTCTAAATTTCCCATACTATTAATCTATTAGAGTTTATAAATCTTTGAACTTTGGACTCTTCCTGTTGCTGAACCTGTTGCTCTTTTGTTATAGTATCTTATAGTTTTGAATCCTTTATTTTTAGCCCATTTTTCAATAAAGCTTCTATATTAACCAATTTCATATTAATAACCGGTTAATTATTGATTGGAATAAAAAATATCAGGAAATCTTTTTTTTATATGCTCTGCTAATTTTGGTATATCTTCCAAAGCAAAATCAACATATTTTTTATAAATCTCTTCACCAAATTGCTTGATCCAAAAACTTTTCTTATAAAATTGACCTTCTGATGGAACTTCTTCAAAAATTACAGGAATTAAAATGCAATTTTTATTTTCGGGCCTTTTTCTAATTAACCATTCCAAATTACCTTCAAATTCATTAATAATATTTTTAAGAATAGTGATCAATTCAGTTTCATCTGGTAAAGAAAACCCAAAACGAAGAAATGGTGGACGACCATAAATATCATCTAACGGAAACATTGAAACTTTTGCAGTTCGTATAGGTGAAATCTTATCTAAGGTTTTAAACATTATAGTATTAATATCAATTTCTTCCATTTTTTTAATTATTGTCTTTGTAGTTTTATTCCTTGTGGATTCATTTTTTGGTATATCTTAATATAATCTTTTGTTCTTATTGGGGTTCCACTATACATAGGATCATAAACATAGCCGCCTTTAACATAAACCTGATGATATCGAAAAACATCTTTTTTTCCATATTCTAATCCGTTAAGCCAACCTCCATTTCCTGTAGGTGTTATTTCTAAAATATATCCCCCTTTAAACTTCTTATTGAACCCACTTGCTAATTCAGAACAATCAATATCCCTATTTGCTATTCTATTATCTCTCAGGGTTTCAGTAGCAATAGCATCTTCATATGTTGAAGGGTTTACATTACTGCTTGGTTTTACACCTCTTGGTTTAATCTTCCCTACATTAACCGGGAAAAGTCCTTCAGCTGCAACCATCACAGCAGCTTCTCCACACATACCCAAAACTCCCCAGTTGTTTTCTGCTTCCCTTATGGCCTGAATGGTACCATACTGAACTCCTTCATGATTTAACTTCAAATTTCTGATTACCTTATTATAAAGACCATTATATGTTGCTTTATCCCATCCCCTTACCAAAACTAAACCTTGATAGAACTGACTAATTTCATTTTGCATACTTGCCATTTGTCCTAATGTCATATTATGACTGCCTGCATAATTAACCATTAAATTGTTCATCATCTTTTCAGCCCCGACATTGCCCTTGAATGTTCCATTTCCAACATTGTTTACTCCTGCTGCTGCAATTCTAATAGCAGCTGTCCTCATATGGGAAGGAAGAGAACTTCTTTTCCTTCTCATGGTGAATAACTTACATTCTCAATACTCTCGAATAAAGACTGTACTTCTTAACAGAGGTTTTTTATCTCAACACCTGTTCGTGAGAGGGAGCCGTCTAACACGATCTAATATTTATAATTGTTTAGAAGTATCATCTTTCTTATCTTATTCCTAAGTTTTTGATCAAACCCTTTTTTATTGTACTTAGTTTCTGTCAAGATGTTCGCAATACCTTCATTTAAACAATTCATTTTAATAATAAAATCTATACATAAATCTAGCCAATAGCCTTGTTGGTGATCAACCATATCTTTTACCATTAGCTCTATAGGAAAAATATCTGAAAGTACTATACTATACTTACTAATAAGCATTGTTAATTGTTTGCATATAATCTCTATATGTTCAAAAATTATATAAAAGGGATACCCATAAAAAGAATCAATATAAATATTTCTTATTTTATCTTCTTTAACAATTTTCCAGCCATTCCCGAGGAAGTAACATTCATACTGTAAACTTGGAATGTAAATTATTCTTTTATTCATACTATTAATTTCTCCAATTTTCATGTTCAACTTTTAAACCAGTCTTTTTTTCCATAAATTTTATAAACTGTAATCTATTTTGATTATTCCAGTTATTTCCATAATGGCCTGAAAATTCATCAGTAATTATGGTATTTCCTTCTCTTTTAAACATACCCCCAACAATTTTATTTTGTGAAACACCCCTATCTCTTATTGAATATACCAATTTTTCATGTTGAGACATTCCCGGAATCCAACCACTTTTTAATTTACCAACTAAAAAAGTATTACTCTCAGTGTCGAATATAAATTCTATCATTCCTTCTTTAGGAAAATAATTTTTAAATTGAGCAACAGACTCTACATTATTACTGACTTCCAGCACTCCTGCAGCTGGTCCTGAGCCTTTTAATGCACTACCACTTCCTGTTCCAAAACTTGCTCCAACAGCTGTCTGAAGTACTGCGGATAACATACGTCCTGCATTAGCCTCCTGAGAATTATGAACAGCATAAGTAAATGCTCCATTATCAGCATGACAAGATAAACATCCTTTCCAAATCAATCCATCTGAACCGGTATTATCCTGGCTCCATCCTCCAAAATTTTGAGGAAGAATAAAACGGTACTTCGGAGACTCATTATTGGCTCCTATTTTTCTTGTTATTAGCGTATTAACAGTAACTTTTTCATATCGGGTATCTCCTGCCTCCCAAGAAGTTTGCTCATCACGCTCAAAAGTGCCTATTGGTATACCAGTTACAATTGTATAATTTCCTTTTAATCGTTTATCCGATTTATGACCTCTATCTATTCCCCATATCCAATCCCAAACCCGACGGACAAAACTTCTATCTGGCGGATCTCCCGGCCCTCCAATCCTTTCTCCTATCATACCTGTTGGATCTGCATAGTTTACAGGGTCGTTCCAAGTATAGGCATATGGTGACATGGTAAGTTCAACCAATGGGTCTACAGATAACCAGAAACTTTGCTAAGGATCATTATTTCTTACTCCTTAATAATATAGAGTATAAATATTTTGTCTCAAAAAAGATAGCAATTCCATCATTAATTGTATAGCTTTTATCTGTCCGGAGGTTAAATCTATAAATTCTGGGACTCCTCCACTTCTAGGAAATAATGTAGTTCCGTTGTTTTTAGTACCATAAATTCTTCCATTTATAAAAATATCTCCATTGGGGCATTACCCGTTTGCGAAAAACTACCCGCATTATAAGCTGCCAAATCTTATTTCAATATTTCTATTGCATACCAATTAACAGAGATTAGATAGTCATTCTTTTCATTGGTAATAAAATATTCTAATTGAGAACATTCAAAAAGTAATTTTGAAAAAAAAGCACCTTCTTTTAAAACAAATATCTGATTTTTATTATAATAATCTTGTTCGAAAAAAACATATACTGGTCCTGAAAGATATTTTTCAGAAAATGTAAATTCATTCTCTTCAATTGATAATATTATAGATTCTTCGCTGCCTATTCCCAAATGACCAGCCGCTCGAAAAGGTTTAAACTTTTCAAGTGTAGTACTAATAAACTCTTTTGCCTTTTCTCCTTCAATTACTGAATACTCTAAAGACTTTTTCCTTGCAGCTTCCTCTAATTCTTTAATTCTATATAAAAAATCTGTATTTCCCATTTCTTTTATCTTGTTGCTGGTATGTTATCTATAAATATATGTCCAACTATTCTTTTACTCCCTTTCCCAAACTTATACCCAACATGTGGTTGATGAGGGCCTTCTCCTAGTCTCCCTTCAGCTTTTACATTGTTGAATTTAGGTATATCCATGTTTACTTCAGCAGAATTTGGACCTATATATTCTACAGGTATGGATTTCCCATTAGCATCTTTACCCCATCTTGTTATTTTAAATAGCTCTTTTGGCACTCCTGTCCTCTTAAATGCCTCCTCTAGAGCTTCTAAATGTGTCGCTCCACCTCGCATATCAACATCTTTTAAAGGATTAAATTGCCAATTACTTCCTGTTAGTCCTTCTCCATTACCCCTCCCCCATATATTAGCCATTTCTTCTCTGGAAAGGCTTTTAAATTTATATCCTTTTCCTATTCCAAGACTTGCTCCAACAGCTGTCTGAAGTACTGCGGATAACATACGTCCTGCATTAGCCTCCTGAGAATTATGAACAGCATAAGTAAATGCTCCATTATCAGCATGACAAGATAAACATCCTTTCCAAATCAATCCATCTGAACCGGTATTATCCTGGCTCCATCCTCCAAAATTTTGAGGAAGAATAAAACGGTACTTCGGAGACTCATTATTGGCTCCTATTTTTCTTGTTATTAGCGTATTAACAGTAACTTTTTCATATCGGGTATCTCCTGCCTCCCAAGAAGTTTGCTCATCACGCTCAAAAGTGCCTATTGGTATACCAGTTACAATTGTATAATTTCCTTTTAATCGTTTATCTGATTTATGACCTCTATCTACTCCCCATATCCAATCCCAAACCCGGCGGACAAAACTTCTATCCGGCGGATCCCCCGGTCCTCCAATCCTTTCTCCTATCATCCCTGTTGGATCTGCATAGTTTACAGGATCGTTCCAGGTATAGGCATATGGTTATGTGGTAAGCTCAACTAATGGATCCACTGATATCCATATGCTTCTCTTAAGATCATAATTTATTCTTCTTTTAAACAATTCATAAAATCTTCATTGAATGGATTTGGTTCTTCATCTTTATATAACAAATTTAGATAATACATAATTTCTAATTGCTTATAATTAAAATTATCTCTTATTAAAACAAATGCTTGGTACTTTGAAACTTTTTTTTCAATAAAAACATTTACAATATCTTCTAAATTAATGTTCTTATTTTTTTTTATCTCTGAAATAAATTCTAAATTTCCCATATTATTAATTTACTAGAGTTTATAGATTTTTGAACTTTGGATTCTTCCTGTTGCTGAACCTGTTGCTCTTTTGTTATAATATCTTATAGTTTTGAATCCTTTATTTTTAGCCCATTTTCAATAAAGCTTCTATATTAACCAATTTCATATTAATAATCGGTTAATTATTGATTTGAATAAAAAATCTCAGGAAATCTTTTTTTTATATGCTCTGCTAATTTTGGTATATCCTCCAAAGCAAAATCAACATATTTTTTATAAATCTCTTCACCAAATTGCTGGATCCAAAAATTTTTCTTATAAAATTGACCTTCTGATGGAACTTCTTCAAAAATTACAGGAATTAAAATGCAATTTTTATTTTCGGGCCTTTTTCTAATCAACCATTCCAAATTACCTTCAAATTCATTAATAATATTTTTAAGAATAGTGATCAATTCAGCTTCATCTGCTAAAGAAAATCCAAAACGAAGAAATGGTGGATGACCGTAAGCGTCATCCAGCGGAAACATTGAAACCGGTGCAGTTCGTATCGGTGAAATTTTATTTAATGTTTCAAATATTATAGTATTAATATCAATTTCTTCCATTTTTTTCAATTATTGTCTTTGTAATTTTATTCCTTGTGGATTCATTTTTTGGTATATCTTAATATAATCTTTTGTTCTTATTGGGGTTCCACTGTACATAGGGTCATAAACATAGCCGCCTTTAACATAAACCTGATGATACATAAAGCTTCTTTTCTCTCCATACTCTAATCCGTTAATCCAACCTTTATTTTTTTTAGCTGTTATTTCCAAGACATACCCCCCTTTAAACATTCTATTGTAACCACTTGCTAATTCAGAGCAATCAATATCAGTATTTGCAATTCTATTATCTCTCAAGGTTTCAGTAGCAATAGCATCTTCATATGTTGAAGGATTAACATTACTGCTTGGTTTTATACCTCTTGGTTTAACCTTACCTACATTTACAGGAAAAAGTCCTTCAGCTGCAACCATCACAGCAGCTTCTCCACACATACCCAAAACTCCCCAGTTGTTTTCTGCTTCCCTTATGGCCTGAATGGTACCATACTGAACTCCTTCATGATTTAACTTCAAATTTCTGATTACCTTATTGTAAAGACCATTATATGTTGCTTTATCCCATCCCCTTACCAAAACTAAACCTTGATAGAACTGACTAATTTCATTTTGCATACTTGCCATTTGTCCTAATGTCATATTATGGCTGCCTGCATAATTAACCATTAAATTGTTCATCATCTTTTCAGCCCCTACATTGCCCTTGAATGTTCCATTTCCAACACTGTTTACTCCTGCTGCTGCAATTCTAATAGCAGCTGTCCTCATATGGGAAGGAAGAGAACTTCTTTTCCTTCTCATGATAACTTCCTGTATTGTTCCTCCATCATAAATTGGCCCTTTCGGCCCTCCAATCCTTTCCCCAATCATGCCTGTTGGATCTGCATAGTTTACAGGGTCGTTCCAGGTATAAGCATATGGTGACATAGTAAGTTCTACCAATGGATCTACCGACATCCATATGCTTCTCTTGGGATCATAATACCTTGCTCCATAATAATATAAACCGGTCTGCATATCAAGCTCCTTACCGTTGTAGCGGTACGGGTTGTTATACTCTTTATTGGACAGATTCATCAGGTCTTCCCCATAAGGCATATACTCGTACCAGTTGGTAATCTTGCTTCCGCTGTTGGTCAGTACGGAAGAGCTTCCCAAATAATCCGGATGGATCCAATACATCTCAGAGTCCAGGATCTCCGGCGGGGTCTGCCCTATCATACATTCATCCTGTAAAAATTCATTCCACAATGCACAGAAGCTGCCTCCGCTGCCCAATACATACTCATAAAGATCCTTCAGCCTATAAAAACAGTCTTTAGTGTCGGGATCCTGTTCAAAGATAATCATTTGCTGCTCAATTACGTAAGCACAGTCCTGCTCATTGGCCAATGTACTGGATGGCGGGCTGTAGCTGCCCTGTGAGTCTTCATTCGGCACCCAAACCACCTGAGGATAATTAACCTCCGTAGCCAGATGTTCCACTTCTTTTTCCAGAGCTTCCCTAAGGTCATCATATATCCCTCCCTGGTTGATCTTAAACCTGTGGGAAGGAACACTGCTTACCCTCGTGGCAATCTTCTGCCCCCCGATATAGTAATGCTTGCTCATTGTCCTTTCGCTCATTACCATATACCCGCTCGGATAATAGGTATAAGCCCCCATCTGTGTGGTGCTGTTCGGATCGTTGCCGTTCACATACATTTTTTTGGTTACCCCGTCATTTTTCAGGATCCTTTCCCCATCCCCATCATATACATAATGACTAAGCTCTCCGTTCTGCGCTACACCTTTCAGGTAGTTCTGTACAGACCATAGCTGATTCCTGAACGTTATCGGCTGCCCGTTATTCATATAATCCATCTTCGAAAGGTTCCCGTTGGCATCATAGTAATAGTTTTCCTTCCTGTCCGTCGTATAATAATTTTGTGTAGCACCACAATCCAATGGGGAGGTAAACGGATATCCATGCTTATAATCTATGGTTGTCACCGCATTAGGATGGGCGGGGTCCTCATACCGGTATTCTCCGGAGTTGCCTATATTGTATGGGCTCTGGCATGCCCCGTTATTGACATAGTTTTTATGTTTGGATTCTTTAACGTTTATATTGCCATCCGGCCTGTAGGACATATCAAGCTTATAATAGCTGGTGGTTCCCTTGCTCATCGCTGTGATCACCGATGAGCTCAGCCTGTTGAAAGCATCATACGTATAGCTCTTCTGGCTCGCAGCAGTTACTTCATTAGCAGGATAATTCCCGGAAAGCGGTGTAATACCTATCGCCTTTGTAACATTCCCGTTCCCGTCAAATGTATATTGGTTTTTACGGATATTATTTCCGTTCCCGTACATCAGTGAAAGTTCGCCTAACCTCCCCCACGGGTCATAGCTGTACAGGCTCTTGGTATTGTTACCGGCTTTATAGGAGACCATTTTATCCCTGTTATCATAGGTAATGGCTTCAAAAGGGATGTTCTTTGTAATACATTATTACAAGACCTTCCGGAAGAAGAATGGAAGCTGGTTGAAGGGTTTGAGAATTATGCGATTTCCAATTATGGAAGACTGAAAAGTCTGGAGCGCTGGACTTTTTTACCCGTGTGCCTGTTTCCGACTGTTTTATTGCGAAAACAATCTGATGTTCTGTGAATTTTGATGTTTTCATAGTATCAAATTTATCTTTTTTTGTTATTTGATAACCAAAATTCTCTATTTTTAAACTGTATCATTTAACTGGCAGAGGTCAATTTGATTTCTTTTTTTAAAGTTCAGATTGTAAACCTACTTTCTAAATTTTGTTTAGAGACACTATATAAAAACTTTTCTGTAAACGAAATCAGGCTTTTACATTACACAGATAGACGAAAGAAAAAAAAGTCTTTGAAAATTTTCTAAAAAGGATTGTAAACTTCCCTAAAAATGTGTCCATTTAAAGATAGAGTTTTTGGCTTAAAAAACTTTAAATTTAAATATGAAAAAGAGTAAGTATTCAGAGAG
>NZ_JACHLE010000008.1 GCF_014204415.1 Chryseobacterium defluvii | reverse complement strand
ATTAAAAGCCCTCCTGCGCTGCCTAATACCTCCCGGTTTTAGGTCCCGCAAAAATACAAACTTATCTACACACAAAACAAATCTATTTAACATAAAAATAATCATCGTGGAAAAGTAATTACCATAACTTTCTGGTATAAAATTATTTAAACCTTAAATCAGAGTTTTCCACAATAAGAGAATAAATAAGAATTTAGATTCAACCTTAGAAAAAACGGTTGATAAGCCCTTTATATATATAATATCCCAGTAAGCATCCTACCATATCGGCAACAATATCCAGAGATTCCATAGATCTGCCCATATTCATTTCTTCCTGAAGTATTTCGGTAAGGAAAGCATATATAAGGACTATCTGAAAAAAGTAAGAGAATTTAATTTTAGGAAATGCCGAGATTAAAGAGAAACCGAGCATTGCGAATATAGAAACATGCAAAGCTTTGTCGATTCCATTGAACATAAACCAGTATTCATGGTTTTCCTGTCCCGGCTTCAGAAGCATATAAGTAAGAAATGCCCAATAAATGGGCAAGATCTTACTAAATATTTTTGAAATTTTATCCAATGATAGCCTGATATTCTTCTGCTGAAAGCAATTCAGACTGATCAGCACCCTCAGCGATTTCCAATTTGATGATCCATCCGTTTCCATAAGGATCAGTATTCAACAATTCAGGCTGGTCTTCAAGTTCTGAATTAAATTCAATTACTTTTCCTGAAACAGGCAAGAATAGATCTGAAACAGTTTTTACCGCTTCCACACTTCCGAAAACATCTCCTCCGTTCAGTTCATCATCTACGGTATCTACATCTACATATACAATATCTCCCAACTCTCCCTGGGCAAAATCTGTAATTCCAATAGTAGCGATATTACCTTCGATCTTAATCCATTCGTGATCTTTAGTGTACTTTAATTCTGATGGTGTATTCATTTTTCAATTTTTATATTCCGCAAATTTATTCAAAATTCCATAAGGTTCAAATATTAAGCATAAAAAATGTCCCTCAAAATAGAAGGACATTTGATTTATTTTAATTCATCCTAGAAACCGCCACCTGAGTCCCCGAATGTGAATGTAGCTGAAATTCCTGCTCTGATCGTTGACAGTGGGAATGCTGTGGAGATCTTATATTTGGATGTCATCTGCTCATAGAATACTCTTAAGTTAAGGTTTTCAGAGACGTTATAGTCTGCAGAGAGTTTAATATTTAACAGTTTCTGCCCTCCTGTCACCTGGGAATCATCCAATAGTATGTTAGTGATACTTGTTTTACTGTCTCTTAAAGAGAAGTCCCCTCTGATGTTAAGATCGCTTCCTTTTCCTTTACCTCTTCCTCTCACATTTGTCATTCCCAATCTAAAATTTCGTATGATATAGCCAACTCTTACTACATATTCTGTGTTTGAATCTTCGGTAAGGGTATGGTTTACCAATCCCAGCAACAACATTCTGTTTTTGTTATACTGTAAACCGAACTGCATATTGTTTCTCATCGTAACATCTATCCCGAGAAGTGGTGAGAAGGATTCCACATAGCCTACCTGGGAGAATGTAAACGGATTGATAAGATCTCCATTAACGTCAAAATCATCCGTCGTATCAATGGTAGAAATACCATTAAAATAATCTATACTGGACTGGATCCCTGTCGCCGTATAGGTCGCATTATAAGAGTGAAGGAGATCAAATTTAGAAAACTGTCCGCTGATGATTGGAATGTTTTTTAATCCTGAATAAGTCACTCTCCAGTTTGGCAGCGGCAATCCAGCCTTTTTGGCATCGCCGATCTGTTTCGGAGATTTTCCTTCAACTGCTGCCCTGAATGCCGGGATCAGGACATAAGCATTGGCAATGCTGTGCGCTTCCGTAAATCCATCCGGTTGTATTATTCCTCCCATCTGCTGTGAAATGGCTTTTGCATTTTCCCTGATAGCCTGATATACCGCAGTTCCTTCTTTGAAGGATGTTTTAAGAAGCATCACAGAGTTGGAATAGGTGATCTGATCATTGGCAAATGCAAAACTATGATCCGCAGTATTCAGATTTTGCGGATTATTAAATCCGGTCTGTGAGAAGTTCCTGTTATAATTGTGGAGCGCATTAATATCGACCCTGAAATCATTAATAGGTACTACCTGTAAGTTTGCCCTCAATTCTTTGGTCGACATCCGGACATATGGGTCTATCATGAGGTCTGCAGGACTTACCCATCCTCTTTCAATTACTGTTCTTCTGATATCCGCCTGAGAGCCTAACAGGAATCCGGTAGTAGGGCCTCCTAAGGTCTGACCATAACCATACCAGTTTGGAGCAGATAGTAATCCAGGAAGCACAGTACCATTGTTTTCCGAGTAATTGATGTCTAACTGCTTAAACGAGGTTAACAGGAATGCTAAACTCTGAATCGGGGTTAGCTTGTTTTTGAACTTATACTTCTTATACTTATATCTGTTCTTTTCCCAAGCCTGAGTATAAACGTTATTCAAAGAATCGATTTCCTGCTTACGCTTCTGAAGTTTGGTAGAGATATTTTTAAAGTACTTGAACTGGCCAAAGAATTTCGGAATGTCTGCAGAAGCAGTAGCCTGAATAACATTGGTGTTCTGTCCTATTGATCCCAGACTTCCTTCAGGACTTGAAAGTAAGGCGGTAGATCTTGAATTCCAGTTGTAAGTGAAGCCATACTGTAATTCTGCATCAATGAAATCCAGATATGGCAGGTACTGGAACGGAAGTCTATAGTTCAACTGCACCCTGTGATTATAAAGTACAGGTCTTCCGGCCCTGAATACATTTTCAAAGATGGACTTATTATCCATAGTATTCACATTTACATTATCATTAAGTGTTCTGGTGGCTGAGTTGATCTCTAATTTTAATGATTTTGTAAAGTTGAATCCTAATCCGTACTGCCATCCAAAGAAGAAGTTCCTGTTTTTTATCGCTCCAAAATCTTCTCCGAAGTTTCCGTTTAAAATGGATTCAATGTTTCTGAACTCAAGTTCGTTATAATTTCTATCAATTTCTGTTCTGAATGATAACCTTGTCGGGATCGGATTGAAATTGAATTCTTTTATCCATCTCAGATATTTGGTAGATTTAGCCGTATCGCTTATCATTTTATTGAAAGGCTTAATCACCCATGGCTTGAATGAATAATTATAGTCTACATATCCTCTAAGGTACTGCCTGTAGTTTCTCTTTGTATAAATATCTCTATAGAAATCATCATTGTAAACAGCCGTCACCGAAATGTTTTCCACATCATAGAATCTGGCTTTTTTATTCGGGTTCACTCTTTCTTTATGCATGTTTACCACGCCTATGCTTCTCTGCTGCGTATAGGTTCTTGCCACTTTTTTAAGCTCTTCCCTATTTGCTGCTTTTTTAAACTCAACATCGGTATCCAAAGGATTATATTTCGGATCTTCAATAGTCTGTGAGTAAGAGTAGTTCAACGGAATTTTCACTCCGCTCTTTTCAGGAAGCAACTTATCTACATTAATTGCTGTATTGATACTGAATGCGGACTGGGTAGACTGATTCCTTTCCGCAGGCTTGGAGTCAATATTACCAAAACCGACAGAGGTATAAGACGCACTGGTATTTACCGTTGCAAAATCACCTAAATTGAAATTTAAACTCGCATTTCCGGCATACCCCCCATCATTTTCTATCTCCGAAAGCCTGATCTCATTGATCCAAAGTACCCTGTTTATTGCTCCTCCGCCTCTGGTTCCTGCATTTCTTATCCCCACCATAATGGTTGTGATGTTTCCTAAGCTCGGGCGTCCTTTGATATAGATCTTTTTGAATGTTTCCCCACCTTCAAATGACTGATCCCAAACTCTCTCCGCGATTTTATCCGGAGAATCCTTATCTCTTCTGATCTTGGCATCCACGAAGTTCTGGATATCAAAATCCACTTCGTTTTCAAACGGCCAGATCTCCATAGGCGCGGTGGCATTATTCGGAGTAAGCTTCAATGATGCTTCATATTCATAATAGTTGTCTGTAGCATCGCTTCCAAAACGGATGAAGAATTTGGTTTTTTCGTCAATTCTGCCAATATTAAAATCTTCGCCTCTCGGATCCTGAGCATGTACAAAAAGTTTTAATTTTTTATATCTTCTCATATCCAAAGCCGTATTCTTGAACACCCCTCTGGCTTCATCACCTGCAAGGGTTGTAGCCTTCATATATAGTGATGCCTCATTCTGTCTTTGTGCCCCTGCATTTCCACTCAGCACCTGTCTGTCAATTCCCGGAGGAAGTACATATGGCGGCTGGTTTAATGCATTCTCTTCAATATTTACACTTCCGATCTCAAAGTTGGCAGGCCCTACATTTATAGTTCCTTCATTAGTTGCAGGATCCGGTATAGGGGGCGAAACAGAGGTATTAAAATATTTTGCAATATTCTTAGGATATCTTCTCCAGTCTGATCTTACAAGGTCCATAGTACCAAATCTCAAGGTAGAAGTCTGATCAAACCCGGCTAACATCAATCTTGCAAATCTTACGTTGTTAAGAACTTCAAGGGTTTGGTCTCCTTCAGCATCCGGATCATCTAATTTTGAAACCGGAATTCTGAATAAATACCATTTTACATCTTCTGTCTGCCCATTCTGGAACTGCGCCTGAACGGTTTTAACATCTACTATATTATTCTGGCCTAAAACTAAATTCGGAGGATCAAGCTTCACTACATACTCATTATAGTCTTCACTTTGATCCAGATTGTAATCTTTATTAATATCTTCTGCATCCGGAGTTTGCGAGGCTACTTCCAAAGAGTTGCTCTGTGAGTTGCCTTCCGGGTTTCTGAAGTATTTATATCTCTGAATTAACGAAGAAGCCTGGCTGCCGGTGAATTTGTCTGACATATAGAATACAAAATCATCTACAGCAGGGTCAGACAGGTTGGTCACAGGGTTTACGAAGGTATTTCCGAATTTCATTGCTTCCTGATCGGAATTCAGACCATCATATCCGGCATCCTGTGTTGTTCTTTCCTGCCCCTCGCTGGAGAAAGCATATAGAATCGGCGGCTGCTTCGGCTGTACTCCCCAATTTGAATTGGTCGTTGTAGAAGGAGCCGCAGGAGTCGGAAGACCATTTTCATACTGCATATATCCATCTTTCAGAATGTCTTCAGAAACATTTCCTAATTGTAGCAATAATCTTGGGTTTGTTCCCAAAGTTCCACCATCTGCATAAGGGTCCATTAACCAGAATTCAACATACTCGATATTTGAAGTGATAAAGTTGGATACACTGATCGGCCTCATAATACCTGCCCATCTTTGTGCTGTAGTTTCTGATCCCGGATTTGTATTATATGGCCCTTTTTCCTGAGGATAGTATGAAATATCGAATGTATTGGTAAAGGTCTGCTCCCCCGCAACAAAATCTCTGTTATTATAGATCTCAGAATACTGTACCCTTCTCGATGCATGGTTAGAAACAGACTGCGGTGTAATTCCTGCAGGTGCTTTTCCTCCTACTCCCCAGAATCTCGGATCGATGTTATACCAGGACAGGAGTCCTCTTCCGTGACCGCTTGTGACATCATCATTCGCCGGAGCCCCATTAAACGGAGCAAGGGTGTTTTTCTCCGGTTTGGAAGCCAGGCTCCATGCCGTAGGTTCTTTTAACGATATCTTAGAAGTTGTTTGTTCGAAATCATCAATGTATGACTGATCATTTGTTCCTTTATTAAGTCCCGGAAGCAAATAAGCGGCTTCCATTTTGAAGTTAAGGTTTGAAGGTGCTTCAGTATTCACCAGTGGGATCTTATCCGTGAGCCTGGTAAGGAATGGAACTTCGTTATTGTACATCAAATTGATCCCGGCCATTGTATTGTTGACCGCTTCCTGCCCGTAATTCACTTTTTGGGTAAGCGGTGATTCGGAATAATTGACAACCGTTCCGCCTAATATAAAGTTTTCACTGAATCTTCTTTCTAAATTTAATCCCAGGAATCTTTTTCTTTGGGTATTAAACGTTAACTGGTTCTCCAATGAAATATTGATAGCCTGGCCCGATTGTTTTACCTGCTCATTAATGATGGTAACCGATCCCAGCATATAATCGACCGTATAATCAATTCCTTCTGTCAACTGTACTCCATTGGCGGTAACTTTTACAGATCCCTGCGGAACGTTTACAGCTCCAAGGGAAATTCCCTGTCCCTGTGTCCCTTTATAGCGTCCTTCCATAGTATAACGCTGTGCCAGGTTATTGGATCTGGCAATTTCTTTCTGCTGAGTATACAGGTCCGTGAAAACATACTGAGGGTTGCTACTTCCCAGAACACCTGCCATATAACTACCAAATGGCTGAGTTTTGGTGAAAATAACTTTTCCTGTTTCCGGCCTGATGGTAATACCATTAACGAAGTCAAAGATACCGTCTCCCAGATTACTTACGTTATTCTGTAAATCTCCGTTCATATTCAAACGGTCCCAATTAAATAGCTTCAATAAGTTAATATCCTGAACAGAAGTATTCGGAAGGTAATTCACTTTACCCCCGGTTTGCGGATCTCTATAGAATACATTCAGAATGAAACCGTCCTGATTCAACTGTCCTGCATCTAAAGGATAGATGTTCTTCATCATCAGGTTCCACATCGGGGAACTAGGCTTGGTTTTATTGTTAGGCTTTAATACTTTAGTGATCAATACCTGGCTTTCTTCTGAAAATTCCCCTACTTTATATACCTGATTGGTTCCGTTCATGGTATATGAATAAGAAACCGCTAAAAGCTGGTTATCGTTCAATTTCTGATTTAATGAGATATAACCCAGCTGTGGTTGAAGCGTATATTCATTGGCATTTAGCCTTCTTGCTTTTTTATTGAAAATAAACTGTTCCCCGTCATCATAGACTTCCGGTGTTCCTGAAGCATTTGGAAAAGACAGTCCCGCCAGAGTGTTGGCATAATTGGCACCTGCATCCCTTGGAGTTCCCATTGTGGTGGAAATACTTTGGTAAAGACCATTCTGCGAGTTATCCGGAAGCCCGGAAGCTCCGTCCCCTAAATCCCTGATCCCGACAATACTTTTTTGGTATGCTAGATTGCTGTTCCCCTGGTCCAAAACCCATACTTCCAGCCTGGTGATATTGATCTTCGAATTGATCTGAGGATAGGTAAGTAATGCATTATCATAGTTGTCCAAGAAGTAATGCCCTAAAAAGTAGTGCTGGTTATCTTCATAATCAATAGCATTGATCTTAAAGTTACTCATTACACCACCACCCTGAACGACAATATTTCTTGCTTCACCCTGCTGTTGGGAAAGCACAAGGGTTCCAAAGGTTTTACCCAGTTGGAATTCTGTTTTCACCCCGAATAATGACTGTGAACCCCGGATAAGACTGGTAGAAAGAGGCATATTCACATTACCGAATTCAACCCTTTTTATAATCTTATCTTCACCACCTGCACTCGGAGCATTGACATCGCCAAGCCCTTTGGACTGCAGGTCTTTCCAGCTTCCTTTTGCCTGCCATACCAGATTCATTCTGTTTTCAAACGCAAAACCGCTCTGGGTATCGTAATTGGCTTTAAGCTGTAGATTCTCTCCTACTTTCCCTAATAAGCCCAGCTGAATTCTCTGGTCAATATCAAAAGTAAAACTCGTCCTGTTCTGAGGAAGAATCAAAGGGTTATCTATTTTCTGGTATAATCCCGCAAAGTCAAAAGAAGCATATCCTGAAGGAATGATTTCAATTTTATTGCTTCCGAATATGGTTTCGAAGAGTTTGTTACGGATGGTTAAGGACGGGATCAGCCCTTTTCTCCGGGCATCACTTTTATCTTTTCTGAACAGCAGGCTGTATTTGTCCGATTTTTCTTTGTAATAAGCTTTTGCCTGTGCCGCCAGCATAAATTCCTTATACTCTTCCGGCGACATCGCAGTGGGAGGCCCTGTAATTACGTTTCCGATCTTAGGGTACACATAGTACATCCCGGTTTTGATATCGTAATAGGCTTCATACTGTGTAGGGTCTGCCAACTGATACTCTTTCTTTATAATAGCAGTGTCCCTTACCTGCTGTGCAAATGCACTGACTGACATACACAGGAACGACAGGAACAAAAATATATTAAGGTACTTATTATTTGCCACCAAAGTGTTAAATGTTTTTTAAAATTTGTTTTACCAATTCTTCAACAGAAATATCCGGATCTTGCTTAATCATCCGATCTGCAATCTTCTCACTCATTCTTTTAGGAATGCCTAAAACTTCTAATGCAGATAACGACTCTTCCTTGATTTTATTATTTACAAATGTAGAAATATTTTCTTCCGGATTACTGAATTTTTGGACTTTATCCTTCAGATCAACGATGATTCTTTCAGCCGTTTTGGCCCCAATTCCTTTAGCTTTCTGGATGAGAACACTGTTCCCTGAAAGGATGGCCGAAGCTATCTCATCAAGGCTTAAAGTTGAGAGTAATATAAGGGCAGAAACAGCCCCCACTCCGTTAACGCTTATTAAGAGATTAAACATTTCTTTTTCTGAACGAGTGTTAAACCCGAAAAGCAAATGGGCATCCTCACGGATAATCTGCTGTGTAAAAAGAAATGCGGACTGGTTTAGAACCAGCTTCTGAGAGGTCATCAGGCTAATGCCCACATAATAGCCAACACCGTTTACATTGATCACAGCATAGGTGGGGGTAAGCTCCTGAACAATACCTTGTAGTGAAAATATCATCATTATTTTTTAAGACTCCCAAATATAGTAATTTAAACTAATTAATATTTTCATTTCACAGGCGAATGAATTTAATTTATTTTTTCAAGAAAAACCTAATAACCAGTCATAAAAAACAAAGCCCGGACTCCATGAAAACCGGATCTTTTCACAGAGACTTTCGAAGCTGATATGAAACCTCAATTTACATTCAGCTAATAGAAAATACCAAACGGTTAAAAATTTCAGATGAATAATTTATTTTCAATTTTATATCTCAAATATTAATATATGCACAAAAAATTAAGTTATTTATATAGAATATTTCAACAAATAATTAATTGATATAATAATTTTATTATTTTCGTATAAAAATTTGCTTATGAAGAAAATAATTTTACTTTTTTCATCCCTGTTTTCATTGGCGTTCAGCGCTCAGGATTTCAGGATGCTTACGAATAATAAATCTCAGCTCGTTATCAGCCATAGTCTCAAAAAAGTAGATTTTAAGTATACCTCTTTGAATAGTAAAGAGTGGATAAATTTTGCTAAAACCCACAGCGTAACTTCTCTTACAAAAGGGGCTCCGATGCTTCCGGTCTTCAATACCTCTCTATTGATCCCGGAAAAAGGAAATGTAAAATTAGTGGTGGAATATGACGGCTTTCATGATATTCCCAATGTAAATGTACTGCCATCCAAAGGAAATCTGAAAAGAAACGTGAATCCTGATCTGGTTCCTTATGAATTAGGTACGGAATATGAGTCAAATCAATTTTATCCCTCTAGTCTGGCCATACTTTCAGAGCCTTTCATACTGAGAACTTTACGAGGGGTTACGGTTTCATTCTCTCCTTATCAATACAACCCCATAACCAAAACTTTGCGGGTATATGAGAATCTGAGAGCCCGTATTGTGACTGCTTCAGGTGAAAAAGGAATTAATGAAATATCTGGTTCATCTAATTCTGCGGATGATCTTAATACTTTCAAAAACCTATTCCTAAATCATACAGCAGCCACTTCTAAAAACGCTAATGAAGAGGAAGGAGAAATGCTTATTATATGTCCATATAGCTATCTTACCCAGATACAGCCTTTAGCTAACTGGAAAAACCAAAAGGGTATAAAAACCACCATTGCAACCAATGCAGGAACTACTGCCGCTTCTACTAAAAATTTCATTCAGAATTTCTACAATACAAATCCTAATCTGAAGTTTGTCTTATTGGTAGGCGATCACCAGCAGATCCCCGCTTATTCCTATGGGATGTCAGGGTCTGAACCTCTTTGGAGCGACAGCTTTTACGGGCAGTTAAACGGAACCGATTATTTTCCTGAGGTTTTTGTAGGCCGTTTTTCAGGAACATCCACTGAAGTAGGTATAATGGTAAACAGGACGCTGGAGTACGAGAAAAATCCCGGATCAGGAAACTGGATGCAAAATGCCGTGGGTATCGGCTCTAATGAAGGTGCCGGATATGGTGATGATGGGGAAGCTGATTATCAACACCTGAGAAATATAAGAACTAAGCTTATGAATTATGGATTTAATACGGTTCATGAGTTTTATCAGGGAAGCCAGGGTGGTTCAGATGCCGGTGGCGAGCCTACTCCTTCAATGGTTTCCAATGCCATTAATACCGGCGCAGGCCTGCTTAATTATACGGGGCATGGGGACAGAAACCTGATGGTGACCTCTGATTTTACTTCTTCGGATGTCCAGACATTAACCAATACAGGAAAATATCCTTTTGTTGTTTCTGTAGCCTGTAATAACGGGACTTTTACAGAATTATCCGGTTCAGCAACCACCAGCCTGGGAGAGAGCTTTCTTCGGAAACAGAACGGAGGAGCAATCGCATTCACCGGTTCAAGCATTTTAATGTCCTGGGCCCCTCCCATGCAGACACAGGATGAAATGACCGAATTTATCATAGAAAGCTATCCTGCCAATAAAAAAACGACTTTGGGCGGATTATTTTATAACAGCCAGGTAAGCATGTTGACGAAATATCCGGCAGAAGGCCCTGAGGTAATGCAAACCTGGATATTTTTCGGAGATCCGTCTGCTACATACAGAAGTAAGATCTCACAAAATATTACGGTAACTCATCCGTCAACTGTTAGTATTGGGGCTTCTTCGCTGAATATTTCATGTAATACGCCAGGAGCTGTTGTTGCCATTTCTCAAAACAATGTATTTTTAGGGAAGGGAGTTGTAGACAGCAACGGAACATTAACTCTAAATTTCCCTATGCTTAGCTCGCCTGACGCTCTTATGATCACAGCTACAAAACAGAATTACATTCCTTATCAGGCTCCTATTACAGTATCAGCCCTTTCAATTGAGGAAGAGCATATACCTACCGGCATTTATCCAAACCCTGCTAAAGATTTTATCTACATAAAAGGTATTGATATCAGTAAAAAACCTGTAATCAATATTTACGATAAAGTGGGAAGACTGGTAATATCCAACGCTGAGATGAATAATGAAGGTAAAATAAACATCAGTATTCTGGAAAAAGGAAATTATATTTTAGAGATGGTGATATCCGGAAAACAGGAAACCACAAAACTGATTGTAGAATAATTTATCATACAAAAGAGCAAAACGTAAGTTTTGCTCTTTTAGTTTATATAGTATAGTAATAATTTTTTCAATAAGTAGATTGGGAAAATAAAAAGGCTGATTCATCATAATGTGATCAGCCTTTTGTTTTATTTTTTACTTTCTCTTCTCTGGGCATCAAGCACTGCAATCGTCGCGAGGTTTACGATCTCATCGACGCTTGAACGCATCTGCAAGACATGTACCGGCTGCTTCAGCCCCATCAGGATTGGCCCGATCACCTGAGCTACTTTCATTCCTCTGATGATCTTATAGGATAAGTTGGCACTTTCCAGATTTGGGAAGATGAATGTATTGGCAGGAGTGGTTTCCAGCTTTGAGAAAGGGTAATCACTTAAATGATCTGCATTCATGGCAAAATCCGGCTGAATTTCCCCATCAACAACCATTTTAGGATATTTTTCATGGAGAATACCTACCGCTTTAGCCACTTTTTTGGAAGTTTCTGATATGGCTGCAAAATTCTCAAAGCCAAGCATTGCGATTCTTGGTTCTATGGCAAAGGATTTAACAGTAAGTTCTGCCATTTTTGCAATGTTTACAAGATCTTCAGCACTCGGATTGTGGTTAATGGAAGTATCTGCAAAGAAGATCGGCTTTTTCTCGGAAAGGATCATCATCATAGCTGCCACTTTGTCTACTCCTTTTTCTTTTTCGATCACCTCCAGAACAGGGCGCAATACTGAGGTATAGTTTTTGGAAAACCCTACAATAAGCCCGTCCGTATCTCCGTGTTTTAACATTAATGGCCCGAAATAGTCTCTCTGGCGAACATATCTTTTCGCTTTGTATTCGTTCATCCCTTTTCTCTGGCGCAGCTTCCAAAGGGTTTCTCTGTATTTTTTCCTGTTTTCTTCCTGGTCGTCATCATTCGGATCGATAATCGGAACATCAAGATTGATTCCGAAACGTTCCATCTGCTGCTTGATATAAGCTTTTTCTCCTAAAAGGCTTGGATAAGCAATTCCTTCTTCATAAAGAATCTGAGCTGCTTTGAGGACATTATATTCTTCAGCATTTCCCAGGGTAATCCTTTTTGGATTGGATCTGGCACGGCTCTGCATCATTCTTACCAGCTTTTCATCTCTTCCCATTCTGTCAAGAAGATGATTTTCATATTCCTCAAAGTCAGCAATGGTCTTTCTTGCAATACCGCTTTCGATCGCTGCCTTAGCTACTGCACATGAAACTTTGGTGATCAGCCTGTTATCAAACGGCTTTGGAATGAAATAGTCTCTTCCGAACTGCAAATTCTGAACATTATAGGCTAAAATTACGGCTTCCGGAACGGGTTCTTTAGCTAAATCTGCAATGGCATGAACGGCCGCCAGCTTCATTTCTTCATTGATCCCTTTTGCCTGAACATCCAATGCACCACGGAAAATATAAGGGAATCCCAATACATTATTAACTTGGTTAGGATAATCGCTTCTGCCTGTTGCCATGATGACATCAGGACGGGTTGCGATCGCCAGATCATACGCAATTTCAGGATCAGGATTGGCCAATGCGAAAACAATCGGGTTATCACTCATACTGTTCAGCATTTCAGGGGTCATGACGTTACCTTTTGACAGTCCTACAAAAACGTCTGATCCTTTTATAGCGTCTTCCAGGGTTTCGATATCGGTATTGGCAATGAAATCCAGCTTTTCTGGAGTAAGGTTTTCTCTTTTATGGTTGATGACTCCTTTGCTGTCACACATCAGGACATTTTCTTTCTTAAGCCCCAGTGCAATATACAGCTTGGTACATGCGATGGCTGCAGCTCCGGCTCCATTTACCACCATTTTCACTTCTCCTATGTTTTTATTAGCGATCTGCAATGAGTTGATCAATGCTGCCGCAGAGATAATAGCAGTCCCGTGCTGGTCATCATGCATTAAAGGAATATCGAGCTCTTCTTTCAGCCTTTGTTCTATGTAGAAGGCTTCCGGAGCTTTTATGTCTTCAAGGTTAATTCCTCCAAACGTAGGTGCAATCCCTTTCACTATCTCAATAAATTTATCCGGATCTTTTTCATTGATCTCAATATCAAAAACATTGATATCCGCAAAGATCTTAAATAGAAGGCCTTTCCCTTCCATTACCGGCTTTGAGGCTTCCGCCCCGATGTCACCCAGTCCCAGAACTGCCGTTCCATTGGAAATTACCGCTACAAGATTTCCTTTCCCCGTATAGTCATATACTGTCTCCGGTTTTTCGTGGATTTCCATGCAGGGAACCGCAACACCCGGCGAATATGCCAGCGACAGGTCTCTCTGGGATGAATGCGGCTTTGAAGGGATCACTTCAATTTTCCCTTTGGGTTCGGATTTATGATAGTCTAACGCGGCCTGATTAAAATTCTTTTCGTCGCGATGGGTTTTGCTTGACATAGAGTGTTGTTTTTTATTAAAGTATGTATTTAATGTGGTAGTCGACTAGGCCTTCAATAGGCTTCTGCACAACGTGTCCCACATTTAAATTGAGCTCTGCAGCCGCAGAACGGAGAATATTTTCGTAATAATAGGCAATGGAGCCGATAAAATTGATTTCGGCCTCTTTTGATTCTTCATAAGGGAGAACCTGGTAGTCAAAGAAATTCATCATTTCTTCGAATACCATTTTCTGGAAGTATGGGTGTTCTTTTCTCTCCACCACGAATTTATTGAAATCCGCCAGATAAGCATTCGGGCGGGAAGTATGATACATATTTTTCAGAGCCTCCTCTATGGTCAAATGATAGGTTTCTTCAAACTGATGATGCAGATCCTCAGGAAGCTTCTGCATAAAGAATCGCCGTACAAGCTGTTTGCCTATAGAACTTCCGCTTCCCTCATCACCGATAAGGAAACCTAATGACGGTAGTTTTATTTTTAGTTTTTTACCATCAAAATAACAGGAATTGGAGCCAGTCCCCAAAATACAGACAATTGCCGGAGTTCCGTTATAAGCAGCATATGCCGCCGCCATAAGGTCTTCTTTGGCTTTAACTTCTGCTTTGGTAAAAAACCTGTGAAGCTCCCTTTCTATAATGGCACAGTTTTCAGGTATTCCACAACCTGAGCCATAGAAAAAGACTTTAGTAATTGAATTTCTTACTGCATTAAGGTTAATATTCTTCTCAATTTCCGGTACGATAAGTTCGGCTGCGATATTATTGGGATTAAAGCCAATAGTTTCGGTTTTCATAAAGACTTTTTTAAAGTCATCCAGGATCACCCAATCACATTTAGTAGAGCCACCATCAACAATAGCAACCATATTTACATTTTAGTTTAAGGATGCTAAATTATGAATTTATCTTTAAATAGCCTTTAAAAACAATAGGTAAGCTAAAGATCCGGTTAATGTTTTATATCTGTTTTTTCCTGGTTGAACTGTATGAGCCAGTCTTCTATTTCGTCTTCCAGATAGGAGGCTTGAAGAATCATCGCATTAATAAAATCATCGGGAACAGCTTCTCCTTCAGAGTTCTCAAGGTTCCAAAGTTCGTCGGACATATTTTCGTACTCTGAATACACCCGTTTGAAGCGGGAATTTTCTCTTTCCAGAGCTTCAATATTTTTCTGCTGGAGCTGGAATTTTCTGTATTTGTTTTGACGTTCCATACAAATAGTTAATATAAATAGGTTATAGTAGTGGGTAGTATGCTTTCAATCACGCATTACAAGATAGAAAAAACCATCAACACAAGTAGTTGAAAATGAATTTATTATCAGGTACATTTTACATTGTTCTGAAAACTAAATTTAGAAATATTTTTGAATTTAAAAAAATTTTTAACAACTTTTTTTACGGTTTAACATATAGTTATAAATTTGCACATCATATCAATTGAATGAGAGATTTATTATTACGCCAGAAACAGATTTTGTTCTTCGTCATTGCAGGAGGGCTCAGCGCCATCGTTGAGATAGGGACTTTCAAGGTCTTCAGCACCTTTCTGCCTCAGATCATCTCTCAGGAAACCAATTTTAACGGTATCCATTATCCTTTAAGTAATATTTTCTCTACAAGCTGCGGGATCATCAGCAATTATTTCCTGAGCATCTGGTTTGTTTTTGAAAGAGGGAAGCATTCGAAAAGAAGGGAATTTGCCTACTTTATGGGGGTTTCTTTTGTATCCACCATCCTGAGTCTTAGTTTCTTTCAGGTATTTTACAGCTTTATATTTAAAGATAATATCGACCTGATTATTTATACCCTGAGTCCTGAAATGATCAGTAAGATCTCTGCTATTTTACTGGTTTCCATTCTCAATTATTCTGTAAAGAAGAAAGTAATTTTTAACGGCTGATCGTGGTAAAGATTTTAAATTATCTCTGGAGATTCTGGCTTTTAGTGCTGGCCTTTGTTCTAACCATTATTCTGGGAATACCTGTTTATATATTGTCTTTCAGTAAAAAGCATTATAAGTATGCCTATCAATTCATCCGGATCTGGTGTTATGGCATGTTTTACGGCATGGGGCTTCGTTATGAGCTGATCAACCTGACGGATAAAAAAATTGACAGGAACCAGCAGTATGTTATCGTTTCCAATCATACCTCTATTATGGATATCATGCTGCCATGTATTTTGTTTCCGCACCACCCTCTTTGCTATGTAGGAAAGAAGGAGCTGGTAAAAATCCCTATTTTCGGGACCATATATAAAAGGATATGTGTGATGGTAGACCGGGGCAGCGCAAGAAGCCGTGCGGATGTTTACAGAAGGTGTGCCGAAAAGATGGAGGAAGGCAACAGCATTGTCATTTTTCCTGAAGGCGGTGTACCGGATGACACTTCCATTATGCTGGATCATTTTAAGGACGGTGCTTTTATCTTATCATCCAAGCATGATTCTCCTATTGCAGTTTATACATTTGTCGGCTTAAAGGAAATGTTCCCTTTCGATCATTCAAAAGGATATCCTGGAAAGGTAAAGGTATACTTCAATGACATCATGGAACCCTCCGATTCTCCGAAGGATTTAAGAATGTCATCTTTTGAGACAATAAAAAAAACCCTAACAAACCATTCTATTTAAAAGAAATAATTATATTTGTTATTAAGAAATTTTTAACAAACATGTCGAATTATTCAAAACAAACTAATTGGGGACAATTTGTTCCATTAGTTACTGTATTTTTTTTCTGGGGATTTGTAGCGGCGAGTAACGATATTCTGATCCCCGTATTCAAAAAAGCTTTTAATTTATCTCAAACCGAGAGTATGCTGGTGCAAATATGTTTTTATGTTGCCTATACTGTCGGTTCTTTAATTTACATGATTGTTTCAAAAGGCCTGAAACAAGACCTGATCAATAAGATAGGCTATAAGAATGGCTTGATTTTAGGGCTTCTTATTTCCGCAGCGGGAACCTTACTATTTTATCCTGCTGCAAACATGGCTTCATTCCCGTTAATGATCTCCGGATTATTTATTGTGGGATTAGGTTTCTCTTTGCAACAGATTGTTGCCAACCCGCTGGCCATTGAGGTAGGCCCGTCTGAAACAGGATCCCAAAGATTAACTATGGCTGGAGGGATCAATAATCTAGGTACGACCATAGGACCGCTTATTGTTTCTTTTGCGATCTTTGGTTCTGCTTCAGCAGCAAATACGGAAGCAAGTATTGAAAGTGTAAAAATCCCTTACCTTATTTTAGGAGCAGCTTTTGCTTTAGTGGCTTTAATGCTTAAATTTTCTTCTCTTCCGGCTGTAACACTTACTAACGTTAAAAATACTGATGATACCACTCCTGGAGAACACAGGACTTCTGCATTGCAGTTCCCTCAGCTGATTTTAGGGATGATCGCCATATTTGTTTACGTAGGAGTAGAAGTATCTACGGCAAGTAATCTTCCTGCTTATATGGAAAAAGAATTAGGATTTGAAACCAAAGAGGTAGCGCCTTACATTTCATTATACTGGGCTTCATTAATGATCGGACGTTGGACCGGTGCCGTGGAAGCTTTTGATTTAAGCGCAGGATTCAAAAAGATCTTAAGGTTTTTAGCCCCTTATCTGGCTTTTGGGGTATTCTTATTCGTAAATGCTATTGCAAAGCACGACCTGTCTCCTTTTTATGTATATGCACTGATTATTATAGTTATGATCATCTGCGACATTATGAGTAAAGGTAACCCTGCAAGGATGCTGCTTATTTTCTCTTCTGCTGGTATTGCAGCTTTATTAATAGGAATGTTCACTACAGGAATGGTTTCCGTATATGCCATCACAAGTGTGGGCCTATTCTGTTCCACCCTATGGCCTTGTATCTTCGCTCTTGCCATCAACGGTCTTGGCAAACATACCAATCAGGGGTCAGGATTGCTGATCATGATGATCATGGGAGGCGGAATTGTAAGCCTTATACAAGGATATGTAGCTGATTTAACTGATATCCATTCAAGTTATATTGTAGGGGTTATTTGTTTTGCTTACCTGGCATTCTATGCCGTACGTGTAAGCGGAATTTTAAAATCCCAGGGTATTGATCTGGATAAAATTTCCAAAGGAAGTGGTCATTAATCATACAAAAATATATAAGAAAAAGAGATTTTGGACAGCTATTTTAGTTGTCCAAATTCTTTTATTCTTCATTTTTTCGAAATCCGGAATAATGATTTCATTCTTTGAAAACCTTTTTGAGTTTCAAAAATATACCCATCAGGTCTTGTTTGCCTGGATTCCGTTTTCACTGGGAGATATTCTTTATATTGTCTTATGCATTCTTCTCATCTGGCATATGATCCGATGTTTTAAAAAGGAGACCAGAAGCAGCTCTGCTCTGAAACTGTTGGTGACCATCAATATTTTTTATTTTATTTACCAGATATTCTGGGGAATGCTGTATTTCCAGACTCCTGTCATTAAAAAACTTTCACAACAGGAAGAACCTTCTTTAAACAAGGCAAAACAATTGGCATTGCAGTATCTTGAAAAATGCAAAGCCACACGAAAGATCGTAAATGAAGATGAAAACGGAGTGTTTATTGTAACTGATCTGAAATCCGTTCAAAGCGAGATCCTCATACGACAGCAAAAGCTGCCCAAGTATATTTCAGATAAAAAAGCCCCTTTGATCAATGCTTTCAAACCAAGTATTTTTGGAGATATAATGAGCTTTACCGGGATTTTGGGATATTATAATCCTTTTACCGCTGAAGCCCAATATAATGCTAAGCTTCCCTCCACCTACATACCTTTTACATCGGCTCACGAAAGCTCCCATCAACTGGGATTTGCCAGAGAACAGGAAGCTAATTTTATCGGTTATTTAATAGGTATTAACTCCGGTAATGCTGAGTTGAGATACAGTACTGAGTATTTTACCCTTAAAAGCCTGTTGAATTTTATTGCTGAAGAGGATCCTGACTTTGTAAAGAATATCCTTAAGAATTATTCCCCCGAGATGAAAAGAGACAGGGCATTTGAAAAGAGGTTTGTTCTGCAGCATCAGGGATGGCTGGATGACTTTTTCGGTTTTACCAATAACTTGTTTTTGAAGAGCAATCAACAGGAAGGCTCAATTACCTATTCCTACTTTATTGATCTTCTTCTAAATTATGAAAAGTAATATTATAAGAAAAGAATCGTATCAGGCGATACGATTCTAAAAACACAAATGATGAAAAAAAATTTATTACCTTGACTTGTTCCCTCATTCAAGGCGTTGTAAAAGTACAACATATTTTATAAATACAAAAACATTTTTAACATTTTTTTAAACTTTATGAAAACTTTATGAATTTTTAAGTTTTTTTGAGTTCGGGACAATTTTGGAAATATAATGATGAATATTTTAAATAAATGTAAATCCCATATTTTAAATTCAATTTTAATATAAAAAATATACAAAATTAAACAATTGTTTAAAAATCATTTTATCAGATTTATTTTCATTACCTCCATTACCATTTTTCAGTGGATTTCTTTCCAAACAAAAAAGAGACCATGAATGATTCTGAATGAGTAAAAAACATTCCGGTAATTGGTTTATTGACATTTTAAATCGTATCAGGACATACAATTCCTGTTAAAGTTACAAATCTTTAAATATCATTAGCTAAAGTCGATCAACAACCATAAACTATATCACCAATTAAAGAAAAAACCATTTGTTTTTTTAAAACATCTGCGTATTTTAGTTAAAAATATTAATATGACTTTTGATAAACTCATCAGCTATCTCAAACTTGATAAACAGGAGTTTCTTTTTCAGTTCAATTCTCATCCCAACTACCCTTCTGCGCTGGCATTCAGTGATACGCTTAATTTTATGGGTGTGAGAAATGATGCCTATGAGTTGGATAAAGAATATTGGGATGAATTACCTGAAGAGTTTATTGCCATTGTTGAGAATTCCTTCTCATTGGTAAAGAAATCGGGAAACAGCTATATGATATATTCAGACAAAACCAAAGTACTGAACAAGGAAGAACTTCATCGTCAGTCTTCCGATTTTGTTCTTTTGTTTGAAAAAGATGAGAAGTCCGATCATAAGCCTGTTGTAGGCTTCAAGCCTTTCTTATATACTGTTTTTGTCATTATGCTTATTTATTCAGCTTTTTATCTGACGTGGTATGAGGCAGCTTTTAACCTCCTTTCCTTAATTGGGGTCTATATTTCCCTTGAGATCTTCAATCAGAAGTTTGGTAATGTATCTACCGTTATCGGAAGTATTTGCCGGGATACTTCGGCACAACAAAATCTGAACTCCTGTGATAAGATCATCATACAGGATAAAACCAGCTTCTTTGGATTGAAATTTTCCGATCTTTCCCTTATTTATTTTGCAGGAATTGCAGTACTGGGATTATTTTTACCTGCTACGGCATTTATCATCAAAGGCTTTACTTTGGCTTCTGTTATGGCAATTGGTTATTCATTATATATACAGGCTTTTGTAGAAAAAATGTTCTGCAGGATCTGTCTTTTGATCATAGCAATTCTAGCAGTCCAATTATTGATCTGTTTTCGGTTCTTTGAAAGTTTAATATTTAATACTGCTGTATTTCTGTTAACCATTATTTTATGGCTGATTGCTTTCTCAACTGTATTGTCTTTAAACCATCTGCTTGAAGAAAAGGAATCATTCAAGAAATCCAATGCCAAAAATCTGAGATTCAAAAGAAATTATGAGCTCTTTAAGCGAGAACTTTTGGATAAAGAAAGAATTGATTTTCAGGACAATCATACTTTTTCTTTAGGAAATAAAGAAGCCAGATTGCATATCGCCGTAATTTCCAATCCTTATTGTGGTTTCTGTAAAGGAGCTCATGATATCCTGGAAGGGATCTTGAAAAAATACCCTGACGAAGTTTCGGTTCAGATCAGATTCAACTACTCCCCGGAAAGAGCAGATGAAAAATACACCTCACTGATATCAAATTTTATGAGCATCTATAAAAACAAATCCGGGAAAGACTTTTTAAATGCTATAGACGACTGGTTTGAAAATAAAAACGAGGATAAGATAAGTCAATTAGCCGGTACATATTCAGCTCAGGAAGACTTAGGCCCTCTTGTCCGAATAACTCAGGAAAACAGTAATGCCGGTTTAAATTTCACTCCAGTATTTATCATCAACGGATATCTGTTCCCGGAGAAATACGACCGTGAAGATATCTGGTATTTCATTGATGAGCTATTGGAGGATGAAGAATTTTAAGATATAATCACTCCAACTTTTAAAATCGGTGTCACAATTCATAATGTTCAGTTATTAAAACTTATAAAAAGTATAAAATTCCTTTTCCTTCAAATCTTGCTTTCGATCTTAACGGCCGTAATTATTTCACCATTTATTGACGTTTTATAAACATATATTCATAAAATGGTTACGTTTAATCATTCCTGATAGGTTCTGATTAAAAATTGCCCTAGACTTGTCTATCCTTTAGTAAACGGATAAGATTATACAGTCGCGACGTATTGAGGGCCTACTCCTTATCGCCCAAAGAAAAACAGAAAAGGAAGCAGGAAAACAGCAACCTGAAAATATTGCTGTACGCTGAACAATCATCCCATGGCGTAAAGAAAGGGAGGTATAAATTAAATACTTACATTATGAAACTAGAAAATTTAAAATCGGACAAGTTTAAAAAATTACCAGCTTCTAAAGCCGTTAATGTACTTGGAGGGCAGGACCTGGAAACAAGTTCAGCTGCTATGACCTCTATCGAAGGTACCCGTCAAAGAGATTTTGACAGATTATACCAAGGTGAGCCAACTAACCTATGGTATGGAGACCCAACAATGAAAACACCTCTTCATGGACCTTATTCTATAAGCTAAACTGCTGAATTTATTTTATGAATACTTAATAAAGTGATCTATTAAGTATTCATTTTTATAATAAAAAATTGATATGACTAATCTTTTATCTCAGAACTATGTAGAAATTACGACTGAAGAAATAATGGACTGGCTGGCTTCTATGGAAATTGATTTCCATAGAATAAACGGAGATTTTCTATTAAAAGATAAAAAAAGAGAACTTATAATATCTAATAATAAGAACAAAGAAAATGAAAACTATACGATGAATGATGCCAATGTAGTATGGTTTAGGAGATGGCATCAGTTTGAATATGAAGAACAATTAATAATAGGTAATCCAGTTATTGATCATGATACAAAGTCCAGACTGATGAATTTTCTTAAAGGAGAATATATGACATTTTGTAATTATCTGTTCTCAAAAGTTAATCGAGATAAATGGATTGATCATCCAGGCACCCAATCATTGAATAAATTATTTGTATTAGAAAAAGCAAGTGAGCTTGGCATTAAGATCCCCGAAACTCTTGTCACAAACGATAAACAATCTTTAATAGAATTTATAAAAATTCATAACCAGGTAATTACAAAACCACTAAATGAGGTTGATGCATTCGAAATTGAAAATCATAACTTCTTTTTTGATACAAAACTTGTCACATTAAAAGATGCAGAATCCTATTCTAATGATTTTTTTTATATGTCATTATTTCAGGAGGCCGTCCCTAAAAAATATGAAATAAGAATATTCTGGCTTGATGAAGAATTTTTCCCTATGGTCATATTCTCTCAAAGAAGGAAAGAATCACAATATGATTTTCGGGTCTATGATTTTGAAACTCCAGACAGAATGATCCCTTACAAACTGGATAGTGAAGTTGAAGAAAAATTAAACTCACTGGCTAAAGGATTTGGTTACAGACACTGCTCTATAGACTGCATTATTAATGATTCCTATGAGACCGTATTTTTAGAAATCAATCCTATAGGTCAATTTGGAATGGTCTCCAAACCGTGCAATTATTATTTAGAAAAAAAAATGGCCCAATACTTAGTAGATTATGAAAAGAGTTACATTAACCAACAAAGTAAAAATAAATAAAGAAGATAAATTACCTTTTTTGTTTGATTTATGTATAGGAGAATCAAACAAAATAAAAAAAAGAGAACCGAAATTTAATGTATTCTCTTCAGAATACTATGGCTCTACCTACTCTTCGGCAAAATCATTTTATAAAAAAATCTCCAAAATATAATGTATGTCCGCTTTTTTCAAGTTATATACCAATTGTTTTCTGGTTAAAGGTGCCCATCGAAGTCTCATTATCGACATCCAGAGAAACCAGTATTTTTTTGTTCCTAATGCCTTTAATGAAGTCATTGCGATGAGCTCGGATATAGGAGTAGAGGAAACAAGATCCAAAATAAATAATAATAAAATACTGAACCAATATTTCAATTTTTTAGAAAAAAATGATCTTGGATTCTATTATACTGAACAGGAAAGAGAGAATTTTCCGGAAATGGATCTCACATGGGATTCTCCGTTCAAAATTTCAAATATGATCATTGATACGGATGCCAGGAAGGACTATAACTTTTATGCTAAAATAAATGCTGAGTTCACAAAATTAGGGGTTTATGCATTACAGATAAGATTTTTGGAGGTAGTTGACATGGATCATATTTTAGGAGTTCTCTCAGAGTTCAAAAAAAACAGGTTGAGACATATAGAAATGGTCCTAAAGTATAAAAAAGAGCTTACATCAAAAAAACTATCCCGATTGTTTGGTCTGGATCCAAGAATTGATTCCATTTCAGTACATTCTTCTCCTAAAAACAGCATTATTACCATTCCGAAATTTGAAAAAAAGATATTTTTTTCCCAAACAAAATTTTTATCTGCCAGCTGCTGTGGTGTTATTAGTCATGACTTCTTTGCTACAAACCTTCAGCATTTCACAGAATCTCAGAAACACAATTCCTGCCTGAACAGAAAGATCTCTGTAGACAAAGACGGAAATATAAAAAACTGTCCGTCTATGTCCCAAAATTTCGGAAACATACACACTACCACACTGGAGGAAGCTCTACAGCATAAAGATTTCAAAAAATACTGGATGCTCTCTAAAAATGAAATAGAAACCTGCAAAAACTGTGAATTCCGTTACATCTGCACAGATTGTAGGGCGTATACGGAACGTACCCATACCAATAAAGAAGGATTAGACACTTCAAAACCCCTGAAATGCGGTTATGATCCGTACACCGGCGTATGGGAAGAATGGAGTACAAATCCCCTGAAGCAAAAGGCAATAAAACACTATGAAGTGATAAATTAATCAAAAATGCAGGAATGTGAAAATTATTTATTATTTTGTTTAAAATTTTAAAGGCTATCCTAATTGAAGAAGTTTCCTTTTTATAAACAGCCGGATGCTAAGGACTGTGGTCCCACATGCCTTAGAATTGTCAGTAAATATTATGGCAAAAGTATTTCTTTGCAGCAGATCCGTAACCTTTCGGAAACCACAAGAGAAGGAAGCAGCCTGCTGGGACTAAGTGATGCCGCAGAAGATTTAGGCTTCCGGTCAATGGTGATACAGATAGACTTCAACACCCTTGCGGAGGAAGTTCCCTTCCCTTGTATTGCACACTGGAACAAGAATCATTTTGTAGTCGTCTATAAAATTCATAAAGGAGGCAATAAGGTTTATATTTCAGATCCAAGTTATGGGCTGATTGCCTATACCCGTGAAGAGTTTATAAAATCCTGGATAGGCGAAAATGCTGATGAAAATACAGAAGAAGGTATCGTAATGCTCCTTGAGACCACACCGGCTTTCTTTCAGACTGAATTTGATGATACGGAAAGCAAAGCAAGCTTTTCTTTTCTATCAAAATACCTATTAAAGTATAAATCGTTAGTCATTCAGCTTGCAGTCGGGCTGCTGGCTGGGAGCTTATTGTCTCTCATCTTCCCTTTCCTCACCCAAAGTATTGTAGATGTCGGGATACAGAACCAGGATCTCAATTTTATTTATCTGGTCCTTCTGGCTCAGATCATGCTTTTCATAGGGCGAATGGGCATTGAAGTCATCCGGAGCTGGATTTTGCTTCACCTTTCGGCAAGGATCAATATTTCTATTATTTCAGATTTCTTTATTAAACTGATGAAACTTCCCATCAGCTTTTTTGATACCAGAATGACCGGAGATATTATGCAGAGGATCAATGATCATCATAGGATAGAACAGCTTCTGACAAGCTCATCTTTAAATACATTATTCTCATTGGTTAACCTGATCATCTTCAGTATCGTGCTGCTGTTTTATGATTACAGACTTTTCTTTGTTTACCTGGTGGGAGCTGTATTATATATCGGATGGATCAGCTTTTTCCTAAAAAAAAGAAAAGAACTGGATTATAAAAGATTTTCCCAGGTTTCCCAGGAGCAAAGCAAAGTTATTGAGCTGATCAACGGAATGCAGGAAATAAAAATGCATAATGCAGAGAAACAAAAACGATGGGACTGGGAATTTCTTCAGGTAAAATTATTCAAGATCAGGATTAAATCCCTTTCTCTGGAACAATGGCAGTCTGTGGGAGGTAATTTCATCAATCAGATGAAAGATATTTTAGTAAGCTTCCTTTCAGCCAAACTGGTTCTCAGCGGAAATCTTACATTGGGAATGATGCTTTCTGTACAGTACATTATCGGTCAGCTTAACAGCCCTTTATTACAGCTCATAGATTTTATCAAACAAACCCAGGATGCAAAGATCTCTCTGGAAAGACTGGGAGAAATTCATGATAAAGATGATGAAGAGAACAAAGATGAGCAGTATGCATCTGAAATTCCTGAGAAAGATATCGAAATTGAAGATGTCTCTTTCAGATATATCGGCTCGGATGCATTTGTATTTGAAAATTTGAATTTAAATATCCCTTATCAGAAAACGACAGCCATCGTAGGAGCCAGCGGCAGCGGAAAAACTACCCTTTTAAAATTACTGATGAAATTTTATGAACCTAATGAAGGAGAAATAAAACTCGGAAATACCAAGCTTAAAAATATTTCGCCAAGACACTGGAGAGATCATTGTGGAGTTGTGATGCAGGAGGGATATATATTCAATGATACTATCGCTAATAATATTACAGTAGGTGAAGATTATGTCGATAAACAAAAGCTTAGAAAAGCAGTAGAAATCGCCAACATAAAAGACTTTATCGAAGGGCTTCCCTTAAGCTATAACACAAAAATAGGAAATGAAGGAGTGGGAGTCAGCGGTGGCCAGAAGCAGAGACTTTTCATTGCAAGAGCTGTCTACAAATCCCCGAAGTATATTTTCTTTGATGAAGCCACCAGCGCACTGGATGCCCACAATGAAAAGATCATCATGGAAAACCTTGAACAGTTTTTTAAAGGCAAAACAGCTATTGTGATTGCCCATAGGCTTTCCACAGTAAAACATGCCGACAAAATTATCGTGCTGGATAAAGGAAAGGTAGTAGAAGAAGGAAATCATGTGGAATTGGTTGCTTTGAAAGGTGAATATTACCGGCTTGTAAAAAACCAACTGGAGCTGGGAAATTGATTTTCTCTCATTTATAATTAATAAAACCTGTGAGGTTTATGAAAAAAATAAAATCTTGGATACTGAAAAAGACATATTAGACAATATAGAATTGCGCTCCGAAAGTGTGCAGGATATTCTTACCCAGCCACCCCATTGGATGATCCGTTGGGGAAATACGATCATACTCATTATCCTCTTGCTTATTCTCTTAATGAGCTACATTATTAAATATCCCGAATTTGTTCCGGCCCCTATTATTGTAACCTCACAAAATCCTCCTGAAAAGCTGGAAGCAAGAACCAATTCTAAAATTGAAAAGATCTTTATCAAAAACCATCAGGAAGTCAAAAAAGACCAGATACTTATGGTTCTTCAATCTACTGCCAGCTATAAAGATGTTCTGGAGCTAAAGAAGCTGATGGACTCCCTCACACCCGATCAGCTGCGTTCATTCCCGGTGAAAACAGCTGCAGGATTTAAACTTGGTGAGCTGCAGGGAGATTATAATAATTTTGCAAAAGCCTTTCAGGAAGAAGAGCTTTTCACAAGGCTGCAACCCTACGCCCCTGAAAATTTAGCAGCCAATCAAAGCCTGTCTGAGTATCGGGTAAGAATTGCAACATTAAAACAGCAGAAAAAACTGGAATCAGACAAATATGAGCTCGCAAAGAAAGGCTATCAACGCTCTCAGGATCTTTTCAATCAAGGTGTGATTTCTGCTTTTGAGCTTGAAAATGAAAAAGTAAAATATCTTCAGGCACAACAAAATCTGGAGAGTATCGATATTTCATTATCCCAGATGGAAGAAAGCATTTCCAACCTCAATAAGACAAGAAGCGGAACAGCCATTAATACGGAGAAAGATAAGATCACTTATTCTTCTGAAACCTTACAGCTATTCGAACAGCTGAGAAGATCTTTAAAACAATGGGAACAAAGCTACCTGATCATTTCCTCCACAGAAGGGGTTGCCAGCTTCCAGCAGTTTTTTGGAGAAAATCAGTTTGTAAAAATGGGAGACCCCATTTTATCTATTTTGCCCAGGAATAAGGAAAGCATGGTAGGAAGGATGTTAGTTCCCGCTACCAATTCAGGTAAGATCACAGCAGGAGAAAAGGTACTCATTAAACTGGATAATTACCGTTTTCAGGAATATGGTATTGTGGAAGGCAAGGTTCAAAACATTTCTCTGTCACCTGATGAGAAAGGGAATTATTACGTAGATGTTATTCTTCCACATGGTTTAAAAACATCTTATAATAAAAATCTGCCCTTCGATAAAGAACTCCGGGGAAATGCGGAAATTGTCACACAGGATCTGAGACTTATTGAAAGATTCTTCTATCAGATCAGAAAACTGCTTGGATATCAGAGCTAGTTGATCCGCTTTTATAAAAAGAAAAAAATAAACCGAAACAAATGTTTCGGTTTATTTTTGTAGCGAAGACGGGATTTGAACCCGTGACCTTTGGGTTATGAATCCAACGCTCTAACCACCTGAGCTACCTCGCCGTTTTGGTGGTGCAAATATATAAATTATTTACTTTCTACCAAAATTATTTAAGCTTAAAATATTCCAAAACATCACCCACATGATTGGGCTTACTGATTATCTTATTGTTAGCATCCAAGATAAAATAGGTGGGAGTTGCATGAATATTATAGGTATCAGTATAACTGCTGTTCCATCCTTTTAATTCAGAATCATTAATCCAAGGGAAGGCTGCAACTTTTTTAGTATAAGCTTCTTTATCCACATCTAGTGATAACCCGATGATCTGCGCATTTTTTGTCTTCAGATCATTGTATTTGGTTAAAAGCTGTGGTAATTCACTTTCACAATGTGAGCATGTTGATGACCAGAAAATAATAATTTTCTGGTCTGCCTTTACATCATACAGAGACTTAGCTGTTGTGTTTAAAGGAGACTGGAATTTATAATTAGGGAAAGCAGCTCCTATTTCTACATTTGAATTCGCTTTAAGGGTAGAAGCGAGCCTGTCAGTGATCGTACACTTCAGGTTTTTAGCAAGAGTCAGGTACTTATCTTTTAACTCATTCATCTCATAGATATCAAAAATATCAATCAGTTCTGATAATACAGTCTGCCCACGCGGAGTTTCTACCTTTAATCTGTCTAAAAGATTGTCTATTGAAGGCCCTACATTGGCATTTCCGCCCGCATTAAGATATGCTACTAACAAAGGCCTCAGCAATGATGATGTTTCAAGCATATCATTGGATTTGTCTATAAAATTGACAATATCTTCTGTTGTGGCTTTAGTACTATTATTAGCTGATAAGAACTTATTATAGTTGGTATTATAATAATAAATAAACGGATGCTGGTTCTGGTCAATATTATCTATTCCTACCGAGAGTCTTCCGATTTCTGATTTTAATGCTTTACCAAAATCGGTAGTATCTTTATAATAATCTTTGATCTGCATTAATGCAGGTAATATCAACTCTTTCTTCTGGGCCCCTTCCTGCAGTCTGTTCATCATATCATTCGCCTCATCCTGATAAACTATATCTTTAATTTTATTGTTCTGGGTTTCCAGCTTTATATTTACATTCTTATTTTCGGAAATAAGGCTAATGGTATTGTTAGTATTGGGAAAGTAGACTTTCATCATCCCCATATAATTCTTAGGGTATTTAAAAGTCCATACACTATTCTTACTTTGCTCTTTAGTAACAATAATGTCTTTTGATCCGTTAAGTGTATATAAAATAGCATCTTGTTCTTTGAAATCTGCAGGTGCCTGAAGGGTAACTGTAAACTGAGCATGCAAAGAGAATGCAGCCAATACTGCTGATAGTATATAAATCTTTTTCATACCGTAAAAATAAAAAAACTCCCCGACTAATCAGGGAGTTTAAAATATTTTAATAAAATTTTATACTTTTTGGCTCTTATACCTTTTTGTATAGTATACAATAAACATAATTGCAACTACAGAAAATATGTAGATATACATATCTATGGGTGATGCAGGTGATCCAGTTCCAGATCCTCCGGTGCTTTTTGCATATGGTGCAGGCGGATCTTCAGCATTGACCAATGAAAAAGCAAAAAGAAAAAGAGCAGGTACTAGTTTATTTATTGTTTTGATAGCTTTCATATTTTTTATTTTAAGATTTTAGTGTTCACAGTTTCTCCATTATCGGCCATAATTCTTACAACATAAGAGTTTTTAATAGAGTTATCTAACTCAATTACAAAATCAGTAGAAGTATTAACAGCTTTTTTAGAGATTACAAGTTTACCACTCATATCATAAACTTCAATGTCTGCCTTTTTCCAATTCGGATCAAATCTAACAACGTAATTTGTAATTTCAGGATTATAAACTACCATTGTTCTTGAAGGTCTAACAGATGTAGCATTGTTATCAGCTATAGCATTCTTGCTAGTTTCTTCTCTGCCAGGCGCACCATAGTACAGATCATATACTGAACTAGCCACAGGAATTACCTGTCCTTGTTTTGCCTGCTCTACAGTTCCGTTCTCTGATTTATAATAGAAACCGGTACCTGAAGACAGCTGATGTGTGCCATCTGCAACTAATTCTGCATTTTCTCTTATTTCAAATTTATAAGACGCAATTTTTTTATTAGTATCGTAATTAACTAATTTAACATTTTTACCTCTGAAATCATTTTCATTAGCCTCATTGATATACAACCAGTATTTAGCAGTATAATCATTGTCATAACCCCCTTGTAAGGCCTCTTCAAAAGTACCAATCATATTGGCTTGGCTCGCTGAAGCCTGAACCGTTGTTGCTACTGAAGTATGATGACCCGTTTTTGCTCTTGAAGAAAGTACATAATAAGTTCTTGCAATTTCTTTACCATTAGCATCCAGTGCAATAACACCAAGCTGCTTCACAGTCTCCCCACCAATTTTGCCTGCATTTTTAGCAGCTACTACACTATAGTTGGTAGATGCATCTCTTACTGTTTCTTTAAATCTTCTTAAAGTATTGAAGTTTAAAGTCTGCGGTGCGTCATTGTTTCTTAATTTTATAACAAATGTCTGCATAGGCTTGATGATAAGTCCTTGATCACCAACCGGAACCCCATTTGTATCAAATGTCGTTATTAAAGCACCCGAGCTAGTAGTAGAACCATCAGCTGCAGTTACAACAGTACCTGCCGTATACCTAACTCCCCAGATATTTCCGATCGCATTCCCATCGGTAGTGCCTCCATTCTCTGTATATCCGATTCTCGATAGATCAATATTAGTTAAGAAAGGATTACCAAATTGGTAAATATTTTTACCATAGCCCTGTGCCCAAGGAGTAGCGACAACTTCAAACTGATCCTGAAGATAGGTGTTATACTTCTCATTATACTGATTAACATTATTACCCGTTGGTCCAAAATTCACATTTCCTCCATTTTGAAGGGTCACGTTGGCCAAAGGGGCGTAAGGTCTACCGTTAAGGGTATACACAGAACCCGTAGGTGTTGGAGCAATAGTAGGTAAAGTTGCCGGTGGAGTACTTGTGTTAAGGTTATTACTTTTGGAACCTAACATATAATAGCTTGAACCGTCACTTGTAGTAGTTGTTGAAGGATAAGCAAAATGGCCAGATACCGCAGTGGTATTGTTCCATCTCAGGATCTCATTTTGTGACCATCTAACTCCCGTGAAAGTTTTACCAAATTCTGTAGATAATGTACTCAACGTCTTACCAAAGAAAGGCAGTGCAATTTGTTGGAAATAATTACCATTACCATGTCTGTCAGTTCGGAATTCCTTACTTACAATACCGGTAACATTAGTTTGTGTCAAGCCATCAATATAGAGTTGTCCATATGTTGACATTGCGTAACTGCCGGGAGTATTAAGTCTTAAAACAATATTACCACCATCCGTTTTTGCTCCTCCGGTTGTGGTAATGGTTCTTAGCGCATCTGATCCCCCGCCTACAATCATTACATTGCCGTGAACATCCAGAATACCAGTACCTCTGGTCTGAACGCCACCACCACTGTAAACCAGGGTACCTTCGCTCACATACATATTAGCATTAGTGTCTACATGACATAATATCTGCGCCTGAACAGAATAACTAAGTGCTAAAAGACCTATAGCAAATAAACTTTTTCTCATTGTATATAAATTATTTGTGTGTTAGTTAATACAATCTTCACCCGCAAAGGTATAATTTTTTTTTTAAAGAAAAAAAATATATTGTTATTTATTAACAAAAATATTATGTTCTGTTAATACAATTTCTTTTTCCTCACCTATTGAAAACATGTGATCTTCAAGCACTTTTTCAGTAGTTCCTCTGAGACCTCTGGCGCCTAATCCTTTCTCAATAGTTTCATCCACTATTTTTTCAATTGCACCATCCGTAAATACCAATTTTGTGCCATCCATTTTAAAAAGCTCCACAAATTGATTGATAATTGAATTTTTTGGTTCTTTCATAATTCTTACCATTGTCTCTTTTGTGAGTTTATCGAGATAAGTGATGATCGGAAATCTTCCCAAAAGTTCGGGAATTAATCCGAAAGAACGAAGATCAATGGCATTAATATTTGTTAATATATAATCCTCTTCATCCACTTTATTGATCTTCTCAGAGCTGAAACCAATAGCCTGTTTATTCATTCTTCTCTCAATGATCTCTTTGATGCCATCAAATGCACCCCCTGCAATAAACAGGATATTCTGGGTATTGACCTGGATATATTTCTGATCCGGATGCTTTCTTCCTCCCTGAGGCGGCACATTCACAATACTGCCTTCCAGCAGTTTCAGCAGCCCCTGCTGTACTCCTTCTCCGGAAACGTCTCTGGTAATACTCGGGTTATCTGATTTCCTCGCGATCTTATCGATCTCGTCAATAAAAACAATACCCTTTTCAGCTTTTTCCACATCATAATCTGCTACCATCAAAAGCCTGGACAATATACTTTCCACATCTTCTCCTACATATCCCGCTTCCGTAAGGATCGTAGCATCCACAATACAGAACGGAACATCCAGTTCTCTCGCTATCGTTTTTGCCAGTAAAGTTTTACCGGTTCCTGTTTCCCCGATCATGATAATGTTTGACTTCTCAAGCTCTACTTCCCTGTTTTCGTCCTGGGCATGAAGCAGCCTTTTATAATGATTATAAACCGCTATGGAAAGTTGTTTTTTAGCCTGGTCCTGTCCAATCACGTATTGATCAAGGAATTCTTTGATCTCTTTTGGTTTTTTAAGCTCTTCTATGGTTTCCGCAGGTGAAAACCCGTTTTTTGAACCGCTGTCTTTTACAATGACATGAGCCTGCTCGATACAGTTCTCGCAGATAAATCCGTTCTGTCCGGAAATCAGCATCTGTACTTCATTTCTTTTTCTGCCACAGAAGGAACATTGATTTGAATTCATAATATAATATGATGTATGTTAAAGAAAATCGTAAAAAATTTCTTTTTTACGACCCTTTGTTTTTTAAGAATTAATAATTGAGTTTTGAATCTCTGTATATTCTTCGTTCGTTAATTTCAATCTTTCATTTCTGAAATTCATTTCTTCCATTTTGTTTAAAGGAATCAGATGAATATGAGCGTGAGGAACTTCCAGTCCTACGACTGCAACTCCTACTCTTACGCAGGGAATTGCATTTTTGATCTTTTTGGCCACCTGCTGTGCAAATCCCCAAAGGTTTTTGTATTCGTCACTTTCCAGATCAAAGATCAGATCCACTTCCTTCTTGGGAACTACTAAAGTATGCCCTTTTACCAGAGGCATTACATCCAAGAATGCTATAAAGTTCTCGTCTTCAGCAATCTTATAGGAAGGGATCTCCCCATTAATGATCTTTGTGAATATAGTACTCATTACTTTTGACTTATAAATTATTATAGAGTAATTTCCAGAACTTCAAAAGACAGTTTGTTACCATTCGGCAGGGTAATTTCTGCTGTTTCGCCTACCGCCTTGCCTAGCAAACCTTTTGCAATTGGGGTATTGACAGATATTTTACCACTCTTCAGGTCACTCTCGTTATCCGGCACCAATGTAAAAACCTGTTCCTGCTTTGTACCATTGTTTCTCAGTCTTACAGTCGTCAGAATGGAAACTTTTGAAGTATCTAATTGGCTTTCGTCTATGATCTTGGAAGTGGAAATAGCATCTTTAAGTTTAGAAATTCTCATTTCCAACATTCCCTGAGCTTCTTTAGCAGCATCATACTCCGCATTTTCAGATAAATCTCCTTTATCTCTTGCTTCTGCAATCTGCTGGGTGATTTTTGGTCTTTCCACAGTTTCCAACTGTTCCAGCTCAGCTTTCATTTTCTCTAATCCCTCCTTTGTTACGTAGCTTGCCATAATTTACAAAATTTAGTTTTAGTATAAAAAAATAATCCGACATTTGTCGGACAATGTTTTCGTGTATTGATCGTTTAATTTTTACAAATATATAAAAATTTAAATTGAAATGAAAAAAACTTTTTCAATCTTATCTATTTTCACCTTATTGATATTCAGCAATTTAACCATAAACTCCTGTGGAAGCAGCGAAGATACCGTAAGCTGCTTTCCGGACAATCCCATCAGTGTAACTTTAAATCTCAATCTTCCGGCATATAACAACCTGAACCAGGCAGGAGGATGGATCTATGTGAATGAGCAGCAATCCGGAACAAGAGGACTTATTATCGTAAGAGCCTCGGATACAGCATTTAAAGTATACGACAGGAATGCTCCCCACATTTGCCCTGACAACAATACCACTCTTGAAGTGAAAGACAATATAAGTGTGATCTGCCCAAAAGATAATGCCACATGGATCCTGCTTACCGGGCAGCCTACTGCTGTGGCATCTGTACCTCCTAAAACCTATACTTATAATTATGATCCGGCAGGGAAAGTCCTAAACGTATATTATTAGTATGAAAGCAGTAATACAAAGAGTTTCCGAAGCGAGTGTAAAAGTTGATGGAAAAACAGTCGGGGAAATTAGTAAAGGCTTAATGCTTTTGATCGGGATTGATGAAACTGATGAGAGAACAGATGCAGACTGGCTTGTCCAAAAAATTCTTAACCTCAGGATCTTTGCCGATGCCGATGAAAAGCTCAATCTTTCCGTGCAGGATATTTCCGGAGAGATCCTGTGCATCAGCCAGTTTACTTTGATCGCTGATTATAAAAAAGGAAACCGTCCCTCTTTCATAAAAGCGGCAAAGCCCGCTAAAGCTGTCCCGCTGTTCGACTATTTTAAGGAAGAAATAGCAAAATCCGGATTAAAAACGGAAAGCGGTATTTTTGGAGCGGATATGAAAGTTTCGCTGATCAATGATGGCCCTGTTACTATTGTTATGGATTCCATTACGAAAAATTAATTCTTGTTATGGATATTCGATTGAAAATTTTTCCGGCGATTATATTCATGCTTCTCCTCTCTGTTTCTTGTTGGGGACAAAGCAGCGATGAGATTTTAAAATCAAAACTGGATTCTGCCTTCTCAGAATTATTCAGTGAGAATGAGCCTGGTGGAAGTATTTTTATCCAACAGGGCAATAAGGTTCTATATGACAGGTCTTTCGGACTGGCTGATCTGAAGACAAAGGAGAAATTCACCAGCAAAACAGTCTCCAATCTGGGTTCCGTTACCAAAACCTTTGTGGCTTACGGGATTTTAATTCTTCAGGAAAAAAGAAAGCTTTCTGTGAACGACCATCTTTTACAATTTTTTCCTGATTTCAAAAATAAAGGGATCGCTTCTAAAATAAAGCTGCAGCACCTTTTAACACACACTTCCGGCCTTCCGGACAGCAGGCAGGTGGAAAAAGACAGCCTGTTTTACCTCACTGCTAAAGATGAAGAGAATTTCAGGCCTTTGCTCTCAACAGATTCGCTGGAATTCGAGCCGGGATCAAAATGGAATTATTCCAATCCGGCCTATAACGGATTAGCCCTGATCATAGAAAAAGCAGGTAAAATGAAATGGCAGCATTTCATCCGAAAAAATATTTTCAGGCCTGCCGGAATGAAAAACAGTACCATAACCGACGGATCTTCTCCCGAAAAAAATGTTGCCCACGGATATATTTTAAAGGATGGAACCTATCAGGAATATGATTATGGTGAATACCCCACTTTTACGGCAGCAGGAAACGGAGGCGTGTGGAGTTCCGTAGAAGATCTTAAAAAGTATATTAGAGCTATCCACGAATGTAAATTTATCAGCTGTGCTGATATTCAGTCATCAAAAACGATACATACACCTGAAAATTGGAAAGATGAAAATCCCATGTTCCATTCTGGTGTATGGTTTGTGCATAATGGCTTCTGGTACAATTATAGAACCGAAGAACAGGTCAGGGTAATTGAACATGCGGGAGATCAGGGCGGTTTCAAATCTCACCTCATCATGATCCCTGAAAAAGATATTTCGATCATCTGGGTTACCAATAATAATAAATTTATCACCGGGCCCATCCGCAGGATATTACTGAAGATGAAATATATCGATTAACTAAAATGCCTTTCAAATTTTTGAAAGGCATTTTTAAAGTGAATGTATTATAAACTAGTTCGCAGGGATACTGCTAAAATTAAGTGCTATTCTTAAGTTCATATCCGAACTTGTCTGGTTTTTCAGCTCATAAACGGTTCTTACGGTAAGCCCGGTGCTTTTCACCACGCTATCTAAAAATCCGCTGTCATTAAGATCCAGATTCAGGCTTGAGGAAGTGGTGGAAATATCTGAACGGGATGCCACAAGCTTTTCTCCTGTTCCGCTGGAGGAAATGTATACTTTTACGGATTTCAGGGCACTCAGATTTCCGCCTGCCGGAGATACTACGGAAACTTTTGCATCAGAAATCCTTACGTCTTTGATCTTTGCATTATTATTACCTCCAAACCAGCTTTGTACGTTGGAAGCTGTTGCGGTAGAGGAAACTTCCTGATTGGCAGGAACTCCCGTGGAAACCAAAACATTGGCTGTATAAGGAAATGTATTCTGAACCAACGACTGAACCGTTCCACAGCTCACAAGTGCAGCCGAAGCCACTACTGCTGTTAAAAAAAGATTTTTCATAATCGTAAACTTTGAAATGTAGTTTGCATAAATTGTACCAAATTGGAAGAACCTACTCTACACTTACCGTAAAGCTTCCTTTTGTATTTCCGGAAGCCATATTGCTTTTCCCGATAATGAGCCATACTTCTCCTTTTCCTGATATTTCATGAGAAATTTCTCTTCCGAACGGGCCGTCATAATCACCGTTCGGCAATTTTATCTGGTTGAAACGGATATTAAAATCTTTTTCATTTGTTGAAATTTTAGCTTTAATTTCCGGCTTTTCGTAATGAGTCAGCTTCAATATCAGCTCCTGCCCTTCTTTGGTAAATTCTTCTCCTAAGGTAAACGGAAGCTGTGAAGCATCTGCCGTTCTTATGATCTGTCCGTTTTTTTCTGTTCTCATCACTCCCTGCCGCAAAACTTCCTTCGTCACGGGAGCATTATTGATGATGGAATCTTTTTCTCTTACAGCAGCAGAATCCATCTGAGATCCGGGAGCCGGTTGTTCTGCAACTGCCATTGAATCTTTATTGACAGTTTCCAAATTATTTGGGTCTTTTTTACAGGCCATCATGATCAATGGGATCAGCAACAAGGACTTTTTCATATAAATTAAATTTGAATAATGGCATGCTAAAATTGTTCCAGAAAGTTCCTGAGAATTTCTAAATCATATCTGTACGGGTAACTATCCGGTTCTCTTTTCTGAAAAGCTTCACCATAAAGTACATGAAATTAAGCATAATTCCCATCAGTAAAGTCACGCCCCATGTTTTTGTATATTCCAAAGGATAAATGAATCGTACAACGATATCATTGAACAGGCCAAAAGGATTGTTTAAAATATCCCAGCTGTTCCACCTCAAAAATCTTCCGAGATACACCCCAAAACTGCTTAAGAACAGGAAGAAAACAACAATAACGCTGATAACAGGTTTTTTAAAATAGGCAGAAAGCATTCTTTCAATATCATTCAGGCTTATAAACCCACATATCAGTCCCGTCCATGCGTAGGAAAGAATAACAATAAGGTCGTACCAGACCGGTATTCTGCTCCTGATTCTCAGATGGAAAAGATCTGTAAGTATATAAGGCGAATTGGGAAAAAACAAGATCCATACCGTAATCATAAGCATCAGTAATATTCTGCTTTTTATATTAAAGACCATAGCAAGTGAAGTGATGATCAAAGGAATCCAGGCCAGAAATAAATTCCAGTTCAGAAAGAAAAATACTTTTGTTTCACTCACATAATACCGAACTACGGAAAGGCTGAAACAGAACAGGGTCATCAGCAGTAACAGCAGAGTCATTTCAAACCGCTGATGTTTTATCAGTTTATTGATCATTTTAAAAGGATGTTATTTAATGGTTTGGTAATATCCTATTTTAGAAAGGAAGCTTTCATTCTGCTGAATTTTCACTTTATCCAGGATTTCTTTTTCAAGCTTTTCATCCTTTTTTTCCCTTGCATAGTTCAGAAGTAGTTTTTCATTGATGTGTATTTCCCTTTTATGATAATCCAATACGAAATCTTTACGTTTCATGTTCTGGGATGTGACGAATCCGCCCCAATTGATATAGCTGCAAACCAAAATAGTTCCATACAAGTACCAGGTCATGGTATTGAACAGGAAAGCATTGGTTTTCTGCTGCTGAATTTTGATAAAAGTAGCCGCCAGGCCAATTAATGATAAAAGTAAAAATGCATATACTCCCAGTCTTTTATAGGTAAATCCGTAATTGATAATATATTCTGAGTTTTTTACGGCTGCTGAAAGAATAAGAACAGCATTAAGGACGATCCATATTTTGGCCAGAACCTTCATTAATCCTGCTTTTGGATCAAAATTGAAACTCGACTTGAAGTAGAACATGATCACAAAAATTGACATCACGATGGACATGATGACCGCTATCACCCTTTCATGGGTTTCATCTGAAAGCTGAGCCGGAGTCTTAACTGCTTCATAAAACTGTTCATAGTTATATGTAACAATAAAGAAAATCAATAAGATGTTCAGTACAAAGAAAGAGATCATCCCGCTCATTCTTTCCGCATCAAGATCGAGGAAGGAATAGGTTGATTTCAGAACCTTGTTTTTATTACTGAAATCATTGTCCAAAATATGGTTGTATTTATAGATGTATTTTTCAACAATATAGTTCCAGAAATTAAAGGCTATGAAGAATCCCAGAACTGTTATACATAATAATTGCCATACATTAATATCCAGCTCAATATTCGCAAAGAAATTGGCGAAATGATCACTTCCTAAGGAATAAATTCCAAAGAAAACGGCCAGAAGAAATAGCGGGATCAGCACAAAAGCCAATATTTTCTGCCACAATCCTGAGACATTTCTTTTGGGCAGCCAATCATCAAAGCTGAAAAATCTGCAGATAAACGTAAAACAATTGAGTATGAAAACCGGAATGAGCAGAAGTATTTTCATTCTCCTGTTTTTGGATCTGTAAGATAGGAGTAAAAGTGAACTTACAACCGCTAAGAAGGAAGGGAAATCCCCATACCAGGCAAAGGCTATACCGGAAAGTATGCTTGTTACAAATAAAAAAAGGAATATTCCTGTCCTATTTTTTCCCGGTGTCCTGTAAAAGGTAAGCAAAGCATAGATAATGCCCAGAATTCCAAGATTAAGCCCTATATTCTCATTGTAAAACAATATGACAAACAAAGCGGTTGTAAGAAATATATAATGATGTGTTTTCATGTTTGAAGATTAAATGATTAAAAAAAATTAAGAAACAGGAAAAAGTATAGTATGGCTATAGGAATATTCATCAGAATAAGAAAAGCTGAATTTCCGTTGGCTTTATTACTTGCGATATCTTTAAGGTACTCCAGAAGCTCATTCAGGAATATCGGGATATTGATAAAAAAAGCCGATATCACATATATGAAACCTATTTCCACAAATGATGTACGCCTTGTGAGAATATATCCTGCCAGAAGCAGGGTTCCCAACAGAAAGGAAAGAAAAAAAGCATATTTCCCTGCAAAACTGAATTTGATTTTTTTCATCGGAATAATTATTAATAAAATACCTGTGTATTCTTCTGCTGGATAAAATCTTTCAAATGCTCAAAATTCTGCCACAGCAAAGCTTCGAAATCCCAGTTATGGAAGGGCCTCATCTTCTGCCCTTTTTTATAGGCTTTTATGTACAATCCCAGATATTCCGGCAGAATCAGTGTTCCCAGTCCTATGGCTGCCAGCAAATGGGCGTTTGCTTTTCCGTTCCCGAGAAGCAGGAACTGCATAGCGATCTCATCCTCGAAATTGGTTCCGCAGCCCGTGATCAGGTGATGTACATCATGGTTTTCCATTTTCGGGATCATCGTGAAACCATGTTTTTTATAGAATTCTCCAAGTTTTCTCCCTAATGAGTCTTCCTGAAATTCCAGCAACTGTTTTTCATTGAATTGCCATTGTCTTTTTTTCTTTTTAAAGTATTTCCTGTATAATTTCTGAGTGTGATCGTACACGAAAAGCAAAAAGCGGACACGCTGTTTTTTCATAATTTATTTTTTTATAGTTTATAATCCAATTAATAAGCTGTATAGAAATATGACGGGGATATTGATCAGGATGATCACAGCCGATCTGAAACACACTTTAAACTGTGTTTCATGATAAGAGCCATAAATAAGCAGATAGAAGAATATTAATGCATTGAGTATTCCTCCATATACCAGCAATAATGCACCCAGTATGGCAAACTCATATATTCTGCCTAAGAAAAATCCGAAAAAGCAGATATTTCCCAACAGGAATGAAATTCCGAAAGTGAATTTTCCTATGTGCATGATTGTTGAGTCTTTCATTTTAATAAATTCTTATTGATCGTTATTTTCCGCCTAACTCCCTGCAAACGGGCTTCCAAATATCCCTACCGCCAGCTCCATCCAGACGAGGACCAGAATTAAAATAATGATCCCGCTGATCAGGATCTTATTTTGTAAGGATCTTTTGCTATTAACGATCATCGTGATGAGAAAAGCTGTACCAAACAACAGAAGTCCTGCTCCCATGAAATCGACAAAAGACCAGTTAAATCCTTCTATAAACAAGTTTCCTAAAAAAGCTGCTCCAAGTAATAAAGCCGGAATTGCATAAATGATTTTTGTTTTTTGCTGTGCTGTCATGATATATATTTTAATTATTATTTATAAAGTACTTTGAAATACAAAGTTTAAAGTCAAAAAAAATTTAATCTTATTTTCCTATTAATTTTTCAAGAGCATTCAAATGCTCCGTAAAGGCCTCTCTTCCGCTTTGGGTTACTCTGTAAGAAGTTTTCGGCTTCTTTCCTACAAACTCTTTTTTTACTTCAATATATCCTGCTTTTTCCAAAGCATTGCTGTGACTGGCGAGATTACCGTCCGTAATTTCCAGCAGCCCTTTCATCTCTGAGAAATCAACCCAATCGTTGACCATAAGAACGGACATAATGCCCAATCTTACACGGCTTTCGAATTCTTTGTTGAGTTGATTTATTTTTATCATTTTCATTATTGTTTGTGAGGAAAACATTGTGGTCCCACGGCACCTCCTCCATATTCCAACGCTAATTTATTATTGACCAAGATATACTGGCATCCATCATTAAAATCGCTTCTATCTGTTTCTTTTTTCTGAAATACATTAAAAGAAAGCATGCCTAATCCGCTTCTTTTGAATCCAACTTTCACCGGTTCCCCATCTTCTATAGAAATACAATCTGCTTGATCAAGTTTCTCTTTCAGCATTTTAATCTCCTCCTTACTCCACCCTAAATCTTTTTTAAGTTCGGGCTTTGTTAAATTTTCAACATTAACATCCCATTGCTGATAAATCTTTCCGGTTGCATCATCAGGAGCTATTCTCAGTCTTTCCAAAACTGTATCATCCTTAAACTCTATTTCAACTATTTTGCCGGTAGGTTTAATACTGTAATAGTATTGAATCAGCTTATCAATTTCCTTTTCATTAACAAGATATTCTTCCTTAAGCTCATCAATAGAATAACTTTTATCAAAACCTCCAAAAGCAGAAAAAATCATGAGCGCAAAAATAATGCATCCAACAATAAAAACACCTCCTGCAATAGCAAAACCAATAAAAATATTTTTCGATATACTGGACATTATTTATACTTCTTATGCATAATCAGCCCATAGACGATATGCAAAACCCCGAACCCTATTGCCCAGGCTACTAATCCCCACCCCAGCATAAACAGGGAAACCAATCCTAAAACAATCTGGCAATATCCTAAATATTTTATATCCGTTAAGGTATATCTTTCCGCACTCACCAAAGCCAGCCCGTAAAAAATCAAGGTTGCAGGTGCAATTAATGCAAAAAGATGGTGATACAGTAGAGCAATGCAAACAAATCCCCCGGTTACCAAGGGAACCATAAAGGTGATCAGAAGGCGTTTTGTAGTTGCATCCCACATTTTCAATCCTTTCTTCTTACTTTTATGGGCTGTAAAGAGGTATCCGCATGACACGGCAGTAATTAAGATCAAAGTTCCTATAATTACTAATTCTTTTACTAAAGCCGGACCATAGATGTTTCTTTCACCATCAAAATAATCAATTCCTTCTCTCTGAAACACAAAATATACATACACTGCCCCGATAATGGCCGCCAAACCGGCAAAAACCCCTGATAATCCGCTCAGTGAAATAAACCTGGAAGAACGTTCCATCATGGAACGAATATGCGATAAGTCTTCGTGATAGTTTTTTGAATCCATATAAAGAACTTTGAAATACAAAGTTATAATTAAATTTCAAATCCCAAAATATTTTTTTAAATTTTCTCTATGAATTTTATGTGCTGAATAATTCTTAACTTTAAGGAAACTAATTTGGGAATTCATGAATAAAGAGATTTTACGCTCCTTAATATTCAGGCATCTGGATGGTATTGTTACCGCTCCTACGGTCACATCGCTTGTAAAGAAAGATATTATCTGTTATATCATTGACAAAAATGAAGTAAGCCTTTCTGTGCTCACTGAAACGTTCAAAGCCAATGACGGTTACCTGAATGTAGCTTTGCGTACACTGGCTTCTCAGGGGTTTTTGGATTACAAGGTAGATAATGCAAAAGATGAGGTCATCCTATCAGCCAATACCCACACCCAATATCTGCAAAAGTACTCTCCTCTTTATTTTAAAGTGATCCCGTTTCAGAGAAAATCAACGGATATAAGGAATCAGATCGTTGAACATTCATTCATTGAAGAATTCACCCGGCTCATCCTTTCCATCCAAAATAATTTCGGGATGACAATCTCTGATCATCCTGAGGAGAAAAAGATCCAGGAGCAGATCCTCAAGCATATTGAAGGCTGTATTATCGGCCCTGTCATTGTATATCTTGGTATGACAGGGATGTTCCACAAATATTTTATGGAGACTTCATTTCAGGCTGCTGAATTTCATAAGAATGAAGAAAATTTTGAAGTGATCCTGGATTTCCTCACTCATCTGGAATGGTTCAAAAAATCAGGTAATAATTATAAATTTACGGAGACGGGAATTTATTTTGCCAAAAGGGCAGCCTCTTATGGGGTAACGGTCTCTTATCTTCCCCTGTTAAATAAAATGGATGACCTGCTGTTTGGCAATGCTTCAAAAATGAGGGAAATTAAAGAAGGAGAAGACGAAATTCATGTAGACCGTGCTATGAATGTCTGGGGAAGCGGCGGAGCTCATTCTAATTATTTTAAGGTGGCCAATGATTTTATCATCGAAATCTTTAATCAGCCTATTCATCTGCAGCCGAAAGGGGTTCTGGATATGGGCTGCGGGAACGGGGCTTTTATCCAGCATATCTTCAATACGATAGAAAGGCATACGATCCGCGGAAAAATGCTGGAAGAATATCCATTATTTTTAGTAGGTGCAGATTACAATCCTGCTGCATTAAAAGCCACCAGGGCCAACCTCATCAGCAATGATATCTGGGCGAAGGTCATATGGGGTGATATCGGTAATCCTAAAAAACTGGCAGAGGACCTGAAAAAGGATTATGATATTGAGCTTTCCGATCTTCTGAATATAAGAACATTTTTGGATCATAACAGGATCTGGAAAACTCCTGAAAACAAGAATCCGGAAAGGATAAGCACCTCAACCGGCGCTTATGCCTTCAGAGGAAAAAGATTATCTAACAAGCTGGTGGAAGAAAGCCTGAAAGAGCATCTTGACCTCTGGATGCCCTACATCCGGAAGAACGGGCTTCTGATCATTGAACTGCATGCCCTGGATCCGAAACTTACAAGCGGAAACATAGGAAAAACTGCTGCTACAGCTTATGAAGCCACCCATGGCTATTCCGACCAGTATATTCTGGAAATTGATGTTTTCAGGAAACTTTGTCTGGAAACGGGGCTGAATATAGATCAAGAACTTTTCAGGAAATTTCCCGATTCAGAACTGGCTACGGTTTCTATCAATTTACTAAAATCATAAGAAACAAAGCCTTGCTTTAGCAAGGCTTTGCTTAAATAATAAAATCCGGGTGATTAATTTTACATTTACGGTCATCCTGACGCAGACGAAAATCAGAGAATGAAGCCTAAAGTATTCGGAAGAATACTAAGAATATAAAATTACTTTACCTTTAATCTCTCTTTTATTAATTCTATATTTTTCTTAGCCGAATCTTCTAAGATCAGGCTTGCACTCATATGAATTCTTGCAGGCATTAGTTCATTGAAATGCTCCGTTCCTTCCCAGGATACTTTTTTAATTAATGCCAGTGCATCGCTGCTTCTGGAAGCCAAGGTCTGTAAAAACTTATCCAGTTTACCATCCATTTCTTCAATATTTTCTGATACCGAATGGTAAATATTGTGCTGCTCCGCCCATTCTGCAGATCTGAAATCCGCATCAATAGCCATCGCCGAGAATTGGGACTTTCCTATTTTCCTTTCGACATACGGGCCGATCACGAAAGGGCCAATCCCTAAATTAATTTCCGTTAATGCTAAAGAAGAATCTTTGGTCGCAAAACAGTAATCAGCACCGCAGGCAATTCCAACTCCGCCTCCTGTTGTTTTTCCCTGTACTCTTACCACTACAATTTTCCCACAGTTTCTCATCGCATTCAGCACTTTGGCAAAACCTCCGAAAAACTTCGTGGAAGCTTCTAATTCTTCTATGGACAACAACTCATCGAAGCTTGCTCCCGCACAAAATGCCTTTTCTCCTTCGCTTTTGATCAGGATAGCTTTCACCTCTTCTTTTGCACCTTCTTCCAGAATAGTTTGGGCCAGTTTTTCGAGAATTGCTCCCGGAAGAGAATTACTTTTTGGCGTCCCGAATGTAATTTCGGCAATATTGTTCTTAAGTTCTGATGCTACGAATTCGTTCATTTTTAAATTTTATATTAATCTCCGCAAAAATACTAAATATTAGCCAGTTCAAACCCGCCATTACGTATAAATACGTAACGGATAATTTGGTATTTTCTACTCTATTTTCGCCTCTATTTATATCGTTTCTTTGAAGTGTTCATTGAGGCGGAAATTTTCAATATGTATCATGAACAATGGCGGAATCCGAAAAGCCAACAGACAGAGTAGGAAATTTAAACTGAAAAAGTATATTACCATGGACGAATTTATCGGAATCATCAAATTATTTGCAGGAAACTTTGCTCCTAGAAACTGGATGTTCTGCGATGGAAGATTATTAAGTATTTCCCAAAATACGGCTTTGTTCTCAATTTTAGGTACAACCTATGGTGGTGACGGAATCACAACATTTGCTTTACCTGATCTTAGGGGAAGTATGGCCCTGGGAGCAGGAAATTCCAAAACGGGAAGAAGTTATCAATTGGGTGAGGCCGCAGGAACACCTACAACAACGCTTACTACACAAAACTTACCTAGTATTCCTGCCGGTTTTCAATTGAAAGTAGCCAACAAGAACGCTAATACCGCAACTCCTACCAATACAGCTACCCTTGCCATTACAGGAACACAGAACGGCAGAGATTTTACGGCAGTACCTAGCTTTATCAATAATGCAGCTCCGGATACCGCGATCAATGCTCAGTCAATTTCTTATGCAGGACAAAATCTTCCGGTTGATAATATGCCTCCTTATTTGGGACTTAATTATATTATCTGTGCCTATGGGATTTATCCTCCGAGAGATTAATATTTCACCCCTAAATTTAAAATCATGAAAAGAACTATTTTTTTAACGATCTGTACGGCTCTCACTTCGATCCTTTCGCTTGGGCAAACCAGTACAGAGATGTTTGAAACAGAGTCTCACAGCAGCTCAAGCTTTACAGACAATGGAGTGATTTTCAACATTAATTCACATGTAACGACTTTTGACCTGCAAGCCAACTACCCGGGAACCGGATGGAGCGGGACAGCAAACGACAACCGGTATATTGACAATTCGAATTCTGCAGGCAACGGGGCTTCTTTCAGCCTGAAAACAACTTCGAATTTGTTTAAAGCCAACCGATTCTGGATATATCTTTCCAATACTTCATTGGATCAGACTGTTTCCGGAACGCTTACGGTAACAGGAAAACTGAGCGGAGTGACCAAATTCACCCAAACCAAGACTACAGGCTTCGCGACATCACTGGGGACAACAAACGGCTACACCCTGATCGATCTTACCAATCTCAATGCCCAGAATTATAGCAACATCATCATAGATGAGCTTCAGATCACGCTGGGCGGGGCATATACTTACGCCGGGCTGGATGCCTTCACCTGGGTAAAAGATTCAGGGATGGTTTTAGCAGCCAATGAAATAAAAGTTTCAAAAAATGCTCTCAGTGTGTATCCCAACCCTATTTATGGCCCTTTCTCAATAAGAAGTGATGAAAGTTCCAGAGCAAATATTTATGATCAGGCAGGTAAACTTGTAAAATCACTGGAAGTAATACAAGGCGAAAACAAAGCAGATGTTTCCGACCTTCCCAATGGGATCTATCTGATCAAAACGGCTTCCGAAACGCATAAGATTATCAAGAGATAGCTTATTATACCAACTAACAACCATGAAAACTTTTGTATAAAGTTTGAAAAAACCTCTTCTGGTATCAGGAGAGGTTTATTTTTTCAAAGCCAGAATATACTTGTCAATATACAGGTCTTTTTCCTTTGATTTATATTGCTGAATAAACCGCGGATGATCTAAAACCGTCATGGTATCAAACAATTTTTCTTCCTGATTTAATTTAGCTATAAAATCTGCATTCTTTTTCCCGAGAATGAATACCTCTGAAGTATCCAGATTAAGACTGATATGTTTCTTCAATGAGTCGATCATAAAGCCTTTCACATCTTCAAATAGTCTTTTATCATCGTAATAATTGGCATTCAGCCGCCGTTCTTTGATTTTCTTACAATGGCCAAAGGAAAGGGTGAATTGATATAACAGTCTCTGTAGAACTCCTCAACTCCGCCATAATGCCCGATCATATCGTAGATAAAAACCGACGAAATCTCGTGTGTATGAGCAGATTTCATCACAATTCCGCAAGCACTTTCGAGGCGTTTTGTATCGGTAAAGGGTACTCCGGTAACTCCGGCTCCGTGCCGGCTGGGATTGATCCCGATGATGAATTTTCTTTGGTTTGAATCGTTATAGTATTTGTGATAAAACTCCTGCATCACTTTCATGGTTTCGGGATTATCGAGATGGGGATTCAGTACCTGGAAATCTTCTGGTAAATTTCCGGAATACTGCAAATTCCTGTTGAATTCTATGACTCTGTTTGCAAAAGTTTCCATAAATAATATAAAAATGAAACAATGCAGCAATTATTGGTAAACTGCTACATTGTTATATTATTAAATTTCTCAACTTATTAAATCAATCCAAACTGCTCAAAGTGATGAGTGAAATGTTTTCTGTGCATCAGTTCCATCATTTCTTTATTCAGTTTACCGAAAACAAAATGTAAATGCTCTGCTTCCGGATTTTCTCTGTAATAAATAATATACTTCTGAATGGTATTAAGAAAAGATTCTCTGGCTGCCTCTAAGTTTTTATGCTTTAATGGGGGTAAACTTCCATCATCCGGTAAGAAAGGAGCCGGGAAATCTTTTGGCATTTTTCTATGATTGTACAAAGAGTCCTGATATTTTTCCAGATTTTCTTCCGGAGTGTAGCATTTTTCAGCTTCCGGTTCTCCTATGCTGTGATTTACAGTAGTTTCAAGGTGCTCAAGCATTTCCTGTGGAGTCATTTTGCCCCATTTTGCCTGAGAACTTTCAGTTAAACCATTTAAAATTTTCTGGATATTTTTCACTTTCAGATCAATGAAAGGAGATTGTTTAGCCACTAAAGTTAAAATCGTAGCTACACAAACTACTTCTTCTCTTTGATTCACAACTTCAACCAACCATTTCACAACCCCAGAAGGAATGTTTCTTCCTTTTACTCCTCTATTGATCTTTTCTTTTGCTGTTAAATAAACAGTGATCGTATCTCCGGCATAAACAGGTTTAAAGAATGAACAGTTTTCAAGTCCGTAATTGGCAATTACAGGTCCTTTTTTACCTGAAACGAATAATCCCGCCGCCGCAGAAAGGATGAAATATCCGTGAGCAACTGTTTTATCGAAGATAGTTCCTGTTAAACTTGTAGCATCTGTATGTGCGTAGAAATGATCCCATGAAACATTGGAGAAGTTTACGATATCTGCATCTGTAACGGTTCTTCCCGCAGTTTCCAGAGAGTCTCCCACTTCTACTTCTTCAAAATATTTTTGGAATGGATGTTTGTCTGAGTATTTTTTCTCAGCGCCCTGCTGATATATTTTAGTAATAGCCGTTAAAATATCCGGTGAACCCTGGATTGCTGTTTTTTGTAAGAAGAAATGAAGACCGTTCAATCCGCCCATTTCTTCACCGCCCCCTGCTCTACCCGGGCCTCCGTGCATTAAGGTAGGCAATGGTGAACCGTGACCTGTACTTTCTTTAGCGTTGTCTCTGTTCAATACGAAAACTCTTCCGTGTTGGGAAGCCATTTTCCATGAAGTTTCGGCTACAAATTCGTTATCATAAGAAATGATGGAACCTACCAGACTCCCTTTTCCTCTTTTTGCCAAAGCTGCCGCTTCTTCTGCATCTTTGTAAGGCATCAAAGTAGAAACCGGACCGAATGCTTCTACATCGTGAGAGATGTTTTTCTCGAAAGGTTTGTCATTCAGGAACAATTTCGGACTCATGAATGATCCTTTTTCGTAGTCTGCATCTACAAGCTCATGTTTTCCATCATAAACAAGCTCTGTTTCTGCTTTTAGGATGTCTATTTTTCTAAGAACCTCATCATATTGTTGTTTTCCGACAAGAGATCCCATTCTAGTTTCTCTGCTTAATGGGTTTCCAATTTTTGTCTGATCTAAAGCTTTAGATAAAGCATTTTGAACGTCTCCAACCAAATGTTCAGGAACGATAATTCTTCTGATCGCCGTACATTTCTGACCGGCTTTTGTAGTCATTTCGTTACGAACTTCTTTGATAAACAGATCAAATTCAGGAGTTCCGGGTTTTGCATCTAGTCCAAGGATCGAACAGTTCAAAGAATCTGCTTCCATATTGAAACGTACTGCATTTCCTGCCACTGATGGTAAAGATTTTAATTTTCTACCTGTAGTAGCAGAACCCGTAAATAATACGGAGTCTCCATCCTGAACATATTCAAGAATATTTCCCGGCTCACCACAAACTAACTGAAGCGCACCTTCGGGAAGATGCCCGCTTTCGATCATATCCTGAAAAACAGCATTCGTCAAATATGAACCAAAAGGAGACGGCTTCACAATGGAAGGAACCCCTGCCAATAATGAGGTTGACAATTTCTCCAACATTCCCCAAACCGGAAAGTTATAGGCATTGATCTGGATTGAAACCCCTTCATTTGGAGTCAAAATGTGAGTTCCCAGGTGAGTTCCGTTAGCAGAAATTTTCTGTGTATCTCCATCTACCCAAAATGGTGTGTTTGGAAGCGTTCTTTTTGCCAAACCAGAATAAGTGAAGAAAGTTCCGAAACCTCCTTCGATATCTACCCAAGAATCAACGTGAGTTGCCCCAGTTTTATATGATAATTCGTAATATTTTTTCTTTCTTTCCAACAGGTAAAGAGCCACTTTTTTCAGCATCTCTCCACGATCATAGAAAGTCATTGAAGACAGGTTTTTGTACCCTACTGTTCTTCCGAAATCAAGAGCCTGCTCAAAATTAAGCCCTTCTGTATCTGAAACAGCTACCTGTTCTCCGTTTACCGCATTGTATAAAGGAATTCCGTTTCCGTTTCCTTCTACCCATTCTCCACAGATATAGTTTTTTAACTTTTCCATATAGTTATTTACTTTTTATTTTTATTTTGAAGTTGTAAAGCTTCTTCTAAAGTATAATTTTTAAATATAAAATCTTTCCCTAAGAGATCTTGAGCATAATCTTCCACTGTTTGTCCGAAACCCACTTCATCTCGTAATCTATTCACATTTTTAAAGTCTTTAATTGGCCAGATTATCCATACAATTTCCACTTTACCGTCTTTTGTCGTTTTAAAGGATCGAGCCTGAGTTCCGTAAATCTGCTCTTTACCATCCTGTACAAGTTGCCTGTCAAGCATCATTGCGTATAATCTGAAAGGAAGCTCATTTTCCTCAGCTGCTTTTTTAATCACCGGCAAATACTGATTGATCTTTGATGAATGTTGAATAACCAACCAAGCTGTTTTATTTTCAGGCTCTCCCACCAAAGATTTTCCCGGATATCCATATTTCGCTATAATTTTTTCAATTTTTGCTAAATTTTCTGCATCCTGTTGATCCATTTTTTTGCCCAACCCGACGGTTGCCTCTTCCTGAGTAAGATTTTTTTCTTTTATGATCTCTTTTCTTCTTTCTGGTGAAGTTTCAGGAAGCATAAACTCACGATAGATCTGATCATCTTTATCGATCTGAGCCAATTCATTTTTAAGCTCAACATTCATTTCCTTATCCTGAATTTTCTGACAATTCATAAAAAAAGGAAAGAAAATGGCGAAAAATAAATATTTCATATAAATTAATTTAGCAATTGTAATTATATCGACAGTATTCTCAGTTTATTATATCTATTTGGGTTCCTGATAAGGAAACAATTTTACTAACCCTTCATATAAACTTTTGTGAAGTATGGTTGCATGATTATCTGTTTCCATCATTTTATATTCTACTGTCCACTTCTTTTTTCCAGAATTTTTTAGAACATCATAAATGTCTTCCGCATCTTTTACCATAACGGGATGTTCTCCTTTCCCAACAGAAACGTAAACAAACTTCTTTGTATCCGGTATTTTGTCAAGCAATTCTTTTGCTTGTTTTAAAAGGCTTTCATCATCCCACCATAAGCTTGGACTGATAATAAAATAGTTGTTAAACATTTGTGGCTTCTTCAAAAGGATCTCTATTGCCAAAAGTCCGCCTAAAGATTGTCCCATTAAATAGGACTCTGTCGTTTTATAGTGTTTTTCAACAAAAGGTTTTAATTCTTTCTCTAAAAAACCGATGAATTTATCGGAATGTCCCGTTGTAGGATAATCCTGCTGTAATTCTTTTATGTCTGTATGATAGGTAAAGTCTCTTTTTCTATCCACATTCGCAATTCCTACAACAATGGTTTCAGGCATTGAATACATTAGATTGAAGAACTGCACCAATCCTGCAACATGTACAAAATCCTCGTTCATACTTCCATCCAGAAGATAAATTACAGGATATGATTTTGTTTTATCATACCCTTGAGGAAGATAAATGTTCAACGTTCTTTCTTCTTTAAGGATAGTTGACTTTAAGGTTCTGGTTTCTCCAATTGTGAGTGGTTTTACGGTTTTGCTTTGCGCTAAAATTATAAATTTAAATACAAACAAAAAGCTACACGCAATGAGGATTTTCTTAATCATATTATATTTTGTACGGTTGATTATTTTACATCATCCCAAATGCTGTAATCAACAATTTTTGTAGGTGTCTGCTGAACAAATTCTGTAAATGGCTCACAAGGCAGAATAGCTTCTTTTCCTTCTCTTGCAAGTTCCTGGTACAATTTTGTCCCTTCTGTTTTCCAGCGGATCATTTCATCTGATACGTCACGGATCACTTTTGCAGGACTTCCCACTATCAATTTTCTAGATTCACACCTGAAATTGGCAGGAACAAAAGCCAATGCCCCGATGATGCATTCATCCCCAATAATAGCCTTATCCATTACGACTGAGTTCATTCCAACTAAACAGTTCTTACCGATATGTCCGGAATGAATGATCGCCCCATGACCAATGTGTGCGGATTCTTCTAAAATGGTTTCAATATTCGGGAATACATGAAGGGTACAGTTTTCCTGAACATTGGCACCATCTTTTACAATGATTCTACCCCAGTCACCACGGATAACGGCATTGGGGCCAACATAAACTTCTTCGCCTATTTCCACATTACCAATGATCACTGCCTTCGGATGAATGTAGGCAGAGGGTTTGATGATGGGGCGGACTCCGTGATATGAGTAGATGTTCATAAAATTTTAATTTAACAATGTATCAATATAACAGTTTACCAATTAGATGTTTCGACAAGTCCAGCATGGCAGGAATTGTTACATTGATACATTTTTAGATTGTTATATTGAAAAAGCTACGCTTTTTCGATTACCATTGCATAACCCTGTCCTACACCAATACAAAGGGTACATAATGCATATTTCTTATCCTGCTTTTGAAGCTCCAATGCAGCAGAACCAACGATTCTTGCTCCTGAAACGCCAAGTGGATGCCCTATTGCAATGGCTCCCCCGTTAGGATTTATTCTTGTGTCATCATCTTTTAAGCCTAAGCTCCTTGTTACAGCTAAAGCTTGGGCAGCAAATGCTTCGTTTAGTTCAATGATGTCCATATCGTCTAATGAAAGATTTAATCTTTTCAATAGTTTTTGCGTTGCTTCTACGGGTCCGATTCCCATAATTCTTGGCTCAACTCCTGCAACTGATGATCCTAAAATCTTAGCTTTTGGTTTTAATCCGTATTTTTTAACGGCTTCTTCACTTGCCAGAATAAGAGCTGCTGCTCCGTCATTCATTCCTGAAGCATTCCCGGCAGTTACCGTTCCTTCTTTTCTGAAAGCCGGACGAAGTTTTCCTAGCCCTTCCATAGAAGATGTTGGCTTTATGAATTCATCAGTATCAAAGATTTTAGCTTCTCCTTTTTTCTGTGGAATTTCAACTTTTACGATTTCTTCTGCCAATCTTCCGCTTTCCCGTGCTTTTGTCGCTTTCTGTTGAGACCAAAGTGCAAATTTGTCCTGATCTTCTCTACTGATCTGGTGAATATCTGCTAAGTTTTCAGCAGTTTCTCCCATTCCATCAACTCCGTACATTTCTTTCATTTTCGGGTTGATGAAACGCCATCCGAAAGTGGTATCAAACATCTGGCTGTCTCTTCCGAATGCCATACTTGGTTTTGACATTACATAAGGTGAACGTGTCATGTGCTCTACTCCACCTGCAATATAAATTTCTCCCTCTCCTGCAGCAATGGATCTGAAAGCATTAGCTACGGCAGACATTCCCGAAGCGCAAAGCCTGTTTACTGTCTCTCCTCCAATTTTATATGGAAGTCCAGCTAACAAAAGCCCCATTCTCGCTACATTACGGTTATCTTCTCCTGACTGATTGGCACATCCGAAAATAACATCTTCAATTTCTTCCACAGGAACTTCAGGGTTTCTAGCAATAATTTCTTTCAGCACTACTGTCGCCAAATCATCTGCTCTAACTTCTGATAGTCCTCCTTGTAATTTTGAAATGGGTGTTCTGATGTAATCTATGATGTATACGTTGTTCATTTTATTCAATTTAACAATCTAATAATGTAGCAATGTACCAATTATTGTTACATTGGTAAACTGATACATTGTTACATTTTTTAAGGTTGATTTTTATTTAGACTTGTACTTAATATTTTATAAATAATTTTTCCTAATTCTATAATTTGATGTTCCAATTTTTCATCAAAGGGATAGTTTTTGGAATGTTTACACAGATATAGCCAATATTTGGTTTCTTCTAATTCTTTGGCTGAAATTTTCATCTTGTTGATGAAATCATTTTTACTGTGTGGATTTTGTGCTTCAAATGCATTTGCACCAATGCTTGTTCCTGAACGTAACAATTGTTTTGCAACAACAAATTTTCTTTTTTCCTCTAATAGATCACAAAATTCAATTATATCTAAAGAAAATTGAATGGTTTTTTCAATCAATGGATTATTTTCAAAATTTATCATCATTTTTAATTTAGCAATGTACCAATATAACAGTTTAACAATTATTGACGGTCAAATACTACAACAAAACAATAAGCATCACATTTTCCATTGGTACATTATCAGATTGTTAAATTGTTATATTGAGCTTATAGCTCCGTTACTTTTTTTCCAATTTTATAGACTGTCCCGACAAATTTCGCTACCAATTCTTTGTTTTGATTGGTGATCTGGATGTCGTAAACTGCTGTTTTTCTTGTTTCGTTTACCAATATACTTTCTGCTCTGAAGATATCGCCTTCTTTTCCTGCTTTGGTAAAATTGATGATACAGTTCAGTGCAACAGCTGCATCTCCCGAGTTGTTGGACGAAAACGCTAATGCAGAGTCTGCAAAAGCGAATGTTACTCCTCCATGAACTGTTTTAAGCCCATTGATCATTTCTTTTTTGATGGGCATTTCTATTAAACAATAATTTTCTTTAACTTCAATCATTTTGATATTCATCCATTGGGAAAAATAATCCTGATTGAGCATATAATCTGCAACTTGTCTCGGCGTCATAATTATTCTAATTTACCAATGTAACAGTGTATCAATGTACCAATAATTGTTACACTGTTACACTGTTACATTTTTATATTGTTACATTTTACGAAGTAACGGGCTTTGTCTGTATCTTTCTTCCTGATATTCTTCGTAAAGGTTTTGCAGGGTTTCAGAAATCTTTGAATAACCAATTTCTTTTCCCCAGTTTAGTAAGCCTTTTGGGTAGTTTACTCCTTTTTGCATTGCCAATTCAATGTCTTCATCATTGGCAACGCCTAATCTTTTTGCTTCAACAGCTTCATTGATCAGCATTGAGATTATTCTTAGGAATATCTGTTGATACAATGCATCGTCTTTTTGAGCCACAGGATTTTCGTCACCTTCATTGTAATCATAGAAACCTTTTCCGGTTTTTCTTCCATGAAGTTTGGCTTCAGACATACGTTGCTGTAATAAGGATGGCTTGTATTTCGGATCGTAGAAATAGTCTTTGTAAACGGTTGTTGTTACAGCAAAATTCACATCAACTCCAATTAAGTCCATTAATTCAAAAGGTCCCATTTTGAAGTTTCCTAAGGTTCTCATCGCTTCATCAACCTGTTGCGGAGTTGCAATGTTTTCTTCCACAATTCTTAATGCTTCTCCATAATAGGGACGTGCAATTCTGTTAACAATAAATCCGGGAATATCTTTTGCGATCACAGGCACTTTACCCCATTCTTTCATGAGGTTGTACATTTTTTCTGCCAATGATTTTTCTGTCACTAAGGATGGAATAACCTCAACCAGAGGCATCAATGGAGCCGGATTGAAAAAGTGAATTCCAATGAAACGCTCCGGTTTCTTTAATTCCGCTCCTAAAGAAGTAATGGAAATGGATGACGTATTGGAACCAATGATACAATCTTCTGAAACATAGTTCTCCAGTTCTGTGAAGACTTTGGTTTTAATTTCTTTGTTTTCAATGATGGCTTCAATTACGAGATCGGAGTCTTTTAAATCCTGTAGATTTTCAGCTTTACTGATATTGTTTCTGATCTCTGTAGCTTTTTCCTGAGAAATTTTAGTTTTTTCAACTAATTTTTGAAGGGTTTTCTCTAAGCCTGAAAGCGCTTTGTCTATTTGTGGACCTTGTGCATCGTATACAACAACTTTACATCCTGCCGTTGCAGCCACTTGAGCAATTCCAATACCCATGGTTCCTGCGCCAATAATTCCAATATTCATAATTTAACAGTGTATCAATATAACAATGTAACAATTCCCATTTATCGCACAACAGCAATTTCAATTGGTAAATTGCTACATTGATAGATTGCTATATTAATTTTTATTTTCCTTTATAATTAGGTTTTCTTTTTTGCAAAAAGGCATTCACACCTTCTATAAAATCTGCTGTGTCGGAGGCTTCCTGTTGCAGATCTGCTTCTAATGACAATTGCTGACTTAATGTATTGTCGTAAGAGTGAGCAAAAGCTTTTTTAGTAAGTTTGAAAGCTGCTGTCGGCATATTGGATATTCTTTCTAAAATCTCCATTGATTTCGGCATGAATTCTTCTTCACTGAAAATTTCAGCTACCAATCCGTAAGATTTGGACTCTTCGGCAGATAATTTTTTACCTGTGAATGCTAAATAATTTGCCAATTGTCTTCCTAAAAGTTTTGGTAAAAAGTAAGTTCCTCCTGTATCCGGGATCAATCCAATATTGGAAAATGCCTGAGAAAAATATGCTTTATCATTCGCCAAAACAAAATCACAAATCAAAGCCAACATTGCTCCTGCTCCCACAGCGGGACCGTTGACCAAAGCCACCACAGGTTTTTTGCAATGTGCAATTTCTGTTACTAATGGGTTATAATAGTCTTCAACAATCTTGCGAACGATGTATCTGTCATGATGTTCGCTACCTTGAACGAAAGCATCATCTAAATTTTGTCCGGAACAGAATGCTCTTCCTCTTCCTGAAATCGCGACACATCTTACTGTTTCGTCTTCACTGCATTCTTTAACAAAATCTCTTAAGTCTGCTAATGAAGGTTTTGTAAGTGCATTCATCGTTTCCGGCTGATTGAGGTAGGCGATTTTGAGTTTTCCGTCAAAATGCGTTTCAATATCAAGTTGTGTATACATGGCTTTTTAATTTAAAGATTAAATTATTTAAAAATTCAAAGATTTTAATAATGTACTAATTTACTCATAATGTAACAATTTATCAATCTAACAATGCAACAATTATAATGTCGTACAGAAAATACTAGTAAATGTTACATTATTACATTGTTATATTAATTTTAGTGACATTTAAAATAGTCAAAAGGCTCTAAACAGTCTAAGCATTGATAGGAAGCCTTACATAATGTAGACCCGAATCTGCTGATCTGTTTGGTATGCATGGAACCACAACGAGGGCATTTTTTCGGTTTCCCAATATGATGTTCGTCTGCTCCTTTTTCGGGAGGTGTAATTCCATATACACGAAGTTTTTCTCTTGCTTCATCAGTTAACCAATCTGTTGTCCATATTGGAAACATTTTGGTTACTACTTTTGCTTCCCAACCGTTCTCTTTCATGATCTTTGTGATATCTTCTTCAATGGTAAACATAGCAGGACAGGCAGAATAAGTAGGAGTAATGGTCACCTCGCAAGAATTCTCGCTGGTAATTTTTGCATCTCTCACAATGCCCAATTCCACGATATTGATCACCGGGATTTCCGGATCGGGAACGAGTTCTAATATTTCTAATAAATGTATCAATTTAACAATCTAAAAATTTACCAATGTACCAATTTAAGAATTTCTCAATGTAATAATTATTGCCAGATTGATACATTGCTAAATTGGTATATTTTCATTTTACTTTGTGTTTATACTTGTATTCAAGATTTTATAAACAATCTTGGAAATTTCCAAAATCTGATTTTTTAAATTCTCATCAAATGGATAGTTTTTAGAATGTTCACACAAATACAGCCAATATTTTGTTTCTTCAATTTCCTTTGCAGCGATTTTCATTTTATGGATAAAATCATTTTCACTTGAAGGATTTTGAGCTTCATGAACATTCGCACCTATACTTGTAGCTGACGTAACAATTGTTTAGAAATAACATATTTTCCTTCTTTATCTAGCTTTTCACAATAATCAATAATATCCAATGAAAACTGAAGTGTTTTGTTAATTATTGGATTATTATTTTCATTTGTCATATTGGTAAATTACTAGATTGTTAAATTGTTACATTATTTCTACCATGTACACCCCGGATAAGCTCTCTGCATATACTGCAATTCACAAAGAATATATCCGAAATATTCTGTATGATAGCCTGTTCTTGATTTTGGCTGCATGAAGTGATCTTTCAGATATTCTAATCCAAAATCCTGGAAATCTTTTTCTGTAACGGCTACGAACTGCTGATATAATTCATCAACATTCGGAGCTATGCTTAATGAAATCAGATCATCTTCTCCTTCTACTTTTGCGAATAAACCTTTTGTATATTCCCAAATATTTTCAATGGCTTTTACTAAACGTTCACGGCTTTCTTCTGTTCCCTGAGCGAAGATTTTCATCCATGAAGAAGTGTGTGTATAATGATATTTTACTTCTTTCAAAGATTTTTGAGCAATAGCTGAAAGTTCTTCGTCAGCAGAGTTTGATAAAGCTTCGTACATTAATTTCTGATACACAGAGAATACATATACTTTAAGAATTGTTTGTGCATAGTCTTCATTGGGCAATTCTACCCAATGTGCATTTACATATTCATGTTCGTATCTTAGGAATGCCAAATCATCTTCATTTTTACCGTTATCCGCTACTCTTGAAGCATACACGTAAAAATTATTTGCCTGACCAAGCTCATCCAAAGCGATATTAGTTAAGGCAATATCTTCTTCTAAGTAAGGACCTTTTCCACACCATTCAGATAATCTTTGCCCCATGATGAAACTGTCATCGGCAAGCTTTAATAAATAATTATATAGTGGATTCATTTTTATAGAATTTAGAAATTAGAGGTTAGAAATTAGACTAGATTCTATAATCTAACTTATAGCTTCTATTTTACATATTTTTTACATCGTTCGGAATATCATAGAAAGTTGGGTGACGATAAAGCTTATCATCCGCAGGATCGAAAAATGCATCCTGTTCCATTCCTTCTGAGCTCATAATATATTTACTTGGAACGACCCAAACACAGGTTCCTTCTTTTCTTCTTGTATACACGTCTCTTGCATTCTGCAATGCCATTTCCGCTGTTGGTGCCTGAACTGTTCCGGCGTGCTTGTGGGATAATCCCGGTTTAGTCTGAATAAACACTTCCCACATATCTAAATTTGCCATAATTAAAATTAATTTAACAATGTATCAATGTACCAGTTTAACAATGAGATGCTTCGATAAGCTTAGCATTACAATGATTGTTACATTTTTACATTGGTATATTGTTATATTGAAATTTTTTCCTGTTTTTCTGCAAAAGCTGCCGCCGCTTCTTTTACCCAAAGGTTTTCCTGCTGAGCATTTACCTTTGTCTGTAATCTTTTCTTATTACAAGGTCCGTTTCCTTTTAAGATGGTCATGAATTCATCCCAAGGAAGTTCACCGAAATCGTAATGTTGTCTTTCTTCATTCCATTTCAGATCTTGATCCGGAATGGTTAATCCTAAGAATTCAGCCTGAGAAACGGTAACGTCGATAAATCTCTGACGAAGACTGTCATTGCTTTCTCTTTTTACTCTGTAATTCATAGAAATTTTAGAGTTTGGCGAACTGTCATCGTTTGGGCCAAACATCATTAAAGCCGGCCACCAGAAACGGTTTAATGCCGCCTGAGCCATTTCTTTCTGCTGTTTTGTTCCACGACAAAGCGCCATTAAGATTTCATATCCCTGTCTTTGGTGGAAAGATTCTTCTTTACAGATCCTTACCATTGCTCTTGAATAAGGACCGTAAGAATTCCCCATCAACATTACCTGGTTCATAATCGCAGCTCCATCTACCAACCAACCGATTGCACCGATATCTGCCCAACTTAGAGTAGGATAATTGAAGATGCTTGAATATTTTGCTTTTCCAGAAAGCATATCATCATAAGTAGCATCTCTGTCTGCTCTGATGGTTCCGTTTCCTAATGTTTCAGTAGCAGCGTAAAGATATAATCCATGTCCTGCCTCGTCCTGAACTTTAGCCAAAAGAGCCATTTTTCTTCTTAATGAAGGTGCTCTGGAGATCCAGTTAGCTTCCGGCAACATTCCTACAATTTCAGAATGGGCGTGCTGTGAGATCTGACGAACCAATAGCTTCCTGTAATCATCAGGCATGATATCTTTTGGTTCTACTTTATTTTCTTCGTGAACGTATTGAACAAATTTTTCTAAGTCCATAATTTTTCAATTTAGCAATGTGTTAATAATTTAACAATGTAGCAATATAACAGTTTACCAATAAGATTCTTCGCTTTGCTCAGAATGACAATTGATTGTTACATTTTTACATTGGTATATTGTTACATTGATTTATACATCATAATTAAGCATCACCACATTGGTTGTAGGGTGACATTGGCATGTCAGAACATAACCTCGGGCTACTTCTTCTTCGGTAAGGGCAAAGTTTTTCTCCATGAACACTTCTCCTTCTAAAACTTCCGCCTTACACGTACAACAAACTCCTCCTTTACATGCAAAAGGGACAGGAAGATTGTCTTTCAATGCTTTATCTAAGATACTCTCTTTTTTGGAATTCAGGTGGAATGAATATTCATCATCATCGATGATTACGGTTACCATACTTTCAATATTAGCAATCGCCTTGAATTCTTCACTCATCTCTTCAGAATTCTCTTCGTCCGGAGCAGTAAAATATTCAAATAAAACCTGGATTGCAGGTACTTTTTTATCTTTCTTTAAATAGTCTGCAATACCTTTGATCATTTCCGCAGGTCCGCAGATGAAGTAAGTAGATTCTTTAACATCGATATCTGTATATCTTTCAAATAACTGCTCTAATTTTTCAGCAGAAATTCTTCCTTCAAATACAGGATCTTCATGTTTTTCACGGCTTACAAGATAGATCACTTTTAATCTTCCGTTGAAGTGTTCAACCAATTTATCGATTTCAGCCTTTTTCATTACATGATTCATACTTCTGTTACTGTAGAACAGGTAAGCATCACTATTGGGTTCCTGGTAAAGGCTTTCCTTAATATTGGAAAGTACTGGACTGATCCCACTTCCTGCCGCTAAACCAACATAGGTTTTGGTATTGGTTGGGTGGTAAGAGGTATTGAAACTTCCCATAGGAGGCATTACTTCAAGAACTTCATCCATATGAAGATGCTCGTTGAAATATCCTGATACTTTTCCTCCTTCTAAAAGCTTTACCAATACTTCCAATGTATTGCTTTTTTCACTTGGAGCATTGCAGATAGAGTAAGAACGGCGTTCTTCATTACCGTCTACCATTAATTTAAAATTAAGATACTGCCCCTGCTTGAACCTGAATTTATCTTTCAGTTCTTCAGGAATTTCCACCGCTACATTCACTGCATCATTGGTATCTTTCTGAACCTTTACAGTTTTTAGCTTATAAAATGAATTCATTATTTTTTTAGTATTCTGTTAATTTTTCCATCTTCGCACTTAGGCAAACTGTCCTGAGCATGAATTTTCACGTTTGTGGTAATCCCTACCCGTTTTTTTCACTGCGTTTTCTATATTTTTTCCGAAGCTTCCTACAAAATTAAGATAGTCATCGGTATTTATAACAAGCTGTTGAGCTTTTACTAATTCATCAAATTTCTTTCTGCAAAAATCCATAAAACTAACTAACATTTGTTAGGTGTAAATTTAAAAAGATTTTTGCTCTTGACAAAATTTTTATGATTTTCATCATATTTTGAATGTTTCTAAATAATGGAATTTAAATACTTTGCATCTTACATAGAGGTTTAAAATATACTAATCGTTTATGATGCTTTCTCTCGCAGATTTTGCAAATGGCGCAGATTTTCGGCAAAGTCAAGCTTTTACCATCCCGTAGGAATCTATAGGTTAAATTATAAAGTGCTGTTCAGATTCCTACGGAATAACAAAAACTCTGTTTTAATTTTGTGATTATATGTTCAAGAAGTTCCTTTTGGATTTTTGCTATTCTTAACAGAACAAAGTAAAGTGAAAAATATCTCTAAAAAGAGATTCTTCCTTCGTCATAATGATATAAGTACCTTTATCTTATTAAAAAATTTGTGATTAAAATTACTGTTTCTGATTTCCCAGTAAACCAAAAAGTATTTTATCTCTTATCTCATCATTGATCTCAGAGGTCGACTCAATGTTTCTTTTGAACCAGAAATAGGAATTATTTAATGTATGAAGAATAAATCTTGTAGTAAAAGTCGGAGATTTCAGTTCCCAGTTCTCTGCTTTGTAGATCTCGGAAATCAATTCTTCCACTTCAAACTGATATTTTTTTCTTAATTCTACAAATTCCGGAAGTCTTTCTTCAAGATGCCTCCATTCATTGGAATAGATATGAGTAACATCACGGTTTTTAAGAACGACCGATAAGTGTTTATCTATAAACAGATTCAGCTTTTCTTTTGGAATAATATCTGTGTTTTTCACTGCCTGAAGCTCTACAAAGAAATCCTGTGCCATTCCGAAACATATCCATTCCAGAATTTCTTCCTTTGAACGGATGTGAGCATATAAAGATGCGGCTTTAATATTTAGTTTAGTAGCCAGATCCCGTACAGAGCTACCCAGATAACCCTTCTCTTTGAAAAGTTCAATTGCTACGTCCAGTATTTTTCTTTGTTTTTCCTTAAGCTCCATTGATACATACAAAAGTAATTATTCTAATTTAATATGAGGGTTCTTTTTTAACCACCCCGTCAAATCAAAGATTTGCCACCCCTCCGGAGGAGGGGAATTTACCATTCAAACTATAAAGAATGACAAACTTTATTCGCAGTATTTTTGAAATTCGGAAATTTTGTCAAGCTAATTTTACATTAAAAATATAAAATTCGGAAATTTTGTCTTAATTTTTTATAAATTCAATAATTGAATACTTTTTGCGATAAATCTCCCGAATTAAATGATTAAATCAGATTGAAAGACATCAGACTTTAGATATCAGGTTTTGAAATTTATAATTAATTCAATCTCTTATGGTCTGAAATCTGATGTCTAAAATCTAGAATTTCAAAAATATAAACATGAACTTAAATCAATATACCGTAAAATCACAGGAAGCCATCCAGGCAGCACAACAGGTTGCTATGGAGTTTGGCAATCAAAGTATTGAACCTCAACATATACTTGAGGGGATCTTTCAGGTAGATGAAAATATTTCGCCTTTCTTATTAAAAAAATCTGAAGCAGATGCTAATTTGGTAAGAGAGCGCAACCGTGAAAATTTAGAGAAGCTTCCGAAAGTACAGGGAGGAAACATTTATCTTTCACAATCTGCTAACAAGGTTTTGCTTGATGCACCTAATATTGCTAAAAAAATGGGTGATGAATATGTAACGATCGAACATTTGTGGTTATCTCTTCTGGAAACCAGTTCTGAGGTTTCTAAAATGCTTAAGGATATGGGTGTAACCAAAAACCTTCTGGAAGGCGGGATCAAAGAGCTAAGAAAAGGCAGCAAGGCAACTTCTGCAAGTTCAGAAGAAACCTACCAGTCTTTGAATAAATATGCTAAGAATTTTAATGAATTAGCAGCCGAAGGAAAACTTGATCCGGTCATCGGGCGTGATGAAGAGATCAGAAGGGTTTTACAGATCCTTTCAAGAAGAACAAAGAACAATCCGATATTAATTGGTGAACCGGGTGTAGGGAAAACAGCAATTGCAGAAGGAATTGCCCACAGAATTATCAGCGGGGATGTGCCGGAAAATTTAATGGATAAGACTTTATATTCACTAGATATGGGGGCGTTGATCGCCGGCGCAAAATATAAAGGAGAATTTGAAGAGCGTCTGAAATCTGTGGTGAATGAAGTGATCAAATCTGACGGGCAGATCATTCTTTTTATTGACGAGATCCATACTCTAGTGGGAGCCGGAGGTGGCGAAGGCGCAATGGATGCAGCCAACATTCTGAAACCGGCTTTGGCAAGAGGGGAATTAAGAGCCATCGGAGCCACAACCTTAAATGAGTATCAAAAATATTTCGAAAAAGACAAAGCTCTTGAAAGACGTTTCCAGAAAGTAATGGTAGAAGAACCGGATACGGAATCTGCGATCTCTATTCTTCGCGGTATTAAAGATAAATATGAGGCTCACCATAAAGTAAGGATCAAAGATGAGGCGATCATCGCTGCTGTGGAAATGTCTCAAAGATATATTTCAGACCGTTTTTTACCGGATAAGGCAATTGACCTTATTGATGAAGCTTCTGCTAAATTAAGAATGGAGATCAATTCAAAACCGGAAGAACTGGATGTTCTGGACAGGCGATTGATGCAACTGGAAATTGAACTGGCTGCCATTTCAAGAGAAGGCAATCAGACAAAAATTGATCACTTAAAGGAAGATATCGCCAAAATTTCTGAAGAGAGAAACGAAATCAATGCAAAATGGTTAAAAGAAAAGCAAAAGTCTGAGGATTTAACTCAGATCAAAAAAGATATTGAAGCTCTGAAACTGGAGGCGGAAAGAGCTTCAAGAGCCGGAGATTATGCAAAAGTTGCGGAGATCCAATATGGAAAGCTTCGTGAAAAGGAAGAAGAGCTGAAAAAAATGGAGCTTGAAATGCAGAATCACCAGAATGAACTGATCAAGGAAGAGGTAACTTCTGAAAATATTTCCGAAGTGATCGCTAAATGGACAGGGATTCCCGTAACCAAACTTTTACAGTCCGAAAGAGAAAAATTATTGAATCTTGAAACTGAACTTCATCACAGGGTTGTAGGGCAGGATGAAGCGATCCAGGCTGTTGCGGATGCTATCAGAAGAAACAGAGCCGGACTGAGTGATGAGAAAAAACCGATCGGTTCATTCCTCTTCCTGGGGACAACCGGAGTTGGTAAAACCGAACTTGCAAAAGCACTGGCTGAATTCCTATTCGATGATGAAAACAATATGACGAGAATTGATATGAGTGAATATCAGGAACGTCACAGCGTTTCCAGATTAGTAGGTGCGCCTCCGGGATATGTAGGCTATGATGAAGGCGGACAATTAACGGAAGCCGTGAGAAGAAGACCTTACTCCGTGGTGCTTTTAGATGAAATTGAAAAAGCCCACCCTGATGTTTTCAATACTTTATTACAGGTTTTGGATGATGGACGCTTGACGGATAACAAAGGCCGCGTGGTCAATTTCAAAAATTCGATCATTATTATGACCTCAAATTTGGGCTCACACCTGATCCAGGAGAATTTTGAAGGCTTCGACTCTGCTCAGCCTGACAGCGCATTGGATGAAATTGTAGATAAAACTAAGGTTGAAGTCTTCGATTTACTGAAACAGACCTTACGTCCTGAGTTCCTTAACAGGATTGATGAAGTGGTATTATTCCAGCCTTTAAGAAAAAAAGAGATCGGGAAAATTGTTCAGTATCAATTGAGAGGCTTCAATGATATGCTGGCGAAACGAAATATCATTATGACCGCTACCCAGGATGCCGTAGATTATCTGATGAATAAGGGCTATGACCCAGCTTTTGGAGCAAGGCCGTTGAAAAGAGTGATCCAGCAGGAAGTATTAAATAAATTATCCCGTGAGATCCTTGCAGGAAATGTAAATGACGGAGACAGGATCACCTTGGATTATTTCGAAGAAACAGGCCTGGTTTTCAGACCGGCAGAAAAGTAAAGTAGTTTTTTTTCATATATATTATTTTTGTAAGTAAGTGCTGTATGTTTTATCTGCAGCACTTATTTTTATTAGTGATTATTTTAGTATAAAAAGCATGTATTTTATCCATTCATCAGAACAAAGACAAAATATCACTTCAGCAAAGGCTTCAAAAAATTATTTTTGAGGCCTCTTACATTTTTATGGCAATTTGCAATCCGTAAAATCACGGATAATAAACAGGAAAAACAACAGCATTTGACATGTTTTTTTTTCCGAAATTTGTACTATCAACTAACATTATTATAAAAGCTATATATTATGAAAACAAAACCTACCTTCAGTAGTGAAAGCGAGATCCTTTCCGGTCCAAGCACCATGAATACTACCCTGATCCAAAACCTGGTTAATAATTACCGTAATAATCAGTTAAGTACGATCAACTCTAATCTCAGCATGGATGATGCACGTTCTATCCGGTTTGATCTCAACGTTTTAAAGAAATTCATTGCTGATATAGAGAGTGAGGTACAGAAAGTGGATACCAACATCAATGGGCAGGACCTGGGAATAAGATTTTATTATGCGGCTTATCCTTCCGAAGAAAACTGGGATATTATGGAAAACCAGTCTGTAGAACCTGAATATGCAGGAAAACACACTTTGGTTATGATCCCTACCCTGAAAATGAAGGATGAAAATGATGCATTACTAGACTATGATTTTAATCCCTTAGATCCCAGTACCTACAGCCAGCCCAATAATATAGAAGGAAATGCTGAAGCTCTAACTTTGGACTCAAGAGAGAACTCTACCACATCTACACTCACGGAAATCTGCGCGCAAAACCACGGACAACTTATTCCTCCGGCTGATCCAAAAACAGAAACCTATTAATTATTAAAAGACCAAACACAATGAGTGATTTCCAAAAAATTATAGCCGAAAGCATGTTCTGGATAGAAGGCCTTGCCGTAGCTGTATCACTTTTATACTATAATCGCATAAAAGGACATTATTGGAAATATTTTGTGTTTTACCTCATCCTCATATTCCTGTGTGAGGCATTTGGTAAATGGGGAGAACATTTCATTGAGTTTTCTAAAGCAAAATTTTATAATTATTTTGTGATACCCGTTCAGTTTATATTTTTTTACTGGTTATATGCTGCAAAATCACTGAATAGAGTAAAGTTGTTCTCCATCTTATCTCTGCTATATTTATTATCGTTTATCCCCAGCGAGTTTTTCTTTTCAAAAAGTAAAATAGTATTCTCCTTTAATTATACATTCGGATGCCTTATCCTGATGTTCCTTGTTATTATGGAATATTACAAACAGATTAATTCCACAGACATTCTTAACTTTAACAAAAACAGGATGTTCTACATTAATTTGGGAGTGACCCTATTTTACATCGGGACTCTTCCGTTTCTGACATTTTACCCTCTTTTGAGAGAACATATCGAAATATGGAATATTTATTTTAATTATTTCCTGATTTCCGGAACCTTAATGTACATATTATTCTCAATTTCATTCATATGGGGAAAACAGAGCTATTAATCACGTTAATTTTATTCAATATCTTCTTTGTATTGTTTGTGGCTGCCGTTATGGTATATATCAGGAAATATAAACAGAGAAAAAGAGAGTATTTAAATGAGATCCAATTGAAAAATGAGGCCCACCAAAGGGAACTTTTAGCTACACAACTGGAGATTCAGCAAGCCACAATGCAGCAGATAGGAAGGGAACTTCATGATAATATCGGACAAAAACTGACTCTTGTAAGCCTTTACACCCAACAACTACTGCATGAAAATAAGGTTCCGCAGGTAAGTGAAACTATTGAACAGGTATCCCAGATCATCAATCAGTCTCTCCACGACCTGAGAAGCCTTTCGAAAACTTTAACGGATGACAATATAAATCAAAAGGAAATCGTAACTTTAATACAGGAAGAAGTAGACAATACCAATGCATTCAAAAAATGTAAAGTAAGTTTTGAACATAACTTTAAACAGCTGGATTTAGGATTTGTCCATAAAAATGTACTTCTCAGAATAACCCAGGAGTTTATTCAGAACAGTATGAAGCATTCCCGTTACAAGAATATTTTCATTAATCTCAATACTTCGGAAGAATCCCTTTGGGAACTGAAGATCCGGGATGACGGTGTGGGATTTGATAAATCCAAAATAACATCCAATGGGATCGGCCTGACCAATATGAAAAACAGAGCAGCTATCATAGGAGCTGATTTCAGTTTAAACAGTGAGAAAAACATAGGAACCATGCTTAATATCATCTTAAAAAGACAGCCATGAAAAAAACTATTGTTATTGTTGACGATCATGTACTTATCGCAAAAGCTCTGGAAGGAATTATTGATAATTTCAAAGACTTTGAAGTCATTTACGTCTGTGAAAACGGAAAAGATCTTATTCAGAAGTTTGAGAATAACAGCAAAATACCTGATATTATTCTTTTAGATATCAGTATGCCGATCATGGATGGTTTCGAAACCGTATTATGGCTCAAAGAACATCATCCCGAGATTAAAGTAATGGCTCTGAGCATGCAGGGTGATGATAAAAGTGTAATCAAAATGATCAAAAACGGAGCGAAAGGATATTTACTGAAAAATACCCACCCGAAAGAACTGGAAAATGCACTTACCAAATTAAATACTGATGGCTTCTTCTACCCCGACTGGGCATCCAAGATCATATTCTCTAATCTTAATAATGAAAAGGAAGCCGAAAATGCCGTAAGGATCTCCGATCGCGAAAAAGAATTCCTAAAATATACCGTAACGGAACTCAGCTATAAAGAAATTGCTGATAAAATGTGCTGCAGCCCAAGAACAGTAGAAAGTTACCGGGATCAGCTCTGCGAAAAACTGGATTTAAAAACCCGTGTCGGATTAGCAGTATTTGCCATTAAAAACGGTTTTGCCAATTAAAATCATATTTATATTAAAATATACACTTCAAATATTTATCAATAAATCAAAAATATGTGATATTAATTTCATAAAAAGCAATTAAATATCACACATTGTTGAATTATAGTAAATTATCTGTCATTTTTATTAAAAATATTATTTATCAAATATTCATTATTTACACAAATAACATATGGATCACATAACTATTTTTAATAAAAATTAAACATTTGTTAACAAAAGCATAAAAAACATATTGCACATTAATTTCAAATACTATAAATTCACAATCTGAAAATTTCACAAAATAGACAGCTTATGAAAAAATTACTATTTGGAGCTCTTGTACTTGGCTTCATGTCCGCTTGTAACAGCGACAACATTTCTAATCAAAACGAAAACCCCGTTAACGGAGAAGCATCTTCCGCTGATATTTCGGCAAAAAGGGGCTGTGCTTCTGAAGAAATCCGAAAAGAAGCATTGCAGAACAATCTGGAACTCAGACAGAAATTCGCAACTATTGAGGCAAATACCGAAAAGTTTGCCAATGACATCAAACTTGGCAAAGTGCTGGCAGACGGTACCGTAGAAATTCCGGTTGTTGTGAATGTACTGTACAAAACTTCCGCAGAAAATGTTTCCGATGCAAGAATCGCAGAACAAATTGCGGTATTGAATGCCGATTATACCGGAACAAACAGTGATGCAAGCAAAATACCTTCGGAATTCCAAACCATAAAAGCAGGAGACACCAAGGTAAAATTCAAACTGGTAAATACCATCAGAAAATCCACTACCAAAACAAGCTGGTCTACTAATGATGATATGAAAAAAGCATCCAAAGGAGGCATTGACGCTACAAGCCCGGCCAACTACCTAAATATGTGGGTGGTAGGTAAAATGACCAGTCAGGGACAAACCATTCTGGGATATGCCACATTCCCTGAGTCTTCAGGATTATGGAATGACGGTGTGGTAATTGCAGCTCCATTCTTTGGGAAAACAGGAGCCTCATCTCCATTCAATTTAGGAAGAACAGCAACCCACGAGGTAGGGCACTACTTAAATTTAAGACATATCTGGGGAGATGCCAATTGTGGAAACGACCAGGTAACCGATACTCCTACACAAACTACAGCCAACTACGGAAAACCGGCTTATCCGCTATACAACACATGTAGTGGCGTTCAAAGATCTGTAATGTTCATGAACTATATGGACTATGTAGATGATGCTGCCATGTTCATGTTCTCAGCAGGACAGAGAACAAGAATGCAGTCTGTAGTGGCAACTTCCGGAGCAAGAGCAGGACTAAGAGTTTACTAATATTTTTTAATAGTAAAATATCCAATAATAAGAATCGGCCTGAATTTTATTCAGGCCGATTTTTTATTTAAAAACCTTTCTGATTATCTTCCGGCGTATAATCCATAAAAATACCATTTTCCAGATTCACGGATTTCACTTTCTTTTTAACAGGTACAGCCAGGCTCGTCTGTTTTTGATCCTTCTCCCAAATGGAGGGTGAAAAATGTAATTTCTCCGCCACACCATCTTCATAAGTGATCACAGCATCAAAAGGAATGGCAAAGCCTCCCATATTATCAATAATTACAGTCAGTAAATCGTTTTCCTGGGAAATGCTGTTAATTTTAAGATCAATATAATTGTTGGTATAAAACCAGTTGTTCCAGAACCAGTTCAGATTTTTCCCGGAACCCGTATTCATAGAATAAAAATAATCCCACGGAATCGGATGTTTCCCGTTCCAGTTGTCCATATAATGATGTAATGCCTTTTTAAACAGCTCGTCTCCCAGATAATCCTTCAATGCCAGATAAGACAGGGACGCTTTTACATAAGAATTATTTCCGTAACCCACCCCGCTCATCTGTGAACTCATTGTAATGATGGGCTGATCCTGCTCAGCAGAAGGGTCACCGATCCATTTCTTTACACGGAAGTTTTGATAAAATTCTTTAGCAGGTTCTTCCCCGTTTTCATCAATTCCGATCAGGTATTCAAAAACCGTTGCCCATCCTTCATCCATGAAAGCATAGCGGGTTTCATTAATTCCCATATAGAAAGGGAAATAGGTATGGACAATTTCATGATCCGCCGTCAGCCTCGAATCCTGAAAATCGTCCGGGATACTTGTATCATTGATCATCATTGGATATTCCATATCCGCATATCCCTGAATTGCAGTCATTACAGGATAAGGATATTCTATTCCTGGCCATTTCTTTGAAAACCAATCAATGTTATAGCGCATCCAGTCAACATAATGCTCAAAATCTTTTGTTCCCGATTTATATCCGGCCTGTACACTTACTCTTTTTGTTCTTAACTGTACACTTGCTGCATCCCATACATAATGATTGCTCAGGGCAAAACAAAAATCTGTGATATGGTCAGCTTTAAATTTCCAGATGTTCCATTTATTCTGCCTGGTCACTTTTCCGGATCTCATTTCCTGTTCGGTAGCAATATGCATTACCTTATCACTCTTTAAAGAAGCTTTATATCTTTTTAAATATTCAGGCTGCAGCACTGCTTCAGGATTCAGGAAACTGCCGGTTGCCCAGACTACATAGTTTTTGGGCGCGGCAATTTCGAAAGTATAGTCATTAAAATCATTATAAAATTCCTGCCGGCCCGAGTGTGGCAACATATCCCAACCGTTATAATCATCATAGACTGAAATTCTTGGGAAAGAATAGGCTACATAAAATGTTTCAGGATCAATTTGCCCTTCCCTTTCACTCTCTACAGATAATGGATATTCCCACTCTATTTTGATTTCAGATTTCGATTTTGATTTTAAAGCAGTATTTAATTTTACTTTCTCAACGGTTGCCCAGTCATCGCTATTCACATGATATTTTTCGCCATTGACGATAAAAGATGTAATATGAAGCCCTGATGATAAAAAATCCTTAGAAACAACCCCTGATCTTGGAGACTGTGGCTTATGTAAATTGTTTACAAACCGCACAGCCAGTTCATTCAGATCATCCGGACTATTGTTAGTATAAGTGATAACTTCCTTTCCGGAAACTATTTTGGAGCTTGCATCCACCTTTACTTCGACTTTATAGATCCCTTTATTCTGCCAATAATTCTTTCCGGGAGCACCAGAAATATCACGTGTGCCATTTTCATAGGCTTTTTTAATATTCCTGGGCATATATAAATCCTGTGCAGAATATTCCCATGAACTCAGCAACAATAAACCCAATATGAACCTTTTCATTAAATTATTTTTATGATAAGTAACGAATCTAATAAAAAAGTAACAAAAAAGGCAATAAAAACTATTGCCTTTCATTATTTAGAATTGTAAATCTACCCATACAGGAAAATGATCGGAAGGATACAGCAGGTTTTCCCGTCTGTCATTGATGTGCCTGTGAGATTTCACTTTTAAGCCTTTCACAAAAATATAATCAATCCTGTCTTTAGGGATCTCGTTGACATTAAAAGCAGTGAAAGTCCCGACCGGGCCATAATGTTTGGTTTCAGAATAATGAAAACTGTCTTTTAAATTTTGAGAAAGAATTTTAATGGGCTCTGTATTTTCTGTTAAATTAAAATCCCCGCTTAAAACCACAGGCAGATTCTTAGGATTCAGTTCTTTTATTTTTCTCAGGATAAGCTCTGCAGATTTAGCCCTTGCCACATTTCCGACATGATCGAAATGAAGATTCATAGCCAGAAATTCTTTTTTAGATTTCTTATCCTTAAAGACAGCATAGGTACAAACCCTGTTATAGGCGGCATCCCAACCTTTTGAATGTTTTTCCGGGGTTTCGGAAAGCCAGAATGTCCCCGATTTCAAAACCTGAAGCCTGCTGACATCATAAAATATAGCTGAGAACTCTCCTTTTTCTTTGCCATCATCTCTTCCCACTCCCACATAATCATAATTTTTCAATCCGTTCTTGATGTCCTTCATCTGCTCAGGCAATGCTTCCTGAACCCCGAAAAAATCCGGATGATAATAACTCAAGAGATCTATAGCGTCCTGCTTTCTTACCGTCCAGGCATTTTCTTTATCCGATTCTAACTGAAGCCTGATGTTAAAGCTCATCACTTTAAGATCCTGGGCCCATAAGAAGCTCCCTAAAAGCATTGACAGTACAAAGAACAGCTTTTTCATATTCAAGTTTAAGGGTATTGTTAAATTGCAGCTCAACCTTATAGGTTTTAAATGATTGAAAGTCAAATTTTTGAACATTATATATCGCATTGATTTTTCTAATATATATTAAATCAACAATATCTGTTTAAATTTTAAACCGTTAGTTTGATTTTTTTGCCTTGATCATCGTTTCCAGCATATCCCACATTTCCTGCGGAATTTCTTCAAGCATGTTGAACTCTCCCGCTCCCTGCAGCCATTCGCCTCCATCAATAGTAACCACTTCCCCGTTCATATAGGCAGAATAATCCGAAACCAGATAAGCCGCTAAATTGGCCAATTCCTGATGCTCACCCACCCTTCTTAATGGAACTTTTTTACGCATATCAAATTTCTCCTGTAAATTTCCAGGAAGAAGCCTGTCCCAAGCCCCTTTTGTAGGAAAAGGCCCCGGAGCAATTGCATTAAAACGGATACCGTATTTGGCCCATTCAACAGCCAAAGATCTAGTCATAGCCAGCACCCCGGCCTTTGCACAGGCAGATGGGACAACATATGCAGAACCTGTCCACGAATAGGTGGTTACAATATTTAAAACCGTTCCGGGAGTTTTGGAAGCAATCCAGTGTTTTCCTATAGAGAGTGTACAATTCTTGGTCCCTTTTAACACAATATCCAGAATGGAATCAAAAGCGGAGTGGGTAAGCCTTTCAGTAGGAGAAATGAAGTTTCCGGCAGCATTGTTCAGCAGAATATCTATTTTCCCGAATTCTTTTAAGGCTGCATCTTTCATCGCTTCCACCTCATCCCAATTTCTTACGTCACAGGCAACACAAAGCACTTTTCCTCCTGTCTCATCTTCAAGCTCTTTCGCTGTTCCCTGCAGTTTTTCCAAATTTCTGGAGGTGATTACTACTTTTGCTCCAAGTTGAAGAAAATATTTGGTCATTGCCTTTCCAAGACCACTGCCTCCGCCTGTTACAATAGCTACTTTATCTTTCAGGGCATCTTCACGGAGCATGGGTTGTGTATATAAATTCATAATTGTTTTAATTTTTTCTAAAAATAATAAATATTAAACGGATATGATTTAAAATCCTGTTATTAATAGATGTTATAAATAATTATTTTTTCTGCTATTTTTTAAAAATCATGCAGAGAATAGTGATAATGGCCTTATTTCATACGTTTACCCAAATAAATGATTGCATAAAAAAACAACCCGATAATTATATTATGGGTTGTTTTTTATTTTTTCAGGGAGTATTAATTACTTGCCACAACTACTCCTTTAAATGCAAGCGATTTAGGAGTTTTGCTATCACTTGTTGTAACGCTTACTGTTTTCATAAATGGCCCAAGGCTTGCTGCATTAAAACTTGCTTCCACAAATCCTTTTTTACCCGGCTGAATCGGAGTCTCAGTATGACCTGCCTTAGTACAACCGCATGACGGCGCTACATTTTCTATAATTACCGGCTTGGAAGTTGTATTGGTAAATTCAAACCTGATAATCTTGGGTTTTCCCTGAGGAATATTTCCTACATCTATAGATTCTGATGCCCATTTGATCTGATCTGCAATGATCTTCACAACGGAAGCTCCTTCAACAGGCAATACATCTGCATAAAACGGAGAGAATGCTAAAACGGCAACAAATGCTGAAATTCTTAATTTTTTCATGAGTATAAATTTAATTAGTTAAAAACAGATAGTAAATAAACCGGTTATCATTTTTTGACAGAACAAAGATAAAGCTGATCATTAAGATATATTGTTAACTGCTGTCAAACATTTGTTAACGAGTTGTTAATAATAAAAGATTAATAGATATTTTTGGATAATATTGCTTCTGAAAATGGAAATAAAAAAACTCAATATTATTATTACGCTTGGTCTTATCGCTATTATCGGTATTTTGATAGCGCAGCTCTTATGGACCCGGCAGGCATATAATCTTGAGGATAAAAAATTTGACCAGAAGGTCAATATCGCTCTGCTGGAGGTTGTGGAAAAATTATATGACGGAAAAGCTTCTTTTACGGAAAATCCTGTGCAGAATATTGCAAACGACTATTATGTGGTCAATATCAATAAAGAGTTCTATCCCACAGTTCTTGAACATTATCTGAAAACAGAATTTACCCGTTTCCAGATCAATACCAATTACGTATATGCCATATACAATTGCCATAGCGATAAAATGCTCTACGGAAAATACATTCTGGCTGACCATGAGGGTGAAAGCAAAAAAAATGAGGTCATTAATTTTCCAAAACATAAAAACCTGGTCTATTATTTCTCCATACGTTTTCCTGATAAAACCACTTACCTGATAAGCTCATTAAAGTTCTGGTATTTGCTTACGTTTGCACTTATTATCATTCTCCTTGTATATGTTTATTCCATCTACACGATCATTCAGCAAAAAAAATTCTCAGAATTGCAGCGGGATTTTATCAATAATATGACTCACGAGTTCAAAACTCCTTTATCCTCTATACTTTTAGCTTCAGAAGCACTCAACAAGCAGGATGCCATAAAGGGAAGTTCTAAGCTGCAGACCTATACTTCCATCATCATCAATCAGGGCAACAAACTCAACAATCATATTGAAAAAATATTGAATATTGCCCGAAACGATGCTTCTGTACTGTCATTAAAGCCTCAAAAAATAATGCTGCTGCCATTTATTCAGGAAATTGCAGATACCATGCAGCAAAAGAATGAAAACCTTACCATCCATATACAAATTGAAAATACAACATCAATCATTGCAGATGAATTTCACTTTACCAATATCATATACAATATTCTGGACAATTCTATAAAGTATTGTGAAACCAAACCCTGTATTACCATTTCAACACATCAGGAGTCAAAAGGTCTGTACTTAAAGTTCAAAGATAATGGAATGGGTATTCCCGCCAAGAATATTCCGCATATTTTTGATAAATTCTACAGGGTGAATACAAAAAAGAGTGACGGGATCAACGGTTTTGGATTAGGGCTGTTTTATGTAAAAAAAATTGTCCAACAACATCATTGGAAAATTTCGGTTGAAAACAATCCCGATAAGGGAATTAGTATAACTTTGTTTTTTCCGTCTTAAATTAATACGGTATACATAATGGAGAAATCTAAAATTCTATATGCAGAAGATGACCAAACCATCGCTTTTCTGATCCAGGACAGCCTGGAGCCTTATTATGATATTGATTATTATCCGGATGGCAGATCGGCGCTTGATGCATTCAATACCCGGAGCTTTGACATTTGCCTGCTGGATATCATGATGCCTGAAATAAACGGATTTGATCTGGCAAAGCACATCCGTGATAAGAATACTGAAATCCCCATTATTTTTATCTCTGCAAAAGCCCTTAAAGAAGACAGGATCAAAGGTCTAAAAATTGGAGCGGATGATTATCTGGTAAAGCCCTTCAGCATAGAGGAGCTCATATTGAAAATTGAAATCTTCCTGAAGCGTACTAAAAAAACGGAAGCTCCCTTGCAAAAATACAAAGTCGGAAAATATGATTTTGATCCTAAAAACTATACCCTGCAAAATACAGGAGATGTGATTGCCCTTACTCAAAGAGAGTCTGAACTGCTTTTATATTTTATCCGCCACAAAAACATTGTTGTAAAGAGACAGGATATCCTGAAAGCAATCTGGGGAGACGATGATTATTTCATGGGACGGAGCCTGGATGTATTTATTTCCAGATTACGGAAAATATTTGCAGATGAGCAGAATATTTCAATCGAAAACCTGCACGGGATAGGTTTCCGATTTTCTGAAAAATAGCTTTTATAAAAGAAATTGTTTTATACCATTGTTGTATTTAAAATACCATAAAGGATTTCGGCGTGGGGGGGTTTGCGCCCCCCCCCAAAACAAAAAAAACGAATTTTTTATAAAAATAAATTAAAAGGAAAATTTATTAGTTTTAAAAAAAAAACCGATAGGCTGATTTGAAGTAAAAGAAAAATAAGTGTTTAAAA
>NZ_JACHLE010000007.1 GCF_014204415.1 Chryseobacterium defluvii | reverse complement strand
CCCACCAAGCATTAGGGAATATAAGTCCTAAAAAATATAAACAAAAAATGAAAGAATCTATCATTTAGAATGGAAACAAAATTGGGTAGCTTACAGGATGAAAAAGTAAATTTTGCCACACCATAGACTGACTGATTAGTATTATCTTTGAAAATACACTAATCACTTATGAAAATAAAACAAATACAAGTTAAGAATTTCAGATTACTAGATAATGCTACCGTCAATATAGAAGATGATTTAACTCTAATAGTAGGTAAGAATAATACAGGTAAAACCTCATTATTTGAAATTATAAATGTTTTCACCCAACAAACCCACGACATTTCGTTTGAAGATTTTTCTCAAAGCTCGTACAGGATATTTAAAAAGCTTTATAAATTCTATAAAGAATACTATTTGGTTGACATTAATGAGACAAGGAAGGAAAAGTCCGAAATATTAATATTAAAATGCATCCCAAAAATAAAATTGATTATTCAATTTGAATATGATATTGAAAAAGACTCTCTTATTAATCTAAGTGAATTTATTACAGATTTGGATGAGAACAGAAATGATGCTTCTGTTTTAATCAGTTATGAACCAAAAGAAAGCCTCAATTTATTTAAGTCATTTAATGACAAAGGTGAACTAATTCCTTGGTTAAAAGAAAATTTGAGATTATTTTATCAATTAAAATGCTATGCAATTGATAAAGATTCTGAGTTCAGAAAAGAAATTGATATAAGTTTTAAAAACAAAATTAAGCAGATTGTTTCTTTTGAATCTATAAAAGCCTCGAGGAATTTAGATGATGTTGGAAAAGATAAAAGCAAAACATTGCAAACCGGATTTTCTGATTTTTATAAAGAAAGTAATAAAGAGGATAATTCTAATGTAGAAGATTTAGAGACTGTTCTAACTGATTTTTCAAGTAAACTAGATACAAAATATAAAGTAGTTTTAGATGATATTTTAAAAGAGATAAAAAATTTCGGTATAGAACCTCATGTTACGATCCCTACAATTCTGCTTAAATCGGAATTTAACTCTGAAACCATTTTAAAAAATAATATCAAATATTATTATGAAAACGGAGAAATACCATTGCCTGAAAATTATAATGGATTAGGCTATAGTAATTTGATTTTTTTAGTTCTTAAGGTTGTAAGTTTTATAGAAAAGTTCAAGAAAGCAAAGGCAGAAGATAAAGCTGAGTTTCTAACCATTTTAATTGAAGAACCCGAAGCCCATTTACATCCACAAATGCAACAGGTCTTTATTAAACAAATTACAAAACTTATAAAAGAAACAAATATATCCGTCCAATTGATAATCAGTTCTCATTCTTCTCATATAATTGCTGAAGCAGGTATAGATATAGACAAAGGATTTGATAGAATAAGATATTTCAATAAAATAGATAATGAAATTGAGATCAATGATTTTAACAACTTCAAACATAAAGATAATGATAAAGAAACTTTCAGATTCTTAAAACAATATTTGAATTTGCACAAATGTGACATCTTTTTTGCAGATAAGGTAATAATGGTAGAAGGGGTTACAGAAAAGATGCTTTTACCATTAATGATAGATAAGGTAGCACCAAGTTTAAAGAATGAATACATTTCTATATTAGAAGTTGGTGGAGCATATACTCAAAAATTTAAAGAAATATTGCATTTTATAAAAATAAAAACATTGGTCATCACAGATATTGATTCAGTTGATGCTTCTCTGCCCCAAGGAAAAGAATGTAGGACAGATTTAGAAAATGCAGTTACTTCAAATTCAACATTGAAAGATTGGATTCCCAAAAAAATCACAATCTCAGAATTAAATGTATGTCTTACAGAAGAAAAATTTGATGGTAACTTGATTAGAGCTACGTATCAGATCAAAGAAAGTAATGAAAATACTTATGTTGCAAGAAGTTTAGAAGAGGCAATAATCAATAAAAACTTAATTTTTTTCAAATCAGAATTTACAAAAGAACAGATAACAAAGAAGATCAAATCTTATTTCACTTTAATAAATCAACACTCTCCTGAAAATCTAGAAAATATGACGTGTTGGGAGTTAAGACCCAAAAGTTCTTCTGCAAAAACCAACTTTACTTTTGATTTAATGACTTTTAGTGAAGAAGAAACAGGCTTAAAATGGGAAGTTCCTTTGTACATAAAAGAAGGATTAGAATGGTTAGCAAATAATAATACCCCTGAAATATGAGTGCGTTTAAACAAATAAAACAGCATATAGAAAACAAACAAAGTTTTGTTTTAGAAGCTGGTGCAGGTTCAGGTAAAACTTACACACTCATAGAAACACTTAATCACTTAATTGAAACAAAAGGAAGCGAAATACAGAATAATAATCAAAAAGTTATTTGTATTACCTATACCAATGTAGCGAAAAATGAAATTATAGAAAGATTAGAGCATAACCCAATCGTATTGGTTTCTACTATACACGAGTTCCTATGGGATTGTATAAAATCTTATCAGAAACAGTTAAAAATAGAACTCTGCAAATTGAATGAAGATAGATATGATGCCGACATTGCAAACGGAAAGGATTCTAAATATTTGCCCAACTTAGCAGAAAGAATAGATAAGGTAATTTCAGTATACTATAATGATACAGCATTTAGAGATTTTGAAACAGGGCAATTACATCATGATGATGTGATTACTCTATCAGAAATGATGTTTAAAAATAATACTCTGCTTACTACTATTTTAGCTCAAAAGTATCCTTATATACTGGTAGATGAATATCAGGATACCGCAACAGAAACAGCATCTGCTCTTGTTGATTTTTTATTAGTGCGAAATCAAAATAAAATTGTTTTAGGGTTTTATGGAGACTCTTACCAAAAAATATATGATGCAGGAGTTGGTGATTTAGAAAAATATTATACCGATGAAAATTCTAAAATACTACAATTAGTAAAAAAAGAAGAAAATTATCGTTCCTCAAAAGAAGTAGTAAGATTATTAAATAATTTTAGAACTAACATAGAACAAACCCCACAAAAAGAAATAGAAGGAAGTGTGAAATTTGTTTATTGTAAATATAGAAAAATCAAAACCAGAATAAACAATAGAGGTAGAGAAGTAGAAGATGAAAAAAAATCTGAATATAATAGAGAGATTGACCAACAAAAAACTATTAACTATGATGATGTAAAATCAAAATTAGAATCCATTGATTGGAGTTTTGATGAAAATGTAAAAGATAAAATTTTACTATTGGTAAATAGTAGAGTTGCAAAAAATGCTGGATTTGGTAACTTGTATACGATTTTTAGTAAAAGATTTGGATTAAGCGTTAAGGAAAAATTCACAGACAGGAATCATCCCCTTATAAAAATTTTTACTGGGTATATTGATAAAAAAACTTCTCAAGAGAGAGAGGACGGTATAGAACATTTGATTAATTTTTGGAATCAAAAAAACTATAATCAAGCAATTCGTTTTTTGAAAAAGAATAGTAATTTTATTAATTGGAAAGATTTTAGTCATAAAGATAAACAACGTATTTCAATTATTTTAGACGAGCTAAGATCTTTACGATTAACCCAAACCATTGGTGAAATATTTGAGTTTATCAATCGACATAAATTGATAAGTATATCTGACAGCTTAAATAAGTTTTTAGAAAAAGCAACTAAAGATGTAAACACTCTTGAAATAGATGAGAGAGAAAAAATCAAAAAAGAAATTGATTTATTTTCATCTTTTAAAGATATAAAATATGAAGAATTAATTAATTTCTTCAAGCATGTACAGAACAACTCTGTTTTTTCTACTAAGCATGGCACTAAAGGAGCAGAGTATAGAAATGTTTTAACAGTAATTGATGACGACAGAGATTACAAAAATGAACCTGATAAATATAATTTCAAACTATTTTTCGATGGAACAGACGATAATGAAGATAGAAAATTAAGAACGAGAAATCTTTTTTATGTGGAATGTTCAAGAGCAAAAGAAAACTTGGTTGTTTTAGCTTTGTCTGAAATGAATGATAATGCTTTAGTCAATCTTAAGGGATGGTTTGGAGAAAATAATGTTCTATCTATTGAAGAATTTATAAACTCATAATATTTGATCAACCGTTATTCAACACACACTTAAATCCCAATAATCATCCAATAATATTTTTTCAATAAAACAAATAATGACCACATATAGAGATAAGCAGAAAAGAGCTCACTTTGAATCATTTGCAAATAAAATTTATACCGGCATACGTGAAATCAAACCTGAATATGCTGAAAAGAGAGCTATTTGGGAATTGTTTCAAAATGCTTTAGATACTGTTGAAAAGAATGGTGAAATAGAAATAATAAAGTCAGATCGAGGTTTTATTTTTAAACATAATGGCAGACCATTTTCAGATTTAGAATTCGGAGGATTAATAAAACAGTTTAGTGTTGGTAAAGCTTATGGTGATAATAAAGATAAAATAGGGCAATATGGCACTGGTTTCATCAGTACACACGTATATGGAAAAACAATTGAAGTTAATACTTCTATTCAATTGGATAATAGTAGGTATAAAATTCTTAAAGATTTTAAATTAGACAGGAATGCGTCAACTCCAGAAACGCTAACAGATAAATTAATAGAACAGGATGATTTTTTGGAAGAGTTAATTGACTTAAACCAAGAATCAGTTGAAACACCTTTAACTTTTACATCATTTGAATACATAGCAAATGAAGGGAATCAAATTCGTATTGTAAATATGATTGGTTATATAGAGTCTATAATACCATATATATTTTGTTTTAATAATAAGCTCAAAAGTGTTCTAATAATTGATGAAAAAAGAAAGGATTTTTTTGAAAGAGGAGAAACCAAACAAGACCATATTGAAATATCTAAAAATAACGAATCTTTTTATATTCCATTTCTTCAAAATGATTAAAAAGACATCAAAATTATATTAGGATCAAAAAAGATAGATTTAACCCATGTTCCTATGTTATTTTTACATTACCCATTAATGGAAACAACAGATAATGGTCATAATTTTATAATTCACGCTAATGATTTTAAACCGAATAAAGAAAGAGATTTTTTGCATAAAGCAAAAGATAATATTGAAATTCTATCAGATGTAGAAACTAATGAAATGCTTTTAAAAACAGCTTTCGAATTAGTTAGCCTTAAGGTAAAGAGTGATGAAGAATTAGATTTTTGGGAAATATGTAAAATTAAATTTACAGAAGAAGACTCTAATTTTGAGAAAGAACTAAAAGAATCTTTCATAAATGAAATAAAAATTCTTAATCGCCTTTTGATAGATGATAAGTTTTATTCCATAGATTCATTTCAGTATTTTGACTTATCTCTTTTAGAAAAAGACAATGAAATTGTAAAATCAATTTACTCTTTAGTCAGCCAGTTTAGGATATTACCACACTTCGATTTGTATTGTGAAATAAGTAAATATATAAATAATTGGAATATTCATATTGGTGAAAATTTTAAATTGTTAACATTAGAAGACATTGGCAAAATAGTAGCAGAAGAAAGTGGACTAAATTATTTTTATATTCAAGATAAAAAGGCTTACAAACAATTTATAAAAGAAATATCATCTAATATTTCATTATTAAACAGCTTGGCTTTGATTCCTAATATTCATGGCTGTTTCATGAACCTTGAACAATTAGTGAAATGGAATAAAATAGAAAATGAATTAATTGATGTTATACAAAATATCAATTATTCTATAAGTAAAAAATACCTGCACCAAGATTTCTATTTTATAGAAAATATCACTGATTACAATCGTGAAAAATTCAAAGACGACTTTTCTAAATTCTGTAATCAACTTAATGATGATTTTGCAAAAAATGAAGGACAATCATCGCTGACCTAGACAAGAATTCTAATGTTAAATCAATATCTCTACAATTTTATTTCTTTAAATAAGAACACAAATATTAATACCCAATTATCCGATTTTTATTTAAGGGTTCTTGACCTCAAACCTCAAATACAAAAAATTGAAAACCCAACTATAGACATTAACTTTCAACCTGCTTTTAAACTTTTAGCTAATTTATATTTCAATAGTATAAAAAATAAAAATATTCTAGATAATTTAAAAGATATTCAATCTGTAATTTCTATAATGTTTGAAAATACAAACTTAAAAGAAGAACTTCTCCATAAATTACCTTGTATACCTAATCAAAATTTTAAATTAAGAGTCCAGTCAGAATTAAAAAGAGACGATGTAAAAGATTTAGAATTTAAACAAAAATATGTTGAAATAACAACTAAAAACATCTTTGAAGGGCTCGCATACCAAGGTTTCGAGAAATTCCTACAACACAGTGGAAATGTAACCGGAATAGAATTAGGAGAATCTATTGAACTTGCATTACATCCTGAAAAACGTTTTATACCAGTAAAGGATCTCAATAATGGGGTTATTGATAAAATAATTTTATTAATTGAAAAAATTTCCGAAAGACCAAATACTTGGGGGCAATGGTTACAAAACATAAACAGGGTAAAAGAAGAAATTTTAATGCATAAATTTCAAAACGAGAAAACACGTTCTAGTTTGTTTTCGATCTTAACTAAGGATGAAGCTACAATTGAGTTATTAGGCGATTTAGCTAAAATTGACAATTTAAAAGATTTAGTTGAAAAAGGTAAAGAAAAACAAAGAGAGGATAATCGCAAAAACAGTCATTTGAATTATATTAACTTTATAGGTCTGACGATTCAAGATTTAATTCAAAAACAGCTAGATAAAGAATTGGCAGATACTATTGCTATCAAAAAATCAGAAGATACCGACTTAATAAATAAGGAAGAACAAAATGGACAAGACTTCATAATCTATAAAAACAACAAACCAATTTACTTTATAGAAGTAAAATCAAAATGGGATGAAAATGGACGTTTTGCATTAAGTAAAAATCAAACTGAAAAATGTGCGATTGAAAAAAACAGATATGCTGTTATATCCGTAAATGTTGACAGATATAAGAGAAAATATCAGATAAATAATGAATTTAATATACAGTTCAACGATTTAAATGAATTCATTAATGTAAATGATAATCTTGGGAGTTATTTTGAGAATTTGGTTAAAGAAAACCTTCTAAAATCAGAGACTAATGACCCAAAGTTAATAGAATATAGAGGTAGTATCCCTCAAACTATAATTGACACTGAAGGAAAAAAATTCAACGAGTTTGTTTTAAAGTTGATTGAGCTAATGAAAATAATTTAATCAAATTCTTATGAAAAATAACAAGCATAGTCACTAATAAGTTTTATAGAAAAGCAAGTTAAGTGTTAAACTAAACATTTCTACTTAGATTTTCACTCCTTTACAAAACCCATCAAAGCATCACATAATATCCTATTTTATGAAAAAAATTGACTCTAAAAATAAAACCTGTATTTATCTTGATCAGTTTGTAATTAGTGATATTATTGAAGGCATTAACCCTCTTTGGACGGAAATAAAAAACTTACTTGAATCCAATTATAATTTAGGGAAAATTTATTGTCCTTTATGTCCCGAACATATATTAGAAACCGTTAGAAAAGACTTTAAATCTGCAGAAATTCATGATAATTACTTAAAAAGCATTTCCGATGGTTATCTTTTAAAGTCTGAACCATTTCTGACTGCCCAATTAATATCATCTTTAATAAGAAAGAATAAAAAAACAATTAATACATTTTTGACAAAAGCAAAATTTAATGACCTGAAAGACTTTTATGAAGATATTAATAAACATCACGATAAATTCAGTGATGGAATAACGACAAATCTTTCTGATCAAAATAATTTCAGAAAAATAGTATCAAATAAAATAGACAAGAAAACTGAAATCCAATTTATCGAAATAATAAAGCAAAATGAAATTAATAATTTCAAGAACAGATTAAAAGAATATCTGGACATTAAAATAATTAGAATTAGACCCGATAAATTTGGGGAAATTGAGGTTCCGAATTGGATTGATCAGCTTCTATATCAGCTAACTTACAAGCACAAGTTTAAAAAAAAGGAACTAGAATTACTTCTGTTAGAATTAGAAAAAAATGGATTTTCAAGAATACCAACACTAAACACAAAATTTTCAATTGGTGCTCACTTAGCAGTAAAAGGTAAGCAAGAAAAATCAGGTGATCATATTGATATAATGAGAATCTCAAATTATTTATTTTCTACTGACATTTTTTTACAGATAAGAAGAGAAAACATGAAATTTGCGAATTAGGGATTGACAAAAAATATAATACAATAGTATTTTCAGGTGTTGAAAATGATTTAAAAGAATTCATTAATATTTTAAAAAATTTACACTAAAAAACCGTATACAACATCTTTAATATTTGTCTATTACATTATGTATCCAGAAACTACTGATCTAAATCATCTTATAAAAAGTAGCTTACAGATCAAAAACGAAAAGCATAAAGAAAAAGAGGTAACTGATGAAGATAATCTCTGGAATACCTCATTATTCCTTTCAAATGTTTTATATAAAGCATCATCTTATAATTTTTCATTTACTAAATCTGATTTTAAATCTTTTAAAATTAATTTTGAACAAACTGAGGGGATAAAAATTGATGAAACCTCTTTATTTGGAAGATATTGGTTACGAGAAGTATTAGAGCAAATCAATTTCTGAAATTAAGAGTGAAGATAAGTACAATGATATCCTTGAAATAGTTTTAGATTCAAGACTGAATCATTTAGGGTGGCATATCGATGCACAATCACGTGGAGGTTTTTCTGCTCCTAAGAATGGAAAAGAAAGTTACAAGCCTGGAGAAAGAGATTTACTTGTAATGGATAAGAACACACAGATCATACAATTATGTGAAGCTTTTATATATAGAGGTGCAGCTACTGCAAGAGAACACATCTTGAAGGTATTAAACTATTATCACAAAAGAGATTTTACTACAATGATTGTTTATGATACTGGAGAAGAGAAGGGAAAGTCATTTGATGAAAATTGGGCTAAATATTATGATAATATTACTAAAATTAAATATCCTGCCGATTTTGAATTTGAGAAAATTGAAGACATAACTGATGATTTTAATGCAAAATTGTCAGCAATAAAAATTGCTAAAACTATTCATAAGTCTGGTACAGTTATTTATCATATTTTCATAAATATAAATTACAAAACGACTTGATACCCTACCCGTCTCAAATTTGAATATTCAATAAAATATGAATGAGTTGAATTAGTCAAGACTTAATCTGGCAGTTATAATTTTTCAAATTTCTGTAATATTGATTTGATTCTTGCTAATAAATCATCATAACTTAAAAAATCAATAATATTTGAATATTTTCTTTTTAGAATCTCAAAATCATGAATTTGTTCTGATGTGAAATTTTTTGTCCTACCTGCAATAATGAATCCTTTAGGACTAATCATATCAAATTCAAAATCATAGTCTTTAAAATATCTTTTCTTCATTGATTCTATTTGTTGCTGACTTAATTTATCTAAATGATAAATATATTTTTCCAATTGCATAATTGTTCCTGAAATTTCTCTTGAAGGAAAATAGTTATCTCGATATGTTGACCTTGAGAAAATAGGAATATTATAAGGCTTCTTAATTTCAATTATATCTACTTTACCGGTATAATCAACAAGACATAAATCTAAAAATTTACGTTTGCCTTTACGGGTGTTAAAATATATTTTTTCTCCAACTGCTAAATATTTTGGATAGATAATTAAAATGATCTTAATAATTTCTTTTTGCCAATCAGATTCTTTGTAATTTGCTTCATGTAAAAGCATATTTGAAAGTTTATCATAAATTATCCTATACTTATTTTCTTCAAAATCAAATAACTTATTTAATGTGACATCATTTCTTTTGTGAAGCTTTTTATTTAGATAATTGAGATAAGTTTGATTTGCATCTTTCTTTAAATCAACAAAATCTGCAATAGAACCAGCAACTCTTTTTTGTCGATATTTTTGCAATTCATAAGTTGTTGGAAATGATTCTAGTAAATTAATATATTCAGCTTCAGGAATGTTAAATATATTTGAGTCCGTTGAATTACCAATAATTACATCATGAGCAATTAGATTATCAATATGTCTTAGAATTGAAATACTATTTGGGGCAATAAAATAGTCAATATCAATCTCCATATTTTTTTGAAAAAGAAAATTGTTTTTAGTTTCAAAAATCCTTTTATCAATTAAATAAAAATTATCATCAACTATTTCACCTATTTTAAAAAAATAATTTTCAAAATAATCAATGGTTTCTTGTCTAATTAGAAAGGTTGCATTTAGCCTAAATGTATTATATAATTTTACACTTTGGTAATTATTTAATTTATTTCTAAAATTTTCTTGATAAAAAAAATCATCATTTAGTTCTACACATAAAATTAGATTATTATCTTCTTTTATTATACTCATTTAAATACAAAGTTTGGATAATTGCAGCTAACATTATAATTTATACATTGCGTCAATCATAAATATATGAATTCAGACCAATCTATTTATTGAAGAGATTTTTATATGCAATTATTATGGATATATTTTTTGTTGATGAACATTTCAATTTTTTCACAGTAACAGTTTTTGATTTCTATAAAATTATAACTTTTTTTGAAGAATACAATTTTTATGGGAAAATATGAATCCATAAAAAATCAAAGAAAATGAAAAATTAATATCCATTTTATAATTATTTGATTATTTGACATTTACAGTATAAATAAAAGAGCGGTTCGAGAATTGCCCCGAAAATTCCATAATTTTATTTTGGACTTATCGAACCCGTTTGTAAGCGAATATATCTTTGTTTATCAAATAGTTAAAAGCAACAAAGTCGCCATTTTGGCGACTTTGTCAGTTGGGTGGTCCCACCTGGGCTCGAACCAGGGACCACCTGATTATGAGTCAGGTGCTCTAACCAACTGAGCTATAGGACCTCAAAATTGGTTGAATTTTGTGACTGCAAAAATAGCAAAATTTATTTCACTACAAAATTTTTTATGCCTTTTCTTGACAAAGTTCTACCAATACTCCGTTGGTGGATTTAGGATGCAGAAAGACAACTAATTTATTATCAGCACCTTCTTTCGGTTCTTCCGAAACAAACTGAAATCCTTCTTTTTTCAACCTTTCTATTTCTTCAATAATATTTTCAACGCCAAAAGCCAGATGATGAACCCCTTCTCCCCTTTTATCAAGAAATTTTGAGACCGGACTTTCCTTGTTACTGACTTCCAAAAGTTCTATTTTACTTTCCCCGGCTTCATAAAAAGAGGTAATTACACCTTCCCTTTCCACTGTTTCTTTTTTATAAGATTTTTTTCCCAGCAGTTTTTCAAAAAGCTCATCGGAAACTCCTAAAGATTTCACGGCAATACCGATATGTTCTAACTTCATAAATACAATTATAATTAAATCATAAATTTGATACACGGATCAAATTTTCAAATCTGCAATTCAAACAAAAGTACTAAATTTGCACCACTTATGGAAAGTAACAGACAAAGAAAAGTAGCACAAATTATACAGGAAGACTTCGCAGAACTTTTCCGCAAACAGGCTGCGGACAGCAAGCAGAGTTTTTTAGTATCCGTATCCGATGTTAAAGTAACTGCGGATCTCAGCATTGCTAAAATTTATTTAAGCATATTCCCACAGGAGTTTCGCTCTTCTATTATGAAAGAGATAGAAGAAAACAAAGCTCAGTACAGAAATTTTATTGGTCAGAAAATGGCAAAGCAGGTGCGGGTAATTCCACAGCTTAATTTTTATCTGGATACTTCCCTTGACGATGTGGAAAAATTGGAAAGAGAACTAAGAGGCGAAGGCGACAATCCTGTTTTATAATTTGAAAAACATTGCATTTTATATAGCTTCAAGGTACCTTTTGGCAAAAAAAGGAAGTACCGCCGTTACGTTTATTACGTGGCTGGCCGTAGGAGCCATGACAGTTGCCGTAACTGCAATGTTTGTGATCATCTCGGTATTTTCTGGACTGGAGGATCTTAATAAAGAACTTATTTCCAACCTTCATGCTGACCTTACCATTAAAAGTACGTCCGGAAAGACCATCAAAGAACCGGATAAGATCAGTAATATCCTAAAAAACAACAAAGAGATCAGTAATTTTTCCCACATAATTGAGGAAAAAATATATGTAACATACAACGGCAAAGGAGATATTGCCTATTTAAGAGGAGTTGATTCTGCTTACATTAAGGTAAATCCTATTGATAAGGATGTTTTCTACGGAACATATCCCGGTTTTGAATACTCCAATGAGGTAATCATGGAAAACTCCCTTGATAACAGGCTGTCGATCCCGGTTGCCTCTGCCGGGGGGTATGCTACGATTTTCATGCCTAAACCAGGAACCGGTATCATCAATAAAGAAGAAGATATTTATAATAAAAAAGACATTCTCGTAACCGGTGTTTTTCCCGGAAAAGATCAATTGAACAATTATATCATTTCGCCTATTGAGCTGACCGAGGAACTACTCAACCTGCCAAAAAAATCCGCTTATCAGATCGTTATCAAATTAAAAAATCCTGAAAATATAGATGCCGTAAAAGCCCAGCTTTTGTCTTCCCTCGGTAAAAATATTGATATCAAAACCAAAGAAGAGGAAAATGCTGCTTTCTGGAAAATGATCAATACAGAAAAACTCTTCATTTATCTCATCTTTGCATTGGTTATTTTTATTACTACTTTCAATCTGGCGGGCGCTATTATTATTTTACAGCTTGATAAAAAAGAGCAGGCCAGATCTCTGATCTCATTGGGATTCCCCTTAAGCCACTTGAGAAAAACCTATTTCTATACCGGCATCCTGATTGTAATTTCCGGGATCATTTCAGGTCTTATTCTTGGGACCGCATTATGCTATTTTCAGCTTTATACAGAATTTTTCAGAGCAAATGAAGCTTTGCCATTCCCTGTAAAAATTGTAGGAAAAAATTATTTCATTGTAGCGCTTACAGCTGCTCTATTCGGGTTTACCATTTCCTGGTTCTTTTCAAAAATAAGTAAAGAATATATTATCAAAAATTAATATTCTTAGTTTTCATTTTTTTGTACCTTTATGCCCCAATTTTTAAAAATGAAACGAATTTTATTTTCTTTTTTGCTAATTTTTGCATTTATTAATGCATTTGCCCAACCGCCGGGATATTATAACGGAACCGCCGGATTAACGGGCGCTGACCTGAAGACTGCCCTGAGGCTGATCATTACCAATGGCCATCAGGATCATGGATATGGCGGATTATGGACAGCTTATCAGACTACTGATGTTGATAATTTTTATGAAAATGACGGATCTATCCTGGATATCTATTCTGAGAATCCTAATGGAAATGATCCTTACAACTTCACCGTAGGTGCCAATCAATGTGGAAGCTATAACAGTGAAGCAGACTGCTACAACAGAGAACACATTGTTCCCCAAAGCCTTTTTAACGAAGCCAGCCCAATGGTCTCTGATGTCCATTTCATCAGGGCAACAGACGGATGGGTAAATAACAAAAGATCTAATTATCCTTTCGGGAAAGTGGGAACAGCTTCCTACACTTCTTTAAACGGTTCTAAATTAGGAAACTCTGTTTCTTCAGGATACTCAGGGACTGTTTTCGAGCCCATCGATGCTTTTAAAGGAGATGTTGCCAGAATGATCTTTTATTTTGTCACCAGATATGGAGACAGGCTGGCCAATTTTACAAGCTCAAACGGAACCGGAGATATGCTTGGAGGAGTAGATTATCCGGGACTTCAGCAATGGGAGCTTGATCAGCTATTGGCATGGCACGCTTTAGATCCTGTATCTCCATTAGAAATTGCAAGAAACAATGCTTCCTATACTTATCAGGGAAACAGAAACCCTTATATTGACGATCCTAACTTCGTAACCCGCGTTTGGGGAACTACTACAGTAGATACCCAAGCCCCTACCACACCAACGAATTTAGCGACAAACACTCCTACATCCAATTCTATCTCTTTAAGTTGGACGGCTTCTACAGATAATATCGGAGTAGTCGGTTATAATGTATATGTAAATGGTACTTTATATACTTCTGTTTCAGGAACCACTGCAACAGTTTCTGGGCTTGCCCCGCTTACCACTTACAATTTCTACGTTATTGCTAAGGATGCGGCCGGAAATTTATCATCCCAAAGCAATACTTCACCGGGCACTACCCTGGCAGGGCCTGTAGGAGGAAGCTGTGGAACAGAGGATTTTGAAACAATTCCTGCCAACGCCTCTAACTATACAACAAGAACATGGACTAATGCCGGAATTACATGGACAGCTACAGATGCCAGAACAGATCAGACCATCAATGGCAGGGCAATTACCATCCAGAATGGTAATCTTACCAGTTCAGCCATTGCTGGCGGAATCCAAAGCCTTACCTTGACTACACAACTGAAATTCTCAGGCAGTTCCAACAACCTGAATGTTGAAATAAACGGTAATATAGTGGGAACTATTCCTTACAGCTCGACTGCAACCACTACGACAATCAATAATATCAATGTTTCAGGGAATGTAGTGATTAAGATCATAAATCCTGTAGGCTCAAACAGAGTTGCATTGGATGGACTTAGCTGGACATGTGCCACACTAGGAACTTCCGAAACTGCTGCAAAAGAAAAATCTTTCAGTGTTTATCCTAACCCTGTTAAAAACAACGAGCTTTATGTAAAAGGAGAAAACCTGTACAAAATTTCAAAAGCTGAGATCTACGACTTGTCCGGAAAGCTGATCGAAGTGATTGAAAATCCGTTTAAAAATTCCAATAAGATCAGTCTTAAAGGTCTTGCAAAAGGAAACTATATTCTTAAAACAGACAATAATACTACAAAATTCATTGTAGAATAAGAGAAAATATTTTTAATAACGAAGGCCGGTTTTATCCGGCTTTTTTTTATTTTTGAGCTATGGATTCCAATAAAAAATTAGGCTTGATCGGGAGAAACATATCTTATTCTTTTTCCAAAAAATTTTTTGAAGACAAATTTCAGAAATTAATGCTGAAAGATTTCTCCTACGATATTTTTGATACGAAGGAGATCGGGGATGTTGAAGGTCTTTTTTCAGACCCTCAGCTTTTGGGCTTCAATGTAACCATTCCCTACAAGGAAAAAATAATAGATTATCTGGATGATCTGAGTGATGAAGCCCGGCAGATAGGTGCCGTAAATTGTGTTTTAGTCCAGGATGGAAAAAAAACAGGGTACAATACGGACGCCTTCGGATTTGAAAAGACCCTTATGCTTCATAAAAAACCTTACCACAATTCAGCGCTGATTTTGGGAGACGGAGGTGCTGCAAAAGCCGTGAAATATGTTCTGGATAAAAACGGGATCACTTCAAAAACCGTTTCAAGAGCTTCGGAGCTTAATTTTGACAACCTGGATAAGGAAACAGTACGGGAGCATAAGATCATTATCCAGTGTACTCCGGTAGGAACTTTCCCGAATGTGGAAGACTGCCTGAATTTCCCTTTTGAAGGGCTTACAGAAGAACATCTGGTCATAGACCTGATATACAATCCCAATTACACCCGATTTATCATCAATGCGTCTGAAAAAGGGGCAAAAACCGCAAACGGCTATTATATGCTTGAACAGCAAGCAGAAAAAGCTTGGGAAATTTGGAATTTTCAAAAAAAATAACATAAATTAGTGCATTAATTGGCTTTACAGCTATATCAAGGATATTTGCGCCACTCACATAAAAGATTTGCTATGACTACAGAAAACAACCTTTCTGAAAACGAAGAAAAGAAGAATTCTACCGAGGTTCCCCAGGAAGAAACATCAGAAAATACAGCATCTCATGATGAAATTCCGCATGAAGAAGATGCGGAACATTTTGAGGAGCAAGTGAGTGCTGATATTACTCTGCCCGATGCCTTGAAAGAAATGGAAAACATCATCAATTCTGCCAATGCCGGTGAAAACTTCAAAACATTCAATCTACTCAAAGAAAAAGCAAGTCATTACATCCATGATGAAGTAGAAGACAAAAAACACGAATATGTGGAAGCCGGAAATGCTCCTGAAAATTTCAGCTATGAGCATCCCTCGCAGGCTAAATTTTCCGCCTTGATCAATATCTTCAGGGAAAAGCATGATTCTTTCCAGAAAAAGCTCGAAGAAGAGCAAAAGAAAAATCTGGAACACCGCCAAAGCATCATCGAAAGACTGAAAAACCTTTATACAAATTCTGAACCGGGCACCAATCTTTTCAAATCTATCCGGGAAATAAAAGAAGACTGGTCCAAAGCCGGGCAGGTTCCAAAATCCGAGTTCAGGATCCTCAATAACAATTACTTCCATCACCTGAATCAGTTTTATCAGATGCTGGACCTGAATAAAGAGTTTCTGGAGCAGGAATACAGCCATAATCTTGAAAAAAGGCAGCACATTATTGCCCGTGCCAAAGAGCTGGAGAATGAGCCCGTGATCCAGAAGGCCCTGAACGAATTGCAGTATCTTCATAAGCTTTGGAAAGAAGAAGCAGAACCTGTGGCGGAAGAATTCCGTGAAAAAACATGGGAAGAGTTCAAAGAGATCTCCAACAAGATCCATGAAAGAAAATCTGAACTATCCGCTGCCATTGAAGCAGAGCAGAATACCAATCTTGAAAAGAAAAACCAGATCATTGCAGAGATCGGAAAACTTTCGGCACCTTCTGAAACGCCTAACCACAATTACTGGCAGAATGCCATCCGAAAAGTGGAAGATCTGCGTTCAGAATTTTTGAAAACAGGAAGCGTGCCCAGAAAACTTTCCAATCAGAACTGGAATGATTTCAAAACAACTTTAAGAGGGTTCAACACCCACAAAAACAGTTATTATAAATCCCTGAAAGGTTCTCAGCAGACCAATCTGGAAGATAAATTAAAGCTGATCCAGACAGCTAAGGATAATGTGAATAATGAGGATTGGGATATTGCCGTTCCGCTATTCAAAAAACTACAGGAGGACTGGAAGAAAGTAGGACATGTTCCGAAAAGTATGACCAATAAGATCTGGGACGAATTCCGCGATGCCTGTAATGCTTTCTTCAACAATTACAGAGAAAAAAGCAATGCTTCTACAGATAACTGGAAAGAAAACTACAAGCATAAAAAAGACCTTCTTGATGAGCTGAAAACGGTGACCAATGAAGAAGGAAGTATCGAAAGAATTGAAGCCATAAAAACCGCATGGAATAATATCGGAAAAGTTCCGAGAGATAAAATTTCTATCAACACAGAGTTCAATAAGACCTTAAGAGAGAAACTGAAGCTCAATAAAATCAATGAGCTTGAGCTTAAAGAAGAAGGCTTATCCGAAAACCAGCTTACAGACAAAGCCAGAAAAATCAAGAGCCAGATAGCCGATCTTGAAGCAGAGATCGTAAAACTGGAAAACAACCTGGCATTCTTCAACAAGCCGTCAAGAGAAAATCCGTTGTTAAGAGATACTTTCAATACCATTGATGAGAAGAAAGCCCATCTGGAAACCTTAAGACAGAATCTTCACAATATCATTGCAGGAGAAAGTTAATGGTTATGAGTTTGATAGTTGATAGTTGATAGTTGATAGTTGATAGTTGATAGTGAAAATTAAAGAATAGTTTTTATACAAACCATTTTATTTTTTAATTACAAATTTGAGTCAACGAATAAAGGGCAAAAAATAAATGGCTGGACCAATAGAAATGAACTTTGACTTGTTTTAGATAAAAAGAAAAACCAATTGGCTTTAGCCGAAACTTAATATTATTTTGTAAAAAAACCAATATGCAAAAAGAAAAACTTCGCGCCATAAGAAAAAAGAAAGGTTATACCCAGCAGCAGATTGCAGATATAATCGCAACAGATGTGTCTAACTACAGCAGAAAAGAAAGTGGGGATGTGAAGATCATAAAAGATGAATGGGAAAAAATAGCCAATTTTCTGGAAGTTTCAGTAGAAGATATCTATGAAGATGAAGACTCTAAAGTAGTTATTAATAATGAATATAATACCATAAGTGAGAATTCAGGATTTTATAATCTTCTTTACGGTAACAATACCAATTACAACATCCCGAATTCTATGATAGACAACCTGCAGGATTACATTAAACTTCTGAAGGAAGAAAACAACAGCCTTAAAGAAGAGCTAAAGGCTCTGAAAGGAAAGAAATAGATGAAACATCATACACCCGGTTTTGTCATTCCACAGGAATATAAACCCCATTGAGATGTTTTTAGCATGACAAACTGAACGCAAAGAAATTAGCAGGAAGCAACTAAAAAGTCTTTTATCTTTTTTCTTTACTCTTTAAGTCTATACAATTAAAAAATACAAAGGCGAAACAAAGAAATTTGTCTTCGCTTTTTTCATATTATGCAGGACGAACTCTACATCAAAAGATGCATTGAACTGGCTCAAAAAGCTTTGGGCAAAACCTATCCTAATCCTTTGGTAGGAAGCGTAATCGTACATAATGGCAAAATCATCGGGGAAGGGTATCATCATAAAGCCGGAGAAAACCATGCAGAGATCAATGCGATCAATTCTGTTAAAAACAAAGAACTCATCTCGGATTCTACTATTTATGTTTCTCTGGAGCCCTGTGCACATTACGGAAAAACCCCTCCCTGCGCCTTAAAGATCAAAGAACTGGGATTCAAAAAGGTGGTTATCGGCGCAATGGACTCCCATGATAAAGTGAACGGAAAAGGTAAAAAGATCATTCAGGATGCAGGAATAGAAGTTGTTTCAGGTATTCTGGAAAAAGAGTGCATAGAACTCAATAAAAGATTTTTTACTTATCATGAGAAGAAAAGGCCTTATATTATTTTAAAATGGGCAGAATCCGGTGACGGATTTTTAGACAAGGACTTCCAGCCTGTTTCAATTTCCAACTCTTTGGTCAATCAATTTGTACATCAGCTAAGAGCAGATGAACATGCAATTCTCGTAGGAACACAAACCGCACTTAACGACAACCCGGGTTTAACGGTAAGAAACGTTGAAGGAATAAATCCGGTCAGAATATTGATCGATTTTGATTTAAAAGTTCCTGAAAACTTCAAACTTTATAATAAAGAATCCCGAACTCTCATTTTCAATACCATTAAAGAAGAAGTTCAGGATAATATCAAATTGATTAAAATAGAAAGAGAAAATTTCCTGCAAAACTTAATGAATGCCTTATATAGGGAACAAATACAATCTGTCATTATCGAAGGTGGAAAATTTACCCTGCAGCAATTCATTGATGCGGGTCTTTGGGATGAAGCAATTGTCATCAAAAATGAAAATTTAATCCTTGAAAATGGAACAAAAGCACCTGAGTTTGAATTCAAAGCTGCCAGGATTGAGTATTATAGAGATAATTTGATTCAATTTTATAAGAAAGGATAATGCTGTTCGAGTACAAAACCATAGAAAAGCCCATTGAAGATATCCTGTTAAAAGAAAAAGGAAGCAAGTTCATTGGATTTGCTTACCCTGTCAGTAATGAGAACGAACTTAAGAACACTCTGGAAAAAGTAAGAGTCGAACATCCCAAAGCCACTCATCACTGCTATGCTTTCAGAATGGGCCTAAACGGCGAAAATTATCGCGCCAATGATGACGGAGAACCTTCTGGAAGTGCCGGACTGCCTATTTACAATCAGCTACTGGCGAATGAGATCACCAATATACTGGTTATTGTAGTCCGGTATTATGGGGGAACAAAACTTGGAGTATCCGGATTGGTAAAGGCATATAAGGAATCTGCAAAAATCACACTGGAAGAAGCTAATATCATCACCAGGGAACTGGAAACGGAAATAGAAATTCACTTCAATTTCAACCAGCAGAATACCATCTTTACATTACTTTCAAAGTATGACGCTAAAGTTCTCAATTTTGATGCCGATGAAAGCTGCACCCTTACCGCTTCATTGAAAATTGCCCAAAAAGAAAGCATCTCAGACAAATTGTCCGAGATGCAGTATATTACTTTTGAATTTAAAAATTAATCTAAAAAGCAGAAAAGTAAAAGAGCAAATTCGCCTTTTTCCTTACACTCTCTAATCTTTTAATCTTTTAATTTTTTAATCTTTCAATCTTTTAATGATCAAAAGATCAACCTCTTCTTCCTCCCATCAGCAGAGAAGCCCAGTAAAGGAGTTGAGCCAAAGACCCGAGAGCGGCCACCACGTAAGTTCTGGCTGCCCATTTTAAACTGTCCTGAACTCCCACATATTCCTCAGAAGTCACGGTCCCCGTATCCTTAAGCCATTTCATAGCCCTGTTGCTTGCATCATACTCCACAGGAAGTGTCACAAAAGCAAAAAGCGTAGTAAATGCAAACATAAGCACACCTATTGCCAAAACCGTTGTATTCCCGTTAGGATCACTCACAGATTGAGTGGCAGCCATAATACCGATACCTGCAATGAGAACAAACTGCATCAGGTTAGAACTTATATTAACGATCGGAACCAGTTTTGAACGTAGCTGGAGCATAGAGTATCCTACCGCATGCTGTACGGCATGTCCGCATTCGTGGGCAGCTACCGCTGCAGCTGCAGCATTCCTCTGCATATAAACCCCTTCTGAAAGATTTACGGTTTTATTCGCAGGATTATAATGATCTGTCAACTGCCCTGGAACAGAGATCACCTGAACATCTGTGATGCCATTATCCCGCAACATTTTTTCCGCCACCTCCTTCCCGGAGAGGCCGTTTCGCAGATGAACTTTGGAATAATGCTCAAATTTAGATTTCAATCTGGAAGAAACTAGCCAGCTTACCAGCATCGAAATCCCAATAATAAGATAATAACCTGTCATTTTTTAATAAATTTTTTAACCTTTAAGATGTAAAAACTGTGCCAAAGTATTACTTTTTATTATTTATATTTGTTTCTTAATCAGCCTTAGAAAACTATGTCTAAAGTTTCAGTACTCGAAGTAAAAACACGTGACGAATTAAAACAGTTTGTAAAGTTCCCGATGGATCTGTATAAAGGAAATCCATACTACGTACCTTCCTTTATCAACGATGAGATCAATATATGGAATTCGGATGAAAATCCCGCATTACAATATTCAGAATCAAAGCAATACCTTGCCTTCAAAGACAACAAAATTGCCGGAAGGATTGCCGTGATCATTAATCATAAAGAAGAAAAAGAACTTGGCATCCGGAAAGTACGTTTCGGATGGATCGATTTTATTGACGATCCGGAAGTTTCCCAGACTTTGATCCAGAAAGCAATAGATTACGCCAAAGAAAAAAATATCGATAAGATTGAAGGCCCGATGGGATTTACCAATCTCGATAAGGCGGGTATGCTGACCCTGGGCTTTGACAAGCTGGCAACTATGATTGGGATCTACAACCATAACTATTACCCGAAACACCTTGAAAATCTAGGACTTGTCAAAGAAAAAGAATGGGTGGAATTTGAGCTGAAGTTTCCAGAGGTTTTACCTGAAAAAATTCATAAATTCAATGAGCTGATCTCACAGAAATACCATCTCAGGGTTCTAAATTTTAAATCAAAAGAGGAAATTTTAGAATATGTAGATGCTATGTTCGACCTTCTGGACGAAACGTACAAACATCTTTCAACCTACACTCCTATCTCAGACGAACAGCGAAAAACATACAAAGAAAAATATTTCAAGTTAATCGATAAAGATTATATTGTTTGTGTTGTGGATCAAGCCAATCAGCTTATTGCATTCGCAATTACAATGCCTTCCTATTCAAAAGCCCTGCAAAAATCCAAAGGAAAGCTTCTTCCTTTCGGATGGTGGCATTTTTTGAAAGCCGGAAAGAAAAATGACAGGGCCAATTTCTACCTGATCGGGATTCATCCGGAATACCAGAGAAGAGGCGTAACTTCTATTATTTTTAAAGAAATCTGGAAAATTTTCAGAAAAAAAGGCGTAAAATATCTGGAAACCAACCCTGAATTAGAGGAAAATAAAAGTATCCAGCTATTGTGGCAGGATTATGGCCCGGTAAACCATAAAAGAAGAAGGACTTATTCTTTAGAAATCAAATAAATATGTTCAAATTCTTATCCGTAATAGTCTTTCTGGTTTCCGGTTTGCTTTTCTACCAGAATGGGAAAATATTGTCTAAGGAGCCGGTAGATCTTACAACAACATCAGTTTGGAAAGGAATTTCCGACAATAACCAGCTGAAACCAAAATATCAGTATCTGTCCGATCTGAATTTTTACAGCATCACTTACCTGAGTGACGGACAAACCATAAAAGGCATGACCGTTGAGCCTAAAAAGCAGGGAAAATATCCGGTCATCATTTTCAACAGAGGCGGAAACAGGAATTTTGCCCCGCTTAATATTCCTACCCTAATCATGTACACCTCAAAATTAGCGGATAACGGATATATCATTATCGGAAGTAATTATCGTGAGAAAGATGAATTCGGTGGCGCAGAGGTCAATGATGTCCTGTATCTTACCGAAACCGTTAAAGAAATGGAAAACGCAGACCCCAACCGTATCGGCATGTTCGGATGGTCCAGAGGCGGAATGATGACTTATCTGGCGCTTCAGAACACAGATAAAATCAAAACAGCTGTCATTGGAAACGGAGCCTCCGATCTTTTTTCCACCATCACGGAAAGGCCGGAAATGGAGAAAGTTTTTGAAGAATGTATCCCCGGTTATTCGGAGAAAAAAACTTCTGAGCTCCAGAAACGCTCCGCAATCTACTGGCCTGAAAAACTGAACAAGCAGAGCAGTTTGCTGATCCTATGCGGTACAAAAGACCAGCATGTAAGTTATCTCCAGTCCGAAAAAATGGCTGACCGGCTGAGACAGATTGGTTACAATTTCGAGCTTAAAAAATTTGAGACCGATCATTTTTTCTCAGACAAAAAAGAAGAGCTTGATCAAACGGTCATTGAATGGTTCGATCAAAAATTAAAACAGTAGATTTGCTATTGAAAATATGAAACCACAACTTATCATCTTTGGCATTCTGATCGCCGGATTTATTCTGTACAACTTTTTCCTCCGGGCAGAAGATGACAAAACCAATACTATAATCAACATCATCTATGCGAGTATACTTTTCGGATATATTTCGTTTATGGCCTACTCTCTCCTCAAAAAAATGCGAAAATAATCATTATTTTTATTAATTCTAAATTACCGGTTTTTCTAATTTTAATCCCACTTTTAAGGTGATTAATTTCATGCTTTCTTGTTTATTCGCTAAATTTGCAAATTGAGATAATAATGCAAAAATGAATTTACCTGAAAGTTATATTCCAATCCTTATCCAAGCCGGTGTTGCAGTTGCTTTCGTAGCCGTTTCATTGCTTGGCGCACACTTTTTAGGGCCCAAACAGAAAAAAGGAAATTCTGTAAAAAACCAGAGCTGGGAATGTGGAGTTGCCGTAGAAGGAAATGCAAGAACGCCATTTTCCATCAAGTATTTCTTAACAGCGGTATTGTTTGTACTCTTCGATATTGAGATCGTATTTTTTTATCCCTATGCAGTCAACTTCAGAGAATTCGGAATGGAAGGATTCATTGCCGTACTTACCTTCGTTGCTATTTTCTTTGTAGCATTTTTCTATGTTTGGAAACGCGGCGCTTTGGATTGGGATAAATAAAAGGAAATTATGAATTGTGAATTATGGATTTCAAATTCAAAAAATGATTATCCAAAATTTATAATTCAAAATCTAAAATTAAAGAAATGTCAGATAAAAAACCAATAATAAGAACAGATGCACCTGCTCCCGAAGGATATGAAGGAGAAGGATTTTTCGCAACAAAACTGAGCAGTGTGATCGGGATGGCAAGAAAATTCTCTCTGTGGCCGTTACCGTTTGCAACCTCTTGTTGTGGCATTGAATTTATGGCGACCCTGAACCCTACCTATGATGCTTCGAGATTCGGTATGGAAAGAAACTCTTTCTCGCCAAGACAGGCAGATATGCTGATGGTCTGCGGAACCATATCCAAGAAATTAGGGCCGGTACTGAAAGAAGTTTACACCCAAATGGCAGAGCCTAAATGGGTAGTAGCAGTTGGAGCATGTGCTTCCAGCGGTGGTATTTTTGACAGCTATTCCGTATTGCAGGGAATTGATAAAATTATTCCGGTAGATGTGTATGTACCGGGATGCCCGCCAAGACCGGAGCAGATCATTGAAGGAGTAATGCAGGTTCAGGCTCTTGCAGAAAGCGAAAGCATCAGAAGAAGAGACATGCCTGAATACCAAAAACTGTTAGACTCTTACAACATAAGCAACTAGACGGAAATGACAAACGAATTTGTATTAGAAGCAATCACAAGAGAATTTCCGGGATCTGTAATTTCGAGTTCAGAACCTTATGGTATGCTGACCGTGGAAATTAAAAAAGAGGATATCAAAAAAGTAATTCATTACCTTAAAGACTCGTCTTTAGAGATCAATTTCCTTACGGATGTCTGCGGGATCCATTATCCGGAATTCCCGGAAAAAGAAATCGGGGTTGTTTACCATCTGCATAATATGATGACCAATTTCAGGATCCGTCTGAAAGCTTTCATGCCAAGAGAAAACATGGAAATAGACTCTCTTACAGACCTGTATGCAGGTGCTAACTGGATGGAAAGGGAAACATATGATTTTTACGGAATTAAATTCAAGGGACACCCGGACCTAAGACCCATCTTAAACATGGAAGATCTGGGATACCATCCAATGTTGAAAGAATATCGCCTTGAAGACGGTACAAGAACCGACAAGGACGACAGCATGTTCGGAAGATAAAAAGTAATGCAATAAGCAATAAGCAGTAAGCAATAAGCTTAAAGCCTATAGCCTATAGCCTAAAGCATTTTTAATTATGAAAGATAACTCATTATCTAATATACTCAACCAGTACGAAAGTAAGGAGCAAATTGACGGGCAATTGTACACCCTCAATCTAGGGCCTACCCACCCCGCTACTCACGGGATTTTCCAGAACGTTTTAACAATGGACGGGGAAAGGATCCTTCACGCTGAGCAAACGGTAGGCTATATCCACAGGGCATTTGAGAAAATTTCCGAGAGAAGGAATTATGCTCAGATCACTACCCTTACCGACCGTATGAACTATTGTTCCGCCCCTATCAACAACTTAGGCTGGCATATGACGGTAGAAAAACTGATCGGAGTTGAAGTCCCAAAACGCGTAGATTATATGCGTGTTATCCTTATGGAGCTGGCAAGAATTGGAGACCATTTGATCTGTAATGGGGTAACCGGGATGGATTCAGGAGCTATTACAGGCCTTACCTATATGTTCATCGAAAGAGAACGCATCTATGATATGTACGAGCAGATCTGCGGAGCAAGGATGACAACAAACATGGGAAGAATCGGAGGATTTGAAAGAGATTTCACTCCAAGATTCCATGAGCTGATCAAAGATTTCTTAAAAACCTTCCCGCCAAGATTCCAGGAATTCTGTAACCTTTTGGAAAGAAACAGAATTTTTATGGACAGAACCATCGGAGCAGGAGCTATCTCTGCAGAAAGAGCCTTAAGCTATGGTTTTACAGGTCCCAATTTGCGGGCAACAGGAGTAGATTACGACGTAAGGGTTGCAGAACCATATTCTTCATATCAGGATTTTGATTTCATTATTCCGGTAGGAACTTCAGGAGATACTTACGACCGTTTCATGGTTCGTCAGCAGGAGATCTGGGAATCCATTAAAATAATCAAACAAGCTTACGAAAATCTTCCTGAAGGACCTTTCCATGCAGATGTTCCGGATTTTTATCTTCCGGAGAAAGCAGATGTTTATCAGAAAATGGAAGCATTGATCTACCATTTCAAAATTGTAATGGGAGAAACTGACGTTCCTAAAGGAGAAGTATATCATGCAGTAGAAGGCGGAAACGGAGAATTAGGATTCTATCTGGTGAGTGATGGCGGAAGAAGTCCTTACAGACTGCACTTCAGAAGACCGTGTTTCATCTATTATCAGGCCTATCCTGAGATGATCACAGGTTCCGTAATTTCAGATGCGATCGTTACGATGTGCAGTTTGAATGTTATTGCGGGAGAATTAGACGCATAAATTAGAAAAAAGATAAAAGAAGAAAGATAAAAGACTTTCTTCACACTATAAATAAAACTGAATTTAGATCACGAATCAAAAAGTCTTTTCTCTTGGTTCTTTGTTCTTTAATCTATATAAAAAATGAGCGAAACAATAGCTTTTAAACCGGAAAGTTTAGCACAGGTACATAAAATTATCGCGAGATATCCCGAAGGAAGGCAAAAATCTGCCCTTCTTCCTGTTCTGCATCTAGCACAGAAAGAATTCGGGGGCTGGTTAGATGTTCCCGTGATGGATTATGTTGCAGGATTATTAAGCATACAACCCATTGAAGTATATGAGGTGGCTACTTTCTATACCATGTTCAATATGAAGCCTGTTGGCAAATATGTTTTGGAAGTATGCAGAACAGGGCCATGCATGGTTTGCGGAAGTGAAAAAATCCTGGATCATATCAGAACCAAACTGAATATTAAGGACGGGCAGACTACCGAAGATGGTATGTTTACCTTAAAGCCTGCTGAATGTCTTGGTGCATGCGGATATGCTCCGATGATGCAGCTGGGGAAATTCTTTCATGAAAATTTAACGATAGAAAAAGTGGATGAAATCCTTGATCTTTGCAGACAGGGACAAATTGCTTTGGATTAATTAAAATATACGATGAGTAAAAAACTTTTACTTAAAGACGCACATATAGAAGGTATTCGCTATTTTGAAACCTATCGTAAACAGGGAGGTTACACAGCAGCTGAAAAAGCCCTCAAAATGACTCCTGATGAAATTCTTGAAGAAGTAAAAGCTTCAGGACTTCGTGGCCGTGGTGGCGCAGGATTCCCTACCGGGATGAAATGGAGCTTTCTGGCAAAACCGGAAGGCGTTCCAAGACATTTAGTAGTAAATGCAGATGAATCTGAGCCCGGAACCTTCAAAGACAGATACCTGATGGAGTTTCTTCCTCATTTATTGATTGAAGGAATGCTGATCTCATCTTACTGCTTAGGTTCCAATGTTTCCTATATCTACATCCGTGGAGAATATTCATGGATCCCGGATATTCTGGAAGAAGCTATTGAAGAAGCCAAAGCAGCCGGATTTTTAGGCAAGAATATCCTGGGAACCGGTTTCGATTGCGAAATCTATGTTCAGAGAGGAGGTGGAGCTTACATCTGCGGTGAAGAAACTGCATTACTTGAGTCCCTTGAAGGAAAAAGAGGAAACCCAAGATTAAAACCACCTTTCCCAGCTGTAAAAGGGCTTTGGGAAAGACCAACGGTAGTAAACAATGTTGAATCCATTGCAGCAGTAGTTCCGATCATTGATATTACAGGAGCAGAATATGCTAAAATAGGAGTAGGAAGATCTACCGGTACAAAACTGATCTCCGCCTGCGGAAACATTAATAAGCCCGGAGTTTATGAGATCGATATGACCATCACTGTTGAAGAATTTATCTACTCTGATGAGTATTGCGGCGGTATTCCGAATGGAAAAAAATTAAAAGCCTGTATCCCGGGAGGAAGTTCAGTTCCGATCGTTCCGGCTAATTTATTATTGAAAACCGTAAACGGAGAGCCAAGATATATGAATTACGAATCTTTAGCCGATGGTGGATTTGCAACCGGAACCATGATGGGTTCAGGAGGATTTATCGTGCTGGATGAAGATCAGTGTATCGTAGAACATACCATGACTTTAGCGAGATTCTATAATCACGAAAGTTGTGGACAATGCACACCTTGCCGTGAAGGTACGGGATGGATGTACAAAATTTTAAAGAAATTGGAGAAAGGAGAAGGAAAAATGGAAGATATAGACCTGCTTTGGGATATCCAAAGGAAGATCGAAGGCAATACCATTTGTCCATTGGGTGATGCAGCAGCCTGGCCTGTCGCAGCAGCCATCCGCCATTTCAGGGATGAATTTGAATGGCATGTGAAGAACCCGGAATTGTGCCTTACACAAAATTATGGATTAGCACATTATGCAGATCCTATTCCGGCACCTACGGTTTAATCCCTGAATTAAAGAAGACAGAAATAAGTTGAAAAATAAATTTTTACTGCTGTTATTATTGACAGTAACATTGAGCCTAAAAGCTCAGACAGAACCGTTTAAAAAAGGATCAATCATGGTTTTCTGGGGCTGGAATAATTCAGCATACTCAAAATCTGATATCCGTTTTAAAGGAGATGGATATGATTTTCAGTTGAATGATGTAGTAGCCCATGACAGGCAGACTCCTTTTTCATTCAAAAAATATTTGAATCCTGCCAATGCTACCATTCCTCAGGTGAATTATAGAATTACCTATTTCCCTAAGGATAACCTGGGAATAACATTGGGCATGGATCATATGAAATATGTGATGGATCAGAACCAGATCGTGGATTTTCAGGGATATATCAACAATCCTGAATATGCTTCTCTGGTACAGAATGGAAAAGTGGACCTGAGTGATGCTAAGTTACTGACGTTTGAACATACCGACGGACTCAACTATATTAATATTGGTGCCCAAAAGTATCATAACGTCTTAAATAAAAAGAATATTGATCTGTTTTTGAGCTATGGAGCGGGAATCGGAGTGTTGCTGCCAAAGTCTAATGTTAAGCTGATGGGAAATGAAAGAAGCGACAGGTTTCATCTGGCAGGCTTTGGAGCAGATGTGAGAGTAGCTGTAAGTTTGATTACATGGAGACATGTCGTATTTCAGCTGGAAGGAAAATATGGGTATATCAATATGCCGGATATCAAAACTACCCTCAATAATAAGCCGGATAAGGCTTCACAGGACTTTACCTACGGAGAAGTGGATTTTGGGATCGGATATACATTTAATACAAGAAAGCATAACTAAAATATAGCTTAAAGCCTTACAGGCATGAGCGAAAAGTATAGAATATGAGCGAAGAGGTTAAAAAATTCAAAATAACTATAGACGGACAGACGACTGAAGTTTTGCCGGGTACTTCTATTCTGGAAGCCGCAAGACAGATCGGTGGAAAATCTGTTCCGCCGGCAATGTGCTATTACAGCAAACTGGAAACCAGCGGAGGAAGGTGCAGAACCTGTCTGGTAGAAGTTTCCAAAGGATCTGAAGCAGATCCCCGCCCTATGCCGAAGTTGGTGGCAAGCTGCAGAACCAATGTAATGGATGGTATGGAAGTGAAGAACCTTACTTCCGATAAAGCTCAGGAAGGAAGAAAAGCGGTAACCGAATTCTTATTGGTCAACCACCCGTTGGACTGCCCTGTATGTGACCAGGCCGGAGAATGCCATCTTCAGGATTTGGGTTATGAACATGGTGTTTCCAATACCAGAACAGAGTTTGAAAGAAATACATACGATGCAGATGATCTGGGCCCGAATATTAAGCTGAATATGAACCGTTGCATCCTTTGTGCAAGATGCGTCCTTACAGCCAACCAGCTCACGGATTCAAGAGAGCACGGGATCCTTTTCAGGGGAGATCATGCCGAAATTTCAACGTATTTAAATAAAGCTTTAGATAATGACTTCATCGGAAACGTTATTGATGTTTGCCCTGTAGGCGCTTTAACCGATAGAACAGCCCGTTTTGCAAGCAGAGTATGGTTTACAAATCCAATGAATGCAACCTGCAAATGTGATAAATGTTCCGGAAAAGCTGTACTTTGGATGAAAGGGGATGAGATCACCAGAGTTACAGCAAGAAAAGACCAGTGGGGAGAAGTAGAGGAATTCATCTGTGATACATGCCGTTTCGATAGAAAAGAATTAAAATTCTGGAATATTGAAGGCCCTAGACATATCGACAGGCATTCTGTGATTTCCCTGAACCATTATGAAAAGCCAAAAGATGAGCTGAGAGTTCTGGATAACCCGATGGCAAAAGAGATCAGCGAAAAAGACGAACAATAAATTTAATTAAAAGACATCAGATTTCAGATTACGAACTTCAGACCATCTGGTATCTAGTATCTGACATCTAAATATCTAAATAAAATGGATTTACTTACATTTAAACTTATACTTGTACTGGCACTTTTCCTGCTATCGCTAACGGTAGCTGCCTACTCTACCTGGGCAGAAAGAAAAGTAGCAGCGATCATGCAGGACAGGATCGGACCGAACAGAGCCGGGCCTTTTGCATTATTACAGCCTCTTGCCGACGGGGGTAAATTTTTCTTTAAAGAAGATTTTACACCGGCCAACGCAGAAAAATTCCTTTTTGTATTGGGACCGGCCCTGGTTATGTTTATTTCACTGATCACGGGAGCGGTTATTCCATGGGGTAAAAGTTTAAATATCGGAGGTACTTCTTTCGATTTACAGGTAGCCAATATTGATGTGGGTGTCTTGTATATCATCGGGATGGCTTCCATTGGAGTTTACGGAATCATGATCGGGGGGTGGGCTTCCAATAACAAATATTCATTAATTGGAGCTATCCGTGCCTCTTCACAGATGATCTCTTACGAATTGGCAATGGGACTGGCTTTGCTGTCCATCATTATGATGACAGGAAGCTTAGATCTGAAAGTAATTTCTGAAAGCCAGTCTACCGGAAAAATATGGGGGCTTTTTGCTCTTGACGGGATGAACTGGAATATTCTTTATCAGCCGATAGCATTCCTGGTATTCTTCGTGGCTGCTTTGGCAGAAACGAACAGGCATCCTTTCGATTTACCTGAGTGTGAATCTGAGCTGGTAACCGGATACTCTACAGAATACTCATCTATGAAGCTAGGATTATATATGTTCGGGGAATATGTGAATATGTTTATTTCCAACGCTTTCATGGTCGTTCTCTTCTTCGGGGGATATAACTATCCGGGAATTGAGTGGGTAACCCAGAACTGGGGTGAGAACACTGCCGGAATTTTAAGTATTGTGGCATTTTTAACGAAAACGATCATCGGAATCCTTATCTTTATGTGGATCAGATGGACGCTTCCGAGATTCAGATATGATCAGCTGATGCACCTGGGATGGAAAACTTTAATTCCTATGGCATTAGTTAATCTGCTCATTACAGGTGCTGTAATTTTAGCATTTGGAAATTAAAAAATTTGATAATTTGATAATGAGGTGATGTGATAATGATTTAAAAATCTAGTTTCTAACATCTAACTTCTAACATCTAATCTATAATAAATGAAACTTACAAACAGATCAAAAGTTGTTTCCAACAAAGAAATGACACTTGCTGAGAAAATCTATCTTCCTGCGATCTTCAAAGGAATGGGGATTACCTTCAAGCATGCTGTAAGAAATATCGTAAAGGGAACTCCCACTTATTCTTATCCTGAAGTGCAAAAGCCAAGAACTACCATATGGAGGGGCCAGCACGTTCTGAAAAGAGATGAGGAAGGAAAAGAAAGATGTACGGCCTGCGGGCTTTGTGCCGTAGCCTGCCCTGCGGAAGCGATCACTATGACTGCTGCTGAAAGGACTAAGGAAGAAAAGCACCTGTACAGAGAAGAGAAATATGCCTCAGTATATGAGATCAACATGCTGAGATGTATCTTCTGCGGGATGTGTGAAGAAGCCTGCCCTAAATCTGCGATCTATTTAACAGACAGACTGGTAGATGTAGAAACCAATAGAGGTTCTTTTATCTACGGAAAAGATAAATTGGTTGAAAAAATAAACGAAAGGATTGATATCACCACAAGGCAATCCGAGAAACAAAGAAATGCAGTAAAATAATGGATCAGTTTTTATTTTTCCTGGTGGCGTTTTTAGCAGTGGCAAGTGCTGTATATTTTGTATTTGCAAGAAATCCTCTGTACGCCATTTTATCATTAATTGTTACGATGTTTTCCATTGCGGGAATGTACATTCTTCTGAATGCACAGTTCCTGGCGATCATCCAGATCATAGTATATGCCGGAGCCATTATGGTATTGTTCCTTTACATCCTGATGATGCTTAACCTTAATAAAGAAGACGAAAGTAAGAAGAATAATACTTTAAAGTTTGTCGGGGTTTTTACGGCAGGTCTTCTATTGATAGGTGTTTTAGGCGTATTCAGAGGAGTGAAAGAAAACCATATCGTAGTGGATAATGTAGACAAAGGAGTGGGCCTTACCAAAAATCTGGGCCGACTTTTATTCAGTGAATATGTTTTACCGTTTGAACTTGCTTCCATCCTTATTTTGGCAGGTATCGTAGGTGCGGTATTAATCGGTAAAAAAGATTTATAAATTATGGGAGAAGTAAATACATTTATACAAAGCATTCCTTTGGAGTACTTCATCATTCTTTCTTCAGTATTATTCTGTTTGGGAGTATTGGGAGTATTGCTTAGAAAAAATGCTATTGTAATTCTGGGTTGTGTAGAGCTTATGCTTAATTCCGTAAACCTTTTACTGGCTGCTTTTTCAGCATACAAAGGTAATGGTGACGGACAACTTCTGGTTTTCTTCATTATGGTGGTTGCTGCCGCAGAAGTAGCGGTCGGACTGGCAATTATTGCTATGCTGTATAGAAATACCCGTTCTGTAGATGTGAGTATATTTAATAAATTAAGAGGATAAGGAATGGAAAATTTAGTGTATGCAATAGTACTTTTACCACTTTTAGGTTTTCTTATTAATGGCTTATTCGGGAAAAATCTTCCAAAAATACTGGTAGGCAGCCTGGCAACCGCAGTAGTTTTTATACCTTTCTGCATTGCGGTGAACCTTTTCATGAATTTCGATTCCGAAAGCCAGCCTGTTATTGTAAAAGCTTTTGAATGGTTCAGGGTAAATGGGATTCAGATCAATTTCGGTTTCCAGATCGATCAGCTTTCGTTAATGATGATTATGATCGTTACGGGGATCGGTTCTCTGATCCATCTTTACTCTATCGGATATATGAGCCATGACAAAGGTTTCTATAAATTCTTTACTTATTTGAATCTTTTCATCTTCTCCATGTTGCTTTTGGTTATGGGAAGCAACTATCTTATCCTGTTCATCGGATGGGAAGGTGTAGGACTTTGCTCCTATCTGTTGATCGGGTTCTGGTACACCAACGAAGAATATGGTAAAGCTGCAAGAAAAGCATTCATCATGAACAGGATTGGTGACCTTGCGTTATTGATCGGGATCTTTATGATCGCCTCCCAAACCAATGCCCTGGATTATCTTTCCGTCGCTCAGAATGCCGGAAAATTTGAATTGGACGGAACCGTAATTATCTTTATTACAGCGAGTTTATTTATCGGGGCAACCGGTAAATCTGCACAGGTTCCTTTATATACTTGGTTACCGGATGCGATGGCCGGGCCTACTCCTGTTTCTGCTTTGATCCACGCTGCAACGATGGTTACGGCGGGTATCTATTTAGTGGTAAGATCTAATTTCTTATTCACTTTAGCACCTACGGTTCAGGGAGGAATTTTATTGATCGGATTCTTAACGGCTGCTCTTGCTGGTTTCTATGCACTCCGCCAGAACGACATCAAAAAAGTATTGGCTTACTCTACCGTTTCACAGCTTGGATTTATGTTCATTGCTTTAGGGTTGGGGGCTTATACAACAGCTATGTTCCATGTAATGACACACGCTTTCTTCAAGGCTTTGTTATTCCTGGGAGCAGGTTCTGTGATCCACGCGATGAGTGGCGAGCAGGATATGCGTTTCATGGGCGGGCTTAAAAAAGTAATTCCGGTTACTCATATTACTTTCCTTATCGGAACATTGGCTATATCAGGATTCCCTTTACTTTCAGGGATGATTTCCAAAGACGAAATTTTAGTGGCAACTTTTGCTAAAAACCCTGCTTACTGGGTAATGTTATTCATTTTAGCGGCTGTTACGGCAACTTATATGTTCAGGCTGTATTATCTGACTTTCCACGGAGAGTTCAGAGGTACTGAAGAACAAAAACACCATTTACACGAAAGCCCGCTCAATATGACATTACCATTGATAGTATTGGCCATACTTTCCGTAATCGGAGGTTTTATTAATCTTCCTCATTTCATTGGCCATGGCCACTATGCCAAATTGATGGAATGGTTGAAACCGGTTCTTACCGAAGAAAGTTTCAAACAGATGGAAGCCACGCTTTCAGGAGTTCCGTTCAATACGGAAATGATACTTTTGGCCGCTACCGTGGTCATGTTCTTCTCCGTATGGTTCATCGTTAAAAACACGTATGTGAATAAGAAAAAGATGGCTCTTCCAGAGGAAAATTATACAGGATGGGAAAAACTTTCTGCTAAAAAATTGTATGTGGACGAACTTTACAACGCATTGATTGTAAAAACCGTTGAAGGATTAGGACGCGGAGGAAAGATGTTTGATAAGGGGATCTTAGACCGTTTTGTAGACTTCATAGGCGAAGGTGCTGAAGACAGCGGAAGATCTATGAAGCGTCTTCAGAACGGAAATGTGGAGAATTATATTCTTGTCATGTCTTTAGCGGTGGGAATTATATTGATTGTTAACTTTTTATTACAATAATAATGTCGTATTATTTATTAACATTATTACTTTTACCTCTGGTAGGTTCGGGATTAGTTTTTGCATGGAATAATAAATCCGGCAAATATTTGGCGTTGGGAATTGCATTGATACAAATGCTTGTCACTTTCTATATTGTAGATAGTTTTGATTTTACTCCTACTGTAGACAGTGTATTGCAGCATGAGATCAATTATCCCTGGTCAAAATTCATAAAAAGCTCGCTTCATTTCGGGATCGACGGAATGAGCATGCTGCTTTTATTATTGACCAACATCTTAACGCCGTTAATTATTTTATCTTCTTTCAATGAAAATGTAAACTACAGAAACTCTTTCTATGGTTTGATTTTGCTGATGCAATTCGGGCTTGTAGGGGTTTTCACATCTTTAGACGGATTGCTGTTCTACATTTTCTGGGAAGTAACTTTAATACCGATCTGGTTCATTGCCGGACTTTGGGGCCAGGAAAACAAAAGGTTCGAATTCACTACAAAATTCTTCGTTTATACATTCGTCGGGTCATTATTCATGTTAGCCGGATTGATCTATGTGTACAATCACTCCGCATCATTCGCTTTAACAGACCTGTACAATGCTATGCTTAACGAGACCCAGCAGACTGTGGTATTCTGGTTCATCTTCTTCGCATTTGCAGTGAAATTACCGGTATTCCCGTTCCATACATGGCAGCCGGATACTTATACCTACTCTCCTACTCAGGGATCGATGCTTTTATCAGGGATTATGCTGAAAATGGCAGTGTATGGGGTGATGCGTTATCTACTGCCGATCACTCCGATTCCGATTGCAGGAATTTCAGGACAGATCGTGATCATTCTTGCGATTGTAGGAATTCTTCACGGAGCACTTATCGCTATCATTCAGACCGATATGAAGAGAATCATAGCTTATTCATCTTTCTCTCACGTTGGATTGATGGTTGCAGGAATCTTCGCTTCAGCCGCAGTTACCTTAAGAGGAACCTTTACCATTGAAGGAGCTGAAGGAGCTTTGGTACAGACATTTGCTCACGGTATCAACGTAGTGGGCTTGTTCTATTGTTGCGACATATTATATAAAAGATTTAAATCAAGGGACATCAGACAAATGGGCGGCTTAGCCAAAGTAGCCCCTAAGTTTGCCGTGTTGTTCCTGATCATTATATTAGGTTCAATGGGAGTTCCGTTGACCAACGGTTTCATTGGGGAATTTATCCTGATCAAATCAGTTTTTGCCTATAACGGACTGGCAGCTGTAATTGCCGGTCTTACGGTCATACTTTGTGCGGTTTACCTGTTGAGATTTTACGGAAAAGTAATGTTCGGGGAAGGGGATGAAACCATATTGAGCACAGCCAAAGATTTATCAGGGGCAGAATTCTCCGTATTGGCAAGTTTAGCGGTTTTTGTGATCCTGCTGGGTATTTTCCCACAGCCGGTAATCGATATGGTGAGCAGTTCGCTGAAGTTTATCTATACAGCGATGGCCAGTTAAAAAATTAAAATTTAAAAAATTAGCAGATCAGGAAATGAGAAATCAGAATTTTTGTCTCATGTCTCGTGTCTCGCATCTCAAATCTATATTATGAGTGTTTTAATTATTGTTTTCCTAACGGCAGTTATTGCGTTATTTTCAGGAGTTTTTGAACAGGGAAAATTCGCAAGATACATTGGGATTTTGGGATTGATCGTTGCATTATACGTAAGTTTTTTACCGGAATGTTCATTCTTTGAACAGTACAAAAAAATGTATGAGTATGGTGCAGATACAGCCCTGTTCACAAAAATTTCAATTGTAACCACCCTATTGTTGTTTTTTCTGGGAGGTTTTGCCTTCAGCAATCACAGAAGCCATCAGTCTGAATTGTATGCACTGATGCTGTTTGCATTATGCGGGGGTATTATCCTTTTCGGATTCCAGAATTTAGTTACCTTATTCCTGGGTATTGAGATCCTTTCCATTCCTTTATATGTAATGGCCGGAACCAATAAAACCGATCTGAGATCTAACGAAGCTTCTATTAAATATTTCTTAATGGGTGCATTTGCAACGGGATTCCTGCTGTTTGGCATTGCATTTATCTATGGAAGTACCGGAAGTTTCGATTTATATACAATATTGAATTTTGGAATGGAAAACCCTAAAAATGTCATGTTCATTTTAGGAGTTATTCTTATGCTTTGTGCTATGGCCTTCAAAGTGGCTCTGGCTCCTTTCCATATGTGGAGCCCGGATGTTTACTCCGGTTCCCCGTCATTAATTACTGCTTTTATGGCCAGTGTGGTAAAGATCTCCGGGTTTTTTGCATTCTTCAGATTAATGACCATTGGCTTTGCAGGAGTTACCCATGAATGGATCAATGTTCTGGGTGTATTCATTATCATCACCCTGTTCCTTGCCAATGCAATGGGACTTGCACAGACGAATGCCAAGAGGATGCTGGCGTATTCATCAGTATCCCATGCCGGTTATATGGGATTGGTTTTCTTCGGGATAAAAAGTCTGGAACTTTCTTCTGATAGCTTGGCATTCTATTTATTTGCTTACTCTTTATCTACAGTAGGTGTATTTATGTGCCTGATCTGGGTAGAAAAATTAAAAAGAGAGACCTCTTTCGGGGCATTTAAGGGATTGGCCAAATCTGAGCCTCTTTTGGCAACCGTGGCAGCAATCTCTATGCTTTCTATGGCAGGGGTTCCGCTAACAGCCGGATTTATGGGTAAATTTGCTTTATTTTCCCAAGCCATGAACGGAGCTGCATTTTTGGTGCTGATCGCCGTTTTAGGTTCGGCAATCTCCATTGCTTATTATTTAAGGCTGATCATTGCCATGTTCTTCTTTAAAGAAACTACCTTCAAAACTTCGGAGAAAGTTACCCCTACGTATAATATTGTAGCAGTATTTATTATTATTTCAATTATTGCATTGGGTGTTTTCCCTGATTTATTTGCAAAACAATTCGGATTGTAAGAAATCATCAATATAAAAATAAAAAAGCACAACATTTTAGTTGTGCTTTTTTAATATGGACTAATTGCCATATGTAATTGGATTATATCCAATTCTTTTTTAAATCGTCCCTTCGGGACTCTTCTCTTTTTCTTTTGATTTTGTTATTGGAATATATAAAAATACTTATAACTTTACTTTAAATTTCAAACTTGGCTCATCTTTACAAAAAAGACGCACCCTTCCAGGTCTATATCTCATTCAAAAAATATTTGGATGTTCTTGAACACATACGTTATAACGACCGCCTGGAATACCGTGTCAACTATGCCGAATCGCTTATAGACAAGATAAAGAATTTTCAGGAACTCAAAAACGGGTTTCAGGATATTTCGTTATTGGAAAAATATGAAGACCTGATCAAGCTTTTACTGGCAGACCTTTTCCCGACCGGTTTAACGTTGAATGAAATAAAAGCCGCAAGCATACCGCTTTCCAATATTACCTTCAATTATACCGAAAGGTTCAAAAATATCCTCAAAGATGCCGGAAAAGATTTTGAAATTGAACTGAGGAATATAGACGATGATGAATTCTATGTATTCTGCGGCTGCCTGATCCTGCAGGCCTATTTCAAAAAAGACATCAGGTCTTCTCTACCCTTTTATTATGATATTCCCAATAAACAGGGGATCATGAAGCATTACAAGATCACGGTGAATTCTGATTTTACGGAAATTTACCCTACTGAAAATGCCAAAATACCGCCTGATGATGTTCTGGATATGCTATTGGAGAATTTGGATGATATAAAGCTGTGGAAAAAATATTTCCCCTCAAAATCATGGATATTGAGCGGATTTACCATTATTTCACTCGTAGACTGTACTTCTGAAGTGGCTTTATCCGACCTGAAATCCAGCATGATCAAAATTGATCCTGAAAACCTCATCCCGGATGAAAACCTGAAGGAGATCTTCAAATCTTATTTTGATGTCGCCGAACTGAATTTCGGATTAATGCTTTTCAACAGCAAGGATAACAGGCTGGAAAAAGTACCGATATACGATAATTTTTTCACGAATCATATTCTGGATTTCTGGATCAATACCCTTGATGAAGAGACCCGAAAAACTACTTTTGACAACCTCAGCTATAATTCCAAACCCATTGTTGTTTCCAATGTGGACAATATGAGTGAAGAGATAAGAACGCTTCCCTCTTTCAATATTCTCAAGGATAATAATATCCGAAGCTTCATGGTGATCCCCATCATGAAAGAGAATGAGCTTCTTGCCGTCATGGAATTTACTTCCCCGGTAGCCAATAGCTTTAACGGCTTAAAGCTTAAAAAACTGGAATTCTTTGCAGACATTATCATCTTTTCCCTCAGCAGGTTCACCTTTGAGAGGAACAGCCAGATCGAAGCCATTATACAAAGGGAATATACTACCATCCACGACAGTGTGGTCTGGAAGTTCAGGAATGAAGCTGAGAAATATTTCAATGCTTCCTTAGGTAAGAAGATATATACTTTAAAACAGATCTCCTTTAAAAACCTTACGCCTCTTTTCGGATTTTCCGATATCCGCTCTTCTTCGGAAAAGCGCTTCAACCTGATGATGGAAGATCTTAATCAGCAAATTGACTGCCTGCATGATATTTTCACCCTCATCAATTCAGATTCTGAAAAGTACCTTCTCGCTCTGGATGTTTTCGAGAACGAGCTTAACAATGAAATAAAAGCGGATACCGAACAGCGCTTCCAGAGATTGCTGCGTGATGAAATACACCCTTACCTGCAGGGAAAACTGGAAGTGAGATCCCCAAAGCCGGTAAAGGAAAAAATTAAGGAGTACTTTTCGCAGGTATTTCCTCAAAGTGACCTTTTCTATACCAACAGAAAAAGCCTGGATGACTCCATTACCCTCGTGAACAGAAAACTGGCGGATATGCTGGATGAAAGCCAGATCAAGGCACAGCAGGTATTCCCGCATTATTATGAACGGTTTAAATCTGACGGTGTGGAGCATAACCTGTACACAGGACAGAACATTGCCCCTGAAATTCATTATACCTCAAAAGTGGTTCATAAGTTAAGATACTGGCAGCTGAAAACCATCTGCAATATGGAGCGTGAGTTTCAGAGCTTTAAAAAAGACCTTCCGATCCCGTTGGATATTGCTTCCCTGATCTTTGTCTATAATGAGAAGGTAGATATCCGCTTCCGGATGGACGAAAAACGTTTTGATGTGGACGGAGCTTATAATTCTTATTACGAGATCATCAAGAAAAGGCTGGATAAAGCCCACATCAAAGACTCTACGGAAAGGATCACATGTCCCGGAAAGATCACCATCGTATACTTCGGGATGGAAAACCAAAAGGAATACCTGGAATATGTCTATAAACTCCAGAAAAAAGGCATCCTCCAGTCTGATATAGAATTTTTGAGGGTGGAAGACCTTCAGGGAATTACAGGATTACTGGCGCTGAGGGTTTCTTTGGTTTAAATTTTTATCTTAAACCATAAAAATTTTATATTAATCATATTAAGCCTAGGTTTAAAATTTTCAGAATGGTAATTCACAGAAGAAGATTTCGGCTTCAACTCAATATAAAATTTTTCAAAAGCTAATACATCCCTAAATATAACTTCTTCAGGCATTAAAAACTTTTGTGACTTTTGTGGTTAAAGTTTTTGATAAGGAAGTATCATATCACAGTTTCAGAAAGGCATACCCAAAAGACAATACGGAAATAATGATCCCGGCCATAAAGATCTTATACGTCAGTGACAACAGCCTGTATTTTCTGTCAAGCACTTTTCCAAGATAGTACAGGTCTTTTACCATAGAATCGTAGATATAATCCCTGTCTTTGATCAGGTCTCTCATGGCATTATTGTAATCATCAAACAGCATCTGATGAAAATTCCCGAAGAATAAAAGATTCACCTTCCTGTCAGCAACATCCTGACGGGTAAATTTTGTCTTGGTTACATTCGGTTTTGTAGATAATATGGCAAATATGATCGTCAGAACACTCGACAGCAGGAGGAGAAAGCTGGGAATGATAAGGTGCGCATTTTTTGGAGTATCCAGTTTCGGGACCAGAACGGAAAGGCAAACTGAAATGATGATCGCATTCACCGAAAGCAGAATATTTGCCTTACTGTCTGCAATATCACTCAGCCTCGTATGATTGTTTAGGGTAACCCTGAAAAGAGTGTCTACACTTCTGTCAGATTTCGGGTCTTTTTTATTATCCTGGTTTTCTTTCTTCTCTTCCTTTTTTTCTTCTTCCTTCTCCAATTTTTTTTCGATTTTTCTGATGTTTTTCTTTTTCAGGGGCTCCCAGTTCTCTTTTGCATAGTCTGTATAGTAGGTATGCTTATTCTTCATGAAATCCAGGTTTACGGCATTCCATTCATCATTGGAAAAGTATTTTACATTGGTAAGTTCCCATTCTTTTCTTAAGCCGTCTGAAATATCATTATAATCATGGCTTGCAAAATGGCTGCAGTCCGCATCTTTTGCAATTTTTTCCAGAAGGTTTTCAGGCTTATAATCAATTTTTGTGGCTAGGATCAGCTTTGAAACGTCATTAATATAGTTTTCCGGGTAATTTTCATTTTGCAGAAATTTCTTCAAAATTTCGATCCCCCTTTCTTCATGATTCTGTGCACATTCAATATAGCCCGTATCATGAAACCAGAGCGCCAGCAGCAGCTTCTCCTGATCCTCCTTGGAAACAGGTGTATTTTTCATGATCTCCTCGGCCTTATTCACCGTATAGGTTGTATGGATAAAATTATGATAAAAATATACGGAAGATAACTTATCTTTGAATAAGCTTTCAACATAATCTTTAGCTTTGTGTAGAATATCCATTTCTGAATTTTTGTTAATGTAAATGTATGAATTTATCCTTTATAACTTATCTAAAAAAAATTTCTATTCCATTTAGATTCTTGTTATTGGCAGGACTTCTGGTGTCCTGTGCTACCTATAACGTAAAAAAAGGAAAAAACTTACAGGAAGTAAAAAATTCTGATATAAAATCTGAAAACGACTTTAAAATTTTCCTGATCGGAGATGCAGGGAATGCAGAAGAAATTCAGGCTCAGCATACTTTAAATTTCCTCAAAGGCAAACTGGATTCCGCAGATCAAAATTCAATGCTGATTTTTCTGGGAGATAATATTTATCCCCTCGGCATGCCGAAAGAAACTGATAAGGAATATCCTTTGGCCAGGGAAAAAATGGAGAACCAGCTTGCCATCACCAAAGATTTTAAAGGAAAAACACTTGTGATTCCCGGAAATCATGACTGGTATCATGGCTTAGAAGGGTTAAAAGCTCAGGAAGAATTTGTGAAAACCTACCTGAATGATAAAAAAGCTTTTCTGCCTAAAAACTCATGCCCTATTGATGATGTAAGCCTCACCAAAGATATTAAGCTGATCGTTATTGATACGGAATGGGCTTTGGTAAACTGGGATCAGTATCCGGGGATCAATAAAAACTGCCACATCAAAACCCGTGAAGACCTTTTCGTAGAGTTTAAAGACCTGATCAATAAAAACCAGGATAAAAAGATCATCGTTGCCCTGCACCACCCTGTCATCAGCAGCGGAACCCATGCAGGATATACTTCGGCAAAATCCCACCTCTCTGCACTTAAAGGAAAGGTTCCCGTTCCCGTGGTGGCAAGCCTGGTCAATATTCTCAGAAGCTCTTCAGGAGCAAGCCTGGAGGATATCAACAACCAGCATTATGCAGATCTGGCCAATCGGTTAAAAAGCATTGTTCAGGATAAGGAAAACATCATTTTTGTTTCCGGACATGATCACAACCTGCAGTACCATGAGCAAAGGAATATCCGACAGATCATTAGCGGAGCCGGCTCTAAGACCGATCCTGCCACCATTGCCGAAAAGACTGATTTCTCTTATGGCGGAAGCGGATTTGCCGTCCTGAATATGAGAAAAGACCAGAGTGCTGATGTAGAATACTTTTCAACTAAAGATAACCGTCTTCAAAAGCTGACCCATATTACTGTTTTTGAAAGGCCAAAAGAATTTGTCAACCATTATCCGGATTCTTTTCCGAATACTATTACCTCAACGATCTATCCTGAAAAATTAACGCGAAAGAGCGGAGTTTACAGATGGCTTTGGGGAGAGCATTACAGAAAGTATTACGGAACTCCTGTTGAAGCTCCTACAGCCAATATTTCTGAGTTGAACGGGGGCTACATTCCTTTCAGGGAAGGCGGAGGCCATCAGTCGAACAGTTTAAGGCTGATGTCCCGGGACGGGCAGGAATTTGTGATGAGAGGTATTAAAAAAAGCGCTGTCCGATTCCTCAATACTATGGCTTTTAAGAAAAGTACTTTCGGAAATGAGCTGAATAATACCTTCCCGGAAAAATTCTTACTGGATTTTTATACAACCAGCCATCCTTTCACTCCTTTCTCTGTAGGAAATCTTGCAGATAGACTGGACCTTTTCCACAGCAATCCGAGGTTATATTATATCCCGAAACAACATGCTTTGGGTGTGTATAATGAGACCTACGGAAATGAGCTTTATATGGTTGAGGAGCGTTTTTCTTCAGATCCCAAAACATTGCAGTCACTGGGGAATGCAAAGGACATTATCTCTACGGATGATCTTCTGAAAAACCTGACCAAAAGCTATAAATACTCCGTAGATCGGGAAGCCTACATCAGAGCACGTGTTTTCGATATGCTGATCGGAGACTGGGACAGGCATTCTGATCAATGGAAATGGGCAGAGTATGAAAGTGGGGATAAAGTAACCTACAAACCTATTCCAAGGGATCACGACCAGGCCTTCAGCAAATATGATGGAGCCGCTTTTAAAGTGATCATGAATATCCCGGCGATCCGTCACATGAAAACATTTAAAGAAGACATCAAAAATGTTAAGTGGCTGAACATGGAGCCTTATCCGCTGGACCTTATCTTTTTAAAAGCTTCAACCCACGAGGAATGGACCGCTCAGGCAAAATATATTCAGGAACATCTTACGGATAAGGATATTGAGGAAGCTTTCAACAATTTACCTAAGGAAGTGAAGGATGAAACGATCGCGGATATTCAGAGGAAATTAAAATCGAGAAAAACCAAACTGCAGGATTACGCCGCACAATATTATGATGTGCTGCAAAAGAAGGTTCCGCTGGCAGGAACTGTAAATCCCGATAAATTTGTGATCACTAAGCAGGGTAATTCCGTGAATGTAAAACAATATAAACTGGATAAGAACAAAGAAAATCCTGAGCTTGTATTTGAAAAGGATTATCATGATGATAAAACCAGTGAACTCTGGATCTATGGTCTGGAAGATGACGATATTTATGAAGTTTCAGGAGACGGAAAACCGAAAATGAACATCCGCCTGATCGGGGGTTACAATCACGATGTATATACCATTGCCAACGGAAGCAAAGTAAAGATCTATGATTTCAAATCCCAGAAGAATACTTATAATGCCAATTCTGCGACAAAGAATATTTCGGATGATTATGACGTCAATACCTATAATTACAAGCACCCTAAATACAATTTCTTTGCCGGCTATCCTAACGCAGATTATAATCCTGATGACGGGGTGATCATTGGTTTTCTGGCCAATTATACGGTGAACAATTTCATCCGTGCGCCTTATACTCAGAAACACAGCTTAAAAGCTAATATGTATACTGCAACGGGAGGGTTTAATCTTGCCTATAAAGGGATCTTCAAAAAAGCCATTTCCGGATGGGATTTTAATTTAGATGCTTATTACACAACTTCCCGTTTTGCCAAAAATTTCTTCGGGCTTTCCAATGAAAGTGAATATGATAAGGAAACCACCGAAAGGGAATACAACCGGGCAAGAATTTCAAAATTCAATTTTGCACCTTCTGTTTCTAAAAAGAGCTGGATGAATCTGCAGCACCAGTTCCAGCTTACTTTTGAGAATAACAAAGTCCAGCGCAAAGGTGACCGCTTTGTAGATATCTCACCTGATGTAAACCCTGATGTATTCAAAGATCAGCAGTTTGCCGGAGCCAACTATACTTTTAGTTTTAAAAATTTAGACAACAATGCTTTCCCAACATTAGGACTGGAATTGATATTGAATGCAGACTGGAAGGCTAATCTTTCCCAAACCGAAAGGAATTTTTTAACACTGAACGGTACTTTAACCATTGATCACAGACTCGATAAAAGGGGAAACATTGTATTTGCCAACTCCAGCAATGTGATGTGGATCAACAATAACAATTTTGAGTTTTACCAGGCAGCAAGTATCGGGGGAAACAACGGAATGAGGGCTTTCCGTAACGATCGTTTTTCGGGAAGATCTTATTTTACCAATAATTCTGAGATCCGCTTGGATTTCGGAAGGGTAAGGAACAATATCATTCCGGCCAATATGGGAATTTTGTTTGGTTATGACATCGGAAGGGTATGGAATGACCATGAGGATTCAAATAAATGGCATCAGTCTGTGGGTACAGGATTCTGGATGAGCATTCTTGAAATGTTCTCTGCAAGGCTGAATTATTTCTATGGTTCGGATGGCGGAAGGATTTCGGGAGGTCTGGGAATGACTTTTTAGATTTGAAACCACGGATTGCACAGATTTGCACAGATAAATTCCTAATTTATTTTCAGTTTGAGACCCTCTTATTAATATATTTTTATTCTTAGTCTTAGAGCCTGTTTAAATTTTTAATTTCAATTTGACAGGTTTCTCATTTTGAGCGAAACGAAGTGAAGTCGAAAAATCTTAAATGTATGAATTTCAATAGATTCTTCATTCCATAATGCTTCGCAAAATTCCATTCAGAATGACAAAAAGAACTTTTAAATAAAATTTAAACAGGCTCTTAGATTTCAAATGATCTTTGCTTCAAAATATTTGACCACTATTGCTAAAATAAATGCTACAATCATCAAAATTAAATTTCGGCTCTTCCTGTGGGATTTTAATAATTCCCCGATAACAATTTTGACCTTATCAAAATCAAAGACCAGGATTGCCAGAATTAATATCTGATAAAATATAGCAGTGTTTAAAGCTGATATTTGATATAAATAATCCTGGATGATGATATTAACTAATATTGTTGATAATAATAGACATCCCAATATTCTTGTCCTGTTAAAAAGGATAAAAACGCCACCTGTTATTTCAAAAATTCCAATTATTACAGGATAAGCCTTTGTATAGCTGTAAAAGGTCCACATTAACTGATGCCCTTCCGAAAGATTAGTATTTACCGAGCTTTTGAAATCCTGAAACTGTACGGGCTTTCCGACTCCATATACAATCATAGAGCCGGATACGGTAAAAATAATGATCCAATAAATTAAATAGCTGAATTTTTCTTTAGCAGTCATCATTTCACAAAAGAAAATCTATACACATTTCCACCCGTGTTTTTATCCTTTTCGTCCGCAATAAGCAATGTTTTGTCATCCTGAAAAACAACAGCTTCTTTCTGGGAATTATGATTCAAAGATATTTTCTGAATTTTGGCTGAATTAAAATCACCGGGTGCAAATCCTGAAAGGACGTGGATATTTTTATGGGTCAGCAATGCAATCTTATCTTTTGTGCTGTTGATGGTTGCAGAAGTTATGGCAGCATCACTATACTTTCCATCCAGTCTCAGCTTTCCAACCAATTTAGCCTCAAAATCCCCTTCTTTATTAGGAACCTGAAAAACCAGAAATGTTCCGTCAAAACCTTTGCTGCGGTTCTTGGTAAAAAGATAGAAATTGCCGTCCATTTCTACAAACGCCTCACAATCGTAGAGCCAGTTTGATTTTTTAGGCGGGAATTCGGTCTGGCCTTCATAATGGAATTTCGTGGTTTGGGTAACCTGTGCCGTTTTCGCATGTGAGTTCTGAAGATCGACTTTTAAGATAGCCAGATCCTGCCTGTCATTATCATTATTTCCGAAATCCCCGATATAAATATTTCCCTGAGGATCCGATGTGATATCTTCCCAATCCATGTTATCAGCATTTTCTACCAGAACTTCTGAAACTAATTCTCCCCTATCATTCATTCCATAAACAATGTTCTTGTTTCCCTGATCTTCTATTGTCCAGATTGTTTTTTTATCTTTTGACAAAGTAATCCCGGATACTTCTTTCAGTTTACCCGGTAAAGAAAACTCTGTTTTTAAAGTATCTGCTTTTGCCTGCTCATTCTCAGGTTTAGGGTTACATCCCATCAATAAAAGCGAAGTTATCGCACAAAGTGTGTACATTTTCATCAGTTCTTATTTAAAATTTTTGCTTCGTCCCAAAGCACATCCATTTCTTCCAGAGACATGTCTTCTAATTTCAGATTTCTTTCCAAAGCCAGCTTTTCCATCTGCTGAAATCTTGAGATAAATTTAAGATTCGTTCGTTCCAAAGCAGAATCCGGATTAATTCCCGAAATTCTCGCATAATTGATGAGTGAGAAAAATACATCTCCCAGTTCCTGTTCTTTTTTATTCAGATCGGTTTCCGCATGAAACTCCTGAATTTCCTCATCCACCTTTTTCCATGCATCTTCCGCATCATGAAATTCAAATCCTATCCCTTTCACCTTGTCCTGGATCCTGTATGCTTTTACCATACTCGGTAAGCTTTTCGGAACTCCTCCTAAAATAGAGGTATTTCCTTCTTTCAGTTTCAGCTTTTCCCAGTTCTGCTTTACTTCTTCTTCATCTTTTACATCAATATCCCCATAAATATGAGGATGGCGGAAGATTAGTTTTTCATTTAAGGAATTAATGACATCGGCCATATCAAAACTTTCTTTCTCCGAACCTATTTTAGCATAAAAGACCAGATGAAGCAGGACATCTCCCAATTCTTTTTTAATCTCCTGAAGATCTTCCTGCAAAATAGCATCGGAAAGTTCATAGGTTTCCTCAAGGGTTAAATGACGGAGTGACTGTAAGGTCTGCTTCTGATCCCACGGGCACTTCTCGCGTAGGTCATCCATTATATCCAGCAATCTTCCGAAGGCTTCAAGCTTTTCCTGTTTCGTATTCATAGGCAATGAGAAATTCGAGTTTCACAAATTTACGGGTAATTTTCAGATTTCTTTTATCCTGATCCCGGAAACTCTAAGATTAAATTTTACAGCAAGGATATCAAAGAATTATTAAAAAGTTCAATTTTAAAGGTAACGCTTAAATTGTACTACAATATTCTTCAACTCAAGGCTTGTCATTCTAATAGGAATATGAACTCTCTTTGTAGAGATGCTTACAGCATGACAAGCCTGATGTAGATGTAGATTATTATGAACTAAAACTGTTTATGGCTTAAGTAGCTTTCCAAAAGTAAAACAAAAAGCCTTGTCAGGAATTTTTCCTGACAAGGCTTTATATTTTTAATTCAAATGAATGAATTATCCCTGTTTTCTGTGTGTACTTTTCGGAGCTGATTTTGCTGCTGAAGTGGCTTTCACTTTTGGAGCAGCAGCTTTTTCTGTTTTCGGAGCTTTTTTAGGAGCCGCTTTTTCTGTGATATCTGCTTCTTCTTTAGCAGGCTCTAGAGTTTCCGACTCAGCTTTCACAAAGCTTTCAGGAGTGATGTATCCTGCTTTTTGAAGGATGTTATACCATTGGGCCAGTTTCTTGATGTCTGACGCATACACTCTTTCTGTATCATAGTTAGGAAGGGATACTCCCATAAATTCTTTTAACTCGGAATCAGAAGATTTGTGAGAAATGGTTTCCTTATAGTCATGGTTTTTGGCAATACTTTCAAAAACTTCAAACAAAGGAACTTCTTTATCAAAGGTAAACATTGCAATATTGTCTAATAAACTCACCTGGCTGGAGTTTCCAATACTCACTTTTTTCTTTGTTGTAACATCTTCAATAATAAACCCGTTTCTTAATTGTGAAACTAATTTGTAAAGTCCTGGTTTTCCAGAGATTGAAATTATTTTTTCTAACAGCATAATTTTATTTTTTTAATTTCCGCAATCGGCCTGCGCCGCTGCACTTCAATATATATTACTTATTTTATTCTATTTATTATTTGGGAAATCTCATTTTGTAACCGATGCTTACATCCCCCTGAGAGATCTTTACCAATTTACCTTTTACTAGCTTCTTCTTCAAAGCACTTAAATGATCTGTAAACAGGATCCCTTCGATATGGTCATACTCATGCTGGATTACGCGGGCCCTAATATCGGAAAAAGTTTCTGTATGCTTCACAAAATTTTCGTCATAATACTCTATGATGATCGTGCTTTTTCTTTTTACGTCTTCCCTTACATCCGGAATGGAAAGGCATCCTTCGTTAAACTTCCATTCTTCCCCAGATTCTTCAAGAATTCTGGCATTGATGAAAACTTTTTTAAATTCTGCCAGTTCATCCTTAATATCTTCATAATCCTCATCTTCTGCCAAAGGAGATACGTCTACTATAAACAGACGGATATCCAATCCAATCTGAGGTGCAGCCAAACCTATGCCATTCGCACTGTACATGGTCTCGAACATATTGTCTATCAACTCCTGCAGGTCGGGATAATTTTTGTCTATATCTTTGCCTACCTTCCTCAAAACGGAATCCCCAAAGGCTCTTATCGGTAAAATCATCTTGTTCTTTGTTCTAAAAAATTCTGCAATATAATGGTTGCACTTACTTTATCTATCAATCCTTTTTCCTGTCTCTGCTTTTTATTTTTTCCACTCTGGGAAATAAAAAACGAAGCCATTTTGGAGGTAAACCTCTCGTCAAAGCGATGAACCGGAACGCCCGGAAATTCTTTTTTGAATTCTTCTATGAATTTCAGAATATCGGTTTCCACCCCGGAAATATTTCCTTTCAGGTCTACAGGAAGCCCGATCACCACTTCATCCACATGGTTTTCATTGAAATATTTCTTTAAGAATTCCACTAAAAAACGGGTATCAACAGTATCGAGACCGCTTGCGATGATCTGCATATCATCTGTTGCAGCAATGCCACAACGAGCCTTTCCATAGTCTATTGCAAGGATTTGTCCCATAGGTTTGCAAATTTAGTAAATTTTAATGATTTTATTCATAACGTAGTTTTTTTTATAAATCGTGTTTTATTCCATTATTTTTTTTATAATTTTAGTCTTCCAAAAACGAAATTATGAAGAAACTCATCCTTGTAAGACATGCAAAAAGCGACTGGCCGGAAGAGACGGAAGACTTCGACAGGCCTTTGGCAGATAAAGGTTTGGAAGATGCCATGAATATGTCCAGATTTTTGAAGAGCAATAATATTTCTATCGATTTTCTGGTGTCGAGTCCTGCCGTACGTGCATTAAATACCTGCAAAATTTTTAACCAGGCTTACCAGCTTGATTTTAATACTGATGAGAAGCTTTATAATCCCTCAGAAAGAAATTTTGAATCTGTAATTTACAATCTGAATGACAGTCATCATTCTGTGGCTTTTTTCTCTCATAACAATGGAATTTCCAATTTTGCCAATTCTATCTCTCATGATATCTTCCACTTCCCTACGTGTGGTGTTGCCGGATTTGAAATAGACTGCAATTCGTGGTCCGAGTTTGACGGAGCTAATAAGAAATTGCTGTTTTTCTATGAGCCGGGGAAGATCTGAACATATCTTAAATATTTTCTTTATATCTTTTATATTACTATCTTTTTTTTCATGTCAGAAGAAAGAGACAGATTATTTCCAAACAATACAATTTAATGACGTGAAGCTTCCTGAACCGGGATTCGGGGATTGGAGATATTCCCGCAAAGAGAAATTCCAGACGTTTGAGGATTTCCGTAAACAAAAAAATATAAAGCCTGAATCGGGTAAAAACATTATTTACCTACAGCCGATCGGTGATTTCAACGACCTGCAGAAGAAACAAATTGAGCTTACCCGTGAATATCTGAAAATTTATTTTCAATTGGAAGTCAAAGTTCTTCCCCGGTTATCCAATGACATTTTTCCAAAATCTGTCAGAAGAATGCCTATGGAAGGGGATGAACAGATATTGGCAGGGTATGTTCTGGATAGTGTTTTGATGAAGAGAAAGCCTAAAGATGCCATTGTATTGATGGGAATTACCGAAAAAGACCTGTTTCCAAGGCCTGAATGGAACTATGTTTTCGGACTGGCATCTTATCAGAATGCTGTAGGAGTAACCTCAATGTACAGATTCTCGGATGGCCATCTGACGGACTCCAATTTCACTCAAAGCCTTGAAAGCTTCATAAAGATCAGTTCCCACGAGATCGGGCATATGTTTGGGATCAGTCATTGCCTGAATGCCAATTGCGTAATGAACGGAACCAATTCTCTTCCTGAAACCGAACGTCATTTTGCAAGAGCCTGCTCTCTTTGCCAGCAGAAGCTGAACTCCGGCATTAAGTATGATAATTTGAAACGCCTAACAGAGTTAAAGAGTTTTTTTGAAAAACAACATTTGAGCGCAGAATCCTTAAGGGCTGAAAAAGACTTAAATTTGTTGTAAATCAATCAGAATAGTATGAAGAATAAGTTGAATTACATTCTTTTAACATCCAGCGGATTGTGCCTGTTATATATTTTGTTTTTAGTTTATTATTCAAGCTATTCTGAAAAGAACAATATCATCAATTTTTTTGCTGAGATCCTGACCATTCCCGTGATCCTTGTTACTGCAGCTTTATTTATTTTTAATATTCTGAATCTGGCAAAACATAGATTTCAGCAGGCTGCTTTAAATGTTGTGAGTTTATTCCTGAATATTGTGACTTTTGCCATCATGTTTTTTGCAAAATAAATATTCCTGCCATTTGGCTAAAGTTCCTGTAAATATTTTCATAAAAAAACGGGCTAAAGCCCGCTCCTATTAATACTTTCACTTTACAATTTCGCCTTTTTACAATTTTACGATTTCACAAAATATTCTATTTTCTTTTCAGATCAAGATCCTCAAAATCAAAGCTAAAGTCTGTAATATCTGAAATAGGCTTCATTTTTGCGGACTGTGCTTTCCCGTTTTCATCATAACTGAAAATAATATAGGCGTCGGCATCATAGCTCCTGTCATCCCATTTTACAATGAAACTGTTGTTGGAATACGGAAGCATCTCCCCTTTCAATCTTGGAGAGTTTTTGCATGAAATCCTGTAAGCATTTCCCTGTTGGGATATTTCAACATCCCCGAACCAGACATCATTGTACTTCCCGATGAACTGCTCTGATTTGGGCTGTAGATTTTTCTCTTTTTTAAAGGCATCTGATCTCGCAAAAGCTTCTTTTTTCTGCTTATCATATTCTTCATTCATCTTTAACATTCTGTCTCCGTAGGTTTTCAGCCAGTTCCTGTCTGCAATTCCCAGATAGGAATCTTTTACCGTATTGGTAATGGTATTGAATGCCAGCCCCGATTGCTGATTCGTCAATACCACAATTCCCAGCTTCAGGTCCGGAATTAAGGTAAATTGAGTCACTGTTCCTATTAAACCTCCCGTATGCTGGATCTGCTTATGGCCTTTAACATCGCTTAAGAACCAGCCCAGGCCATAGCCATAAAAACCTGTATCATATGGATTTTTGAGGGCAACTCCACTTGGAATCTGTAAACTCCACAGCTGCTGGATCTGCTTATCGGACACCAGCTTTTTACCGTCTTTTGTTGTAAAATTATTCAACAGGCATTCTGCCCAGACTGCCATATCCCGGATATTGCTCATAATTCCGCCTGCAGCATTGGCTGTTTCGTTCCAGTCATGGGGAACAGCCACCGCTTTTCCATCTACCGGAGCATGGGCATCTATTTTATTGGTTACGGCTTTGGCCCTATTATAGCTTCCGAAACTTGAGGTCATCCCGACAGGCTTCATAATCTTCTGTTCAATGAATTCCGCCCAGCTTAATCCTGATACCCTGTGGATCACTTCGCCAGCAACAATAAACATCACATTGTTATAATCCAGTGTGGTCCTGAAAGGATTTTCCGGCTTTAAATATCTTACGTTGTGAACAATATCATTCACGGTAAGGTTCCCTCCTTCCGGAAAGAACATCAGATCTCCCTGTCCCAATCCCAATCCTGCTCTGTGTGTTACCAGATCTTTGATGGTAACATTCTGAGACACATAGGGATCATGCATCTGAAATTCAGGAATGTATTTTGAGACCTTATCCTCCCAGTTCAGTTTTCCTTCATCTGCAAGGATCGCTAAGGCAGTACAGGTAAATCCTTTGGAATTGGATGCAATGCCTACCAATGTATTTTCATCCATAGGCTGTTTTGTGGTCAATGAACGCAGCCCAAAGCCTTTTGAATAGATCAGCTTACCATCTTTGACTATCCCAACAGACATTCCCGGAACATCAAAGGTTTTTAAGGTATTTTGAATGAGCTCGTCCAGTTTTTTTTCTTCTACCTGCCCAAAGGTGATCATAGAGAAAAGAATAATGAATAAAGAGAGATTATGCTTCATTGTTGTATGGTTTTTGCGAAGATAAGAAATTACAGAAATTATTATTTCAGTATATTTGATGAATTGCACAAAAAGTATTTATGAATCTTAAAGAGTTATTTTCTGACAAATCGACAAAGGTTAAGGAAAAAGTTGATCTGCTCAGTAATGCGGTTCTCAACGGGGAGATCTCAGTCAATGAAGTGATTGCTTTTGCTTCTTCGTCCAAAGACCCAGTGAAGGCCAGCTGTATTGAATCGCTTGAGTTTGCCTCCCAAGGTAATCCCGGCATTATGGATAAGGAATCATTCAAATTTGTTACCGAAAGCTTATCTGAAAAAGCACCGAGAATAAAATGGGAAAGTGCGAAGGTAATAGGCAATACGGCAAAACTCTTTCCTGATAGTTTAGAGAATGCAATTACTAAGCTTATCGAAAATACAGCCCATGAAGGTACTGTGGTACGATGGAGTGCGGCTTTTGCTTTAGGTGAAATCCTGAATATCAATCAAGGCTTAAAAAACAGGCTGCTGGATACTCTGAAAGACATTTCTGAAAAAGAAGAAAAAAACAGCATCAAAAAAATATATCAAAAAGCGATAAAAATTGCGGAAAAATGACCAGGATCCTTCTTCTCTCCGATTCCCATTCTTATATCGATGACCGAATCTCAGAATATGCAAAACAGGCCGATGAAGTCTGGCATTGCGGAGATTTCGGGAGTATGGAAGTGATTGAACGGCTTGAAAAAATAAAGCCATTAAAAGGGGTTTACGGCAACATCGATGATGCAAAGATCCGCTCCGAATTTCCCGAAGTAAGCAGGTTTTTCTGTGAAAATCTGGAAGTTCTGATGATCCACATCGGTGGATATCCCGGAAAATATACCCCTCTGGCCAAAAAAGAAATTACTGAAAAAGCACCGAAATTATTTATTTCCGGGCATTCCCATATCCTGAAAGCCATGTATGATGAAAAGAATAATCTTCTCCATTTAAATCCCGGTGCTTGTGGTAAACAGGGATGGCATAAAGTGAGAACAATGATGCGTTTTGTAGTTGATGGCGAGGAGATAAAAGACCTGGAAATTATTGAGCTTGGGCCAAAAATATAAGGTAAATTTGTTTTATGGAGTTAAAGCGCTTCTTCCTTCGTTAGAATGACAAAAAACGAAAATAGTTATGAAAATTGGTGATCAGGTTTCTGTGGTAGATGAAGATTTAAGTGGAGTAATAACTACCGTAAAGGGGAATATTGTGGTTTTCAAGGATGAATTCGGATTTACGTATCAGTACCCAAAGGAAAAGCTGGTTCCGAAGAACACTTCTTTATATGAAAACATACGAATTGAGCAAAAGCAGGAACCTAAAAAAGTAATCTCCAAAAAGCATCAGAAAAATCAGCTGGTTCTGGATCTGCATTTTCATAACCTTGTCAAAAATCCCAATGATTATGACAGCTTCGAAAGGCTTTTTATCCAGAAGGAAAAATTGCTGGAAGTATTGGTATTTTGCAGGAAAAACCATCTGAAAAGGCTTGAGATCATACATGGAATTGGTGATGGCACTCTTCAAAAGCTAGTATGGGATACTTTGGAAAGCCAGCCCCATCTTGATTTTTACAATAAAGAAATACTTCATCATCAATCCGGTGCGGTAATGGTAGAATTTCATTAAATTTGCACCAATTGACTATGAACGTACTTAATTTACTTTTTACCAAAGACGGATTAATCTGCCAGATCACCAAAAACAAAAACATTCTGGAGGAAAAGTCCTATTTCGTTACGGAAGAAACTTCTGCAGACCATATTATGGAGCAGCTGGAGGAAATTCTGATAAGGCAGAGATATGATGAGATCTCCGTGATATCGGCACTTAATCATTTCACGCTGATGCCCGAAGGGTTTTCCGAGCATGAGACCGGATATGATCTGATCGCTTTTAATGCTCCCGTAGAAAAGGAAAATGAGGAACTGATGCTTTCCGTCAATAAGAAATTCAGGGTGCAGTTTTATTATACTTTTCCAAGGAATTTCTACAGGAAAATAAAAGATCTTGCAATCCCCGTTCGTTTCAATTTTTCCGGAGAAAAATTTTTAAATACAATCCATACTAAAAATAATAAAGAAATTCACATCAATCTTTACCATAACCAGTGTGAATTTTTTGCTATTGATCATAAGAAAGTGATCCTATACAATAATCTGGATGTAAATTCGGAAGTGGATTTTCTCTATTTCATTATGTTTACGCTAAGCAAGATCGGTTTCGGCATCAATGAAACACATTTTTATGTTTATGGAGAAACTACGGAGAATGAAACATTTATTTCCGAGCTGCAAAAATTCGTGAAGAATTTAAAGATCGTATATGATAACGTTCCGAAAAAGAATTTCATCTTAAATTAGGGTACAGGTCGCAGGTGACAGGACTTAGTTTTCAACCCTGCTACCCACATTACCTACTATCTAATACCTAAACAACATGTACAGAATAATATCCGGCAGATGGAAAGCCAAAAAAATCGCCGCCCCGAAGAATTTTGACGTAAGACCTACTACAGATTTTGCAAAGGAGGCATTGTTCAGTATTCTGGAAAATAAATACGATATGCAGTCCAGTGCTGTGCTGGATCTTTTTGCCGGAATTGGCTCCATTTCACTGGAGTTTGCTTCGCGGGGATGCCAGGATGTAACTTCCGTGGAAATGAATCCGAAGCATACTGCTTTCATCAATTCCACAGCTTCTGAGCTTGATATGGCACTACAAATCAATGTTCAGAGAGGTGATGCTTTTGACTGGCTGAAAAAGTTCAGGAACAAAAAATCCTTTGAAATTGTTTTTGCAGATGCCCCTTTTGAAACCGAAGAGAAAAAATATTACGAAATGATCTCATTGGTTTTGAATAATAAGTACCTAAAAGAAAACGGAATATTTATTCTGGAGCATCAAAGCAGGCTAAAGTTGGATCATCCCAACCTGAAAGACACAAGAAAATACGGAAACGTAAGTTTCAGCTTTTTTGAACCGAATAAAGAGGAAGAGTTGTAAAAAGGCAAAATTGTAAAATCGTTAATTCGCAAAACTGTAAAATCGGAAACTGTTTTTTACATAGTTCGGATGTAGCTTTTACAATTTAACGATTCCTCGATTTCGCGAATTAACGATTTTACCCTTATAACACTTTCAATTCCAGGTCGATCGTCTTTCCAAAGAACTTTTTAGAGATCTTTTCGAAGTTTTTGGTGAGATCCGAAAGGTAAAAATGATAATTCGGTTTTGGGTTATTATCATTTAAAAGGCCGTATTTATCAAGAATAATTTTCAGATGATTGGCTACAATATTAGGAGAATCGATCACACGGACGCGGTTTCCATAATATTGCTTGATCTCATCAATTAGCAGAGGATAATGGGTACAGCCCAGTATCAGGGTCTCAATATTTTTTAATTTACTGTTGCTTAAATAATTATAAATAATAGCATGGGTGATCGGATGGTTTTTGAAACCTTCTTCAATAGCCGGAACCAATAAAGGGGTAGCCAGTTCATCCACTTTGATGAATTTATTATGTTTCCGGATACTTTTTTTGTAAAGTCCTGAATTTACCGTTGCTTTTGTGGCAATAACCCCGATATTATTATGTATTTCATAGGCAACTTTCTCTGCAACCGGATTGATCACATCTATAACCGGAACTTTGCAGGCTACGGACTCCAATACTTCGTTCAGAGCATTCGCTGTTGCCGTATTGCAGGCAATTACAATGGCTTTACAGTTCTGCTCCAGCAAAAAGTTGGTGATCCTGGTAGAATATCCGATGATTGCTTCTCTCGATTTTTCACCATAAGGAAGGTGCTTTGTATCCCCGAAATAAATTAAATCTTCATTCGGAAGAAGTCTTTTTATTTCTCTGGCTACCGTCAAACCTCCGACACCACTGTCAAAAATTCCTATGGGTTGCTTAGGCGAAAGATGCGAATAATCCTGTTTTTTAGTTTTCAAATGAGCTGAAATTTTATACAAAAATAATGAATTTTAGTATTGATTTACACTTTATCTTTTGGATGATTTAAGATACTTTAATGTGTTTTTAAGATGCTTCGACTTCGCTCAGCATGACATTGGACATCGCTATATTAACTGCTTATATTTAAACATAATTGCTATCAACATTGTCATACTGAGCGAAGTCGAAGGATCTCTGTTTGATTAGAAGTCACACAATAAATAGATCAGAAGCAATTCCATCTGCCATAAACCAATGCTTTTCAGGAATTTTAAGATGGCTGTTTTCAATAATTAAAATCCCTTCTTTGATCTTATATTCAATTTCATTGTGAAAATGTTCAAAAACCCTGTCAGAGAATTTATCTTTTACAGAGTTCAGGTCTACTCCCCAGATCGTTCTCAAACCTATCATAATCATTTCATTGAACTGGTCTTCCTGTGAAAGAAATTCTGTTTCTTTAGCTAATGTATTTGAATTCAGCTTTTTAACATATTGCTGATTATTAGCTATATTCCAGTTTCTGATGTCGTTACCGTTGTAAGAATGTGCAGATGGGCCGATCCCTAAATACTCCTTATACTTCCAGTAAGCAGAATTGTGTCTTGAGTAGAAACCCGGTTTTGCAAAATTGGAGATCTCGTAATGCTCAAAGCCATTATCCTTCAGAAACTCTGACAGGTAGTAAAATTCCTTATTCTGCTCATCTTCTTTGGGTGTTGAAACCTTACCTTTTGCAATCCAGTCGTTCAATGCGGTTTTAGGCTCAACGGTCAGAGCATATGAGGAAACATGGGGCACTTCCAATGCGACCGTTTTATTCAGGTTCTCTTTCCAGATCTCAAAACCGGAAGTAGGTGAACCATAAATAAGATCAATGCTTAAATTTTCAAAGCCAAAATCCTGAGCTCTTTTAATGGAACCTTCAGCTTCGGAGGCATTATGGGCACGATTCATCAGTTTCAGGTCTTTATCAAAAAAGCTCTGCGTACCTATGGACAAACGATTGACCGGTGAGCCAGATAGCTCTTTCAGGAATTTTCTATCCAGATCATCCGGATTGGCTTCCAGTGTAATTTCTATATCATTTTGGAAGCTGAAATATTTCAGAACCTCATCAATTAAGGTACTGATCTCTCCGGCGGAAAGAATGGATGGGGTTCCACCTCCGAAATAAAGGGATTGCAGGGTTTTATTATGCAGCTCATCTTTTCGCAGCATGATCTCTTTCTTCATGGCAGAGAGCATTTCATCTTTAAATTGTAAAGATGTTGAAAAGTGGAAATTGCAATAGCTGCATTTCTGTTTGCAGAATGGAATGTGAATGTAGATCATAAAAAAAGCCCTGAAAAATTCAGAGCTCAAATTTATTTAAATTAAATTGATTAATATCTAAATCCTCTATGGTTAATGAAGTTATCAAATTCATATCCTATCCCGATCATGAAGCTGTCTCCACCATATTGCTGAATATCGGAAAGACCGATATTGTAAGTAGCTCCAATCATGAATTTATTGAATTTAACTTTTACAACCGGTGCAATCTGAAGCTGCTGGTTATCAAATCTGTTCTGAACAGATCTATAGCTTAAACCCGCAGAGAATGAATTGATCTCGTTAGAGAATGTTGCCATAAGGTTCAAATCCATCATTCTTGTTGAATTTGTATTCAGATTGATTAATACTGAAGGAGTTAAGGCAATATTATCTCCAAAACGAATATTCTTACCAAAGTTTAAGAAAAATTTGATAGGAGAAGGCTCATAATTGTTCACAATTGACTCATCGTTGCTTAATGCAATATCGTTAACAGAAACTCCACCAAACCAATTTCTATAGGTAGCTGCTAAACCGAAGTTTGCATACACCATAAAGATATTGCTTTCCTGTCCTTGTAACAAAGGATCGTATCCGTCTTCCGTATTAATTTTTGAATAATCAAAATTCATATTATAAAAATTAACACTGGTACCGAAAGAGAACTGATCTTTTCTTTCTCCTTCACTGCTCAGAGGGATAAAATAAGAAGCTCCCGCTGTGATACCTCCTGCAGAGATAGGTCCGTTGCTGTCTCTGAACACAGAGATACCGGCTCCTACTCTATCGAAAATGTTAGCGTTCATCCCTATAGACTGAACGTTTGGTGACTCGCTAAACTTTGAAAATTGTTGTTGATAATTGGCGTTGAGCTGTACGTAATCTGTTTTTCCGTATTGTGCTGGGTTGAACAGGAACTCACCATCCAAAAGATATTGCTGATAGTATGGTAGTGATTCTTGTGCTTTGTATGCATTTGACAAAAGAGCTAAACATACGATAGCATATAGTTTTCTCATAACAAATCTTGATTTCAATTCAACAAATATAAAAAAATTCTCAATATATTTTTAGTTTTCTAAATATTTTCTCCATTTTTTTACAGCATCCGCCATATCTTCCGGCATGGGACTCTCGAAGTATAATTCCTTTTTGGTAGTGGGATGTATAAATCCTAAAGTATGAGCATGGAGCGCATGTCTTGGCAGAATTTCAAAGACATTTTTTATAAATTGCTTATACTTAGGAAGATTCACTCCTCTCAAAGGTGTATGTCCTTCGTACCTTTCATCATTAAATAAGGTGTGCCCGATGTGCCTGAAGTGTGCCCTGATCTGATGGGTCCTTCCTGTTTCCAGTTTGCATTCTACCCATGTCATATATTTAAACCTTTCTAAAACCCTATAATGTGTAACGGCATGTTTTCCCTGGCTTCCGTCTTCATAAACGGACATCTGCATCCTGTTTTTCGGATGCCGCCCGATATGCCCTCTGATGGTTCCTTCGTCTTCCTGCATATTCCCCCATACAAAGGCCCAGTACAGTCTTTTTGTCGTCCTGTTAAAAAACTGTTTGGCCAGGAAGCTCAGTGCATATTCATTTTTAGCGATCACTAATAATCCTGAAGTATCCTTATCTATCCTGTGTACCAGCCCCACCCTGTCAAGATCAGACTTTTCTCCGTTCTTCTCAAAATGATAGGCAAGTGCATTGACGAGGGTACCATCCCAATTCCCGAATCCGGGATGCACCACCATTCCCGCTTCTTTATCTATAACGACGAGATCATCATCTTCGTATATGATATTAATTGGAATATCCTGAGGAATAATGACATTTTCCCGCGGAGGGTGTGCAAGCAATACGGATATCTGGTCTCCCGGCTTCACGCGGTAGTTTTGCTTCACAGGGCTGCCGTTCACTACTACATTTCCGGCCCTGCAGGTCTGTGAAATTTTATTCCTTGAGGAATTCTGGCGGTAAATCAATAAGAATTTATCTATCCTTAGAGGTTCCTGTTTACCATCAACAGTGATATTAAGATGCTCATACAGCCCTTTATTCTCCTCATCAATATCTATACTGCCGGGATCTGACAATTCTTCTAATTCTTCATCTAAAAAATCTTCGTTATCTTCCGTCATTGCTCTTGTTTTTATACAAAAGGCTCCAACATAATGAAGTTGAAGCCCGTTGCTCTTTATCTTTGAATAGGGTCTATTCCACGACTATTGTTTTGACTTTTGGCTTTTGAGCCGGCTGTGCAGTAGAAGCCGCTGGTTTTGCACTTCCTGTATTCGTATTATTTCCGGAAGTGTTCCCGGTAGTTGTTTTAGGTTTATTATCCGTTTTCGGAGTTGTAGAAGTGGTTGATCCTGCCGGTTTTGTACTACTGTTTGTAGTTTTTGGAACCTCTGCTTTTGCAGGTTCAGTTTTAGGAACAGCAGGTGCCGGAGTCTGCTCGTAATCAGGTGCCGGATGAGTTGGAACTTCTTCATAGCGTATCGGAGGCAGAGAAGTATCAATTTTCATACGATAGGTTGCATTCAGCTGCTCTATTTTACTTCTTAATTCAGCCGGGGTTTTCTTACTTGCCCAAAGGTCCATCTGCATTCCCTGATCTCTTACATCTCCTGAAGCGGGATCCTGATAGTAAACAATATCTGATTCATCTTTCCCACCATCTTCATGTTCTACCAGGCCTACTTCAAACAGGCTTCTTGTAATAACCGCTCTTGCTTCTTTCACCGTTAATCCTACAACGTTAGGAATTGAAATATTTCTCATCGGCCCGGAGCCTATTACCACATCCACTATAGAGAATCTTGGCAATAATGATCCCGGCTTAACAGCATTTCCTTTATATAATATCCTTAGAAGGGCATCCTTTTGAATACTCGGTTCAAAAATAGTATCTCCTACTTTTAGGCCTACCCTATCTAATCTCTGGAAAGCAAGACCCGAATATTTATTGATCACATCCGGAACAGCAACAGGCGCCCAGCTTCTAGGATTAACAACCAGACGGACTGTTCTCCCGTCCTTTACTCTGGAGCCCGGCACCGGATGCACCTGAAGCACCTGAAACGGCCTGTATTTGGGATTATATTTAGAACTGTCTACTTCATACTCCAAACCTGTATCTTCCAATACTGTAACAGCATCATGTACGGATTTATTAATTACATTGGGAACCGGTATTTCCTGGCCATGATTGGTATGATATTCCAACCAGCGAAACGTAAGCCAGACCAACCCCACAAAAACCCCTATGGCTACTAATAAGTTCAATAAAACTTTCCAATTGAAAAGCGACTTAAGCATATTAAAAATACTTTAATTATAACGGCAAATATAATTAATAATTTTAGAATGTGGTTTTTATTTAACACATTTCATTTTTCGCTTCAAAATTTCTGAAATTGCCGTATTACAATACATAATTTCATTAAATTTGCCTTAATTGATACGATATGGTTATGAGCAAAAAAAGTGTTGCCGTGGTAATGGGTGGCTATTCTGACGAATATGTGGTTTCTTTAAAGAGCGGACAGTTGATTTATGATTCTTTAGACAGAGATTTGTATGAAGTATATAAAGTAGTTGTCCTTAAAGATGAGTGGTATTTTCTGGATGAAAATAATCAGAAACACGAAATCAACAGAGGTGATTTTTCAGTAACATTAAGCAACAATGAAAAACTGAAATTCGATGTCTGCTTCAACATTATTCATGGAACACCCGGCGAAAATGGTATTCTGCAGGCCTATTGGGATGCCATCGGGCAAACCTACACAGGCTGCAACTTTTACCAAAGTGCTTTAACATTCAATAAAAAAGACACATTGGCTGTCTTGTCTAAATATGGGATCCCTTCTGCAAAAAGTGTTTATTTAAAAAAAGGAGAAAATATTAATGCAGATGAAATTGTAGAAAACCTGAAACTTCCTCTTTTCGTTAAACCAAACCAATCCGGCTCTTCGCTGGGAATTTCAAAAGTGAAAGAAAAGTCAGAATTAATAGCTGCCACAGAATTTGCTTTCAAAGAAGATGATGAGATTTTAATTGAAAGTTTCCTGAACGGAATGGAAGTTTCCGTAGGAGTTATTGATTTTAAAGGAGAAACCATCGTTTTGGGAATCACTGAAATCGTTTCCAAAAATGAGTTCTTTGATTATGAGGCCAAATATGAAGGTGCATCAGAAGAAATTACCCCCGCAAGAATTGATGATGAAACACGGATCCGTGTTGAAGAAATTGCCAAAAGAGCTTATGACTCCCTGGGAATGAGCGGTTTTTCACGCAGTGAGTATATTCTGATGGATGGTATTCCTTACATGCTGGAAATGAATACCAATCCCGGATTCTCTCCTGCAAGTATTCTTCCTCAGCAGGCAAGGCATTACGGAATTTCTATTACGGACCTTTGCGGAAATGAGGTGGAAAAAGCTTTAAATAAAAAAAGAAATTAGAAGTTAGAGATTAGAAGTCAGATTTTATACCAAAAATCTATAACTCATAACTCATAGTTTATAACTTTATATAATATGAAAATTGCTGTTTTTCCCGGATCTTTTGATCCCATTACTTTAGGACATTACGATATTATAGAAAGAGCTGCCCCTCTTTTTGATAAACTTATTATAGCTATCGGACAGAATTCCCAGAAGAAATATATGTTTCCTCTGGAAAAAAGAATGGAATTCATCCAGAATTCCGTTGCCGAATTTCCCAATGTAGAAGTCGATTATTTTGAAGGCTTAACGGTTGATTACTGCTTTGAAAAAAATGCACAGTACATCATAAGAGGCTTAAGAAACCCTGCCGATTTTGAGTTTGAGAAAGCCATTGCACACACCAACAGAACTTTAGCACACAAAAAACTGGAAACCGTATTCTTACTGACCTCATCAGGAAAATCCTTTATCAGCAGCAGCATTGTACGGGAGATCATCAATCATGGCGGAGAATATGAGCTGCTGGTCCCGGACTCGGTGAGAATAGAAAAATAAGTAATGAGTAATTGGTAATGAGTAATATGGATTTTAATCAGATTTTTAGAGAAAGAACTAAAAAATTTTCTATTCTTGTTATTCAATCCCTTTCTTCATTACCTTATTCGGATGATATTTCAATCATAAGAAAACAAATTATCCGATCGGCTACTTCTGTGGCAGCCAATTATAGAGCTGTTTCACGAGCAAGGTCTGAAAAGGAAAGGTTTGCTAAAATCTGTATTGTTGTCGAGGAGATTGATGAGACTCAACTTTGGCTTGAGATAATTGAAGAATTGGGATATTTAAATCCAGACAAAATTTTGCAATTGAAATCAGAATGTGATGAATTGGTAAAAGTAATGACCAAATATAAGTTTAAACTGGCTCAGAGCTAAACGGCATACTTTTTATTGCTTATTGCTCATTATTCATCACTCATAAAATATGCACGAACAGTTCAACTTTGCCATAGAAGTACTGGGAACCTTTTCCTTTGCCATGTCCGGAAGCTTCGCGGCCATGCAGAAGCGGCTTGATCCTTTTGGAGTACTTATTATAGCATTCGTTACGGCAGTAGGCGGCGGAACGGTGAGAGACCTGCTGCTGGATATTCCGGTGTTCTGGATGCATGACCTGCTGACCTGTGCAGTAATCATTATCACCAGTATTTTTTCAATGATCTTCAAATCCCTGGAGAAAAATATTAAGGTTACTTTATTTATTTTTGACAGTTTCGGATTGGGATTGTTTACCATTATTGGTATTCAGAAAGGGCTGCATGCAGACATCCACCCTTTGATCTGCATTGGACTGGGAACCATAACGGGCTGTTTCGGAGGGATCATCCGGGATATCCTGCTCAACAGAATTCCTTTGATTTTCAGAAAGGAAATTTATGCAACAGCCTGTATTGTAGGCGGTGCCATATTTTTATTACTGGTAAACTATACTACCCTTTCATATACCTTTGTTCAGATCTTCACCATTTTACTGATCGTTGCGATAAGAACTTTTGCGGTGAAATATCAGTGGCAGATCCCTAAATTTTATGGGCATGACCATAGCTCGGAAATGTAAAATAAAAAAGTCTCTAAACATAAAAAGCACCTTTCCGGGTGCTTTATTTTTATTCAGTTTGATGTCTTAAAAGAATTTTCCTCGTTGCCTCATATTCGGGTTATGCATATGCTTTTGCATGGAAGGCATTTTCAGCTGGTCTTTCATCATTTTGATCTGGTCTGTCATCATTCCCGCACTGTCTAATTTTTTCGCTTCTTCCAGTAATTTCTGCCCCTCCTGCTTTCTTCCTTTGGAAATAGCTGCTGCTGCAAGATTTAAAGTAGCCATTGCCCTGTCGTGCTTCATATTTAAACCGTATTCTAATGCTTTTTTCATTAAAGGCTCTACTTTTGTAGGGTGTTCCTGGGCTAAAGTGAGTCCCTGCAGATAATGAAAATAACCATACTGGGATTTATGAAGTTCAGCCTTATAGTTCGTAATATTGTTTAAGAATTTCGAAGCTTTCTCCATATTCTGTTTTCTCAATTGCCAGAACGCCAAAAGGATGTTCTCATTTTTAAAGAAAAGAAAAATCGGCAATGCTGCCAGAAGAAAAATCACAATCCCCCAGCCTAAGTTTCTTGTAAAAAACATCATGTAAATCCCGGTAAGTATAAGAAGCGCCGCAATTACAATTTTTATATACTTGTTCATTATTAAAATTTAGAAGTGCAAAGATAAGAAATTTGAAGGTGTAAATTTGAAGGTTCCGGGTTTAAAGTTTAGGGTTCCCGGTTCCCATTTAAAGAATAATCTCAATTTATTGCTTATCGTTCATCATTTTTAATTTTTTCAAACGTCTGAAAACAAAAATCATACGGATTTTTTTCATCTTTTTCATGGCATACTTCCTCTGTTTTGACCCAGAAGTCAGTATCTATCTTCGGGAAAAAAGTATCCGCTTCCAGATCTGCCTTAACTAAAGTGACTTCAAGCCTGTCAGCAATATCCATAGTCTGCTCATAAATATTTCCGCCACCAATGATAAAAATATCTTCATCGATCTTTTTAGCAAACTTTATGGCCTCTTTAATGCTTCCCACGATCAGAATTCCTTCTTCAAACCAGTCCTTTTTTCTTGAAATAACAATATTGGTACGGTTGGGAAGTGGCTTGCCGATGCTCTCATAGGTTTTTCTTCCCATGATCACAGGATGTCCCGAGGTAAGATCCTTAAAATGTTTCAGATCTTTTGGGAGATGCCAAAGGAGCTGATTATCAGAACCAATCTCATTTTTTTCTCCCATCGCTACCACTATTGTCGTCATTAAAATAATTTTTTACAAAATTAGCACATAATTTGTATATTTGGTTAGCACAAAAAATTTAAAAAAATAAACTATGAGAAACAAAGGCTGTCTGAGCGCAGGAACTATAGGTATCGCTCTCCTTATTATTGTTGCTGTTTTATTCTTCTGGGGCAAGAACGGATATAACAATTTCGTGACTAAAGAACAAAATGTAAATACAAAGTGGTCTAATGTGGAAACGGTGTACCAGAAAAGAGCCAATTTGATTCCGAATCTGGAAAGAACGGTAAAATCTTATTCCAAGTTTGAGCAGGAAACCTTAACCAAAGTTATTGAAGCGCGCTCAAAAGCAACTTCCATTAACATTGATCCTACCAATATGACGGAAGCTGATATTGCTAAATTCCAAGCTGCACAAGGGGAATTATCCGGTGCATTAAGCAGATTGATGGCTGTGGTAGAGCAATATCCTAACCTGAAAGCTGACCAGCAGTATATCAATTTCCAAAGAGAATATACGGCCATTGAAAACAGCATCAGAACAGAAACTGTGTACTATAATGAAGCAGCACAGGATTACAATACATCGATCAAGAAGTTCCCGAATAATATTCTGGCGAATTTTACCAACTTTAAAGAAAAACCTTATTTCAAAGCAGAAGCAGGAGCTAATAAAGCCCCTGAAGTTTTCTCAGAATAATGAGCGATTTCTTAACAAACCAACAGATAGCTTCCCTTGTGGAAGCTATTCAGTCAGCAGAAGAACATTCTACCGGCGAGATCAGAGTGCACATAGACTCTAATACGGAAAGCCATAACGCAGAAATTGCCTTTGAGGTTTTCAAAGAGCTATGCATGAATAAAACTGCCGATAGGAACGCTGTGCTTTTTCATGTCAATTTTGAACAAAAGTACCTGACCATTATTGGGGATACAGGTATTCATGAAAAGGTGCATCAGTCTTTCTGGGACCACCTGCATGATTATGTTACTTCTGAATTTGGTAAAGGAAATCACTATAAAGCACTCAAAAGTGCCATTCTGGAAACAGGCATCGAACTGAAAAAATATTTTCCTGTAGAAGGAGAAAACCCCAACGAACTTTCTAATGAAATTACATTCTCTTAAAATAGTATTTTCATTCTTATTTATATGCTTTTACAGTATTGTATCAGCACAATACACTATTCCTCAAAAACCGTCAGTACTGTTTCCTGTTTATGACGAAGCCAATTTACTCACACCGCAGGAAAGAAACGATCTTAACAATAAGCTGATCAAATTTGCGGATTCTACCTCAACGGAAATTGAAGTTGTGATCATTCCTTCTACAAAAGGAGAAGATGTAAATTTCCTTGCAACCATGTTTGGTGAAAAATGGGGGATCGGCAGAAAAGATGTTGACAACGGGATCGTTTTTCTGATCGCTACGGAAGACAGGACTATGTCTATCCAACAGGGAAGAGGCGTTGAACAATATTTAACGGCATCTGTGGCAGGACAGATACTGGATTATCTGGTTACCCCGAGTTTCAAGCAAGGGCTTTGGTATGAAGGCATCAACAAAGGGACTTCTGCCATTATGGATGCGGTACAGGGAAAATTCAAACCTGTTGTGACCCCTGATTATGATGATGACAATGGTGCTTCCACCGTGGTAACCATACTTATCATAGCATTTGTCATTTTTATCATTCTTGCCATTATCTTCGGAAATAAAGGCGGAGGCCGTGGCGGAAACAACGATGATGATGACGTCATTATCACACGACGAGGACGCAGAAATTATCCCGGCGGATTTTTCCCGTTCCCGGGCAGCTTTGGAGGCGGTGGCTTCGGTGGAGGAAACTCCGGCGGAGGTGGCGGATTCGGAGGCTTCGGCGGTGGCGGAAGCTTCGGAGGCGGTGGTGCTTCAGGAGGATGGTAAACAAAAAGAAATACAGCCGGCTGAATAGCCGGCTTTTTTATTTCATAATTCTACAATGCAGCTTTTCTTTAAAATCTGTCAGCAATATCATATTATTCATTCTATTAAATTTAATATAACCTTATAGAAACTATAGTTTACTCAATATTTTTTCATTAAATTTACTGAAAACAGGGGCTGATGAAGAAAACACTGGTTATTTTTGCACATCCTTACCTGGAACATTCCAACTCGAATGTAGAGCTTGTCAATTTCTACGTTCGGCATCAGCATTATACGCTCAGGGACCTGTATGAAGAATATCCTGATTTTCATATTGCGGCATTCAGGGAGAGAAAACGCCTGAAAAACTATGAACGGTTTGTTTTTCAGTTTCCTATCATCTGGTTCGGAATGCCCCCGCTTTTAAGGCTATGGATGGATGAAGTTTTTGACAGGGACTGGCTGAAGGAAGGAGGACACAATCCTCTGAAAGGCAAAGAGATTTACATTTTGGTCACAACAGGCGGAAAAGAAAGATCTTTCAGCAGAACAGGTACCTATAAGTATACCATAGAGGAACTTATCAGCGGACTGATTGTTTCCCTGAACGTTTTTAAGGCGGACATTAAACATATTAAAATTGTTTATGAAGCCAACAAGCTATCAAAAAAAGACATCATTCTACATAAACGGCAATTTATGGAGCTCCTGAATCAATAATATGGAATCTACTCTGGCCATGAATACTTTAATTTTCCTGGGCGTTGCCATTATTATGGTTCCGCTGGCCAGGAAATTGGGGTTAAGCTCTGTGATCGGCTATATTGCCGGAGGTATTATTATCGGGCCTTATGTACTCCGGTTGACAGGAAAGGATGTGAACGACATCATGCACGCCAGTGAGTTTGGGGTGATCATGCTTCTCTTTTTGGTTGGTTTAGAATTAGAGCCCAGAAAATTCTGGGAAATGCGGAAGAAAATTGTCGGGCTTGGCCTGACTCAGATGCTTCTCACCATTTCGCTGCTTTTTCTGGTTTTCATCAGTGTAGGCTGGAGAATAGATAAGGCAATTGCTATAGCTATGTGCTTTGCATTATCCTCTACCGCTATTGTCCTGCAGACCCTTCAGGAAAAAAATTATCTGAAAACAATGGCCGGGGAAGCCTCTTTCTCTACCCTGCTGTTCCAGGATATCGCCGTGATCCCTATCCTCGCCATTCTGCCCGTAATTGCCAATTACAAAGCCAAACATCACGATCCTGACAACAATATACAAATCCTGATCCAGAAGCTACCGGAATGGATGCAGGCCGGCACCGTGATTCTTGGCGTTATTATACTGATCTTGTTGGGAAGATATGTATTTGTACCTTTTTTACGGTATGTTTCAAAATCCGGGATGACGGAACTGCTTACTGCTTCTTCCCTGTTTCTGGTCATCGGGGTATCGGAACTCATGATACTTATCGGTCTATCTCCCGCTTTAGGAGCTTTCCTGGCAGGTGTAATGCTGGCCAACAGTGAGTTTCGCCACGAACTGGAAGCACAGATAGATCCTTTTAAAGGCCTATTATTGGCCGTATTCTTTGTGAGTGTCGGCTCAACTATGAATTTCAGTATTATTCAGAAAGATCCGTTATTTATATTCAGTACTGTTTTTGCTGTTCTGGCGATCAAGTTTATCGTTTTATATGCGATCGGAAAGTTTTTCAGGATAGATACTCCTCAGAGTTTGTTCTACGCATTTGCTCTTTCTCAGGTAGGGGAATTCGCTTTTGTACTGATCAATTATGCTTCAAGCCTTTATCTATTAAGTCCTGAGCTTAATGCTCAAATGATGGCCGTAACGGCTATTACCATGTGTATCACTCCGTTCCTGCTTATTATTAATGATAAAATCATAACTCCCAGATTCATTAAAGAGGAACCCGAAGGCGGACAGGATTTTAATATTCTGGATAGCAATGTGAGTCAAAAGAAAATTATTATTGTTGGCTTCGGGCACTTTGGAAGTACTGTCGGGCGTTTGTTAAAAGCCAATAAAATTCCTGCTACGGTCCTGGACAGGGATTCGGACAGGGTAAAGCTGCTAAGGAGCTACGGCTTTAAGGTATATTATGGTGATGCCACCCGTATCCCCATCCTAAGAGCCGCAGGAATTGAAGATGCAGAAATTTTAGTATTGTGTCTTGATGATCCTGATGATAACAAATTTATTGCAGAACTGGTCCGGGAAAATTATCCGCAGGTAAAAATTTTTGTAAGGGCAAAAAACAGGATCGATGCTTATGGGCATCTTAATAATGGTATTGATAATGTCTATCGTGAAACATTGGGAACAGCTGTAGATATGGCCGTAGATGTCTTACATGAAGCCGGAATGCGGAAATATGCCGCAAGGCGTCTCGGACAAAGATTTATGGCTATTGATAAAGCATCTATCAGGAAACTGGCTAAAGTAAAGGAAGACGATGATCTTGTTTTGTTTACCACAAAAGAAATCCTCCAGCGTGAGGAGGAATTATTAGCTTACGACAATCTTAATTTCGATAACAGGAATTGGGAAGGCTCCTCATCCTCAGATGAAGAAGACGAGGAAACCTCTTCATAATTATTACTGAACGTTTACACTTCCGCCACTGCTTTCCTGCTTATTGACGCTGGTAACGTTTCCTTTTCTATATACATTTACACTTCCCCCTGATGAAGCATCCGCCTCTATGGTTGAAGAAGCGCTCACATCAACACTTGCTCCGCTTGAAGCCTCAGCTTTTACATGATCTGCAATAAAATCCTTTGCAGAGATGCTCCCGGCCGAAGAAGAATTAAGATCTGTATTTTTAGCCTTTCCGGACAGATCAATACTGGCCGCAGAGGAAGCATCAGCATTTAGATCAACTGCCCAGACCTTTCCACTGAAGCTACCACTGCTATCTGCAGTAATATCAAAATCATTGGCTTCCAGATCTCCGGAGATCGTTGATGCGCTGGACACCTCGATATCTGTTTTCTCCTGGGTAAATTTATCTTTTACATGTATTGTGGCCGCCGAATTAGCTACCAGTTTTGTAAAATCTTTAGTATATATTTTGGCTGTAACCTTGTTGGTATTCATTACCCTGATCCCTCGTTTATAATGAATGTGCAGCTTTCCTCCTTCTATATCCACCAGAATTTCATTAAGGATATTTTGAGGAGCTGAAATGACTACTTTTTCAGTTTCTGCTTTTATGATTTCTGCTTCAATAGCTTGTGACACTTCAATCTCATCAAAACTGCCTGCGAATTCCTTATCTCTTACAGGGCCATGATCTTTATTGGTCACCCGATCTACCCAGTCTTTTTTTTCATTATCATTTTTATCATGCTTTTCATTACAGGAAGACAACAGCACAAAGGCCGAAAAAATAAAAAGAGTTGTTGATTTCATGTTTACTGCTTTTATAAATTAAGTTTTAATATCTTTATATTTTAATAACAACTAATTTATGAAAAATATTTCATCAGTATTGTTAATTTCTGCTCTGGCATTCAATTACTCCTGTACTACAATGAAAAAAACCGATACTCAGCAGGAAATCCCTGCCCCCGATTCTTCACTGTCTTCCAACCCATTCATGAAGAAAAGTAAACTTCAGTATGAAGCTCCGGAATTCAATACAATTAAAAATGAACATTTTAAACCTGCTTTCGATTTCGGATTGAGACAGCATGATGCTGAGATCTTAAAGATTGCAAACAATCCTGATGCACCTACTTTTGAAAACACGGTCGTTGCATTGGAAAAAAGCGGCGAGGTACTGAAAAGAGCGCGGATCATCTTTTCAAACCTGACCAGTGCGGATACCAATCCTACCCTTCAGGCTTTGGATGAAGAATATGCTCCAATATTTGCGGCCCATTCGGATAAAATGTATCTGAATGACCGGCTTTATCAAAGGATCCAATCTATTAAGGAAAACGGTTTGGATGACGAAAGTAAAAGGTTGCTGCAATTCTACAAACAGAACTTTGAAATAGCAGGGGCCAATCTTTCTGCTGCAGATAAGGAGAAACTAAAGCAGGTGAATCAGGAACTCGCCTCATTATCCACCCAGTTTTCCATCAAGCTTCTTGAGGCTAGAAAGCAGGGCGGTGTTTTCTTTTCTGATGCAACGGAACTGGAAGGGCTTTCCAGTGATGAAATAGAAGCCGCGGCAACAGATGCAAAAAATGCAGGACAGAACGGAAAATATCTTCTGGCTTTACAAAATACCACTCAGCAACCTCTTTTACAAAATCTTAAAAACAGGACAAGCAGGGAAAAACTTTTCAAAGCTTCCTGGCTAAGGGCTGAAAAAGGAGATGCCAATGATACCCGGGAAACTGTTGAAAAGTTGGCTAAACTCAGGCTAAAAAAGGCACAGATCTTAGGGAAGAAAAATTTTGCAGAATGGAAACTTCAGGATCAGATGGCAAAAACCCCTGAAGCTGCCGTTAAGCTCATGAATCAGCTTGCTACTCCGGCTGTAGAAACAGCCAGACGTGAAGCTAAAGATATCCAGGATCTGATCGATCAGCAAAACGGAGGTTTTAAAGTAGAACCTTGGGACTGGAATTTCTATGCCGAACAGGTAAGAAAAGCCAAATATGACCTGGATGAAAACCAGATCAAGCCCTATTTCGAAGTGACGACTGTTCTGGAAAAAGGAGTTTTCTATGCTGCCGAGAAATTCTATGGCATTACTTTTAAGAAAAGAACGGATCTGCCGGTATTTCATCCTGATGTAGTGGCTTACGAAGTTTTTGATCATGACGGAAAATCCCTGGCCATCTATTACCTGGATTTCTACACGAGGGATTCTAAGAGCGGCGGGGCCTGGATGAGCAATTTTGTGGAACAGTCTTATCTTTTAGGAACAAAACCAGTGATCGTAAACTGTTTCAATTATCAGAAGCCTGCTCCGGGAAAACCTTCCCTGATCAGCTATGATGATGTTACGACCATGTTCCATGAGTTTGGGCATTCCATCCACGGGATATTTGCAAGCCAAACCTATCCTTCTATTTCCGGGACAAGTGTTCCGAGGGATTTTGTGGAGTTCCCTTCACAGATCAATGAACACTGGGCTTTGGATCCGGTCATCTTGAAAAACTACGCCATACATTATGAAACGAAACAGCCTATTCCACAGGCTTTGGTTGATAAAATAAAAAAAGCGGCAACATTCAATCAGGGGTATATGACCTCAGAGTTGGTTTCCGCAGCGGCTTTGGATATGGACTGGCATACCGTTACCAATGAAGGGCAGTTAATTCCTGTTCTGGATTTCGAGAAGCAGTCTTTAACTCATCATGGATTTACTCTGGCAACCGTTCCGCCAAGATACCATACCCCTTATTTTGCACACATCTGGGGTGGTGATTATTCAGCGGGGTATTATGCCTATTTATGGTCTGAAACTTTGGACAGCGATGCCTGGGAATGGATCAAAAACAATGGCGGTTTGACAAGGGAAAATGGTGACCGTTTCAGAAAATATATTCTTTCCGTAGGAAATTCTGTAGATCTGAATAAAGCGTTCAGGGATTTTACGGGGCATGATCCGGATATCAAACCTTTATTGAGAAACAGAGGATTTATAAAATAAGTATAAAGAAGCATTCTATTGGGTGCTTCTTTTTATTTCATTAACCACAAAAGTTTTTTTAGACACTTTAGTTAATTTCATGATACCTGAAAAGAGAATTTAAGGACACATTAGCTTCTTGGAAATCAAAGATTTTCTTCTCATTTGTACTTCTAAGCAAAATAATTTCAACCAGAAATAACTTAAGTGTTTCAATTTTTTTTGAGACTTTTGTGGTTAAAAAAATTAAAACATATAAAAATGAACTGTCCCTGCTGCTCCGGAAGATCTTATGAAGAATGCTGTAAACCTTACCACATAGGAGAAAAGCATGCTCCGACTGCGGAAGCTCTGATGCGATCAAGGTTTTCGGCATTTGCAATCCCGAACGGAGATTATCTGATGGAGACCACTCATCCCGGAAAAAGGAAGTTCCACAATAAGGCAGACCTGCAAGAATGGGGAGAGATCAATGAATGGACCAAACTGGAGATCATCAGAACTCCGGCATTGAATCAGGTAGAATTTAAGGCTTATTATATTGATCAGGACGGAAGTCCTCAAATTCACTATGAATTTTCTGTTTTCCAGAAAATGCATGAACGGTGGTATTATGTTTCAGGTGAGTTTTTAAGTTAAGATATAAAGCTACTGTTAGTTTTGCGGTCTCTCTTTTTTCTTTTTCTGTCTTAAAACATATACATAAAGACTTTCTACTTTTGTTCGTGCCCAAGGCGTTTTCCGTAAAAATTTCAGGGAAGAGCTTATACTGGGATTATCTGTAAAACACTTAATGTTGATCTGCTCGCCCAGTTTTTCAAATCCTTCATAATATTCCACCAATTCTTCCAGAATAGCATCTAGTCTTTTTCCGTGTAAAGGATCTTTGGATTGCTGCTGCATGTTTTTTTGTAAAAATAGTTGTTTCCTATAAATAATCCAATGAACGATTACTTTTTATCCAAAAAGTTTTTAGACACTTTATTTATGTATAGAAAGTGCTTATTCAAACTTATCAAAAAAATAAACCACAAAAGTCACAAAAGCTATTGTAAACACTTAAGTTTAATGAAAAGCTCCCTGCAAAGTATATTTAAGAGCACATAAGTTTTTTTTACTAAAGCGTTTAATAATAGAGCTTTTGTAGCTTAATTCTCCTATTAAAAGTCTGTACGGACTCAATAAAAACACTCCGCTGAAAATTTCAACGGAGTGTTTATTTATAAAGGTTTAATTTCCGGTAATACTTCCTTTCCGAACAGTTCTATGGATCTCATCATGATATCATGAGCCGGATCTCCCACATCCATATGCCCGATAAATCTAGTGATCCCGAAAATTTCTTTCATATACGCAATTTTATCAGCAACTTCCGCAGGACTTCCGATGAACAATGCCCCATCCTTGCTCCTCCCGCCTTCATACTGCATTTCTGTATAAGGAGCCCATCCTCTTTTGGAACCTATCCTATCCATTTGGGACTTATAATTATGGAAATATCCGTCTATAACTTTCTGATCATTACTTATAAAAGTATGTGAATGAATGGCAATCTGCATTTCAGATACATCATGCCCCGCTTTTTCATATTCCTGCTTATAGAATTCAATCAGGTTTTTAAACTGGATCGGCATCCCGCCAATGATAGCTACCACTAAAGGCATTCCGAGCTTCGCAGCACTCAAAACGGATTGCGGGGTTCCTCCCACTGCTCTCCAGATGGTAAGTTTTCCGTCATTTTTAGCTCTCGGATAAACGGTCTGGTCATGCATTGGTGCGCGGAGCTGTCCTGACCATGAAACATTTTCTTCGGAATTGATTTTTAATAACAGTTCCAGTTTTTCATCAAAAAGCTGCTCATAATCATCCAGCGAATATCCGTATAGTGGAAAAGATTCTATAAAACTGCCCCTTCCTACAAATATTTCCGCCCGCCCGTCAGAGATCAGATCCAATGTTGAAAAATCTTCATATACTTTTACGGGTTCTGATGAGCTGAGTACCGTTACTCCACTGGCCAGTTTTATGTTTTTAGTAATGCCCGCAGCAGCAGCCAATACGATCTCCGGAGATGAAACGGCATAATCGGGTCGGTGATGTTCTCCCATTGCGAAAACATCTATTCCCACCTCATCCATCAATTTTACCTGCGCAAGGATCTCCCGGATTTTAGTAACTGCATCCCTATATTTTCCTGTTGTCTGGTCAAATGCCAGATCACCAAACATTCCTATTCCTAATTCCATATTTCTGATTTTATATAAGAACAAAATTACAGCTCCTGAAAGTCAAAAGCATTGATGAATGATAAGAATGAAAACGCGTGAAAGCAATAAAGAAGATCAAATGTTTTCAGGATCCGGGAAGCCTGAATTAAAGAATTTTCATCATAGAAAGAACATACAATATACCTATTAATAAGCCTATAAAAACAACAAGTCCAATGATAAGATTAAAAAAGCCCTGGTCCAGATCTTCTTTTTTCAGATCCGGATTGAAAATCTTTAAAACAAAATACCGGGTATAAAGTCCCAGAATATCTGGAATAAATTTGCCTAATATAATGTCCAGTAATTCCATAATTTATATTTCATTGTATTCAAATATACTTAATATTTTATACCTCATCTTCTTTTTAATTAAACATATGATTTTAAAAACCATTCTGTTTAAAATAAAAAATCCAGCCGGATTGGCTGGATCAAATATTATTTTTTCAGATACTGGTCAAAATAATCCGTTACTTTCTGCATCAGATGCACCCTGTCTTTCCCGGTCACATTATGAGGGTGTCCCGGATAGACAAAATAGTCTAACTGTACTCCATTATCAACCGCTGATTTCAGGAACTTCACCGAATGCTGCCAAACCACCACATCATCCTGTGCTCCGTGGATCATCAGCAGTTTTCCTTTTAAATTTTGCACCTTATCCAAAAGGTTTGCTGTTTTATACCCCTGAGGGTTTTCCTGCGGAGTGTCCATATACCTTTCTGTGTACATGATCTCATACATGCTCCAATCGATCACAGGCCCGCCTGCAACGCCTACCTTGAACACTTCAGGATGGCGAAGCATAAAGCTGGTTGTCATAAACCCGCCGAAACTCCATCCATGGATTCCCAATTTCTCTCCGTCTACATAAGGAAGTGACTTCAAATACTCTACTCCTTTCATCTGATCGTTCATTTCGGTAGTCCCCAGGTTTCTGAAGACTGCCTGCTCGAATTTCAATCCACGATTAGAAGAACCTCTTCCATCCATCGTAAAAATAATGTATCCGTTCTGGGCCATATATTCATACCAGAGGTTTCCGGAAGCCGGGAAAGTATTTGTTACCAATTGTAAATGAGGCCCGTTATATAAATATACGATCGCGGGATATTTTTTATTGGGATCAAAATTCGTCGGAAGGATTATTTTACCATATAATGGCGTTCCGTCATCAGCCTTCATCTCTATATTTTTAATTTCAGGCCTTTGGTAATTTTTTAATGGATTTTCAGCTGTGAGAATGTTCTCATATTTTAAGGTGCCCGTATTGATGATATTTGCTATTTTAGGGGTATCCGCATTGCTGTAGATATCGTACAGGTAATTTCCGTCATTGCTCAATATTCCGGTATGCATCCCGGCTGCATCATCCAGTCTCTGCATTTTAAAGCTTGCCCAATTGATTTTATATAAATGTCTTTCTAAAGGAGTTTCTTTGGTCGAAGTAAAATAGATCTCCTTTTTCTTCTCATTAAACCCTAAAACATCGGTAACCAACCAGTCTCCTTTTGTGATCTGGGCAACCAATCCCTTTTCAAGACTGTAATGGAACAGATGGTTATATCCCGTTCTCTGGCTCTGCCAGATGAAATCTGTAGTGGAGTTCGGGAAGAATACCAATGGGTGCTGTGGTTCTACATATTTGCTATTGGTTTCCTCAAACAAAGTTTTTACAAAGTCTCCGGTGACAGCATCATACTGATTCATTTTTAAATGATTCTGCCCTCTGTTCAGTACTCCCACGAAAATATATTTGGAATCGGGGCTCCAAGTAACAGCTGTTAAGTACTGATCTTTCTCTCCTTCAATTTTCAGGAAGGCTGTAGACTGATTTTTAATATTGAAAACACCCAATGTAACTTCATGTGATGTTTTTCCGGCCATCGGATATTTTATATTGTGGTTTTCTGCAGGGGTTACAGACCAGTCAATAACAGGGTAATCCGTTACCATTGTCTGATCCATTCTGTAGAAAGCTACATTTTCCGAATTTGGAGAAGGGAAAATCCCGGTATCAATTCCGAACTCATTTCTGTGAACGGCTGAACCTCCATTCACAATATTCTCATTAGGATCATTTGTAACGGCAATAGCTTTACCGTTCCTATTCACATATAAATTATTCTTTATGATATAGGCAAAGGTCTGGCTATCGCTAAACACTTTTACATTAGTAGCATCCTCTTCCAACGAAACTGAATTTTTGATCTTCCAGTCACTGCCGGACTTCTCAACCCAAGCCATTTGATCATTGGCATTGAAATATCCCTGTGAATTACCTGTGAATTTGATAGGTGGCACTGCTTTTAATTTCTTATCTGCAAAATGCCTATTCAACTGCGTCAAAGATACCAGGGTATCCTGCTTTTTAGTTTTTATATCTGTAATCAAATATCCTCCTTTCACAGCCTGAATGTATGATTTGCCGTCTCCCGTCCATGAGAATTGAGAAATATTTTTTACCGCCAGATTGCTTCTAAGACCGTTTACAGCTTCTGCCATAGTATATTTCTGGGTCTGGGCAAAGACAGATCCACCCAAAACCACCATCAATAAAGAAAATCTATATAATTTCATGGTATAAAATTAATTGCTTCAAAAATAAGAAATAAAACCATACGTTAAGGAAACGTTAAAATAAAACGTTTATAAATATGCAGATTAATAGAAAATATTTTCTTAACTTAATGTCAGGATTCTTGAAATCTTCTGCTACCAGAACCAAGAGATGTGGAATGTCACTGCGACTCATTGCAAAAGGTACATTTTCATTTCTTATCTTAAATCAATGAATTGTACCTGTACCTTACTATACATTTGCAGTATTATTAACAATTTATAAAAATAAATACAATGGCAACAAAATGGACCTTAGACCCTACACATAGTGAGATCACATTCAAAGTAAAGCACATGATGATTTCCAACGTAAAAGGAAGCTTCAGAGACTTCGCTGCTGAAATTGAAGCTGAAGATGACAGTTTCAGAAATGCAAAAACTACTGCAACTATTCATACGGATTCGGTTTTTACCAACAATACAGACCGGGATAATCACTTAAAGTCTGCCGAGTTCTTCAATGCTGAAGCTCATCCGGTGATTACTTTTGAGTCTCAAGCTCTGAATGATAAGATAGAAGGCAGTCTTACGATCAACGGAATTACAAAACCGGTAAGCCTGGATGTGGATTTTGGAGGAATCAATAAAGATCCGTGGGGAAATACAAAAGCTGGATTTTCTTTTGAAGGAAAGATCAATAGAAAGGATTTCGGACTAAACTGGAATGCAGCTCTTGAAGCCGGAGGAGTAATGGTAAGTGACGAGGTAAGGATTGCCGGAGAGTTACAGTTTGTAAAGCAGGCATAATTTTTTAGCATATAGGGTAAAAGGTTCAGGGATTTTCTAAAACCTTGAACCTTTTATTTTTTATAAACTCCCAACATTCTATGAACCTTAACGATCTGCAGAATATCAGTGACCATTTTACAGGCAGTGAGAGAATGCCTGTATTATTTCTGGGACATGGCTCTCCTATGAACGCTATTGAAGAGAATCAGTTTGTACAGGGATTCAGAAAGGCAGCCCGGGAGATCCCAAGGCCAAATGCTATTTTATGCATTTCAGCCCATTGGTACACTCAGGGTACTTTCGTAACAGCGATGGGTATGCCGAGAACGATACATGATTTTTATGGCTTTCCGAAGGAATTGTTCGAGGTACAGTATCCTGCTCCCGGAAATCCTGAACTGGCCAAAGAAACGGCAAATCTTCTTGCTCCTGTACAAGTGGAGGAAGACCATAACTGGGGTTTGGATCACGGCGCATGGTCGGTTATCAGACATATGTACCCAGATGCTGATATTCCTGTCATTCAATTAAGCATCGATTATACAAAACCGCCACAATATCACTTCGATCTGGCGGCAAGATTAAATAAATTTCGTGAAAAGGGCATTTTAATCATCGGAAGCGGAAATATTATCCATAATTTAAGACTGATAGACTGGAAAAACATTAATACGGTCGGTGCCGGATGGGACTGGGCCATAGAAAGCCGTAAGAAAACCAACAGCTGGCTTCTGGATGGGAATTTCCAGCCTGTTATTGATTATCGGAAACAGGGAACTTTTTTACAATATGCTGTTCCTTCTCCCGATCATTTTTTACCACTGATCTATACTTTGGGCTTAAAAGACAGATCGGAAAACCTGACTTTGTTCAATGATGAATTAATCGGAGGTTCTCTGAGTATGACGAGCGTAAGAATAGGATGATACCATTTTTGTATTGAAAATATTATAAAGTTTCGGCGCGGCGGCTTTGCCGCCGCGCCGAAACCTCAGCAAGCAAATTCTTCATAAAAGTAATTTCAAAGGTAAAATGGTATAAAGATTTTTCAGCATAAAAAATAGTAATACTATTTATGATAAATAATATTGCTATTTAGATATTTCTTACTATTTATGCTTACTGAACAGCCTGCAGAACATTGATATTTCCGTAGCCAAAATTAGCATCCTTATTTGGATAATAAGTTGCCGACTGCCTCATCTTATTCAGTACCTGATCTCTCGTCCACGATGGATTTTTAGCCCATACCAGCGCTGCAATTCCTGCAGTGGATGCAGTAGCTACCGAAGAACCTCCTACATAATCTGTCTGGGCATTGTAATAGCTCAGTACCGGGATATTATTGGATGAAGCTCTTTCCATCTGATAGGTAAAATCTATTTCAGCTCCGGAATGGCATACATCACATTTCTGATTGGAAGTATTTTCCTTTACTCCCGTTACAGCTTGTGTTTCCGGCATCCATGCAGGGAAAATAACGCCTACAAAAGTAGTAAAGCTGGTAGAAGTTCCGCCTGCACAGAAGATCAGTTTTCCTTTGGAATAGGCATATTTTACTCCGTCTTCTATTTTACCCACGGAAAATATATGCCCCATTGACATGGAGATGATTTTTACATTTGTATTGTTAGCCAGTTCGGTAAACGCAATTTTCACCCCGTTTTGTTCATGATAACCATCCAATACTACATTGGAAGCTGCTCTGTATGCTATCAGATTGGCATTGTAGGCTACCCCTACAGGCTGCCCCTGGTTATTTCTGGGAGCAGCCATGGCTGAAGCCATACTGGTCCCATGCCCGCATTTATCATTTGCCCCATCATAGCCGGAACTCCAAGGCCAGATGGAATCTACATATACTCCATATTTGCTGATGGTTCTCCCGGAAGATGCTCCGTTATTAAAGCTACCACTCAATAAGCCCTGTTCAGTCGAAACTCCGCTGTCAATTAAACCGATAGTGATCCCGGCGCCGGTACTGTAGCTCCAGGCACTTGTAATATTATGCTTATAGAAGGACCATGAGGCCTTTGCATTGGGTGTAATCGTAGTATAATCCGCAGAATTTAAAGAGGTCGACTCCAATCCGCATCCTGATGAACTTCCGCTGGACTTGGCAGCACCGCTAAGCTTCTTTTCGTTTTCAAAATAACGATAATCGGCCGGCTCCAGATAACGGATCGTTTTCAGGCGGCGTAAAGCAATCACCGTTTCCTGCTTTTCAATATACACATCCATTTGGTTGAGATACTGATCGGAACCTAATAAAACCCTGTCCTGCTTTCCTTCATATTTTTTAATAACTTCTAAAATTTCATTCTGTATCCTTTCATTATCGGGTGAAAGGCTGCGGTCGAAATCCTTCTGTGAAGCTCCGAATCCTATCGAAGCCACTTTATTTCCGCGGAAAATAGCACTCCATACAAAATGGTCGGAAGACTTGCTCCAGCTGAAAGAACCGGTATTTCGGATGGATTCATTAATCCGGTCGTTAATTTGTTTTTCGGTCAGAGGATCTTTCTGGCTTATTTCGATCCCCTCTACTTCAGCCTGTACTTCTTCCCTGTTACAGGAAACCATCACCAGAAGCATTACTAAAAGATAGAATACATTTTTTTTCATAGTAATTAATTTTGATTTTGATAACACAAGATATCACTTTATTTTGAATTACAGTAGTTTACAAAGTATTTTATCTCCGTATTATTTTTTTCGGCTTTATTTTTTTATCACTAAAAATTTAGTAATATTGTTTACCATGAAAAAATCAATAGTACTGTATTTCATATTATTTCCGCTTTATATTTTCTTGTCACAGACGATCAGGGGAACCGTTGTCAATGATGCCGAACATGCTATTCCGAATGTAAATGTTTATTTAGACGGCACTAAAATAAGTACAACCTCTGGAGAAGACGGAAGCTTCAGTATTGAATTATCCTCAAAGAATAAGGGCAATCTGGTTTTCCAGAAAGAAAGCTATGAGACCTTCATGACCGATGTTTCCAAGGTTTATGGCAAAACATTAAAGATTGTTCTCGTTAAAGCAGCTGACATAGAGGAAGTACAGCTTATTCCTTTTACAGAGGAAGCTTATAAAAACCATATTTACAATTTTCTTAAAAATTTTATAGGATCGGACCAGCAGAATGTGAAGATCAGGAACCAAAGGAGTTTAAAATTTGCCTATGACAGGAAGAATAATTTCCTTACAGTAAAGGCGCCACAACCTCTGATCATTGAGAATAAAAATCTGGGTTATGAGATTGTCTACGATCTTCTCGGCTTTACTCTTGACCTTAAAAAAATATAGTGAACTATACCGGGACAAGCTTCTTTAAAGAAACTAAAAATACAGATAAGGTAAAGCTAAACAGAATAAACGCCTACGAAGGTAGCATGCTGCATTTTTTCCGGAGTGTTTACCAAAATAAAACGGCTGAGGACGGCTTTATCGTCAATCATATTACTATGATTCCCAATCCGAAATACCCAACGGAAGAAGAACTGGAACTTCTGAATGATTTTCGGAAAAACTTTATAACATCCGGAACATTGAAAATCTCTGACAACATCAATGATATTGCTCACAGAAAGAATAGTGAAAAGCCTTACAGCATGGCTATTACTAAAATGAAGATCCCGGATACTGACTACATTAAAAGAACCGATGGAAAAGTGATCTTGGATTTTCCGGATGTACTACAGGTCAACTACAGCAAATATTATTATAATCTGGAAAACAAAAAACTGGTCAAAGATAAAATTCCTGTCAGCCATCAGTCATTCCTGTATATTGAAGGGCAGACCTTTGAAGTTTATGACACCGGCAATACTTCTGATCCTGAACTCCTGCTCAAGCAGGGGGATTTTTCAAGAAACAAGATCGAGTTTATGCTTCCGCTGGATTATCAGCCGGGTGATTGATCATATCTCTTTTTCAAAGCAGACGCTGTTCTCAACTCCGGCATATTGCCCGTAATTCGGGATCTTGTGGTAACCGCTTTTCTCATAGAGTGCAATGGCTTCGGGCTGTTTCAAACCGGTTTCCAGGATACACTTTTTATATCCGGATTCTCTGGCCCAGATTTCCAGTTCATACAAAATCCCGGAAGCCAGACCGAGTTTCCTTTTTTCGGGGTTTGTATACATCCGTTTGATCTCTACACTTTCTTCAGAGAACGGCTTGAAAGCTCCACAGGCTATCGCATTATCTTCTAAATAAACCACAACACAATTTTTCAGCATATCGATCTTATTGAACTGATGGTAAAAGGCATGGTCTTCACCATCCCGGATGGCAAGATCGGCATCTAACAGTTTTACAAGATCCTGAAAATCCTTATCTGAAGAGTCTGTTCTCTTTATCTTCATGCGTTCTTTGTTTCTGCAAATATAAAAAGCTTCCCCGATGGAAGCTTTATTTATAAACTTTTATTTTAACCACAAAAGGCACAAAAGTTTTTTAGGATGTGCAGATCTTGGAAACACTTTAGTAATTTATAGTTTAAGATGATATTGTTTTAAAGTTCACATAAGCTGAATACTTCGATTTAGCTCAATATTAGATTTTCAAAACTAATGTGCATTCAAATCTTCTGCTTAGATAAACTTAAATGTCCCGGAAGCTTTTGTGCCTTTTGTGGTTTGCTTTTTATATCAGTTCACTATAAACTTTCTTTCATTGATCAGCTCTGCAATGGCAAGCATATCTTGTCCGATCAGCCTGTCATCTTCCAGTTTTTTAACTTTAGAGCGGATAATGGCAAAGTTTTCTTCTATAATTTTTGAGCATTTAGCCGGTCTTCTGAACTCCAGCCCCTGTGCGGCAAACATTAGTTCAACCGCTAAAATATTGATCAGATTTCCTAAAACCTGATTGAACTTTCTCCCTGAAATGCTCCCCATAGAAACATGATCCTCCTGCCCTAAGCTTGTAGGAATAGAGTCTGCAGAAGCCGGGAAACATAATGTTTTGTTTTCTGTTACCAATGCCGCTGAAGTGTACTGCGGGATCATAAATCCTGAGTTCAGTCCTGAGCTTTCCGTTAGCAGTCTTGGCAGTCCGTATTTTCCTTCCAATAGCAAATAGCTTCTCCTGTCTGAAATATTTCCCAGCTCAGCAGCAGCCAAAGTAGCATAATCCAATGGCAGAGCCATTAGCTGCCCGTGAAAGTTCCCTCCAGAAATGGATTCTTCAGCACTTAAAACGATCGGGTTATCCGTCACAGAATTCAATTCTGTTATTGCCATATTTTTAAGGTGTTCAAAAGCATTTCTGCTCGCCCCGTGAACCTGCGGCACACATCTCATGGAATAAGGATCCTGAACTCTTTCACAGCCTTCATGGGCTTTCATGTTTTCAGAGTTCCTTAAAAACTTCACCATTCTTGCTGCCACTTTTTTACTTCCTTCAAATGGCCTGATCTCATGAAGCTCTTTTTTGAACGGGCTTGCAGAACCTCTGTAGGCTTCAAGGCTCATGGCCGCTGTCATATCGGCAAGGTCCAGCAGGTATTCAAATTTTTCCAGCCCTTTTATGGCATGGGCTAAAATGAATTGAGTTCCGTTGATCAGCCCAAGTCCTTCTTTTGGGCCCAGTGTAAGAGGCTCTAATTTATTTTTCTTTAAAACTTTTAATGTTTCCACCACTTTATCTCCATCCCAAACCTGTCCTAATCCCAACAACGGTAAAACCAGATGTGCCAAAGGAGCCAAATCTCCTGAAGCACCTACAGAGCCCTGCTCCGGAACTACAGGAATGATATCTTTCTCCAGCATCAGGATCATTCTTTCAATAACTTCCAGAGAAACCCCGGAAAAACCTTTTGACAACGCATGTACTTTAGCGATCATCATAATCTTTGAAAGCTCTTTATCAATAGGCTTCCCCACACCTACTGCATGGGAAATGATCAAATTATACTGAAGCTGAGCCGTTTCATCAGCAGAGATCTTAGTATCACAAAGTGGACCGAATCCCGTATTGATTCCATATACACACTGATCGGACTCTACTATTTTCTTAACGTTCTTCTGAGATTTTAAAATCTGATCTTTTGCCGCTTTATTAAGTTTTGCTTTATCAGGATTTTTACAGATTTCTAGCACATCATGAAAGCTGAAAACATCTACACCGTATATCATTTCTAAAATTTTGCTTAAAATTACACATTTAGCCATAATTGTAAAAGTCAAATTTCCATGCAGAATTTATTTTCCCGGTAAGTTATTTAATTTACTATTTTTATCCGCTAATAAATAAAAATCAATTAATCATGAAACTTAAAGCTTTATTGCTTGCCTTTTGCCTTGCAGGCACATTTTCTTTTGCACAGGATAAGGTAAAATATTCCAAAGACGAGATCAAAAAAATGGAAACCTATCTTTTCAATGAAGGTTTTTCCACTCCTTCACCCAAGAAAACTTCAACCATCCTTTTGAAAGACGGAACTACTCATAAAGGTTTCTGCAGTGATATCGATACCAAGAAAGGGCAGATCTACGCCATATCCATCAAGGATACCATAACCAAAAAAAGCACGACTTTCAATGCTGACCAGATAAATGAAATGTACGTTTTCCCGAGTAATGCCGAAAAAATTGCAAAAGTAGCCAAGTACATGGGAAATATCCGAAACTTCGGAACCAAAAAACTGAACAAGAATACAACCAGCGACCGCATCCATTTTATTAATCAGACGGTTTCTTTAAAAAATAAGAAAGAGGATAAGGAATTCCTGATGCAGCTCATCAACCCGGAGTTCAGTGATCTTATATCTGTGTATTATGATCCTTTTGCCAAGGAAACGACAGGGTTTTCCGTAATGGGCTCTCCCCAGCTGGGCGGTGGTGTCATTAAATCTTATTATGTAAAAAAAGGAGATAAGATCATTTGGCTTCACAAAGATGATTTTGAAGACAACTACGATTTCCTTTTCGGGGACAATGCTGAATTCGTGAAAAAATATCCTAAAAATTCTGTAAAATGGGATTACCTTAGTTTTCTTATCAGTGAATACACAATAATGAACAACGGATAAGATATCGAAATATAAACTTTCAGGGCTGTGGAAAAATTCTACGGCCTTTTTTGTTCTTTTAAATCACAACAGGATTCCGTAGTTTTGTTATATGAATCCTTCTTTAGAATTACAACTTAAAACTTTACCTTCAGAACCGGGCGTTTATCGTTATTATGATAAGAATGAGCAGCTTTTGTATGTCGGGAAAGCCAAAAACCTGAAGAAAAGGGTTCTGTCCTATTTCAATAAAAATCTTTCCGGATACAGGATCAGAATAATGGTGGGTAAGATCCAGCGGCTGGAAACTACTATCGTCAACAGTGAATATGATGCGCTTTTACTGGAAAACAACCTGATAAAAGAGCATCAGCCGTTTTATAACGTTATGCTGAAGGACGACAAAACGTATCCCTGGATCTGTATAAAAAATGAAGAGTTTCCGAGGATTTTCCTTACCAGAACGGTGATCAAAGACGGCTCGGAATATTACGGACCGTATGCAAAAGTGCGTCCTGCAAAGGTCTTATTAGATACCATCAAACATATTTATAAGCTCAGGACCTGTAATTTAAACCTTTCGCCCAATAAAATTGCGGAAGGAAAATACAAAGTCTGCCTGGAATATCATATTAAAAACTGCGGCGGGCCATGTGAAGGGCTTGAAAGCAAAGAGGAATATAATGAAAAGATAGATGCTATCCGCGGGATCATCAAAGGGGACTTCCGGAAAGCAAAAGATTACCTGGTGGGGCAGATGATGAAATATGCTTCCAATCTTCAGTTTGAAGATGCCCAGACGGTTAAGGAAAGGCTGGATATCCTTGAAGATTATCAGGCTAAAAATACAGTCGTTAACCCCAATATAGATGATGTGGATGTCTTTGGAATGACGAGTGATGAAACAGCAGCCTATATCAACTTCTTTAAGATCAGGAATGGAAACATTATTCAGAGCTTCACCACGGAGATCAAAAAGATCCTTGAGGAAACAGATGAAGACATTCTGGAAGAAGCCCTTATCGAGATCCGCCAGAAGTTCGGGTCCGACTCAAAAGAAGTACTACTACCTTTCCATTTATCCGTAGAGATCCCTAATGTAAAGCTTATAGTTCCCAAAGTAGGCGATAAAAAAAGGATTGTAGAGCTTTCCGAAAAAAATGCCAAAGAATACCGTCTTGAAAAATTAAAGCAGGTACAGATCGTGGATCCGGAAAGGCACACCACCAGGATCATGGCCGAAATGCAGAAATTGCTGAGAATGCCCGTTGAACCAAGACATATTGAAGGTTTTGACAACTCCAATATCCAGGGAACGAATCCGGTTTCCGCCTGTGTTGTCTTCAAAGACGGAAAGCCAAGCAAAGCGGACTACAGGATCTTTCACCCGAAAACGGTAGACGGGCCTAATGATTTTGCCACTATGGAAGAAGCGATCTTCCGCCGTTATAAGAGAATGATAGATGAAGGTGAAAGTCTTCCGCAGCTTATCTTAATAGATGGTGGAAAAGGGCAGTTATCATCCGCCGTTAAGAGCCTAAAACTATTGGGTCTGTATGGTAAGATCACCGTGATCGGTATTGCCAAAAGACTGGAAGAAATTTATTTTCCGGAAGACTCTATCCCATTATATCTGGATAAGAAATCCGAAACTTTAAAAGTATTGCAGAGGGTCCGCGATGAAGCGCACCGTTTTGGGGTAAAGCATCACAGAACGAGAAGAACCAATTCTACCATAAAATCTGAATTAGATGATATTGCCGGAGTAGGCGAAAAGACCATTGAGCTGCTTTTATCTAAATTAAAGTCTGTAAAAAGGATAAAAGAAGCTAATTTAGAGACCTTAGAGGAGATTATCGGGAAAAGCAGGGCAAAAATTATTCATGATTTTTTTAATAATGCCAACTAAGATTCTTCTTAAATTTTGTTTATCTATTGATAATCATCCATTAAACTTTTAATACCATTTTGCCTTTGAAAATACTATAAAGGATTTCGGCGCGGCGGCTTTGCCGCCGCGCCGAAATCCTCAACAAGCAAATTTTTCATAAAAGTAATTTCAAAGATAAAATGGTATAAGTTCAACACATTCAAAGATCTCAATACTGTTTAGATTCCTGCCGGAATGACAAACTCAGTGCATAATTTTGATTTGCAAAAAAAAGAAACCTAAAATATAAAGTTTTGTTAAACAAAATATGCTCTCCGAGGAAAGCCTATTTTATATTTTATACTGAATAAACAGTTTTATTTTCCGGAAAAAACTTCTTTGGCATATTCTCCATTGGATTGCGGGATCTCAACCACTATATTTCCTTTTTCATAATATCCGATAGTTGAATCACCATTGGCCAATTTCACCCTGAAAACATCTTTCTTTGTAGTGGCCTTAAAAGTCGCATACGGAACAGAGCTATTAGAGTCTGCAAGGATAAACTGGCTGTTATCTATCTGTATTTTTTGCAGATTAAGCTTACCGTTAGTATATCTTTCAGCTTTTTTCTCAACGGAAGAAACTGAAGATGTTTCTTTCACTTCATTCACTGTTTCCGTCTCTATCGTTTCTGTTTGCGTTACCGTCGTATTAGTGATCTCAACTGGATTGGAAACAGGAACGGCAACTAAAGACTGCTTCAGAGCATCCTGGTATCCTTCTATATATTCTTTAATACTGGAACTTCCTTTGGAAGTAAGTACAACTTTATTATTACAATCCTTCAACTGTAATGTGACTTTATTCCTTAAAAATCCGCTGTCATTGATGATATCTGCATGAAGGACATTGCACGGGTTTTGTTTTGCTTCAGAAGACCATTGCTGCCTATCCCCAGGAAGTATGGCATATTTTTTCCCTTTCAAAAGCTTTGTAAGAGCATTTTTTAAATCATAATCTGCTTTAAATGTCGGGAAATAATCAGGAACCGATACATATTTATAATCGGAGATCTTTTGTCCGGAAACCATTACCAGGCCAATAACAGAAATAAGGGTCAGTAGCTTTTTCATGGAAGTATTCATTAAACCTTTATAAATATAGATTAATCATTTCTAAACATTCCCATATCCAGTTTCAGGGAGAAGAAATTGGAATAGAAATTAGAACCGCCTATCCCCGAATTGGTAATGGCATAGTCTAAAGTAAGTCCTCTGTATCTTATCCCGATACCCGCACTGGGCTGAAACGAAACTTTTCTTTTCAGGTCTTCTATATCGGTAATGGACTGGAACCTGTTAACCCCCAATCTCACAAAGATCATTTTCTGATATCCGAATTCAGCTCCGGCATAAGGGGTAATACTGGCAAAATCTGTTGAGATCAATGCCGCTGTTTTTGCAAAATCTACATTCAAACCCGCTTCAGGCAATAGATACATACTGTTATTGATTTCAAATAGCTTACTTGCACCTACATTCAGCTTAGGCATAGTAAGCTCCATTTTGTCTTTCGGGGCAGGGTTAAATTCTTCACCATTTACCACTGTAGAAAGCTCATCCTCATTGATACTCCAGAAGTTGACCGTAGTGGTCGCATCACGAAGCATTCCCCCGAATTTCCATCCGTTATCTGCTTTATAAATAGCTCCCACATCAAAACCGAATCCATATCCGCTTGCAAATTTCCCCACATTTCTATAAACAATTTTTGCATTCACCCCTACATCCAGCTTAGGATTTCCTCCCGGATTGAAGGCATAGGAAAGTATAGCGGCATAATCCGACTGGGAAAATTTGGTAATCTTATCATAATCGATATTCCCTTCAGAGTCGATCATCTGTGTGGTATTCAAAATATTATCAACTCCCAGCCTTACCACAGAAATCCCGAATACTCCTGTTTCCAGTGTTTTGGCATAGGCCAGATAATCATATTTGGCAATAGACTCAAAATATTCGGCGTGCATGGCTGCACCCTGCCAGTCCCTTTCAATGGACATTAAACCCGCCGGATTCCACATAGGAGAATACACATCGTCCTGATTGGAAATGACAGCACCGCCCATACCCAAACCTCTGGCTCCGGCTCCTATATTTAAAAATTCATTGGAATATTTTCTGATGATCTGGGATTGTGACAATCCAAACAGAAAGGAAAATACAAGTAAAAAATATTTTTTCATCATATCATATTGATGCTTAATTCAAGTTTTTTTGTTTTTTAGCTTTTATCAGTCCATTGACAATAATGGCCAATATCATAACGGCTGATGCTATATAAAATATAGGGCTCATATGTTCTGATTCCCCAAAGATAAAAAAAGCTAGTATAATTCCGTAAACCGGTTCTAAATTAACTGTTAAAATTAGTGTAAAAGGCGAAATATATTTCATTAATTTCACGGATTCCAACATGGGAAAAGCGGTGAAAATGCTCGCCAATACACATATTAACGCCAAATCCCTATAGTTTATTTCATTCATCTGAAAAATTTGCCCCGTCAGCAAATAAAACAGTAATAAAATACCCCAACCACAGAAAATTTCATAAAAAATAATGTTTCCGGAGCTGGTCTTCCCATATATTTTTCCATTGAAAACAGAAAATAAGGTTCCGAACACAGCGCATAATATTCCGTAAAAGATCCCTTCCTTATATTGAAACTCTGTTTTAAAGATCAAAAGGATGCATGCTACAATAACCACTCCCATGATAACCTCAGAAATATCTATCTTCCTTTTAAAAATAACAGGCTCCAGTATGGAAGCAAAGAGCGTAGATAATGATAAACAGCTTAAGGCTATGGAAACATTGGAAACTTTAATAGAGTAGAAAAAACAGAACCAGTGAAGCGTCATAGCCAGTCCAATCGCTGCCAACTGAAAAAAGAGCTTTTTGGAAACCTTTATACTATCCTTTTTATAAATCCTGATGAATATGAATAAAAAGACAGCAGCAAACAGCATTCTGTAAAATACAAGGATATGGGCATTAGCATGGATCAGTTTTCCCAAAATTGCAGTAAATCCCCACAAAAAAACAATTAAATGCAGCCTGAAAAGTGCCAATTTATGCATACTCCCTACTCTTTGAATGGTAAGACGCAAATTTACAAATAGCTTTTACAAAACCTTATAAAAATATATAAAAGATGTCATCAATATTCAACATGATGAGGCTTTCAAAGAAATAAAAAACCCTGAAAGTTTATTCAACGTTCAGGGCCTTCAAATAATAAACTATTAAAAAAATAAACTAGGAACTTAGAGTATCTTCCATAGAGAATATGTTCCCTATTACTCTAGTGTAAAGTTAGAAAAAATATCAATTATTTGAAAATATTTTTTTGTTAAATATTTCACAAATTTCTGAGAACCAATAAATTAAACAATTGTTTTATTTCAATTTAAATTCCTTTTAAAAATAGTATCTTTAGGCGTAAAAAATTGAAATTTTATGGACATTGAATTCAACAAAAGAGAAGATCAAAACAGATTAAAACTATCCGAACTCAATCGATTGCTTGCCGATATCAAAAAAGGAGGTGGAGAAAAAAGACTTCAGAAGCTCCGTGAAGAGGGAAAGATGACAGCAAGAGAAAGAATCGAATATCTTCTCGACAAGGATTCAGATTCCATAGAAATTGGTGCATTTGCAGGCTATGAAATGTACCAGGAACATGGTGGCTGCCCAAGCGGAGGGGTTGTGATAGTTATAGGCTATGTTTCCGGAAGACAATGTATTGTAGTGGCCAATGATGCTTCGGTAAAAGCCGGAGCCTGGTTTCCGATCACAGGAAAGAAAAACCTGAGAGCCCAGGAGATTGCCATGGAAAACAAACTTCCTATTATTTATTTAGTAGATTCCGCCGGTGTTTACCTTCCTATGCAGGATGAAATTTTTCCTGATAAAGAACATTTCGGAAGAATTTTCAGGAATAATGCTAAAATGAGTTCCATGGGAATTGTCCAGATCTCTGCTGTGATGGGAAGCTGCGTGGCAGGAGGTGCCTATCTGCCCATTATGAGCGATGAAGCAATGATCGTAGACAAAACAGGTTCCATTTTCCTGGCAGGAAGTTATCTGGTAAAAGCCGCAATAGGAGAAAGCATAGATAATGAAACATTGGGGGGAGCAACAACACATTGCTCCATTTCAGGTGTTACGGATTATAAAGCCAAGGATGATAAAGACGCTCTGGATAGAATTAAAAATATCATGAAATCTATCGGAAGTACTGAAAAAGCGGGTTTTGACAGAATTGAAAGCTTCCCGCCCAAAGAAAATCCCGATCATATATTTGGAATAATGCCTGCTTCCAGAGCAGAACAATATGATACGTATGAGATCATAAAATGCCTGGTTGATCACTCCGAATATGATGAATATAAGCCGGATTATGGTAAAAGCATTATTTGTGCCACCGCCAGAATTGACGGATGGTCTGTAGGGATCGTAGCCAATCAGAGAAAACTGGTGAAAAGCGGAAAAGGAGAAATGCAGTTTGGTGGAGTAATATACTCAGATTCTGCAGATAAAGCAACAAGGTTTATTGCGAACTGTAATCAGAGGAAGATCCCTTTGATCTTTTTACAGGATGTTACCGGATTTATGGTAGGTTCAAAATCCGAACATGGAGGGATCATTAAAGACGGTGCAAAAATGGTAAATGCTGTCTCCAATTCTGTTGTTCCAAAGTTTACGATCATTACAGGAAACTCTTATGGAGCCGGAAACTATGCCATGTGTGGAAAAGCCTACGATCCGAGATTAATCGTAGCCTGGCCTTGGGCTGACCTGGCGGTAATGGGAGGTGCACAGGCAGCTAAGGTTCTGGCACAAATTCAAGAATCTACATTAAAAAAACAAGGTAAAGAGATCTCTGAAGAAGAACATAACGAGATATTGGATACTATCTCTAAAAGATATCAAAAACAAACCGAAGCTACCTATGCTGCTGCCAGATTATGGACAGATGCTATTATTAATCCTATTGATACACGAAAATGGATCTCAATGGGTATTGAAGCAGCTAATCACTCACCAATTACGGAAAAATTTAATCTGGGGGTAATTCAGGTATGATAGTATAAAGTTCTTTTCACTATAACATCGCCTTACTGAAACAGTAAGGCTTTTTTACTATTTCAATTTAAGAATAAGCAAACTGCATCATCAGCTTAATACTATGTCTATGCCTGGATTCTTTCAGAATGACAAACAGAAAGCATCTCATATTTAGCGTTTAGGATTTTTGTTCAATTTTTAAATTTTCTTTTCATCAATTTCGATCATCAACT
>NZ_JACHLE010000006.1 GCF_014204415.1 Chryseobacterium defluvii | reverse complement strand
ATTAAAAGCCCTCCTGCGCTGCCTAATACCTCCCGGTTTTAGGTCCCGCAAAAATACAAACTTATCTACACACAAAACAAATCTATTTAACATAATTTTTACATCCACGTAACTTTAAAACTCTAAAACACTGAGTAACAAATTGAAAAATTTTAAAGATTGGAGGCAGTGTTTAAGAAAAGTCTGTGAAAATATGAAAATGTGAAGGTGAAAAATAGAAATTCTTCCGGTTGAAGCTATTTAATTTCCGAATATATAAGGCTTAAAAACTCGGCGAAGGATTTTTCCAACCCTATTATATCACCTGATTTTAAGTTCAGACCACCCACTCCCGAATCATCGGATCTCACTTTTAATGAGGATACCTGAAAGTACTGATTGGCATTTCCCTGCTTTGGCTGAAGCTTTACTGTGGATCCCAACAGTTTTTTTGTGGAAACGGTGTACAACTCTCCGGGAATTGTATTAATCCTCAGGTAAGATCTCGGAGACAGGGTATGGTCTTTTTTATTAATGCTTATTTTCTGATCTTTATCTGCAGAGGCGAACAGGTATAGCCTACCCGTTTGAGAAACCAGCTTTTCTTTCGGTAAATAATATAAACTTAATCTATAATTTGACGGATTGAATTCCTGAGGAGAACCGTCAATATTTTCAAAAGGCTTTAATGCTATTGTATTGGCCCCGATTTCTTTTGCTTTTTTATATATTAATGAAAAGGTGAGTGCATCATCTTTTGAGAATCCCTGTACTTCTACTTCTCCCAAATATTCTGCCTCTTTTATTTCTTCGTTAATCTTATATAAAAATTTGTCTGCATTATCATTTGTTTTTTCAACTTTTGTTAAATATACATTCTGTGCATTAACAAGCTGAATAAAAAACATTAAAATAAGTATTCCTGAGTTCTTCATTGTATTATTGTGAAAGGGTATTAATGCAATCTTCAAGGCTGTTCTCCCAATGTTTTAGCTCAATATTATACGTTTCCTGTATTTTGTCTAAACACATTGTGCTTCTTTTGGGCCTTTTCGCCGACGTTGGGTATTGCTCTGTGGTTAAAGCATTCAGTTTTATGGAAGATCCTGAGAGTTCTGCAATTTTTTTTGCGAAATCAAACCATGTTGTTTCCGGGTAATTGGAAAAGTGAAAGATTCCGAATGTTTTCTGTGGCACTTCAATGATATTCATAATGGCCTCTGCCAAATCATTTGCATTCGTTGGCTGTCCAAATTGGTCTGCCACAATTCCCAATTCTTCTTTTTGAGAAAACAGGCTGAGCATGGTTTTCACAAAATTTTTGTTGAATTCTGAGTACAACCATGAGGTTCTAAGGATAATTGTTTTAGAATTTATTTCCAAAGCCAACTCTTCTCCTTCTCTTTTTGATTCTCCGTAAACGCCAATTGGGTTTGTAAAATCGTCTTCGGAATAGCAAAGGTTTGTTTCTCCATCAAACACATAGTCTGTAGAAACGTGAATGAGTACTGTTTTATAGTCTGCGCAAGCCTGTGCAAGGTGGGCAACTCCTTCTGCATTCACTGCAAAGGCTTTTTCAGTTTCTTTTTCGGCAAGGTCAACTGCGGTGTACGCTGATGCATTGATACAGAAATCCGGTTTGTTATCGTAAAAGAAATCATTAACCTGATCTTCTTCTGTTATATTTAGTGTATGAGAGTCTGTAAAGATGAACTCATAGTTATTTTCAAAGTCAGGAGCTATTTTTCTTATGCAGTTTCCCAACTGACCATTGCTTCCTATTACTGCTATTTTTTTCATGTATACCTGTGTAATTTTTGCCTTGAAATTATTTAGATCTGATGTGGATTGGTAGGATTTTATCCTATTTTATATTAAGCCGCCACTTTGTGGCTCTATAGTAAATTTAAGAATGATATTTTTATAAAATGTTTTCCATTTACCATTTATTGTATTATGAATTTTTCGCGTTTTGAACTCTTAAGAATTTCACTCTTGGTTGAAAGTCTTTCTGCTCCAGATCTACATAAAACTTATGAAATATTTCTTTGATATCTTCCGGATGGACTTCTGACTTTCTTGTTTTGACATTAAAATAGATCACAGTAACCCATAATACGGCATGGATTGTTTTTTCATCCTGGCTTTTCATCAGGATTTCCACTTTGGCGGTTCTATCCCGGATCTCGATCGTTTTGCTGCTTATTACCACCTGGGTATTGTATCTTACTTCTTTCAGGTATGCTATTTCGTTTTGTATTGCGATCCATGTACAGCCTGTTTTTTTGGTGTATTCTTCATAGGTAAATCCGTAGAATGTTTCCACATGGTCTTCCCTGGCATTAAACATGTAATCCAGATATTTTACATTGTTCAGATGCCCTATCGGGTCACAGTCACTAAATCTAACTTTTACCGTGGTTGATACTTCTTTTTCCATTAGGCAAAAATAGAAAAACCGCCTCTAAATGAGACGGTGAGATTTATAAATCTTTGTTAATTTGTAAAATTATTGAACTCCAAGTTCTTTTTTTACAGCTGCAGTAGCGTCTGCACCTCCTTTATAGATAAAAGCGGCAGAGTTAGCATCCATGATATAGTCATATCCGTTTGCTTTTGCAACTTTAGTTACAGCATCGTTTAGTTTTTTCTCGATCGGCTCATAGGCAACATCCTGCTTAGCAATAAAGTCTTTCTGAGCTTTGTCATTCATTTGTCCGATTTCTTCCTGAAGTTTTTGTAATTCAGCTTCTCTTGCTTTGTTCTCATCAGCTGTTTTCTTAGGAGCTTCTTCTGTATATTGCTTTAATTTAGCCTGTCCTGCATCTGCTTTCTTTTTAATTTCAGCCTGCTTAGTATCTAAGAAAGTTTTTAAGTCAGCATCTGCTTTTTTCTTTTCAGGCATTGCATTAAGAACACCTATAACGTCTAAAGTAGCAATTTTTTGAGCCTTTGCCATACCTACAGAAACAACCATCATCACTGCTGCAAATAATACACTTAATTTTTTCATAATTGGTAAATAAATAATTTAATTTGTTTTTTAGATCTTAAATTTAAGTAAAAGTTAACTTACTTTTTACTTTTATTAGTTTTTGCTTTTTTATCTGTTGAAGTTTCTCCTTTCAGCAAAATATCCAATACTTTGTCTGAATAATCGTATCTTTTCTGATGAATAAGCACATTATCCCTTGTTTTATCAAGAACTATGCCTAATCCGTTTTTCTCATATACTGATTCAATAGCACGCCAGATCTGATCCTGAAATGGCTGCACGAGATTGGTTCTTAGCTTGGTAATTTCTCCATTAGCCCCGAAACGCAAACTGGTGGTGGTCTTAATATTTTTCTCCAGATCCAATACTTCTTTCTCTCTCAGCTTCAACTGCTCTCCTATTAATAGTACCTTTTCATTTTCGAATGCTGATCTTTTGCTTTCATATTCGGACTGAAGGTTCTGAAGCTCGGACTGCCAGGTATCGATCTGTGCATTCAGCCTGGCTTCAGCTTCTTTATACTGAGGCAGTTTATTCAAAATATAGTCTGTATCCACCACACCTATTTTCTGTGCGCTGCTTATCCCGAAAAGCAGGAATAATACAAATGTGAAAATTATTTTAAAATTCTTCATATCATTTCATTATAATGATTGGTTCATCAGGAAGTGTGTCTTCCAGCCGGAAGGTTCTGTACCCAGTACGGTTTTATCAAATCCGTAAGCAAAGTCAAATCCGATAAGACCAAAGGCTCCCATATATACTCTTACTCCTAATCCTACTGATCTCTTTAACTGGAACGGGTTGTAGCTTCCCCATGTATTCCAGACGTTTCCTCCTTCTGCAAATCCTAAAGCATATATTTTAGCAGTCTGGTTCAATGAGATAGGGTATCTTAATTCTAACGTAAATCTATTGTAAATAGTACCTCCTCCTTTTTGGGTAATATCATCAATGGTACCTCCATAAGTAGAGGCGTTTTCATAACCTCTTAGCGGAACCAGTTCCCTACCATCAAATCTTCCTCCGAAAAGCCCGGTTCCTCCTACATAAAATCTTTCGAAAGGCGGCGCCCCCAATTCTTTATTATACCCATCCATGAATCCCATTTCAGCGGATGATCTCAACACCAGTTTTCCAACGATCTCATTATAAACATCCGCTTTAAATTTGATCTTGTAAAACTCCATCCACTTATACTTGTCTGTAGGGGACATAGTTGAATAATCTTTATTGCTGAATAATGAATAAGGCGGTGTAAGTTTTGCCGAAAGCTCTATATTGGAACCTACGGTCGGGAATATAGGGTCTATCCCCGCAGAACTTCTGGTCAGTCCTATATTGACACTCAGGTTATTTGCATTTCCGTAATATTCTGTTGTATCTCCGAACTCGAACGGATAGTTGCTGAAATTATATTTCTGGTACTGAATACCTGTATATAGTGAGAAATAATCATCCGGCCATTTCAATAATCTGTTCAAACCAACGGAAGCGGAGAATATGTTCAGCTTCTGATCGTTTCCGGCATTATCCGAATATTTAACTCTGGAGTTATTCAAACTTACTGAAAGGGCTGTCGCCCTTGTTCCGAATAACCATGGCTCAACGAATGATATCCCGTAGTTCTGGAAATATTGTCCTGCCTGTGCCTGGATGGATAAGGTCTGCCCGTCACCCTGCGGTACAGGTTTGAAATCTTTGAGTTTAAGAAAGTTCCTTAATGAAAAGTTATTGAACGTCAATCCTAGGGTTCCGATGAAACTATTTCCTCCGTACCCTGCCTGCAGCTGAACCTGCGAAGATCCTTTTTCAACTAATTTCCAGTTGATATCTACGGTATTATCCTGCTGATTAGGCTGGATATCCTGTCCGATCTGCTGTGGATCGAAGAAAGACATTCCGGCAAGATCAAAATAGGTTCTTTTGATATCGCTTTTTGCGAATAAGCTTCCCGGCTTTGTTCTTAGGGCGCGCAGGATAACATGGTCATGGGTTGTTGTATTTCCTTCCCATGTTACTCTGTTCCAAGAGGCTTTTTCTCCTTCACTGATACGGATCTCCAGGTTAACGGCATCTCCGGAAACGGATTTCTCTACCGGGGTAACGTTTGAGAAAAGGTACCCGTTATTCATATAAACGGATTTGATATCTGAGTCATCTTCTTTTCCTCCGTCTTCCCCAACTTTTTTATTGAATCCTACTGCATCATAGATGTCTCCTTTCTTATACCCGAGAAGCCTTTGAAGATGTTCTGTAGCGTATACTGTATTTCCGGTAAATGTAATATCCCCGATATAGTATTTCTTACCTTCGTTAAGCTTTACATTGATCTCGTAGTTATTCTTTTTATTTCTCCATACAGAGTCGGAAACTATTGCGGCATCCCTGTACCCTAAGGAGTTATAATAGCTAACCAGGTTTTGTTTGTCTTCCTGATATTTTTCTTCAATGAATTTTGAGGATTTCAAAATACCTCCGATACCAAATCTTTTCTGCTTGGTTTCCTTAAATGCTTTTTTTCTGAGTTTAGCATCTGTGATATTGGTATTTCCCTCAAATTCGATATGATCGATCTTTACTCTTTTTCCTTTGTCTATATTGATTGTCCAGTCTACCAAAGCAGGATCATTTGCATTTACTTTGTCCTGAATGGTAATTTTAGTATCTGCAAATCCTTTTTTAATGTAGTCTTTAGGGATATTCGTTTTAAGGCTGGAAACCAGATTCTGGGTAATTTTAGTTCCCGGCTTCAGATTATTGTCTTTAGCCAGTTTTTCATTTTTAGATTTCCCGATACCTTTCCCTGTAAATTTAACTTCTCCCAGCTCTTTCAGATCCTGCAGATAGAATCTTAAAACTACTGTTTCTCCTTCAACACTTTGCACATATACTTCTACTTCAGAAAAGGACTGTGTATCCCAAAGTTTTTTGATTGCATTGCTGATTTTCTGCCCCGGAATCTCCACGTTTTCTCCTTTGGATAGTCCTGTGAATCTTAATATCTGGGCCGGTGTGTATTTTTTCACCCCATCTACAACAATATCTTTAAGCATGTATGTGCCTGTCTGATTTTCTGCATATACAGGATTATTCACTTTTGTGCTGTCCTGTGGAGTTACCTGTCCATAAAAATGTGCAGAAGCAACAAACACAATGATGGGTAATAGTCTAAACTTCATTTTATCGTAGTCTTTCTTTTCTTTAAAATTTTACTGGATTTTTATTTGTTCTCCGGTCATTCCGAATCTTCTTTCTTTGTTTTGATAATCTACAATACACTGAAAGAAAATGTCTTTTGTAAAATCCGGCCACAGAACATCTAAAAACTGCAGTTCTGCATAAGCGATCTGCCAAAGAAGGAAGTTACTTATTCTTATCTCACCGCTGGTTCTGATCAATAAGTCTACAGGGGGAAAATCTTTTGTATAAAGATAGTTTTCGAATAATTTCTCATCAATGCTTTCTACATCAATTTTTCCTTCCTTCACATCTGTGCTTATATTTTTGATGGCATTCAGTATTTCTTTTTGTGAGCCATAGCTTATGGCCAATACTAAATTACCTTTTGTGTTTTCTTTTGTCAGCTCTACCACACGGAGCAACTGTTCTTTTACCAATGGCGGCAGTTTTTCAAGATTGCCGATAACATGCATTCGCAGCCCTTTACTAAAGATCTCATCGGCTTCAAGCAGCAAGGTTTCTGAAAGTAAATTCATCAGGGTATTTACTTCATCCTTGGGCCGGTTCCAGTTTTCCGAGGAAAATGTATAAAGAGTCAGATAAGGTATATGTATCTCATTGCATGCATTAATGGCATTTCTTACCGCATTAATGGCATTTTTATGACCAAAGGTCCTTTCTTCGCCACGAGATTTTGCCCATCTTCCATTACCATCCATAATGATGGCCACGTGTTCTGGTAAATTCTCGGGGTCTATTTTATCTTTAATTAATGACATATTTAATTAATCACAATAACATGGAGGTCTTCCGAAAGAGTAGGTTAATCCTAAACTGAAAGTATTCAGCCAATCTTTAGATCCGGAGTCTCCAATATTTCTTTCACTCAGGAATGCACTTTCCCTTTCTTTGGAAACGATATAATAGTTTCCTGACTGCAGCAGTGACCCACCGGTAGACGGATCCAGGATATCAGCATTATAACTGGACTTTAAGTCTTTGTCAAGTATCTTACTATGATCCAACTGATCTGTCAGCGTATACCTGAATGTAGCTTCTGCAAAAATTGCCCAGCTATAATTAAACTTATATTTTAAACCCACTCCAAAAGGAACATGCACTGTTGTTTTTTTACCTGTAGAATATACTGGTTTGGAAGTATAGTCCAACTCATTAATAGGTGCCTGAGCTACTCCATCCGCATCTCTCCTGAAATCATGCACAAGGGTAGCTTTTGGCGCATCGAACATCAATGCTCCGATCCCTCCAAAAATATACGGGCTCAGCATGCTTACCTGTTCATTATTCACCGGGAAAAAATTATATTCAAACATCAAGCTTGCTTCATATATATTATTTTTCCCATATGCATTTCTATTCCTTCTATATTCTTCTTTTGCCACCTTATCACTGAACTGAACCTGGTTATAACCAAGGTCTAATCTTACAGTCTGATAAGGATTAAAATTAAATCTGTATAACAATCCTCCATAAAAAGGGAATCCCCATTCTGACATCTTGTCTAAATCCAATGGCTTTTGTAAGATATAATTGGTCCGCCCTATATCTGCCACCAGGTTACTCATGCCCAGACGAACTCCCAATTCATTTCTTTGTGCTTTAACACCTGCCATTGTCCCTAGTATGGCAAGGAAGCTAAATAATAATTTTTTATTCATAAAAGAATATGGATTTATGGTTATTTTAAAATTTAATTTTTGCAAATATAAAACATTTTTATATTAATGATATTCTTAATGCTTAGTTAAAAATAAACAAAAAAACATAATTTGTTATAAAGTAAACGGCAAAGTGTCAAAAATATTCTTTTTCTAATAACCCACACCCTGCTCAATATACAGAAACCCCCATTAAATGAGGGTTTGAAAATATTTATTTTTTATTAAATATTGTCTGTACTTTATTTCTTATACGAATCAGTAATGGTTCTTTATAGTTTTTGTCTTCATCAAAATATCCGTATCCGTAACCATAGCCGTACCCATAGCCATATCCATAACCATATCCCTGCTTAGTATTATAGTCATTATATACTAATCCTAAATGCTCAATTTCATCATTATGGTATTTCTCCGTAACCATTTTAAGCATATACTTTTCTGTATATTCATGGCGTACAACATAGATATTGGCATCGGAGTGTTTCATAAGTTCATAAGAATCCGCAACCAGCCCTACAGGAGGGGAATCTATAATAATAAAATCATATTTTTCTTTAAGTTTCTGAATGAATTCTATATTCCTTTCACTCATCAGAAGTTCGGATGGATTGGGAGGAATAGGCCCCGAAGTAGCAACATCCAGATTAGGGATTTTTGTTTTATTGATGATCTGATCAATGGAAACCTCACCTGTCAAATAGTTGGATATTCCATATTTATTGTCTATTTTGAAATCACCGAAAATCTTTGGCTTTCTTAGGTCCATTCCAAGCAAAACTGTTCTTTTATCACTTAAACCTAAAACGGATGCCAAATTGATGGAAACATAGGTTTTACCTTCTCCTCCAATGGAAGAGGTAACAAGAATCACTTTGCTCTTTCCGTTTTCATTGGACAGGAATCTCATATTGGCTCTTATTCCCCTAAACGCCTCCGATACAGAAGATTTCGGGTGTTCCAGAACGGTAAGCATATTTTCATTATTGTTATTACCGATAACTCCTAATAACGGGATTCTGGTAGCGCTCAATAATTCTTTTATGTTTCTTATTTTATTGTCTAGTAATGTTCCTATCAGAATAAATAGCAGCGGCAGCAACAGCAAACCTCCCATAATAGCCAGCTTCGTTCCTTTTACGTTTGGTGCAATAGGGGCTTGTCCAAGATTTTTTGCCGGGTCAATTACTGTAATGTCCGACTGATTGGTCGCCAGCTTCATCTGAGCATCATTCTGTCTGTTAAGAAGGCTATTGTAGGTAGCCTCGATCATATTATAACCTCTTTCCGCATCCAGATATTTTCTTTCTTTTTCAGGATAGGAATCCAGATTGAAATTAGCTTCTGCAATCTCACGGTCTATCTTGTTGATCTCATCATAATATCCTGAGTAATAATTTCTCAGAGAGTTAGAAGAAGCCAATCTGGCGTCATCAATAAGCCTGTTGATCTCTTTCATAGGCTCTGAGTTCGGTGTATAGATGGTAGCCAATTCTCTTCTTTTAAGATACAGGGCTTTTAGCTCCGTAACGGTAGCTGTAAAAAGGCCGTCTTCAAATCCTGCAGCACTGGTACTGATCATCCTATCCAGATTCTGTGTCTGAAGGGTATTCTTAATATTATTCAGAGAATTCAGTTTGCTTAAAAAATCTGCCTTTCTGGTCTCTAAATCTTTTATTTTCTGGAGAGATTTTTCATCCCTGTCTTTAATATCATAAAGTTTTTCGGAAATTTTCAGGTAATTCAAAATTGAGGCACTGGAATCCAGTTTCTTTCTGATTCCATTGATGCTTCCCTGCAAATAGGCATCCGTATTTTTATTAACGATATTTTTGTCTGCAAACCTTTTTTTCTGTAATTCAGCTACAGATTTATTAAGGAAGTTTACCGTACCATTAAGATTATATCCTTTTTTTGTAATAATCATAATGGTATTGATCTCCTTATCAAATTCTACATTGATGGTAGATACGATATTATTTACCGCCTGGTTTACAGAAACCAGGGTAACGATAACTTTATCAAGTGCTATCTTAGGCTTTACAGGATTCTGAATTAACCTGAACTTTAGATTGGGCGTAGTGTACCATTCTCCCACCCTGATTATCTTATTGGCAGGTTTCTCATAGTTAGCAATATTCTGGAAACCTTCTGATTGGAAATTATATAAACTTGTAGACTTTCCTTCATCCGGCAACACAATCTCATAGGTATTATTACTTTTAGGGATCAGCGTAATCGGGTAATTGATCTGCTGCAGATGTTCTTTATCTATCTGTAAAAAAACTGGTGAGTCATTTTTATCCAGATAGGTAGATTTTACCACTCCTTTTGTAGTATAATTCACAAAAAGGTCTAATTCTTTCACCAAATATTCATTATGGGATCTGGACAAAAGCATTTTTTTGAGATAAACCCCATCGTGGTTCCCGCCTTGTCCCCAAATCAAGTTGATCGACTGGTTAGGGGTAAAATAACTGGCTGTATTATTAGAAATACTCAAAGACAAATTGGACGCATATACATTTTGTGCATAGTATTTACTATAAACCCAAGAGATGACATAGCCAATAAGCAGCATGAAAACAAACCAGTACCAGTTCTTTAAAATCTTTCTTAAAAAATGTTCAATATCAAATAATGAAAATGATCCGTATTTCTCTTTCTGGGAATCATTTTTCTCTACAGTAGCATCTTTTCCTGGAATCATGATTATAGATTTTTAAGAAGTAGGTAAATTGATAATGCCGTTGTAATCACGGATACCCCTGTAGTTAAAGTTTGTATCGGATCTTTTCCGAGTCCGTTCAGGCTCTTCGCCCGTGTATTAAGATAGATCTCATCACCGTTCTGTATATAATAGTACTGTGAATTCATAATGTCCTCCCGGGTAAGGTCTATCCTGGCGGTCTTGATCCCTTCGGGTAATTTTCTGCGGATCACAATATTTTTTCTGTCAACACTCCTGTTCAATCCCCCATTTATGGCCAGAGCTTCAGTAATTGTCATGGTATTTTTATGAGCAACTTTTTCTCCGGTAATTCCCGTAGTTTCAATATCTCCTAAAATATAATAAGTAATCCCGTCCGTATTCAGCCTTACTTCGGATTTCCCATCCTGAAAGTTTTCATTCACTTTATCCTGGATTTCCTGGGAAACTTCTTCTATGGTTCTTCCTTCCGCCTTCACATATCCTATTCCAAAAACTTTGATATCTCCTCTGGAATCAACCCTTAAACCTCCAAAATAAAAAGTAGCATTTCCGCCATTTGCACCACTGCCTCCTGAACGCCCGGTTGCTACGGTGTTTGTACTTCGTGCCTCACTGCTTCCTGATGTATTATAACTGGAATAGAACTGTGCCGCATCTCCTTTAGGAGTTGTCACAATATTCAGATTTAAAATATCATTTTTGGTAATTCTGTATACAGGAATATTATAGGGAACCAGTCCTTCTTCATTGATGACAAGGTTCTCATTGGGCTGCAAGTATCTTACATCCTTTGTAGTAATACAGGACGTAAGAAAAAAAGGCAGCAAAAAGAATAAATACTTATAGTTCTTCATCATATTTCAATGTTGTTTGCAAAAATAAAGATTTTTATATTGTTACTTCTTATTATTTCTAAAACGATAAATAAAATCGGGCAGATAAGCTCCCAAAAAGCCTAACAGCAATATAATCACAAGTAACAGGTTTACATTTATATGTCTTAAATAATAGGCAACAATTACAATCAAAAGATAATAAACTATGATATAAAAACTGGATCTTCTGTGGGTGAGATTAAGTTTTAATAGTTTGTGATGGATATGGTTTTTATCGGCATCAAAAGGAGATCTTTTATTGGCGAGCCGTATAATAATAACATTGAGTGTATCTACAATAGGCAAAATCAAAATAGCAACGGCAACCGCTGGAGCGGATCTTAAATGATACCTTGGAACATTCGGAAGGGCTTTATCTATAAAAATATCAATAAAGCATACAGCAGTAAATGCCAGTAAAAACCCTAAAAGCATGGACCCCGTATCCCCCATAAATATTTTATTGGTTCTGTAATTTGATAAATTATAATACAGAAACGCCAGAACCGCCCCAATTATTATCACAGATAAAACCACCAGCGGATAATTGTATTGCCCCAGCCTGTAATAGCTTATCCCAAAAAGCGCACTGCATATCACACAATACCCTCCCGCTAAGCCATCAATACCATCAATGAGATTAAAAGCATTGATGAGAATAATAAAGGTAACTATACTGAACAAAACACTTACCAAATAAGATAGTTCAAATACTCCGCATATTCCGAACAGGCTTCTTATCCTGATATCTGACCCTATTACGATAAGTGATGAAACAATAATCTGGGCTACCAGTTTCTTATAAGCCCTCATTACCACAATATCATCCATTACTCCTATATACAGAAGAATAACCAGTGAAGCAAATAAAAATTTATAGAGATCAAAAAGTTCGTAGGCAAAAATAGAGGCACATATCCCGATGGAATAGAAGATGGCAATCCCGCCTAAATTGGGTATTTTTCTTAAATGGGAACTTCTTATTCCCGGCTCATCCATCAAGTTTTTCCTTCTGGATATTTTTATGATGGTAGGTATGGAGAAAAAGGTAATTAAAAACGAAAATATGAAACCTAACCCTATTTTCACATAAAAAATAGAGATCCCCGTCTGAGTCAAGAACAATTCAAAATTCTTCATTTTTTTCTATTCAAGTACACCCTTTGCTTTTGTAAAGAAATCGGTTAGGAAATCTTAATTAGATGCATTCAATAATAGTACTTTCATTTGTGTTATATCAATTTTCTTATCAGTTTCTTCTGTCCGGCAAAAAAAAGCAGATAAAAAATCTTTTTTTTCAGTGGCAAAGATAAAAGATAATTCTTATCAAAACGATTATACTTCAATATATCTTTAATTTTTATTCCCTTTTCTTTGATGAAGACTCCCAGCTGATCGGACATTTCGTAAAAAGTTTTTTCATTTTTCACAAAGGCCAGATAAGCCAGAAAGGAATACACCCCTTCAAAAATCTGGAAATTTTTAAGCTCTTTCTTTTTACCGGAATACCCGGATTTTTCAAAAGCAGATTCCACATCTTCCACGGCCTTCAATATATCCAGGCCCTTTTCCGTATGGGTTTTGGTGATGGAATCCGTGCGTTCAAGATACTGATAATGAAAATTCTGAGTCTGTGCCAGCATTTCGCATTCCAGTAAAAGCTGTGGAATGAGCTGTATATCTTCAAAATGAACTCCTTTTTTAAATCTTTTGCCGTTAAACAATTCTTTCTTAAAAAGTTTGTTGCAGGCAAAATAGCTGATATCAGAAAAAACTGAAAAATTATTTTCCAGAACAATCTGCTCAGGCATATTGGGAATCTGGGTCAGCTTTTGGGTTACATTTCCATGTTCATCGACTTTCTGAATGTTGCAGATCACCATTTTTGCCTGATGTTTTTCTGCCAGGGCCAACATTTCTTCAAACATGGTTTTGGTAACGTAATCGTCACTGTCTACAAAACCAATATAATCTCCGACAGCTCTGTCAATGCCAAAGTTCCGGGCATCGCTTAGCCCTCCGTTCTCTTTATGTAAAGCTTTTATTTTGTCCGGGAATTTCCGGGCATAGTTTTGAATAATTTGCTCAGAGTTGTCTGTACTTCCGTCATTCACCACCAGAATTTCAATATTCTGAAGGGTCTGATCAATTAAAGAATCAAGACATTTTGCCAGATAATTTTCGACATTATAAACGGGAACAATGATGGAAACTTTTGAGGGAACAGTATTCGTCATACATTAAATTTTCGTCAGTCTTGCGCTTAACCAGCCTTTCTTGGCCTCATCGAAGTCTTTCCTCGAGCACGGGACACAGTTTTCTATATTCTCATCATCCCCAAAATACCATAAGTTGCTAAAGGTATCGCGTTTGAAGGCGTACTGCTTATTATCTATCAGCACATAAAAAACTTCATAGTGCCTTTCTTTGGGATGTGACCGCTGGATGTTTATGCCTTCTGTCAGGTACCAGATCATCTGTGCCAAAAGCTGGTGATTGAGCTGGTTTTCAGAATAAATATTATAATTAAAGATCCCTACGGATTGTAAATTTTCACTCAGTCCGATTTCTTTCATATAGGCACAGACCTCTCGTCTGTTCAATCCGTTTACCTGAGGATTCATTGAAAAAGCATCACTGAAGCTTTCTATGGCATCACAGTTTACGGTAACCAGATCTGCTTTTCTGAAAAAGGGTTCTGTTTTCTCTGTAGAGTTCATCATTTCAGCCAAACGGACAATATCAAATTCCACTTCCCTGATCAGCTTTACGGAATCCATTTCATTCAAATGCTTCTGGTAGCCTAAATGATGATAATTCTTAATAGAGAAATTTTTAGCCCCGAAAATTTTGCTTAGAAATGTATATTCATTAATATCCTCGCCTTGTTTCAGGGAAATGATATTGCTGATCTGGGTATAATTAATGTTTTTTTTGTGAAAATTCAGTGCAGAAAACAGTGAGAAGGCAAAGTCATTCGACCCTCCGATGATCACCGGAATAGCCCTTTTGTAATGACACGCCGATAAAACTTCCTGCAGAATATAATGTGAATCCTGAACGGTTTTACCTGAAACCAGGTCTCCCAGATCCACAACAGGAATTTCAAAATCCAGCTGCGAGAGCTGATAAAATTCTTTTCTTATAGCCGTGAAATCCTGTACTTCCGCATCGCCGTTGGCTCCCCTGTAATCCGAAACAAATAAAAGAACAATGCTGTCTTCTATAATCTCTTTGGTAATACGGCTCCCGATTTGCCAGCTTTCTGTTTTGAAATTTCTGGGTGAAATGATAAAATCTTCAAAATTCATAGTTTTAATTTGAAAATTTGAGAATGTGATGATTTGTTAATTATTCTTATTCCGCAAACATACAAAAAACCGCAACAAGTAAAGAGATCTGCATTACTTTTATTAACCTATTGCAGGCATTGTTAGTTGAGAATAGAGCTTTAAAACCCTACAGATATAAAATTCTGATTTTAAGCCTATTAAATCTTATAGATTTTAGAATCCTACAAGGTTCGGAAAATAGCTCTGTTAATTTAGAGGCTGTTTAATTATCTGAAATCTTTACCTCAACATCTTTCGGCATAGATACCCTGAATTCCTTAAGGTTTTTAATCAGATTATTTTTTTCATCAGGTTTTATACTATAGAAACTCACCTTAGGTCCTCCACAAATATAATTATCTTTTATCGTCCATTCTCCCGTTTTCTGAAAGTTATCCGGCATATGAAGCCAGTTATCAAAAACAAGAGCAATATCGTAATTATTGTTTTTGGAATATTGGTATACAAAGTTTCTTAGTTTTGGGTTCTCTATATTAAACTCACCGTGATCATTTTTCCTGATCTTTGCTATTTCAATGGTTCCCAGGCCGTAAGTATCCAACAGGCGGATATCCGTGAAATAGGCAATAGCCCCAATATCATTGGCAACAACTTTTGACTGGTTATAATATTTTTTAAGAAAATCCGCCATCTGAATCTGCTGATCAAAAATATTCTTTGAGGCAAGCGTTTGTTTTTCAAACATAGTCCAAGTCCTTAAATAAACAGGCAGCGCCAGTAACAGTATAAAGGCAAATTTCAAAAACTGTTTTCCGGAATTAAGAATTTCTTCAATAAAATCTTTCAGAACATACACCAGTAAAACGAATAAATATGCTTCATATCTTACCAGCCAGCCAAAGTTAGCAAACAAAAGGTGCAGCGTAAATCCCAGAAGAATAACAATCTGGAGGTTATTAGACTTTAGAAAATCCAGCAGGCCGGATCTTTTATTTTTGAAAATGAAGATCATTAAAAACACCACTAAAGGCAATAGAGAAAGCCCACGATAGCCGTTTCCTAAAACCCTTATCACAAATCCTGATATACCACCATCACTGGTGTTTCCTTTCAGAATAAGAGAATTGGGCAGGAAATAAGAGCCGTTTTGTATTGAAATGATCCCATAAATAATAACCGGCAAGAGAGATGCAACCCCAAGCAAAATGCTTTTCTGGAATTTCTTTTCAACAAAGAACAGGTAAGCACAAATAAAAAATATAAAGAATAAGCTCTCGTATCTAAAACCTACCGACAGAACAGCAAATAACAGTAACAGAGCAAAATTCTTTGACAGATGATCTTCTGAATATTTTTTGAAATAAAAAAGGCTCAGTAACAGGAACAAGGTGTGGAAGACATGTTCCATACCAATCAGCACCATTGTAAATAAAGGCATGCACCAGATCACAAGATTGAGACAGAGAAGATAAGCCCTGTTGCTTAGCGTCTTAAAAATATTGTTGACACATACTATCAGAAAAAAAGCCGCTATCAGGTTTAATACGATCGGCCAATATTCATAATTGCCGAAAAATTTGATAAAACCTGCCAACAGCAAAGTGAAGAAAGGTGAGGAAGTGGTAGATGAAAATTCATATTTCGTAATCCCCCACACATGATGCAGGGCGAAGTTTTTTGCTATAGACAAATGGATATAAGCATCATCCAAAGGATAAATATATCTTCCCGCAAAAGATACAACGTTGCCTATTGATACAATTATGCAGAGGGTAAACAATAATAGTGTCAACAGGAAAAAAAGATTTCTTTTCATCATTTAAAATTTTATAATCGGATCTTCAATACTGAAAGACCTGTTATATGCAATAATTACCGGATGTATCTGTTTCTGATCACAGGATCCGGTTAATGTGTTTTCTACTTTTTCTTTGCTACGGTTTTTTTCTTCGCCGCCGGCTTCTTTTTCTCTGCAAAAGCATTTTTATCCTGATCTGTGATCCATTTTTTCACCTCATCCAGAGAAACGCTTTTCAGCTCTTCCGCATCATATTTCGTATCATCTTTTTTCTTCGGAATTTTGAACATGCCTTTCCCAAATTTGATGAAAGGCCCCCATCTTCCGTTTTCAATGGAAATTTTTTCTTTTTCCCACTGCTGGATATATCTGTTGGCTTCTTTTTCGAGCTTGGCATCAATCAGTTCATTGATATCGCTTTGAGAAAGGTTTTCGAAATTGTATTTCTTCGGAACGTTCACAAAAATATCTTTATACTTGATAAACGGACCGAATCTTCCTGTTCCTTTGGTCACCGGATCTCCTTTATAGGTTGCAATAGGAGCATCAGCCTTTTTCTTCTCTTTAATGATTTCTTCTGCACGTCCCTGACTGATGGATAACGGATCTTCCCCTTTCGGAATGCTGATGAAGCTTTCGCCCCATTTCACATAAGGCCCGAATCTTCCTACTCCTACGGAAACTGCCTGCCCTTCAAAATCTTTCAGATCAAAAGGTAATTTGAAGAGTTCAAGGGCTTCTTCCAGGGTGATGGTGGCAATATTCTGCCCGACCATCAGCGAAGCAAATACCGGCTTCTCTTCATCATCTGTTTCACCGATCTGGATCATTGCCCCGAATCTTCCGATCCTGGCATGAACATTTTTCCCGGTTTTAGGGTCTATTCCTAAAAGCCTGTCTCCGGTAGCACGATTGGCATTTTCTTCCACATCTTCAATCCTCGGATGGAATTTGGAATAGAAATCCGTCATCATTTCTTTCCATTTCTGCTCCCCGTTCGCAATTTCATCAAAGCCCTCCTCCACTCTTGCCGTGAAACCGTAATCCAGGATCTCCTTGAAATTATCAGTCAGGAAATCATTGACAACTTCACCGATATCCGTAGGAACAAACTTATTTTTATCCCCGCCGAATTTTTCCTCAAGGACCTGCTTTTTGATATGATCTTTTACCAGAGAAATTTTAACGACTTCTCTGCTCTGTGGTTCAATTTCTCTTTTATCCACATATTCACGATTCTGGATGGTCTGAATAGTCGGTGCATAAGTAGACGGACGCCCGATTCCCAGTTCTTCAAGTTTCCGAACCAGCCCGGCTTCCGTATATCTTGCACTTGGCCTTGTGAATTTTTCTGTGGCAGTGATCGTTTTGTAAGTCAGAATTTCTCCTACATTTACTTTCGGAAGCAGCTTTTCATTGTTTTCTTCATCTTCCTCTTCAGTTTTAACAATTCCATAAGCTTTCAGGAAACCATCAAAAACAATCACTTCACCCTGTGCTTCAAAGTTTTGGGGCAAGCCCGGGTTTCCGATCTCAATAACGGTCTTCTCAATTTTAGCATTCGCCATCTGAGAAGCCAAAGTCCGTCTGTATATTAGCTGGTACAATTTATTAAGCTGGGAATCGCCTATGCTTTTTACTCCAAAATCAGTCGGCCTGATCGCTTCGTGGGCTTCCTGTGCGGAAGCTGATTTTGTGGTATAGTTTCTTGGTGCAGAGTATTCGGCACCATATTCTGATATAATTTGTCTTTTGGCACCTTCTATTGCTTCCTGGGAAAGGTTCACCGAGTCTGTTCTCATATAGGTAATGTACCCTTCTTCATATAATGCCTGCGCAAGGCGCATGGTGGTGGTCACATTGTATCCCAGTCTTGAGGAAGCTTCCTGCTGGAGTGTGGAAGTGGTAAAAGGTGCTGATGCAGAGCGTGTTCCGGGTTTGGTCTCAACATTCAGGACTTTGAACTCCGTTGTTCTTGCATGCTCAAGGAATTTTTCAGCGTCTGCTTCTTTTTCGAAGTCTTTTTTAAGTTTAGCAGAAATTTCCTGTTCTGTTTTATTCAGAAAGGTCCCATCCAGCTTAAAGCTTGCTCTCGGAATAAACTCGCGGATCTCCTTCTCTCTTTCAACAATTAACCTTACGGCTACTGACTGAACTCTTCCTGCTGATAACCCGGGCTTTACTTTTTTCCAAAGAACAGGAGACATTTCAAAACCTACGATTCTGTCAAGTACTCTTCTTGCCTGCTGGGCATTTACTAAGTTCTGATCTATATCCCTGGGATTATGTATTGCTTTTAGAATGGCATTTTTAGTAATCTCATGAAAAACGATTCTTTTTCTTTTTTCTGGTGTTAGTTTTAATTCATCTGCCAGATGCCATGCAATGGCTTCTCCTTCCCGGTCTTCATCGGAAGCCAGCCAAACCATTTCGGCTTTCTTTACGGCAGATTTTAGTTCTGTTACCAATTTCTTTTTGTCTGCAGAAACTTCATAATCAGGACTGAAGGTCTCAAGGTCTATTCCCATTCCTTTTTTAGGTAAATCCCGGATATGTCCGAAACTGGATTTCACTTCAAAATCCTTTCCTAAATATTTCTGAATAGTTTTTGCTTTTGCCGGAGACTCAACGATTACTAAATTTTTCGACATTCTAAAAATTTTTGCAAAAGTAAAGTTTTTTTATCAGATACTTTTGCAGTATCATTTTAATTTAATAATCAATGGAACTTAATTAAGACTTAGTAAAAAGAATCCGAAAGGGCTAAACTCCTCCTTTTCCGCATTTTAAGCTTAAAAAAGCTCACAAATCAGAGGGACATAGAAATTATCTTCATTTTCAATAGATGCAGCATATGTGTAATTCATTTTCACAAAAAGCAAGGGAGATCAATGACCTCCCTTTTATTTTATATTGTTATTGTTTTAGAATTTTAATAATACTTTCGGAATTATTGATCCTTACCAGATAAGCTCCTGCGGCCAGTGATGAAATATCGGTTTGCTTTTTTTCAAATTTACCGGATTTTACGAGTTGCCCCGAAATACTATAAATCTGATAGTAATAGTCTTTTTCATCCGCTGCATCAATATACAGGATATCTTTTACAGGGTTTGGAAATAAAATGATTTTATTTTCCTTTACTTTTTCGATTATTTCTGTTTTACTATACGTACCGGCTGCTTTCGTACCTGACGCGAGTGTTACCGGAAGCCCCGGAAGCGGGCCTTCTTCCTGACCCGAAGAATTATATTTTATCTTCACACAACGGCAGTTCATTCCGAAATAAGGGTCGTTATTATCATGAAAGACCATCATACGGTTTGCTGTAGATGCGGCATCAAAAATAACATTCAACGGCCTTCCTATATAATTAGAGTTCAATGCCGCCGTCCAGACTCCCGGAAACTGGAAATTAATCACATTGAATGTTCCCTGAGCCGTCTGATTACCGATTACATTCCTGATCCCTCTTGATCCTGAATTAGGATAATTTCCTATGGCATAGGCAGGATTGTTAAAGGTATACCCTATGGTCGTAGTGGTACTGTTCCTCACCCGTACTCCCGAATAGTCGGTAATAATACTCAATAGTGATGCTATATTTTTATCTTTTTTATACCATGGAGTCTGCCCGAAATCTTTATTCGAAACAAGAGCAGTATTGATCAGGTCAGGAACCCGCCAGCCTTCAGGGCATGGGTCAAAAGGAGATTTTTCCCCTCCTCTGCCCCACCTGTCTGAAGCTAAATTAGGTTCATTAGCCAGCCAGTCTGTTCCATTGGTATAAAGCGGGGTCGCACCGTTATAAGGAGCAAATGCACTTGGAGTCATATATACCAAAGGATTTCTCACCGAGTAGGAAAGTACTTTGGCTATTTTCTCCGAAGGTTTATCTCCTGCTAAAACATTGGCATTAGCAGCATTGGCATAGGTATTATATGGAACAATATAGCTTCCCGATAAATTATTGTACGCAGCATAGGTAAGTGTTGTATAGGCCACTGAACCATTGGCAGAGACATTTCCTAAAAATACGCTGTGTGAAGCCCTGTTATCCGTATACTGAAAAACAGGAATAGGATCTTTTCTGCCCCATTGATAATGCACACCGCCCGAAGCTCGTATTTTTGCCAGTTCAGCAGCAGTGGGAGTAAGCGGATTAGCGGGTACAGGGAAAGCATCCGTAGCCCCCAGGTTCCTGTCCATAAATTCTGTTTTAAGAACGTTATACCCTTTAACCACATAATTTATATAGTTGACGGCTGTACTGTTTGGCAGTTCGGTAAGATAGGTATAAGAGCCCACCGGAGTATCGGTCACCCAAATATGCCACGACCAGTAAACAGGGCTTGTAATACTTCCGTTATGAAGAGTTATGACAGCATTTCCACTTTGATTCGGATTAACCGTGACAGCGATCTTTGAGCTTGAAAGCTGTGAAACAGAGCCCGGAGAAGGATTTACCATCAGAACTTTATTGATCAGAGCGGTATTGGTAGTCCAGAGTACATTGGCTTTTAAATTATTAAAGCTAGAAGCATTTAATATATTCTGATTGTTCAGAAGCTGGCTCTGAACTGAAAATGCTTTACTTACAGGGATCTCAATGATTGTCGCAACCGCGCTTTTAACAATCTGATAGGCATTCGGGTTATTCATGCCCTCTCTATATTCCAAAGAAACCTCCATAAATTCTGTAGGAAAATCATAGTTATTGATAGTGTATAATGGGTCTTTTATACATCGGCATCCATTGGCGTCCGCGGTTTTGGCCGTTGCCAAAGGCATATAAAAATATCTTCCTATTATATTGGGGTAAGCCGGATCCGGTATATCCGGCTGGTCTTTATCCGGAATCATGAATAGCATCCTTGCGCCTACAGCCGGAGAGGCATCAAAATGTCTTGGCATGGTAGCAGTCCATAAGCCTACATGGTGCTCATCTGTATACTGACCCATATGAGCCAATCTATTAAGCTGTCCTGTACCGGGAAACATTCCCATGTCTTTTCCTCCTGCATTTCTCATATCGAATCCCCAGTTCGCATAGACCCGGAAACCTGTCATAAAACCAGGAACGCCCGTATCTGTAGGTTTTACTATATGATATTTATTGATTTCAAAAGTATTATTTCCCATATTCGTTCTTACTCCATAGGGAGAAAAATCTATTCTTATGTCGTCAACATATGATGTTGAACCCATATTGGCAACCAGCACGGAAGGCATCCGCCAGCCGTTGGGACACGGGTCATATGCAGATTTGTCTTTGTAGGGGCGGGCATTAGTATCATTATTATAGTCTGCCATCACTATTTTTCCTTCGGAATTATCCGACCACAGATTGAGCTCCGGAAGCCTGTTATCTGCAAGGGAAGCTGATTTCCCAAACCAATTGACCGGCAGATTGGCATTATTGTTATAATAGGCCTGCCCTGAGTTATCATCTTTGTTTACATAAATCAGGCTTAACGGATTTCTTACAGAAAGCCTGATATTATTAGTAATTTCAGCATTTGAAAGCAATACATATTTAGTGAGGTCATCAATTCTGAGAGCGTTTGTGAAATTCTTGGCACCCCTGTGCCTTATTCTGCCTATGGAACCGCTTACTTCATAGAAATCATCAGATTTGGTTACAAGAGGGGGGATGGGATCTTTTCTTCCCCATTGATATAATAATCCTCCGCTTCTGTTCCATTCGGTATCAGTCATCGAACTGCTTACAGCACCCAGATTCCTATCCATCCAGTTCCATTCGGAATCAGGTATTACCTCAACAGTCCCATCACTTTTTTCCCGTTTCACATCGGTGAAGCTCTTATAGGCAGACCCTTTGGACGGATCATCGGTTACCCAGACATGCCAGCTCCAATAAATTTCTCCGTTTACTTTCAAAGCAATCACAGCATTCCCTTCTTTGGATTTATTGACCGGAACTTTAATTTTACCATCGATGCCCGGATCTATTAATTCAAGTGAATAGCCGGTCGAAGTTTTTATGAGGCCATGAACATCTTCCCACAGTACTTCAGCCGTTGCCTTTCCGTCGGGAATACCTTCACCCTTGATCAATTTGTTCTCTTCCCACATAGCATATGCTTTTTTTACCGGAATATAGAGACCTTCACTGTCTTGAGACGGATCAAAAATATAACTATTGGGTGCTTTCGTCCAATCCTGAGCAACTGATCTTGCTATAGTCTTCTCTGTATTGACAGATTGGGCAAAAATACCCGAAGACATCACGCAAGCAATCGCAATGCAAACATTTATAAAATTTTTCATATTCTTAGCGTTATTTCCTGTGTCAAATTTACGATTAATTTAAAATTAAACAATTATGATTATATAAAATTCATAATTAAATGATTATTAATTATCATTTGCTAACAAACAGATTATCATTTGTTAATTAATCAATTATCATCTGTTAATTAATCATGAAAGGCAGAAAAGAACTCTTTCTTGGCATTCATAATGCTGTATACGAGAAGAAAGAAATACTCCATTGAAGTATACCAACAAATTAAGGGGCAGCGTCTGCGACGCTGCCCCTTAATTATTACGGGATTTTTTTCAGATTAAAATTATCAAACAGGAAATATTATTTTCTCTTCAATAATAGGTACACTCCTAAGGAAAAAAGAAATTCCGATAAAGAAGGTTAAATTATGGAAGCTCTATTTTATATTTCTTAAATTCTCTGCTAAAAATTCACTGAATTTTTGATAACCTTCTTTATTTAGATGAAGCGGATCAGAATAAAGATTTTTATTATTACTATAATCACGACATACTGTATCAAAATTTAAGAGTATAATTTTGTTGTCTAATTTATTATCATATAAATCTTTCAACAGGGCAGCTCTATAATCATTTATTGTAAACTCCTCTCCTCCATTCAAAAACACGTCTGCAGTTTTATTACTTAACTTACTTATAATATTCTTTTTCTGAAAGTTCTCTTCAATACCAAATTCCGGTAAAGAAACAACTACAGGCTTAATATTATAATGCAACAATGTTTTAATAATCAACATCATGTGATGAGAGTAAAAGTCCGGACCCAAATCCATGGCCGCATCATTCACCCCTGCTATTATAATACAATAGTCTGGCTGTCTCTCAATAATGCTTTTTGAAGAAAAATCTTCGTTCCCTTCTTTGAATAGGTTTTCATAAATAAGTTTGGTCTTAGCTCCAGGATTACCGGAAGCAAAAACTTCAGCCACAATCTTTCTATCCAATAATTTTTGCTCTAACAAAGAGTCTAATCTCTGTCGTACAACCCAACTATCGCCAATAATCCCTATTTTCAAATTTTCTTTTTTTGAAAAACCAATAGAAAAATATTCTTTTTGATCAACATATGAATACTTATCATAGAAGTACTTAAATCCCACAAGTCCTAAAATGATAATGAGAACAATAAATATTTTCTTTTTCATCTTTAATATTTATAAATTTTTGACAAAAATAACAAAAACTACCTCATAATTAATGAGGTAGTTCAATTTAAAATATTAATTATTATTCTTTAATAATCTTTACTACAGTTTCGGCATTATTAATTCTTACTAAATAAACTCCTTGCGCTAAAGAAGACACATCAGCCTGTTTACTTTCAAATTTACCTTGTTTCACAAGCTGTCCTGAAACGCTATAGATCTGATAGTAATAAGCCTTATCATCCGCATTGATATACAAAGTATTCTTTACGGGATTAGGGAAGACAGTCAGCTTTTTATTATCTTTCTGAATTTCTTCTATTTGCTTTTCAGCAAAGATATTTCCTGCTTTTGCGGCAACATTCTGCGGGACGGCAATAGCATTTGGATCATATCTTCCGATTTCTTTTCCGTTGGCATCTTTTTCTATTTTAGCACAACGGCAGGACATAGCAGCCTGTGGATAGAATGCTGTTCCAGAAGCTAAGTTCCCACCATTACCAGCAGTACTTTCTAAGCTTAGCCCAATAGCAAACCCTGTATAATTCTCCACCGGAGAGCTTGTCCACAAGCCTGTATGATATCGATAATTATCAGCCTGCGGAAAAGATGCATAAGATGGGTTTTTCCAATCATTTCCGCCTAATATACCTCTAATACCCGTTGTTGGGATATTACCAATATTATACTTTGAGCCTCCGAAGTTAAACACCCATCCTGATCTACTAGTGGGTGGCGCACTTTCAATATTATTAGATAATGTAAATCCAGGATAGTTTTTTTGAGTTATAGTATTATTAGTTCCAACGTATCCCCCAGTTAAGGCATAAATTGTTGATTGAGCAAGGCCATACTCATTAAACGTCCCATTGGTATTATAACCATTATAAAACCATGGAGAAGACCCTTTAGCATAGCTACCCTTACCATCTGATGTTGCCCCAAAAACACCTGTCATGCTTGTATCCGGTACCCTCCAGCCTTCCGGACAAGGATCATAGGGTGATTTTTCTGCAGCGTGTCCCCATCTGTCTTGAGCCTGTCCATTTTCATCTGAAATCCAATCTTTAACCTGCGAGGACTTTACCGTCAAAGAAATATTGTTCTGTGCTGCTGTTTCATTTCCTGTTCTGTTCCTAAATAAGAAAGATAAAGGGTTTTCTGTGGCATACTTTATTACTTTTCTTATTTTTTCATGTTTTGGTTCTGTACCTGCGATTCCCGCAGAGACTTTATAAGTATTCCATTCACGAGAGTACCCATTAACAGCATCTGTTGAACTAAACACAGCATCTGTAACTGGGGTTGCTACATTATAGATCACATTTCCGGAGGCGTCTACATTTGTTTGTCGGAATACGTTATAAGTCCCTTGTACAGTAACGGCCTTTTGCGTATTTTGAATTCCACCCGGGTTATGGAAAGTAGGCAACGGATCCTTTCTTCCCCATTGGTAATGCAGACCTCCCGATTGTTGTATTTGATTTTTTATTTGAAGCTCTACTGCTGGGGTAGCACCACTACTGAGGTAACCTGGTAAATCTTGCAATGCCCCTAAGTTTCTATCCATAAAAATCGTTGTTAAAGGCGGTAACAAACTTTTGGTAGGATTAACAATATGCCCGCTAGTTGTTGCTTTGATACCTCCATTCAATTGTGATTCTGTAGTATAAACCACTTCTCTTGTTTTATCTAATGGATTAGTAATTGGCGCCCAAATATGCCAGCTCCATAATATCTTATCAGGATCAGACTGTCCCCACACTCCATTATTTCCTTTATGGAAAGCTACTACAGCATTTCCTTTTTGCCTAGCTGCAAGTGTTACCTCTATCTCTTCATTAGGATATGTACCAGTAATTTTCACATTTTTAATAAGGGAAGGATTGGTTGTCCAGACTACGCTTGGTGTATTTTTTACCCCAACCGGAAGCTGCTTATTATCGGATAAATAAAGCTTTTGCATTGCATAGGCTTTTTTAAGGCTTATCTTTAATACTTTATCAGTAGCACCTGCATCTGCAGCATCACCGGTCATTACCACATGACTGTTAGCTTCTTTCGTCCACAATTTGTAGTCTGTATTATCGGTTTCAGCAGAGGCTACATATTGTGTATTAAAATTACCTAATAAGCCAATATTAGGATCTTTCATACACCTTACTCCACCAGCGGCATTAGCCTTAACAACTTGATTGACATAGATTGCATTCCATCCTGTTGGAGATTTTGAGATATCTTCAGGAGAGCTGTAAAAAAGAGTTGCCCTTGCTCCACCAACACCATAGGTAGCCGTGCTTAATGATCCATCAGATGACTGATCTTGATATCTAACTTGTTTAACGCTTGCATGATTACCACCCGTAACATCAGGTCCATAGTATTCATAATTTCCATTTGTAGGCAGAATCCCTATCCGCCTGTCCGCCGTTCCCATGAAATCTATCCCCAGACCCGGATACACTTTTACCCCATTCAAAACAGGGCTTACACTGTCCGGATAGATCATGTGGTTCGCTAAGATTTCATCATCATTAACAGTCCCTGTGTTTTTTCTTCCGTAAGGATTCAAATCACTGTTAATTGTACTTCTTCCATATTGGGAAGGTACCCTCCATCCGGAAGGACACGGATCAAATTCCGATTTCAATTCATAAGACCTGCTGTCAGCCTTAAGATCCGCCCCGCTACTGGTGGCATTACTATGCAATCCCCTTCGATTGTCAGACCAAAGATCCCACGTTTCTATCAAAACAGGATCCGCACTGGACACCTTATATTCTTGCTTAGAGAACCAGGTTCCGTCATGGATTGCATTAGTAATCATATGAATAGGATTATTAATAGAATATCTGATATTACCATTAATGCTATCTGGAGTATCCACCCCTCTACTTTTAACAGGAATTCTCCCACTATTTGGCTCAGAAGGTACGATCCCGGCATTTTCATGTCTCCTCGTACCAGCAGTTCCAGTAATTTCATAAAATTGAGCATCTTTATATACTAAAGTAGGGATAGGGTCTTTTCTACCCCACTGATACATTAGCCCACCAGATTTATTCCAATCATTTCCTAAGAAACCAGCATTGGTAGCCCCTAAATTCCTATCCATGTATTCTGGTATAAACGAAGTTCCTGACAGATCCGTTTCAATACCCTGCCCATAAATAGCTCCCCCTTCAGGATTGTCTGTTACCCAAATATGCCATGACCAATAAATAGTATTATTGACTTTGAAATCAATACTTGCATTGCCTTCTCCTTTAGTTTTATCGATGATTACTTTTATTTTAGCATCTTCACCAGAGCCTTCAATCGTGGTGGATTTTATTAAACCGTTTACATCTTCCCAATATACAGATGTCGTTTGGATGCCATTAGTATCAATAGGAGTATATACATTATTTTCGTTCTGCATATATCTGCCTTTTGCCCACATTTCATAGGCTTTTTTCACCGGGATATAAAGCCCTTCCACATTATTTCCGTCCTTGTCCTTTCCGGTGAAGATATAACTGTTAGGAGCTTTTGTCCAATCTGTATAATCGGATTCAGCTCCCGGATTGATGCTGAAACAGCTGGTGGAACATTCAGTAGCAGGAGGAGCTCCGAAAATTCCCACATAGCTTATAAATTTGTTAATTTCATCTTCTATATCCATCAAAGGTCTTGATGGCCCGTTCCAGCTATTAATCACTTTTGTATTCCTGATAGCCCCTACACCATACAAAGACGCCTGAGAGGTATTGCTCAATGAGAAATTTTCAGACCCCGGCCCTCTGTGTTTATCATATAGTGGTGGATAGCCAAAGGTGTTTTGAGTATTATAATTACTTGTAGCGGTAAGGGAAATATATTGCCCGTTGTTCTTATATATTCTTAAACCCGTTATTTTGCTTATAACAATTACTACAGGCTGCTGATCTGCAAAGATATCACCTAATTTTTCGTTGATATAATTATACAAATTATAATACCTGTTAATTAAAGCATTAGGATTTGTAAAATCTAAATAGCCCCTACCAGCCTGCTCTCCCCCTTCTTCCGGAGGCAAAAACCAATTGCTGAAATTAATAAAGAAGCTTTCATTTGAAAACTTTCCGGCAAACATATAAACCGGATCATGATATGAAAATTCAAAAGGGCTGGCATCACTACCCTGGTAGATATACTTTTGTGAACTTGCAATAGTGGCAAGACTATTCGGATTGGTAATATTAATAACCGGCGACACAGTATTCGTATTATCTAATAAGGCATCTCCCTGGAAAGAAAGGGTATTATCCAATTTTTTTGCCAGATGCTGAGAGGTCACCCTGTCTTTTACACCGGAAACACTTCCGTTTGGATTGTATAAAACGGTACCGTTCTTTTTAGGGGTAAACAGAATGGTATACTGATTTTCATCCAGGTCACAATTCCCATAGGTATAATTTGACTGTTTATAATGAGTTACCATTTTATCCCACGTAATGGTCTGCCAATTGGCAATATCCGAATCAGAACTTAGTTCCACCTTTACGGTATATGCATTTAAAGCGGATGCAGGCAGTTCGAAATTTACAGTAAGCTCTTCATTATACTCATAGTTACCTGCAAAGGACCTGCACCATACCGTTACCCAGTTATTTTGAGCATCCTTATACTTAACTGTAAGTTTCACATTGTCGGAAGTATTGGGTTTGTAAAAGTTTCCTTTCACGACAACCAATCCTTTCTCGTTCACATTCTGGTTTACCACAAAACCAGAATCCAGGTCATAAACATACGGCGTCAGAAATTTGGCCGTAGAATTGTTCAATGCTTTCCCTCCATAGCCGGGGACCATGAGTGGTGGAGAAGAAGCACGAACGGCAGCAACAGAAAACATTGCGGCAAAAATCAAAATGGATTTTCTTTTCATATGTGTTAATTTTAAAAAGTATTTTTTGAAAATATGAGATAGCTTTTAGAAACAGTCACAATTCTTTAGGATCTAACCAAAATGATAGATCAAATATTTATGCTTTTCTGTCAAGCTAAGCCTTAACTACAAAGGATGGGAATAAATGGAAGAAGAGAAAAAGACCTCTCCAGGGATAGCAAATTTTTCATTATTGTGTTTGTTTAAAAAATTATCAAAGTATTTAATGAAACAAATTTCAGTTAATATGAAATATCCTGCAATAGTGAAATTGATTTTTGTAAAAAAGGCTCAATAGATTTATAAATTTGATGTTCAATCTCAAGCATAACCCACTGTAGATCTTTAAATTATATGTTTTATTTACAAATCATTCCTAAAAAAGAAAAATTGTATTTCCAAACTATATTTTCTGAAAAATTAACAATTTTAATTAATCGAGATATGCACATTTTTAGAAAATCAGCCGTAAATCTTCCAGTATATTTCCATCATTGTTTTAGAATGTGCACTTTTAAGGAAGAAGGAAATTCTTGTAAAGATCAATTGTAAATTTACCTGATACAATATTTCTAAAGCTCGAGAATACCGCAATATTAAATATCACCATAAATATAATGAACGCATAGATCATTTTTTTTGAACTTTTAGACACCACATACATGGCATTGGGAATGATCAGGAATCCAAAACCAGTAAAAGCACCTACAAGCCTAGACGAGAAAACGGGATTGTTCCTGAATATGAAGTAAAAGCATATTCCCACAAGGGCATAATTCCTATGATACTCGTAATACGGGTATTTCTCTTTTAACTTTGTATCAAATACGAAAAGGAAGAAAGTAAGAATAGCCGTTAAAATCTCCGGTATACCTATATTTCCGTTAAGCCTTTCCGCTGTTTCATCCATATAGGCATTGAAACCACCAATAACGGCACTATCTGAAGCAATACTGTCCAGAAAGCTGCCAAAAACCCTGTAGACCTCAAAAGGCGACAGGAATATGGATATTACAATAGCTCCCAACATGACTCCTTTATTTGCCGGAATACGGGCCACCCAATACATTGGTAAAAATGCATAACTTACATTATGAATCCCTCCCGCCAGATAAATACAAAGAAGATAGTAAAACAGCTTTCTTTCTTTTATAAACCTTACTGCATAATACACTATAAAAACCCCCAGCCCCTGCCTCATCTGCCCACATTCGGTAATGAAAAACCCGGGAACAAACAGGAACAGGATAAAAGTAAACGGATAAAAAGTATTATCTTCTATATACCTGGCCTTGAAGAAGATCGTAAGAACAGCCACCACAAAGGTAAGCATGTAAAAGGGCGCATTAAAAATATTTAAAAGCAGCTTATTGATCAGTACATACAGCCATTCCACCGCAATTTGCTGTGCAGGCTCCATGTGCAGGCCTTTCTGAATAATACTTGAATAATCTAATGTATCAGAATAAGTATAAATACCCCGGTAACTCCCATAGTCTGCCCCGGCATCCCGGAACCCGGCAATAAGCACCAGATAACCACATAAAATATAAAGATATTTCCTGTCTACCTTTCCCTGGAATACTTCCTGGTAACTAAAAATGAGCAGAAAAAATATGGCTATCAGAAAATATGGGTGCAGTAAACTCATTATTTTATAGGTATGTAGTCCTAAAACATATCAAAAACTAAGTCCCTTATTTAAAGAAGTTTTATATTCTAATTTTTTTCATCAATTGGGAACTTCTGCAAAAGTATAAGTTTTTTTTATTTCACCTAGAATATTTTGTTGATTTTCAATGAAACTTATAGATCAAAACTTTTGAACTAATTCTTAAAAATTTAAATTTGCAAACCGGATTTTATAATAGAATGCATCGTTTTTTTATATTTTTATATGATCTGATTTCAAAAAATCGTTTCCTTTCTGTATTATTTGCATTAGGGATTAGTGCTTTGTGCCTGTTTTTTGCCTCCAGGATCAATTTTGAAGAAGACATTAACCAGATCATTCCTAAAAGTGAGAAATCTGATCTTACGGCAAAAGTTCTTAAACAGCTCAACTTTTCCGATAAGATCATTGTGATTATTGAAAACAAATCCGGAGAAGACAATTTTCAACTCTCTGAAACTGCTGACACTTTTTTACAAAAGACCGAACCTATGCAAAAGTATATCGGCTCCATCCAGGGGAAAGTGAATGACAATGAAATTTCTGAGACGTTTGACTTTGTCAGCCGGAATCTCCCGTTATTTCTGGACGAAAACGATTATAAAAATATCGAAAGAAAGCTCAGCAAAGACAGCATTGCCAGACAGGTAGAAAATAATTACATATCGCTGGTTTCTCCCACAAGCCTGGTGACCAAAGATTTCATTAAAAAAGATCCGCTCGGGATCACATTCTTAGGCATTAAAAAGCTCAACGCCTTAAATATCAGCAAAGATTTTAAGCTGGAAGACAATTATATCGTTACAAAAGACGGTAAGAACCTTCTCCTGTTCATTGAACCTAAAAACAAAAGCAACGATACGAAAAACAATGAAGTTTTCGTTAATCAGCTTAATGAAATAAAGGACAGTATCAATAAGCAATTCAAAGGAAAGACCGAAATAAGCTATTTCGGATCTCCGGTTATTGCCGTTGCCAATGCCCAACAGATCAAAAAAGATATACAGAATACTGTTTTGATCTCCATGACAGTGCTTTTGATCCTGCTGATTTATTACTTCAGAAACTTCTTTACACCCATTATCGTTTTCCTTCCAACCGTTTTCTCGGTTTTGATTGCCCTCATGATTTTATACTTTATCAAAGATAAAATTTCAGCCATATCATTAAGTGTGGGAGCCATTCTGATCGGCATTACCATAGACTATGCCCTTCATATTCTCACCCATTATAAACATAATAACAACATTGAGGAACTTTATAAGGAGATCACACAGCCTATTATATTAAGCAGCGCAACGACTGCCGTATCCTTCTTATGCCTGGTCTTCGTCCGTTCGGAAGCCCTTAAGGATTTAGGCCTTTTTGCTGCCATAACGGTTATTCTATCCTCTATTTTGGCATTAATTATTGTTCCCCAGCTTTATCATCCGAAGAAAAAAGAAAAAAAACTTAATACCAATTTCATAGACAGGATAGGTTCTTATCCGTATGAAAAAAACAAACCCCTGATTATTGGATGTTCGCTGATCATTATTGCGTGCCTGTTTGGTTTCAGGCATGTAGGGTTTAATGAAGATATCGGCGACCTGAACTATATCCCGGAGGAATTAAAAATAAGTGAAGCAAAACTGGAAAAACTTTCAGATATCACTTCAAAATCCATCTATACCATCTCTTATGGGAATTCTGAAGAAGAGGCATTAACGAGAAATTCCCAACTGAATCATTTTCTGGAACAGGAAAAACGGGAAGGTAAAATTTTAAGCTATAATTCTCTTGGGAATATTGTCCTGTCTGAAAAAGACCAGCAAAAGAAAACAGACGCCTGGAAAAAATTCTGGGATCAGGATAAAAAAAAACAGACCATTTCCGAACTGATCCGTAATGGTAATAAATTTGGATTTAACAGCACTGCATTTGCACAGTTCGATGAAACTTTACATCAAAATTATTCAACTTTAAGCCTGAAAGACTACGAAAAAGTAAAAGCACTACAGATCTCCGAATTTTTAGGCAGTGAAAAAGGATTTTACACGGTTTCAAACGTTGTAAAAGTTGATGAGAACAAAAGAGATGCTTTTATTAAAGACATAGAAGAAAAACATGATGTTCTGGCTATCGACCGCCAGCAGATGAATGAAAATTTTTTGGGATTGCTGAAAAAGGATTTTAATACACTGATCAATTATTCTCTTCTGGCCATTATCCTGACGATCATTGTCTTTTTCAGGAACTTTGAACTGTCTGTACTTACGATGTTCCCGATCGTTTTAACGGGGGTGGTCACAGCAGGGATATTGTATTTCTTAGGATTAGAATTAAACATTTTCAGTACTGTGGTCTGTACGTTAGTCTTCGGGGTAGGTGACGATTTCAGTATTTTCCTCACAAAAGCAATGCAGAAAGAGCATACTACAGGAAAAAATGAACTTCCTACCTATAGGATCTCCATTATTCTAGCGGTTTTCACCACCATATTATCCATAGGCTCACTGATCTTTGCCAAACATCCGGCATTACATTCGCTGGCTTTGGTAGCCCTCATCGGTATGTTTTCCGTGATTATCATTACCTCAACCCTTTACCCTTTCTGGTTCAGGCTTCTGATCATCCACAGAGCCAAAAAAGGACTTTCGCCGGTTACTTTCAGGATGTTTATACACTCTATTTTTTCGTTTTTGTATTATGGACTGGGAGGATTGTTTTTCTCGGTTTTCGGAAGTTTCTTTGTGAGAAATTCAAAAGGCAAAACGTTAGACTTCATCAAATTATTAATGGCCCGTTTTTTAACTTCTGTCCTATATCTTAATCCATTAGTAAAGAAAAAGGTTATTAAGAATATAAGAGAAGACTTCAGCAGGCCGGCAGTTATCATTGCCAATCACACCTCGTTCCTGGATACACTTGCGATTGCAATGGCCACTCACAAAATTGTGTATCTGGTGAACGATTGGGTGTACCAGTCACCGGTATTCGGTAAACTGGTGCGGGCTTTAGGCTTCTATCCTGTCTCTCAGGGAATAGAAAACGGAATGGAAAAACTGAAAGAAAAAGTAGACCAGGGATACTCTCTTGTTGTTTTTCCTGAAGCAGAACGGTCTTATACCAATGATGTCATGAGATTCCACAAAGGAGCATTCTATCTTGCCGAACAATTCGGGCTGGACATTCTTCCCCTTTATATTCACGGAAACTCCGAAGTCCTTCCAAAAGGGGATTTCATTATTTATGATGGAAACATTATTGTGAAAACAGGCGACAGGATCAGTAATCATGATACTTCCTTTGGTAAGAATTATTCTGAAAGGACAAAGAAAATCAATGCCTATTACAGAGGTGAGTTTGCCAGACTAAGAAACGAGATCGAAGACGAAAATTACTTTAAAAAGAAATTATTCTTATCCTTTCTATATAAAGAAAATGATGTGGTACAGGAAGTAAAACAGGATTTCAACACCAATAAATCTGTTTATTTTGAATTAAACAAACACATCCCAAATGATGCTGTTCTTCTGCACATTGCAGACGACTTTGGCCAGAAAGATGTTCTTCTGACCCTATATCAGGCTGGCAGAAGAATATTCAGCCGGATCGGCAATGAAGAAAAGCGAGAGATCGCCAAACAAAATTATTTGGTAAAAAGAAGAAAACTGAACTACATAGATGATATCTCGAAAGTCAACAAAAAGATTGATGTACTTCTGGTTTCAGATGAAAACTTTGACCTGAACAGCATTTCAGATCCGCCCGAAACAGTTATTTTACTGAATATAAAAAATCAGAAGTTCGAAAACAGCACCTATTTGGAGGAATTAAACTCCGGATCAATAAAAATTTTCAAAAAACAGTAAATAAATCTGAAAAGTATATTTTTGTAAACATTAAAAAATAGTAATGAAAAAAAACATCCTTGTTATATACTATTCACAGACCGGCCAGCTGGAGGACATTGTGAAGAATATAGCCCGGCCTTTTGAAGATAATAAGGAAGAATATAACGTTACCTACTATAATATCCGGCTAAAAGAGGATTTTCCTTTTCCATGGCCCGATGATGTTTTTTTCAACACCTTTCCGGAATCCTATCTGCAGATCCCAAAAGAGATCTTCCCGCCATCAGAAGACATCCTCAGCAAAAAATATGACCTTATCATTTTCGGATATCAGGTATGGTACCTTACCCCGTCTATCCCAATCATTTCATTCCTGAAAAGCGGATATGCCGAAAACCTACTGAAAGACACTCCCGTAGTGACCGTTTCCGGAACACGGAATATGTGGATGCTCTCCCAGGAAAAGCTGAAAGTATATTTAAAAAATATGAACGTCAGATTGGTAGGAAATATAGCACTGGTAGACAGGCATAATAATTATACCAGTGTATTGACCATTTTACGCTGGCTGACAACCGGTAAAAAAGAAAAATCAGGACTCCTTCCGGCTGCCGGAATTTCGGATGAGGAAATTGCCGGAGCAGGAAAATACGGAGAGATCATAAAAAAACATTTCAAAAATAATGATCTGGAAAATCTTCAGCCTGACCTGGTGAAAAATGGTGCCGTAGAGATCCGCCCCTTCCTCGTAAGAGTGGAAAAAGTGGGCAACAAGATCTTCACTATCTGGTCCAACCTTATCATCAGGAAAAAAGAAAAGCGGACATTGCTGGTAAAATTCTTTAAGGTATATTTGATGGCTGCGATCTGGATCATTTCGCCAGTTGTTTTAATATTTCATATATTGTTGGCACCCGTTTTGAGATCAAAAAGACAAAAAGAAAAAGAATATTTACAAGGAATAAATTTAAAATAAAGATGCACGACGTATTTATAACAAAAGCTTCAACATACCTACCAAATGAGCCCGTATCTAATGATGAAATGGAAACGTATCTTGGACTGGTAAACGATACCCCTTCCAAAGCGAGAGCTTTAATTTTAAGGAACAATAAAATAACGACCAGGTATTACGCTTTAGATAAAAACGGAAAACCCACCCATACCAACGCTCAGATTACAGCAAAAGCTGTTGAAGGCCTTTTTGATGAGAACTTCACAAAAGACAATATGGAATTGCTATCCTGCGGAACCACTTCTGCAGACCAGATCCAGCCTTCTCATGCCTCAATGGTGCATGGAGAACTGAATTTAGGGAAATCCATAGAGATCAATACCTCTACGGGACTTTGCAATTCCGGGATGAATGCATTCAATTATGCTTTCCTTTCCGTGAAAGCCGGAGTAAAACAAAATGCAGTCTGTGTAGGTTCCGAAAGATTTTCAGCCTGGATGACCGCTGATAAATTCAACCATGAAGCGGAAAATTTGAAACTGCTTGAAGAAAGACCTATCATTGCTTTCAAAAGAGAATTCCTGAGATGGATGCTTTCCGATGGAGCCGGGGCTTTATTACTGGAAAGCAAACCCAGAGAAAACAGTACTTCTTTAAAAATAGAATTCATCGATTTTTATTCCTATGCCCACGAAATTGAAGCCTGTATGTATTCCGGCTGCGAAAAACAGGAAGACGGAAGCTTAAAATCCTGGGCAGATCATCCTTCGGATGAATGGCTGAAACAATCGCTTTTTGCTTTAAAACAAGACACCAAGCTTTTGGATGAATTCATTCTCGTAAAAGGAGCTGAAAGTCTAAGGGCTTCATTTGATAAACATAACCTGGACCCTGAAAAAATTGACCACGTCCTGGCTCATATCTCTTCCGGATACTTCAAAGAGGGACTGAAAGAAGAATTTGCTAAAAAAGGCATGGACTTCCCTTGGGAAAAATGGTACTATAATCTTTCTGAAGTGGGAAATATCGGGGCAGGTTCCATATTTATTGCCTTAGAAGAATTAATGAATTCGGGGACATTGAAAAAAGGAGAAAAAGTACTGCTTTGTATCCCTGAAAGCGGAAGATTTGCTTATTCTTGTGCATTGCTAACTGTTTGCTGATGGAAAAACAATTACCTATATCCGACAAAAATTTCGTGGAAAGCCTTATCCCGCAAAGATCCCCTTTCGTGATGGTGAATGAGCTTGCAGAATATTCTGAAAACCACCTGATCTCAGGATTAGAAATAAAAGATGATAATATTTTTGTTCAGGATGGTGTTTTTCAGGCTTCAGGACTTATAGAGCATCAGGCACAAAGTGTAGCACTGCATACCGGTTATAAATATTACCTTTTGGGAAAAGAAGCTCCCACAGGATACATTGGAGCCATAAAATCCTTTGAGGCCGAAGAATTGCCTGAAGCTGGAGACCATTTACAGTCGGAAGTTGAAATCCTTAATGAAATAATGGGTGTTACGCTGGTGAATACGACCACCAGACTGAATGGCAGAGTGATCGCCAGATCCCAAATGAAAACCGTTGTAAAATAATCGTATGAAGATCACGGAAGATAATACCATTAATATACGCCATTACCTGCCTCACCGTGAACCCATGCTGATGGTAGACCATATTTTGGAGCTTACCAAAGAAAATGTTATCACTTCCTTCGAGATCACCCACCATAATATCTTCGTTCATCATAATGAATTTTCTGAAGCCGGCCTCATTGAAAATCTGGCACAGACATGCTCGGCAATTCTTGGACAAAGTTTCTTTGAAAACCCGGAAGCGGATACAAAAGTGATCGGTTTTATTACCAATATAAAAAAAATAGAGATATTTTCCCTGCCAAAAACAGGCGATAAGATCATATCAAAAGCATCACTGATCTCTCAATATGAGAACATCTGCCATATCTTTTGTGAAACTTTTAATAATGATGAGTTATTGATCAGAGCCGAGATCAATTTATTTATTCAGGAACTCAAACAGTAAAACAAATGAAAAAGCAAGACCTTCCCCAAGATGAAAGCAACCTGAAGTCAGCCAACATGACCGAAGTGTTGTATGTTACGGATGAAAACGATAATTATACCACGGCCAACAGTATTGGTTGGGAAGCTAAAAAAGCAGCTTTGGATGAGTCTATGGAACTTATTTATGAAAGAATAGAAGAAGCAAAGCAGGATGTTGCCAATAATCTTGTAAGCCCTGTTGTTTACTTTATGGAGCTGAATAAAATGGATCTGAGCGTATTAGCAGCGTATGTAGGAATGTGGCAATGGCGGGTAAAAAGACATACAAAACCCAAAGTATTCAAAACGCTAAGCGAAAAAGTACTGAAAAAATATGCGGATGAATTTGGTATTACAGTAGACGAATTAAAAAACTTCGACGGAAAATAATGAAACCTTACAGGTTTTGAAAACCTATAAGGTTTGGTAAAATCAAAAAACTAATGGAATTGAACTTTGAACATCATCAGACCGCACATTGTGAAAATGGTGTTGCCTCCAATTTATTACGATATAAAGGCTTAAAACTAAGTGAGCCTATGATCTTCGGGATCGGTTCCGGATTATTCTTCGTGTACCTTCCCTTTTTGAAAGTGAACTTTGCTCCGGGTTTCAGTTATCGCCCGATGCCGGGTGCTATTTTCAGCAAAGCGGCAAAAAGGCTGGGAATTAAAATTAAAAGACAGAAGTTCTCCAATCCCAAAGACGCACAGTCAGCATTAGAAAAAAACTTAGAAAACAATATACCTACAGGATTGCAGGTAGGGGTTTTTAACCTTACTTATTTTCCTGAAGAATACAAATTCCATTTCAACGCCCACAATTTGGTGGTGTACGGAAAAGAAAACGGAAGATTTCTCATCAGTGACCCTGTAATGGATTATGTGACCTCCCTTTCCGAAGCAGAACTGGAAAAAGTAAGATACGCTAAAGGAGCACTTCCTCCGAAAGGGCATATGTACTACCCTATTTATGTTCCTGAAACCGTAAATCTGGAAGAAGCCATCAGAAAAGGGATCAAAGATACCTGCAAAAACATGCTGGCTCCCGTTCCTCTTATCGGGGTAAAAGCCATGAGATGGGTCGCGAAAAGCATTCCGAAATGGGCAGACAAAAAAGGAACAAAGGTTACCAATCACTATCTGGGACAACTGATCCGGATGCAGGAAGAGATCGGCACCGGAGGCGGAGGGTTCAGATTCATTTACGGAGCCTTTTTGCAGGAAGCTGCGGAGATCCTTAAAAATGACCAGCTGAAAGAACTTTCCAAAGAAATCACGGCAATTGGTGACCTTTGGAGAGACTTTGCCGTAGATATTGCCCGTGTTTATAAGAACAGGAATTCAAAAAGCAATATTTACAACGAGCTTTCAAAATCTATGCTTCATATTGCCGATCTGGAAGAAGCTTTCTATAAAAAACTGAGCAAAGCGATCTAAAATATGGCTGAGAATAGTATTGAGATCAAAAACTTGTACAAGAAATACAAAAATTCCGACGAATTTTCTGTAAATGATATCTCTTTGAATATTGATAAAAACGAGATCTACGGGATCCTTGGCCCCAACGGAGCAGGAAAAACCACGCTGATCTCTATGCTTTCCGGTTTGATCAAGCCTACTTCCGGACAATTTAAGATCAACGGATTATCTCCCCAAAAAGACAGTTTTAAACTCAAACAGATCATAGGCATTGTTCCACAGGAATACGCATTATATCCTACCCTTACTGCAAAGGAAAACCTAATGTTTTTCGGGAGTTTATACGGCTTAAAGCATAAAAACCTGCACAAAAGTATCGATGAGTCTTTGGAAATTATGGGACTATCTAAATTCGCGGATAAAAAAGTAGACCAGTTTTCAGGTGGTATGAAACGCCGCTGCAACCTCATCGCGGGAACCCTTCACCAGCCGAAAGTACTCTTTTTGGATGAACCGACCGTAGGTGTAGATGTTCAGTCTAAAAAAGTCATCATTGATTATCTAAAAGAACTTAATAATAGCGGGACGTGCATTATTTATACTTCCCACCATCTTTCAGAAGCGGAAGAATTCTGTACTAAAATTGCTATCATCGACAAAGGGAAGATCCACGCAGCAGGAACGCCGGAAGAGCTTATCGCACAAATTGCCCATGCCGAAAACCTTGAAGATGTTTTCATTTCATTAACCGGAAAAGAATTGAGAGATGTTGTATAAATTGTGGAGAAGTTTTATCAAGGAAATTCTTTTACTCAAAAGGGATATTGGCGGCATCGTTATTATCTTCGTAATGCCTTTATTACTGATCATAACGATTACCCTCATCCAGGATTCCACTTTTAAAAATCTTGAAGGCTCAAAGATCCCGATCATTTTTATCGATAATGATAAATCCGAAGTCTCTAAAAGCATAAAAAAAGAACTGGAAAACAGCAAAACCTTCCAGTTACTGACCGATTATAATGAAAAGTCAGCCCAAGAGGCGGTTTTTTCAGGCGAATACCAAATGTCGATCGTCATTCCTGAAAACCTGACCAAAGACCTGAATTCAAATATAGAATCCAAAGTCCAGAAAATAGTAAGCTCTTTCGGGCTGGAATCCGATTCTGCAGCTACCCTGAAGCCAGTTTTAAAAGCTAAAGAAATTCATTTATATTTTGATCCTGCCACCAATTCCGGGTTCAAAAGCTCTGTCATGAATTCTGTTAACAAAATGGTTTTCGAAATCGAGAACAAAAAGATTTATAAGGCTTTTCAGGATCAACTAGGTACCACCGAAAACCTTGAAGAGAACAAAAACCTGATCAGTTTCAAGGAGATCACACCAAAAAAAGGAGATACAGAGATCCTTCCGAATTCTGTTCAGCATAATGTCCCTGCATGGACGCTTTTTGCGATCTTCTTCATTGTTGTTCCGCTTTCCATTAATTTAGTCAAGGAAAAAAGCCAGGGAACCAGTGTGAGGGCCAGAGTGAGCCCCACTCCTTATTATATTCATATTTTAGGAAAAACGTTTACTTATCTTATCATCTGCATCATCCAGTTTCTGCTGATGGTTGCCGTAGGTATTTACCTTTTTCCTTATATGGATCTGCCAGCATTTGATGTTTCAGGAAAAATGTTTCATCTGATTATAGTAACTTTATTTGCAGGATTAGCAGCAATAGGTTTTGGGGTTTTACTGGGAACGATAGCTGACACCCAGGAACAGTCTGCACCATTTGGCGCAACTTCAGTGGTGGTTTTAGCAGCTATCGGAGGAATCTGGGTTCCGGTTTTCCTGATGCCTGAATTTATGCAGCATGTCGCAAAATTTTCTCCTATGAACTGGGGATTGAATGCTTATTATGATATTATTTTAAGAAACAGCGGCATTGGAAACGTGGCTAAGGAATTAGCATTGTTATTTTTATTTTATGTAGCCATGGTATCTGTTTCCATTTTTTATGAAAGAAAACAGAATGCAGTCTAGAATAAATATAGTACTATAAGATTTATAGTTTAAAGCCTGTATAATTACACAAACAATTAAAAAATGCAGTCCCGGGAAGAAAACATATTAAGTTGCACAGAAGAAGTAAGAGTACGCTTCAACGAGACAGACCCACTAGGGATTGTCTGGCACGGGCATTACATCGTATACTTCGAGGACGGCAGGGAAGCTTTCGGAAGAGAGCATGGCCTTACTTATCTCGACATCCAGAAAGCAGGGTATGTAACGCCTATTATCAAAAGTACCTGTGAGCATTTTCTCCCTTTAAAATACGGGGAAACATTTAGAATTGTAACTACTTTCGTAAATTCTGCCTCAGCAAAACTGATCTACAGATATGAGCTTTTCAACTGGGAGAACAAGCTGGTATGCAGCGGAGAAACCGTTCAGGTATTCTTAGATTCTGAGAATAATTTATGTTTATACAACCCTGATTTTTTTCAGAACTGGAAAGATAAAATGGGACTATCATGAAGAAGGAAATTTATATTACAGACTATAATTGCGTAACTCCTTTAGGAATGAATGTAGCTTGCAATTGGGAAGCTTTGTTACAGAATAAATCGGGAGTGGCTTTACATAAGATCATTGAAAATCAGGACGCATTTTATGCTTCTATGATCAACTCTGAAAAATTAGAACAGGAATTCAACAAAAACTTCGGGTATCAGGATTTTACAAGATTAGAAAAGATGTTTCTGTTGTGCTTAAAACCTTTGGTAGAAAAGCATGACATCACAGAAGAAACGGCTTTCATTCTCTCTACAACCAAAGGAAATATCAGCTTACTAAAAAATCAATCCACTTTACCCGAAGGAGCTTATCTTTCACGTTTAGCACAGAAAATTGCTGATTTTTTTGGATTTATCACAAAGCCTATTGTTGTTTCCAATGCCTGTGTTTCAGGAGTCATAGCGATTGCCGTGGCGAAAAATATGATCGGGGCAGGAAAATATAAAGATGCATTTGTGGCGGCAGGGGACGAAATTTCAGAATTTGTGATCTCCGGTTTCAATTCTTTTCAGGCTATTGGAACCAATCCTTGCAAACCATACGATAAAAACAGGAATGGAATTAATATCGGTGAAGCCACGGCTGCTGTTTATATGACCTCCGACACTGTAGAAAACGAAAAGTTTAGTTTTAAGGTATTGGGTGACTCTGCCATCAACGATGCCAATCATATTTCAGGGCCTTCAAGAACCGGGGATGGATTGTATGCAAGCATTAAAAATGCAATGACAGAAGCCAATGTGTCTGCGGAGCAAATTGATTTCATTTCCGCACATGGAACAGCAACCCTTTACAACGATGAAATGGAGGCCGTCGCTTTCAACAGAATGGAATTACAGAACGTTCCTTTAAACAGCATGAAAGGTTTTTACGGGCACTGTCTGGGAGCATCGGGATTATTGGAAAGCATCATTTCTATGGAAAGTGCTTTGCATAATACATTAATCCCTTCCAGGAATTTTGAAGAACCGGGAATCTCTCAGCCTTTACATATCATTACAGAAAACAGGCCTGCAGAGATCAATTATATTCTGAAGACCGCATCGGGATTTGGAGGGTGCAATGCTGCCATTATTTTAGAAAAATGTTAATAGGAAAGTGATGGAGAAGACAGATATTTGCACCATAGAACATTCAGTAATAATCGTCAACGGAAAAACTGTTTTTGAAAGCCAAAACGGAACATTCTCGGATTTTGCGAAAGAAGCTTATAAAAATTCAGGGATTATTTATCCAAAATTCCACAAAATGGATAATCTGAGCAAACTGGCTTTTCTGGCTGCCGAAACTCTTTTAAAAGACAAAGATAATAGCAAGACAGCATTGGTTTTTGCGAACAGGTCATCCAGTTTAGATACTGATTTTAAATACCAGGAAAGCATCAATTCTCAGGAGAATTATTTTCCGAGTCCCGCTGTTTTCGTGTATACCCTGCCTAATATCTGTGTCGGCGAGATCAGCATCAGGCATCAGATGCAGACGGAGAATGCTTTTTTTGTTCTGGATGAATTTGATGAAGATTTTTTAAATGAGTATTCCCGCCAGCTTTTATTGTCCGGAAGGGCAGAAAAGGTATTATGCGGCTGGGTGGAACTCTATCGGGAAAGTTATAAAGCTTTCGTATATTTGTTAACATTATAAAAATGTAACAATGTAATAATCCAGCAGTGTAACAATGACAAAAAATGCATTGGTACATTGGTAAACTGATACATTGCTACATTATAAAATTATATTTTTTTATGGAAAACCTAAAAACAGAATTGAAACACAAAATTATCGAAGTCCTAAATCTTGAAGACGTTTCTGCAGAAACAATCAAAGATTCTGACCCCCTATTCGGAGGCGGACTGGGACTGGATTCTATTGATGCTCTGGAACTGATCGTTCTTCTTGACAAAGACTACGGAATAAAGTTATCTGATCCTAAGAAAGGAAAAGAGATCTTCCAGTCCATCGATACTATGGCGAAATTCATCGAAGAAAACAGAACAAAATAGTTCAATTTAACAATGTATCAATGTACCAGTTTACCAATATTGTTACATTGCTAGATTGATACATTGATACATTATTGTATAAAACATGGGTCAAAAAATTGCCATAACAGGAATGGGCATCATTTCTTCCATTGGAAACAATGTGGAGGAAAACCTTCTCTCTCTTCAATCCGGCAGGCATGGTATTTCAGATATTGAATTGTTTGAAACCCGACATGCCGGAATTATAAAGACCGGCGAGATAAAATTATCCAATGAAGAACTTGTGCAGAAACTTCAGCTTCATGAAGACAATAATGTGACAAGAACCTCTTTATTGGGGATGGTTGCCGCCAGAGAAGCTGTAGAAAGTGCCGGAATTTCAGAGATTAACGAATACAAAACCGGACTGATCTCCTCCACCAGTGTAGGCGGGATGGATATCACTGAAAAATATTTCTATTCTTATGAAGATTTTCCTGAAAAGCAAAAATATATTGACGCTCACGATGCAGGAAATTCCTCACTGGCTATTGCAGACTATTTAGGGCTGAAAGGCATGGTTTCTACCATCAGTACAGCCTGCTCATCTGCCGCCAATGCCATTATGATGGGGGCAAAACTGATCAAAAGCGGAGTTTTGGACCGGGTGATCGTAGGCGGAACAGATTCTCTTTCAAAATTTACCCTGAACGGATTCAATACGTTGATGATCCTCACCGATTCCTATAATACTCCTTTCGATAATAACAGAAAAGGACTGAATTTGGGTGAGGCTGCCGCATTTATAGTCCTTGTGTCTGATAAAGTGGTAAAAAAGGAAAACAAAAAAATTCTGGGTTACCTTTCCGGTTATGGAAATGCCAATGATGCCCATCACCAAACGGCTTCTTCAGAAAACGGACAAGGAGCTTATTTAGCCATGCAGCAGGCATTGAAAATTTCCGGGCTTCAAAAAGAGAATATAGATTACATCAATGTTCATGGGACGGCAACTCCCAACAATGACCTGTCGGAAGGAATTGCCATGATCAGGATTTTTGGAGAAAATAATGTTCCGGAATTCAGCTCTACCAAGGCATTTACTGGACATACACTAGCCGCCGCCGCCGGAATTGAAGCTGTTTTTTCTATTTTAGCCATACAAAACAATATCATTTTCCCGAATCTGAATTTCAAAACGAAAATGGAAGAATTCGATCTGGTTCCTGTTACAGAACTGAAAAAGAAAAATATCAACCATGTGCTTTCCAATTCATTCGGATTTGGAGGGAATTGTTCAACACTAATTTTCTCAAAATCATGAATGCCGTGTACATTAACAATGCCTCCTGCATCTCGGTTCAGGACACTTTAAATGAAAATTTCTTTGACCATCTTACTCCTGAAAATTCTGTTCAGGTGGTAAAAGCCATTGAACCTAATTACAAGGAATTCATTCCTGCCGCCATGATCAGAAGGATGTCCAAAACCGTAAAAATGAGTTCCGTTGCCTCTCATTATGCTTTGAAAGAAGCAGGAATTGAACAACCCGATGCCATTATCGCAGGAACAGGAATGGGATGTTCACAGGATTCTGAAAAGTTTCTTAAAAATGTGATCGATAATCAGGAGGAGTTTTTAACACCTACTTATTTTATTCAATCCACACACAATACCGTAGCAGGCCAGATTGCATTAGGCCTTCAGTGCCACGCTTATAATTTCACGTATGTGAATACCTCTTCATCCCTGGAGTTTTCATTTTTAGATGCAATGCTTCAGATCAATGACGGAGAAGCTGAAAATGTCCTGGTGGGTTCTACGGATGAACAGACTGAAAGAACAATGGAATTGTATTGTCTGAACAATACGATTAAAAAATCAGAAGATTTGCCTTTTGATTTTTTGAATTCAAAAACGGATGGGGTTATTTGGGGAGAAGGCTCAGGATTTTTTGTTTTAGGCAAGGAGAAAACAGAGAGTTCTTACGCACAGCTCAAAGACATTCAGATCAGTAACCGGTTAGATTTGGATGAGGTTCAAAATTTCATAGGAGATTTTTTAGCTAAAAACAGCCTTACTTATAATGATATTGATGCTGTCATCTTAGGTGTTAGCGGAGATGCCAGGTCTGACATTTATTATACAAAAGCAATGGGCCTGTTTACCAGCTCTGCATTATTATATTATAAACATCTAAGCGGGGAATTCAATACAGCAAGCAGTTTTTCAACGTTTGCAGCCTGTCATATTCTGAGAAATCAGAAAATTCCTGAAGTGATGATGATTAATTCCGTGAAAAAAGATGGTATTAAAAATGTTCTTCTTTATAATCACCTGTTGGGAAACGATCATAGCTTGGTTTTATTGGAAAAAGTATAATTGGCAAAAAGGCGAAATCGTAAATTTGCTGAATAAAAATCAACAGCATGTTCGTCATTCAGAACAGAATGAAATGGAGCGTGGAATCTAAATATTCATTATCTTCAACAGTTGAGATTTCTATGGAACGACAAAGATTACGTTTATAAATGATGAAAAATAGAAACCTTAAATATCAAAATAGAAAAAAGTGAAACATTACCCATTCATACTGTTTTATCTTTTCTGTAACGTATTTATTTATGCGTTTCATGGGAGCTTTTGGGTATATCTGGCTGGTTTTCTTGCATTTTCTGCGGTTGTGGTTTGGGGTTCTTTTGACATTCAGCTGGGGTACTTTGTCAACAGCATTACTCATAAAAGAACAAGAATTAAAGAAATTGCTCTTACTTTTGATGACGGTCCTACAGAATTCACCCCGAAGTTTTTGGATATACTGAAGGAAAATCAGGTAAAAGCTACTTTTTTCTGTATCGGCAAACAGATCGAAAAATATCCCGAAACTTTTAGAAGAATCATTGCAGAAGGCCATACGATCGGTAATCATACTCTATCTCATTCTAACAACACAGGATTTTTATCCACTTCAAAAATGGTTGAGGAGATCGAAAAATGTGACGCAATCATTTTCAATATTGGACATATCAAAACCAGTATCTATCGCCCTCCTTTCGGTGTTACCAATCCGAATATTGCCAAGGCCATTAAAAGAACGCATAAGAAAAGTATCGGCTGGAATGTACGTTCGCTGGATACGATCATTGATGATGAAAAGAAAATTTACAGAAGAGTTAGCAAAGGTGTAAAAAAGGGAAGTATTATCCTTCTTCACGACACTTCGGAGAAGACTTATAACGTTTTGGTAGATTTATTGCTATTTTTGAAGAAGAAAAAGTATTCCACTTTTACTGTGGATTCAATTATATTTAAACCATAAAAGTCACAAAAGACTTTTTATAACAGTTAAGATATTTAAGTTTAATGAAATGACTGTAGAAAAGAGTGCATTAGCTTATGTAAATCTTTGATTTTTTAACTTATGCGGACTTTTATTTTCAAAATATTTAGCTTAAAGATACTAAAGTGTTTAAAATTTCATGATTCTTTTGTGAGTTTTGTGGTTAATTAATACATCAAAAAATGATTAAAAACATTGCTTTCGGAGCATTTTTATTAATTTCAGGCTTGTTTTTTGCCCAAAATACGGCTATGTCCGGAACAGAAGCCAAAGCTTTTGTTACCCGGGTTTCTTCAGGAACCCAACAGATCAAAACATTGCAGAGTGACTTTACACAAACCAAAAAGATGGATTTTTTGGATAAAAATATTGTGACGCACGGCAAAATGTCTTTAAGATCTCCGAATATGTTAAGTTGGAGATACACAAAACCTTATCAATACAGTATCGTTTTTAAAGACAATAAGATCTTCATCAATGACCAGGGAAAAAAGTCTTCCGTAGATGCCAAAAGTAAAACTTTTGAGAAGATCAATAAGTTAATTGTAGGAAGTTCAAACGGAAAAATGTTCAACGATCCGGAATTTACGGTAACCTATTTCAAAAATGCGAGTTTTGATGTCGCCAGATTTACTCCAAAATCTTCCCAGCTTTTAAAATATATCAAACAGATCGAGCTGTATTTCCCTAAAAACCAATCTACGGTTTCACAGGTAAATATGCTGGAAGCTTCGGGAGACACTACAAATATTGTTTTCAAAAACACTAAGATCAATGCGCCGATCGCTGCTTCAGAATTTACTTTATAATTGTGGCTTACTTTTGCTCCTGATTTCGTGCAAAACCTACCAGCTTATGGATGCAACGCCGGTTTCAGCTTCTGAGAAAACAGTTGAAAATCTGTATTTTTCTTCCGGTGAGGATTATGTATATAAATGCCAGATGGATATTTATAAAAACCCTGTAAGCGGAATCCTGATCATCAAAAAACTGAATGAAACGACACACCGTGTGGCATTAACTTCTGATTTCGGAAATAAACTGATCGATTTTGAGATCTCTGACAATGATTTTAAGGTGAATTATGTGATCCCTGACCTGGATAAAAAGATCGTCATCAATTTTCTGAAGAATGATTTTCAGCAGCTATTAAAAAAGCAGTATCCGGTAAGTGAAAGTTTTGAAAACGCACAGTCAAAAATATATCTTTCAAAAACGGAAAAAAACAACTACTACCTGTTCTTCAACAAAGAAAACGGTCTGTTACATAAGATCATTTATACAAAAAATAATAAGGAGAAAATCGATTTTACTTTTGAGGCAAAAAAACATATCTTCGCGGATGGTATCGATCTTCAGCACAAAGATTTTAAGATCAATATCAAACTATTTCAAATAACAGAAACCGAGTAACTTATGGAAAGTATTCTTACCGATTTTTATACTTTACAATCCTACGAAAAAACAGAGAACGGAGGCTTTATGGCAATTATCAGCCTGAATAAGGACCATGATATTTTCAAAGGACATTTTCCGGGAAACCCTGTTACGCCTGGAGTCTGTATGATACAGATCGTAAAGGAGCTTACGGAAGAGTTTACCGGATCAAAATTATTCTTAAAATCGGCTTCCAATGTGAAATTCATGGCGATCATCAATCCTTTTGAAACTCCTGAATTAAAACTACATCTGGATATCATCGAAAGTGAAAATGAAGTAAAAGTGAAAAACACTACTTCTTTTGGCGAGACTATTGCATTAAAAATGTCTGTAAACTATAATAAGATCTGACATTATGAAACTTCTCTTATCTTTATTAACCGGATTGTGCCTGTTCTTTCAATCTGCGGATATTGAAGCATTGAGGAACAGCTATGCAAAAGCCAATCAGTCTGTAACCAACACACAGAGCTTTATTGATCTTACAGAAAAACAGTCTTCTTCTGATGCCGTAACTTCAGCATATAAGGCAGCAGCCAAAATCATGGAAGCCAGGATCACAAAGGAAAAAGGCAAAAGAAAATCATTTGTAAAATCGGGAGCAACAAGCCTTGAGAATATTATTAAAAGTAATCCAAATAATGCCGAATTAAGGCTTATCCGATTAAGCGTTCAGGAAAATCTTCCGAAAATTGTAGGGTACCATTCCAGCATGAAGGATGATAAAACCTTTATTTTGAATAGCTACAGTAAGCAGAATACCGGCCTGAAGAATTATATTAAGAAGTTTGCTTCACAATCCAAAACGTTTACCGCCGCAGACAGAGCTTTATTAAAATAAAACAATGACCATCCCTGAAGTACGAAACGCCATTTCCGAAAAGAAGATATGCGTTTTAATACCTACCTACAATAATGAGAAAACTCTGAAAAGAGTGATAGACGGTGTTCTGGAATACACTGAAAGCATTATTGTGGTCAATGATGGCTCTACAGATTCCACGGCTCAGATCCTGAGTCAGTATCCGAAGATTGAGGCTATTACATTATCTGAGAACAAAGGGAAAGGAAATGGCCTTAAAACAGGTTTCAGGCATGCTAAGAAATCAGGATACAATTATGCCATAACTATTGATTCGGACGGGCAGCATTATCCTGACGATATCCCTGTTTTTGTGGATGCCCTTCTTCAGGAACCGGAAGATGTGTTACTGATCGGAAACCGGAATATGTCCCAGAACGGGATTCCTAAGAAAAGTAGCTTCGGGAATCGTTTTTCCAATTTCTGGTTCTGGTTTGAAACGGGAATTAAGCTGGAAGACACCCAATCCGGGTACCGCTTATATCCTTTACATAAGATTCCGGAGAAATACTTTACCCCGAAGTTTGAATTTGAGATCGAGATCATTGTAAGAACTGCGTGGAAACATGTTCCCGTGAAAAATGTCCCGATCAAGGTTTTATACGACCCGGCGGAAAGGGTTTCCCATTTCAGGCCGTTTAAGGATTTCACGAGGATCAGTATCTTAAATACCATACTTGTTATCATTACTTTATTGTACATTATTCCGAGAAATTTTGTGAATAATTTCAAAAAAAAAAGCCTTAAAAAGTTCATAAAGGAGGATGTCCTGGAAAGTGACGGAAGCAATCGTACGAAAGCATTTTCTATTGCTTTAGGGATCTTCATCGGCCTGTCTCCTTTTTGGGGATTTCATACCCTGCTGGTGATCTCTTTAGCTGTTCTTTTTAAGCTGAATAAGGTATTGGCATTTGTTTCATCCAATATCAGCTTACCACCGTTTATTCCTTTTATTATTGCTGCTTCATTGTTTTTAGGGGCGCCTTTTGTACAGGGCAACAGTAATATTTTAAGCCATGACCTGAATTTTGAACTGGTAAAAAATAATCTCCTGCAATATGTGATCGGAAGTGCGATCCTGGCATGTACCGTGTCTGCACTTTCGGGAATAACTGTTTATTTCTTCCTGCATAAGCTTAATCCCGAAAATAATTAATCTTAAAACATCCATAAAAAAATGCAAAGCCTTTCGGCTTTGCATGATATGAATTGTTATATCCGGTTCTAATTTATTTCTTAATAACCTTCTGAGTGTATGAAACTCCTGATTTATCTGTTAAATGTAACATATAAATACCCGGATTGAATTCTCTTATGGAGATTGAATTCTTTTCCACTTTGGTCTGCAGAACCATTTTTCCGCTCGCATCATATACTTTAGCTTCTACAGGAACAAAATTACCTTTGGTATTAAAATAGATCATATTATCACTCGGGTTAGGATATACCGTGAACAGTTCTTTCGTATTCTGAATTTCGTTCACATCCAAAGCTGAAGCTCCTTCTATTACATGCAATGTTGTCTTAGGTGTTACGTTATTAATCGTATCAACAATGCCTGAAGGCCATCTTACTACAACTTTCGTAATCGCTGTAGCCTGCCCTATTCCGAAATGAACGTTCAGCGTATTCATATTCCCAAATCCTGTACCGCTCTGCACTTCTCTGATCTGTTTTCCCCAGGAACCGTAAATCTCTACTCTTGCTCCGATACCGTTTCTGTTACTTTGAACTCCTCTTAAGGTAACTTTCAGCCATTTATTGGTATTTCCGTTATTGATCAAGATATTATTTCTGTTCTGAATATCCAGGAACCCGTCATTATTCAGATCTCCAATAGGCCTGTCGATGTCGTCTATCGTATTGTAGCTGTTAGGGTTAGGAGTAAACTGGAAATTTCCGTTCCCAAACATAATATTACGCCCGGCTCCTAAAATATCAAGATATCCGTCATTATCGAAATCATAGGTGATATATTCCCTATTGGCACCTGCAAGATTTGCATATCCGGAACCTACAGTAACATCTGAGAAAGTTCCATTGCCGTTATTTTTCATTACTTTGCTATACTCAGAACCTGAATTTGAACCCATCAACAGATCTACCCATCCGTCATTATTAAAATCTCCGCATGCAGCAGACCATATCTGGGATGGGTCAGCAACATTCGCTGTAGCTGCTACATTGGTAAAGGTTCCATTCCCATTATTTCTATGAAGTTCATCAGTACTTCTGGCAGCACTTCCTCCACACTTAGCCATAAACATGTCTACATCACCATCGTTGTCATAGTCTGTCCAAACGGAAGCATAATTTCCTCCTGAAGGATAATCGCCTATTCCTCCCTGGTTATGGTTCATATTCGTCCCGTCATTCATATAGTACCTGTTCGGGGCATTATCATCACATACAAAAGCATCCAGTTTACCATCACTATTAAGGTCAACGAAATTCGTACGCTGTACTAAATAAGATTGAGGCTTTCTGTCGGAAGTATAGCTGGTTCCTGAAGCATCTGCTTTTACAAAACATATTCCGCTACTGGCCCCATAGAGCAGATCATTAAAGCCATTATTATCATAATCTCCCGCTGCAATACTCCAGTTAGGCAGCACTGTGGTAGTCGGTACTGTATGGGTAGTATTGGTAAACCCGCCTGCCGCTTGCTGATAAGAAATAACAATTTGTGTTGTACTCACTACAGAGACAATATCATCCAGATAATCTCCGTTCATATCCACGACACAATTATTATAAGATCCTGCCGCACTCACAGGCACAGAGGTAAAGGAAAGCCTGTCGGGCGCTGCCGTTTCTGTGATTTTGAAATTGAATCCGGTACTATCCCATCTGTTGTCGAATGCTATATAATAGGTAGTTCCCGCAATTGCCGTAAAGGTAACCTGAGAACCATTATTTCCGGCATAGTCATCACTGGCATCAATACAAGCCAATGAGCCGCAGGTTCCTCCATATACTATCAATCGGGTATCCACAGTCTGCCCTGTAGCCACTGAAGAAACGGTGACTGTTCTAGTCTGAGTAGGGGTATATTTATACCAGGCTCCTGATGTTGCCACCCCTCCAACAGTCAATCCACACAGATTGGTAGGTGCGGTCCCTCCGGTAAATCCTGTTACCGTATGGGTACCCGCTGCGACCGTAAGAGCAGTACTACACGTCTGCTGGGCAGATCCCCATGCTATACTGGAGAATATCAGAATAAAAGATAATTTTCTTTTCATGATTTTTCGCTTTTTAAATTATATACTTTAGTTACATGGCTGATTAAAAGAGTCAATCCATTGCTGGAGTAGGAGAACCCCTTTATCATCCACTATTGTTCTTCCCAACAAAGGCATTCTGACAGATTCATCCTCGGTATCGAGCCTGAAATTCATTACTGATTTGAGATGATTTCCGGGACGTATAATTTTTTGTATGGTCGGATCTATAGGTTCATCTGCAGTCACACATACTCCTAAATTGGCCAGATTGGTAGTCGAGCTAAAGTTGAGCCGCAGAGCACGGTAATTACAATGTCCTTCCTGTTCATGGCAGTGTGCACAATTGATATCCAGATAAGAGCGCAACCGGATATCCAGAGGCTGGCTGGTATCTTTATAATTTACTGTGGAAGCTATATTCGCAGGGTAGCTTACCAAATAGCCTTCATCTACCAATTTCTGCAATTGGTTTTTAATATTTCCGGGATAATTATAATTATTATTAAGGTTTTGAGGCTTTAATCCGATAGGAGCAGGATCATCCCCCAGTTTATGACATGTTAAACATTCGGATTGTGAAGGTATTCTGTAGTCTATATTAACAATATCTCCATTTTCTTTTTTGAAAGTGATATTTTGGGAGCTGCCACTCATAAAATCTGTTCCCGTAACCAGATCGGCTTCTGTCTGTGCGTCATTCCATAAATATTCTGCAAAGATCCAGCCGCTTGATTTTTTTATCATTAGACGGGTCTCAATGATTTTGGTAGTATTACCCGGCTGTATGGTGTTGTAGTAAAAGTTTTTTATTAAAACCGTTCCTACAGGAAATTCCAATATTTTATTGCCTGCAACGTAGGTAGCTTTTGTTCCTGCCGGCATCCAGATAAATCTCTTTTTTAAGGCATAATCGGTAAATAATGAACTTGCAGGTTCAAAGGGAAGCACCTTGCTTGATGGTGTCAAATTTTTTAAGTCCCCGGTAAAAAAAGCATAAGTGGATAATTTAGCATAGGGAACTTCATTGATATTAAAATTCACAAAAGACCCCTGCGCTACTTCTACTACTGCCTCATCATTTTTACAGGAAAACAGCCAAAAGAGACATAAAATAGACAAAAAATAGATTTTTTTCATTAATCTGATAATTTTAGAAGAGCGAAGATATGCAATAAATTCATATATTTCAACAAAAACACGCATAATTAATTAAAAAAAATATTAAATTAATCAGAATAATTCATCAAACCAGTTAAAACAAGCAAATAAGCTAAAAAATGATAAAAATGAAAATTGATTAAAAAAATCAGCCGTAATGCTTATTATTATTAATTCTAATTTAAGAGAACTTAGTGGTGTTTTGCAACTCTTCTTAAATACCTTTCTATATTTTTTTTGTCCGGAATGGTGGTAATCTCTTTAATCAAAGCTTTTTCAAACTCAATCTTTGCTTTTTGATATTCTTTGCGCTGATAGTAATATTTTCCTGCCTGATCATATACCAGCCAGAAATCAGGGTTCAATGATTGATAGAGGGTAATAAAGCCTTCAGAAAGTACCATATTATTTTTAATGGCAGCATTCATTTCTGCATTCATCAGTTTATACTGCTCATAATTTTTAAAGTCCCGGGAATGTATAAAAGGATCTTCTGCAATATTCATTTGCGATTTTGCCAATACGCCTTTCTGCAATCTTTTATCTGAAAAAATTTCATCCAGGTCATAGCAGACGAATTCTCCCAATTGATAAGGATTTGAAGAAACCCAGGCCAGTTTTTTCTGCGGTGAGAATATGACAGCATGGTGAGCCAAAAGCTGGTTAATGGCCTTTTCATTTCCATAGCCTATTTTTTCACCTTTTAAACCTGATCTTTCTCTCAGGATGGCTGCCATTTTCTCCGGATTCAGTTTTTTGTGGTTCCAAAGAAGCTCCTGAAGTTTTTCATATCGGTACTCGGAATGGCTTTCCCTGATATGTTTTTGGTTTCTTTTATCATCCTTATAAGCTTCCGACTGAAAATGATTGGTACAGAAAACCTTACCTGAGTTCTGGACTTTGTACACGCCAAAATTCTTCGGAGACACTTCAATGATCACTGCACTTTTATCATTGGCGCTTCCTACCAGAATAGATTCGGAGACAAAAACTTTTCTTCTTTTAGCAATGGCAATGGCTTCATCAATGGTTTTGGCATACTGTAGAATTTCCCTGGTTACCAGGGAGATTGGTGTTTTTGCTGTTAACGGGATCTTAGATTTTCCGGCATTAATGGTCACCGTAATTCCTTCTTTATTCATCCCCGAAACTACTCCTATCATCCCGGGCCAGCTTACGGACATATAAGGAATGCCTTGTTCCGGTTCTACGAATTCCACTAATTTATTTTTGGCAAAATCGTCGCCTACATAAAAATCAAAATTCCTTCCGATGAGCAGGTCTCCGTCTTCCGTATTTTCATTCCAGACTGCCAGTGAAGTACATCCTACCATCGCCAGGTCCTGCAATGCATGCCCGATATCGTGAGCACCGTGCAGGTACAGGCTCCTTAAGTATTTGGATGCAATAAAGTTATATTGATCTGATGAATATTGAGACAAGCCATATAATTCGGCCTGGTAATCTTCCCTTACATTAAGATACATTTTCCTATTGTACCATTTCAGGAAGCCTCTCAGAAGCTTCTGCTTAAATTTCGAGGGCACAAATCCTTCCACTTTGGAAAAGAAAATCTCTTCCTGCTTCTGCATCTGGTACTGAGTTAATGCGCCGTTATTATATCCAAGCTGCAAAGGGTTTCCTTTAATATAAAGCTCCCAAAGCTGCTGCCTGTTTTTGGTAAGATAATTCTCCTGATAACTGAAAGTGGAATCATTAATCTTATTGACCTTGGGGATTTCCAAAGCATATTTCTGAATATCAGGGACATGCTTTACAGATCTTGAAACACCACAGGAGATAAGATTGAGAATAAGGAAAAGACTGAGAGACAGCACTCTGAAATTTCTACTGAAGAGCCTTTCCTTGCAGAATTCTTCAGTCTGAGTTCCTGATCTCAGAATAACAGGTGTATAATTATTTGCTTTCACCTTGATCCACCATTTGTTTCAGACGTTCATCAATAAGTTCTTTTCCTAAAATTTCGGCACAGGTAATGAAAGCTCCTATGGTTACTCCCAGAATTCCGTGCATATTCACCGTTTGCCCTGTCAGGAACAGGTTATCAATTTTCGTTCTTGGGGAGACCATTGTTTTTAGGGGATTTTCTGAATTTTTAATGTATCCGTACATATTTCCGTCAAAACTGCCAATGTAATCACGGTATGACAAAGGAGATGATGTATAGATATTTCTGATTGCCTGTCTTAGACCCGGAATTTTCTTTTCCAGAGCATTAATCAATATCTCTGCTTTCTCCTGCTTGAATTTTTCGTACCGCACTCCTCTTTCATGCTGGTCAGCAACTGTATTTCCCGTATCTTCCCAAGCTTTGACCTCTTCAAAATCCATATAAGAAATAGCGGTTAAGCTTTCCGCAAATTCAGGATCATGCTTTGAAGGGGTAGATGAAAGCATATAGGTATCAGGCCATGTTTCCTGAGTGTAGCGATACGTACTCCATACATGTTCTTCGGAAGAATGGTGATAAATATTATAATTAAAAACCGGGATCGTATGAGGCTTCAAAACCAGGTAAACGCTGAAACACGAAGGTACAGGCTCCCAGCTCATCACTCTGTTCAGGAAAGATTTCTTTAATCTCTCTTCGCCCATCAGTTTAATGGTGGAACGGATCTCTATGTTTGAAATAAACTTTTTGGCTGAATATTCTTTTCCCGTTTTTGTTTTTACTGAGGTAAGTCTGTCGTTCTCATTGAAGATCATTTCAGAAACTTCGGAATGTTTGTGTACCTCAGCACCATACTGCCTCAGCTTTCTGATCAACAACTTGGAGATCTGGCTTCCTCCTTTTATGCATTTATAGGCACTCTGGATGTATGAATTCACCGTTAAAGCATGAACATAGAAAGGAATATTTTCAGAATCCCCTCCGTAAAGAAAGTTGGATCCCAGCAAAACCGACTGCAGCTTTTTATCTGAAGTAACGGATTCTATGAATCTTTTGGTGTTAAGATGAAGGATTTCACTGTCATAATTATCTTTTCCGATCACATTATATCTCGGAAACTGACTGCATACATACTGGATCTCTTCGCAGTAGCTTTCCAGATTTTCTTTTTCATTGGGAAAAAATTCAGCCAATTGCTGTACAAAATTATCGTATCCCTGGGCATGGGGATATTCAATTCCTTCATCTCCAAAGGTAATTTTGTCGTAGCCGTCTTCGTTCATTTTATGGATCTCCAGATCATCCATGATCTCGAGATAGGAAAAATACTGGTGAAGATTCTGGCCTTTGGAAAGCCCGCCCAGATAATGAACACCGGTATCAAAGATCAGCTTATCCCGTGAAAAGGTCTGCAAATTCCCGCCATACTGGTTATTTTTCTCCAAAATACAGACCTTCAAGCCTTCTTTCGCTAAAACAAGAGCTGAAACAAGGCCTCCTAATCCACTTCCGATCACAAGTATGTCGTATTCTTTTTTCAAAGGAGAATCAAATTTGTTAAACTCAAAGGTCGCAAAGATTTTTTTTAATGCTAACTGTTTTTAAGATCGCAAAGGCGTTATCACTTAGCAAAGAAAAACTTAATGATCTTAACTTCTAAGAATGTTTTATGGTTTTAGTTCACTTTAAGGCTTAAAATTAGAAAAATTAATCAATATCATCCCAAAAATCGAAATAATTGAACCATTGAAGGGGATATTTTTTTATCATGGACTCAAGGTTCTGAACATAGGAGTTTAAAAGTCCCTGTGCATCACGTTTTTTAACATTTTGCACCACTCTTGCAAACAGATGGTAATGGAGGTTTTTCTCTTTCATCACATACACATATACTACGGGAACCCCGAGCCGAGAAGCAATAAGAAAAGGACCTGCCGGAAATTTTGCCCTTTTGCCCAAAAGATCAGCCTCCAGATATTTTGAACCTTCGAAATATCTGTCCCCCGTAAAGCAGATCAGCTCATTGTTGGAAAGTGCCTGGTTAATATCAAAAATATGCGACATATCTTCTTTCACGTAGATGAATTTGATATTGCTTTTTTTAACGGCAACACTGTCCAGGTATTCTTTTATGACAGTAACTTCCTGATCTGTGGTTACTAAATTGATCTGGCAGTCAAAGTCGATATCGGCAAAAAAATGTTCAGCGATCTCAAAATTGCCTATATGAGCACTGATAAGGACACCGCCTTTTTTTTCATTTAAAAGATTTTTCAGGTTTTCAATCCCGTCAAATTCATAGGTAAAACGGCTTCTCAACCCTACTGAAATAGCTGTTTTATCGATGAGTACCTTCCCAAAAACAAAATAACTCCTGAATATTGATCTCTGAGATCTCCAAAAATCATATTTCAGTCTTTTTCTGAAATAATAGAAGATGTAACGGTTGCTTTTTTTAAGGAACAGAAAGTAGTAAGAGGCTACAAAGTACAGTACGGCATAGGAACTCCGGATGCCGATATTTCTAATACACCAGACAAATATTTTATATCCTAATATTGTCCCTTTAGATTTACCTTTCCACTTGTTCATACTTTAATTTAACAATTTAGCAATGTATCAATTTACCAATCTAGTGGCGTAAACAGAGTCTGAACAGTATTTTTATTGGTATATTCTTAGATCGTTATATTGGTAAATTTTCTAAGCGTTTTTTTCAGCGATTTTATTTTCGATCGTTGTGTAGAAATCATCAAAAGTGACCATTTTTTTAAAGTCCGCTTCTCCCAGTTTAACCCCGAAATTAGATTCGATCACCACAACCATATCAATATAATCCAGGCTGTCTAAGCCCAGTGTATTTTTAAGGTTTGCTTCATTGCTGATTTCGTCGCCGTCCACCTCGAATTCATTGATCAGAAAATCATTAACAATGGCAACAATTTTTTCCCTTTCCATGTATTTAATCAAATTTTTTAACAATTAATGCGGAATTGGTTCCCCCAAAGCCGAAAGAATTCGACAAAAATACGTCAATTTTTTGACTTTTCGTTTCGGAGATCAAATTTATCTTTTTCGCCTCATCATCAGGGTTTTCCAGATTGATATTCGGTGCTACGAAGTCATTCTGCATCATCAGTATAGAATAGATAACTTCGCTTGCCCCTGCCATCCAGCATTCATGTCCCGTCATAGATTTGGTGGAACTTACGGGAACTTCTCCGCCGAAAATCTCATAGATGGCTTTTGCTTCATTGGAATCACCAATCGGTGTAGAGGTTGCGTGGGCATTGATGTAATCTATATCGTCAGTTGCTAATCCGGACTGTTTCAATGCTCTGTCCATCGCCAAAGCAGGCCCGTCCACATTAGGAGTGGAAATGTGTCCGCCATTCGATGAAAACCCATAGCCTATAATCTCGGCAATAATAGGTGCGCCTCTTTTCTGAGCAGATTCTAAGCTTTCAACAATTAACGTTGCTGCACCACCACTTGGGATCAGCCCGTCTCTTCCTGAGTCAAATGGCCTTGATGCTTTTGCCGGCTCATCTTCTCTTACTGAAAAAACACCTAATCCGTCAAAACTGGCCATGGAATATGTATTGGTTTCCTGTGCACCGCCACATACGATCATATCCTGCATTCCGCTTTTGATCATCATATAGGCCAGCCCCAAAGAATGGGATCCGCTTGCACAGGCCGCACTGATGGTAAGGTTAATTCCTCTCAGCTTAAATATGGTGGAAAGATTCATTGTCACTGTAGAATTCATAGACTTGAAGATGGCTCCTGAACCCATCAATGTGGTATCTTTTTTTTCTCTGGCAATATCAATGGATTCTATCACTGCCTTGGAAACACTGTCGTTCCCATATAAAATCCCAACCTCATGGTTATCAAGATAATCCTGATCAAGACCGGCCTGCTTTAAAGCATCGATGGTAGCAAGATAGGCATACTCACTTTCTTCTCCCATGCTTATGCGCTGCCTCCTGTTCAGATGGTTTTTCAGGTCCGGTTTCGGGACAACGCCGGTAAGGCCCGATCTGAAACCAAACTCTTTTCTTTCTTCTACTAAAGCAATACCGGATCTTCCCTGGTAAAGGGAGTCTTTAACTTCTTCCAAAGAGGTCCCGATGCAGGAATAGATTCCCATTCCGGTAATTACAACCCTGTTTTCCATTCTGTTAAATTTAACAATCTATTTAAAATGTACCAATGTATCAGTTTACCAATGTATCAATGACATTTTCCTTCGTCAACGTGACAAGATTGGTAGATTGGTAAACTGATACATTGGTAAATTGTTACATTAATTAAGAGTAAATTCCGCCATTAATATTAATGACTTCTCCTGTGATGTATGAAGCTTTTTTTGAGGCTAGAAAGGCTACTAAATCTGCCACCTCTTCTGCTTCTCCAAATCTGTTTGCGGGGATCATTGCTTTCAGTTCATCTTCATTGAATTCCTGTGTCATATCTGTTTTTATGAATCCCGGCGCCACGGCATTTACCGTTATATTTCTTTTAGCTACTTCCTGAGCAAGAGCTTTTGTAGCTCCTACCAATGCTCCTTTTGCTGCTGAATAATTAGTCTGTCCTGCGGTTCCCTTCACTCCTGAAACGGAAACCATATTGATGATCCTGCCATATTTATTACGTAACAATTTCTGAATAAAGAAGTTCGTTACATTGAAAAAGCCATTCAGACTGGTATTGATCACACTGTTCCAGTCTTCATTTTTCATCCACATGAATAATCCGTCTCTTGTAATACCGGCATTATTTACAATAACCTCTACAATTGCATCTGAATTTTTCTCCTGCCATTCTTCCAGCACTTTTTGGGTTTCTTCGGCATTTCCTACGTCAAACTTTAAAATCTCTCCGGTAGCTCCAAGTTCTTCAACTTTCGCCAGTGTTTCTTTTGCGGCCGCTTCATTGGAAGTATAGTTGATCAGCAGATGATAATTTTTCTCTTCAGCCAATTTTATACAGATCGCTCTTCCTATACCTCTGGAACCTCCAGTTACAATTGCACATTTCATGGGTTAGTTTTTTTACTTTTTCAATCTTTTTATTACAGACAAGCTTCTTCAAAAGATAGTTACATGGTCTTTAAATATTTTTTTACTTCTTCAAGATAAGGATACATCACCATATCATCCGAGAAGGCAGGAATAATTTTTCTTATCTCATCATACAATGTTTTTGTAGAAGAAGATACTTTATCCTGAAAGCCAAGATATTCAATGGCCTGAATAATAGTAATGGCTTCGATAGTCAATACTTCAAAAGCATTTTCTATCACTTTTCTGCAGATCACCGCAGCATTGGTCCCCATGCTTACAATATCCTGGTTATCATTATTATTAGGTATGCTGTGGACATACATTGGGTTTGATAACATCTGGCTTTCAGCAGTAGTAGACGTTGCCGTAAACTGAACTCCCTGCATCCCGAAATTAAACCCTAATTTACCTAAATTTACAAAGGGGGGCAAAATTTCGTTAATTTTCGAATTTAACAGGTAATTTAGCTGCCTTTCAGCTAGCATCGTCAGCTTAGCAGCTACCAACTTCAATTTGTCCATCTCCAGAGAGATATAATCTCCATGAAAATTCCCGCCATGATACACATGCTGATCTTCCATATTGATGATCGGGTTATCATTGGCAGAATTGATCTCATTTTCAAGCACTTTCTCTGTATACTCAAGGGTATCCAGCACAGGCCCTAAGATCTGAGGGACACATCTTAAGGAATAATACTCCTGAACTTTATCTTTGAATACTTTTTCCTGCTCTTCAAAATGGGTATAAAGGTGATCTTCCCTTTTTCTGATCAGTTTACTGTCAGATAAATGAGCTCGCATTCTTTCCGCAATTTTCTGCTGCCCGTAATGCTTTTTTGTGCCATTTAACGCTTCTGATAAATGATCATCGTATGCCTGAACAATTTCATTGATGGCACAGGAAAGCTTTATGGAAATATCGATCAGCTGATTGGTTTTACAGGCATTTACTATTCCTATTCCTGACATCACCGATGTCCCGTTCATTAAAGCCAATCCTTCCCTGATCTCCACTTTTACAGGCTCTAAGCCTTCTGTATCAAATACTTCCTTTGTTGATCTTCTTTCTCCTTTATAGAAGACTTCGCCTTCACCAATAAGGACTAATGCCAGATGCGCCAACTGGACCAAATCCCCGCTTGCGCCTACTCCTCCATGCTCAAAGATCAATGGTGTAATATTTCTGTTAATTAATTCTTTAAGTAGATTAATGACGGAGACATGCACTCCTGAATTCCCTAATGATAATGTATTCAGTCTCGCCAGCATACAGGCTTTTACTTCTGCGGCAGGCAATGGGTTTCCGATTCCTGAAGAGTGGCTTCTGATCAGGTTATACTGTAACTGATGCTTGTCTTCATCATTGATCTTAAACTGAGCCATCGGCCCAAAACCGGTATTGACACCATATATTACTTTATTTGTTGAAAATTCTTTTAAAAACTGAAAACTCGCGTTCACTCTGGTCAAAAGCGCATCATCCAGTTCTATATTTTCATTTTCAATAATGATCTTCTGAAAATCCTTCAGCCCTAAAAATTTATTTATTTTCATCAATTAAAGTAATAATAGATAATTTTATAAGATATTAATTAATTGTCATTAATTTTGCGGCAAAGATATAAGTTATTATTAAAATAAAAAATCAAAGATGAACAAAGAATTTGTTGATGTTCTCGTAATTGGAGCAGGGCCTTCCGGATGCGTATCTTCTTCATACTTAAAGAAGAACAACGTCAACGTAAAGGTTGTTGAAAAAACAAAATTCCCCAGATTGGTAGTAGGCGAAAGCCTGATTCCAAGGGTAATGGATCATTTTGATGAGGCCGGGCTTTTCCCCGCTCTGGACAAAATGGGTTTTGAGAAAAAACTGGGTGCCCGCTTCCTGAGGGGTGACGAGGTCTGCATTTTTGATTTCAGTGATAAATTCGGAGAGGGATGGGACTGGACGTGGCAGGTACCGAGAGCTGATTTTGATAATACACTGGCACAAGAAGTCATTAATAAAGGAATTGATCTTGAATTCGAAACCGAGGTTACTGATATCAAGTTTAATAGCACCAATTCTATCACTACTGTGATCAATAAAAACGGGGAAGCTAAAGAAATCCATGCAAAATTTGTCATTGACTCCAGCGGCTACGGCAGGGTTTTACCCCGTTTGCTTAATCTGGAAAAACCATCTAAACTTTCTCCTCATTCCGCAATTTTTTCTCATGTGAATGACATTAACCGTGAAGAAGGTGTGGAAGGAACCCTTATCTCTTTTGATATCATTGAAACCGAAGTCTGGCTTTGGGTAATTCCTTTTTCGGACGGAAATACCAGTGTAGGAATTGTAGGTCCTACAGATTATATTGAAAAATTATCTGAAAACGGAGATACAACGGAGGCCTTGAGAAAAGCAATTTCTTTATCTGATTATTATGTAAAACGTTTCGGGGATGTGGATTTCCTGTTTGAACCAAAGCACCTGAAAGATTATTCGTGTTCTGTGAAGAAATTATTCGGAGACGGATTCGCATTAACGGGTAATGCTTCAGAATTTTTGGATCCTGTATTCTCTTCGGGAATGGCTTTTGCAACGGAATCGGGGATGCTTGCCGCAAAATTAGCCTTACGGCAATTGAACGGTGAAACCATAGACTGGCAAAAAGAATATTCTGATTATATATTATATGGAGTGGATGTTTTTACTACATATGTAAAAGAATGGTACACCGGAAATCTTCAGGAATTATTTTTCCACAGGCCTGAAAATGAGGATGTAAAAAGAAAGATCTGCGCCGTACTGGCAGGATATGTCTGGAATAAGGATAATCCGTTTGTAAAGAAACACGACACAGTCATTAAAAACCTTGCGAATCTCATTAGAATGGAGAAAGAACAACAATAAATAGTTTCGGCGGCCTTTGGCCGCCGAAACTATGAATTAAATCATCTTAAATCAATAAAAGTTACAGGTTTTCTGCTGTTTGGATTGTTAACAATTTTAAACAATGCTTCAAAATCTACTATCTCAATTTTAGGGCTCACTCTCAATTTGGCACGGAAATGATCCCTGATTTCATTCACAAATCCTTCATCTTCATTCTCCGTACTTACTTTAATAATGATCTCATCCAAACCGATCTCATTGGACTGAATAACGATCTGATAACATAAAATGGCACTGAAATCATTCAGAATATCATTCATGGCAGGCGGATATAAAGTAGTTCCCTTATATTTGATCATCTGTTGTTTCCTGCCAATCACCGGCCCCAGACGCATTGTATTTCTTCCGCATTGACAAAGTTCATGATGAGCTTTTACAATATCTCCTGTTTTAAATCTTAATAAAGGAATGGCTTCCACTCCTAAAGTAGTGATCGTCAACTCCCCGGAATCTCCTTCCTTTACGGGGTTTTCATTATCATCAAGGATTTCTGTAATGATCAGTTCCGGGTGATGGTGCCCGCCAACCTGAAACTCACATTCCGTAAAGGCCGTGCTCATTTCTGTAGAAGCATAGGTTGAAAAAAGCCTGATATTCCACTTTTCTTTTATCTTTTGCGAAAGGATATTATCCGTAAAATCCTGGTTCTTGATGCTTTCCCCGATGCAAACTGCTCCATAAACGCTCGAGTTTTTATAATCCAGCCCGTGCTTTTCAGCATAATCGATCATTTTCAATAAAAAAGAAGGAACCGTGATCAGGTATTTAGGCTTATATCTGAATATAGAGTCCCATTGAAGCTCCGGGATCCCGGGGCCCATTCTCACGACGCTGGCTCCCATTTTCCTTAATCCTAAAAAATAAGCAAGACCCGCCATAAACCTCTTATCGATAGTAGTGATCATCTGCACTACATCCCCTTTCTGTATTCCGGCACAGGCAAATGAAATAGCCTCATTATATGCCAGCCTTTCAAGATCATTATCTGATAAGCCGAAAGTAACCGGATCACCTAAAGTCCCTGAAGTTGTACTGTAGTCCACAATTTTTTCATCAGGAATACAGAAAAAGTCATGGTTATATTGCTGAAGATCGTTTTTCGTAGTGGTCGGGATTTTCTGCAGATCTTCTAAAGATTGAACATCCGAGATATCGATAGTATTCTCTTTAAATAACCTTTGGTAAAAAGGAGAATGGTTATCTAAATAAATTAAAAGTTCCCTGAGTTTTTCCTCCTGAAACTTTCTAATTTCCTGAATAGTTGATTTTTCAATTGATGGATAAAATTCCAATGGCTTTAATTTTAAGCAACAAATTTATTAAAACTTAAATATACTTCTTTTATTCTTTTCCCATAGATCACACGATTTCCACAGATAATTGTGTCTAAAATCTGCGCTATCTGCTCAATCTGCGAGATAAATAAAAAGCTGCTGTCAATATTAATCTCAACCTTTACAACCATTCTGGAAGTGAAGTTTTTAATAGACAGAACCTAAATAAAACATATATCATAAACCGACAAAATTCACTAAATTTGCAAACTTAATTAGTCATCGATTTTTGAGATATTTACAATGAGCCAATTTAAAGAATATAAAAACCTCAACCTTATTGATATAGCCGAGAATGTATCGGAATTCTGGAAACAAAATAAAACATTCAGTAAAAGTGTTGAAATTCGTGAAGGGAATCCTGAATTTGTATTTTATGAAGGTCCGCCTTCAGCAAACGGAATGCCCGGAATTCACCACGTAATGGCAAGAGCGCTGAAAGATATTTTCTGCCGTTTCCAGACCCAGAATGGGAAGCAGGTTTTCCGTAAAGCGGGCTGGGATACACATGGGCTTCCTGTGGAACTGGGTGTAGAAAAAGAATTAGGAATCACGAAAGAAGATATTGGCAAAAAAATCTCCATTGAAGATTACAACAAGGCATGCCGTGAAGCGGTAATGCGTTACACGGACGTGTGGAATAACCTTACGGAAAAGATCGGATATTGGGTAGACCTTGATGATCCGTATATCACCTACAAGTCAAAATATATGGAAACTGTATGGTGGCTGCTAAAGCAGTTGTACACTAAAGATCTTTTGTACAAAGGCTATACGATCCAGCCTTACTCTCCAAAAGCAGGAACAGGACTTTCTTCACACGAGCTTAATCAGCCGGGAACTTACCGTGATGTTTCGGATACTACCATTGTGGCTCAGTTCAAAGTAAAAAAAGAATCTTCAGAATTATTCAGTAATGTTGACGGAGAAGTAAGCATCCTGGCATGGACGACCACACCATGGACTTTGCCTTCCAATACTGCACTTGCCGTAGGAAGAGACATCGAATATTACCTGGTTAAAACATTCAATCAATATACTTTCGAACCTATAACAGTTGTTTTATCAAGAATGCTTTTACCAAAAGTATTCGGTAAAAAATATGCTGAAGGAACCGAGGAGGATTTTGCCGGCTACACTCCGGAAAGCAAGATTATTCCATACACAGTTTTAAAAGAATTTACCGGAGAAAAACTTGCCGGAACCCAATATGAACAGCTGATCCCGTGGTTTACTCCGGATGAGACTCCTGAAAAAGCATTCAGAGTGATCTTAGGAGATTTCGTAACGACAGAAGATGGTACGGGCATCGTTCACATCGCTCCTACTTTTGGTGCCGATGATGCCAGAGTGGCTAAAGAAGCCGGAATTCCGCCAATGTTGGTGAAAGATGAAAATGACAACCTTGTTCCATTAGTAGATCTGCAAGGTAAATTCATTGTTGGGGACAATGTCCCGGAAGTATTCTCAGGAAAATATATCAAGAACGAATATTATGATGAAGGAACCGCCCCTGAAAAATCCTGGGATGTAGAGTTGGCGATCCTTTTAAAAACTGAAAACAAAGCCTTCAAGGTAGAGAAATATGTTCATAGCTACCCACACTGCTGGAGAACTGATAAGCCTGTACTATATTATCCTTTAGATTCATGGTTTGTAAAAATGACTGCCGTAAAAGACAGGCTGGTCGACCTAAATAAAGAGATCAACTGGAAACCAAAGGCTACAGGAGAAGGACGTTTTGCGAACTGGCTGGAAAATGTCAACGACTGGAACTTATCCCGTTCAAGATACTGGGGAATCCCATTACCCATCTGGAGAACCGATGACCTGAAAGAGGAAATGATCATAGGTTCCGTAGAAGAATTATACAACGAGATCGAAAAATCTGTTGAAAATGGATTGATGGCGGAAAACCCGTTCAAAGGTTTTGTGACCGGAAATATGTCTGAGCAAAACTATGCTCTGGTTGACCTCCATAAAAATGTGGTTGACCAGGTAGTTCTGGTTTCGGATTCCGGAAAACCGATGAAACGTGAAAGCGATCTTATTGATGTTTGGTTCGATTCAGGAGCTATGCCTTATGCACAGTTGCATTATCCTTTCGAGAATAAAGAATTAATTGACAACAATAAAGCCTTCCCTGCGGATTTTATCGCAGAAGGAGTTGACCAGACCCGTGGATGGTTCTATACGCTTCATGCGATCGGAACTGCCGTATTTGATTCGGTGGCATACAAAAATGTAATGAGTAACGGGCTTGTTCTGGATAAAAACGGCCAGAAAATGTCAAAACGTTTAGGAAATGCTATCGATCCGTTCGAGACACTTTCCGTTTATGGGCCGGATGCAACGCGTTGGTACATGATCTCCAATGCAAACCCTTGGGAAAATCTGAAATTTGATATTGAAGGAATTGATGAAGTAAGGAGAAAATTCTTCGGAACGCTTTATAATACCTATTCATTCTTTGCTTTATATGCGAATGTTGACGGGTTTAACTATTCGGAGAAAGAGGTGGAAAACCGCCCTGAAATTGACCGTTGGATCCTTTCCGAACTCAATCTTTTAATTAAGGAAGTAAAAGCATTCTACGAAGATTATGAACCGACAAGAGTAGCAAGGGCGATCAGCACTTTCGTGAACGATAACCTGAGCAACTGGTATGTAAGATTATGCAGAAGACGTTTCTGGAAAGGAGATTATACGGAAGATAAGATCTCTGCTTATCAGACGTTATATACCTGCCTTGAAGTAGTGGCTAAATTATCAGCACCCATTGCTCCGTTCTTTATGGATCAACTGTATCAGGATCTGAATAAGGTAACCGGAAAAAAAAATTGCCAATCCGTACACCTCACAGACTTCCCTGTTGCAGATGAAAGCCTGATCGATCAGGATCTGGTTGAAAAGACGCATTTGGCCCAGAACATTACCAGTATGGTTTTCTCCTTAAGAAAGAAGGAAAACGTAAAAGTACGCCAGCCATTACAAAAAGTATTGGTTCCTGTATTGGATTCCAAAACGGAAGAGCAGATCCTGGCAGTTGCAGAACTGATTAAACAGGAAGTAAATGTAAAAGAGTTACAATTGATCAATGCAGAGGAAGCCTCTCATTTAATTGTAAAACAGATAAAACCTAATTTCAAAGCGCTCGGCCCTAAATTAGGAAAAGACATGAAAACGGTTGGAGGAGCAATTGCCGATTTTTCTCCGGAGCAGATCTCAAGCCTTGAAAAAGAAGGAAAAATAGATGTTCAGGGATATGAGATCACCCTTGAAGACGTTGAGATTTCCACTAAAGATATTCCCGGCTGGACGGTAACTTCTGATGGAAAAACAACTGTGGCATTAGATTTGACGTTAACTGACGAGTTAAAATCTGAAGGGATTGCAAGAGAGTTCATTAACAGAATTCAAAATCTAAGAAAAGACAAAGATTTTGACCTGACTGACAGAATTAATATCTTCATGGAAGAAAGCTCACCCTTCCTTCATGATGTTCAGAAAAATGAACAATATATTTCATCAGAAGTCTTGTCAAATAAAATAGAAATTGTATCTTCACTTTCAAATTTTAACGAAATCGAAATAGATGAAGTTACTTTTAAAGTAAATGTTGAAAAATATTAACGTTTAATTGTTGTATTTCAAATTCCATTTCATAAATTTATTAAAAAAGAGAAAAGAACATGTCAGACGAAAGAGTAAGATATAGTGATGCTGATTTACAGGAATTTAAGAAAATCATTCACGAAAAGATTGCAAAAGCAGAGAAAGATTTAACATTGATCAATGAAAGCTTTATCAATGACCAGAATAATGGGACAGATGATACTTCCCCTACTTTCAAAGCTTTTGAAGAAGGTGCAGAAACACTCAGCAAAGAGCAGAATGCAATTTTGGCAGGAAGACAGGAAAAATTTATTCGTGATCTGAAAAATGCTTTGATAAGAATTGAAAATAAAACTTACGGAGTTTGCAGGGTAACCGGAAAATTAATTCCTAAGGAAAGGCTTCTGGCTGTTCCCCATGCTACATTGAGCATTGAGGCGAAAAATATGCAAAAATAGCCGTAAGGCCAACAAATAATTTTGGGTTTATATTGTATTCTTTAAATACTTTATAAACCTGATTTTTAATATATATCCATGAGCGAATATTTGATTTTAGGGATCATCCTTGTTATTGTTTTATGGTTTTTCAACAGAGAATGGATCAAAAACAGATTCTTTCCGGACAAACAAAAGAACTATACGATCGATGATCAGTTTAACTCTGATAAACGTGAAAGAGAGAAAGAAATAGATAAGCTTTTAAGCAAAATGGGCAAAAACGGCATCAATGACCTATCTCCCAAAGACAGGAAAAGGCTTGATGAATTGTCTAAAATGTAAAAATCCAGACCGATAAAAATGGAATCTATAATCGTACACACCAAAAATGCAATGGAACTTAATGCTTTGAAAAGTGTTTTGAAAGAAATGAACATCCGTTTTGAAAAATTCCATACCAAAAATACTCATCATAATCAGAAGACAATCAAGAAAATTGTCGATAAGAAAAATGAGAAAATAGCAAAACCTTCTAAACCAAAAGGATTGTAATAAAATCGCAGAAAAAGGCGATTCCTTAAGACCTACAAAACAATTCTATTCTCCCTTATGAAAAAGATATTAGCTGTAACTTTCCTTATACTATTAATTGATCAGGCTTCAAAAATTTATATTAAAACCCATTTTAACCTGGATGACAGCATCTCTGTTTTTCCGGGCTTCAAGCTTACTTTCGTAGAAAATCCCGGTATGGCCTACGGACTTCATTTTGGGGGGATCATTGGCAAATATTTCCTTGTCATTGTAAGAATATGCCTGATTGGAGGGATGGTCTACCTTTTCAAAAAATGGCTTCAGAGAGGCGAATCGAATTATCTCCTGATTCCTATGGCAATGATCTTTGCAGGAGCAATAGGCAATCTCATCGACGGAATGTTTTACGGACTGATATTCGACAGCGGAACCGTCTATGATCCCAGCATCGACCGATGGATCGGCTATGGCGGAGTTTCTAAGTTTGTTCCTTTCGGAGAAGGATACTCTACCTTCATGAAGGGCTGTGTGGTTGATATGCTCCACTTTCCTCTGGTAGACTGGAATGTGCCTGAAAATGTACCGCTAATCGGCGGAAAGCATATTGAGTTTTTCAAATATATTTTCAATGTTGCGGACTCAGCAATCACCATAGGGGCAGCTTTATTATTAATTTTCAGAAAAAAAGCTTTCCCAAACGGCCTTGAATTTTAAAAGAATCCTCACAGATGAAAAGATTAATCAAAACTCTGTTTAAAATTTTCCTGCTTTTTATGATTGCAGGAATTATTTTTATTGCCTTCGCCAATTACAGCATCAAAAAACAAAGTGATCCGTTTGTATCTTTCAACATTTCGGAAATTCCCGTGGCTAAAACAGCTTTACTTCTCGGGACCAGCAAAACCCTGAGCAACGGAATGCCTAATGCTTATTTTTCTAACAGGATACAGGCTGCCACAGATCTGTATAAAAGCGGAAAGATCCAATACATCATCGTAAGCGGAGATAACAGTAGGAAAAATTACAATGAACCTGAAGATATGCAGCTGACTTTGATGCAGCATGGCATTCCACAGGACAGGATCTTTATGGATTTTGCAGGGTTCAGGACTTTGGATTCTGTGGTAAGGGCAAAGGAGATCTTCGGGCAGACAAACCTGGTCATTATTTCACAAAAATTCCATAATGAAAGGGCTGTGTTTTTAGCCAGAAAGAATGGAATAGAAGCTTATGGTTATAATGCGCCGGATGTTAATAAATATGCAGGGCTGAAAACCAATGTGCGTGAATATATTGCCAAAGCGAAGGCATATTGGGATCTTGTTCTGGGTGTTGAGCCTAAGTTCGGTGGGGATAAAATTCTGATTCCTTAATATTTTTTCTACCGCAGATCAAGCAGATTACGCAGATTTTTTGTCAACACTCATAAATTTATTGAATAATTTCAGCTTTATTTCATCCACAGATTTGCACAGATAAATATATACAAACATCTGTGTAAATCTGTGAGATCTGTGGGAGGAAAAAAGTATCCAAAACCATTTTTTTAATTAAAACATAGAAAATCCACGTAAACCCATTAAATTTGCAATTCATTAATTTTTATAAATAATTAAACAATGTCAAGAATTCTTACCGGCATTCAAGCCACCGGAACCCCACACCTTGGAAATTTATTAGGTGCTATTATTCCTGCAATTGAGCTATCAAAACAGGAAGGAAACGAATCTTTTTTATTTATTGCAAATCTGCATGCTTTAACGCAAATCAAAGATGCAGCGGTTTTAAAACAGTATACCTACGAAATAGCTGCGGCTTGGCTTGCTTGTGGGCTGGATACGGAGAAAACATATTTTTACAGACAAAGCGATATCGCCGAAGCCTGTGAACTCTCTTGGCATTTATCATGTTTTTTTCCTTACCAGAGATTAACGCTTGCTCATTCTTTCAAAGATAAGGCAGACAGGCTTCAGGATGTGAATGCCGGCCTGTTCACCTACCCTATTTTAATGGCTGCGGACATTTTATTATACGATGCAGAGATCGTACCTGTAGGGAAAGACCAGCTTCAGCATCTGGAAATTGCACGTGATGTAGCTGTGAAATTCAATAATCAGATGGGAGATATATTGGTACTTCCACAGGCTGAGCTTCAGGAAGACACTAAATATGTTCCGGGAACGGACGGGCAGAAAATGTCTAAGTCCAGAGGGAATATCATCAATATTTTCTTACCTGAAAAAGAGCTAAAAAAGCAGGTAATGAGCATCGAAACAGACTCTAAAACCCTTGAAGAGCCGAAAGACCCTGAGACTGATAAAGTTTTTGCGATCTATCAGCTGGTTGCTACTCCTGAACAGACCGAAGAATTAAGAGCAAAATATCTGGCCGGCAATTTTGGTTATGGACATGCCAAAGCTGAGCTTTTAAATTTAATTCTAACCCGTTTTGCCAAAGAAAGGGAAACATTTAACTATTATATGACCCACCTGGAAGAGCTGGAAGCAAAGCTCCAGGAAGGGGCAGAGAAAACAAGGCCGATCGCTTTGGAAACCATCAAAAGAGTGAGAGGAAGTTTAGGAATTTAATAGCTTCTTCTCGTTACCCATAAAAAAAAGCCTTTCCAATGGAAAGGTTTTTGTCTTCTATATCTTTTCGAACTCCCTCTTTTCTTCGGAAGTAAGATTCATATCATCCATGAGTTTATCTTTAGACGGCTTGAGGGTCACAAAATAAAACACTATAAGAGCGGATAGCATAAGAAATGCCAGGTTATATTCCATCATATAAAATATGACCCCGGACATCGCCGGCCCTTCAATAAGAGCAAACCTTATAATCAGTGCCTGCCGGATCTTTGTAATTTTAACTGACAAAGGATCTTTAAGCTCTATTCTATTTCTGAATGAGTGATACAGGAAATTACTGGCAAAAATACCGGCGATCATAAGTGTTACCATCAGAATGAGAAGCGGATTCCTGAAATCAAAATCGAAACTTTTTCCGGGTTCCATCATATACATCATCCCTCCTACTATCACCATACCAGCCAGCAGGGCAAAGAAAATCGTATTGGCTTGCTTTAAAAATGAAGCCGGGCTCATGTTATTATACTGAGTTTCCATATTATAAATAATTTTTTATCTGTAAAAGATGTTTAACAGTTTTCAGGCCTTCTTCCTGCCTGTTCTCATTTAAGGCATCAAAAAAAATCACATCTATCCCGTACCTTTGTGCGCCCACTACATCCGCAATCCAGTCGTCTCCTATCAGCATGCTCTCCTCTTTAGTAGCATTAGCCAGCTCTAAAGAATATTTAAAAATCGCAGGATCAGGTTTCCTTACGCCTACAGAATCAGCACTGGTTATGGTATTGAAGTATTTTGCAATTCCTGACAAAAGGCATTTTCTTTCCGTTACCTCCTGAAAACCGTTGGAAATTACATGCAATGTATAGTTTTTAGACTTTAAATATTCTAAAATAGATTCTGCTCCTTCCACCAGTTTGTTATGATTAAGAATCTTATCTAAAAAATGCTCTTCAAAGTACATCGAAAGTTCTTCATCATCTACGCCGAAATGTTTAAAAGTATCATAAAAACGATGTTTTCTTAAATATTCTTTATCAATAAGACTATCTCGTATCTTCTCCCAAAGGTTCTCATTGATATCATGATATACAGCATGGAATCCCTCAAAGTCGATGGCATACTTCAAGGTGATTTCCAGTTTTCCGAAAAGGTCTTTGATGGTAAGATAGGCATTTCTGCGGTGATCCCAAAGCGTATTGTCGAGATCAAAAAAAATGTGCTGAATTTTCATACAGCACAAAATTACTCAATTTAATTTTTGGAAATCGGATAATTCTTATTCCTGGTCTTTACTACTTCCAGGTTTTTCGAAAAACTGAGCAAAAAATCAACGGTTTGTTTTTTCGGTTTCAAAGTTTTCACTTTTAAGGAATCATTTTTTTTCATAGGCGAACGTATGTTTTTCCTTAAAACGAGAAATAATAAGAATTATTATCTTGTGAGTATAATATTATTCTCATCCATGATTTTTCTCAGGTTGATGAGGGCATACCGTACTCTTCCAAGGGTTGTATTAATGCTCATATCCGTATGGTCTGCGATTTCTTTAAAGCTTAACCCGTCAAAAAACCTCAGCTTGATCACTTCCTGCTGATTTTGTGGCAGAAACTGCAGCATTCTCAGGAGGTCTTCCTGGATCTGATTGGTTACCAGCTGATCTTCGATATTCTCCGAAGGCTCTCTTATCAGGTCGAAAATAGAATATTCATCCGTTTCAAAAGTTGTTTCTGAAACTTTGATATTTTTGGATCTCAATCTGAAATAATCAATAATAAGATTATGTGCGATTCTTTTTGCCCAAAGGATAAACTTTCCTTCTTCGTTATAACGCCCTTCTTTCAACATGATGATTATTTTCATGAAGGTATCCTGAAAAACGTCGTTGGCAAGGTCTTCATCATTAATTTTGTAAAAAATGAATGTAAACAGTTCTCTCTGATGACGATGAATAAGAGTTGATAATGCTTCTTCGTCTCCTTTCTGATAAAGGGAAATTAACAGGCTATCCGATTTTGATTTCATAACTTTCTTCTCAATATAATATACTTGTAGACAATTTAACTTCCAGATATTTTATCTGGCTTCAACTGCATATACAAAACAATTTTATAGAGTAAAGTCTAATCAATAGGCGGTACATTTATTTGTGGATGTAAATATAATAATTTTTTAATAACTGTTAATCAATTATTAAATTTTTCCAAAAAATATTTAAAAAAAATCATTTAAACATATCATGAATAAATACCGTTGGAATATTTAGTGTGAAATTAACATTTATACCTTTAAGCTGCTTGCCGTTCAGTTCAGCATTTCCGATAGGAAAAGCATACCCTCCGGTAAGATCCAGAATCCCGAAAAGAGTAACCCCAACCTTTGGTGCCAGATATTTATTAGTACCTTCCGCCCCTACTAAAAAATAATAGGAATGATAAAAATCCACATCTTTTTGAAAATTGAGCAATACATCCACCTGCAGTTTCGGCATGATCGCAAATTTGGAATTCGTAGAGCCCATTAACGCAGAACCACCCAATCTGTATATCACATCATCATTCTTAAGAAAAAGCAACTTCCCTCCCACTTCTCCAAAACTCTGATTCTGGTACACATATCCTGCACTGATCATTTTATGCATCGTATATTGGGCGTTTGAAAATGTTCCCAGGAAAAATACAAACAGAGCGGTTATTGCCAAACGAAAGTTCATCATCATAAATTTATTTAAGTGTAAAAATAAAAAAAACTGCCTTATCCGGTAGATAAAGCAGCCTTTTATTTATACTTTGTGAAGAAATTAAATTCCGAAAGAAGCTTTAATTTCGTCTACTTTGTCCAGTTTTTCCCAGGTAAAGAATTCAAGATCTTTCAGGGTAATCTCACTCTTTTGTCCTTTATTGAAGGTTCTGTCTGCCACATAATGCTCTCTCCCCATATGCCCGTAAGAAGCGGTTTCCTGATAAATAGGATTTCTCAGTTTTAGGTTTTGCTCAATAGCATAAGGTCTTAGATCAAAGATCGAAGAAACTTTTTTAGCGATTTCCCCATCATTAAGACCAACTTTTGAAGTTCCGTAAGTATTGATGTATAACCCACAAGGCTCAGCAACACCAATCGCATAAGAAACCTGTACCAAAACCTCATCAGCAACACCAGCCGCTACTAAGTTCTTGGCAATGTGCCTTGTTGCATAAGCAGCACTTCTGTCTACTTTTGAAGGATCTTTTCCTGAGAAAGCACCCCCTCCGTGAGCTCCTTTACCACCGTAAGTATCAACGATGATCTTTCTTCCCGTAAGTCCTGTATCTCCGTGAGGTCCGCCAATTACAAATTTTCCGGTCGGGTTGATATGGTATTTGATCTGATCATTGAATAATGCCTTGATCTCTTCTTTTTGCTTAGCAACCACTCTCGGAACAAGAATATTCTTGATATCCTCACGGATTTTGTTCAACATTTCTTCTTCACTCCCGAAATCATCATGCTGGGTAGAAACTACGATAGAATCAATTCTTACCGGCTTATGATCGTCAGAATATTCAATTGTAACCTGGCTTTTTGCATCCGGACGAAGGTAAGTGATGTCTTTATTTTCTCTTCTGATCGCAGAAAGTTCTTTAAGAATAGTATGTGCCACATCCAAAGCTAAAGGCATATAGTTTGCCGTCTCGTTTGTAGCATACCCGAACATCATCCCCTGGTCTCCCGCACCCTGTGCATTAGCTTTACTTTCAAAAGATTCATCCACTACTGCTCTGTCAACTCCCTGATTGATATCCGGTGACTGCTCATGGATCGCAGAAATTACCCCACATGAATCTCCATTGAACATGTATTCACCTTTTGTATACCCGATTCCGTTGATCACCTCTCTGGCAATAGTCTGCACATCAAGATAAGCATCAGATTTCACTTCTCCGGCCAAAACTACCTGTCCTGTTGTAACAAGGGTTTCGCATGCCACTTTTGAGCTTTTATCATATGCAAGGAAATGATCGATTAGAGCATCGGAAATCTGATCGGCGATTTTATCCGGATGTCCTTCTGAAACTGATTCAGACGTAAATAAATAAGACATATTATTCTTTGTTTTTAGATTAAAATTGATGAAGAAAAATGTGAATAAACTGCCTGGAAAGCTCAAAAAAGAAATACTGTTTTAGCATTTTTTTATAGAGGTTGCAATCAGGACAAATTTTTCCTCGTTAATAAACGTTGGCAAATTTAAGCACTATTTTCCTAATACTCAAAATTTTTGCGCGTTAATTATAATTTTCTTTAAATTAATGATTTATACCTTTTTGAAAGAAAAAAATTATTGCGGCTTTATGCTTACAAATTCCTTTGGATTTTCGTTATAATTCAGTTTTTCTTTCAAAGAAGCCTTAATAGAGCCTGATAATTCATCAATGATCTTTTGTTTAAATGTCGGCTTATAATAGATAATACTTATTTCTCTGTATGGAAAAGGTTTCTTAAACCTGAATACATTCTTTTTCTGTTCTTCGGACAGCTGGCTTAATGCTAATTCCGGCAAAATACTTATTCCCCCTACTTTGTCCACCATATGCACCAGTGTCTGGATATTGGATGCCAGGAAATCCAGATTTTTAGGCTTTAAAGTATTTTCTTTCAAATGACAGATATTTTCAAACTGGTTCCTTAAACAGTTTCCTTCTTCAAGAAGCCATACCTTTTCAACATTTAATTCTTCAGGAATGATGTAAGAATTTTTCTTATTGGCTTCCGTATTCGAACTGTAAATCATCAGTTCTTCATTGAACAGAAAATCCTGATAAAATTCGTCAGCACTGTCATAAGGAGTAGAAATAATTCCTGCGTCCAGCTCTCCGGCTTTCAGAGCCTTAATAATATTATCCGTGGTCATTTCCTTTACATTCATCTGGATTTTCGGATTCTCTTCCAAGAACCTGAAAATCTCGGTAGGCAATATAAAAGATGAAACCGTAGGAATGATTCCCAGGTTAATTGTTCCGCCTAAAATATTATTCAGCAGGTTGGCTTTATTCTTTAGTTCATTGACAGATTCTATAATTACCTTAGCCTGATCTATGATCTGCAATCCTACATCTGTAGTACGGATAGGGTGTGTAGTCCTGTCAAATACCTTTACATCCAGTTCATCCTCAAATTTTTGTATCATTGCACTCAGGGTAGGCTGCGTAATAAAACATGCCTGTGCCGCTTTACCAAAATGTTTATACTTATCTACGGCGATAAGATATTCCAATTGCTGAATGTTCATTTGATTAATATTATCTATTACAAAGATATGATGTTTTTGCTATTGGCAATTAAAAATTGAGGTAAATTTGAGAAATTATTATGTTTAATCACCCTCTTTAAAAGAGAAAGCAGTATTCAAATCATAACTATATGGATTCTAAAAAATTAACATCAGGCAGCGGCGCTCCATACTATGAGCACCAGGATTCCCAGACAGCGGGTCCAAGAGGACCGGTATTGCTACAGGATTTTATGCTGCAGGAGAATCTGGCCCATTTCGTAAGGGAAAGAATCCCGGAAAGAATTGTGCATGCTAAAGGAAGCGGGGCATATGGGAAATTCACCGTAACCCATGATATAACAAGGTATACCAAAGCAAAATTATTTTCAAAAGCAGGAAACACCTGTAAAATGTTTGCCCGCTTTTCTACTGTAGGAGGCGAAAAAGGAAGTGCAGATACGGCAAGAGATCCGAGAGGGTTTGCCTTAAAATTTTATACGGAGGACGGGAACTGGGATCTGGTAGGAAACAACACTCCGGTATTCTTTATTAAAGATGCTAAAAAATTCCCGGACTTTATCCACACCCAGAAAAGAATCCCTAAAACCAATCTGAAAAGCGCCACCATGATGTGGGATTTCTGGAGCCTGAATCCGGAATCCCTTCATCAGGTCTTAATCCTGATGTCTGACAGAGGTACCCCTTACGGATATAGGCATATGCATGGCTTCGGTTCCCATACTTTCTCCATGATCAATTCCGATAATGAAAGAGTCTGGGTAAAGTTCCATTTGAAAACAAAGCAGGGAATTAAAAACTTCACCAACGAAGAGGCCGTAAAAATGGCAGGCGAAAATCCGGACTTTGCCCAGGAAGATCTTTGCAATGCCATTGAAAATGGGGATTTTCCTAAATGGACCCTGTACATTCAGGTAATGACCGAAGAGCAGGTAAAAGAATTCAGATGGAATCCGTTCGATATTACCAAAGTATGGTTCCAAAGTGATTTTCCACTCATTGAAGTTGGTGAAATGGAGCTGAATGAAATCCCGGCTAATTATTTTGCTCATGTAGAGCAATCTACATTTTCCCCAAGCAACCTTATTAATGGTATAAGTTTTTCTCCGGACAAGATGCTCCAGGGAAGATTATTCTCTTATCCGGATGCACACCGGTACAGAGTAGGAGTCAACGCTCATCAATTAGAAGTGAACCGGTGCCCGTTTGTGGTCAACAATTATCAGAGGGATGGATTTATGGCCGACTCCCAAGATTATGGGGATCAGCCCAATTATTACCCGAACAGTTTTGATGATATCAAACCGGATCCAGCGTATAAAAGTTTTGATTATGAACTGGACAGCACTCATGTGGCTCATTATAACAGGAATGAAAATGATGATGATCACTATACCCAGCCGGGCCTTTTATATACAAAGGCAATGAATGCTGAAGACAGGGAACACCTCATTCATAACATCGTTGAAAGCATGAAAGGGATTGACGGGCCAAAGAAAAATGAGATCATCAACCGGCAATTATGTCATTTTTTCAGAGCAAACATTGAGCTTGGCATGAAAGTAGCTTTGCAACTAAATATTAATATAGATGCAAATATGATGAATCACGCAAAATAAGCATCTTGAATAATAATTCAAATTAAAAGGAAAAAAAGTCAACATTTTTTCCTTTTTTTTGTAAAAAATTCATAATTTGCAGACGAAAGGATTTTAAAGTGGAAAATGGACTACAAAAACACATTATTAAAAAAGGAAGATAAATTATCTATAATTACAATAAACAGACCTGAAAGTTTAAACGCATTAAATGCCGAAACCATTCAGGAAATCAGTACATTACTGGACGAATTGAAGGCCGATAACTCCTGCAGAGTGATCATCATTACAGGAAGCGGCGAGAAGTCCTTTGTTGCCGGTGCTGACATTAAAGAATTTAGTGATTTCGGACAGGAAAAAGCAGAAGAACTGGCCAGAAACAGCCAGAATATCCTGTTCAACAAAATTGAAAATATGTCTAAACCCGTAATTGCTGCCGTAAACGGATTTGCATTGGGTGGCGGACTAGAGCTTGCTATGGCGTGCCACATCAGATATGCATCTGAGAATGCCAAATTGGGGCTTCCGGAAGTTACTTTGGGATTAATCCCGGGGTACGGAGGGACTCAAAGGCTTCCGAAGCTTATCGGAAAAGGCCTTGCCAACGAATTGATCTTCTCTGCCAAGATGATCCCCGCTCAAAGAGCAAAAGAGATCGGACTGGTAAATGAGGTATATCCTATTGAAGAATTATTAACTAAAACAAAAGAATTAGCAACCCTTATTGCCAGAAATTCACCCATGGCAATATCCAAGGCAATAGATGCCGTAAACCTATCGGACACAGACAAAGGATTTGAAGCTGAAATCAAATATTTCGGACAGCTTTTTGAAATGGACGATAAAAAAGAAGGAGTTTCTGCTTTTATGGAAAAAAGAAAGCCGAACTTCTAAACCCTTAATACAAATTATTTCGAAAAAAACAATGCTGTGAGGTATGAATAAGTTTGACAAGGCTTATCTAAAAATGGCTCAGGAGTGGGCAAAACTATCCTACTGCAAAAGAAAGCAGGTAGGAGCTCTTATCGTAAAAGATAGGATGATTATTTCAGATGGTTACAATGGTACTCCTTCAGGATTTGAAAACTGCTGTGAGGATGAAGAGGGAAAAACACACTGGTATGTGCTGCACGCAGAAGCTAATGCAATATTGAAATTAGCAGCTTCTACGCAATCTGCAAAAGGTGCAACGTTATATTTAACGCTTTCTCCGTGCAAGGAGTGTAGTAAACTGATCTTGCAGGCGGGAATTACCAGGCTAGTGTACATCAATGAATATTCGGATGATGACGGAATATCATTTTTAAAAAACCATAACATTGAAATAGAACAAATATCAGAAAGTGAATTAAAAAAATAACACAACATGACTTGGGATGAAAAAATTAAGGATTTTGAAATCTTTCTTCGTTTCGAAAGAAATTTTTCAGAAAACACTCTCGACGCGTATGTACGAGACATCAAAAAACTAAAAGAATACGCAGAAGAAGATCTGGCAAACGTCGGCCCAGATATTATAGGGTATGAGAATCTGCAGGAGTACATCTTCAATCTTTCCAAACAAAAGTTCAGCGAAAGATCACAGGCAAGATGGATATCTTCCATAAAGGCTTTCTTCAAATTTTTACTTGAAGACGAGTACCGTGAAGATAATCCGGCAGCACTGCTTGAAGGACCAAAATTAGGATTGTATCTTCCCGATACTTTAAGCCTTCCTGATATTAATAAAATTATCAGTGCTATAGAGGTAAATTCGGATCTGGGAAAGAGAAACCAATGCATTATTGAGGTTCTTTACGGATGCGGACTTCGTGTCTCAGAACTTATTGATCTAAAAATTTCAAACATTAATTTCTACGAAAATTATATCAAAGTACACGGAAAGGGAAATAAGACCCGTTTCGTTCCTTTGGCTGATTATACTGCGGAATTATTGAAAAGCTATATTCAGGAAGTACGTTCCAAGAATAAAATCAATAAGAAATACGAAGACACTTTGTTTCTTAACAGCAGAGGGACATCTATGTCCAGAGTAATTGTATTTCTTATTATTAAGGAGCTTACAGACAAGGCGGGGGTAAGCAAAAAAATATCTCCTCACACCTTCAGGCATTCATTTGCCACCCATTTATTGCAAAACGGAGCTGATTTGCGTTACATCCAGGAAATGCTGGGACATTCGAGTATCACTACAACGGAAATCTATACTCATTTGAAAACAGAAGAACTCAGGGATGTAATTTTAAGCTATCATCCGAGAAATATTAATGTTACTCAATGAAAATATTAAAATACTGCCCCAGCTGCAGTAGAGATTCTTTACATTGGGACGGCGAAAAGAAATGGAGCTGTCCCAATTGTAATTTTACCTTATACAACAATGTTGCCGGAGCTGTTGCCGTAGTTATAAGATGCGGTGACGAAGTGTATCTTACCAGAAGAAACAGGGATCCTAAAAAAGGAAAACTGGATTTGGCAGGAGGTTTTGTGGATCCGAAGGAAAGCGCAGAAGAAACCTGCAAAAGGGAACTCTTCGAAGAGCTGCAAATGCATATTGACATTTCAAAACTGAGATACCTGGCAAGCTTACCAAATGTTTATCAATACAAAGAGATCGATTATAATACCATTGACCTGTTTTACGAATATAATGTTCCGGAAAAATTTGAGGTAAGCCTTGAACTTTCCGAAATTTCAGAAGCACAGTGGATTTCTTTAGCGGAAATTGACCTTGATGATATTGCTTTTGATTCTCAGAAGATATTTTTTGAACAGTATTTGAAAACCATATAATTTTCGGACCACAGATTTCACGGATTTACACAGATGTTTACGCATAGTTATCCGTGCAGGTTCATGAAATCTTTGATGGTTTTTGTTTTTGAATCCTTAATATTTTTTAAGGAATAATTCCGTTTGCCTAGGCATTACTTTTATATTCCCGCAGAATTTATACATGAACGTCTGTGTAAATCCGTGAAATCTGTGGTTTTTTATCCTTTAAATATCAGTACGTTTTTAAATTCAGCATTTCCTGAAAATAATTAATCAATAATATTCTTTCTGCTTCAGATAGGTTGGCCTCTGTATGATAGACTATATAACCCGGCATAGGCATTGCTTTGCTCCGAATGGACTGAATAGATTTATCAAGCATACTTTCTTTCAAATCCTTGTTATAAGTTTCCCAAATAGAAAAATTAAGATGTTCTCTACCTTCATTCACATGGTTTTTCACGGACCAGGAAACGGGAGCTATATAAGCATATTTGGGATAAACTGTTTCATTTGAATGACAGTCATAGCAGGCATTTTTCAGAAGTTTCGCTATATTGACTGGTGTTTTTTTAGAATCAACAAAATTGGCTGCATGATCGACCGGCTTATTCACCCTGTCAACCGGGATGAACTGAATCAATGCAAAAGCCACTACAATCCAAAGTGCAATTTGTCTTAATCTTTTCATACCAATTATTTCACAGGCTTTAAAACAGCTCTGTCTGATCTTACTCCGGTATTCGTATTATTAAGTCCCGGGCTTTGTAACGATCTGTCTTGGGTTCTGGCTGGCTGTGAGGTACTATTACTATTTTTAGAAGAAGTTGTAGTTTTAGGACTCTCCAAGGTTCTGGTGTCTTTCAAATCCCACTGTTCAATAGTATCCCATAATGGCCTTACGATTGCCACTTTATAAAAAACATAGGAATCTTCAGCAAAAGTAGCGTTTTCAAAATCCGCTTCATCCCAATATTTATTGCCATTATTATCCACAAGGATCCTTACAATATATTCTCCAGGTTTAAGGATATCAAACTTAACGGCATTTCCTGATGTATATTTCTGATATTGAACTTTTTCCGAAGAATCTAACAGCTGGATCCAATAATTTGCAGAAGGCCCATTCTGAAGGGTAAACGCCAGGCTTCCGTAATTTTCAACTTTATCAGCTTCAAAGTCAAATCGTTTTGAGACTGAGTTTTTAGCATAAAATGATGAAACTGTCTCTTTAGGAACTGTAAGCTGATATTTTTTCCCTGCTTCAAATTCAGACCGCACTAAAATTTCATAAGGATCAGTTTCCGAGATCTTTGCCGTAAATGAATGTGTGGTTAAGCTATCGCTTTTTAATACCCATTTTTCGGTGTTTATTTTATCAATGATATAATTGGAAGTAATCTTAAAATCGGTTTTTGGTGGTAATGCCGCTCCTTCGGTATTGACGAGGTCCATAGCATTTTTCGCATTGTACTTATAGAACAGGGAAGCCTCCTGCTTTTTGCCGTTATTACTGGTATCCGCATCAAAATCATAGCTGAACTTTAAGTTTTCTGTTACGGTTTGCCCTACATTATTTTTTACAGCATCAAACCAGATTCTTACTGTATCTGATTTGGAACGGTGTGTCACTTTAATATCCTGAAGCTTTTCATTGAGGGAAAGCACTTTCACCTCATCAGGTTTTCCTTCAAAGATCATTAAGGCACCTCCCGGAGATTCTTTCATTTCTATATACTTCAGAGGTTTTTTAGAAGGGTACACTTTTAAATTCAAACCTGAGATAGATTTCTCAAAATCTATGGTCTCTTTCTGGAAACCAATCTTTTCTTTCCCCACATCATATATAGAATTTCCGTTTTCATCTTCAAAAGCAATGATCTTGTATTTTCCCGGAGACAGATAATTAAGCTCATAATACCCGTCGTCATCAACTTTTGTAATATAATATGGCTTCTGTTTATAATTGATGGTATCTTTCACCTGATACAGCCCTACTGCAAGCTTATTTTCATTATTGGCAGTCTGCTTTTTTATGGCAAACGCATCCTTCACTTCACCGCTTATATAGAGATCATCCAGCTTTTCTCCGGTAGAGAAGGCAAAATTGAAGTATCGCAGGATATTCGCTTCATTGTTATCTGCAATAGAATTTCCGAAGTTAAAATTGTAGGTTGTATTGGCCTGCAATGTATCTTCCCATTGAATGATGACATACCTGTTGGCAATATTAGAGGGCAGAATACGTTTAATCTTCTCGATGGGAGGGGAAATGATCAGGTTTTTACTGATGTCTTTCAAAGTAATATATTCATCAAAATCAAGGCGCAGCTCTCTGATATCTCTGGGAACATTCACTCTTGTAGTATCAATATTTGAGCTTAAAAACCTCGGAGCCAGGGAGTCTTTCGGGCCACCTACAGGCGAACCGACCCTTGCACAGGATTGCACAAGAAAACCGATGACCAGTAATAAGAAGAATCTTTTCATGAATATATTTGAGCAAAAATAAACATTATTCTCCATAAACTTCATGTCCGCTTTTCAAAGAATCCTGCTTATCATTCATGATGCTGTGAAGCTTATCTTTCTGTATGGGAAAATCTTCAAAAAGCCCCGATAAGGCCAGTGCCGTATACACCCTGGCAGAATATTTATTCCCTATCGCAACAATAGTTACTTTTGATTTGAGTAAATGGGCAAAAACAGCATTGGTACCATGCCACCATCCGTTATGATATGTCAGTTTTTCCCCGTTGTCAAAAATCTTCATCCGGAATCCCAGGCCATAGTTATTCACTCCTGCCTTTTCATTGCTGTAAGGAGTAAAGACCATTTCCATTAGTTCCGGTTTTAAAAAGTCTTTGGAGAACATGGCTTTGGAAAAGTTATAAAGGTCTCCCGGGGTGGTATATACATTTTTATCACCGTAGATAAGATCCAGCCTGTCTAAAGGATATAATCTGTTCCCGCCATAATAAAAGGATTGTGCTGCTGTAGGGATATCTTTCTCCTGGAAGATATAGCTGTTATTCATTTTTAGCGGTGTAAAAACCATTTCTTTCATCACCTGTGGAAAAGGCATTCCCGTCACTTTTTCTATTAGTAGTGCCAGCAATGCAAAATTGGTATTACAGTACATAAATCCTGTATCCGTATCTCTGGCAAGCTCAGGCTTATACCGGATGATCATATCCAGTATATCCTGATTGGTTAGATAAGGTTTTGAAAGCTCTGCCGGGGCCGGCTGTATTTTCGTGATGAAATATTCATATTTCGGAAGACCGCTTCTTTGATCCAGTAAGGTCTGAACGGTAACATCCGGATAGGGAAATCCGGGAAAGTACTGGGTTAAATGATCCGACAACTGTATTTTTCCCGCTTCTACCAGTTTCATCATAGCCATAGCCGTCAGTGTCTTAGAAACCGAAGCCACATGCAAAGGAGTCGTTTTACCAATGGGCATCTGATTCCCTTCCCTTCCGAAGCCCCTGTAATTCTCATACAGGATATCATTCCCTTTCGCAACCAGTATTCCTCCGCTCAGATCGCTTCCCTCCCATATGGTCTTATAATACTGATCTATAAAATGAACAACCGAATCTTTATTAGAGAGATCGCTGTCTGCTTTTGTGAAAACTTTATCCAGATCTACATTCCCGAAATTAGGAAGACGGGTTTCTGCTACAGACTCATTGGATTCGGACTTGTTTTTACAGGAAAAAAGTAATACAACAGCTATTAAAACTGGTATAAGATTAAGCTTCTTCATGGGTTCAAGGAAATGAGCAGCAATTTAATAAAACTCAAAATAAATATTAAATAATGAGCATATATTATGAATTATTTAACATGACAGATGAGAAAGGGCAAAGGTAAATTTGTAAAATTGCCGAATCGTAAAAATGTAAAATCATAAAAGAGTAAAATCGCGAAAAGGCAAAAAGGCGAGATAGTGAAATGGCAAATAGTGTAGTTTAAAAAACTATTAACTGTTTTACAATTTTACAGTTTCGCGATTTTGCCTTTTAACCTTTAGCCAAAAGAAGCTAATATCTTATCTACAATAATTTGTGCCAGTTTTTCCTTGCTTTGATGGGTCCATCCGGCAATATGGGGAGTTACTATTACTTTTTCAGAATCCAAAAGGTATTTCAGATCGTCGTTTTCTGTTTCCAGATGTTCAAAAGAAGATTTTTCATATTCCAGGACATCCAGGCAGGCTCCTTTTATCTTTCCAGATCTCAGGCCTTCAACCAGACTCCCGGTATTTACATTTTTACCTCTTGCCGTATTGATGAAATAAAAGTCCTTCTTCATTCCGGAAATGAATTCTTCATCGACCAGATGATACGTTTCTGTCGTAAGCGGAATATGAAGGCTTACAATATCTGCTGAATTTTTTAGTTGGTCTAAGGTCACCTGGCTGGCAAATTCATCTGAAAGATCTGGCAGAATATCATGGAAGATCACTTTGCATCCAAAGCCGGAAAGCCTTTTCGCCGCTGCTTTCCCCATATTTCCATACCCGATAAGGCCTACCGTTTTTCCTAACAGCTCATCTCCTCTGTTCTCTTCGCGTTTCCAGATCCCGTCCTTTACTTCCAGGGAAGCAATAAACAGGCGGTGCATTAAAACCAACAGCATTCCTACCACATGCTCTGCAACAGAATCACGGTTTCCTTCCGGGGAATTGATCAATTGGATACCCAGCTGCCGCGCCGCTACAACATCTATATTTTCCATTCCGGCACCCACCCTTGCGATGAATTTCAGGTTTTTTCCTCTTTCAAGAAAATTCTTATCTAAAGGAATACGGCTTCTGATAATGATCCCGTCGTAATTTTCAATTGTATTGCAAACCTCATCATAAGAGGACGTAAAGTCTTCTTCCAAAGTAAAGTTTTTGGCTAGAAGCTGCTCTGTGATGAGAGGATGGTTTTTATCTAAAAGGAGAATTTTCATTAATTAGGTTTAGACTTATCAAAAATATGAACCACAAAACTCACAAAAGCTGTTTTAGACACCTAAGTTTTCATTGTAAGATCTTTAGAAGTATATTAAAGATCTCGTTAGCTTTTGAAAATCTTTGATTTTCATATCATGTGAACTCTTTAGAGTTTTTTTTCAAGCGTATTTTTAAAAACTTTTGTGACTTTTGTGGTTCATATTTCAAACGCAAAATCCGCAAGCCTTTTCAAATACAACAATGCTATTCGCAATTAACCTGGCTCCTGGAATAGTTTTTTAAGCTCCACAGATTCTAACGGCTTCATTCTTCCTGAAAGAATCAATGATAATTCTTTTCTTCGGAAAGCGGCAGCATATCTTTCTTTTTCCAGCTCTGTTTCAGGCTCCATCTCCGGGATCGGGATCGGGCGGTTGAATTCATCCACTGCCACAAAAGTATAGATCCCTTCATTGGTATGAATTTTCTTCTGATTGATCGGATCATCCAGCCAAACATCCACATACACTTCCATAGAAGTAGAAAATGCTCTTGAAACCTTGGATTCCAAAACCACTACTCCTCCTTCAGGAATAGGATGGTTGAAGGAAACGTGATTCACAGAAGCCGTTACTACTCTTCTTTCGCAATGCCTTGCAGCAGAAATGGATGCACATCTGTCCATCTTTGCCAGAAGCTCGCCTCCAAAAAGGTTTCTTAAAGAATTGGTTTCATTGGGAAGAACAATATTGGTCATGATAGTCAGGGATTCTGACGCTTTTTTTATTTTTGCCATGTAGCCTTAATGTTATTTTTATTGGTCTGAATTCCTGCATTTTTTGCAGCCGGATCAGCTAAAGAATCTTTTTTCAGGGAGTCTGATCTCTTCTGTTGAAGAGAATCATATTTTACCCTTACTACCTCTTTTACTTTCTCCTGAGTTCTTACCTGTGCAGAAGCTTCATCAAAGGATTTTTTTCCGAAAAGAAGCTCAGGCTGGGTATAGGTAAGGTAAAGTATTCCCAAAACCGGAACAATGAAAAGAAAAATCCACAAAAGAGATGTGTTGAACTGATACTCGTTTGCCATGTTATCCGTATGGGAATGATCCACATTCATATCAGAAATACGGATCTCTTCCAGTCCGTAAAAGTCCGGATGGTCAGACTCCAAGCGGTTTCCTTTAAAATGGGTTTTGCCATCTTCAATAAATATGGAGCCCAGATTCTGAATTTCAAGCATCTGATCTGCCTGAAGTTTTTTCTTCCAAAAATCAGTCTGTATGAGCAGCTCATTTTTTGAAGATTCTATAGAACTCTGTTTCTGGCTGCTTATAAATGCTGCCAGTTCATCAGACTTCACTCCATAATCAGGGGTAAAGGCTATCTGGCTGGAAGGCGGAAGAATGCTTCCGTTATCAGAATTGATAATTGCCTTAGAATTTTCCAGATAAAACACACCAAAGCCGGGAACCGTAACAGATCCAAACTGTTTGAGATATTCTAGAATGTATGCCGAAATATTCATTTGGCAGCAAATTTATAACTTTTTCACGATTTTTCCGGTTATTTATTAGATGAAAAAAGACCGCTTCGGCGGTCTTTTTTCATTTGTACTGATTATGATTAATATCTGAATTTTATAGTTTCTCTTATATTCTTATCCGAGACGGATAAAATATAGTTGCCTTTTTGTGGGATATTCAATTCTATAGGGTTTCCATCAGCATTTGTATTCTGGGTTTTTATCAATCTCCCGTTAAAATCAAAAACTGAAATTTCAAGGTTTCCTTTTTTGGAAGTGTACAGCTTTCCTTCTACGACAAAAGAGCTATCTTTTTGTTTTGAAGTGTCTACAGCGGACAAACTTCCCAATGTTGTCGTGGAAAGCGTAGTAAACTGATCTCCTGATTGTTTTGTTGCCCCGTTTTGCAGGTCTTTAAAAACAAAATTTAATTGGGTGACCGTAGTACTCGCCGGCATCGTGTTATTGGAATTTGTAAATAATTTCGAATTCAGATTTACATATCCTACATAGGCATTAGCAGCAGAATCCCAGTTCATGGTCACATTAGAATTGCTCCATGCATCTTCATACAGAATATTGGCAGAGTTCTGGCCGGCCTGTACCCATGTATGCACATAGAAGGTAGCCGTTCCGAACCCCGGATCATACGCTGAGTAATCGTTAGCTGCTCCATAAGTAATTTTATAAACTCCCGGACTTTGCACAGAAACCTGGATCTGCGCAGTAGCAAGGACTGCAAAGAACAGTACAGCCCATAATGAATAAAGTTTTTTCATTTTGTTTGTTTTTTAATTAAGTATACAAATATATTCTTTTCGGGATAATATCAAAATAGTGTGACATTTTGTTTTTGATAAAAAAAGACCGCCGAAGCGATCTTAAAAAAATTAAATCTAACTTGTTACCTTGTGGTAACGGAATTGATCAACTGATCATTGAATTTTCCAGCTTATCCCAAACATGAAATTGGTTCCGGCCTGTGAAAAATAATATGGGCTTGCATCATAAACATACCCGTTATTCACATATTTCTTATTGAAAAGATTATTCACCAGTAATTTTAAAGCAACCTCATTGTTGGCAATTTTGAACTGATACCGGGCATTAAAATCGGTAAGTAGATAGTCTTTTAATTGTAAATTTTTATCTTCCGTATTATCCAGGTATTGTTTTCCCACATATTGATTCATCAAAGAAAACTGGAAATTTTTGGCCGGGCTGAATTTCAGTCCCAGATTAGCAATTACATCCGGCGAAAAAGAGATCTGTGTATGTCCCATATCTTTTACTCCCTGTTCATTTTCTATTTTAAAATCCAGATTCCTGTTCTGGCTTACCGTTACATTCCCTGAAACTTCCCACTGTTCGGATAGTTTTGCCAATGCCCCGATCTCAACCCCTCTTCTGTAGCTTTTTCCGGAATTGGTCCTGATGAACGCCCCTACATTATTGATTTCACCATTCAGAACCAACTGATTGACATAATACATATAATATAGATTGGCAGTCAAAGACAAGATCCCGAACTGTTTTTCTACACCGGCTTCAAAATCATGAAGTTTTTCAGCTTCAGTATCCTTATTGGCAAACAGGTCATCACGGTTCGGCTCACGGTGGGCATGGGCATAGGACAGGAATACTTTTCCGTTTCCTATATTATAATTTACTCCAGCTTTCGGATTAAAGAACAGCCAGTTCTTATTTAAATCTGCTCCCTCATCATCACCTGCCATTAAAATTTTGGTATCATAGTCAATGTATCTTAGTTGCAGATCCCCGAAAAATTCAAAATCACGTATCTTCACCAAAGCTTTTGCAAATCCTGCTGCTTCATTTTTTATGGAACGGTTCCTGTAATACTCATGCCTGTTGATCTGAGGATAGAAAACCCCCGTCACATTTCCGAAGTGCCTTCCATAATACTGATTGGCTACCACTCCGAAATTAAGGTCCAGATGATCAAACTTTCCGTAAAGTGTGGATACTAAACCATAAAAATCATTATTCAACCATTTTTTTCTGATAAAGTCAGAGTACTCCACAGATTGCCCGCCTTCAACGAGATCCGGCAAGCTGTATCTTGAAAAAGGATCGCCCTGTTTATAATTCTCATAATAGCCTTTCCCTTTGGTATAATGTAAAGTGGTTTCTAAGTTCCAGTGGGCATTAAGTCCCTGCTCCCACAATAACTGATAATGATTCTGTCTGTAATTATCCGTTTCATTGTCATAGAATCCTGTGATATTTTCCCAATTTGAATCATAAATAGCTCCTGAAATATTGAATTTCGGATCTGTTTCCCAGGTCTTCCTGTCGATCCCGTTCCAAGCCTGATACGTTTTTTCTTTACCGCCGAAGGCCATCAGGCGAAGCTTTGTTTTTCCTTCTTCAAATAATGCGGTAAAGTTATAAGAATGCAGGTCTGATGAGGCCCTGTCAATATATCCGTCAGAATGAATACGGGTATATCTTCCCATCACAGAGAGACGGTTTTTCCAGAATTTCCCGGATCCGATCTCAGCAGAATATTTATAGGTATTAAATGAGCCGTAACTGTCATCTGTTTTAAAGTAAAACTTCTCTTCAGGTTCCCTGGAAACCACATTGATACTTGCTCCGAAAGCCGAAACACCGTTACTGGAAGTCCCTACCCCTCTTTGGATAACGATTTGTGAGGCGGAACTCGTCAAATCCGGAACATCCACAAAAAATGTCCCCTGGCTTTCGGAGTCATTGTAAGGAACCCCGTTCATCATTACATTGATTCCCCGTCCGGCAACTCCCCGGATCCTGAAACCCGTATACCCCACTCCATTCCCTGCATCTGATGTAGAGATAATGGAGGTTTGATTTTTCAGGAGAATAGGTAGATCCTGTCCAAGATTTCTGCTGTCCAAATCTTTCTGAACATTAATGATCTCTTTGGCAACAGGAAGACGCCTGGTAAAAATGACAGCTTCAATTTCCTTTGTTTTCAGGGAATCGGTAGTTTGGTTTTGTGCAAAACCCAGAGAGCTTACAGTAAGCCCTAAAAAAAATAATCCTTTCATTCTATAAATTTTAAAATTTAATGAATAAAAGGGGCGATTATGATAAGTAATTAGTAATTGGTAATAAGTAATATTTTAAAAATTACTCATTGCTCATTATCTATTGCTCATTTTTAATTTCCCTAAACAGCATTACCTGTTCCAGGTTCATCGGGTATAATCTCAGCCTGTTACAGCACCCCTTTATTTCAGCCGCGAAATTACAAAAAATATGTTAAACCTACAATTTAATAAGCTTTGTTATTAGCATCAATATAATAATAGTTCGTACCGTCTTTGGTCACTTCAAACATCCGGCCCAGTTTCCAGCTGAAATTTCTTTTGATATTAGAGTATTCAAAAGGGATGACAACTTTATTATTAACATCAATTACCCCAAACCGGTCATTATAAGAGGCCACGATCATTGGGTTGGAAACATCATCTCCCTCCATGATATGCAGATAGTGATATTGAGGATAAATATGGTAATCTCTGTAATCAGCAGCATTTACAAATTTTGCCTTTTCAATGATCCCGTAAAATCCGTTTAGAACATAAGCCTGATATTGCTGCTGCTTGAATTCACTTTTACATTTTCCCAGATCATCTGTTTTATATTCATACACTCTTTTGCCCGCCTGGTTTATCCTGTATGAAATCATATCCTTTTCTACCGTTGCATATTCTTTGGTTCCAAACTTTCTTACCTTTTCATTCGGTGAGTTCAAAAGATTACAGTCTTCGGCAAAGAAAACGGCAATGTGATATTCCGGTTGAATAAGGAATTTCCCTTTCTGATTGATGTACCCGAATTTATCCTCTCTCTTCTGAGGAATCAGTACGGGAACATCCTTATTAAGAATGATAAGGTCCGGGTTAGGCTTAGGTTCCTGTTTTTTTTTAGCAATAACCCTCGGGGGATTTTTTACAGGAGTTTTCTTCACAGATTTGGTCTGTGAAAAAAATGAAATTGAAATAAAAACCAATAAAAACGGAATCACTTTTTTCATACTCCTCATTTGTTTGCAAAATTACTGCCAAAAATAGAAAATATAAAAATCATATTTATAAAGAATCTAAATAATTTCATCTTTATAAAATAGTAAAATTTCGTAATTTTGGAAACATTTTTGATTGTTTGATAATTTTAAAAAAGCTCCATTACATTTCCCTTTGGGACAGACGATTATCCCTCATCAAAAAATAACCACACTGACTTCAGACCTATTAACAACCGTCTTATAGTCTGATTTAAAATTGAAAAGACTTCTATTATTATGAATATGTATCAGGATTACATCCAAGAAATTGAAGAAAGAAAAAACCAGGGGCTTCATCCAAAGCCGATTGACAGTGCAGAATTATTAAGTGAAATCATTGCACAGATCAAAGATACAGCTAACGAATACAGAGCTGATTCTCTTAAATTTTTCATTTATAATACTTTACCCGGAACCACAAGTGCTGCTGGTGTAAAAGCCCAGTTTTTAAAAGAAATTATTCTTGGGGAATCCGTAGTAGTAGAAATATCGCCAGCTTTTGCTTTTGAATTATTATCCCATATGAAAGGAGGTAAATCAATCGAGGTATTGCTGGATTTGGCTTTAGGTAATGATATTGAAACAGCGAAAGAAGCTGCAAAAGTTCTTAAAACACAGGTTTTCTTATATGATGCAGATACAGAACGTTTGAAAAATGCTTTCGAATCTGGTAACGAAATCGCTAAAGATATTTTGGAAAGCTATGCAAAAGCAGAATTTTTCACAGAATTACCGGAAGTTGCTGAAGAAATTAAAGTGGTTACTTTTATCGCTGGTGAAGGTGACATTTCTACGGATTTGCTTTCTCCGGGTAATCAGGCTCACTCAAGATCTGACCGTGAATTGCATGGTAAATGTATGATCACCCCTAAGGCGCAGGAAGAAATAAGAGCATTGCAGGCACAGCATCCTGATGCTAGTGTAATGCTGATTGCAGAAAAGGGAACAATGGGTGTTGGTTCCTCTCGTATGTCAGGTGTAAATAACGTTGCTCTTTGGACAGGTAAGCAGGCAAGCCCTTATGTACCTTTCGTAAATATTGCTCCGATTGTTGGAGGAACAAACGGTATTTCTCCAATTTTCCTTACTACAGTTGATGTAACAGGAGGTATTGGAATCGATCTTCAGAACTGGGTAAAAAAAGTAGACGAAAACGGCAACCCTGTTCGTAACGAGAATGGTGAAATCGTTTTGGAAGAAGCTTACTCTGTAGCTACAGGAACAGTTCTGACAATCAATACTAAAGAAAAGAAATTATATAAAGGAGATAAAGAATTGAAAGACATTTCAAAATCATTTACTCCTCAAAAATTAGAATTCATCAAAGCAGGTGGCTCTTATGCTATTGTTTTTGGTAAAAAAATCCAGACGTTTGCTGCAGAAACTTTAGGAATCACTGCTCCTGCGGTTTTTGCTCCATCTAAAGAAATTTCTATCGAAGGACAAGGCCTTACTGCCGTTGAAAAAATCTTCAACAGAAATGCGGTTGGTGTTACTAAAGGTAAATTATTGCACGCAGGTTCAGATGTTCGTGTTGAAGTAAACATTGTTGGTTCTCAGGATACAACAGGATTAATGACCGCTCAGGAATTGGAATCAATGGCTGCAACGGTAATTTCTCCAATCGTAGATGGAGCGTATCAGTCAGGATGTCACACTGCTTCGGTTTGGGACAAAAAAGCTCAGACGAATATTCCTAAACTGATGAAATTCATGAACGATTTCGGAGTCATCACAGCACGTGACCCGAAAGGTGAATATCACTCTATGACGGACGTTATTCACAAAGTTCTTAATGATATTACGGTTGACGAATGGGCAATCATCATCGGAGGTGACTCTCACACAAGAATGTCTAAAGGTGTTGCTTTCGGAGCTGACTCCGGAACAGTAGCGCTAGCTTTGGCAACAGGCGAAGCTTCTATGCCGATTCCTGAATCTGTGAAAGTAACTTTCAAAGGAGAGATGAAAGAGCATATGGATTTCCGTGATGTGGTTCACGCAACCCAGGCTCAGATGTTGAAGCAATTTGACGGTGAAAATGTTTTCCAGGGAAGAATTATTGAGGTGCATATCGGAACACTTCCTGCCGACCAGGCATTTACGTTCACAGACTGGACTGCAGAAATGAAAGCTAAAGCTTCTATCTGTATTTCTGAAGATGATACTTTGATCGAATCATTGGAAATTGCTAAAAGCAGAATCCAGATCATGATTGATAAAGGAATGGACAACAAAAATCAAGTTCTTCAAGGCTTAATTGATAAAGCAAACAAGAGAATCGAAGAAATCAAAACCGGTGATAAGCCTGCTTTAACTCCTGATGCGAATGCAAAATACTATGCAGAAGTAGTTGTTGACCTTGATGTAATCGTTGAGCCAATGATTGCCGATCCGGATGTAAATAACGAAGACATTTCTAAGAGATATACTCACGATACCATCAGAGACCTTACCTATTACGGTGGTGAGAAAAAAGTTGATCTTGGTTTCGTTGGGTCTTGTATGGTTCATAAAGGCGATTTGAAAATCGTTGCTCAGATGCTTAAAAACCTTGAAAAGCAAAATGGTAAAGTAGAATTCCAGGCGCCATTGGTTGTAGCTGCTCCTACTTATAATATCATCGATGAATTAAAGGCTGAGGGTGACTGGGAATTTTTAGAAAAATATTCAGGTTTTGAGTTTAACGATAATGCTCCAAAAGGTGAAGCCCGTACTCAATACGAAAATATGATGTACCTTGAGCGCCCGGGATGTAACCTTTGTATGGGTAACCAGGAAAAAGCTGAAAAAGGAGATACTGTTTTAGCCACTTCTACACGTCTTTTCCAGGGAAGGGTAGTTGAAGATTCTGAACGTAAAAAAGGTGAATCTTTATTGGCTTCAACCCCGGTAGTTGTACTTTCTGCTATTATGGGAAGAATCCCTAATATTGATGAGTATAAAGCAGCTGTGGAAGGCATTAACCTTACGACTTTTGTACCTTCTATTAAGGAATTGGTTGCAGTTGGCCATTAATAGAATTAAATAATAGTCAAAAGACTATTTTAAAGATAAGTAAAATGGAAGATTAAAAAAATCTTCCATTTTTTTGTTTAGAATCTTTCCATTTAAGACTGATAAGAATTATTTTAACCTTCATTAATATCAAAAAATTCATTTTTTCCTTAACTTCATAGTCATAAAATATTTTAATCATTCATCATATTTATCCTTCTACATAGAGTGTAGGAATAGATTTTGATGTATTGTACAGGTAAATTTCCTGATTAAAATCACGGAAAATCTATTGAAAAGAACAAAAATTACGTTTAGATATGACTTTTGATATTGATATGATCAAAAAAGTGTATGAGCGCTACCCTGAAAGGATTGCTGCGGCAAGACAGATTGTGGGAAAGCCTCTTACCCTTTCAGAAAAAATCCTTTATACCCATCTTTGGGAAGGGAATGCTACACAGGCATATGAAAGAGGAAACTCTTATGTAGATTTCGCACCGGACAGAGTAGCGATGCAGGATGCCACTGCTCAGATGGCACTTTTACAATTCATGCAGGCAGGAAAAGCTAAAGTAGCTGTTCCTTCAACAGCTCATGCGGATCACCTGATCCAGGCAAAAGTAGGTGCTGATAAAGATTTACAGGAAGGTATCAATAAAAACTCTGAAGTTTTCAACTTCCTGAGCTCTGTCTGTGATAAATATGGAATCGGCTTCTGGAAACCGGGAGCGGGTATTATTCACCAGGTTGTACTGGAGAATTATGCTTTCCCCGGAGGGATGATGATCGGTACAGATTCTCACACGGTAAACGCAGGCGGACTGGGAATGGTGGCAATTGGTGTAGGTGGGGCCGATGCGGTAGACGTAATGGCAGGAATGGCGTGGGAACTGAAAATGCCAAAATTAATCGGAGTAAAATTAACAGGTAAAATGTCCGGCTGGACTTCCGCAAAAGACGTTATCTTAAAAGTTGCAGGAATTCTTACGGTAAAAGGCGGAACCGGATGTATCGTAGAATATTTCGGAGAAGGAGCCCTCTCTCTTTCAGCGACAGGTAAAGGAACAATCTGTAACATGGGTGCTGAAATTGGAGCTACCACTTCTACCTTCGGATATGATGATTCTATGAGAAGATATTTGGCGGCTACCGGAAGACAGGACGTGGTGGATGCGGCTGATAAAATTGCGGAGCATTTAACAGGTGATGCTGAAGTATATACAAACCCTGAACAATATTTTGATCAGGTCATTGAAATCAACCTTTCTGAATTGACTCCTCATCTGAACGGGCCTTTCACTCCGGATTTAGCGACTCCTGTTTCTGAATTCAGAGCCAAAGCTAAAGCTAACGGATGGCCTTTGGAAGTTGAATGGGCTTTGATCGGTTCTTGTACAAACTCTTCTTACGAAGACCTGTCGAGAGCAGCCTCTATTGTTGAAGATGCAGTAGCAAAAGGAGTTAAACCTAAAGCCATCTTAGGGATCAATCCTGGTTCAGAGCAAGTGAAATTTACTGCTGAAAGAGACGGTTTTTTAGACTCTTTCAGAAAATTTGAAAACGCAAGGATCTTTACTAATGCCTGCGGGCCCTGCATCGGGCAATGGGACAGAGAAGGGGCTGAAAAAGGAGAGAAAAACTCTATCATTCATTCTTTCAACAGAAACTTCGCCAAAAGAGCAGATGGTAACCCAAATACACACGCATTTGTAGCTTCTCCTGAAATGGTGGCTGCTGTTGCGATCTCCGGAAGATTAGATTTCAATCCTATTACAGATACTTTAACCAACGAAGCAGGCGAACAGATCAAATTAGACGAGCCTAAAGGGTTTGAATTGCCTGCAAAAGGTTTTGATGTTGGAGATAACGGATATCAGGCTCCATCTGAAGATGGCTCCTCGGTAGTAGTAAATGTAAGCCCTACTTCAGACAGGCTTCAGTTATTAGAAGAATTCCCCGCTTGGGACGGAAAAAACATTGAAGGAGCTAAAGTTTTGATCAAAGCTTTCGGAAAATGTACAACGGACCACATTTCTATGGCCGGCCCGTGGTTGAAATACAGAGGACATCTTGATAATATTTCTAACAACATGTTGATCGGGGCTGTAAATGCCTTCAATATGGAAACAAACCATGTTAAAAACCTATTGACAGGTGAATATGGTGAAGTTCCTGCCGTTCAAAGAGCCTATAAAGCCGCAGGTATCCCATCTATTGTAGTAGGTGACCAGAACTACGGCGAAGGTTCTTCAAGAGAGCACGCTGCGATGGAACCAAGACATCTTGGCGTAAAGGCAGTATTGGTAAAATCATTCGCAAGGATCCACGAAACCAACCTTAAAAAACAAGGTATGTTGGGATTAACTTTTGCTAATGAAGCTGACTATGACAAAATTTTAGAAGATGATACTGTAAACTTCCTAGACTTAGACCAGTTTGCTCCGGGAAAACAGTTGACATTGGAATTTGTACATGCTGATGGTACTAAAGATATCATTATGGCCAATCATACCTACAATGATCAACAGATTGATTGGTTCAAAGCAGGATCTGCATTGAATTTAATTAAACAACAGGAAAAGAATTAATTGTTAGATTGATTAATCGTAAAAAAGCCGCTTCCAAGGAAGCGGCTTTTTATTTTGTCCTCTATCTCCTGATTTACGCCATAAAAATTTCTTTAATTTTATAAACCTAAAACGATTACCTTATAAAACCATTATAATCATTTTTATTCCACCCTGTCCTCCATCCCGATTATTTCCTGAATACTATTCCTGAAATAACAAGAATACCTTTATTAGCAACACGTGAAAAACCATGATACTTATCATTCCCATATCATTTTATCCGTTCGGATCCATCAGGAAGAAAAAGCCATGAAGGGGACAACGCTTTAGCAGTCATTTTAAAAATTCATCCAAAATAGAATCGGTACACATCTTTCGGTTTTTAAAGTATAGCCTTGTAACAAAACGTTTTTTTCCGCGTCTAACCGAATGTAGGAAAAAACATTATGAAAAAAACAATTATTGCTTTATCATTTTTAGGCTCTATCATTACTTATGCTCAAAATCAGGTAAAAGAAAAACAGATAGAAGCTGTTACCATAACCAAAACTAAAAAAGCAGTAGAACAAAAAGCCGATCGTACGATCTTCGACTTTTCTGAACAACCGCAACTCAATAACGGCAATGTATTGGAGGGAATTAAAAAACTTCCGGGACTCATTTCCACAGATATTGCAGGAATGATGTATCAGGGGAAAGCACTGGATGTATATCTTAACGGAAGGCCACTTAATATTTCCTCCAATGAACTGAATTCTTTTCTGGAAGGAATGCCAGCTAATTCAGTAGACAGAATTGAAGTTATTACACAGCCGGGGGCAGAATTCCCTGCCACTTCAGGAGGCGCCATCATGAATATCATCACGAATAAGAATGCCAATAAATATTTAACCGCTACTTATTCCGGGAACTTTTCTTTTACCAACTATGATCAATTCAGAAGCAGAACCACCAATTCCGTCAATTTAAATGCCCGTAACAAATATTTCGGATGGCAGCTGAATGTAGGCCAGAATTATCGTGAGAGCAACCTGAGATCGGCGCAGGATATCATATTCAGAAGTAATACTGACAGGATAGGGCGCGGATATTTTGCTAAGTCGGGACTAACTTTCGAATTAGGGCAGGATAGACTATTATTAAATTACGATATCTACCACAACAATAATGACAACTCTACTTTAAGTGCGGGTATGGCCGATGTTTTGGATCTGAACTCCAATTTGATCCGGGAAGTTGTTTTTGATGCCTCAGATGCCGCCCACACCAATAACCTGAGACAGGAAGCCGTAGTAACCTATCAAAAACGTTTTGACGATAAGTCTCAGAAACTGGATTTTCAGTTCGGATATACAAAATCTGACAGTAAGTTTTCCCAGGATAATTTTTTCCAGCAGGGGTATTACACGGATATTAATCAACCTTATTTTATAGCCGGCAGGAATGATGTATTAAACAATGAATCTGATATGAATATCGCAAACTTTAAAGTAGATTATGCCCAGCCGATCAACATCCTTGACGGTGGAAAAGTAAGTCTAGGAGGTTTGTATGAAAAGCAGAATTTCGACACGGAAAGCAAAGGCCTAACCAATCTTGAATATCAGAGACAGACTGCCGCCACTTATCTGGAATTTCAGGCGAAACTAAAAAAGTTTGACTTCACCTTGGGTTCACGTGCCGAGAATTATGATATTTCCGGAATTACCCGTTATTATGCAAAAAATGGGGATCTTATTCAGGATAACCTAATTCCTTTTAACAAATTCAAATTATTCCCTAATGCCAGTGTTCAGTATAATCTGATGAATCAGGTATATATTGCTGCCAATTATAATAAAAAGATCAGTTTACCCAGTATTTCCGCACTGAACCCCAACAATGTCATATTCTATGGTCCGAATACCCAGATAAACGGTAATCCTGAACTGCAGCCTACTATTTTTGATAATTATGAGCTGAAAATTTCAGCGTTCGATTATGCTTTTATCGGCTATAGTGTAAGTTCTGCAAAAGACCAGGTGGCACAGCTCGTGAGGAAAAGTGGTAAAAATCTTTTTAATGAACAGATCAACATTTCAAACATGAGGATCCACAACTTCAATGTAGGGCTTCCTGTTCCGTTCATGATCTTCAGCAAGCCGCTAAGCGAGGTAATGAAATTCAACTTCAATCCTGATAAGATCAACTTCATGTACATCTATGCAGGGTACCAGAAGCACGAGATCGACAATCTGAATAACAGGGGATTCTGGATCTTCAATATCATGACGCAGCTGATCCTGCCTAAAGATATCAAGATGACCGCCAATTACAGTTATCTGACCCCGAAAGCAGGATATTTCTACTTTACAGCAGAAAAACCATTCAATAATTCCTTCGATGTTACTTTAACGAAGAAGTTCATGAATAACCGTCTGACTCTTTCTGTTTTCGCCAATGATATTTTCAACGGACAAAAAATGCAGGTACGTTCTAATCCGCCGGAAGGGGAAAGTGTATTCATGAGTAATAAATACGATACCAGAAACTTCGGATTGTCTATCAATTATAAAATCCCAACCAAGAATAAACTGGCCAAAGAAGATCCTAATATCTTAAACGCCACTAAAAAAGAAGAAAACGGAGGCGTGATGCAGCAGGGACAATAAATCCGGGATATTATCATAAAAAAATCGGCTCATTCTGAGTCGATTTTTTATTCTTCACATGCTTTCCACACTGCATCATTTTGCGGAACAGGAGCTGTTATTTGTATTTTTTCTTTTGTAACAGGATGAATAAACTCCAGTTTTCTTGCATGAAGACTGATCCCACCGTCAGGATTGGAGCGTGGTGATCCATATTTAAGGTCTCCTTTTATCGGAGCCCCTATTTTGGACAACTGGGCACGGATCTGATGATGCCTGCCCGTTTCAAGGTCTATCTCAAGAAGAAGGTAATTATCCAGACTCTTTATGACAGTATATGTTAAAACAGCTTCCTTTGCCCCCTCTGTAGGTTTAGGAAACACAATAGCCTTATTGTTCTTTTCGTTTTTCTTTAAGTAGTGTATCAGCCTTTGATTTTGAGGGATCAGTTCTTTGCCTACAATAGCCCAATATGTTTTTTTCACCTCCCTGTTTTTCACCATCTGCGTCAGACGGGTAAGCGATTTAGAGGTTTTGGCATAAATTACCAGGCCGGAAGTCGGGCGGTCTATACGATGAACCAGGCCAAGAAAAACATTCCCCGGCTTAGCATCCCTTCTTTTAATAAAATTCTTGATGGATTCCAGTAAAGACTCATCACCAGTTTTATCACCCTGTACAAGCTGGCCGGCTTTTTTATTGATCACCATAAGATGGTTATCTTCATACACGATCTGATCTTCCGTCATCACTGAACCCGATTTGGCCTGTTGGTAAAGGAGAGAATGATCCCGGCCAGAAGCCCGATAGTCTTAATCCCCGAAAGCTTTGAGTCGACAGGCAGGAAAGCCCCGATAACACAAACGGCCGCAGCAGCATACATGGCATACGTAAAATTTCTGTTTGAAAGCAAAGGAGCCTGAAGAAAAAAGCTAATTCCTATCAAAACATAAAAGATCTTCCGGGAAAGAAGATTATTGATCTCCGGAGAAAAAAAATTGAACCATCCTGCAGCCAGGCATACCAAAGCGATAATAGAGATGATTCCCTGTAATGATTGTTGATTTTTCATAGGTTAATAGCTTTCTTTTTCGTTAGGGAAATCCACACTTTTTACATCTTTAACGTATTGGGCGACCGCGCCTGTAATTTCAGTATAGAGATCAAGGTATCTTCTTAAAAATTTAGGGGTAAAATCTTTATTCATGCCCACCATATCATGATACACCAGAACCTGTCCGTCACAATGAGGCCCGGCCCCGATCCCGATCGTTGGAATGGTAATACTTTCTGATACCGTTTTGGCAAGATCTGCCGGAATTTTTTCAAGGACGACAGAAAAACATCCTAATTCTTCCAAAAGCTTTGCATCACTGATCAGCTTTTCAGCTTCAGCTTCTTCTTTTGCCCTTACTTTATACGTTCCGAATTTATAGATCGATTGGGGAGTCAAACCAAGATGCCCCATTACCGGGATTCCGGCATTAATGATCTTCTTGATGGATTTTGAGATCTCTTTCCCGCCTTCAATTTTCACAGCATGAGCCCCGCCTTCTTTCATCATTCTCACCGCAGATTCCAAAGCCTTTTCCGGGTTGCTCTGATACGTCCCGAATGGCAAATCTGCTACAACCAGAGCTCTGTCAACTCCCCGAACAACACTTTGCGCATGATAAATCATCTGATCCAGCGTAATAGGCAATGTGGTTTCAAAACCTGCCATAACATTGGCTGCAGAATCCCCGACAAGAATCGTGTCAATACCTCCTGCATCTACCATTTTCGCAGTCGTAAAGTCATATGCCGTAAGCATGGTTATCTTTTCCTTATCGAATTTCATCTTTCGCAAGGTCTCTGTTGTAACTTTTTTAATTTCAGAATGAACAGACATAATTGTGATATGTTTAAAAGTTAAAAAGTCGGCTTCCGCCGACCCTTGTTTTGTATGAATTATAAAACTACGTGTCCCAGTTTCATTAGCTTGTCATGATTCAGGATTTTGATGTTTCTTCCATCAACCTCGATGAGATGATCCTGCTTAAATTCAGAGATCAATCGGATGGCACTTTCCGTTGCCGTGCCTATAATGTTGGCAATTTCTTCTCTTGTTAAAGAAATTTTAATGAATCCTTCAGGATCTACTCCTAATTTCTGCTCCAGAAGAAGCAAAATTTCAGCCAGCCTTTCCCTCACTGTTTTTTGCGCCAGAAAAGTAATGGTATTAGAGGATTCCCCAAGTTCATAAGCAATTTTCTGAAGCATTACAAAAGACAGCTGAGGATCAACTTCTAAAAGGTGCATAAACACCTCTGATGGCAAAAAAACGCATTCAATGTCCGTCATAGCCTCAGCTTTTGCCTGGAAGTTTTCACCGCAAAGCAACGAGCGGTATCCTATGATATCACCCTCTTTGATAAAACGTAAGATCTGATCTTTTCCGAAAGCGCCGGACTTTGATAATTTAGCGGCACCTTTCTCCAATACAAATACTCCTTTCGGGATTTCTCCGTCCTCAAAAATAGTATCGTGTTTCTGGAAGCTCAATCTTTTTTTTGCGTTGATGTATTTTTCAAAATCTGCGCTAGAAAGTCTTTCTTTGAATGATTTATCATTAAAAACTCTGGCAAATCTTTCTTCAATGGCTAACTGTTTTTCCTGCGGCATTTTATATGACATTTATCACAAAAATAGAACATTTTAACTCGATAAACAAAAAAAATTGTTATAATTTTGTATGTCAATATTTTATGAAGGTGAGCGAGAACTGTTATCATTGCGGACAAGGTATAGAAAAGGAAAGAATTCTTTTTGATGATAGGATTTTCTGCTGCAACGGCTGCAAGTCCGTCTACGAAATCCTGAATACCAACAATTTAAGTAATTTTTACGAATTAAATAAAAAGGCAGGAATCCGCCCAAGCGATGAAAACTCTTCTCAGTTCGATTATCTGGATACTCCTGAAATTTTTGAAAAGGTCACAGATTTTTCTGAGGGGGAAACCAGCCTTGTCACCTTTAAAATCCCTGTAATTCATTGCTCTTCATGTATCTGGCTCCTGGAAAGCCTTCATACCCTGAATAAGGACATTAAGTATTCCCAAGTTAACTTTACAAGAAAAACCCTGCAGATTGCATTCAATCATAATCAGCTAAAATTAAGCGAATTAGCTAAATTTTTAACTAACCTTGGCTACAAGCCTGTCATCAGCCTCGAAACTGCTGAAAAAAACGTGGAGCACCTGGACAAGTCCCTGCTGATCAAGCTGGCCATAGCAGGCTTCGCCTTTGGCAACGGAATGTTCCTTACTTTTCCGGAATATATTGGCGGCGAAGATTACTGGATGGATCACTACAAAGGACTCTTCAGGACTTTAATGTTTCTCCTGGCGTGCCCGGTGGTATTCTATTCTGCTTCAGATTATTACAAGTCTGCCTGGTATGGATTAAAAAATAAAATTGTCAACATAGATGTCCCTATCGTACTGGGGATCATTGTTCTTTTCGGAAGAAGTATTTATGAAGTCGTAACGGATTATGGTCCCGGATATTTCGACACGTTATGCGGGCTCTTATTCTTCATGCTTTTAGGTAAAACGTTTCAGAAAAGAACCTATAATGCTCTCTCCTATGACCGTGATTATAAATCGTTTTACCCTATTGCCGTCACAAAGGTAGATTTCAACGGAAAGCAGGAAAATATCTTACTTTCAGAGATCAAGGTCGGTGACCGCATTCTGGTAAGAAACCAGGAAATCATTCCTGTGGACGCAATCCTGATCAATGGGCAAGGGAATATTGACAATAGCTTTATCACCGGAGAAAGCGTAAGCATCAGCAAAAAACCGGGCGACAAGATCTTTGCAGGAGGAAAACAGATCGGCTCTTCTTTGGAGCTTGAAGTGATCAAAGATGTTGACCAGAGCTACCTGACACAGCTTTGGAATAAAGAAGCGTTTAAAAAGCACGAAACCGGATTGGATACCCTCACTAATAACATCAGTAAATATTTCACTTTCATCATCTTAGGCATTGCCTTAATTTCCGGGATTTACTGGTCATTTATTGATCTGGAGAAAATGTTCCAGGTGGTTTCCGCCATCCTGATCATTGCCTGCCCTTGTGCCCTTGCTCTTTCTGCACCGTTCACTTTCGGGCATATCATGCGGATTTTGGGCAGAAATAAATTCTATGTAAAAGATACTCTTACCATCGAGAAGATTGCAAAGCTTGATACGATTGTTTTTGATAAAACCGGAACCATTACCCACAGAAAGAAATCAAACATCAAATATGAAGGCTCTGAAATTCAGGAATTTGATTTGCTGAATATCAAAGCTTTACTAAAAAATTCCAATCACCCACTTTCAAAATCCTTATATGAATTTTTGGAGATCCCGGATGATTATTTTCCGGTGGACAGCTTCGAGGAAATTTCAGGAAAAGGCTACCAAGGCCAGGTAAGAGGAAGTCTTTATAAAATAGGTTCTGCCCGTTATAACAGACAGGAAGCCAAAAATCTTGAAACTGCTGTATATGTCAGCAAAAATGATGAGTTTTTAGGAAAATTCATCTTCAAAAATGAGTACCGCGAAAATCTTAAAAGTCTTTTTCAAAAGCTTACGCACTATAAGATCTTCATTCTGAGCGGAGACAACTCATCCGAAGAAAACCAGCTTAAGGAACTGATCCCGGCTTATCAGGAAATGGCATTCAATCAAAGCCCTGAAGACAAGCTAAACTACATCAGGAATCTTCAGGATAAGCACCTAAAGGTAGCCATGCTGGGAGACGGACTGAATGATGCCGGAGCATTAAAACAGAGCAATATAGGCATCGCTATCTCTGACGATACCAATACCTTTACCCCGTCATCCGATGTCATTATGAACGGTGATAAAGTGGTAGCTCTTGACAAGTACCTTAACGTCTGCAAAGGCTCGATAACCATTGTGAAAATGACATTCATAATCAGCTTTCTATACAATGTTGTGGGACTAAGCTATGCCGTTATAGGAAATATGCACCCTCTTTTTGCTGCCGTTATCATGCCAATCAGCTCTATTACAGTGGTTACTTTCACTACTCTTTCTACGTGGATACTGGGAAGAAAATATTTCAAAAAACCAGCTTAAAATGCCTTATTTAGACTGATTTTAAATTAGCTGAAATCAGCATTTCGTGATGAATGTCATTATTTTTCACTAAATTTGAACCCCGAAAATTGGTTAATTTTGTTGTCCAATGGATATTCTATATTTAATGATCTTATGCAGTGTTTCTTTAGCTGCAATTTTCCTGGTCGTTTTTATAGTCAATGCCAAAAAAGGACAGTTTGAAGATGATGAATCTCCAGCTGTAAGAATCCTCTTCGACTCTGATGAGATCAAAGAAGATGAAGAAAGCAAAGACGGCAAAAAGACAGACCAGAAAGAAAAAGGAGACGATAAAAAAATTGAAGAAAAAAGTGAATAGTTGATATATGGAAACACAAAAGTTTAGTTATGACAACAGTATTGTCCGTGCATTCCTCTATGCAACCATAGTTTTTGGGATCATAGGGTTTCTGTTCGGGCTTACAGCGGCATTAATGCTTTTCTATCCGGAGCTTCCGGAGTTCTTATTCGGAACAGATGATACCACCATTAACAGTTTAGCTTCAGGGAATATCCAGGGCTTGATCAACACACATGGGGCATTTGGGTTCGGTAGAATAAGAATGCTGCATACGAGTACTGTGATTTTTGCATTTGTATGTAATATCGTTTATACCGGTATTTATTACTCCCTGCAAAGATTATTAAAGGCAAGGATGTATAGTGATACTCTATCCTGGCTTCATTTCTGGACATGGCAGATCATGATTGTGGCTGTATTTATTACATTCTTTATGGGGATCAATACTTCTAAGGAATATGCTGAGCATGAATGGCCGATCGATATCTTAATCGCATTTTCATGGATCATCTTCGGGATCAATATGTTCCTGACCATCGCCAAAAGAAGGGTAAGACACCTGTATGTAGCCATCTGGTTCTATATTGGTACCTGGATCGCCGTGGCAATGCTTCATATCTTCAATAACCTTGAGGTTCCCCTATCCTTCACAGGATGGAAATCATACTCTGTATATGCAGGAGTGAAAGATGCTATCGTACAATGGTGGTATGGACACAATGCAGTAGCATTCGTATTAACAACACCAGTATTAGGTTTGATGTACTATTTCTTACCGAAAGCTGCTGACAGACCGGTATTCTCCTATAAACTGTCTATCATTCACTTCTGGTCATTAATTTTCGTATATATCTGGGCTGGCCCTCACCACCTTCAGTATACCTCGCTTCCTGCATGGGCCCAGGCCGTGGGAACAGGGTTCTCGATCATGCTTATCGCTCCGTCATGGGGAGGAATGCTGAACGGGCTTCTTACTTTAAGGGGAGCATGGGATAAAGTAAGGGAAAATCCTATCCTAAAGTTCTTCGTGGTAGCAGTTACCTGCTATGGGATGGCAACATTTGAAGGACCACTTTTAGCAACTAAAAATATCAACAAAATAGGTCACTTTACTGACTGGGTTATCGGACACGTACATTTAGGTGCCCTTGGATGGAATGGTTTCATGGCATTCGGGGTGATCTATTATTTGGTTCCAATCTTATGGAGAACCAAGATATGGTCTGTAAAATTAGCTAACTGGCATTTCTGGTTAGGTACTTTGGGGATTATCTTCTATGCTGTTCCGATGTATATTTCAGGATTCACTCAGGGGTTAATGTGGAAGCAGTTCAATCCGGACGGAACCCTGGTATGGAAAAACTGGCTGGATACGGTTTCTGCTATTATTCCTTTCTTTTGGGCAAGATTTGCAGGAGGATTATTCTATCTTTCAGGAGCCATTTTAATGGTGATCAATGTTTACAAAACGGCAAAGGCCGGTTCATTCCAGAAGGAAGTTCCTGCGGAGGCTCCAGCATTGGCTAACATCAGCAATCAACGTAAAGAAGGTGAAGGGACTCACCTTTGGTTAGAAAGAATGCCAGTATTATTGGGTATTTTATCTTTCTTAACTATTTCAATCGGTAGTTCGGTAGAGATCATCCCTACCCTGTCTCTTAAGAAAAGTGTACCTACAATTTCAGCAGTAAAACCATACTCTCCATTAGAGCTGGAAGGTAGAGATCTTTATATTCGTGAAGGCTGTAATGCTTGCCATTCTCAGATGGTAAGGCCGTTCAGAGATGAGATCGTAAGATTTAACGGTAAAAACGGGCAGTATTCAAAAGCCGGAGAGTTTGTATATGACAGACCATTCTTATGGGGATCTAAAAGAACAGGACCGGATTTACACAGAGAAGGCGGTAAAAATCCAAGTTCATGGCATTACAAGCACATGTATAACCCAAGATCTACTTCCGCAGGTTCCATCATGCCTCGTTATCCTTGGTTAATAGCCAACAACTTAGACAGATCTAAAATGGTAGACAAAATGAAACTGATGAAAAACTCATTTGACGTACCTTATACTAAAGCTGAAATAGACTCTGCGGATAAATGGGCAGATAACCAGGCAGCAAAAATCGTGAAAGACATTTTCTCTGAAGCAGCTGACTTGAAGGAGGAATATGCCAAGAGACCTGATGTAAAGCTTGAGAAAAAAGAAATTGTAGCCCTTATCTCTTATCTGCAAAGACTAGGTACGGATATTAAAACAACAGAAATAAAAACAGCAAGTAATAACTAAAAACATTAAAAGGTTCAAATGATTCCTCAGAACTTTAAAGATATATTATCCAATACTGAAAATGCTGGTTTTTACCAGACATTGGCTCTGATTTTCTTTATGCTGTTCTTCGTCGCTTTGGTCATCTATGTATTCAGCAGGCCTAAAAAGTATTATAAAGAAGAAGAAGAGGCACCACTTGGGGATGATGAAGACGATTTTAATTTAAAAAATTAAATACTTATTATGAAACAAAGAACACCGGTTTTTGTAAACATCTTAATAATAGTTGGACTTTTAATAGTTTTTTATTATCTGTTTGTTCAAAGTTATACGTTTTTATCTTCACCTTATTTCTGGGGAACTATCGTAATAGGCTGTATTTTGGCTTACATCCACAGTTCTATAGGAGATTTAATTGAGAACAATAAATTCAAGAAACTAAGCCCGGAAGAAAAAACGGCTTATTTAAAAGAAAAAAAGATCCCATATGTTAAAAGATTGTATGATAGTGCCTTTAAAAAGCAATCTGCAACTGAAGAAAAAGATATCCTTATCGATCACGGATTTGACGGGATCATGGAGCTGGATAACCAGTTACCAAAATGGTGGGTAGGTTTATTCTGGTTCGGGACAGCTTTCTGTATTGTGTATGTTGCTGCATTCTCCTTTACAGATTTTGCTCACCCGATCAAAGAATACGATACAGAATATAAAGAGCAAATGGCAGCTGTTGAAGCTTATTTGAAAGATCAGCCGGCGATAACCATAGAATCTGCGGCTTTCTCTGAAGATAATATTGCTGCCGGTGAAGAGGTCTTCAAAAGCAATTGTGTATCCTGTCACTCAGACGGAGGTAGAGGAGGTATCGGGCCAAACTTAACCGATAATTACTGGCATAACCAACCTGAAAAAACATTGTTTAAAAACGTTTTCCATGTTGTTGAAAATGGAGTTACGGGAACAGCGATGCAGGCTTGGGGTAAAAACGGGATTTTAACAGGAACTGATATTCAGAATGTTGCCGCTTATGTTTACTCCATCAACCAGATGAAGAAACCCATTACTCCTGCTGAAGGAGGTGCACCTCCTTACGGTGATGAAGCACATTGGGAAAAACAATAATTTAAAAATTGAAAACATATGAAAAAAACATAATTTGTTATTAGAAAAAATAGTAACGAATTATGTTTTTTCTTTTTTAAACAGTATACAAAATGTCAGACATAGAAGAAATAGAAGTGCGCGGCGGACAGGGACAGGTTCTGGACCCTGAGACTTACAGAGATTCTATAGGGACAATGGAGCAATCCGGAAAAAGAAAATGGGTATTTCCCAGAAAACCAAAAGGGAAGTATACCAACTATAGAAACATTGTAAGCTATGTTTTATTAATCATTTATTTTGCAGTACCGTTTATTAAGATCAGCGGTAACCCTTTAATTTTATTTAATGTCATTGACCGGGAGTTTTTCATCTTCGGACAGCCTTTCTATCCTCAGGATTTTTTCATCTTAACATTAGGAGCCATTGCCTCTTTAATATTCATTATTGTTTTTACGATCGCTTTCGGGAGGATTTTCTGCGGATGGATATGTCCCCAGACAATTTTCCTTGAAATGATCTTCCGTAAAATAGAATATGCTATCGAGGGTGACAGGAATAAGCAGATGAAGCTGGACAGGCAACCCTGGAACAGTGAAAAGATCTGGAAAAGAGGTTTGAAATGGTCTATTTATATCATTATTTCCTTAATTATTACCCATTTTATGTTCATGTATATTGTGGGTTACGAAGAAGTATTAAGGATCGTTTCCGAAGGACCTTTCGCCAACCCTACCAATTTCATAGTAATGATCCTGCTTACCGCAGCGTTTTACTTTGTATTTGCATGGTTCAGGGAGCAGGTATGTACATTGGTATGCCCATACGGAAGATTGCAGGGCGTTTTGATAGACAAAGATACCATTAACGTTTTCTACGATTTCAAACGTGGTGAGAATAGAGCCAAGTGGAGAAAAGGCGAAGACAGGAAAGAAGCAGGAAAGGGTGACTGTATCGACTGCCACCAGTGTGTTGTAGTCTGTCCTACAGGAATTGACATCCGTGACGGGCAGCAGCTTGAATGTGTAAACTGTACCGCATGTATTGATGCCTGTGACGAGGTAATGGAAAAAGTAGGCCTCCCGAAAGGGCTGATCCGGTATGCTTCCGAAAACGAAATAGAACAACAAACCTCATTCAAGTTTACAGGGAGAATGAAGGGATTTGCCGTATTTCTGGTATTGCTTACAGGATTCTTAGGCTATCTTCTATACAGCCGTGGAGAAATGGAGGCCAAGTTCATTAAACCTGCAGGAAGTACTTTCTTCGTGAGAGACGGTAAAATTACCAATACATACAATTATACTTTCTTAAATAAGACCAATGAGAAAAAGATCGTTACCATAAAAGTAATGGAACCAGCTCATGGGGAAATTATTTACAGTGCTTCAAGTAAAATAATAGTGGACAGAGATAAGATCTCGAAGGGAACTATTAACATCACTTTCCCTGAAAATGAGATGAGGCTTTCCAAACAGAACATCACCATTGGTGTTTATGATACCAAAGGTAAACTGATCGATTCTTATCAGACATATTTTGAAGGGCCGTTTAAATTACAATTTTAATTTTTAAAAACCTTCTTTATTCATAATCATCGAATAAGGTCAAGATCATGAGGAGTCCTGATGATCATAAACAAATAAAAAATCCGGAAAAAATGAAAAACTTTAGTTGGGGACATGGTATTGTAATTGCTTTATTTGCTTTCATAATATTTATCTTATCTATGCTGTTTCTTTTCCCTGCCGGGCAAAAGAATTCAGAAATGGTAACCGATAATTATTATGAAGAAGAATTGCAGTACCAAAATGTAATTGATGCCAAAAAAAGAGCAGATAACTTACAGGAAAAACCTGTATACAACCAATCTGCCGGCGGAATTAAAATCGCCTTCCCTAAAGAGTATAACAATGCCAATACTACAGTAAAATTTGTTTTAAACAGAACCGACGATCAGAATCTGGACATCAAAAAAACCGTACAGCTTGATGCCCAACAGTCATTCTTAATTCCTGCACAGGTATTGAAAAAAGGAAACTATACGCTCAGACTGATGTGGGCAAAAGACAAAACAGATTACAGAATGGATTATGATGTGATATGGAAATAGCACTTATCATATCGGCAATTGGCTTAGGCTTCGCTTCCGGATTCCATTGTATCGGGATGTGTGGCCCTATTGCTTTGTCGATGGGATTAACAAAAAAACAGGCCGCCAATTACTACCTTCAGAATCTTACCTATCAGTTCGGGAGAATTTTCACTTATGCCTTACTGGGGGCAATCCTCGGAATTATTGGCGAAGGTTTTGAAATGGCCGGTTTCCAGAAATACCTGACGATTGCCGTTGGGATTCTGCTTATCGTAATGGCCGTATTTTCTTTTGGGGGTAAAGATTTTGCTTCAAAGATCCCTTTCTTTTCCAAATTTCTGTTCTCGGTAAAATCTAATTTAGGAAAACTGCTTCAAAAAGCAGATTACCGTTCGAGATTTACAACAGGGATCCTGAATGGCTTTCTCCCCTGCGGAATGGTATACATGGCATTAACTGCCAGCCTGGCCAGCGGAGGAATATGGCAGGGAGCATTGTACATGGCTTTATTCGGGCTGGGAACCTTACCTTTCATGTTTGCGGTAGTGCTTGTGGGAAACCTTATGAACCAGGCATTCAGAATTAAAGTATTAAAATTAATTCCTGTCATTATGATCATCTTAGGCGGATTATTCATTGTTAGAGGGCTGGAGCTGGGCATTCCTTATCTATCTCCCAGAGCCGAAGCAATGGGAATCTCCAAAGACCACGGTTCCTGCCATCTGGAAGGAGATCACAGCAGGCATCAGCATGGCTCAGTAAATTGTCACTAACCCTCAATTCAATCATCATGAAAAAAATTCTATTTATTTTAACGGCATGTCTTCTGGCGCTGCAATCCTGTTCCGTCAATTCAGAGATCACCTATCATAAGGATTCAGCATCTACCACTGTGATGGATCTTGATATGAAAGATGCCATGGAAATGATGAAATCTATGGTTCCGGATTCTGCTAAAAATGGCAAAAAAGACTTTACCGAACTGGAAAAACTTCCCAAAACATGGACAAGCCTTTATGAACTGGAAAAAAAAGAAGGAAAATTAAAAACAGACCATCCGGATTCTATAAGGATCATGAAAAAGATCTTCATGAAATCCAATGTTGAAAATAATGAGATAATGGGCATATCCATGAAAATGGATCATTTCACTATGGCTGATTACCAGATCATAGGCAGTTCTTCCAAAAAAGATAAGCTCCCGCTGGACCAGATGGCTTTAAATTCCTGGGACGGAAAGACATTGACCATAGAAACGGAAAACCTGAATCTGAACGGATTCAAAGATGTCTTAGGCGGGAAAGATTTTGCCGGGGAAGACGATGAATCACCTGAAGAAGATTCCGAGAAATCCACAGGTATGATGAAAATGATGTATAAAAAGATCGGGACCACCTTAAAGTTTGAAAACAAGATCAAATCCATTACCGGAAAGCATGACTGGGTCACTAAGGTAGACGATTATTCCGTAAGGATCGATTATGATCTGGATACCCTGTTTGGTGACAGTGAAAAGCCTCTTAAACACTCAGATAAAAAAATAATTATCGTCACAGAATAGAAATAAAACCTCCAGAAAATCCTGGAGGTTTTTTAAATACTAAATCTGTTTAAACTTTTATTTTTTGAACCATTAAAATACAATAAGTTATTAAGGTAAACTTCGCTTGATGGTCAATCAGAATGATTAATCTTAATGATCCTTTATTCCTTAAATTTTCCTTAATGGTTTAAAATATTGGGTATTTTTTGATAAGCTTAAACAAGTTCACTGCATAAAAAATTAATTAATTTCTAATATTATTAAAAATATTATCTTTACGACCTATTTTTAAATTATTTATGAGAAAATTTTTATTGTCTATTGTTTTTATTTCGGGATTAAATTTACATGCGCAGAGTATTAACTCTGAAACCATAGACTTCCGCGTCTTAAAAACACCTCAGACTTCCATAAGCGAGAATGCAAGGACTTATAACGTTACTGTAAATTCGCCTTATAACCTGACCAAAGAAGATGTAATAAAACAGGCCAAACAGGAGCATCAGGATGCTGTTGCCAACTTCAGTAATACGATCGCGGAAAGCCAGAAAGATCATCAGCAGGCTCTTAAGGATTACAATGAAGATGTGATCAAAGCTAAAGAGAAATTTGCTCTTGAATCGGCAGAATTTAAAAAGCTTAGTCTTCTGGAACGTCTTACTTTACAGGAAAAAGGATTAAAGCCGCAGCTCCAGCTTCCTTCAAAACCTGTTTATATAAAGCCTTCGCCTCCTGTATACAGAGAACCGAATCTGGCTGATTATTTTATCGTTGATAATAATGTTCTGGCATCACAGATATTAATTGACGGCTACAAAAGAGGAAATCCTAATGTAGATGTAAATATTGATATGCAGACCGTTAATTTTCAGGATAACGCAGGACAAACCTATGCTAACCAGCCTACGAAGATCATTGTAAAGGAAAACGGTTCTGAAAAGATCAATACCACTATTTCCCAGGACTTCATTTTTGTATCTTCCCAGCCTTCCAACAATATCAACAGGCCTATGGAAGAGAAAAAATACCTTACGAATAACATCAAGGCCATCAATGCTTTCCTGAATGATAATTACGGTTATAAAACCCTTACAAAACAGGTGAAACTGGAATTCGTAAAAAATAAAGGTGAATATGACGACCTGGAAAAGGCCCATATTTATGTGACCACAAATCTTAGAAAGCTTCAGGCTAATTCTGACCCTGCGGGCAATACAGTTGCTTTTGCCAATATGAAAAAAGGGACCGATCTTTGGGACCAGGCTTTGAAAAAAGTGAATTATACAGACAAGAAAGCTCCTTATAATGCCAAGATCGGGAAATACCTTTTCTTCAACCTGATCAGGCTGAACGTCGCTCTTGAAAATAAAAAAGAAGCGGAAAAATATCTTAATGACATGCAGGAAAAGCTGGTTGAAATGGACTTATCATACAACGAAAAAGCAGAACTGAAACAGTTGGAAAAGGAAATCTATAAATAAAAACTATGAAATTTAAAATATTTACGGTATTAGCATTCTGTGCTTCAGCAGTTGCTTTTGCCCAAACACAATATAAATATGGGAACAAGTTTGATTTTGATCCCGAGCAGGAAAAAGATGTCAAACTTGTAGCAGGTGACAATAACAGTTATTATCTGCAAAGCAGTACCAACGAAAACAGTATCCGAAGTAACAATACCATTTACATCAGAAAATTCGATAACTCAAACAACCTGAAGGAAACTTTTTCCCATGAGATGCCTCAAATGGAAAAATATGCACCTATCAATTATCTGGGAAGCTTTGAGTCCGGGAACAAGATTGTTTTTATTACGGAGACCTATGCCGGAAAATTAAAAAAGAAAGACATCTATAAGGTGATTTTCGATAAATCTACATCGGCATTTACCGATGAATTATTGGTCTCCTATCCTATTGAATCTACGATGAAATCAGGAACCACCTACTTCGAGAAGTCTGAGAACGGAAGATATGGAGCTGTGGTTTTTTATAATCACTCTCCAAGAAAGGAACCTGAAAAAATTGACATCAACGTTATTGATTCCGGAAGCCTTAAATCTGCATGGAGCAAACAGGTAACGGCAGAAGCGGGAAGCTCTGATACGGACTTCTTTGTGACCAATTCGGGAAATGTAGGATTGTTAAGATCCGTTTCTCAAAATGCAATGCTTCTTTTTGTAACTCCTTCCGGGCAGGAAGAGAAATTCTTCACGGAAAAAATGAAAGTGATCAGTGAGACCGTAGTTTCTATGGGTTCGCAGGATTATTTATTAGCGTTTAACAGTACACCGAAAGCAGTGAAGTTCAATGCCAGTGATTTTGAGAACCTGATGCTTTATGATATTCAGGAAGGAAAGATCATTTCCAACAATGTGATCAAGGACTATAATGACGGGACCAAGATCGCTGATGTATACATCCCGTACACTTATTTAAGCGGTGACAAGATCTACCTGTTTACCGAAAGCAAAATAGACTCCGGAACACGAAAAGTAAAATCCCCTATGGGAACCATGACGTTTGATGAAACCTTTTATCGTGCAGGGGACCCAAGAATGGTTGTTTTAAATACTACCGGTACTATAGAATCCGTAACAAAACTGGAGTACCAGAAAAGACCGGCCAGTCCGGATATTCATTCTTTCGGGATTATTAATGTGAAAGGGAACTATATTGTAAAGAACGGCGGTGCATTTGGCATGAATCTCATCGATCTTGAAAATCCGGGCATGAAAATCCTGAACTCACTTCCACCAAATACATCCAAAGACCCGTATTATGAAGCGGGTGATGCGTATGGCCAGGGAGTGCTTTACCGGGCAGATACCAAAACATTACTGATTCCGAGGACTTTTAACGGAAATCAGGCAAGCATTATTGCTATCGAGAATTTTGAGGGCAAATAAATTGATCAAAATAAACAATAATCCCCGCCGGCTTTGCCGGCGGGGATTTATTTTAGCATAACCTGAATTCAGGCTAATATGAGGAAGCAATTAACTAATCACATCAAATTTTGCATATTCTGCCACCTTTTTAGGAAGCTTAATTCCTTCTGCGGTCTGGTTATTTTCCAGAAGGGCAGCCATAATCCTCGGAAGCGCCATTGCGGAGCCATTTAAGGTGTGTACCAGCTGAGATTTTCCATCAGTCTTATAACGGCATTTCAAACGGTTGGCCTGGAAGGTTTCGAAATTGGAAACAGAGCTCACTTCCAGCCATTTTTCCTGGGCGGCACTCCATACTTCAAAGTCATAGGTCATGGCAGAGGCAAAACCCATATCGCCGCCGCAAAGTCTCAGTATTCTGAAAGGCAGTTCAAGATCTGTCAGAATTTCTTTTACATGCTCTACCATTTCATCTAAAACTGCATAAGAATTTTCCGGCTTCTCGATCCTTACAATCTCTACTTTTTCAAACTGGTGAAGACGGTTCAGGCCTCTTACATGGGCACCGTAACTCCCAGCTTCTCTTCTGTAACATTGTGAGAATGCCGTATTTTTGATCGGAAGCTCTTTTTCTTCCAATAAAACATCCCGGTATAAATTCGTTACGGGAACTTCTGCGGTAGGGATCAGATACAGATCGTCTGCACCGATATAATACATCTGGCCTTCTTTATCAGGCAGCTGTCCTGTTCCGTAACCGGATGCCTCATTTACTACATGAGGAGGATTTACTTCCAGGTATCCCGCATCCACATTCTTATCTAAAAAATACTGAACTAATGCACGCTGCAATCTTGCTCCTTTTCCCAGATAGACAGGAAATCCTGCTCCCGCAATCTTCACTCCGAGCTCAAAATCGATAAGGCTATATTTTTTGGCAAGCTCCCAATGAGGAATAGCCCCTTCCCCCAATCCTTCAACATCATGAGACTGATATACGATCTCATTATCATCAGCAGAGGCTCCGTTTTTTACCTGCTCGCCAGGGATATTCGGAAGCTGATATAGAATATCTAATAATTTTTTTTCCTGTACATCCAGTTGGGATTGTAATTCTTTACTCGACTCTTTATATTGCGCTGTTTTAGATTTTGCAGATTCAGCCTCTTCTTTTTTTCCTTCTTTCATCAAAAGCCCGATCTCTTTGGAGATCTTGTTGACTTCGGAAAGCTGTGAATCTAATTCAAACTGGATTTTTTTTCTTTCGTCGTCAGTAGCAATAGCCTCGTCTACCAACTCAAGATTTTTGAATTGTCTTTTTTTCAGACCTTCTAAAACGCGTTCTTTGTTTTCGCGTAAAAAATTGACTTGTAACATTGTATTGAGATGTTAGTTATTAGATTGTCAGTCATTCACTAATGCTGACAGATTTGCAAATTTAAAATTATTTTATGACAGTAACGACATTGGGTGCCCCGGGTTCCTTTGTAAATTTAAGCTCATGGTTATAATATACTTTTGAGACCTGAAAGACCGATGGCGTCCATTCGTATTGAATTTCCAGTGTATCATTAATGGTATCGGCAACATTATTTACAGTTCTTTTCAGCTCCAATGCTATTTTGGAATGATAGGTCCTGTTATCCGGGCTTATCGAATCCAGTGTTCTTCTTTTCGCTCCGGCAATATATTCTATATAATACACGGAGTCCGAAGTCATCTTAAGAGAGCTGCTCACAGGAGCTGTCACCGTATTCCCGAAAGTATCGTTCATAGAATAGGAAAAAGAACCGGGCTTGCCCGTATTGAGCAAATCCTTGCCTGCGCCGTCTTTGATATAAAGATTAAATATCTGATCTATTTTCTGCAAAGAATCCTCATCATTTCTACAGCTTAGAAATGCAAAAAAAACAACCAGTATTCCAAATACAATATTCCTCATTCAGGCAAAGATAAAAACTTATTTTAATTCTCTCTACTATTTACAGGGAACCTAAACCCTGTTTTTTTACATTACGGATGTCTAAGCATATTTTATTTCCTCCATAATTTACCCCACAATATCTGAAACTCGGTTCCTGAAATAATAAAATCCCGGATGCGGAATTCCGTTATCTGATAAAACCTCCAGAATAATAATGCCGATGATAAGCAATAGGAAACAGAGGTCACAATACAGGCTCCGGAGATCCCCCAACGCGGAATGACATAAAAAGACGATACGATAGTAAAAGCAAGCCCTATCATGGATTTAACATTCAGGATTCTCAGTTTATTCATTCCCGCAAAATAATAGCCGACCACGTTGCTTACCGCTACGGCTAAAATCCCGGGAGATAATAGTAAGGTAATCTTTTTTGTCTCCTGAAAATCTTTTCCAAATATCAGCACATAGAACTGCGCAGGCAATACCAGAAGCACAATAATGAATAACAACGTAATAAAAAAACTTATTTTCAATGAGACCTTGGTCTTCCCGATCGCATCATTAGAATTTTTACTATTGACAAGATCTGAATATAAAACCAGGGATAAGCTTCTGCTGACCGTCCATATCGCCTCAGAAAATGCAATTCCGATGGAAAAGATCCCTACACTTATAATGCCTTTAAAGTATTCTAAAAAATAAAAGGACAGCCTGTTATTCAAAAACTGCAGGAAAGTACTTAACTGTATCTTCCAGCCATAATCGAACATGGTATTCCTGATCTTTTTAGAAAATGATATATTGGAAATATCGCAGTGACGCAGCAACTGAAAAGCGCTGATAAGAAATAACAAAGCATATCCTGCTATCTGTGCGATAAAGTAGGCCTTTACTGATGTAATTTTAACGATATAAATAACCGCTACAATAAAAACAATATGGACGACCTGCTGCAAAATGGTATACAGGTTAAACATCCGGATATTCTGCTGTCCTACAAACAATCCTATATTAGCCGTAAGAAGCGACGTTAAAAGCGATAATCCGATAAGGTGATAAAGATACTCCATCGGGCGGATGAAGCTAAAAATAACAGGGATAAAAATCCCTACTAAAACAGACCATAAATAAGCATACAGGAATATCTGTTCCGTTTTATATTTTGAGGCAAAATAGACCACACTGCTGCCTACGAATATATTACTGAAAAACCCTATGATCGTAAGGTCAGCAATAACCAAAGAAATCACTCCTTTTCCCCCGCTTCCCCACATATTGGTAGAATATATGACCAATCCGAAATTTAATATCAATATTAAAAACCGGGAAATAAAAGTTGTAAGGATCGTTTTTTGCTTCATCTTCTTAAGGCTTGTTGGACGAAGTCAGTGAATGAATTCCGTATGATATTCCAGTTGTACTTTTTCTCATACTCCTCACGGGCATTGCAGGCGTGGGTATGATACAATTCCGGATCTGCAATATATGCCGAAATAATCTCTGCAATGGAATCCGGATCTTTGGGATCTACTAAAAACCCGAATTCAGAGACATCTACGTGCTTCCTGGTTGCCTTTAGATCTGTGTAAATAACAGGTTTTCCCGAAGCTGCATAATAAAATATCTTGATCGGCAGACAGTGATCATTCTCATAGTTCAGTTCTCTCAGATCAAAACAGATATCCGCATCTGAATAGGCGTGGGTAAATGTTTCAAAGGAAGCCGGTCTTTCAATCCTGATATTTTCCCAGGCATACTGAGCCAGCAGCTTTGAAAAATATTCTTCGTCCTTCTTTTTTCTGGCACTTCCTATCAGGAGAATATCAACTCGTAATCCCGGTTGTTTTTTACGCAGCCGGTCAGCCGCTTCAAAGAAATTCCCGATACCTTTTTCTTCTGACATCTGCCCGGTATAACACAGTGTTATTTTACCCGGATCCAGCTTCCTGATATTCGTATGGATATAGCTGTCATCAGGAAAATAAGGCAAAATAATCCTTTTTTTGAAGGGGAAAACATAAGCTAAAGGAAATCTTTTGGTGTACTCCCCGAAAATAAAATGGGTACTTAAATACCCTGCATATAACTGGATCAGGAAAAACCTTATGGCATGGATGAACTTCAAAAAAAACGGGTATCTTTCAACCATCCTCATAGAAGGATACCATTCTGTGATATCATAGATAATACTGATCTTTTTCTCCTTTCTGATCTGTTTTGCAGCGACTACAGCCAAGGGTTCGGAACAGATGACACAATCCGGCTGAAAACGTTGGCAGGCTTCCTGAAGGGTTTTCATTTTCAATGCGATGCTTTCATCAATGATCGAATAGGATTCAATCTCAATGCCGTCAATACTTCCTTTATATTCCGCTGAAAGACTGCATATTTTCACTTCGTAACCCTGTTTTGCAAGTTCTTTCGCCTGATGATAAAAGATCCTATCATCATTATAGCTGTGCGAAGTGGTTAAAAAGAGTATTTTAGACATTATTTTCATCCGGTTCTCTACAAATATACTTTAAAAACAAAAAAAGTGGAAATCACGTTCCACTTTCTGTTTTTATTATGGGTAAAATAAATTACTTAATGGAAGCTGCCCAGCTTTTATCCAACGGCAGAAGAAAATGGCTTAAAAAGTCCAGATAAGTATTTTTAGAAAAATCAAAAACTTCTATATCCTTTGATAATTCTCCATTTCTAAGTTTAGCTTTAAAATCCTGAAGCTTCAGTGTTTTTACTTCTCCGTTTTCCACATAGCTGGCTTTCATCCTGTCGAATAACCCCAGCTGGTATTCTTCATCAATTTCTCTCATCACCTTTCCCAAAGCATCAATGCTGCACCCTGAGGCCATTTCTTTTTCTTCATCTACACAGATGATGATAAACTGATTTTTTTCAATTTTAAATGATGATGAAAGTGCTTTTCCGTGCGCTGCCCAGGTGGCCAGAAAATCAAATAATTTTTCTGTAATGGTCTTTGCCTCTCTGGTTGTAAAAGGCCTTGAAGCAGGATAGATAATGATCCTGTAATCGCTGGTTTCTACTATGTTTGATTCTTCGATCTTCATTTTAATAAAATTAAGAGATTTAGAGATTAAGCAATTAGGAATATCTGAATTCCTTAATCTTTTAATTCAATATTATAAATCTTCTGCTTCTGCAAGAAGTTCCACGATGTCTTTTACAGCCACTTCCGTATTCTTATTGAAGTGTTTTACCCCGTCCGTCATCATTGTATTGCAGAACGGGCATCCCGTAGCGATCACTTTAGGTTCAAAAGACAAAGCTTCTTCCGTTCTTTCTATATTGACATCCTTATTTCCTTTTTCAGGCTCTTTAAACATCTGGGCACCTCCTGCTCCACAGCATAAACCATTGGTTCTACAACGTTTCATTTCTACAAGCTCAGCGTCTAATTTTTCCAGAAGGATCCTCGGAGCTTCATATTCATCATTGGCTCTTCCCAGGTAGCAGGGATCATGGAACGTGATTTTCTTTCCTTTGAAAGCACCTCCTTCTATTTTCAGCCTGCCTTCTTCCATCAGGTTTTTCAGGAACTGGGTATGGTGCAATACTTCATAGTTTCCTCCCAGGTTCGGGTATTCGTTTTTAAGCGTATTGAAACAATGAGGACAGGCCGTCACAATCTTTTTTACTTCATACGCGTTAAGGATCTCGATATTGGTCAGCGCCATCATCTGGAAAACAAATTCGTTTCCGGCACGCTTCGCCGGGTCTCCCGTACAGCTTTCTTCCTGTCCCAATACAGCAAATTCAACCCCAATTTTATTCAGTATCTTGCAAAATGCTTTTGTAATCTTCTTGGCACGGTCATCAAAACTTCCGGCACAGCCCACCCAAAACAAAACTTCCGGTGATTTTCCTTCGGCAGCATATTCTGCCATTGTTTTTATATTGAAATCCATTTCTATTAAGTAATTTTGGATTATAAAAGATTCTTAATCATTTTAATATTACAGCGGGCATATTCCGATTTTTCCACCGGAACTTCAGAGAAGCCAAACTTTTTATACAAATGAATGGCAGGAGACAATTTAGTATTTGAATACAAAATAAGGTCTTTAGCTCCCATTTCTTTGGCTTTCTCTATGCAATGCTGAATCAGCAGGTTGCCATATCCTTTTCCTTGTGCAGATTCATCAACTCCCATTTTAGTAAGTTCTAACTCGCCATATTCATTGTACATTAAAGCAACGGTTCCTTTGGGAATTCCGCCTTCTGTAATAAAATAAATATCACCCCCCTTTTCCATGATATATTTTTCAGGATTGGAAAGTACTTCTATATCATAGGCTTCTGCTACAAAATATTTTTCCAGCCAATCCATATTGAACTGTTTAAAATAGGGTGCCCAATCTTTTCTATATCCTACTATTTCAGTCATTTTTATAAAATCTTCCAATGATCTTCTTTTAACAGCAGTTTCGCTGTTATTTTGCCTGTTCTTTTTGTTGAATTAAAAAATCTGCATAATATTCCTTAGCCTTCTCCATCACTTCTACCGGCATTATCGAGGCAAATAAAAAATTGGTTTCATCATAGTTCACATACTTCCAGACATTTCCGGTAGACTCATCATTAATAGCGATGATCATACTTTCTTTACTCAGCTCAAGGGTGCTGTCATCCAGAAACTTTGATTTCATTCCCTGCATTTCCATCATCCCGGTCATCATTTTCTTTTTCTCATCATCAAATTTTTCTTTCAGGAAAGTCATTTTCATTGTCATCGGATAAGTACAGAACGCATATCTGGTCTTTTCCTTTGTTGTGAAAACCTCAGAAACATTAAATGCATTCTTATCCGGATCTGTGATCTCTATTTTGAACTCTTCATTCCCTGCAAGCAACGCTTTGAAACCGCTGATCATGGTTTCCTTGTCTATTTTATCAAAAATCGCAGGATGAGTAAGGTTTAATATTTCATCATAATTTTTATCCTTAAGTAAAGTCATAAAGGATTGAGAGTCTTCAAGAATTTTTTTCTGATCCGCAGATTGTGCGATCAGAAAACTATACGAAAACAGTACAAAAACAAAAAACAGCTTTTTCATCTTTTTTTAACCATTAATCATTAGCCCAGTTCAAACGATCTGCCTGGTTATACTGCCACGGCGCGGCATTATTCTCCACATTCGTCATCATCAGATTCAGTTCCTGCGGAGCAGCCGACTGTTCCATCACCAGGAATCTTCTCATTTCAAAAATGATGGAAAGCGGGTCCAGCAATACAGGACATGCTTCTGTACAGGCATTACAGGTAGTACATGCCCAAAGTTCCTCTTTTGTAATATAATCGTTCAGCAGCTTTTTGCCGTCATCTACGAATTTTCCGTTCTTGTCGATATTTCTTCCTACTTCTTCCAAACGGTCTCTTGTTTTCATAAGGATCAGTCTTGGGGAAAGTTTCTTCCCGGTAATATTGGCCGGGCAAACAGATGTACATCTTCCGCATTCCGTACATGAATAGGCATTCAGCAGCTGAACCTGGTTCAGGTCAAATATATCTTCTGCCCCGAATTTCGAAGGGGCTTCTGCCTCTGCTCCTTCGGCAGGTGCAGCATACGGATCTGCATTAGGGTCCATCATTAATTTAATTTCTTTGGTAACGGACTCTAAATTGTTGAATTTCCCTTTCTTTTCCAGATTAGCATACCAAGTGCTCGGGAATGCTAAAATAATATGTAAATGTTTAGAGTAATAAAGATAGTTCATGAAGAATAAAATCCCCACAAAGTGGAACCACCATGCCGCTCTTTCTGCAAAAAACAGAGTTCCGTCTCCAAAGCTGTTGAATAAAGGCGCAAAAACGGTTGAGCTGATCGGGAAACTTCCATGCTCGGACAACAATCCTCTCTGCTGTAAAACCCAGTCTGAGGTGTTCATGGTGAAGAAAGCCATCATCAGGGCAAATTCAATGATCAGGATCCAGTTGGCGTCCTGTCTTGGCCATCCGAAAAGCTCTTTCATTGTTAATCTCTTAACCCCATAAAAATTTCTTCGGATAAAAAATATCACAACACCAATGACTACTAACAGGGCTAATACCTCTAAAGTAGCCGTGAAAAAATTATAAAAACCATATCCCATTATGGAGGCCAAGAAACGGTGTGTCCCGAATAATCCGTCAACAATGATCTCAATAAGTTCTATATTAATGATCACAAATCCGACGTAAACAAAAAGGTGCAAGATACCCGCAACAGGACGTTTTCCCATCTTACTCTGTCCCATGGCCACTCTTGCCATAGTGCTCCAACGTTCCGGTTTTCTGTCACTGCGGTTGATTTTCCTTCCTACCCTGATGTTCCTATAGATCTTCTGCAGGCTTTTGGCAAACAATCCGAAACCCGCAACCAATAAAACAAGGAAAATGATGTTATCGATATACTGCATAAGGTTATTTAGTCTTTATTGTTCTTACCAAAAACTGAGAAGTTGATATATCTCTTCGGATTAGCCTTCATATCCTCAATCAATGAATTCAGGTTAGTAGAAGCTGAATTCAGGTTATTGTAAAGCTGCTCATCTTTCATCAGTTTTCCTAAGCTTCCCTGTCCGTTGTCTATTCCACCGATCACCTGATTAAGTTTTCCAACTGTAGCGTCCAGACTTGCGATTGTAGCATTCAGCTTCTTGGTATCAATGCTTTCTGCCAGATTTCCGTATTTATCCAGTGTCGTTTTTCCACTCTGCATGGTAACGCTTGCGTCATCCAGAACTTTTTGAAGCTTCGGATCATTATGCCCCACCAGTGTGTTTACATTTCCTGCCGTAGTTTCCAGTGCACCCACGGTTTTGTTAAGGTTGGTAAGCAATGCCCTGATCTCTGCCCTGTTTCGCTCATCTACGATCTGATTGGCATTCGCCATTAAAGAATCCACTCTGTGTAAAACTACCTGTAACTGGTCTTTCACAGGGCCTACCTGAGAAGAAAGGCTGTTCATCATGGATAATTTGAAAGCACCTTCCAAAGTATCCCCGTCTTTGGCCGTTGCTCCTCCATAGGCAAGGTTTACCCTCATTTCTTTTCCGGACATTAACCCGGGTTCGAAGATCTCAAGGGTAGATTTTTTTGAAAATTCAAAATTATTATCAACAGTAATTTTTACTATAAAATGGATTTTCCCGTCTTTTGTGGTCTGAGGAATGATCTTATCTACCTGCCCTACCTTCAGTCCATTAATGGAAACAGGGGAAGACTGTGCTAATCCTTCTACATTATCATATTTTGCATAGAATATATTATCGGTAGTAAAAAGGCTTTTGCCCTTCATAAATTGGAATAATAATACAAAACCTACAATAGCTAAAAGTGCGATTACACCAGCCTTTAATTCTTTACTGAACTTCACTTGCTAAATTTTTTCTAATAAGCAAATATAATACATTTTAAATTAATGTTTTTCTTTATTGCTCTGCGTTAAATACAAAAAAAGCGGCAAAAATTCTGCCGCTTTTATATGAATAAAATTTAATTTTTTATTGCTGTTGTGTTCCGATCTTACCCCAGATCTCGATTCTGTAATCTTCGATATCTGCATTATCCTGCAAGCTCTTCATCCACGCCTGACCAAACATTCCGGCATTTCTCTGGGAAACGGATTCTGTGAACTGCTTAAGATCTCCAGGCTGCTTGTTAACTGTTTCGTTCTTTTTAACAAGAACATATACTCCTGTTCCTCCTTCAACCGGATTGGAAACCTTACCTTTTGCAAGGCCAAATGCAGCTCCTGCTACCTTAGGCTCCATAGCCCCTGCTACCGAAGGATTTAAGATATTAACCTGTGCAGACTGTTTTGTTGTGGCAAACATTTTAGCCACCTGATCAAGACCTGATGCTTTAGCGGCAGCAATCTTATCAGAGATCTGCTTTGCAGCCATTTTATTTTTAACAAGAACTTCGATCTGGTCTCTTACAGATTCCGGATCTGCAAGACCTTTCTCCTGCTTTCCGTTCAGGTAAACCACTATTTTATCTCCTGTTCCGTCTACCGTAAAGAATTCTGTATCTCCTTTTGATCTTTTCTTATCAAAAGCCCAGGTAAGGATCTCAGAATCCTTATCTGTTCCTAAACCTTGCAGCTGACCATCAAATCTTTTAGCTGATTTAGGATTAGAAAACTGATAGTTTGACTTTTTAGCAATATTTGCAAAATCGTTGAAAGATTTCCCCTGTATCTGCTGGATAAATCTTCTTGCTTTTTTATCTGTTTCAGCTTCTGTAGCTTCAGAAGGCTTCACTGCTTTCACTAAATGGGCTACTTTATATCCCATTGCCCCTGCTTTTTTATCCTCTACATTGATGATATGGTATCCGAATTGAGTTTCTGCCAATCCTGTAGAACCTTTCGCGTTGCTTGCCAGGAAGTTCAGATATCCTGGTGCAAACTGACTTTCAGGAGTTGTCCATCCCACACTACCGTTTCTTTCAACAGCATTAGGTTCATCAGAAAGCTTAAGTCCGTTTGCGAATGCTGCCGGATTAGCTTTGATGGACGCTAAAAGGCTGTCTGCAATCTTTTTTGCCTGCTCTTTAGTTCTTGTTGCTGTAGACCTTTCCGCTCCTTTATATGCGATCAGGATATGCTTAGATAGTGTAGAGTCCGTAGCTTTTTTACCTAAAAGCTTAGATACTACATAGAAGTTCTGTTCTTTATATGGTCCGAAAGTTTGTCCTACTGCAGCTGTAGCTATCTGTCCCTGTATCGTTTGTGGCAATTGATTAGGCTTAAAATACTGATCGCTGAAAGGCATATCAGAGTTGGCCATCACAAACATAGAGTCGTTGGTTGTATTCTGGAAATTCTCTTTTCCGCCGCTTGCATCCGTACCTCCTGAGAATAATTTAGTGATCTCTTTCTGAGCTGCCGCATCATCTGCCGCACTTGGCTTAGAAGGAAAATATACAATACCTATATTTCTGCTAGGTTCAGTTTTGAACATTACCGGATGCTGCTTGATATAGTTTGCAAGATCTTCCGTGCTTACATTTATTTTGGTTTTCTGAAGATACGCAGCATAGTCAACTTTAACAAAATCAATATCAGCAAGCTGGTCTCTCTCCTTCATTAATTCTTCAGCTTCTTTTTTACCAGTTGTGATCCCTGCTGAAAGATTAGTAAATACCTGTCTGGCCATCAGCCTGTATTCGATGGCTTTTCTGGATTTCAACCATTGGTTGTAACCTTCCGGGCTAGCATTTTTTAAATCTTCAATTTGTTTTTTAAGCTCCTGGGTCTTAAAATTTCCTTTTTCATCAAAGAACTGCTGGTTTTGTGCAAAAAGCTGGTCATACTGGATCTGATTCCAGAAGTAATCTTCCGTCATTTCAAAGCCCATTTTCTCAAACTGCTGCTTGATAAGCTTAGATTGTACCAATAGCTGCCAGGCCTGTTCTTCAAGACCTGACTTAGGCTGGCCCTGCTGCTCAGCCTGCTGCTGAAGTACGAAAAGCTGATCATTGAACTCTTCGCGGGTAATTTTTTCACCGTTCACTTTTCCAAAAACATCAGGATTTTTACCAAAAACCTTTTCAATACTGTCAGGATTCACCAGGAAGGCTAAAAGTGCCAACGCAATTACTCCCATCAAAAGCCAAGGTCTATTCCTAATCTGTCCTAAAATTGCCATTTTATATATTATAGTTTTTTATCAGTTTGCGAAAATACACATTTTTAAGAAATTACAGAAATCGAAGTTCCATATTTTAACGTTTTAAAATTCAAATTATATAAAAAAGGAAATTTTGACCATATTTTTTATAAAAAAACAAATGGCATAAGTCTTGTGCTCTATAAGATAATATGATATGAATGTTGTTCTTCAAACATATTATTATAAAATACCACTTTAACGATTTAAAATTGAAATGACAATTTGTCATTTTATTTAATTATGACAGAATTTGAAGATATTAGTTTAGAGGAAATGATCAATGACGGATTTGATATTGTCGCAGAAGAAATCAATCTTTCCGATCTTTCGGAAAGTAAAAAAAACTCTGAACAAAAAATATTCCCTATACTTCCCGTAAGAAACATGGTGATGTTCCCCAATGTTGTGATCCCTATCACAGCAGGCAGGAAAACATCTATACAGCTCCTTGAAGAAGCTCAGAAAAATGGAGACCTTATCGGGATCGTGAGCCAGAAAAACTCGGATCTGGAACAACCTGGCGAAAAAGACCTTTACCAGACAGGGACTTTGGCCAAGATCATCAAGATCATCAAACTTCCTGAGGGCAATATTACAGCAATTACCAAAGGGTTCCACCGGTTTAAGATTAAAAAAATTATTGAAACCAGCCCTTATTTTAAAGCTGAAATCTCTAAATTAAAGGATACCAAACCTAAGGATAAGGAAAAATATGAAGCATTGCTGGAAAACATCAAAGATCTGGCACTAAAAATCATTGAGCTTGATCCGAATATTCCCAATGCCGCCAATTTTGCCATAAAAAATATCAACAGCAATGATGATCTGTTAAATTTCGTCTGCACAAATTCCAATTTCTCCTCTCCCGATAAGCAAAAACTGCTTGAGGAGAAGAACTTAATGGAAAGAGCCAATATTTGCTATGAAATGATGCATGAGGATTTCAGGAAGCTGGAATTAAGAAATCAGATTCATCAGAAAACCTCAAAAGATCTTGACAAACAGCAGAGAGAATATTTTCTGAATCAGCAGATCAGGACCATACAGGAAGAATTGGGAGGCGGCCCGGAAAGTGATGTTGAAGATCTAATTAAAAAAGCAGGAACCAAACCTTGGAATTCCGAAGTGGAAGAGCATTTCCAGAAGGAGATCGGCAGGCTACAACGCCAAAATCCCAACTCTCCGGATTATAATGTTCAGAGAAATTACCTTGATTTCTTTACCGATCTTCCTTGGGAAACTTATACCAAAGATATTTTTGATATTGCCAAAGCTGAAAAAATATTAGATAAGGCTCACTTCGGACTGGAAGATATCAAGAAAAGAATTTTGGAGCACATGGCTGTTCTAAAACTGAAAAATAACATGAAATCTCCTATTCTTCTGCTGGTAGGGCCTCCGGGTGTGGGTAAAACTTCATTGGGAAAATCTATTGCTGACGCTTTAGGCAGAAAGTATGTAAGATTGTCTTTAGGAGGGCTTCATGATGAAAGCGAGATCCGTGGGCATAGAAAAACATACATTGGAGCCATGGCCGGGAGAATTCTTCAGTCCATAAAAAAATCCGGAACCTCTAATCCCGTTATTGTTTTGGATGAGATCGATAAGATAGGACAGGGACTTCACGGAGATCCGAGCTCTGCACTTTTAGAAGTTCTGGACCCTGAACAAAACAAGTCTTTCTATGATAATTTTTTAGAAATGGGCTACGACCTGTCTAAAGTGATGTTCATTGCTACGGCAAACTCTCTTTCAACGATACAAACCCCTCTTCTGGACAGGACGGAGATCATCCAGATCGCGGGCTATACACTGGAAGAAAAGATAGAGATTGCTAAAAGACATCTTATCAAAAAGCAGCAGGAAGAAACCGGACTGGACACCAAATCATTCAAACTGGGAAATGCTGAGCTTAAACATATTATTGAAGCCCATACCTCTGAAAGCGGAGTAAGAAGTCTGGAAAAGAGAATCGCATCCATTGCCCGCTGGGTAGCCTTACAAACCGCCTTATTAAAAGAATACGACCCCAAAATCTCCCTTGAAAAAACAGATGAGATCCTTGGAGTACCAAGGCCGAAAAGCCTGTCTGAAATTACCGGAGTACCGGGAGTGGTAACAGGACTGGCATGGACAAGTGTAGGAGGAGACATCCTGTTTATCGAGAGCATTTTAAGCAATGGAAAAGGTGCTCTTACAATGACCGGTAATCTGGGAACGGTAATGAAAGAGTCTGCCACTATTGCTTTGGAGTACATCAAGGCAAAACATGACGAGCTGGGTATAGATCAGGAAGAGCTGGACAAGAAGAACATACACGTTCACGTTCCGGAAGGTGCTACCCCCAAAGACGGGCCTTCTGCAGGAATTGCCATGCTGACATCCATGGTCTCTTCATTTAAAAATAAAAAAATAAAATCTCATCTTGCAATGACGGGTGAGATCACCTTAAGAGGCAAAGTGCTTCCCGTAGGCGGAATTAAAGAGAAACTTCTTGCCGCAACCAGAGCAGGAATTAAAGAGGTGATCCTTTGCGAGGCCAACAGAAAAGACGTGGAAGAAATTAAAAAAGATTACTTAAAGAATCTGAAAGTACACTACGTAAATCGCATGGAGGAGGTGATTGATATCGCCATTGAAAAATAATTATAACTTTTCTCATCAATAAAAATAAAACCTCATCCAATTAATGGTGAGGTTTTATTATTTTTATGCTGAATAATTTTTAGCATGAATTTCTTCAGATTACCCTTCTTAGTCAAGCTTACCCTTGTTGTCATCTCGATCATAGGCATCGGGTATCTTCTGGCATTGGGTCAAAGCATTTTGGCCCCTTTCTTTCTGGCATTTTTAATGGCTATGCTGTTTTTACCTGTTGCCACGTTTATGGAAAGAAAATTGAGATTACCAAGGTCTCTGTCTACCATGGCTTCCGTAATGATCATGACAGCCATTTTAACGGGGCTTATCTATTTCTTCGGGTCACAGTTTTCCAGTTTCAGTAAAGACCTGCCTCATTTGAGAATGCAGTTTGATGTGGTTTTCAAAAATCTCCAGGAGTGGGTTTCTGATACATTCCATGTTAAAATTGATGAACAACTTAATTATCTTGATCAGGGACTGAACAAGCTTCTTTCATCATCAGGAGTGATCTTGGGATTTACCTTCGGGATCTTTTCATCAGGCATCGGATTCATGGTATTCTTTGTACTGTTTTTCATCTTTATTTTAAATTACAGGAGGGTATTGAATAATTTCATTGTAACTGTTTTCAATGAAAGACATAAAGCCAGCGTACAGGAAGTAGTATCAGAGGTTCGGGTCATGACCAAAAAATACATCATCGGGCTTTGCCTCCAGGTTCTTATCGTGTCTGTCCTCACTTCCGTTTTCCTTTCTGTCTTGGGTGTAAAATATGCTATTCTGCTGGGAGTTTTAACGGGGCTACTGAATGTAATTCCTTATCTGGGAATATGCATTGCCCTTTTGATCTCCTGCTTCATTGCCTTTGCCACAGATACACCGGCCACTTGTATCTATGTAGTTCTCGGCTATATCGGTGTTCATATTATTGACGGAAATATTGTTCTTCCTTTTGTAGTGGGTTCCAAAGTAAAGATCAACGCCTTATTTTCCTTTATAGGAATTATTATTGGGGAACATCTTTGGGGAATTGCGGGTATGTTCCTGTGCATTCCTGCAATTGCCATCATTAAGATAATTTTTGAACGGGTGGAAGGCCTTAAACCGTGGGGAAAATTACTCGGTGAAGAGGAAAAACCTGACAAAAAGAAAAAAAGCTATAAGATTTCAAAGAATATCACTTTAAAGGAAAAGGATTAAAAATATCTTTACTGGGAAAGAAACCAATAAAATTTTTATTTAAATTTGATAAAAATCCATTTCTCATGAAAATTGTAAAATTTATCCTGTGCCTGCTTTTCGGGCTTATGTTTATTAATGGCGGATTGAGCAAATTCATTACTTACATGCCCGCACCGGAAATGACTCCGGAACAGATGAAAGTGTATGCTGCTTTTGGAGAAATCAGCTGGCTAATGCCCCTGGTTGGAATTGTAGAAATAATTGGTGGATTATTATTTATTTTCCCAAAAACAAGAGCCTTAGGAGCCATTGTTATTTTACCCGTAATGGTAGGAATTGTGGTTCACGTTTTTACATTGGATAAATCTGCAATGGGAATGATAATTGCCGGAATTCTTTTACTGATCAATCTTTGGGTAATTATTGATAATAAAGAAAAATACAGTGCGCTGGTAAGCTAATGCTTTTGATGTGAATGGTCAATAGTGAATTTTGCTGCGCAAGTGAATTTAAAAAATTCGACAACGAAGTCAATTGACTATTGACCATTTACTATTATACAAACGCACTGAATCCTGTAATAGACCGCCCTACTATCAATGAATTGATCTCTTTTGTTCCCTCATAAGAATAAATAGCTTCTGCATCGGCCACAAATCTTGCAACATCATATTCCAGAAGGATCCCGTTTCCACCCATCACTTCTCTCGCTCTGGAAACAATATCTCGTGTTCTCAGCGTGCAGAACACTTTAGCCAGAGAAGCATGCTCGTCTTTCAGAATCCCTTCATCCTGCATTTCGGATAGCCTGAAAACCATTGTCTGCATAGCTGTCAGGTTAGAAAGCATTTCCACCAAATGCCCCTGGATCATCTGAAAAGAAGCAATGGGCTTCCCGAACTGTTCCCTTTTTCTGGTATAATCCAATGCGCTTTCATAAGCTCCCCTTGCACATCCGGTGGCCATCCATGCTACGCCGGCCCTTGTCATTCTCAGTACTTTTCCGGTATCTTTGAATGAATTGGCATATTGCAGCCTGTTTTCTTCGGTAATCAAACATTCTTTCAAGGTGATCAGACCGTTCTGCACGATTCGGAGTGCCATTTTTCCTTTGATCTTTTCAACGGAATAACCCGGATTGTCTTTTTCTACAATAAATCCTTTTACTTCACCATCATCCAGATCTCTTGCCCAGATGATCACCAGATCTGCAAAAGTGGCATTCCCGATCCATTTTTTCTGCCCGTTAAGAATCCAGCCTTCAGGAGTTTTTTTACAGGTTACCGTTAAGCCGCCCGCTGCTCCGGAACCCACTTCCGGTTCCGTAAGCCCGAATGCTCCTATTTTTTCAAATTTCTGCATTTGCGGAAGCCATTTCTGTTTCTGCTCTTCGGAACCACAGATATATATTGACCCCATTGCAAGACCCGACTGCACCCCAAAGAATGTAGCAATAGAAGCATCAATCCTTGCCATTTCCATAGCAATAACACCTTCCATTAAAAAGGGCATCCCGGGACAGCCATACCCTTCATACGTTACCCCACAAATATTCAGCTCCCGGAATTTTGGAATTAATTCGAACGGAAACTCATCCCTAAGCCAGTAATGATTGACCAGAGGCTTCACCTCTTTCTCCATAAACGCTCTTACTTTCAGCTGAATTTCTCTTTGTTCAGGGGTCAGAGTATGGTAAATATCATAAAAGTCACCATCAATCGGCGGCAGCTCTTTTTTAGATTTATCCGGATCAAGCATTTTCATTAATCCGCTCATCTGTTTATCATCCAGTTTTGAAAAGTTCTGCATCAACTTTGGCAGATCTACTTTCTGAGAAATAGCACTTAACTGATCAAAGTCTATGGCTCTGAATAATTCTATTACGCTTCTGATTTTAGAAAAAGGATTTGACATTGTGAATTGTTTATGATTGGTTTTGTAAAAGACAGCAAAAATCACTCCGAAACCAATCCTTTGAACTCACACTCATTTTACAAAACACTGATTTACAGAATATTATTTCCCACCCATTCTTTACAAGTGTTTTCCTGTCATTTTTCAAACATTACAAAAAATTCAGGCTGAACTTTGAGGTAAGCAAAACATTAAAAATCAACATTATGAAAACTACTTATATCAAATTATCCTTAGCATCTGTGATCTTATTAGGCATTTATTCATGTAAAAAAGGAGAAGTGGCAGAAAGTAACTATAAAATGGAGGCAACAGCAGATTCTGCTTCAGCTGTAGTTTCCGACAGTGTATCTTCTGCAGCTACCATGACCGTAAAAGATAAACAGTTCATCAAAACGGCAGACGTTAACATGGAAGTCAAAGATGTGTATGAAGCAACGATCGCTATTGAAAAATCGGTTCAGGATCTGGGCGGATTTGTTACTCACAGTAATTTACAAAGTAATGTAGTTTCAGAAAATACCTATACTACCTCTGACGAAGAGGCCACGCTGATCAAAAAGTACCAAACGGAAAACACCATGCAGGTACGGGTACCCACGGAAAAGCTTGGTGAGCTTCTTACGCTGATCAACAATAAAAAGCTATTCTTAAACTCAAGGATCATTAACGCCGAAGATGTAACTTCCAGCATAAAATATGCTGAACTGGAAGGTAAGAGGATCCAGAAAACAGATGAAAACATTTCCCAGCTTAAGACCAATAAGGATAAGGTAAAAATGGACGATGAAAATATGGCGGAAGGCAATCTTCAGCAGCTTGCCAATATGGATGTTACAGATAACCTGAAGTATAGCAAAGTTGATATTTACATCAAAGAGCCTCAGCTTCGCATTGCTGAAATGGCGGTTACCAATACTAAGAACATTGATAATAAATATCAGTTCAATTTCATTTACGATATCAAAAATGCCTTTGTAGAAGGATTTTACCTGATCCAGAAAATTATTGTGGGACTGGTTACCATCTGGCCGATACTACTGATTATTGCAGCAGCCCTTTATTTTATCAGAAAAAGAAAATCCCCGAAAACCAATGACCAGACTCTTTCTGAATAATACATAAGCTATCCTAACCTTAGGGTTATCATCATAATTTTAGATTTTACCAGCCTCCGATTTTTCCGGAGGTTTTATTTTTCCGTAAATTTGCACTTTAATTTCAAGATCCTTAATAAAACCATTGATTTTTCAACTTGAATTTTAAATTTTGAATATACTATGCTATCAAAAATAAATCCTATACAAACCCACAGCTGGAAAGCACTTGATGAACACTTCGAAAATAATGATTTTGATCTGAGAAGCCTTTTTCAATACAATCCGGATCGTTTTGAAGAATTTTCCGTGAAAAGAAGCAATTTTCTTTTTGATTATTCTAAAAACCTGATTGATTCGAGGACAAAAGAGCTTTTATTAGATCTGGCCGAAGAATGCCAGTTAAAAGACGCTATTTCCAGGATGTTTTCGGGGGATAAGATCAATGAAACGGAAGGAAGGGCCGTTCTTCATACCGCATTAAGAGACTTTTCCGGTAAGGAAATCCTCGTTGAGGGCGAAAATATCAAGCCTCAGATCAAAAGAGTACTTGAGCATATGAAGTCTTTTTCTGAAAAAATCATTTCAGGAGAGCATAAAGGTTTCAGCGGAAAAGAGATTACCGATGTTGTGAATATCGGAATCGGGGGTTCAGATTTGGGACCTGTGATGGTTTGTTCGGCTTTGAAACATTTTAAAACCAGGTTAAATGTTCACTTTGTTTCCAATGTAGACGGAAATCATATTGCTGAAGTCGTTAAAAACTTAAACCCGGAAACCACTTTATTCATCATTGCTTCTAAAACATTTACCACACAGGAGACGATGACGAATGCCCTTTCGGCAAGAGACTGGTTCCTGAAAGCAGGAAAACAGGAAGATGTAGCCAGGCATTTCGTAGCTTTATCCACTAATATTCAAGAAGTTAAAAAGTTCGGAATTGCAGAAGAAAACATCTTTGAATTCTGGGACTGGGTTGGTGGCAGGTATTCTCTTTGGAGTGCGATCGGATTAAGTATCGTACTTGCCGTAGGATATGAAAATTTTGAAGAACTTTTAAAAGGAGCTTATGATACAGACCAGCATTTTCAATCAGCGGATTTTTCCGAGAATATTCCTGTCTTAATGGGACTTTTAGGGATCTGGTACCGTAATTTCTATGCTGCAACAAGCTATGCAATCCTGCCATACTCTCAATATCTGGACAGGTTTACAGCCTATCTTCAGCAAGGAGATATGGAGAGTAACGGAAAATGTGTGGACAGAAGCGGCTCATTTGTAGAATATGAGACAGGGCCTATCATTTGGGGAGAGCCGGGAACAAACGGGCAGCATGCTTTTTACCAGCTTATTCATCAGGGAACTGAACTGATCCCGGCAGATTTTATCGCTTATGTAAAAAGCTGTAATGAAGTATCTGACCATCAGGAAAAGCTGTTAGCTAACTTTTTTGCTCAGACTGAGGCACTTGCATTCGGTAAATCTGAGGATGAAGTGGAAGAAGAACTGAGAAATGCAGGAAAATCCGATGAGGAGATCGACAGGCTTCTGAACTTTAAGGTCTTCCACGGGAACACCCCTACTAATTCATTATTATTCAAAGAATTAACTCCTTTTTCATTGGGCCAGCTAATTGCCTTGTATGAACATAAGATCTTTGTACAGGGTGTGATCTGGAATATATTCAGCTTCGACCAGTTCGGCGTGGAATTGGGAAAAGTTTTAGCCAATAAAATATTGCCTGAGCTTGAAAGCAATGAATTAATCGGTTCCCATGACAGTTCTACCAACGGACTGATCAATTATTATAAAGGAAATAAATAAAATACGATCATAAGCTGATGTGATGATAATGAAAGTATAAATCTCATCTTCTAACATATGACTTCTAAATCTAAAACTCTAATAAAAGTAATAAAAAAGTAAAATGGCAGAAATTCTTGACGGACTTAAGGTATCCAAAGAAATAAAAGCTGAAATCAAGGCTGAAGTTGAAAAAATTCTTGAAAACAAGAGAAGGGCACCCCATTTGGTGGCTATTCTTGTAGGAAACAACGGAGCCAGCAAAGCTTATGTAAACAGTAAGGTAAAAGATTGTGAAGAAGTAGGATTCCGTTCTACGCTTTTAAAATTCCCAAGTACTGTTTCGGAATCGGAATTGCTGGAAAAAATTGATGAACTGAACAAGTCTAAAGCAGTTGACGGATTTATCGTTCAATTACCGTTACCCGGCCAGATCGACCAGGAAAAGATCATTTTGGCTATTGATCCCAGAAAGGATGTGGATGGCTTCCATCCTGAGAATTTTGGGAAAATGGCTCTGGAAATGGACACTTTTTTGCCGGCAACACCGTTTGGAATTCTGACGTTACTGGAAAGATATAACATTGAAACCAAAGGAAAAGACTGTGTAATCATAGGAAGAAGTAAAATTGTAGGAAGGCCTATGAGTATCCTGATGGGCCGAAAGGATTTCCCGGGGAATTCTACCGTTACCCTTACCCACTCTTATACCAAAGATATTGAAGAATATACAAAACAGGCTGATATTGTGATTACAGCCTTGGGAGATCCTAACTTCCTGAAAGGAGATATGATCAAAGAAGGAGCTGTAGTGATTGATGTAGGAATTACAAGAGTGGATGATGACTCTGAAAAAGGCTATCATCTTGCAGGTGATGTGGATTTTGACAGCTGTGCAACGAAAGCAGGATGGATCACTCCCGTACCCGGAGGCGTAGGGCCTATGACGAGGGCAATGCTGATGAAAAACACCCTCATTGCCTACAAAACTTCGGTCTATAATGACTAATTACAATGAACAAAGAAGAAGATATTTTATTAAAAGAAGGTAAAATGCTCCCTGTGATGGAGCATTTTTACACTTTACAGGGTGAAGGCGCCCATACCGGAAAAGCAGCTTATTTCATCCGGTTAGGCGGCTGCGATGTTGGTTGCCACTGGTGTGACGTGAAGGAAAGCTGGAATCCGGATCTGCATCCCCTGATGAATGCTGAAGAGATTGCCGATATTGCGGCAAGACACTGCAAAACAATTGTTTTAACAGGCGGCGAGCCATTGATGTGGAATCTGGAAGTCCTGACCTCACGGTTAAAGGAACAGGGATGTACCGTTCATATTGAAACTTCAGGGGCGTACCCTATGAGCGGTCATTTGGACTGGATCACTCTTTCTCCTAAAAAAACAGGCCTTCCCAAGGAAGAAATATATCAAAAGGCTGACGAACTGAAGGTGATTGTGTTCAATAACCATGATTTCATATTTGCTGAAGAGCAGGCCGCCAAGGTTTCTGAAAATTGCAGGCTTTATCTTCAAAGCGAATGGAGCAAGCGTGATGAAATGTATCCTAAAATTACAGATTTCATCCTGACTCACCCGGAGTGGCAGGCCTCTGTTCAGACACATAAATACCTGAATATACCATAAAAATACTTATTTTAGCTATTCGTATCGTTTATAATAGTAATAGATGCAAAGAATTCGATATTCAAGATATTTAAAATCGATTATCATTTTGCTTGACCTGGTGGTTATTGCATCTATTTTCATGTTTTTTTTTATCAGCCGGAATAAAGAGCTGAAATACAGCCCGGAAACCTGGTATCAGAATATTTTCTCTTTACTTTTATTATTTTTATTCTGGATGCTTTTAAGTGGCAGGACAAAAATTTATAACATCCCGAGGAACTTAACTTATACCCTGTTTCTTGAACGTCTTTTAATTCATTTCCTGCTATTTACCATTGGCGTCTTGTTGATTGGAAAGGTAAGTTACAATGCTTTTTTTAATTCAGATACGTACTGGCTTTCCTTTTATTTGTTTTTCTTTATATTTCTTATCAAATCAATCATTTATTTTGGTATTAAATCTTTCCGAAGTCTGGGAGTCAATTACCGGAATGTGATGTTTTTGGGAGAAAACAGCTCAACAGAAATCTTAAGGAACATATTCACCGAAAGGAAGGATTACGGATACAGGATCTTTGATTATAATGAAGCTAATATCAGCATAGAGGATCTGGTAGGTTTTTGGAAGGAGAATGGGATTCACACCCTGTTTCTATCTGCAGAAAATTCATTTGGCGAGAATACCGAAAGTGAGATATTCAGGCTGGCGGAAGCCAATAAAGTACATATTTCATTGATCCCGAGTATTACCCAAAGTGATTTTTTCCTTTATGACCTTGCTTATATACAAACCCAGCCTGTTCTGAACCAGGCAAGATATCCCCTGGATTATTATGCCAATTTTTTAGTGAAAAGAACTACGGATATTGTCTTTTCTGTTTTTGTACTGGTATTCATCTGTTCCTGGCTGTTTCCTATTATTGCCATTCTGATAAAGGCCACCACCAAAGGCCCGGTCTTTTTCCTGCAAAAAAGATATGGTTTTCATGAAGAAATTTTCACCTGTATCAAATTCCGGACGATGGTTGTGAATGAAGAATCTTCTACCAAAACTACCGAAGAGAATGACTCCAGGATCACCAAAATAGGGAAATTCCTCAGGAAAACCAGTCTGGATGAAATGCCGCAGTTTATCAATGTACTCAGAGGCGAGATGTCTGTAGTAGGTCCCCGCCCTCATATGCTGGCTGTTGACAATTATTATAAGCCGAAAATAGGAAGATACAGTCTGAGAAGCATGGTAAACCCGGGAATCACTGGCCTTGCCCAGGTAAACGGATTGAGAGGGGATTTCGGCAATGCCGAAGTGGAAATGAACAAACGCGTTCTGGCGGATTCCTTTTATGTAAGGAACTGGAGTTTTGTCCTGGATCTGGTGATCATTTTAAAAACCGTTTTATTGGTTATAGGCGGAGATAAAAACGCAAAATAAAGAACGCTTTAATAAAAAAAGTTTAATTTTGCTGCATGTTAAAAAAGTTTTTCACAGCTGTAGGAGAATACATTATCCTTCTTGGTAAAGCCATCCAGAAACCTCAGAAAATGAGAGTATTCTGGAAGCTGTTCATGAGAGAAATCAATGATCTTGGTGTCAACTCATTCGGATTAGTTATTTTCACCTCTATATTCGTAGGAGCGGTAGTTGCCATCCAGATGTTTAATAATTTTGATGCTTCTTCATTTCCTATTCCGCCTGCATTTGTGGGATATGCTACAAAAGCCGTATTGATCCTGGAGTTCTCTCCCACTATTATCAGCCTGATCTTAGCCGGCAAAGTGGGCTCATATATTGCTTCAAGTATAGGAACGATGAGGGTTTCTGAACAGATTGATGCATTGGATATCATGGGTGTGAATTCTCCCAATTTTTTAATTCTTCCCAAAATAATTGCCTGTATCATTTTTAATCCCTTGCTTATTGCCATCAGTATTGTATTTGGTATCGCAGGAGGATATGTTGCGGGAATTTTAACCGGAAACTGGACGGAAGCAGATTATATTACGGGTATCCAAATGTATATGCCCAATCTTTTTATTTATTACGCATTCACTAAAACAACTGTTTTTGCCTTCATTATCGCTACGGTTCCTTCTTATTTTGGTTATACCGTAAAGGGAGGCTCACTTGAAGTAGGAAGGGCTAGTACACAGGCCGTGGTTTGGACTATGGTATTCATTATCATTTCCGAATTAATTTTAACCCAATTAATATTAAGCTGATGATTGAGGTAAAAAATCTTAAGAAGAGTTTTGATGACGTTGAAGTACTTAAAGGAATTTCAACCACTTTTGATAAAGGAAAAGTAAACCTGATTATCGGGCAGAGTGGTTCCGGAAAGACTGTTTTTCTTAAAAGCTTATTAAATGTCTATCAGCCATCTTCAGGAGAGATCCTTTTTGACGGACGAGATATCAACATCATGAACAGGGAACAGAAGCAGCATCTGAGATCTGAAATAGGCACTCTATTTCAGGGGAGCGCTTTGTTTGATTCCTTAACGGTGGAAGAGAACATTATGTTTCCGCTGGATATGTTTACCAATCTGACATTCAGGGAAAAGAAAAGAAGGGTTTTTGAGGTAATAGGCAGGGTACACCTGGATAAAGCCAACAGAAAATTTCCGTCTGAAATTTCCGGAGGAATGCAGAAGCGTGTAGCTATTGCAAGAGCTATTGTGAACCATCCCAAATATTTATTCTGTGATGAGCCTAACTCAGGACTGGATCCCTATACATCCAATGTGATTGATGACCTGCTGCTTGAGATCACAAAGGAATACAACACTACAACGATCATCAATACCCATGATATGAATTCAGTAATGACGATAGGTGAAAAAATTGTTTACCTGAGATTAGGCATTAAAGAATGGGAAGGCAACAAAGACATCCTGATCACGGCAGGCAATAAAAACCTCATCGATTTCGTTTATTCATCAGAACTGTTTAAGGAATTGAGAGAATATTTACTGGAAAATAACAAGACCATAGATAATACAATCACAAAATTAGACGACAATGAAAAAGGTACTTAGTATAGCATTAATAAGTTTTTCCATGTTCGCTTCTGCACAAATTTCTCTTGCAGGTAAAGCTAATTTAATTTTTCCTACAGGTTCTCCTTCATGGAAGAATATTAAAGGAACTGTGAACCAAGCTATTGAAGGGGAAGGAAAAAACAATGTAGGATTTAATGCGGGACTTTCGTTAAAAGTAGGACTTCCTGTAGCATTTTATGTAATGCCGGAATTATATTATACTACTTTCAAAAATGAATTCACGGATCCTGTTTCCAATACAACTTTTGATATCAAAAACAACCGTATAGACATGCCTGTCCTGTTGGGTTATAATGTTCTGGGGAATATGTTGGGCATTTTTGTAGGCCCGGTTGCCAGCTATAACCTCAGCAAAGAAGATACTTTCAATGATTTTAAGGAAAATGCCAGGGATAATTTTACTGTAGGTTATCAGTTTGGCGCACAGCTGGAGATCAAAAAGCTGATCGTGAATGCAAGATATGAAGGAGCGTTCAGTAAAGACCAGAGAAATTTCATTAACCGTATATCCGGTGAAGAGATCCGATATGACAACCGTGCCAACTTATTTATGGTAGGTATAGGTTATAAATTCTGATCAAAAGAAAATAACAACTATAAAAAAATCCTCAGTTTAAACCTGAGGATTTTTATTTTGATTGTCCAGTTCTGCCTGACGTTTTGCAATCTCGGCAGCCTGTTTTTCCAATTCTACTTTATCTTTTTGGAGCTGCTTAAATTCTTTTCTTTTCTGCTCTTCTTTAATGGCACTGCCTTTACTTATATATCCCACCATTCCGCCGATAATAAGCCCAAGTCCTACCCCGGCCATCATTCCCATAATATGATTAAGCTTGATTTCTTCCACCGCAAAGTTCGTTGTAAGATAAAAAAGTAATGCTGATACAGCTAAAAGAATAAGTCCGGTAAATGATAAACTCTTCATAATGTTGTGTTTAATAAAATTAAAAAGCCTTATCAAATGTAATAAAAATTTAATAAGGCTTCATCAGGATTAAAATTCTAATAGCTATATTTTTCCACCGGCAGCCTTATAATATTCCAAAGCTTTTGGCAGGTCTTTCTGGATATCTGAAATTCTTGTTTCAGGATTCGGGTGGGTAGATAAAAACTGAGGTGGCCTGCTACTTCCTGCAGAGGCTGCTTCCATTCTGTTCCAGAATGGTATCGCCGCCCTCGGATCATACCCTGCCATACCCATTAAATATAATCCCATTTTATCTGCTTCGGATTCCTGGTTTCTTCCGTATTTCAATAGGGCAACCTGTGATCCTATAGGATATACCTGCTCGAAAATTCCTGCCCATTGAGAATTGGATATGGTGCTTCCCAAAATGGCTCCTCCATATTGTGCTACCATAGCTTGGGAGATCCTTTCGTTTCCGTGGCCTGCCAATGCGTGGGATACTTCATGCCCCATTACTACCGCCAATCCGTTTTCATCTTTGGTTACCGGTAATATTCCGGTGTATACAGCCACTTTTCCGCCAGGCATACACCATGCGTTCAGCTCATTGCTCTGTAAAAGATTAAATTCCCATTTATAATTAGCTAAGTCTGCTGATCTTCCTATACTCTGATAGTATTTTTCGGCAGCACTTTTTATTCTGGTTCCTACATTGGCCACTCTTTTTGCATCCGCTGTTCCGGTAATCACCTTACCTTTGGACAGGGTTGTTTTATATTCCTGTGCAGACATCGTCATGATTTCTGAGTTGTTGGCGAGCTGCAAAGAAGATCTTCCCGTGATCGGGTTTGTGGTACAGGCTGCAACAGACATTACCATTGCTCCTATTCCTAATAGATGTGTTATTTTCATAGTTTAGAGTGTTATTAATTCAACCTTAACAATTTTTATTCCAAAAAATATTCCGGAAGAAGATTTGCATACATTTTGCTATCTAAATTTAATAATTATTAAGGTCATGAAAAAGTATATTTCAATTCTATTTGTTTTTGGATTTTTATTTTTCTTTCAAAGCTGCTCTTCTCAGAGTACAGTGGATTCAAAAACGGTAGATGCATGGGTCAGTTCTCAGGAATTTACCTTCCATGCGCAAAGGGCTAATCCTACCAATTATGATGTGATCAACCTGATGAATTCTATGCCGAATGCCACTTCCACCAGGATGTTGGAGCTGGATGCCAATTATACGGTAGAATTAAGAAGTAATACCCTGGATGTTGTTCTTCCGTATTTCGGCAGATCCTTCAGACCTAATTATAATAATGATAACAGCTATAGATTTGTTTCCAAAGATTTTACAGTGAACAAATCTCAGAATAAAAAAGGGAACTGGGTGGTAAGAATAAAACCCAATGATGTAAAAGATGTTACGGAAATTATCATAGAGGTCTTTAAGAACGGAAAAGCCTTTACTTCAATGAGAAGTACCGATAGGCAGCCAATATCTTATGACGGATATATTTCTATGAACGAAACCAAACTTTAATCCTGATCTTTAGAAAGAAATCTTTCAACAAATAATTTTGCTTCGGTACTGGGATTTGAGATCATGGCCGAGGCATTTTTTTTGTGCTGTATATAAGCCTCTTCTACAGAATTACTCTTTTTCATCACAGATAAAATGTATTCCTGCACCCAATAATCAAATCTTTTTTCTGCCTGCCGGGTCCTGACAGCTTCAAAGCTCCCGGTTTTCTTTTTCAGGCTGATGAACTGATCAATAGTGGTATAGACTTCTTCTAGCCCTTCACTGTGCAATGCAGAACCTAAAAGCACCGGGACTTTCCAGTTTTTTTCCTTCGGCGGGATAAAATCCAGGGCTCTTTTGAGCTCCAGACGGGTATTTTTTGCTTTGTTGAGATTATCCTCTTCCACTTTATTAATAAAAATCACATCCACCATTTCCATGATGCCCCGCTTTATTCCCTGAAGCTCATCTCCGCCACCGATAATTTTCAGGAATAAAAAAACATCGGTAATATCGGCCACCAAAACCTCGGACTGCCCTACTCCCACTGTTTCTATAAGAATATAATCGTATCCTGCGGCTTCACAGATCATCATGGTCTCGAAAGTGGTATTGGCAACCCCGCCTAAGAAACCGGAGCTTGGTGAAGGACGGATAAAGGCATTTTCTTCTCTGGCCAGTTCTTCCATCCGTGTTTTGTCTCCTAAAATACTGCCTTTATTAATGGCTGAGCTTGGATCGATGGCTAATACCGCCACTTTTTTGCCGTCAGAAATAGCCAGCCTTCCGAAATTTTCTATAAATGTAGATTTTCCGGCACCGGGTACGCCAGTTACGCCTACTCTTATGGAATTGCCCGTAAGGGGCATTATTTTTTTCAAAAGTTCTTCTGCCTGCTGCCTGTGCTCTGCTTTTTTACTTTCCACCAGGGTAATAGCTTTTGCGATCAGGCGTTTATTGCCGGATTGTATTCCTTCTATTAGCTCTTCTGTAGAAAATTTCATCGAATCAAAAATAATAATTAAATGTGAGAAAGTAGATGGTGAATAGTCAATTGTGAATAGTGAATTTTACTTCACAAACGAATTTCTAGAAATTGACAAATAAAATGAATTCACAACCTTATGTGTTGTTACTTTTATTTCTTCTAAATTAAAACTACGTTCTCTTTTCTTAATGGCAGGAGGAATTTATTACATTTGTTTTCAATCAAATTTTAAACTCATGAAAAAATTCATTGCTGTAGCCTCATTTACTGCTGTTTTGCTGGCTTCCTGTACACCAAAAGCCACAACTCCTACTGCCTCTGCGGGACCTGCAGTGTCTACAGCTGAACAACTTGCCCAAGGGAAAACTATTTTTGAAAACTCATGCGGTAAATGCCACGAGCTGCCAAAGCCAACGGCCTATACTTCTGTACAATGGGTAGGGATCATGAATTCTATGGCTCCTAAAGCAAAACTGACAGAGGAGCAACACCAGTGGGTTTATGATTATGTTGTTTCTGTAAAGAAGTAATTTAACAGATTGGTTTAAAGCCAGTCAAAGCACCTCAATACGGTTTAGATTGACTTCGTCGAACTACTTCGTTAGGTTTCTACGGAATGACAATACTAAATTATTCTTGTTCTGGGTATGGTGTAAGTGGATGAATTAAGCTTACATGAGATTCCTCCTTCACAGGAATGGCAGTCGGGGATGCTTAATTAAAATTTATCTTTAATCTATTTTCTCCCGCAGATTGGGCGGATTTAACTGATGATTATGTTTTAAAGTTTGTATAGTCTGATTAATTTGTAAGGGTTTTTATTTATTTTGTATTCAGCTTTTGTTGTTATGATGAATAAAAGGCCGGTTTTTCTCTTCATCAGGTTTTTTGAGAGTGTTCTACTTCAAGTCTATTCCCAAACCAGGTTTGCCGGATAGTATTATTTTCCCGTTCTCCACAAAATTTCCGGTGGCATAATCATTGGAAATAAGATTGGCTCCATCCAGGTCTGCATAATCTGTAAGGCCTGTCAGGACGCATCCGGCAGATATTCCTACAGACGATTCTGTCATGCATCCGACCATGATCTTATAGCCTAGTTCCTTTGCTTTACGGATCATTTGTAAAGCCGGTGTTAGGCCTCCGCATTTCATCAGTTTTATATTGATGCTTTTATAGTAAGGGATCAACTCATCCAGTGATTCTATATTCTGGCAATCTTCATCTGCCATCCAGTTGGCAAAACGGTCTTTTCTTAAAATCCGATATTGGTCGATTGGCCTTGGCTGTTCCAGATACAGGAATTTCTGAATACCCGCATTTTCCTGCAACCAGATACAGTCTTCATCCGTAAAACTCGCATTGGAATCCAACGCGATATTCCTATCGGAAAGTAAAAGCTTTTCAACATTGTTTTTATCTAATCCTTTGCATTTTACTTTAAATTTATTCCATAGGCTTTCTTCAATTTTCCGGATCTGTTCATCAATAGTGTCTACGGAAATGGTTATTGAGCTTTCCGTCAAATGTTCGGCAGGAAGCCGATTAAGCTCAATAAAACTTTTATTCTCCAGTTTTCCAAACAGATCCCAATACGCACAGTCTAAAGCGGAGAGTAAAAAAGGATGCAGATTCAAGCTCAAAAGAAACTGAAAAAATTCTTTCGGGTGGACGATTTTGTGAGCTTCAATTGCTGATTGGATTTCCTTTAATTTTAAGACAAAGTTTTGAAGACTGATGTGATAATAATCTATCTCTACACATTCCCCGTATCCTTTGCTGTCCAGATAAGATAATTCTACGAGCAACGCCTGTCTTTTATCATAGTTTCCGTAAGCAATGGAAAATGTTTCTTTTAGTTGGAGCTGTTTTATTATAAAATTGATCTTCATATTCTAGCTTATCCAGTGATCAAACGATTTTATTTCTGTCCATTTCCCATTGATTTTTTTATAAATTGCAGTATACCCGTTCGCGTTTAAATAACCACAGGAGATCGAGTTTTGAACAATACACATTGTTTTATCTTTGTTAAAAAAGGGCACAGAAAAACTACGAATACATTTTCTTCCATATTTTTTCTCAAATTCGGTCCAAAAATCATCACCTTTATTATGATCTAATTTGTGAAGTTCCTCATCTGTAGCATACTGTAATTTTTGATTAATTCTGGTTTTATCAAATCCAAAACCTAAAATTATTTTTTCCTGATTCCTATAATAAGCAGAATCCTTTTGAGAGAAAATCGAGTCATATTTTAAGGTTATTCCAATTGGTTTTGGTTCATCACTCTCATTTTCATAAAGATAAACCCTTCTTAGTGTAGTAATATATAGGAACTTATCCATTGCATAGGTTGAAGAATCACTCTCAATCAATTGATTCAAAACTTCATATCTTAAATCCAAATCTGTATCTTTTTGAAGAATTTTGATCTGAGGCTCTGCCTTTTTACACGAAATAATTATCAATAAGATTAAAAAAATAAAGTGTTTCATAGATTAAAGCTACAAAAAAGGAGACTTATTTCGTCCCCTTCTTTTTTTTATTTTTCTTTTTCGGCATTTTATCTTTCACAAACTTCTCTCTGGCTTCCAGGAAATCGGTCATGTTCTTATTATAGCTAAATTTTCCAGCTTCCTTTATTTGCTCCAGAGCCTTATCATATTCTCTTCTTTTTTCAAACAGAAGAGATTTCCAATACAGGATATTCGCTTTATCTATTCCTTTTATTTTCAAAGCAAACTCTATTAATTTTTCCGCTTCTTCATAATCTTCATTATTTAAAAGGCAGTGAATATAATATTTGGGAGTACTGATGTTATTAATATTACTCTGCATAGCTTCTTCGAAATAGGTCTTTGCCGTTTCATAGTCATTCAGAATTTCAGTATGCAGTCTCCCCATCAGGCATAGGCTGTCCGCATCTTCAGGATCATAGGACAACGCATAGTTCAATGCTTCCAGGCATTGTGGAAGGCTGTATGGGTAGTTGTCCAAAGCCTCAAAGTAGTATTTATTTTTAGTTAAGGTCATTTTTATAATTTTTAAGTTCATTTTTCAGGATACTTCTTTGTTTTTTGAAAGATTTATCCTTATTATTCTTTTTAAAATCTGTCCCGGTAAATGTCCGGACAGGGTTTCCTCTCTGTACCTGCAGGTGATTGTTCCACGTTTCCTGCATCTTATTTTCCAGCTGCTGAATATGCAACCCCATTATTTTTTCTTTTAAGCGAATAATGGAAAGCTTTTTATTCTCCAGTTGTGAACGTGAATCCTGCACAAAAACGCTTTGTCCCGTTGGTACATGGGTTGCCCGAACAGCTGTATTTACTTTATTTACATTCTGTCCTCCGCTTCCCTGGCTTCTCGTGGTCTGAAACTGAATCTCTTTTTCATTAAAGTGTATTTCCTCCAGTCCCTCCAGCTCAAAAACACCAATATACCAATTGCTTCTTTTATGCAGCTTTCTGAACGTGCTTTTTCCAGTCCAGCAGATACTTCCCAACCATCCTTTTAAAAATTGAGATAGGTCTTTTCCTTTTAAAAGCAGGGTTACGGATTTCAGGGTCAGGTTTTCATCCCCGTTTTCTCTATGGATGATCCCGTATTCTATTTTTTCCTGTTTTGCTTCCTCAAGGAAAGCCTTCAGAACTTTGGCAACCACCCACTGGCATTCCAAAGGCCCTCTTCCTGAGGTAATTTGTATGATTTTTTCCATTTTTTTTCGTTGACTGTTGATCGTTAATAGTTGTCAGCATGAAGTAATCTATCAACTGACAACTCTCAACTATTAACCAAATTACTTATCCATTCTCACGATCCTTGGCTGAAAGGTTCCGAGGATATCCACCAGTTCGCTTTGTGCATTCATGACTTCATTAATGTCTTTATAAGCCATCGGGGCTTCTTCGGCATTTCCACCCATCAGGATAACATTTTTAAGCTTCAATTCTTTTTTGATGTCATTCTGAGTGAAAAGGCTTCTGCATTCTCCTCTTGAATACGCTCTCCCTGCACCATGTGAAGCGGAATTCAATGATTCAGGATTTCCTTTACCGCGGACGATAAATCCTTTTGCCGTCATGGATCCGGGAATCATCCCCAATTCGTTTTCATTGGCGGGAGTGGCCCCTTTCCTGTGAACGATCACTTCTTTCCCGTTATGGATCTCTTTCCATGCAAAGTTGTGATGGTTTTCGATCCTTGCTTTCACTCTTCCTCCAACGGCTTTCACCAGCCTCCTGTGGATATCATCATGACAGGCCGAAGCGTAATCTCCTGCTAAATTCATTGCTGTCCAATATTCTAATCCAAGGTGAGTGTTCAGATCCAGCCACGCAAAGTTTTGTGCTTCTTTGGGCAAAGGACATTGCTCCATTGCTACCCTGGAGTAGTATTGGGCAATTTCCGCTCCTAATCCACGGGAACCGCTGTGTGAAAGGATTCCCAGGTATTTCCCTTTTGGAAGCCCGATCTGGACATCCTCTTCCGTAATTTCCACTTCCCCGAATTCCACAAAATGGTTTCCGCCACCGGAAGTTCCCATCTGCTTAATGGCTTTTCCTTTGAGTCTTCTCAAAATCGGGATCAGATCGAATGTATCTCTGTCAAAAATTTCATGTTCCCCATGAGATTTATGCGTTTCGTACATCCCGAATTTGGTATGCTCCGCGAGTGCTTTTTCATATTTATCTTTTGCACCGTCCAGGTATGAAATTGGGGTATCCAAAATACTGAGACTCATTCTGCAGCCGATATCCATTCCCACTCCATAAGGGATCACGGCATTTTCCACGGCAAGAACCCCGCCGATCGGAAGTCCGTAACCACTATGGGCATCGGGCATTAAAGCACCCTGAACCGACACCGGCAATTTTAAAGCGGTGTATAACTGGTTCTTCGCTTCTTCTGAAATATTGTTCCCGAAAACCTGAAAAGAAGCACGCTGTGTATTCAGCATTCTTTTTTCTGTTTTCTTTGACGAAAGCAGTGCTTCCGCAATCTGCCCAAAGGCCAGGTCTTTTTCAAAGTTTTCCGGACTCATCAGTATTTCTTTTAAAAGAGATTTGACATGATGAATATTTTTAGTGGCAAAATTCCTTTTCATGACCTCCAAAGCAATGTTTACACTCTGATTGTTCGGATAGCCCAGTTTTAATATATCTTTTCCTTTAAGTTTTAAATTTCCCATTGTTTTTGTTTTAGATATGAGATGTCAGATGCCAGATATTAGATTTTTAGCATAAAACATCATTCAACTAAAATTTTAGTTGATTATTGCCATTTTGATCAATATAACAGGAAGAGATTCTTTTGAACTATGTTCGCAAACCTTCAGTCTGTGTTCAGAATGGCATGATTAAAAAAAGATTTCGGGGAAACCAAGTTTGAAATATTGCGCAATAAAAAACCCGAAATCTGTGCGACTTCGGGTTTTGATATTTCATTATACTATTATTCTAAGAATGTACCAAACCACGAAGCCTTACCACCATAAGCGGTAATCCAGCCGGAGAGTCTTGATTAAATTTGAACATTTGCTTCGTTGTTTTTAAATGGTTAAACTTTATTTTCAGGTGCAAATATAAATTATTTTTTTAATCTGCAAAATATTTTTTCTATTTCAAATGGATCAGGCTCAGAAAAATACCGTCGATCACCTTTGCCATTCGTGGAAGATCCAATGTATCTAAAGTATCTGTAGTCTCATGATAGTTTTTGTTCCTGAAGAATGATGTATCTGTAATCATTAAAGCGGAATAACCGAATTTCCAATAATTAAGATGGTCTGAAAAGTCTACCCCTGTTACAAATTTTGGGGCCGGAAAAGTTTCGGTTTTTATTTGCTGTGAGCTTTTGAAATTACTTATAAAGTTTTTTACAAACGGACCTGCGCCACTGAATCTTTTAACGAGAGTTATGAAATCGCCCTTGTTACCATAGATCCAGGACAATATTCCTACGGGAAATTCCTGAGAGCCTTTTTCTTCACTGAAATATCCTATCATTTCCACACTTGCCATTCCATATACAGCGATATTGTTGTCTTTTAAATACCTGGCATGAACATAACTTCCCATATTCTCTGTCCTGAAATAGGGTGGTTCTTCCAAGGTATAAGCTACCAGGTCTATTCTGTAATTCAGTTTCTGGCCTTTGAGCATTCTGGCCAGTTCCAAAAGTGCTGTAACTCCTGTTGCATTATCATCAGCTCCTTTCTGATCTCCGCAGACATCGTAATGAGCTCCGATAATTATTCTTTTTGTATGTTCTGTTCCGAAAGAACTGATCACATTTTTATAAGTCTGGCCATTGACTTTATATTCCTGGAAGCCGGTACTATCACCGTATTTATTAAAATCATGTCTGATATATTCTGCAACGGCATTAAGCTGATCTATATTTTTGTGGTTTCTAAACTGAGGGGTTTCAACTATTGACTGCAAATGTTTTTTCATCAGAACAGTATCCGCTGAAATATTGGATTTTGCAATGGCCTTTTCATTTTTAAAGAAGCCTGATACGATAAAAAATGCAAAAAATAAACCCATAAAAAGAATAATCTTTCTCTTCGAGGATTTAAATATGCTTTTGAGGTTCATCAGAGATAATTTATTTTTTTAAGAATTTTTCTAAAATATCTACTGCACATTTTGGAAGATTTGTTCCGGGGCCAAAAATAAAATCTGCTCCATTAGCATACAGGAATTCGTAATCCTGTTGGGGAATTACTCCTCCAACGACGATCGTAATATCTTCCGCACCCAGTTTTTTAAGCTCTTCCACCACCTGCGGAACCAAAGTCTTGTGCCCTGCTGCCAGAGAGGATACTCCCAGAATGTGAATATCGTTTTCCACAGCCTGTTTTGCCACTTCTTCCGGAGTCTGAAATAATGGGGCTACATCAACATCAAATCCCATATCGGCAAATGCTGTTGCCACTACTTTTGCACCTCTGTCATGCCCGTCCTGTCCCATTTTGGCAACCATAAGCCTCGGGCGGCGCCCTTCTTCTTCTTCAAATTTTTGGGTCAGATGAAGTGCTTTTTCAAAATATTCGTTTTTACCGGCATTCATAGCATATACTCCTGAAATTGTTCTAATGTTGGCTTTGTATCTTCCGAAGCTTTCTTCCATCGCATCGCTCATTTCTCCTAAGGTCACTCTTCTGCGGGCAGCTTCTATGCATAATGCCAAAAGGTTTCCTTTTCCTGTTTTTGCACTTTCACGGATCTCGTTTAGGATCTGCCCGACTGCTTCGGCATTTCTTTCTGCTTTTATGGTATTTAATCTTTCGATCTGCTTTCTACGAACTTCGGTATTATCGATGTCCAGAATTTCTATTTCATCCTGTTTTAAGGCAGACCTGAATGAATTCACTCCAATAATGAATTCTTCTCCACTGTCTATTTTTGCCTGTTTTCTGGCAGCAGCTTCTTCGATCCTCATTTTAGGAATTCCGGCTTCGATCGCTTTGGTCATTCCTCCTTCCTGCTCTACCTCATCGATGTATTTCATGGCTTCTTCGATCATCTGCTGGGTAAGGCTTTCAATTAAATGGCTCCCACCCATCGGGTCTACCACATCACAAATTCCGCTCTCCTGCTGTAAAATGATCTGTGTATTTCTTGCAATTTTCGCGGAATAATCTGTTGGAAGAGCAATGGCTTCATCCAACGCATTGGTATGTAAGGATTGTGTTCCCCCCAAAGCGGAAGACAATGCCTCAATGGCTGTTCTTGTGATATTATTGAAGGGTTCCTGCTCTGTTAAAGACCATCCTGAGGTCTGGGAATGTGTCCTTAATGCCAGAGATTTAGGATTTTGAGGATTGAATTGTTTTAAAAGGGTAGCCCAGATATATCTTGCAGCTCTCATTTTGGCAATTTCCATGAAATGATTCATCCCAATTGCCCAGAAGAATGAAAGCCTTGGAGCAAAATCATCAACATTCATTCCTGCTTTTATCCCAGTTCTTACATATTCCAAACCATCTGCCAATGTATATGCCATTTCCAGAACCGGCGTGGCTCCGGCTTCCTGCATATGGTATCCTGAAATGGAGATGGAATTAAATTTAGGGATATTCCGGGAGGTATATTCAAAGATATCTGCAATGATCTTCATGGAAGGAGCCGGTGGATAGATATAGGTGTTTCTCACCATGAATTCTTTCAGGATATCGTTCTGGATGGTTCCGGAAAGCTGTTCCTGCTTCACGCCCTGCTCTTCCGCCGCCACAATATAAAAAGAAAGGATGGGAAGAACCGCCCCATTCATCGTCATAGAAACAGAGATCTGATCCAGCGGGATCTCATTGAACAAAATCTTCATATCCTCAACGGAGTCAATGGCAACTCCTGCTTTACCGACATCTCCCACTACTCTTGCATGATCCGAATCATACCCTCTGTGCGTTGCTAAATCGAAAGCTACGGAAAGTCCTTTTTGCCCGGCTGCCAAATTCCTTCTGTAAAAAGCATTGGACTCTTCGGCAGTAGAAAATCCTGCGTACTGACGGATCGTCCAGGGTTTCTGAACGTACATGGTAGAATATGGTCCTCTTAAGTAAGGAGCAATCCCCGGAGAGGTCTGCGTTAAGGATTCGTTCTGAACATCTTCTGCATTGTAGGATGACTTTAATTGTAAGCCGTCTTTTTCGAACGGATAAATTTCTGTGTTGCGACCGGTGATGGTAAATTGAGGAGTTTTGTTTTGAATTTCCCTTCTCATTCTTTCGGATTTATTAGACCGTTAAAATTACGGATTTTTGGGATAATAATTTGTGTTTGTTTTTAAGGTAAAAAGGCGAAATTGTAAAACTGTAAAATCGCCCTTATCATTGAGTTAAAAAATATTTTTCGAGTGTCTGTTTTTAAAGCAAAAAGGCGAAGCTGCAACACTGCAAAATCGCCTTTATTATCGTCGAGTTATAAAATTTATCTTTTCGCTTTTTTGCGATTCAGCTCAATTATTTTCCTAATTTTTTGATTCCCATTTCATATAAGGCAAAGGAAAGAAGGTCAGCATTCTCACTGATCACCTGTTCTGTTGATCTTCCTGCTCCGTGTCCTGCATTTTTTTCTATTCTCAATAAAACCGGGTTGCCACATGTTTGCTTTTCCTGAAGCTCAGCTCCAAATTTAAAAGAATGGGCCGGAACTACCCTGTCATCATGATCGCTGGTGATGATCATTGTTGAAGGATAGCATACTCCTGCTTTCACATTATGCACCGGGGAGTATGATTTTAAATATTCGAACATTTCTTTGCTGTCTTCTGCTGTTCCGTAATCGTATGCCCAACCGGCTCCGGCCGTGAATTTATTGTATCTCAGCATATCCAGCACTCCAACTCCGGGGAAGGCCACTCTGGCCAGATCAGGACGTATGGTCATAGTCGCTCCTACCAGCAATCCTCCGTTTGATCTTCCTGAAAGTGCCATGTAATCCTTAGAGGTATATCCTTTGCTTTGGAGGTATTCTCCGGCAGCAATGAAGTCTTCAAAAACATTTTTTTTCTGCATTTTCGTTCCTGCATCATGCCATTTTTTCCCATATTCTCCTCCTCCACGGATGTTCGGAACGGCATAGATCCCGCCGTTTTCCATCCAAATGGCATTGACTACTGAGAAAGCCGGCTGTAAGCTTATATTGAATCCTCCGTAAGAGTACAGGATGGTAGGGTTTTTACCATCAAGCTTTATTCCTTTTTTATAGCTGATCATCATAGGAACTTTTGTTCCGTCTTTGGAGGTATAGAATACCTGTTCAGAAACATAATTGTCCGGATTGAATTTCACTTTAGGTTTCTGATAGATTTCAGATTTCCCGGAATCTGCATTGAATTTGAAGGTAGTTCCCGGTGTAATATAGTTGCTGAACGAAAAGTAGAGTTCTTTTTCTTCTTCTTTCCCGCCGAAACCTGAAACATTTCCTTTTCCGGGAAGGGCAATCTCTCTTATTAATTTTCCGGTTTTATCATATTGTTTTACCTGATCAATAGCATCAATCATATAGGTTGCAAAGAAATAACCTCCGCCAGAAGAAACCCCTAATACGTTTTCTGTTTGCGGGATGACGTCTTTCCAGGTTTCGGGAGCAGGATTTTTAATGCTTGTCTTTACCAAACGCATATTGGGAGCGTCTTTGTCTGTGAAAATGAAAAGATCGTCTCCCTGTGTATCGACAATGCTTACGTTGATGTCAAATCCTTTGTTGATCTGCACAAAATCTCCCCCGTTCTTTAAATCTTTGATGTATAATTCATTTCCGTTGGTCGCATTGGCTGTAGAAACGATCAGATATCTCTGATCTTCTGAAACTCCTGCCCCGATATACCGGCGTGGTGTTTTTTCTCCTCCGAAAATCAATTGATCTTCTGACTGTTTTGTTCCTAATTTGTGGAAATACACTTTATGTTTATCTGTCATTCCGGAAAGTACGGTTCCTTCTTTTGGCTTATCGTAGCTTGAATAATAGAAACCTTCATCTCCCTGCCAGGAAATTCCGCTGAATTTTACATCCAGCAAGGTCTCGTCGATCTGTTTTTTGGTGATGGCATCAAGGATAATGATCTTATTCCAGTCGCTTCCGCCTTCAGAAATGGAATAGGCTGCCAGATTACCTTTTTTGTTAAATGACAGATTGGAAAGGGATGTCGTTCCTTTTTCTGAAAATTTATTCGGATCTAAAAACACTTCTGTTACTTTGGTCTTGTTATTAGTCCTGTATAAAACAGACTGGGCCTGTAACCCGTCATTTTTATAATAATAGGTGTAATCTCCTTCTTTGAAAGGTGCTGAAATTCTCTCAAAATTCCAGATGTCTTTCAACTGGCTTTTAATCTGTTCTCTGAAAGGGATCTTTGAAAGGTAGTTCTGGCTATAGGCCACTTCTTCATCTACCCATTTTTTAGTGGGTTCGGAGTCATTCTCCAGGTCCCTGAAAGGATCTGCAACGGCAGTCCCGAAATAAGTATCTGTCTGATTTCCTTTTAATGCTTTAGGATAATTCATTTTTTGGGAATAAAACATTGCTGAAAATAAAACTCCAGCCGTTAATAAGATAGGTTTAATATTCATATTAATTAATGATTTCGCCAAAAATACGCAATGTATACCAATAAAAAAGTTACAAATCCAACAACTTCTAAATTATTTTAGTCGTATTATCTTATTGATATATGAAGGATTCCTTTCCTAAACTGTAAAAATAAAAACGCTGTAATTCGGAAACAATTCTGTCCCCACTCAAACTAAAATAGAAAGTTTTTCCTTCTTTTTCTCTTTGATATAAAATAGTTTCTTCATCTTCCGTCGTGACAATTTTATCTGCATTTTTTAATTCTTTTATTGCCTGAATCAAGAAGTTTTTCAATCTGTCCGGCTTTATACTTTCAGGATCTTCAAACTCAAAATCAGACAGTCTAGAGGGTACTTTAAATTTTACAGAATAAATAATTTCCACCGTTGTCATATCTGCGCGTTCGTTCTTCACATGCTTGATACTTTTAATATTCAGCTTTCCATTTTTAAAATTCTCATTTATTGCATTAAAAAATTCCTCGGCTTCTTTTTTACATTCAGTAACCGTATTTTCAGGGAATGCATCTAAAAATCCTTTAAGATAATCGTCTTTGCTTTCATTATCTACCACATATATATTCTCTTCATCCATAAACTGGCCACTATAATCATTTAGATTCTTTAAACTAATCGGATCATTTTTAACAAAAGTATCAAAAAGGATTGTAAAAAACTCTTTAGGCCCCTTTACTTCTGTTTGTGCATTAAGATTTTGAATGAATAACAAGAGAAAAACAAATATTGTGGTTTTAAAATTTTTCATAGTTTTAATGTTTAATTCCATATAAAAAGTCCCTGAATAACAGAGATTTAATAGTTTTCTTCTTCCCCTTTCATTTTTTCTGCATTTTCTGCCATGATCACGGCATCGATCATCTCAGAGATATCTCCATTCATATAGGCATCAAGATTATACATGGATTTGTTGATCCTGTGATCTGTAACTCTTCCCTGCGGATAGTTGTATGTCTTGATCTTTGCGGAACGGTCTCCGGTAGAAACCATCGTCTTCCTTTGTGCTGCAATATCTCCCTGAACTTCCTGTAATTTAATATCATATAATTTGGCACGAAGCATTTCCATGGCCAGTTCACGGTTGGCTAACTGGGAACGGGCTTGCTGACAAACGACCACCAAACCTGAAGGCTTGTGCGTTAACTGAACTTTTGTTTCAACTTTGTTAACGTTCTGTCCTCCGGCTCCCCCTGAACGTGAGGTCTGCATCTCGATATCTGCCGGGTTGATCTCCACATCCACTTCTTCGGCTTCCGGTAAAACTGCAATGGTGATTGCTGACGTGTGGACTCTTCCCTGAGATTCGGTTTCAGGAACACGCTGTACGCGGTGAACTCCTGATTCGAACTTCATGATCCCGTAAACGCCTTCTCCTTCTACTTTCATGATCAATTCCTTATATCCTTTTGCAGCTTCATTGGAGTCCGTTACTTCATGTCTCCATCCTTTTGTTTTGAAGTACATGGAGTACATCCTGTAAATGTCTTCTACAAAGATAGCAGATTCATCACCTCCTGTTCCGGCACGTAATTCTACGATCACATTCTTGTCATCTGCAGGATCTTTCGGGATCAACAGTACTTTTAATTCTTCTTCCAATCCCGGAATTTTTTCCTGGGCGTCCAACTTTTCCATTTTTGCCAGATCTACCAGATCCCTGTCCGAACCATCGGCAATGATTTCATCTGATTCTTCAATGGTATCCAAAGCTCCTTTGTACTGATCATATACTTTAACAATTTTTCCCAAGTCACTGTATTCTTTATTCAAAGAAGAGTATTTTTTCTGATCTGAAATGACATCCGGCTGTATAATAAGGTCCGCCACCTCATTATATCGTTGTTTTATAGCTTCCAGTTTTGGAATTAATGACTTAGACATTGTAGAAATTTTGTGGGTGCAAAGATAGGGATTATAAATTCAATTTGAAAACTCTATAGCGACCTGATCCTGAAAGTCTTTTGTATGAATCGTGATTATCAAACAAAAGAGAGACAATTTTACAATTATCTCTCTTTCTTATTCTTAAAAATCGGTTTTATTTATTTGATCTGCATTTTCTGAATGGCAATCCCGTTATCCGATCTTAAGTGAACCAGATAGGTTCCTGCCGGATAATTGGCTTTCAGCTCGTAAGTTCCGTCTTCGCTTTTCAGTTTAAAGGAATCCATTTTTTTACCTGTCATATCATAGATCATAATTTCTCCGTTTTTAGCTTTGTAATAAATTAATTTTGCCAATCCGTTCTTCACAGGGTTATCGGCTATCTGAAGAGATAATTTATTTTTTGCATTTTCATCCATTACAGACAGAGTACCGGAATAGTTACCGAATATCCTGAATTCTCCCGGCTGAAGGTTGATAGGAGCTGTGGTAGATGTCACATTGGAAATGGTATTATCCATCAGATTCTGCCACTGGCCTGTATAGGGGAAATAAGGTACCACATCTTTAGGAGCGGTAGTATAGTTAGCCAAAACTACAATATTTTTTATCCCCGTAGCCGAAGGGTCATATACATATATCCTTGTGATGAGCCCATTCGGGTCATTGGTCAGGTTATTGGATTCTATACTGTATGTTTTTGACTTAAATACCGGGTTGGCATTTCTGATGCTTAAAATTTTAGCCCAGGTATCATACACTGCTTTTCTGCTGGCATTGGTATCATACCCCAAAGTGAAAGCTATAGGTTTCTCATCTGTTCTGCATCCGCTGTTGATAGATCCGTCCGGACATCTGTTGATGCTGAACTCATATCCCAGTTCTCCGAACTGCCAGATCATTTTCGGTCCCGGAATGGTAAAGAAAGTTGCTCCGAAAGTTTTCATTCTTTCCAATGCCGTATTTAAGTTTTTAACGTCATAAGCCCCTTCTACAGCTCCATATGCCAGGTTTTTAAACATTAATCTTTCTTCATCGTGGCTTTCTCCAAAACCAACGGCATGCATATTGGTAAATCCGTGCAGCTCATGATCCATTCTGTCAAAACTGTCCTTATAACCCATTGTATTTTCGTTATATGGATGTGTCATTTTATTCCAAAGCATTACTCCTTTTCCTTCTGCAATTCTATAGTTTGCCCACTGTTGCTCTTCTGCATCGGTTCCCAAATGCTCAAAGATCATATATGAGTTAGGATCAATTGCCCATTGCTTGTCTGCGTAATATTTCAAAACATCTACCCTATCCTGTTGGTATGAATTTGTACATGTATCATCAATATCATTAGTACTACAATTTTGAGTAAATCCTTTTGTTAAATCCCAACGGAAACCATCAATTCTAAACTCAGTAAGCCATTGCTGTAAAGATCTTTCAACATAATATCTGGTTGCCACACTGGAATGATTAAAATCATGGAATACATTATATTTATGTCTCGGAATTTGATTGAAATATGGGTTATTGGCGGCTATTTCTCCATATCCGTCACCATCTGGATCAATATTCCAAAGCCTTACTAATGGTGAACGTCCCGTAGCATGATTAAAGGCAATATCCAATATTACCGCAATACCATTCTGGTGGCACAGATCCACAAATTCTTTGAATTTTTCAGGGGTTCCGTATGCTTTATCTATCGCATAGTGGAATGAGGTATTATATCCCCAGGATAAATTCCCTTCAAATTCCATGATGGGAAGAAGCTCAATAGCGTTGATATTTAAGCTTTTCAGGTAAGTAATCTTATTGATCAATGACTGCCAGTTTTTCTCCTGGGTGAAATCTCTCAGCAGCAGTTCATAAATCACCAAATCTTCTTTATTAGGTCTCTGGAAATTGGTAACCTGCCAGTTATATGGGGTTTGCCCTGTTTTAAACATGGAAACTTCAAAACCCTGCCCTGCAGGAAATGCAGGTAACCCCGGATAGGTAGTTGCAGAGATCCACTGGTCATCATAAGAAGAAAGGATCTCCGGAGAGAAAGGGTCTGCCACTTTTTTCAGATCATTGGTTTTGTATTGAAAAGTATATAATTGTGCCGGAGTAAGGCCACTCAATTCGATCCAGTATAGATCCGGGGCTGTGGCGTCTCTCTTCATTAAGTAAGCATCATTCACAGTCCAGCTATTGAAGCTTCCGATGACATGAACGAAATTTTTATACGGAGCATACAAAGCTAATCCCACCTTTGTATTATCAGTAGGATGGTAGTTGATCCCCTGCTTTATCCAGCTTGGAATTGGTTCAGAAACAACACTTCTTGTTTTATTTGTAATAAAGGTTGCATTCTTAGTAATTGAAGTAGAAGCATCTGTTGCGATTAATTCCATGAAAGAATCATCCGCAAGATAATTATAAGAATAGGAAGTAGAAGGTGTTGATGTAGAATTTACGACTACTCCATTAGCTTTTAACTGAAATGTAGCATTTACATTGGTTGTGGCTGCAATATTAATTGAATTTCCTGCCGGAACGGATGCTATACTATTTGATAAAGGATTGGTCATGGTTAAACTAAGCACCCCTACATTTACAAAATGATCAGCTGTCTGATGACCTCCTGTTTTATCCTTTAACAAAAATCCAAATCTTCCGATCCCTATTCTGCTGAAGAAAGTGGTTGGAGTGAATGTAAGAGAGTAAGTGTCCGTACCTGAATTATAATTGAGTTTATTTAAATCATCAGAATTATCCCAAGCCCCATTAGTTGGACAATTCTGGCTATTATTAAAACTTGTATCTAATGACCATGCCCAAATATAGACCGCATTATTAACAACTCCCCAAGCTGTTTCATCAATTTGATTTCCCGGTATACTTAATGTGATCTGATCCGTTTCATTAAACGGACTAGGTGTAATGGTATAACTTATCTGTCCGAAAACCAGAAAAGTGACAAACAACATTACACTGAGATAAAATTTCTTCATAAAGGTTTGTTTTTTCATTAATTGTATACGAAAATAGTTTATTTTTTGAAAATATTTGAGCTTCACATAAAAAATCAATAAAATAAAAAATTGCTCATTTCTGAACAGTTTTTATCATTTTGATTTATATAGTGTAATTTACTTCCATAAACCATCTATTTTTCTCCTAAAATAAAAAGAAAAGTTTTTACATATTTGATTTTCCTCATATTTATACAAGTGTTTTTATCCCTATATTTTTTGCAAAATTCATAATCCCCCTTTATTTTGTGTTTTAATTTTCACTCTTTCACAACATAAGATATTGAAACTCATATTCTGATTAAATCTCAATATCAAAAGTTGTCCAGTTTTCTTTAGGGTAAAAATATTTTTGCAATACTTCTTCAGGAATTGGAAGCCATTTTTTATAGAACGCCCATTCATACAATTCTATAATCGCCTTTAATATATTATCTTTGGTTACTGAATGGAGAATAACCAGATTATCTTCTAAATAGCATACTTTGTTTTTTTCAAATTCATTGTTGACCCTTTCAATTGTAATAAAAAAAGGATTATAGAGGTTTCCTTGTTCATCACTAATAAGCACATCCGTTCTTAAATCTCTTGTGAGAGATTCTATGTCATCATCATAACCATCAGCGAAAATAACTTTGTATTTCATTGGCCAACTGTTATATGGTTTTGTTGTTGTATACTACCCCAAAAACATCTAGATGATGTAAAAATATCTTTATTCATAAAATAATTATTTTTTTACTAAATACTATTTTATTTCTCATGTTTATTGCTTGATGATATATAATGTAACATTTGATAAATACCTTTATATGGAGAACCTTTTTCCACATCAATAACTATTGATGATTTATTATTAAGATTTAGTAAAAGTTTTGTAAAATCACTAGCCTTATTACCCATTTTGATTTCCTCAGCCAAAGCAGGTTTAACATCTATAAGTTCATCATAACATACATTTATTTGTTGATTATTTTCATTTATAACAATCCTTGCATCAGTAAATAATATCCATAACTCATTATAAACAAAATATAGTAAAATTGGGCTTTCATTTTCATATATATTATAATTAATTTTACTAAATAAATTAAAATGTTCTTTAATTAGTTTTGTATTAGCCCCTTCTCCTCCCTTTCTCTTAAAAATAGATGTCAATATTGTTTTTCTTATCATACTTTTTATTTTAGTGTTTTCTGTAATATCGCTCCCTCTCCTATTTTTTCAAAAGAATATCCAAAACGTCTTGCTATATTTGGATTTAAAAAACCCTCATTTATAACAGCCGCTCCATAAATAGAAATCTTATTTGCTCCACTTTTAACAGCTTGTTTTTCCATTGTACTAATTGTAGACCTTAGTCCTGACAGACTTTTATTAGAGGTTTCCATTAAAAAGATATTTCGTGTGTAGGTATTACCAACTAACCCTTGTGTCCCATAAATACTATATTCACCAATTCGTTCAGGTAAATTACGTGCAGCCTGATTTAATGTTTCTTCTGCCATCGGAACAAGATAATTTTTTGCTTCCTTTTCTGCCAATTCTCCAGCAATACCCATCGCCACGTCTTTCGTAGCTTTCTCTATTCCTTCTTTGGCTAAGCCTTTAGCTCCTCCTGCAATAATACTTCCTGCGCCTAAGGTAGCAACATCTAATGCTAAACCTCCAATTCCTAAGCCGAACTGTACCCAATTTCCGTCTCCCCCTAAATCTTAGCTCTTGTCCTTCTGGAATCTTATATTCAACAATATTTATAAATCTTGCATGGTTTTGTCACAAAAATCATTTTTAGTGATTAAAAATTTTATTAGAACAAATCTTAATGAGGAATAGATACTAATATCTCGTCATGATGTAAGTTTAAATCATGATTAAAAACTCTATCCTCTCGAACCCATTTATTCCTGCCAATAATTAAACTATCCGCAATTATATAATATTTTTTCTTACCTGATAATATTTCAAAAATCTTTCCTCTAAATGAGTCAAATTTTTCTTTTAAATCGACGGATAATTCTTCTTTTTCCATAATTGATATTGAGATAGAATCCAATGCTGATTTTACTTCTATATATTCAACAAATAAAAACTCCATATCAATATTATAAGAAGTTTCATTTGAGTATCCTTCTTCATCAGGAAATTGCAGATAGCTTCTTAATAATAGGGAATTATGGCTTACTGTGTATGCCCATAATTTAAATTTTCTTTTCGAATGAAATATCATAAATCTATTTAATAAAAGGAGAATAATTATTTAAAATTTGATAACTACCATCAGCCGCTTTATTATAAAAAGTCGTTTTATTTAATAATGAAGGATTGTTAAAGATTGTATGCATTTCCCAATTTGTATAATTCCTAAACGAAAGTGGTCCATTCGGGTTGAATCGAGAAAAATTAATTTTACCAAATCCTGTAGTATTAAAGTGTATATTATCATATTCATTCATAGCATCTAAAATTTTATTTTTATTAAACCCTGAAGAGAAATCCCTATATGTATTATACCCATGATGCTCTGCAAAATTAAACAAATCATCACCTAATCCTAAAGCTAAATCTTTACTTTCTTTTTCCGCTAATTCTTTAGCAACATCTTTTGCTACTTTTTCAATTCCCTCTCTCACTAAACCTTTAGCTCCTCCTGCAATAATACTTCCTGCACCTAAAGTAGCAACATCTAATGCTAAACCTCCAATTCCTAAACCGAATTGTACCCAATTTCCGTCTCTCGCTCCTTCATATATATCTAGTCCGCTTCCAACTCCCGGAACAAACCCTAATCCAAATCTTACTGCTTCGCCTACTTCTGAATCAAAAATGCCTGGTTCAGCATCCGCATCCACTCTTAAATCACTTTCAGATTTTTCCCTTGATATGGTAACTCCTTCTATGTCTTCTGTCCCTAATGTAAATACTGGAATTTCATCAATAATATCATAATGTGCATCAGGGTGCCTCTCCAAGATATCCTGTATCTGCTCATCACTCATGGGTATATATTCTAAACCTTCTAACTCCCTTCCATCCGTCACTCTGTTTTCCGAGAAGTTGTAATGACTTTGATAAGCATACTTCTCACTTAACGGATCAATGTTAAAGAATCTTCCTATACCGGGGTCGTAATTCCGCCACTTGAAGCTGTACCATCCCGTTTCTTTCTGCAGCTCCTGCTCCTGAAATTTGTATTGATAATTAGAATTTCCAATCTGGGTATTATACTTTTTGTGTTCTAAACCAAAAGGATAATAGTTGCTTTCATTGTCTATAACAAGAGAATTCGTATTCTGATCTTTATAATAATTTAATCTGGTATTTCCTACCTGATCCTTATACTGATAAATATATGCAGGAACAGCTGGTGCATAAGGGTTTACCATTATATTTATATTATTATTATAGTAACCTTCTGCTGTCGGAAAAAACAAAAGCTTAGGAGAAGGAGTAGAACCTCCATAACTATCCCCTTGGTATTGAAAACCATCTAAATATTCTATTACTTCATTAGATGAACTACCTGCTCCTGCATAATAAGTAACTTTTGTTTTTCTTATTTTGGTACCATCTGCCCTATAGGCATAATATATTTTATTATTATCTGAGAATATTATTTCTGTAGGAAGGTCCAAATAATTGTATTTTATAGATGATATTTTTTTATTATCATCTCTTATCATATTACCATTAGAATCATATGCATAATCGTCCGATGAATCGTATCCTCCAGATACAATATCATCTTTAAAACCATCATAATTACCACTAGAATCAAAAACCCTTGTCAATTTATTGCCATTATATGTATAATTTAACCTATCAATTAAAAGGGGTGTTGTTCCTGTTTCCGGCTTTTGATACCTTTCAAGCTTAGTTATATTACCATTAACATCATAAGTCAAATTTTCATTATAAAATTCATTTAACGGAAGATCTGTACCTGGTTCCTGAAAGACCGCCTTTTTTAAACGATTAAGCTGATCATACTGATATCCATACCTTCTTAGTACTTCGTCATTAGAGGTTTTCCAATTTACCTCCGCAATATTTCCGTTGTATTTTTTAGGAGCGACACTTTCGTTAGCAGGGTTATTGTATTCGAGTTCATATCCAAACAAATCGTATCCAAGATTATCAGGATCATTGATTTTAGTAAGCCAACCACGAATGTTGTAGGCATAATCTATGGTTTGAAGTGGGGTTGCAGTATTAATTCCTCCCACCTTTTTAGTTTCCAATTGAGAAAGCTCATTATATTTATTTTGAGCCAAAACCTCTTCTGTATTATTGTCTACCTTATGTTTGTGAACGAGTAATCTGTTTTGATAATCATAAGTAAATGTTTCTGTGATCACTCTTTCAGTATCGGCATTCAATCTTTTATGTCTTGTAATTACCTGTTTCGGAGTGCCTGCAAAATCCAGCCCGGATTCTATTCTGGTATATCCACCTAAATAATTAATGGAATGAGCCCCTATTATTCTACCTTTTTTATCATAATAAGTATAATTTTTTGTCCAGTTATCATCTTCTATATTCTTAATCAAACTCAATACGGGAAGGCTTTTTGTACTTTCCCCATTAATCGCAGCGTTATCAGTCAAAACGGGAGCTCCCAAAATAGATGCTGGAAAAGATGGATTAAAGCTATATTCAGGATATGTATCATAGTAATTTAATGATAATAAGGTAACCCAATTAGGAGATTTAGGATAGCTGTTTTCAGGGTTATCATAATAAACATCTATTCCTTGTCTATTAAAATATACAGTATTAATCCTGTTCACATTATTTAAACCTTGTAAGTCTACTAAGCCCTGTTCTATATTTCTTGTGTTCCCTGTAGAGATTCCTGTAATTGCCACTCTTCCAAATTTGTCGTATTTAGTGTACAACCATTGTCCTTTTTCTCTTAAATTAGCATCTTGGATAGCTACCTGTCTGTCTTGCTTATCATATAACATATATTCCCAACCTTTTCCCGGAAGTTTCTTTTCAACCAACCTATTTTGATCATCATACTTATATTGATAACAAAGATTGTCTAAAGTAGTCTGATTAACAGATCCTGAAATTTCCGTTAATGGCGGAATAATATAGGATAATTGATTATACTCATTATACACGTAATAGGTATCAATATACTTTGTTCCCTCATTCTTTCTTACAAGAACAATATGTCCTAATTGATCTTTATATATGTATTCGGTATTATTGTCCTCATTGGTTACAGAATATTTATAGAGATCACTATTCCCATAATTTCCGGTATAAGAAATTGACGAAACAAATATTTTATTGCCAGCGTCCCAATTGGTAGTAGTTGTATATTTTTTTACATTGTCTGTAGATTTGCTTATATCATAATCATATCTAACCGTATGTCCTGAATTTTTTTTCCAATCCTCTCCAGGGAAAGCAGATTGTTTTACTCTTCCAATAGAATAGCTTTCTAATTCTTTTTCTGAATAAGCATTAGATGTAACATAGTATGAATTAATATCTGACTCTCCAACTTGATGAATATTTCCGTTTAGAGTGTTCTGTGGTATTGGAAGAAAATTCTTCATATTTCTACCAAAAGCATCATAAGTTGAAGGAATTACTAAATCCCCTCCATTTGGAGTTGATTTTATTGATACCTCTTGCTTTTTCCTCCCTAATCCATCAAAGTATTGTACCCCTTGAATTTGCTTTGCATTAGGACTTTCCGTAGTTACCGGTTCCAGATATACTCTACTATAAATATAATTTTCAGCAGAGGGTAGAGTTTGCGAAAAAAGATTACTAAAAAATAAACAGATAAAACCTATTGATAATATTTTTCTCATAATATTTATTTTATTGTTTATAGTTATATTTAAATTCTTTAATAATATTTCCATCCTTATCTACTATTTTTTCTAGTCTATTAGATGAATTATATTTATAAATTTCTCTTAATCCTGATGGGGAGGTGACACTTGTCACCCCAATCAATGGATCGTAAGTATAGGTGGTAATTTCCACATTATTAAAAATTGGATTGGTTCTAAAAATATCTAAGGCACTAATAAGATTATTTTCAGAATTTAAATCTATATCCATATTAGATTTATATATTATATCTGAAATATATCCTGATACCTGACTATATGTAGCTCCAACAATTTTTACGATTGGTAAGGTATCATTGTACCCCCATACTGTTACAGCAGGAATTCCGTTCATTAAAGTTTCAATTATTTTGCCTTTACTGTTATAAGATAATATTTTAAAGATATTATCTTCAGCCCCGCTTAGGGTTTCTTTATATAATTCAGAGGGCTTAGGGACAGTATTATTACCTATTAAAAAATTATTGTATTTAACAACTTGTTTGTTAATTGTCTTTCCATTTACTGTCGTTTTTTCAGATTCAGTTGCATAAATATCATTAAACTGATATTGTAAATTAGCTTCGGGGCTACCTATTGGATAGTTGCTGTCAAAAAGATATTTTTTTTCAGTAATTATTCCATCACTTTTTTCTACTTTTCTAAGTTTGTTTGAATAATTATCAATATATATATAGGTTGCTGTTTCAGATTTGTTTCCGGACGGGTAATAATCTGTCTTTGTAGAACTGATTACATCATTGAAATATGATAAATACTTTACTCTATATGTTCCATAATTCCATGAATGTAATCCTTGGAAATTACCCTCATCTGGATTAATTCTTCCAAAAACCGTAGTACTAGGATATGCAGCCTTTAAGGTTGTAAATTGATTGTTTCTATAGCTGTTTGCTATTCTCTTGATAAGGGTCCCGGTATTATTATAGATACTTTTTGTTAACAAATTCCCATTTCCGTAGCTATCAAAATTTTTATACTTTATTAAATCTGCGCTATTATTTACTTTAAAGTCCCCATAAATGTAATCATTGGGAGTATTAGGAAAAACAGAGTCAGATGAAAAATGTTGAGAAACTAAATCATAATTTTGATTATCATTCTTAAAGACAAATTCTTCATAAGAGCCATCATCATATTTTTTAGTAACTCTTCCGTATCCCACAATAGAACCATTAATAATATCGGAATTCGAATTGGTTTTATTGTATAATGAAAAATACATCGAAATTGTCGAATTCTGTTCATCCATTATTTCCGTAAAATTTGAACCCATATCAAATGTCATTAAGGGATAACCAATAAACGGAGGTGCTAATAAAAGTCCAGAAGATTTATTATTTGACTCTTTGTACTCATACCTGATTCTCTTTTCAATAGTATTCTGATCTTTTAAATAAGTTTCTTTTATTCTCAATCCAGCACCCTGAACTTCATACTTTCCAAATAAAAGAAAATCATTCATCTCATATTGAAAACTCTGTTCTCCTCCAGTAGGAAACTTTATTTTTTCCAAAATTCCTGCTTTAGCATAATTAGATGATGGCAAAACCTTCAAATCATATGGTGAAGATTGATCATTATTGAAAATCTTAATTTTCTGCCTTTCAAACTGCCCGTCCGGAGTCATCGGAGGAATAGGTAAATCATAGGGTAGTATTGACCATTCTTTTTCTCCTGGATAATAGTAAAGACCTTTACCATTATCATTAATTTGTCCGTCGGTATGATAGCCTAAAAAATCGTGTCTTGATGTTGTATAGCTGTACAGAGGCAAATTATTATAAAAAAACTCATACTTTCCTTTATTACTTTCTCCTAGAGATATAAGCTTAAGCCTCTGTTGGCAGACATCCAGGTCATTTGTGTTATTTACACAATCAAAATATGAATAATTAAATGTAAATTTTTTTATTGATCTATTTTGTTTATCAAACTGTTCAATACTTTTTAAGATATAATCAGGGTTTGAAATATCATAATTAAACACCAAACTGCCATTACTATATATTATTTTAGAAATATATTTTTTTGACTCCAATATATTCACGTTATAGTTAACCGCAAATTTATATGTCGCTGATGCAGCACCCGTAGATGGCAAAATAATACATTTTTCACAAGTTACATCAGGATTTCCATAATATCCTGTAAAAAGACTACAATTTGCATATGAATTTTCAGAGGACGAAGGATAAGATTCACTATTGTTATTTATAATGTATTCAAAATCAATCGCAGTATTATTTAATACATCTTCAATTTTAGAAACCTTCCAATCAGACACAGAGATAGGTTGACCATGGAAACTTGAAGTGGAAGTCGTCAACTCCATTGTTTCACTGGAAGTTTTTCTAAAGCCTCCATTTATAAAGGTATACTTTAAGCCATCATTATCAATAATTCTGAACTCATTAAAGTCTTTAGGCAGAAAATTTGAAAAATTAGGAAAGTTTGATGTCAATGCCTGAATTTTTAAGCCCGTTTTCGTTAATTCTTCAGGTGAGTTTTCGTCAGTAAATATAAACTTCCTCATTCCACCTTTTAAACTCACATAATACTCATCTGGTAAGGATTCTGTCAAATGAACTGTCCCTCCATATAATGATATAGGCAAATTTTCACGAATTTTCCTAAAATATCCTATTGGTTCAGGAAGACGTGGATTATATGTTGGTATAGTTCCATTAGTTTCAAACCAGTCATTGATAATATTAATTTTTCTATTGATTTGAGGTCCTTTTATTAAAGACCACCCTAAACCAACCTCACTTGCTTTCTGATCTACTTTTATACCTGTTGTATGATAAGTTAAAATAATAGGAATTGTAATATCTCCTTCCTGAATTGAAAATAAAGGTATCTTAATATCCTGAGTTCCTGTATATAAATCATTATTGAATTGTTCAATTCTGAATATATCATTTGATTCGGCCGAAGACGTCAAACTATTGATTTCATCATAATAATAATCATTATGGTTGATTGGATTTTGAGCTAAATTTGAAGTTTTTGACTGTAAGCCGCTATCATTTATTTTTTGTGAATTATATTTTTGATAATTAGCATCAATGACTTTTTGTTTTAAATTAATCTGGCTTTGTATAGTGTCTGATTTTATCTGGCAATATATAATTGTGGATTGCAAAACCAGAATTAAGGGTAAGTTTTTTAGTAAATTCTTTATCATTTTTTTATTTCTTAATGATTTTAGCACTTGCAGATTGGTTGGTATCGGTCTTGATGCTCACCAGATAGGCTCCCTGTATTAAAGGCTGGGTATTGATTTTGGTCACCTTGTTTTTGGTTTTGGTCTGCTGCAAAAGCTTACCACTCATATCATACAAAAGAATATCTGCTTCCTTGAAATCATATCCTATTTCTACGTAGGTGTAATCCTGTACAGGGTTGGGATAAACCCTGATCTCCTGTTTCTCAATCAATTGATCTACCTGACTGTCTCCAAGCTTAAC
>NZ_JACHLE010000005.1:1144-302669 GCF_014204415.1 Chryseobacterium defluvii | reverse complement strand
AAAATTTACATGAGACTGAGATTGTCGAATGTGAATTTACTGGATTTTTATTCCGGCACAAACAACGGTTTAATTGATGAAAGAAGCATAGGAAATGGAGCTGCGGCATATAATGATGGAGCTAACGCGCTTACTGCTCCTTTCGGAGAGGTTGAAGATTACCAGCTGTCTGTAGATCTCTATGATTATGGAGATGTTCCAGCAGGTTATGAGAATGACAGAAACGGAGTATCCAACCCCGCTGCTCATATTTCCCTTACGGGTCTGTCATTGGGCAGCATCGTTCCGGACATTGAACAGGGGCCACAGAGTGTAGCAGCAGGAGCAGATAATAATGGTGCCAATGGAGACGGATCAGATGAAGAGGCTGTTACTGTTTCTTCCAACCAGATCAGAAAAGGAGTTCCTTATACTTTAAGTATCCCGGTAACCAGTCCGTCTTCCGGCACAAAATATTTGTATGGATGGATCGACTTTAATAACAACGGTAAATTTGAAGCGGGAGAGTTTGCAACGACCTCTTTTTCAACAACCGGAAGCAGTACCCAGGCTTTATCATGGAGCGGGATACAGACGGGTACAATAGTTTCAGGAGCTGCTAAACTATACATGAGACTAAGACTTTCAGACAGGAGTCTGAATGATTATACATCGGGCACAGGATCAGCGGATCTTGATGAAAGAAGTATTGGTTTTGGAACCGTGTCATCTTCTAACCCCTCAGATTATATTCCTGCATCCAACGGAGAGGTTGAAGATTACCAGATCAGCGTAGTGGACACTTTCGATTACGGAGATGTTCCGGCTACATTTGAGAACAATATAGCTGGTAGTCCATTACCTGCATTGCATGCCCCACTATCCGGCTTCAGCATAGGAACCCTTATGGATGTGGAGACAGCGCCGGGCAGTGTAGCTTCAGGAGCTGATAACAATGGTACCAACGGAGACGGATCAGATGAAGACGGTATCACCACTTTTGCGAGTGTAAGCCGAGGAGTGGCATATACCCTTAATATACCGGTGAATATACCGGCTACTTTAACCGGCACAAAATATCTTTATGGCTGGTTAGACCTGAATGGTGACGGACGATTCCAGTCCGGTGAGATTGCAACGGTGAACGTAACAGGAACAGGAGAGCAGATCTCAGCCCTTACATGGAACGCTGCCCAAACAGCAACAATCACATCCGGTACGACAAAAATTTACATGAGACTGAGATTGTCAAATGTGAATTTACTGGATTTTGGCTCAGGAACGAATAACGCACTGATTGACGAAAGAAGTATAGGAAATGGTGCTACATCTAACTCCAATGGAGTAAATGCACTTACCACTCCTTTCGGAGAAGTAGAAGATTATCAGTTATCGGTTGACCGTTACGATTTCGGGGACGCACCTGTAGGTTATGATACAAACAATACAAGTACTTTCGTTCCCGCCAGGCAAATTGCAGATCCGTTATATACCATTGGGATGATTGTGGATGAAGAACAGTCTGCACAGAATGTAGCAGCAGGAGCTGATAATAATGGAACCAATGGAGATGGAGCAGACGAGGACGGACTGGGATTATCTGTAATTACGAGAGGTGCTCCGCTTAATTTCTTTACAAGTGTAAATGCGAAAACAGCATCCAACATTATGGCATGGATCGATTTCGATAATGATGGTAAGTTCCAGGCTGATGAAGCAGCTTACGCTACAACTACAGGTACCACAAACGGATACCAGGCAGTAGCTACAGGAGAAACCATTGTGAATTTCTGGTTCAGAGGAGCCCAGACAAGTCAGATTCCTGTCGGGGTAACAAATGTATACGCAAGAATAAGGCTTACGGCAACAGCAGGATCAGATAATTCCAGTACCACAGGTATTGACGAACGTTCTGTAGGGGACGGAGCAAGTACCGGAGTATATACTTTACCTGGTTTTGGAGAAGTTGAAGATTATCGTTTCACGGTTGGAAATAATCTTTATGACTTCGGAGATGCTCCGGAAAGTTATGATATGGATATGAGCGGAACCGCTCCTGCCAATTTCAAGCCGGCAAGAAATTATGCTACTAACTATTTATATCTTGGAACTACCTGGGATCATGAAGCAGCACCTGCTTCCGTGGCCATGGGGGCAAATAATAATGGCAACAATGGAGAAGGTTCGGATGAAGACGGAGTTTCTACACCATTATATATCAATCCGGGAGCCGATAACGGATATAGTATAGGAGTTAAGAATTATACAGGGACCAATGCGACATTAGTTGCCTGGATTGATTTCAATAATAACGGAAGATTTGAGTCAGGTGAAAGTTATACATACTCAGCCCCTCCGGGTGGATATATTGTACAAATACCGTTTACGGCTGCACAGACCTCTGCTATTTCTACCTCAACAGAGGCAGTATACATGAGGGTAAGGCTTATTCAGTCTGAGGGAGACGTCAATAATTTTGGCGATAGTTCGAACGCAGTTGTAGATGAGCGTGCCATAGGTGATGGTTTGAATACCGGATCATATGGAGTAGTGGCTCTTGGCGAAGTAGAAGATTATCTTTTACAGGTGGTAAGGGATTATGGAGATGCACCTGCTTCTTATGAAAACGGTAATCCTGCTTTCCAGCCTAACAGTTCAGTACCGGATCTTTATATGGGAGCTGGGGTAGATTACGAATTGGGAGCTCAAAGTGTTGCTGCAGGAGCAGATAATAACGGAACAAATGGGGACGGATCAGATGAAGATGCTTTTTCGGCACCGCTTACCATTACCAATGGCAGTCAGTTTACTGTAAGTGTTCCTGTATTTGCAAAAACAGCAGGTACCAAATACCTTTACGGATGGATAGATTTCAATGGAGACGGAATATTCAATGGGAATGAGGCTGCTGTTACAAACAGTTCAATAGCAGCAGGGGCTACGGGTAACCTGGCTCTTACATGGACTGCTACCAATGCTTCTGCCGCTGTCCTTGCAGCAGGAAAAACATATGTAAGGTTAAGATTGATGGCTTCTACTCTTAGCAATTCAAACAGTGGAAATACAGCATTAGTTGATACCCGAAGCTACGGAGGAAGTACTGTTTTAGGAGAAATAGAAGACTATCAGTTTAATATTGTAAATAATATATACGACTATGGAGATGCTCCTGCCAATTACTCAAGGAACCAAAGCGGGGTTAATGTAGAACCAAGACAGTCATTATCTTCTGCCTTAAGGTTAGGAGCTACCACAGATATTGAAGCATCTGCAAATACGGTTGCTTCCGGTGCGGATAATAATAGTCCTAATGCTGACGGTACTGATGAAGACGGTATTACTACAATGATGCCGGTTTACAAAGGAACAAACTATTATTCCAATGTAAGCGTGTTCAATAATACAGGATCTGCCAAAAGTCTTTACGGATGGATTGATTTTAACAATAACGGTTATTTTGAATCTTCTGAGGTCGCAACAATCTCCGTTCCGAGTTCTTCTGTACAGCAGACAGTACAATTGTCGTGGTTAAACACCCTATCATCAACAGTTCCTGTTGGAGTAAACAATTTGTATATGCGTTTGCGTATATCGGAGAGTACATTGATGGGTAATCACAGCAATGCTTTGCTTGATGAGCGCTCTATAGGAGACGGACTTAGTACCGGTATTTATGGAACAGCTTTTGGCGGAGAAGTGGAAGATTATAAATTGCCTGTGGTCGCCACTTATGACTATGGTGATGTTGCAGATACTTATGATACAAGCAATACAGGTATTATAGCACCGGCAAGACAGGCTGCCAGCAGTGCATTGTACATTGGAGATGCATTGCCGGATTTGGAAACAGCCAAGCAAACATCAGCAGGAGCAACCGGAGATGATACGACAGGAGTAGATGATGAAGACAGCGTGGAAGCATCTTCTATATACGGATCCGGAGGATATGCATATTCCGTAAGGGTAAAGGCCTATAATAGTACAGGATCTTCAAAAAACCTTTATGGATGGATAGATTTTAATAATGATGGACTTTTCCAGACAGCAGAAGCTGCGACTGTATCTGTCCCTGATTTAACCAACGGATATGTAACCCTTGGATGGACAGCGGCACAGAATATAGTTGCAGGAAGTCCGGGTCAGTTAAAATTACGATTACGTTTATCAGAAGGAACATTAAATAATAACGGTGGAACCCTTCTGGATGAGCGGGCTTTAGCTGATGGGGCAGCTACAGGAATATATGAAGCAGCACCTGTCATCTATAATGGTGAGGTGGAAGATCATGTTATACCTGTAACTACACAGCTTGATTATGGAGATGTTCCTGTATATTTTGAACAAAACTTCATAGGAGCTACTATTGTTGCCCGTCATCTGCGGAATCAGGATTTGATGATTGGAAGTATTGCAGATATTGAAAGCGGTCCGCAAAGTGTAGCCGCTGGTGCAGATAACAATGGAACCAACGGAGACGGATTGGATGAAGATGGAGTAGATCTGCCATTGCCTACACTTTATTCAGGAGCAGAATATGCCACACAGATTAAAGTGAAAAATAATCTTGCCTCTGCTGCAACATTGCATGCATGGATTGATTTGGACGGTAACGGAAGATTTACAGCGAATGAATATACCTCTGCAAACGTGCCTGCGAATTCCGGAGATTATATTTCCAAACTTACTTGGGCCCTTCCTAATTATACAAGTACGGCAAATTATACGTACATGAGGGTTCGTTTGGCGAATACTGCGCTTACAGATAACACTTCTACAGATAATGTAGATGAACGCTCCATAGGAGACGGATTAAATACAGGAGCTTATGCTACACCTGTAAATGGAGAAGTGGAGGATTACTATCTGCCGGCAGTACCAAATACAACCGACACTATAAAATGTACCAACGATGATGACCGTTTGGGAGTGATGGATCCTTTACAAGCTCTTTTCCACGGTAACATTGTGAAGCTAAAGAACGGAGATTTTCTGGTTTTTGGTAACAGTGCTGCTCCAAGTGGGGGAGATCAGATGACTCCTGTAAAAGTAATTCAGGCAAACGGGTACAATTATTCAGGAGTTCCGTTGTTGGCAACAGGAGCTTCTAATGCATGGGATCACCAGTATATGTTGCTTGCATCCGGAGGATTATATGTATGGGGTCAGGGAAATGCTAATGCAAGTGGTAGCCCTGTAGTATTTTCCGGAGGTACGGCTTTCAGGCAGGTAGCATTACCAGCCGGAATTGGAGCTGCAACTATAAGCATGATGGATGCAGGGCTTTCTTCTGCCTATGTGGGGTCATTGATGCTTCTGACTAAAACAGGAGAAGTATGGGTGTATTCCAATACAATAGGAAGTGATGTACAGGGAGACGGAAATATAACCACAGCAGGATGGCATCAGGTGATGACATCTGCGGGAGTTCCTCTTACCGGAATGAAAGATGTGCGTTCAGCAGGAGCATCTGCCATAGCCACGGATGGTAACGAATTCTATACATGGGGTACCAATGTATTTTTAGGAGACGGGCAGCCGGCTTCTAATAAGAATTATGCTACCAAAATGACAACCCCTTCGGGTATCAGTCTTCCTGTGAAGCAGCAGGATATTGCAAACTTTGCAGCCACGTCATATTTCCTTAGAGATAGTGCCGGAAAAGCAATTGTATTAGGATATAACAGCAATGGACAGTTAGGACTAGGAAATACAATTAATTCCACCACATGGCGTACTGTTAATTGGGTGAATGAGGAGCCTAATGCAGCAGGAAATCAGGCAGATGTTTCAAAACCAATCCCTGCTGTACGATGGATCTCTGCAAGTAACCATGACAATACAGAAGGGACGCTGTTCAGCGTAATTACAGAAGACAAAAGAATCTATAGTACAGGTTCCAATGCAGGTTCCAGAAGTGGAGTGGTAAGTCCTACCAGTACAAGCATACTGACGGCTGTGACCGACATGGGAGGAACGAAAACGCTGGATGGTAATATGATGTATGTAGAAGCAGGTGGACATATTTCGGTTGCCGTACGATCAGGTAGTGAGAGATTTGGATATGTAGGGCATACTATAGACGGTAGTGATGGATGTAGCGGATGTACAGCGACCCCTACGGAATATAATTTTGAGCTCACTCCTGCAATCGGCCAGGTGTGCGGTAATAAGTTACTTGATTACGGAGATCTGGATGACAACTATAATCTTGGAGGTATAAATGATAAAGCATCTCATGAGATTTTATACACGGCAGATGAAAATCCTCTTAAATTAGGTAATAATGCCCCTGACAGCGAAGACGGACCACAGTTTACCGTTACAGGAAGCAGTAATGATGCGTTGGGAGATGATAATGAAGGAGTACCTGATGACGAAGATGCGTTTACAGGAACACTGCCTGTAAAAACAGCAGGAACATCTTATACATTGAATGTACCTCTTACCAATAATACAGGAGAAACGGCATATCTGTACGGGTTTATCGACTGGAACTATAACGGAACCTTTGAACCGGAAGAAGCTGTTGTACAAAATGTTCCGGCATCTGCAACGCAACAAAGCATAGCGCTTACATGGGCAGATAATCCTGAAATATGTGGTACTGGTACTGTGAGAAGCTTTGTACGTTTGCGCCTTACCAGTGAGCAACTTACAGATGATACTGCTACTGCTGCGGACGAGCGTAGTTTCTTGGCTGCTCCGGATGGGGAAGTAGAAGATTATTTTGTTGACTGGAATCCTGACTGTGAAGAATATTGTTACGAATCAGGAGCAACAGGAACGGAAGGAGAAGCATTAATTAGCAAAGTCGGTATTACATCTTTAGACAGGGCCCATTCGATATCAGATAACTGGCCGGCTGTACGTAAAGGTGCATGGCTTGTACTGGAATCTAAAACAAAAGGGTTTGTTCCGAATAGAATAGCTTTTGATGGTTCAGGAAATCCGGTGGGAATTCCGGCTGCTAATTTTGTGGAAGGGATGTTGGTATACGATACAACAAATAAATGCCTCAAGATGTACACCTCTAAAGATGGTGGGCCATTAGGATGGTATTGTATCAGTACACAGGCATGTCCTGAATAATTAAAGTTTAAATAATGGATAATGGCAACAGATTTTTTCTGTTGTCTTTATCCAAAATTTACAAGTTAAAATTCATAAAAATGAAAAAAGTAATAATACACATAAAAATTCCGGCTTTACTCCTTTTACTGATGATTTTTAGCCCGGCTTATTCACAACGGAAAGAAGCCGTTATAGATAAAAACCCTATATATTCTTTTGAAGGAAGAGGTTTTATGGAAACAGGAATGGATAAAAGAATGATATTCTTTTCAAATTCCATTATTGAAGGAGAAAATAAAAATGAAGTTTCTATGAACAATAATGAAATGACCATAAATAAAGATGGAATATATAGAATAAATATCTCTTCAGGAATAAGTAAAGAAGCCGTAAAGGCCGGGCAGGCCTACTATTCGGTTAACCTGAATGGCAAAGAAATTTTCCGGTCAGAGCAGGGAAGTTTATCACCGCAGGGGGTATATCGTTTTCAGATACAGCTTAAGAAAGACGATATATTAAGTTTTAGTAGAGTAGATGATCAAAGTATGAATAATAATGATATCGAAAGGAAGAATTACCTGTCGGTCCGCTATACAGACCCTGAGCTAATGGAATTTTCCGAAAATCATTAATACATGTTTCTTTATCTGATTAAAATAATATTGAATATGATAAAAAAAATAATAATACCAGTAATAGTAATGATCAGCATGAATGTCAGGTCACAGGTTGCAATAGGAAAGAGCGATATTACTAATATTTCCGTATCTCTGGAGTTTGGAGATGATGAAAATAAGGGAATGGTGCTTCCGTATGTTACAGACAAGTCGGGAATTGTTGAAAATGGAACCATCATCTACGATGCAACGGATTTTAAGGTTAAATATCTGAAGGATACCGATACCTGGTTTGATCTAAGTGTAGATCCTACAGGAACAGCGGATTTGAGTATTCAGGGGAATGACAAAACAGAGCAGCCGGGTGCAAAAGTATCAATTGTTTCAACCGGAAATCCCGACAATACTACCAAAGGGATATTAGTACTTGCTGACGAAGATAAGGCCATGATATTACCCAAAGTGGCAAGCCCGCATCTGAATATCATAAATCCAAGTGCAGGAATGCTGGTTTATGATACGGACAACAAAATGTTAGCCGTATATAACGGAAAAGTATGGACATTTTGGAAACCCTAGAAAAGTATAAGATTTAATTTATATATCCCCATTCGAATTTTTTGATTGGGGATTTTTATTTAATTGTGAAGAGATCAAAAAAATAGTATGATTTTTATTGCTGAAGAACTGATAATACACTATAAATTTCTTCTTTTTTATAAATTTTTTAATCATTTTCCAACCTTTTGCTTACTTCCTGCATCTTTATAGATATAACCTGTTAAAAAATAAAGATCGTATGAAAAGCTTGTATATCCCGTTCCTGTTGTTTCTTTCAGTTTTGTTCCGGGCGCAGATCCCGGTGATTGAGGTAGCTGATCAGAAAGGAGGATTTGATAAAAACAGTCAGGTCATTCTTCAGAAGCTTAGTGTTGAGACCAAAATTACCGGCGGAATTTCCACCAATGTGGTGACCATGGTTTTCAGAAACAATTCAAACCGGCTGATGGAAGGGCGGCTGACCTTTCCTTTGCCTGAAGGAGTGAATGTAAGTGGCTATGCCCTTGATATCAATGGTAAACTGAGGGATGCCGTTCCTGTGGAAAAAGAGAGAGCCAAAGAAGTTTTTGAAACCATTGAAAAACGAAACATAGATCCCGGTATTTTAGAAAAAGTGGAAGGCAATAACTTCCGTACCAGAATTTATCCCATCAATGCAAACGGAGGAGAGAGAATAGTACAGATTACCTATAATTACGAATTGAAAAAGGCAGGCAGCAACTATCTGTATTTTTTACCCCTGAACTACTCATCTGAGATCCCTGAGTTCAGTATTAAAACCAGTGTTTTTCAAAATACCCTGTCACCTCAGCTTGAAGAAAAACCTGATGGAAGCTTTGATTTTGTGAAGAAAGGAAATGCATGGATTGCAGAAACCCATAAAACAAAATATAAACCGTCAAACAATTTAAAGATCAGCTTTCCTCAAAGTAGTTCAGACCAGAATGTATTATTGCAGAAAAATTCAGGAAATTCGGCATATTTCCTTACAAATATGAGAATTGATCCGAAAGAAAGAGAAAAAAAACTGCCCGGCAGATTAGCGATCGTCTGGGATAATTCTTTAAGTGGATTAAAACGCGACCATACCAAAGAATGGGCTCTGCTGGAAGAATATTTTAAAATCAACAAAAATCTTACGGTAAAAACCTACTTCATCAGTAACACATTTGATGAAGGGAAAAGCTTTAAAATAAATAACGGCAACTGGAATGATCTAAAAGCCTATTTATCCACAGTTACCTATGACGGAGGAACAGATTTCGGAAAGCTAAAATCCTTAAAAGAAGATGAAGTCTTATTCTTTACAGACGGGCTCTCTTCTTTTGGAGACCTGGATCTGGTTTGGAAAAAACCGATATATACCATTTCTTCATCCAATAATGTGAATTTTAATCAGCTGAAGTTTATCAGCAGTAAAACGGGAGGCGAGTTTTTAAATTTAAATGAAAGTAAGCCCGAAAACGAGGTAAGAAAACTATTATACCAGCCTTTGAAATTTATAGGAATTGAAAATAATGCCTCATTGACGGAAGTTTACCCTTCTTTAACACAAACTATTTCACAAGATTTTGTGTTAACAGGAATCTTAAAAGGCAGCCGGACAAGTGTAAAAGCTTTATTCGGTTATGGAGATGAGGTCACTGAAGTAAGAACCGTTTTTCTGGATATAGACCAACAAGCTGTAGAAGGATGGCAGATCTCACAGTTTTGGGCTCAGAAAAAACTGAATGAGCTTGAGATTTTTGAAAAGCAGAATAAAAATGAGATCAGGGATCTGAGCAGGAAATATGGATTGGTAAGTAATAATATGAGCTTAATGGTGCTGGAGAATGTAGGAGATTATGTCCGGTATAATATTATTCCGCCTGCAGAATTGCGTGTTGCATACGATGAAATAATAAAAGACAGGAAAGAAGAAAAAGACGAATGGACAGAAGACCTGATGGATGATGCAGAAAGCATGGCAGAAAGCCTGAAAAAATGGTGGAATACAGATTATAAAAATAAGAAAGAGGTATACAGGGAACTGCCATATTATGATAGCGATTCTTCAGGCAGGAATACAAGAATTGAAGAAGTTGTACTATTGGGCTATGGATCTCAGATAAATACACCAAGAGCATCTGCTTCTGTGGAATCTCCTCCTGATCCTCCTGTGGTAAAATCATCAGACATGCAGGCAGTAGCTTCTCCCATGGTAGTTCAGGAGCTTGAGGGAAGAGCAGCCGGAGTTTCGGTTTCCGGAAGACAGGTGGATTCCGTAAAGACAAAAGAAATTTCAGATGTCGTTGTGAGAAGAGGGAAAATCACGACGGTTGATATCAGATCAAGTGCCGAGTATATGAAGCTTTTTGAATCTGCTAAAACCCCTGAAGCTATTTATCAGGCCTACCTCAGATACAGGAAAGACTACGCAGGCCTTCCGCAGTATTATTTTGATATTTCCCAGCTGCTTTTTAATTATAATGATAAAAAAACGGGACTGAAAGTATTAAGTTCCATTGCAGACCTGGATATTGAAAACGAAGAATTATATAAATTACTGGCATACAAATTAAAGCATGCGGAAGTTTACGATAAAGAGCTTTGGGCAGCTCAGAAAGTATTGGAATGGAGGCCTTTTGATCCTCAAAGTTACAGGGATTATGCATTGGCATTACAGGATAATCAGCAGTATCAGGCAGCATTGGATAATTTGTATAAAGTTCTTACCCAATCTTATACCCATGAGCTGGCCGACCGGGATGACGGGATTGAAGAAACGGTGATCATGGAAATGAACCAGCTGATCAGCAGCCACAGAAATAAGCTTGATCTGAAAAATATCAATCCTAAATTAATTGCAGACCTGCCCGTAAACATCAGAGTGGTGATTAACTGGAATAAAGATAATACGGATATCGATCTGTGGATTACAGACCCGAATAAAGAACTTTGCGACTATTCCCATAATGAAACTAAGATCGGAGGAAGAATGAGCAATGATTTTACCGATGGCTTCGGGCCGGAACAGTTTCTGCTGAAAAAAGCAATAAAAGGAAAATACCAGATCCAGACCAATTTTTTCGGTGAAAACCAGGTAAGCATAGCAGGGCCCACAGCGATCATGGCTGAGGTTTATATTAATTATGCCACCGGAAGGCAGGAAAGAAAAATAGTTGTATTTCAGAATCAGAAAGAATTCGGAGAAGAAAAAAAGAAAGGAATATTGATAGGAGAATTTGAGTTTTAATGTTTGAAGAAGAAGTTAGTAAGGGCGTCTGCAGAAATGCGGGCGCTTTTTTACAACATCATAAATTTTCGTAACTTTTATCCTGAAAAATTTAAAAGAAAGCACAATGAAATACATCTTTATACTGATCATGCTGATCTTGGGAATAAAACTGCAGGCTCAGACCATCTTTTCAACCGATTATGAAAGCCAGGCAGAAATAAATGTATTTGTGGTACAGTATGAAAGCCAGGCAGATTTAAACGTTTATAAAGTAGATTACGAAAGCCAGGCAGACGGAAACAGCGGAAAATGGTTTTTTACGCAGTATGCCAGCCAGGCAAAATTTAAAATACATTTTGTAAACTATGAGAGCCAGGCAGATGTCAAAATATTCTTTGTGAAATATGAAAGCCAGGCAGGATGGCGGAACAAAAGCAAGCAGCATTTGTTTTATTGAAAACTTAAATGATCAGGCTGTGTAGTGATGCATCACATTTAATCAGATCAATTGAAAATTGATCAGGATCTTTGACTCTTAAAATATGGATGGATAAAAAGATCTTTGCGTTTTTCTCATCAGGCTCAAAACACTTACTAAAATGAGCAGATACACATTTTACCAAAAAACCTATTTTTGAGCATGAATAACAGAAACCGGGGAAAAAATACAGGAGATGACAATTTGTTCGGATCAGAAAAGCAGGTCAGCGCATTAAGATCGGCTGTTGAGGATATGCATTACCTGCTGAGCAGAGAATATCCTGAAAAAGCAGCTTCCGAACTCGCAGGTAACCGGTATAAATTAAAAACCAGGCAGATTCAGGCACTTCGTGGCGCTTCCGCTTCCGAAACCCAGATCCGGAACAGAGAAGAAAAACAGCTGAAAATAACAGACCTAAAAGAAAAAACCGTTCATCTGGATGGCTTTAATGTCCTGATCCTGCTGGAAAGCCTCCTTTCCGGAGCCTATATTTTTGAAGGGCTGGATGGCTGTTACCGCGATCTTTCCGGTGTTCACGGAACCTATAAAAGAGTTAATCAGACGCTGAGGTCTGTAGAGCTGGTGGCTTCATTTTTCCGGAAGGCCCAATTGAAAAAACTGATCTGGATCTTTGACCGGCCTGTATCCAACAGCGGAAGAATAAAACAGATTATTCTGGAATTTTCTCAGGAAAATCATCTTGACTGGGAAGTAGACCTGCAATATAATCCGGACAAAATTCTTGCAGAAAATGCTGAAATACTGGTTTCTTCCGATGCATGGATACTGGATAACTGCAAATACTGGTTCAACCTCATTAACTATTTGATCGGGGAAGAAAACCTTTCCGTAAATCTCATAAAAATGTCTTGCCATGACTCCTGAAAAATATATTCCCCTGTTTTCAGCTTTCTGGAAAGAAAAATATCATGCTGTTCTGGCAGAAGAACATCTGCAAAGTATTGAGAATAACATTCAAAGGTTTAAAGAAGGTGTTTTAGATTGGGATATGCCTTATTTTAATGAAGAAATAAAGATAAACAGGAACGAGAGTTTTAATATCTTCATCAGCATTCTGGAAAGTCAGATCCCGGATCAGGTAAAAGCTGAGAAACTTGAAAAAATACCCTTTGAGCATTGGCTGAATATCTTGGGGCAAAGGCTTACATCAGCAAGCATCCGTGATGAAAATGCAATTCCGCCCCTTAAAAATACTTTGATCGAAAGCTGCCAGAAATTATTTAACCATGAAATTACTATTGCCCAAAGAGCATGGGAAAAGCACGTCGGAAGAATGGAAGACCCGTTCTGGGGCGAAGTAAAAGGAAATAATAAGGAGAAGCAGGAAAAAGTAATGGAGAGGATACATCATATCATAGATCATAAAACATGGTGGAACGTTTTCTTTCATTATAAGCATGAGCTTGTCTTTGAGATCAGGGAAAAAGAAGGGCATGGGATTCGCTGGAGCCACGGTGGAACTCAGCTGATTGGTTTTCTGGAAACTTTTATTAATGAATAATTTTTACTGCGTAAAAAGATTGCGTATTACTTCAATAGCTTTGTACTTATAAACCGGAACAATGGATTTTTCTGATCATAAATTTACGAAAAATGAATGGGAAGCATGTCTCAAGGTACTTCATGCCTTGAAAGATGAACCCTTTCTGAATCCCGATAATAAAACCTTTTCAGGATTGATTACAAAGATCCATAAGAATGCTAAAAAGCAGGGTCGCCAGGAAAATTACCTGCTGATGAAAGCCCATGACCTGGATGTCAATTCGGGATCTGTGTTGATGCGGAAAGCTTTGGCGGGTGTTTCTGCTTTTTATGACGAGGAAAAAGGCAACACAAAACTGACAAAACTTCAGATCCCCAAAAACTGTTATTGCTGCAACCGAAGCTATCAGTATGCCCATTCCTTCTATACAAGGCTATGCCCGAAATGTGCCGAAGAAAACTACGAAAAACGTTTTGAATCGGCAGACCTGAAAGGGCGGAATGTGATCCTGACAGGAGGAAGGGTGAAAGTAGGATTTGCCACCGCTTTGAAAATATTGAGGAACGGAGCCAATCTGGTGCTTACAACACGCTTTCCGGCATTGGCTTTAGAACTGCTACAGCAGGAACAGGATTATGAAGAATGGAAAAACCAACTTTGGATCTATGGCTTGGATTTAAGGAACTTAAAAGCCATTCAGGAATTTACAGATTTTTATAAAGCTAATTTTGATACCCTTAATATTCTGATCAATAATGCAGCACAGACTATCAAATACCCTGATGAATATTACCTTCCGATCATAAAACGGGAAAAAGAAAAGCTGGTGGAATTTAAAAATGTACAGAATTTAATTCCAAACCGGACAGAAATTTCCGGTGAGATCAGGAACCTGGAATATGCTCAAAATGAACAAACGCCGGTTTCCCTTACCCGTTTCGGGCAGCCTGTGGACCACAGAGATAAGACGAGCTGGAATTCCACGCTGGAAGAAATCTCAATGTATGAATTAGTGGAGGTTAATCTGATCAATCAGCTGGCACCCTACTTTCTGATCAAAGAACTGAAACCTCTAATGAAGAATTCAGTGTTTAAAGAGAAGTTTGTCATCAATGTCACTTCTTCCGAAGGAATTTTCAGTTATGAAAATAAAACGATGTTCCATCCTCACACGAATATGACGAAGGCCGCACTGAATATGATGACGCTTACTTCTGCCAGAGAATTCGAAAAAGAGCAGATCTACATGAGTGCTGTAGATGTCGGATGGATCTCAACGGGAGCAAAAGAAAGCCTGAGAAAGAAACAATTTGAGCAGGGATATATCCCGCCACTGGATTCCGTGGATGGAGCAGCCAGAATTCTGCATCCTGTGATTGAAGGCATCAAAGGAAATTATTACAGCGGAGTATTATTGAAGAATTATAAAATACATACCTGGTAAAAACGTTGGCTCAATTAATAGGAACTGACCTGCCAAAGCAGAATTGACGGCTCATCAGGAAAATGGAGACAATAGTATTAAAAATGGAAAAACACCTTCCTGCCAGAATGAGTTGCAGGTTCAAGTCCTGCTTGTCTTCCAAAGAAAGCGTTAGCTCAAAGGAAGAGCACCTGCATTGCACGCAGGAGGTTGCAGGTTCGATTCCTGTACGCTTTACAAAAAACGGGTTTAATTTAAGAAACTATTAAATTTGCCTGTTTGAACACATAATTTAATTTGGGAAAATATCACACTTACAAGGTGAAGTTGCAGGTTCGAATCCTGCTGTGTTCACAAATCTGGAGTACCATGATTTAATTGGAAAAATACACCGAAAACCCGTTATACAGGTTCGAATCCTGTTGGTACTCCTGTTTTATGAATTTGTCTAAGCTTTTATTTTTCACCACAAAGACACAAAAGTTTTTAAATGTGAAAAAATAAATTAGAAGTCCACATAAGAAGAAAATTAAAGATTTTCAAGAACTAATGTGTACTTAAATGCTTTTCTCAGGTGTCTTAGAATTAGCTTAAGTGTCAAAAAGGCTTTTTTGTCTTTTGTGGTTTGCTTTTTTGATGAGTTCAAACAGGTGTTATATAAAAAAATACAGATATGCTAAAGAAACTTTTTAACTTTTTCCGGAGCGAAAGAGACCATTTTACGGACAAAAAAACAACCTTGCCGGAAAAAACAAAAGTAAGGACGGAAAAGTTGTATTTTGATGTGGGTCCAAAACCAGAACAGGCTCCCAAAGAAAAAATAGAAAACCTTTTTGCTTTAGTAGAAAACTACAAAGAATATTGCCTTGAAAAAACCAGTAATCAGCATAATATGAAAGTTTCGCACTATAAAATCATTGACAAAGATGACATGACGGAAACCTTCAAAATTACCGGTGATGCTTTTATTTTTCATAATGAACATAAAACGTTGCGTATAGAAAGCGAATATTTCGTGAAGTATATACAGCAGGAATATAACCCTTTAACACAGCTTTTGGAAAATGCATACGATTAATGATATGAAGAGATATAAAGTATATGCTCCGGAAGATCTCCAAAACTTTGCAGATGCCGAAAACATATGTATAGAAATTTATGCAAAAAATAAAGTATTTGAGCAGAGTGAGATCAAAGGAAGCATTTATTTAAGAGGAGAAAGCTGTACTTTTCCCAATCTGGTATCAATAGCAGGTAATCTTTCTGTGGATGCTCCTTTCTGTTCACTGGAAAAACTGGAAAAAGTACAGGGTAATTGTATTATCCATAATGAAGTTAATATCGATAAGCTTAAAGAGATCAAAGGAAACCTGAAATGCATTGTCGATCTGAATTTCAAAAATTTAGAGAAAATAGGAGGAAGTATACAGTCCAAAAAAGCAAAGCTTACCACAAGAGGCCATCTTCTCCGTAAAAACAGGAAGCCTGTTGCGGTGAATCGTCAGTACGAAGTAGATAGGCTTCCCGCAGATGGAATATTCGATGTAGATATTTTTGGGGATAATCTTATTTTTCCCCATACCCATATCTCAGGAAATATTACGGTGAAATCCCAGAAAGCAGACTTTCCAAACCTTGTTTCGTTACATGGAAACCTCTATGGCGATCCAAGGGAAAAATCAAAAGAAAAATGTAAGCTTAATTACCCTTCTTTGGAGCAGATTATAGGAAATGTAGAACTGAAAAATACCACTTCGGTATTTGATAGCTTAACATTCGTAAAGGGAAGCATCAGCATGGAAAAAAGTGAGACGGACTTTCCGGTATTGGAAAGATCAGGCACCATCAGGCTCAACTCCTATTCATCCGCATCCTTTCCTGAACTCGTTGAAATACGTGGCGGTCTCACAAAACGTAGTTATTCCTCCAAAAAATACTATTTTCCCAAGCTGAAAAAAGTGAACGGCATATTTCATAAAAATGATGTAGAAGCTCCCTTCCTGGAAGAAGTAGGAGAATTGCTGTCCAATGAGAATTTTGAGATGAATTTTTTGCAGAAGATCAATGGTTCCTGCACTATCTCCAAATATTTTAAATCCAATTCTCTCAGGCACATCAATATCCTGGAGATCAAAAATAATGTCTTTTACTCTCCTGCGTTGGAATCTGTAAACCATTATTTGTATAAAAAAGAAGAGCACTATGAAACGCTTGCAAAAAATATATATTTCAGGATCACAGATCAGCTCTATATATCCAAAACCTCGTTTTTAATCTCGCGCTTTGGCTTTGAAACAGGATTAAAGGGGAATAAATATCCTCTGAAAGAACTGGTAAGGATTTTAAAGTTGAGACACAGCAGTTTTCAGAACTTTGAGACAAGAGAATTAAAGCGGGAATGGACTACAGAAGATCATCAGGAATTCCATAAGATCATTGAAAAGATCAGAGTTTTATGGGATAAAACGGAGGCCCTGTCTTTTCAGGAATTTTTCACGTCTGATAACAGAAACTTCAGATTATTCTGCTTCAACTATATCGGAGTGGGAACCCTGATGAAAGAGTTGGATGCCCGGAAAATAAATGCCCATAGCATCGATGTCGATCATGTTGAATATGATATCAACGGTAATAGGGAATCCATAAAAAAAACCAACATCTATGAAGTCTATGAAATAGAAAATCAAAAACTGGGAATCGGGAGCTGGAATTCGCGAAACGGTTTTTCTTATGCAGTAAAATGCTGGTGCCCTTCTACCGGAAAAGAACACTGGCTCTGGATAGAAGAGCAGTATAAAGATAATGCGCTTACTGCTATTGCCTCTACGTTCAGGGTGCATGAAAATATGATCCCTTATATCAGATGCCTGAAAAGACAGGGAGACCTGCTTTTTTGTGAACTGATAAGGGAAGTAACGCCCAAAGGATTTACAAGGCCGCTTACCGCCAAAGAATATTTCAGCCTTTTAGAAGTGGAAACATAAAATAAAAACGGAAACAATAGTTTAATCGGAAAAATCTCTCCCCCAACGAGAAGTTGCAGGTTCGGGCCCTGCTTGTTTCCATTTTTTGATAAAATTTGCGAATATGAAAAACACATATAATAAGGGTACTTTCAGATGCTATGAAAGGGGAAAGATCCCTCCTTATCTGAAAAAATACGGCAATAAAAAATACAGGAGAACAGAAAGATCAGAGATTGAAGACCAGCTTAATGAAATCATTAAGTTCCGAAAATCGAGAAAGAAAAAACGTAAAACCTTACTGGTAAGAATCACCAGAAAAGTAAGAGAAAGTGAAATCACCTGGAAGAGGAAATTCCCATCGGAAGATTCTCTGAAAAAATCAGTCAGTATACATAATGTCATAAGATATTTCAGAATAAAGAATAAGCCTGTTTGATTTCATCAAAACAAGCAAACCACAAAAGACACAAAAGCCTTTTTGACACTTAAGTTATTTAACTTATAACTTGTTTGTTATACCTTTATTTTTTACTATTTAAAATAAACATGCAGTTTGTCATGCTGTAAGCATCTCTACACAGTTTAGATTCCTTTGGAATGACATGCTGGATTCCACTGCAAAAAATAAGAATAATAAATTCAAACATGCTCTTAAATAGCTAAAGTGTTCAAAATCTTTTGTGGTTAAGAATAGAAATTCAATCAAACTCAATCAAACTCAATAATAAAAACAAATGAATACATACATAGATATTGGCATTAATCTGACCAATAAACAGTTCATTAATGAACACGACGAAATTATTAACCGCGCTCTGGATCACGGAGTAGAGCATATGATCCTCACAGGAACCAGTGTACGCGGGAGCAAAGAATCCTCCGAAATTGCGGAAGATTACCCTGAAATTTTACTTTCAACTGCAGGAATTCATCCCCATGATGCGAAATCGTATAATGATCAGAGTATCAATGAACTTAGAAAACTGTTGAAACTTAGCCATGTAGTTTCCGTAGGAGAATGTGGCCTGGATTTTGACCGTGATTTCTCCCCACGGCCGGCTCAGGAAAAGTGTTACCATGCACAACTGCAACTGGCAATAGAAGTCAATAAACCGCTTTTCCTTCATGAAAGAGCAGCTTTTAAGCGTTTCAATGAGATTACAGACGAATATCTTGCCCAACTTCCCGAAGCAGTAGTTCACTGCTTTACCGGAACTTTGGAAGAAGCAAAAATTTATCTTGATCAAGGATTTTATTTGGGGTTTACCGGTTCAATCAGTGATGAGAAAAGATTTAAGCATCTGGAAGAGGTCATACAATACACTCCGCTTGACCGGATGATGATCGAAACAGATGCTCCCTTTATGTTACCGAAAAATATGCCGAGGCAACAAAACAGGCGCAACGAGCCGTCATTTTTACCTTATGTTGCCCAAACTATAGCCCGGATCAAGAAAATAAGCATTTCCGAAGTGGCAGACGAAACTACAGAAACCACCAGAAACTTCTTCAGACTATAAAAAGAGCTCTACTGATCATAGTAAAGCTCTTTTTTGATAAATTATAAAATGGCTCTTTGGCCTTTCAGCCTTTTTACTTTTCAGCTGTATATTAAACCAGTTTCCACGCAGATTCCAGTGCCAGCTCAATCATCGGTTTCAATGCTTTTTCCCTTTGATCGGCTGAAATATTTTCATGAGTAGGGATAATATCTGAAACCGTAAGAATTGTAGCAGCATTTTTCCCTAAATGTTTAGCATTGGCAAACAACCCGAAAGCTTCCATTTCTACGGCCATACAATTATATTTTGTGGCAATGGCCGGAATATCAGGATCTTTTCTGTAGAAAATATCACTGCTGTGAATATTAGTGGCTTTAGCTTTTAGAGATAACTCTTCAGCCGTTTCATTGATGAGATTGAAGACATTCCCCTGAGGAGCAATGATATCATCTTCAATTCCCCAGGCATACTTTGCATAGGTACTTTCACTGGCAGCATTTTCAACATTCAGGAGGTCAAAAACCTTCAGGTCCGTCGTATAAGCACCGCAAGTCCCGATCCGGATGATCGTTTCCACATCATACTCCGTAAATAACTCATAAGAATAGATCCCTATGCTCGGAAAACCCATTCCACTGGCTCCTACAGAGATCGTTTTACCTTTATAAAGCCCGGTATAATAAAAAATACCTCTTGTTTTACTGACCAGTTTTGCATCCTGTAAAAAGTTTTCGGCTATATATTGTGCACGAAGCGGATCTCCCGGCTGCAATACAACCTTAGCAATTTCTCCTTTTTTTGCGCTAATGTGAATACTCATAATATTTTTTTGAACACAGCAAATATATCAACTTTTAGGGTAATAATACAGCTACGGTATCATCATCAGTAGGAAACAAATAAAGAATTTATTTATCTTTGTGCCGGAAAAACTATGAAACAACAAAGAGCACATATCAATGTAAGTCTATGCGAACGCCCTTCAATAAAGGGGTTATTCGGGTATGACTGGATGATATGGAATGAGGCGAAATGTGCTTGCTTTGAAATTTATTTACGATAAAACTGTAAAAAATCTATCAAAATACTACACAAACGCCTCGGTTTCCGGGGCGTTTTTTATGTTTTTAGGACAGAAATTATTTAGAATGAAAAAAAATAACCATAAAAGTGAAAAATTTTTAATGAACAATGAAACTTTAATACAATAAAATATAGTGATTAATAACCCGATGAGAGACAGTCATTTAGGTATTTAAAGCACCTGCAGGAATCTGCGGGCGGGAATTCTCTTCCTTAAAAACTGGTTTAAATGATTGATTATCAAATAGTTAATTGAAAAATTTATTTGCAGGTTAAAAAAAATCATATTTACTTTGCAACCGAAAATTGAAAGCAACAGGTTTTCAGGGATCATTAAAACAACAAAAAATAAAATGACACAATTACATAACATATTTAGTCAGTATTCAGGATTACAGAAGCGACAGCCGAAAGGGTGTGCAGTTCTTCTTGATAATGAATTTATGGATAAAAGGTGCTTATATACGTAGGTCTCTGGTAGACTGACACGTCAAAAGAATAGACAGCACCTCCCGAAAGAGGTGCTTTTTTTATGGTTTCTTTAGTTTATTTGGTAAAACACCGGTTTGTGGCACCGGAGAATAGGGTTCGATCCCCGAAGATACCCCAGGTTATAATCTCATAGCTCAACAGGTCAGAGCACCGGTCTTTTAAACCGGGGGTTGAAGGTTCGAGTCCTTCTGGGGTTACAAAATTAAGGTTCCGTAACTCAACCGGATAGAGTATCGGTTTTCTAAACCGAAGGTTAGAGGTTCAAGCCCTCTCGGGATCACAGTATAGGGCTTATTGGGGGAATGGCTAACCTCCCCGATTGTCTCTCGGGTGATGCGGGTTCGATTCCCACATAGGCCGCAAAAGGTTCGCTGGAAGTTCAGCTCCGACTGTCTCTCGGAAAAGAATGGAAAGCCGAACCTGAAAACTGGAAAGATAACGGTGGTTGTTTACCCGCCTTGGACGCGGGAGGTCGTAGGTTCGAATCCTACTTTCCAGACAGTATTTGCTCCATTCGTCTAACGGACAGGACGCCTGCCTTTCGAGCAGAAAACAAGGGTTCGATTCCCTTATGGAGTACAAATGATTTCGTAGCTCAGCAGGTAGAGCATCGGTCTGTTAAACCGAAAGTCGGAGGTTCGAGTCCTTCTGGAATCGCAGTAACTGAATGTTAATTATTTCAAAGGAGAAAAGTGAAAGTTTGTCAGGCGCAGAAGCTCTTTACATCAAACACAAAAATCAGACAAACTTTTTCTTGCTCCAAAATGATGGTTCGCCGAAGTGGAAGAGTCGGGGCGGTCTGCAAAACCGTTGCGTAAGCTGAGTGGGTTTGACTCCCATAGCCATCTCTATATAACTAAAATGAGATTAGTTCAGGAGAAAAAGTAAAAGTTTGTCGGGCGCAGAAGTTCTTGTAAAAACACAAAAAAACAAAGACAAACTTTTCTTGCTCCAATGATGAAAAATAGAGATCAGAAGTATCAGAAGTATCATTGATCATCTATCATTCATCAATTATTAAAAAGGGGAAGTACGCCGGAGTTGGAGAGCCGGGGCAGACTGTAAATCTGTTGCTTCATTGCTGAGTAGGTTCGAATCCTGCCACTTCCACAACATCAGCTGATAATGTAATGGCAGCATGCAGGAAATATACTCTTGTTGTTCAGGTTCGATTCCTGACAGCTGATAATTATTAATTAAGATAAAAGATAAAAGATAAAAGATAAAAGATAAAAGATAAAAGGAAATTGATAAGTTCGGATCATTCATGATTGATCAGTTATCATTTATAAAAATAGTTTAAATGAGGAAAGAGAAAGGTTTGTCAGGCGCAGAAGATCTTTACAAATACTAACAGGCATAGTTTATATAAAGACAGGCCTTCTCCAACCTTAATGATGAATAATAAGTAATAAATAATAAGCAATTAGTAATTATGGTCAACCGTTAAATAGCAGTCTTATATTACTAATTACCCATTACTTATTACTCATACTATGCAGGAATGGCGGAACTGGCAGACGCGCTTGATTTAGGCTCAAGATATTGGGGGTTCAAATCCCTCTTCCTGTACAAAATACCTTCCTATTCCAACAGGCAGAGAAAACGGTTTTAAACTCCGTACAGTCCCGGTTCGAATCCGGGGGGAGGTACAAAATTATCATTGATAAGTTGTCAACTTAAAATGATTCATGGTGTAATTGGAGAGCACCCAGGATTACGACTCTTGGAGTTCAGGTTCGAACCCTGATGAATCAGCCAGCCGGATCAGTGGTGTACAAGGTGTAGGTGTGCACGTTTGTCTGAAAAGCAGAAGGGAACCGTTCAATTCGGTTCTGATCCACAGAAAAATGAATAATGAGCAAAAGGTAATGGGAAATAAAAACTCTTCATTCAAAACTCATCACATACTGATTCGTAGTGTAACTGGTCAGCACACAAGACTTTGACTCTTGGAGTTCAGGTTCGATTCCTGATGAATCAACAATCCGGATCAGTGGTGTACAAGGTGTGCACGTTTGTCTGAAAAGCAAAAGGGAACCGTTCAATTCGGTTCTGATCCACAGAAAAATGAATAATGGGCAAAAAGTAATGGGTAATAAAAACTTATAACTCATAACTATTAGTCATAATGCTTAACCAAAAAATAATAACAGATGAGAGAGACTTTTAAACTTGCGGCATTGGCTATTGTTTCAATGGGAGCTATGGCTAGAAGCTGCGTAAAAACAGGAGCAAGAGTAACGGAATTTTCAGATCCGGTGATCACGGAAGCACGTTATATGAAAAATGTTCATACAATAGAAGCCAACAGATTCACCACTGCAAAAGCATTGAAAACAGGTAAAAATATGACTGAAATAGCAGATGTGATCAGAAAAAGTAATGAAAAAGATACCGTAAAAAATGTTAAACAAGTAAGGACTATGCGAAAAATGAAAAAATAGTTATTACACAAAACCAATTTTGAAAAAATGGAAACGCAACAAGAAACCTGGCAGAGCATGAATGGAAAACTATTCCATCACCCTATCACAAAGCTGGTAGAAGAAGCCATTATCCGTGAACAGGCCAATGGATATCGATTAAAAGTATGTGTGGGATCCGATTCCCATGTATATGGGGATGCTATTAATTATGCTACGGCAGTAGTGTTCATTCGTGAAGGAAAAGGAGCGTTTACCTTTATCAGAAAAGAAAGGCTGATCCAGAACATCAGTATCAAGGAACGAATGCTCAACGAAGTGAACAGATCCGTAGAGATCGCCTATGCTATATGCCCTGTTCTGGATGCCTATGGAGTGGAAATGGAGGTACACGCAGACATCAATACTGATCCCGAATTTAAATCCAACCTGGCATTAAAAGATGCAATGGGCTATATTCTGGGAATGGGGTATGTGTTCAAAGCTAAGCCTTACGCTTTCGCTAGTTCCAATTGTGCGGATATGATGGTTTAATCTTTAAATATAAAAAATGAAAACAATTTTAATCGTTAACGGAGAAAAATACTGGAAAAATTATTTTGCCGGATTTGATGTAATTCAAAAAAGATTACAAACATCGGAATTCATTGTGAAGAATTCTTCCCTCTATGTTATGGATGCAGAAGGAGTATGTAAGCCTGATGTTATTTTCTGGAGACTGGGAGCGGTAAACCCTGAAGCAAAACATAGGAATATTCTGGAAATGATTGAATATTCAGGAGTTCCCTGTGTGAATTCAGCCGCAACATTATTAATGGGATATGAAAGATTATCTATGCTCAACATGCTTAAAAAATTAGGATTACCCATTATCGATTTTAATGTGGCAACCAACACAGCTCAACTGAAAAATCTGGAAATGCCTTTTCCTTTTGTGGTTAAAGTGGGAAACCATCATGGAGGCTATGGTAAAAGCCTCATTTCGAATGAAGAGCAATGGGAAGAACTTAAAGATTTGCTGATCATCCATCAGGATTATATAACTATTGAGAAATTTATTAATTATCAATATGATATACGCTATCTGGCTGTAAATGATAAGATATGGGCTATGAAGAGAAGAGGAAAATATTGGAAAGCCAATTCCTTAACACAGGAATATCAAATCATTGAGCCTGAAAAAGATTGGGTAGAAAAAGTGAAATTTTTACAGGGAAGTATTAAAGCAAACATTGTTGCTCTTGATTTTCTGGAAACAGAAAATGGAGACAAGGTAATTTTAGAATATAATGATATTCCGGGCCTTTCAGGATTTCCTGAAGAGGCAAAACTAGAGATTTCAAATACTGTGAAAAGTAAAATATTAAACCTTTAAAAATAAGAATTATGAGACGCGAAGTATTACAAAGATTCCTTACAAATACCGATGAAACCGGAAGATTCATTGTAAAATCTTCCGTCACGGGGATCACCTATTTTGTTGAACCTCTTTACACGGGCAAAAGTGCGGGTTGGGGAGATCTCAATCCTGCCACGAAACAGCTCGAAGGAAATTACGGAAGTAAAAACACCGGAGCCGTTAAAGAAAGGGATTCCCTGGTAAAAGAAGAAAACGGATTCGTCAATGTCGGTTACTTCAAAGGAAGCCCTTTCGGGGAGATCGACAGAAGAGATAAAGAGCATGAATTAAGAATAAAACAGAAACACATAAACTAATAACCATGTATTTTTTAATTCAGGCCAATATTTATCTGGATCCGGATCATTATAAAATTTTTGATGCCCTGGAAGAATTGAATATCGCATATGATGTGATCAATATTCCTCCAAACGCTAAAGAAATAGATTTTGAAACAGATAGAAAAGACATTTTTGTCTACGGATCGGTCACCATTGCGAGACTGGCTAAGCAGAATTCAGAATGGTACCCGGGTTCCTTTTACGGAGGTAATCACCTGTATGAGGTGTATTCCAAATATTATGGTGAGAACCTCCTTAATCATAAGATCTCGGTTCATACGATTAAAGAAGAATTTACCTGGAAAGAAGATGAAGTAAAATTTATAAAACCATATAAAGAAGCTAAAATATTTACAGGAAAAGCTTTTGTGGAGGCAGAATGGAAAGATTTTGTATTTGAGGCATTGAATAATCCCGATAACCGGATTACAGGAAACTCCTTAATTCAGGTTTCAGAAGCGAAATATACGGTTAAGGAAGCAAGACTTTGGATCGTAGGCGGACAAATTATAGATGGAGGTTATTATAAATTTAATGATAATGCCCCTTTTGAAGAAAAAGTTTCGGAAGACGGATTAGCCTTTGCCAGAAAAATGATTGATCTTTTCAATCTTGAAACTGCTTTTGTGATGGATATCTGTTTAACGGATGAAGGGTGGAAAATTGTTGAAATCAATTGCATCAACAGCTCCGGTTTTTATCCCAATACCAACGTGAAAAGTATCATCAGAGCATTGAATATTTACTTTTCAAATTAAATATAGAAATAATGGAAATGACAAAAAGATGGTTGTTTTTAGATGATGTCAGATATCCTGTAGAAGCATACCATTATACAAAACAAGATATTTTTCTTAGAAATAACTGGCATATTGTACGTACTTACGAACAGTTTGTCAGCCGAATTATGGAAAAAGGGCTTCCTGAATTCATTTCTTTTGATCATGACCTGGCTGATGAACACTATCTGAAACCGGATTCTTTTGAATATAAGGAAAAAACAGGATACCATTGTGCCCGATGGCTCGCAGACTACTGCCTGGATAACAATATGGAATTGCCCGGATTTTATTGCCATTCTATGAATCCTGTAGGAAAAGAAAAAATTCTCGCCTTTTTGGAAAACTTTAAAAAAAATAATGATGGATATATTTAGGCTAATTCAGGATATAAGAACCCATTTGAAGCTGACTTTTGATGAGGCTGACAGTTGGTTTGATAAAGATCAGGAAATATTGGATTTTTCTCCTTCAAACGGAGGCTGGAACATTCAGCAGATCCTGGAACATATCTACCTGACCAATTTTTACCTGCTGATCCTCATTGATAAAGGAGCCAAAAAAGCCATGCGGAATTTTCAGGTCTCTGATCTGAGATCTGAAGTAGAAAATTACAGCTTCGATAAGGAAAAATTTGAAAAAGTAGGCGAATATGGAGCCTTTACATGGATAAGGCCGGAACATATGGAGCCAAAAGGAGAAATGGAATTACCTGAAGTAAGAGATTTGATCTCTCAGCAGTATCAGCAGTGCCTGGACCATCTGGATAGGATGAAAAATGGGGAAGGATTGTTCTATAAAACAATGATGACTGTGAATGGGCTGGGAAAGATCAATGTGTATGAGTACATTTATTTTCTTTCGCTTCATGCCCGAAGGCACCTGATGCAGATGAAAAATAATGAAACAGAAACTATTAAAGACTAAAAAAATGATTTTTAAAACATATAACTCAATTGAAAATGCTTACCAGACCCGGGTGATCGATCAGATCATAATGCAGGGTTTCGGGAAGGAGATTTTCATTGTGCAGGAAAAAGTTCACGGAGCTAATTTCTCTTTCTTTACCGATGGAAAGGAAATTAGGATCGGGAAGAGGACCGCCTTCATTCAGGAAGATGAAAAGTTCTTTAATGCTTGGCAAATCCTTGAACGGTACAGAAAAAATGTGATGGAAGTGTTCCAAAAAGTGAAAATTATTTTCCCGGAAATGGAAACCATGGTCATCTATGGAGAATTGTTCGGGGGTGGTTATAAGCATAAAGATGTGGAACCGGTGAAAGATGCCGTAAAAGTTCAGAAAGGGATCGAGTATGCTCCTCATAATGAATTCTATGCTTTCGATATCAAACTGAACGGGACTACTTATCTGGATACGGATAAAGTGAACGAAATTTTTGAGGAAACAGGATTTTTCTATGCTAAGATCCTTTTCCAGGGGAATTTAGAAGAGGCCTTAAAGTTCCCGAATGTTTTCGATTCCAAAATTCCGGGCCGGCTGGGCCTGCCTGAAATAGGAGACAATATCTGTGAAGGTACCGTTGTCAAAACTTTAAAAACCAGGTATTTTGGAAACGGTTCAAGAGTGATTCTTAAAAATAAGAACGAGAAATGGACCGAAAAATCTAAAATGGTTAAGAAAGACAAACCTGTTCACAAGGAAATTCACTTTTCCGAAAATGCTCAGAACATCTGGAATGAGATCCAAAAGTATATAACTGTCAACAGGTTGAATGCTGTGGTAAGCAAGATCGGGGAATTTGAGCCCAAAATGACAGGAAAAGTGATCGGTCTTTTTGCTCAGGATATTCTGGAAGATTTTGAGAAAGATTTTCCTCGGGCTTTCACTTCCATAGAAAAAGAAGAACACAAAAGGATCAACAAAAAGTTGAATTCTATGGTCATTGACTGTGTTAAAGAAGAGCTGATGACCGTTAAAGTATAGTTTCGGTAAGTTTTTTACCGAAACTTTTTATATTTAAATAACTGTCTAAAATTGCAGAAGCCTATGGCTCTGTTTAAATTTACTGTTCTTATTTTTTAGAGTGGAATTCAGTTTGTCATTCCGAAGGAATCTACACGGTGTAGAGATGTTTCCGGCATGACAAACCATATGTTTAATTTAACAGTAAAAAATAACACTAAAAAATTCAAGGCAGAAATAAAATTTAAATAAGGTCTTAACTTTAAACACAGATTTTTTTCAGCACTTTGTCCCGTCCTGGAAAAAGAGAACATATTAGTTTTTTGAAAATTAAATATTGGGCTAAGTGGAAATATTCATCTTATGTGAACTTTAATCAGTCCAAAAAATTAAACTTAAACACACTTACGTATTCCAAAGTGTTAAAAAAGCTTTTGTGACTTTTGTGGTTACAAAAGATCAAACAAATTAAATATTTAAAAAATGAAACCCAATATATTTTTTACGGCAGACCATCATTTTGGCCATGCCAACATTATAAAATTTTCCGAACGGCCCTTTGAGTCTTTGGAACACATGAATGAAGAACTCATCAAGAGATGGAATGAAAAGATAGATAAAGAAGATATCGTCTACCATCTGGGTGATATCAGTTTAGGCAAACCGGATTTCACGAAAGAAGTCCTGGATAGGTTAAATGGAAAGATCCATCTGATAAAAGGCAATCATGAAGGGGCGGCATTAGCCTATCCCAAACGCTTTGAATCCATAAGGGATTATCACGAATTACGAATAGATGAGCCGGAAAACAGCAATGGCAGACAGAAGATCATTCTTCTGCATTATGCAATGCGCACCTGGAACGGCTCCCACCGAGGAGTGTGGCAACTCTACGGGCATTCGCACGGAACCCTGCCGGATGATGAAATGAGCCTAAGCATCGATGTCGGAGTAGACTGCCATAACTTTTATCCGGTTTCTTACGAAGAAGTCAAAGAACTGATGAAAAAAAAGAAATGGATACCTCCTTTTGGCCCCAGAAATTAATAAAGCTCCCTTAAGGGGAGTTTTTTTATGAAATTTTTTCTAATGCGTAAAAAGATTGCGTATCAGTCATCTTACCTTTGCAAAGCTTTAGCAGCAGTTTCTTCTTCAGGATATTTCTCCTCCTGTTTTCCCCTTCCTTATTAAAATGCGGATGAATATGAAAAAAATAATTGCAAAAACTGTTTGAACGGATCAGAAAAACTGAACCACAAAAGAAACAAAAGTTTTTTAAACACTTTAGAACACATAAGTGTGTTTAAGTTTAATTCTTTTTGGTTAATTAAAGTTTACATAAGATGAGTATTTCGCCAAAAACTTAAGTGTTCTTGATTTTACTTTTAAATGTTTCTTAAGTGTTTAAAAAACTTTTGTGGTAAAAATAAAAATTTAAACAAGCCTATGCAGAATGAAAAATAATAAATATGAAAACAAAAACAACGAACGAAATACTGATTATCGACCTTGAAGCCACCTGCTGGGAAAACGACAGGATTCCTATAGGACAAAAGGTAGATATCATAGAAATAGGAATATGCGAACTAAATCTGAAATCAGAAATTATTTCTAAAAAACAAAGTATCTATATAATTCCCGAAAGATCTGAGATCAACGGGTTTTGCACAAAACTCACCGGGATAACACCGAAGCTTATTGAAGAAAAAGGCATCTACTTTGAAGAAGCCTGTGAAAAGATCAGGAATGAATACCATTCTGTGCCGCTTACATGGGCAGGTTTCGGAAACTTTGACAGGGAACAGGTCATTGAACAATGCGATTGGCTGAGCATTGAAAATCCTTTTTCCGGACACTATCTGAATGTGATGTATGAATTCAAAAAATATTTCAGACTTCCAAAACAAATGGGACTGAAAAGGGCATTGGACCATTTGAAAATGGATTTTGAAGGAAACCATCACAGCGGAGCAGACGATGCTTACAACACCGCTAAAATTTTGAGAAAGATTTTAAGCTAGAAACAGGAAGTTAAAAACAGGAAGCGTAGAGTGAAAAGTATACATCAATAACTTCCATCTTCCTGCTCTTATCTTCCATCCCAATTAACATTAAAAATTCAAACCAATGAAAACAACAGAAAATATATTAATTATAGACCTTGAAGCCACCTGTTGGCAAGACAGGCCGCCGATAGGCCAGGAAAGCGAGATCATTGAGATCGGAATCTGCATCATGGATGCAAAGACCGGCAGGATCTCCAAAAATGAAGGTATTCTGATAAAGCCTCAATATTCGACAGTAAGCCCTTTTTGTACTGAGCTTACTTCCATTACCCGGGAAATGCTGGATGATGAAGGAATATTGCTTGAAGATGCCTTTGATATCCTCAGGGAAGAATATCATTCCGAGGATCTTATCTGGGCAAGCTATGGAAACTATGACCTGAACATGCTTCAGAGACAGTCTCAAAAATTCAGAGTGGATTATCCGCTAGGTGATGACCATATCAATGTAAAAACACTGTTCGCCGAATTGCATCCTATCCGGAAAAGCGTGGGAATGGACAGGGCTCTTAAAGAGCTGAAGATTCCTTTGGAAGGAACCCACCACAGAGGTGTGGATGATGTGAAGAATATTGCAAAGATCTTACACTGGTGCCTTCAGAACAGTTGACCATAAATTGTATGTTGCTCTCTTTATTTAAGGGAGTTTTTTTATTCAGTAATCTCAGAGTTTTGTCATCCTATAGGAATCCCGACTTGTAAATTACGAATAAAAATCATTTTATTATTGTAAATCAATGAATTGAAATATTTTTTTTTAAAATATTCAATATAATTTTACTGCGCAAAAAGACTGCGTAATACTGTTTTTACTTTGCATCAGAAAAATACAAATGATGGAAAAAATACAGTTACTATGTAAAAAGTGTGCGGCAGAATTGAGTGAAGTACTTAGCATTGTACCGGAAACCAGAATTGTCTGGATAGATGAGCGTGATATTTTAAAAGACGGACAATGTGCTTTTTCCATTAATAATAACAAAAAGGTTGTCTTAACCAACCTGAGAGATGAGAGACTTATCAATCATTCTGAGTTGGTAAGATTTTCAGGATGCTGCGGAAGTTCGGGATCGGATGGAATGAATAAGCTCTGTAAAAACGGTCATGAAGTAGCGACAGAATTTTCAGACTGCTGGATATCCCGGTATCTGGAGTTCAGTCTTGATCATGTAACAATTAAAGAAGTATTGTAAAAATACCTCTAAAAATATCAGGCAGGCCATGTTGGGTGTTTCCGTATAACACTATTGCAGGAGATTTTGTTGAAAAACATTATTTCTTTCTGTTCAGCCTGGCCTGAAGGTTAGGATTTACCATAAAATCCACACTCTATGTATGAAGGTTCGAATCCTTCTATCTCTACAGGGGATATAGCTAAATGGTATAGCAATAGAATGACAGCGTGGGTTCGAATCCCACTCTCAATTCGCTTGAGATAGCTCAGTTGGTCAGAGCACTACACTTTGGACGTAGGTTGTTTTTAAAATAGACTCAAAATCTATTTTTTTCAGGAGTTTGGAATGTTCTCCTTAAAAAACGTTCCACCATGGGAAATCCGGGATCTTTTCAGTTGTTGAACAACATTCTGAAAAGGCCTGAAAGAGAAGTTTTTTTTAGAAAGAAAATTCAGTTAGAGCCTCATAATTGTTGGTTATATTTGCTTGAAAAGAAGGGCTTTGAAGCAGTGAGTGAATGTTCATTTAGTCACATTGAATAGAGTTGAATGTGAACTAAAAAGATATCATAAATCTGCAACATGTCTGGAAATCCAAAAAAATAAATTCAGCAAATTGATTCTCAAAATGAACAGAGCTTTCTGAAAAGCTTTCCTTCCGTTGTTTTTGGAAGAAAAGATTACGGCTTTCCCTTTTTAATTACAATTAATAACCCTTTAAAATAAATATGATGTTAAAAAATGTACAAATTAAAGCGTATCAGGTAGGTCTGGTTTTTAAGAACCGTAACCTGACAGAGATTTTGAGAGAGGGCAATCACTGGATCGTAGGAAATAAATCCGTGGAGATCCACGAAATGAAAAATCCTTACAAGGCTACAGAAGATCTTAATCTCTTATTGAAAAATGAAGAACTGGGCAACATGTTGGAAATCGTTGATGTAAAAGACGGCGAAATAGTCCTGATCTATGAGAACGGGATCTTTAAAGAAGTGCTGAACGTTGGCCAATATGCTTTCTGGAAGGGGATCCTGAACAGGGAATATCATAAAGCCGACCTGACGAAAGTGGAGATCACGGAGAAAATCTCCAAGACCATCCTTGAAAATATAAAACTGAAAAATTTCGTAAGAAAATTTGTAGTGCCCAATCAGTATAAAGGTTTACTGCTGATCGACGGGAAGCTGACCGGAGTTTTGGAGGCCGGAACCTATTATTTCTGGAACAACGAGATCTCTGTTGAAATGAAATGTGTGGATACCCGCATGCAGCAAATGGAAATTGCAGGTCAGGAACTTTTAACCAAAGATAAAGCAATGCTTAGGATCAATTTCTATGTCCGTTATCAGGTGGAAAATGTAGAAAAAGCCCTGATGCAGAATAAAGAGCATGATAAACAGCTATATATCCTGATGCAGCTTGCTTTAAGAGAATTCGTAGGCGCTCTGACCCTGGATGAACTGCTGCTGAAAAAAGATACGGTAAGCAAAGAGATCCTTGAAAACCTGGGAACCAAAGCCGAAGACCTCGGTTTAAAAGCTATGGATGCGGGAATAAGAGATGTGATTCTGACGGGTGAAATGAAAGAGATCATGAACCAGGTTCTGATCGCTGAGAAAAAAGCTCAGGCCAACACGATCATGAGGCGTGAAGAAACCGCTTCCACAAGAAGCCTGCTGAACACAGCAAAACTAATGGAAGAAAACGAAGTACTGTGGAAGCTGAAAGAAATGGAATATATGGAGAAGATTGCCGATAAGATCGGAGATATTACCGTTTCCGGAAACAGCAATATTGTTTCCCAGCTGAAAGAGATCTTTGCCAGATAACTAATAACTATAACCATAGAAACAGGTTCCTGTGAAAACAGGGCCTGTTTTGCTTATAAAAGAATCCCGAAGTGATGATTTAACAGAAAATTGGATGAAGTAAGGCTGAAAACTGAAAAAATCCAGATAAGGGAAGCGATTCTAAATTTTGCTTTAAAACTTAATTTACTTTTAGCCATTCCTCGTAGGAAATTACACCCAGCTCAGGTTTTCCTTCACCTTCCAGTATAGAAATCAATTCCAGCTGGTTGCCATCAGGATCATTAAAATAAATTGCCAGGGCAGGCATCCATGCGAAGACCATAGGTTTTTCAATTCCGTCTTTCAGGAAATTATAAGGCTTTAGATCCCTCTTTTTCAGGAAATCAACGGAATAATTCAGAATATCCTCCTTAGTAGATGAAAAAGCAAAATGCCTGGGCTGTAAATTTTCTTTTTGCTCCCATAATCCCAGCATAAATTCTTTTTCTTTTCCTATCCACAGAAAGGCAATAGGGCGGGTTTTATCCAGATGAGCAAGTTTGAGACCTAAAACCTCAGTATAAAAGAGGATGGAAGCCTCTAAATTGCTTACCTGTATATGGGTTTCATATAATCCTTTGATCATAAAGTAAATTTGATGTAAAACTATAAAACAAATGCCCGGAAATTCATAATGGCCAATTTCTTTATGCAAAATGAATGATAGATACTTTTTATGATTTGCCTGTTTAGTTCCGTATCTGTTTCAATACCGTTTATTGTCATTCCGTAGGAATCTAGGCTTAATGATAAACAGTGGCAATTTTTAATTATCTGACTTTAATCCGGGATAAGTAATAAATTAAATATTTGATTTTCTTCTGATATGAATTTTTTATGTTTCAGCAGATAGATTTATAAGCTCAAGCGGGCTAAACTGTTTCATAAATAAGAAACTTTTGGGATTAAATAAATTTTAAACAACAAGAAATGACGAAAAAAGAAATAATACAGGAAATAACTCTGGCTTTTAAAAATGTAAAATTAGAAGATGGAGTTGGTCTTTGGGAAGCACAGGGAATAGACGCTTATGCAGATGCCCAAACCATAAAAAAACTTCGGATAAGGAATATTGTGACTTTGGAGAAATAAGCTTTAAGCCGGATTAAAAACAAATATATGGCCCGGCCGGTATTTAGATTTCTTCCTTAAATAATTTTCGCCAATTTAAGAAGGTAGTTCTGCTTATTTTATATTTTTTAGACATATAGCTTGTGGAAAAGCCATGTTTATCCTGATATTGTAAAAGCTTAAGGATGGTTTTTTTATCATAAGTTTTAAGCTTTTGATTATTTTCCTGGTTTTCTTTGGATTGCTGAAAAAGTTTCTCATTAAACTTTAGTACATCCTCTGTGGTATTGAGCTTTTTAAGCTGCCTCTGAATTTTGGGATCTTTTAGTTTTTCAGGATGTTCCGATTGCAGCATATCCCGGTAAATCTTACTGTAATTGGGGCGCATCATATGTATTCTTACTCATTATTATTTCTTATTTTTTGCATCCAGCGGTGCAGGGTGCTTTTAGGTATGGAATATTCCTCAATGACATCACTTAGAGACATTTCATCAGATAATATCTTTTTGATAATAAAATCTTTAATTTCCTGGGTATATATATTTTTTCTGAAATAAGGTATTTTTTCAGACTTCTTAGTACCCTTATTTACGGCGGAAGGCGGTGCATATAGGATAAGATGGGAGCTGTAGATCCTGAAAAAATCGTATTCAAGTAATTTACACCATCGTAAAAGGAGATCTGTATCTATTGATTTGTTGTTGTACACTTCTTCAATAAATTTTTCATCCTTATTCAGGAAATTACATATTCTGTCCATTGTAATCTCCTTTTCCTCAACCCTTTCTTTGATGAATTGGCCTATATGTATGTTTTTATATAACATTTATTTAAATAAATATTTTTAATATGCAATATTAAAAGGAACAAAGATAATATGAATGATATAATGAAGTAAGAAAGGCGGAGATTATTGTCAGCTTCCTCCTCTTGGCAATTACAGTTTTACTGAGTTTAGTTGATATAAATTTAAACAAAAAGAATTATTACACTTAATGGCTCACCACACTTCGGGCAGCTATTCTTTCCACGTATCCGTTACAAAAAACCTAGTATCTCTAACCTCTTATCAGTATGAATAATATCTTTTGTTAAACCTCTTTCATACAATTTTTTTAATTAAATAGCTGATTTTCTGTTTATTTAAAATGTAGTTAAATTAAATAACTTCAGAAAGTAATCAACCGGATTAATTTCAAATGTAAAAAAAAATGGAAACTCAACCAAAAACAAATTGATAAAAAATGTTAAAAATTTAAAATGAACGAAAATAATAAATCAATTCAAAGTGATATATTAAAGATTTTCTTAATAGTCATAGGATAAAGCAAAACATACCCTGTCGGGACATATGAAATAAACCGGAAACCATTGTAAAAATTATTTATACTGCCTAACTTTGTCATTCGATGGAAATGAGATCTGTATTATCTGAAAAAATAAACTATAAAAACGAAATACTGGCCGGATTAACTGTAGCAATGACGATGATCCCTGAATCTCTTTCATTTGCTATTCTGGCCGGCCTTTCGCCACTAACCGGGTTGTATGCGGCTTTCCTCATGGGGCTGGTCACTGCCGTTTTGGGTGGCCGCCCCGGAATGGTCTCGGGAGGAGCGGGGGCAACTATTGTAGTGCTCATAGCTCTGATCCAGTCACACGGGGTAGAATATCTTTTTGCGACAGTAGTTCTCGCCGGGATCTTTCAGATGCTGGTCGGGGTTTTTAAGTTGGGAAAATTTGTCCGTCTTATTCCGCAGCCCGTAATGTACGGATTTTTAAATGGCCTGGCAGTCATTATCTTTATGGCGCAGATCGAGCAGTTCAAAATTACGGATAATGGTATCGTACACTGGCTTCAGGGGGTGCCTTTATATAGTATGGCAGGTCTCACTTCCCTTACCCTAGCAATAGTATATTTTTTCCCGAAGATCACAAAAATTGTCCCGGCTTCGTTGGTTGCCATTGTTATAGTCTTCGCATTGGTTGTGGGATTTGATATCAATACCAAAACAGTTGCAGATATTGCCCATATCAGCGGAAACCTTCCGGATTTTCATCTTCCGCAGGTTCCTTTTTCCTTTGACACATTAAAAATTATTTTTCCCTATGCCTTAATAATGGCGGGAGTAGGTTTGATTGAATCTTTGCTTACCCTGTCCATGGTGGACGAGATCACCAATTCCAAGGGAAATGCCAATAAAGAATCCGTAGCCCAGGGCATTGCCAATATTACGAACGGGTTTTTCGGAGGGATGGGAGGCTGTGCAATGGTAGCGCAGACTTTGGTCAATATTAATGCAGGTTCAAGAGCCCGGCTATCAGGTATTATAGCCTCAGTTACCATTTTGGTCATTATCCTTGTAGGGGCACCATTTATTGAAAAAATACCTATGGCAGCTTTGGTCGGTGTGATGATGATGGTCGCCATCAGCACCTTTCAGTGGGTTTCCATCAGGATCATAAATAAAATGCCCAAATCCGATATATTGGTCGGCATTACCGTAGCGCTTATCACCATCATTCTGCATAATCTTGCGCTGGCGGTTTTGGTGGGAGTTATTATTTCGGCATTGGTTTTTGCTTGGGATAATGCAAAAAGGATCAGGGCTAGGAAGCATACGGATGAAAACGGAGTGAGGCATTATGAAATTTACGGGCCTTTATTTTTCGGTTCTGTGACAGCATTTGCAGATAAGTTTGATCCGATGAATGATCCGGATGAAGTAATTGTAGACTTTAAAGAAAGCAGGATCGTGGATATGAGTGCGATAGATGCATTGGATAAACTGTCAAAACGTTATCATCAGCAGAATAAAAAACTGTACCTGCGCCATTTAAGCGAAGACTGCCGGAGAATGCTGAAAAATGCCGAAGCAGTGATCGAAGTGAATATTCAGGAAGACCCTACCTATAAAGTAATGCCGGAAAAATAAAATAGCAGAAAGTTGGAAGATGTAAGCTGGAAGTTTAAAGAATGACAAAAAATCTGCATAATCCGCAAAATCAGTGAGAAAAAATATTCATCCTATAACCCAAACAAGGACTGCAAAATAAAATTTACAGCCCTTGCTTTTTAGGTCACTAATGTATTTATGATGAAATCAGGCACTAATGCATAGTGTGATAATTTCATGCTGATGGAAGCCCTTCCGCTGGTCAGGGTCCTCAGATCGGAAATATATCCGAATGTGGAAGCTAAAGGAACTTCAGCCGTGAACACCTTCCTTCCGGATTTCTCATCAATGGAAATAATGATTCCCCTTCTTTTATTGATGTCTGCGGTTACCACTCCTGTGTATTCTTCAATACTCTGGATTTCTACCTTCATGATGGGTTCCAGAAGCTTGGGTTTACAATTCTTTGCAACCGCTCTGAAACCATTCCGTGCCGCAATCTCAAAATCAGAAGCTCCTGAATCTTCAGAATGAGTAGAGCCGTCCAGAAGAGTGATTTTCATACTTTCCAACGGATATCCGCTCAATGGCCCGTTTTCCATAGCTTCTCTGAAACCTTTTTCCACCGAAGGAATATATTCACCCGGAATGACCCCGCCTTTGATCTGATTAACGAACTCCAAACCAATTTCATGATCATCTCTAGGGCCTATTTCGAAAGTAATGTCAGCGAACTGTCCGCTTCCTCCGGTTTGCTTAACCAGTTTTTCCCGGTGAATTCTGGTTTCGGTAAGGATTTCCTTATAAGAAACCTTAGGCTTACCCTGGTTGATCTCTATTCCGTGATTCAACCGGATCTTTTCTAAAGTCACCTCGAGGTGCAGCTCTCCTAAACCGCTTAGCAGGGTTTCTCCGGTCTGCGGGTCCCTTTCAACCAAAAGAGACGGATCTTCTTCCTGGATCTTCGCTAATACCAGTCCGAATGATTTTTCATCATGATTGGTCTTAGGCTCAATGGCAACCCGGATCACCGGTGTAGGGATCGTGATGGCTTCCAAAAGTACAGGCTTTTCAATGGATGATAAAGAATCTCCTGTTTTTGCATCTTTAATTCCGGTTAAAGCAACAATGTCTCCTGCTTTTCCTTCATCAAGATCTGATGTTTTGTCAGACTGCATCTGCAGGATTCTGGAAATTCTGAAATTTTCACCTGTCCTTACATTCCGGATCATATCCCCGGATTGGATATTCCCTGAATAAATCCGAACCATCGCCAGCTTACCCACATGCTTATCAATAACCACCTTAAAAACTAATCCCGAAAAGGATTCTTCTTTATCCCTTCTCAATTCGACCACATCCTCGCTTTCAGGATTTTTTCCCTGTATGGAAGGCAGCTGATCGGGTGCAGGAAGATAATCTGCGATCGCATCAAGCAATGGCTGAACACCTTTGTTTTTAAAGGCAGAACCACATAGAACGGGAACTGCAGCTCCTGAAAGACAAAGCCTTCTGACAGCTCCGGTCATCATATCAACAGAAATCCTGTTTTCAGGATCCAGGAAGGCTTCAAAGAATACTTCATCATATTCAGCTAAAGTTTCCTGCAGTTTTATTGTGTACTCATTGGCTTCCGCTTTATAATGATCGGGAATATCTTTTTCAAGAATTATTTCGCCACTTTCATCTGTCCAGTATAGAGCTTTTTGTTTTAAAAGATCAATGCTTCCTTCGAAACGGTCTTCAGCACCCATAGGGATCTGGAGAACTAAAGGAATGGCACTAAGCTTTGTTTCGATCTCTTTTACGACGGCAAAAAAATCAGCACCTATCCTGTCCATTTTATTGATGAAGCAGATCTTTGAAACACCATGTTTCTCCGCCTGGAACCAGACATTTTCCGTCTGAGGCTGAACTCCTGATGAGGCGCAGAAAACTGCAACCACTCCGTCTAAAACCCTTAGTGAACGTTCTACTTCTACTGCAAAATCTATGTGCCCCGGTGTATCAATAATATTAATGTTATAGACATTCTGATCTTTTTTCCACTGAGTCGAAATAGCTGCGGATGATATGGTTATTCCCCGGGTTTTCTCCTGAATATCCTTATCCATGGTCGTATTTCCATCGTCTACATTTCCTATTTTATGAATGAGTCCCGTGTAATACAGTAACCTTTCCGTTAATGTTGTTTTCCCGGCATCTACGTGTGCTATTATCCCTATATTTCGTGTGTTATATTTCATTTTTTTTAATTTTAAAAGTTGATGATAAGGCTCCTGGTCAGGAACCTTTTACAATTTGGGTCTGGAAATAAAGGCAGCAAAAAAGACCTGTCTGAACAGACAGGTCTTCCTATATTTTGTAAATAAAGATTGACGGGCTATTCAGATAAATATTTAGTGCTGCCAAAGTACACAGCTCTGACAGGATTGCTTAAAGTAATAATATGTATCATTCTTGTTGACATTATGATCGTTAACCGGCTGCGAATTTAGAAAAAAAATTGAATTGTCAAAAGTTTTTGGAATATTTTTATGATGAACGGTATGGCAAAATCTTAAAAAGTTATAAAAAAACATACATTACCATTAAAAATTTTATCTTTGGAAAGAATTGTAAAATTCAGTATTAAAACTAATGATGATAAGCATGAAATCCATTGGAATCTTTTTTAAGAAAAAGCTCAATAAAACTTTTAACTTATAAGGTTTTGAAAACAGATATCGACATCCACAATCACTCACATTTTTCCTTTGATCTGTGGCTTACCTTAATAAAATCTCATCCTGAATTTAAAGCAAAAAGAGTTGAGCTGTTCGCGTCATTTTTCAACATCAACAAACCGGTGGAAGAAGTTGCGAAAACAGTAAAATATTATGATGATTTGTGCAATACAGTCAACGAGGTTTTAGGAGGTAATATTGATACTTTTGAGATCTATCTGCTGATACTTGGAGCCTTAAATGTTGACGTAAAGCAACTTGATAAAGGGAATTTAAATGAATTTTATCTGCAGAGTGAAAAATTGTTTCTGGAATATAAGCCCGTTATCATTTTTGAAAATCTGCATCAGTTTTTTGATGAGATCAAAAATCAGGGGAAGACCATTAATATCCTGAGTAATACAGGATTAATCAAAGGGAAAACGATGAGGAAATTCCTTATAGAAGAAGATCTGGATCAGTATATTGATTTTCACATCTATTCGGATGAGATCAATTGCTCAAAACCCAATCCTCTTGTTTTTCAGGAGGTGAAAAATAAAATTACGAAGAGGGATCTGCCTTTTGATCAGATTTTACATATCGGGGATAATCCGGTCGCTGATTATAAAGGGGCAAAAGATTTCGGCTTCAGCGCCCATTTATTAAAACACGTATAAACGATGAACAAAAGATATAGTTTACACCATATACATTCTGCGGAAGAATTTACATTCTCGCCAGCAGAATACAGCTATTTTAAATATGGGGACACCTCTTACGCCGAGAAATTTGCAAAAGAGCTGTTTGACGGATTTATTGCAAAGCATGAAGACCTTCTGGATACCCACAAGGATATTATAGTGCTGCCAAGCCCATATATGGCTATTCCTACGGCTTCCAATTTTTTATGTTTCTATTTTAAAAAGTACTTGGATTTTTATTTATTCCAGAAAGGAAGAAAGTCCAGTATTATATCCAAGATCAATCGTAACCATACCTATATTACAGATTACGGGAATCTGAATTTCGAAGACCGTAAAAATCTGATTGCCAATGATACTTATTATATAGATAAAGATTTTTTAAAAGGAAAACTTTGTATTTTTATAGATGATATAAAAATTACGGGAAGCCATGAATATACGGTACACAAAATATTAGATCAGTACCAGGTAGAGGCGGATTTTGTATTCCTTTACTATGCGGAGCTGATGAATTTTGACATCGATCCGAAAATTGAAAATTATTTTAACTATTACGCAGTAAAAAATGTAAAACACATTGCTGAGGTAATGGCAAAGCCGGATTTTCAGTTCAATACAAGGATCGTAAAATATATTTTAGGGCTGGATTCAGGTAATTTTGAATATCTTACGTCTACTATAAAAAAGGAACTTATGGACAGCCTGCTTGAGCTGGCGATCAGTAACAATTATCATTTAATAAAAGAATACGAAAATAATATTAACACATTAACACAAACAGAAATATATTATGGCTATTAACTTACAAAAAGGACAGAGAGAAAACATAAATGCCCCTAAATTCACGGTAGGTTTAGGGTGGGATCTCAATAATACCTCTACAGGAACCGGGTTTGATCTGGATGCTTCCCTGTTTTTACTGGGGGAGGACAAAAAATTAGTGTCAGACAATCATTTCATTTTTTATAATAACCTGGAGTCTCCGGACAAAGCGGTGATCCATTCAGGAGATAACTTAACGGGAGAAGGAGCAGGAGATGATGAGCAGATCAAAATAGATTTAACTAAAATTGATGCAGCAGTAAAGGAAATTTCAGTGGTGGTAACCATTCACGAGGCTGATGCAAGAAAGCAGAACTTCGGACAGGTAAGAAATTCTTTCATCAGGATTTTTAATACGGATACCAATGAGGAGATCCTGAAATATGAGCTGGATGAAGATTTCTCAATTGAAACAGCAGTAGAATTCGGAAGAATCTATAACAGAGGCGGAGAATGGAAATTTGAAGCGGTAGGAAGCGGCCAGAGAGAAGGGCTAGACAAATTTGTATCAATGTATCAATAATTTATTATGGATAATCAACCCAATCAGCCTATTGACCCGCTTCAGTCAATTGAGCCCCTTAAAACATTTGAACCAACACCGTTAAGCCCGCCAAGCCCATCTAATCAGGGAACGGCGCCGGTGCTTGTGGACAGAGACGGAAATGTAAATCTTAACCAGATGCAGGAAGCGGAGCGCCAGAAATATGAAGTGATGGCCAACTCCATTGATGAAACCAATCCCGGTTCTATTGTGAACTTTGGTTCTGAGCTTCAGAAAACGCTGGCCAATCAGAGTGACAGCTTTTTGAGCAATGTAAGGAAATCCAATTCCGGGGAAGTAGGAGAAATGATCAATAATTTACTTGTTGAGCTCAATTACGTAGACGTAGATGAACTGAACAGCAGCAATAAGGTGAAAGGCTTTTTGAGCAAGCTGCCGTTCATGAAGAAAGTGATAACACAGGTGGAAAACCTGTTTGCAAAATATGATAAGATTATCGGTAATATAGATCAGATCTCTTATAAAGTGAATGCAGGGATCATTACTTCTACAAAAGACAATGCGGTATTGCAAACCATTTTCGACAGCAATGTGAACTCTATCAAGCATATTGAAGACCTTGTGATTGCGGGAAATCTGAGAATGCAGAAAGCAGGGGAAGAGCTTGCTGAAATGGAAGCGAACGTTCAGAACTATGCTGATTATCAGATCGCGGATAAAAGAGACTTCATTGCGAGATTAGACAGGAGATTGGCCGATCTTAAAGTCGTTCGCCTTATCATGATGCAGTCGCTTCCGCAGATCAGGCTGGTACAGAACAACAATGTTTCTATTGCGGAAAAAGCACAGACCATCCTTACCACTACATTGCCGGTTTGGAAAAACCAGCTTTCACTGGCGGTGGCTATGTACAGACAGCAGCAGAATATTGAAATTCAGCAGAAAGTATCTTCCACAACGGAAGAGATCTTAAGAAAGAATGCAGAACGCCTTGGCCAGAACTCAAGAAATGTTGCCAGGGCAAATGAACAGACCATTGTTTCTGCTGAAACATTAAGAGAGACCACCAATATGCTGATCAGCACATTGAATGAAGTAAAACAGATCCAAAAGCAGGGTGCAGATAACAGAAGAAAGCTGGATCAGGACCTTCAGACATTGGAACACGAGTTAAAAGCAAATATAAGAGGATAGTAATACGGTACAACGGTGGATGATGAAGCTGCAATCATAATGTCCCAAAGTAAAAGAAGATTAACCAAGCTTAAACTTCTTTCTAATTTCTTTGAAAATGTTGATATAATATCGATCTATATTAAAAAAGATATTATCCATAAACTATTTGAGGATAATAAGACATTGGACTACAATAAGCTTGAGCTTTTCCACTTGCAGTATACCGACAGCCTTATTGAGCTTTTAACGAAGCTTAAAAAGAAAAAAGAAAATGATATACTGGCCATTATTAACGAAATTAATATTAACGGCCAGTATATTTCTTCTTTTGAAGAGAGAAAGATCGACAGTTTTGAAACAGACCGGAAAATATACAGCGGTGTATTTTCCCAGCATCTGAAAAACCTGTATAAAGACCTTACGGAAGAAACTTTTACAGTAAACTGGAATGATGTCCTGTATTTTCAGAAAAAATATGGGGTAGAATATTACAGAACGGAGGCCGATGAGTCCAAACTTAAAGCTCAGCCGGTTCCTTCTTACCGGTATCAGGATTATTCCATAGAAAGGAAACTATTGGGAAAGCTCAATATACAGAATTTTAAGGTCCGCTTTATGTGCGGTTACCGTATAGACAGGAATGAGTATGAGCTGTTCAGGATCTTTCAGTCCAATGAACATTTCATTTTTAATGTAGAAGAAAAAAGCATGTACCTGATCGATGATGAATTATCGGCTTTGGATACATCAGAGAATGAATCCAATCAGGTTACGGTGATCAACCAGCTGAAAAGGAAAAATGAAGAGCTGGAAGAAGTAATGCACGACAGAAAACGAACTTTGCCGGAAGATGTGGGATCTGTTTTAAAAGACTATCTTCGGAATCTGGAAAATGTAGACATTATGAGCAAAATATTCGATGTGAACGAAGAAACCAATATTCTGCGGGCAATGTTGAATTTAAATTTAAATAATTAGTAAAAAGGCTGAAAAGCAAAAAGGCAAATCCGCGATTTTACAATATAACGATTTAGCTTTTTAATAAATAATAACAACTAAACATAAAAAAATGGCTATTAATTTACAAAAGGGTCAAAGAATTAATCTGAAAAAAGAAAATGGCTCTGCTCTTACACAGGCTTGTGTAGGAATCAACTGGGGTGCCATAGAAAAGAAAGGCATTTTCGGAACAAAGAAAGAAGCGGTGGATCTGGATGGAAGCTGTATTCTGTATGATTCAAACAAAAATGCTACCGAAGTGATCTATTTCGGGAACTTAAGATCCAGGAACGGAGCGGTAAAACACAGCGGAGATGATCTGACAGGAGACGTTAACGGAGATGACGGTCTTGATAATGAAGTGATCACAGTGGATTTCAGCCAGCTGGAACCGAATGTAGAACATGTGGCATTGGTGCTGAACAGCTACAAAGGACAGGATTTCGGAACCATTCCGTTTGCGTCTATCCGTATCTATGAGGGGACTCCGACTAATGTAAGAGAGGTTTTCGCTAAATATGATGTGGCCAACGATGCCTCTTTCAGTGGACATGTGGCTATGGTAATGGGTGTTTTCTATAAGAGAAACGGGGAATGGAAGTTCAACGCGATCGGAGATCCTACCTCGGACAGGAAGCTGGAGCAGACCATTCAGACCGTTCAGCAGAATTATTTATAAAGAATCATAATCAAAAATCATGATCAGCAATAATTGCCTTTGTACAGCTATTGCTTTTATCATATAATAAACAATCAACCGTGGAACATCAAAACATTTTAGACCTTCATCCCGGACTGGTATGGGGTTTTGCGATAACGGTAGTTATCATGCTACTCCTGGATTTAGGAGTTTTCAATAAAAAAAGCCATGAAGTTTCTTCAAAAGAAGCGACCATATGGTCTATTGTATGGATCTCATTATCCATGATCTTTTCGGGAGTGGTATATTGGGTTTTCAATACGGACAGCAGCCCGCAGAGCCATTTGACCGCCATTGAAAAATTTACCCAGTATCAGGCAGCCTACTGGATAGAAAAGGCCCTCTCGGTAGACAACTTATTTGTATTCATACTTGTTTTCGGATTCTTTAAGGTTCCGAAACACCTCCATCACAAAGTACTTTTCTGGGGGATCATTGGAGCGCTGATATTCAGGGCTATATTCATCTTTGCAGGGGTAGGGCTTATTAATCTTACTTACTTACCTGAAATGAATATCTTCGGACATGCCGTAAAGATCAATGTCGTGATGACCCTTTTCGGATTATTCCTCGTGTACGCAGGGATCAAATCCTGGGGAGAAGGTGAAGATGATGATAATGAAGATTTCAGCGATACGGCGGGTGCCAAACTGGTAAAAAGTTTCTGGAAAGTTTCGGATAACTATGACGGAGATAAATTCTTCACTGTTCAGAACGGTATAAAAATGGCAACTCCTCTTTTGGTAGTGGTAGGTGTAATTGAATTTACAGACGTTCTTTTTGCCGTAGATTCCATTCCGGCGATCTTTGCGATCTCTAATGACCCTTTTATCCTGTACACCTCGAATATCTTTGCGATCTTAGGGCTTAGGTCATTATACTTCCTGCTGGCGAACTTCATTCATATGTTCAGCAAGCTACCGTATGGCCTGGCGATTATCTTAACATTCATCGGAGTTAAGATGTTAATTGCTCCGTGGATCCATATTCCGTCACCGATTTCCTTAGGAATTGTTGGAGGCGTATTACTGATCTCAGTACTTTTATCGGTCATGTTCCCGGAGAAGGTAACAGGCGATGAGGAAAAAGAAGAAATAGAAGACAATAAATAATAAGAAAGGCTTTACAAACGTAAAGCCTTTTTATTTGCACTTCAAAAGCTTAACGATCTTTTGTTTGTTTATAAACTTTTAAATATTAATAGACGGTTAATGGCAGTACATCGAAATTTTTATGATGAAAAATACTTTTTTATAATACATTTGAGCAGTATAATATGACCTATGAAAAATACAGTATTACTCAGATACTCACTGGCACTTATATTGATCATGCATAGTGTTCCTCCTATTATTACAGGAAGTGTTAATAGCTTTGGAAAAGATTATCTCGATAGTATGGGATTTGCTCCCGTGGGAATTTACCTGGCATGGGCAGTAAAGCTTACTCACCTTATTTCTGTGGTTTTTCTGGTAATGAACAGGTACTTAAAACCTCTGGCTTTTGCCAATATTGTGATCTTTATTACAGGAATTATCATGATACACGGAGCGGAAGGATGGTATGTGGTAGGTGGCGGAAAAAATGGAGTGGAATTTAATTTTCTTCTCATAGCCTGTTTTCTGAGTCTGGCATTTCCTGATGGCTTATTCAGGAAAAAAGAAAACATTTCGTAGGCGGTAGCCGGCTGTTTGTAGATATCCGGGATATGTTTTCCGATGAATGAAGAATTTTGCTCCATAATAATTGGAGCATTTTTTTTAGCTTTATACAATGGACGGGAACAAACTGAAATACCACATCTATTTCTGGATATTTTACTTTCTTTTTGAGATCAATGCTGAGTTGGCATACCTTACGGAGGCTCTTAAGCCATTATCTCTGTCAAAGCCGGTACTTCTGTATTATTCGGCATTATCTGAATTTTGTTTTTTATTTTCTGAGATCCCGTGCTTTTACATCATATTGGCGATCGTAGATGGAAAGTTCGGAATCTTTAATACTGTATGGAAAAAAGTGATGGCATCTGTTGTGATGATCATCTTGGGAACCATCTTATTCAGGATCATTTGCCATGACTTTGTTTATCCGGTTATTTATGGTATACCGGAAGATATCCCCAGATTTTCTCAGTTCGGGATTTTCAATGCGGTAATGAACATTATTTTTGCCGTTGCCCTGGGATTTGGCTTTGAAAAATTCAGGCAGCAGCTAGAGCTGCAGAAGCATCTGAACGATATAAAAACAGAGAAATACAATAATGAGATCAAATTCCTGAAAGCCCAGATCAATCCGCATTTCTTGTTCAATACCCTTAATAATATCTATGGGCTTTCCCTGAAAAAAGCGGATGAAACCCCGGATATCATCATGAAGCTGTCGAAGATCATGAGATTCAATATTTATGAGTCCTATCACAATATCGCCTTATCCAGGGATATCGAAAACCTGAAGGATTTTATAGACATTCAGAAACTAAGGCACAAAAACCTGGAATTGAAATTTATCGAAGAAATAGATAATCCGTCGCAGGAAATATCACCTCTTATCTTATTGCAATTTGTGGAAAATGCTTTTAAGCACGGAGCTTCGGAAAGTATAAAAAGCTCTTACATTCACATTGACCTGAAGCTTAAAGATGAAATCTTAACTTATAAGGTGGAGAATTCCAAAGAAGTTAACCCCTTAAAAGATACCACCGGGATCGGAATGAATAACATAAAAAGACAGCTCGAAATTCTATACCCCGGTCACATACTGGAAATTGACAGCCAGAAGGAAAAATATTCAGTCGTATTGAAAATATACTTTACCCATGGAAATTCAGAAAAAATATAATTGTGTGATCATTGAGGATGAGCCTATTGCGGCAGAAATTATTGAAGACTACCTTTCAAGGAATCAGGACCTTAAACTCATAGGAAAATGTACGGATGCCGTGCATGCTGCCAACCTTCTTTCCTTTCATAAAGTTGACCTCATTTTCCTGGATATGAATCTCCCCATTGTAAAAGGATTTGAGTTCCTGAAAAGGCTGAATGATCCTCCTTTCACTATTGTTACCACGGCCTATCAGGAATTTGCCATAGAAGGCTACGATCTCGATATCGTAGATTATCTGATGAAGCCTATTGCTTACGAACGTTTCCAGGCTGCATTGAATAAATTCAGGCATCTGGCTGAGGCGGAAGAAGCCTTGATGGAAATAGCTAACAGTGATTATATATTCCTGAATATAAGAAAAAAGCAGCTTAAGATTTATCTTGAAGACATTTATTATATCGAAAGTTTCCGGGAGTACATCACGATCCATACCAGAAAAGAAGCAATTACGGTAAAAATGCCGATCAGCAGGATGGAAACCATGCTAAGTGATTCAAAATTTGTCCGCATACACAAATCTTACATTGTTTCCCTGAAAAAAATTGATGGTTTATCCGCTGCAGAAGTCATCATCAATAATAAAAAACTGCCTATAGGAAGAACCTACAAAAATATGTTGAGGGAAGGCATGAATTGAAACAATCTTGGATATGGCAATAAACTGATAAAGCTTTAAAAGTAATTGATAGATATAATGTCCGTAGACCGATGTGTATCATGTACCTTTGATCTATTATAAAACTGCATTTTTCATATCAAATTTAGCTTTACAATAGTGGCTTTAACCTGCCTCAAAAGGCGGGTTTTTTGCTGCAATTCATTTATCTTTGCAAAAAATATTTATTATGGGTGTAGCAGACTTATTATTCAGACGTAAAAAAGAGCAGGCAGAGAAAAACCTGAACGAAGGAAAGGCCTTCATGGAAGAAAATGCCAAAAAAGAAGGTGTTATCACCTTACCAAGCGGTTTGCAGTATGAGATCCTGACCGAAGGAGACGGTAAAAAGCCAGGTGCAAGAGACACGGTAAAATGTCATTATCACGGGACCACTATTAAAGGGCAGGTTTTCGACAGTTCAGTAAAAAGAGGAACTCCGGCTTCCTTTCCTCTGAACAGAGTGATTGCCGGGTGGACAGAGGCTCTTCAGCTAATGCCGGTAGGAAGCAAATGGAAGTTAATTATCCCACCAAATCTAGCCTATGGAGAAGAGCAGATCAGCAAAGAGATAGGGCCTAACAGTACCCTTATATTCGAAGTGGAATTGTTGGATATAAAATAATCTCACCTTATATTACAGCTTAAAGTTTACCTGATTTCAGGTAAATTTTTTGTTTATACCCGGGATCAAAAAAAATAAATAAAAAATAATTGTAATAATTTTTATTACAATTAAAAAATTTTTATCTTTGCCCTGTAATTATAATGAACAATACAAGATTTGCCACGGCAGTACATATTATGACCTTATTGGCCAAGAGCCCTCAGGAATGGTTAACTTCTGAGTGGTTGGCAGGCAGTATTAATATAAATCCCGTAATTGTTCGAAAAGAGATCGGCATCCTGAAAGAGGCCGGGCTTATTGTAAGCCGGCAGGGAAAGGAAGGAGGAAGTCAGCTCTCAAAAAGAGCAGATTCTATCAGTATTTCCGAAATTTATTCGGCTGTAAAGAATATTGAAGTTTTAGGAAAGAAAAATCAAAATCCAAACCCGGCATGTAGTGTCGGAAAAGAGATCAATGATCATTTAAATAGTTTATTTGTGGAGACAGATAAGCTGGTTATCAATTTTTTAGGGAATAAATCACTACAGGAATTCAGTGATCAGTTCATCTAAATTTTTTTACTTATAAATGTAACAAATTTTATTACAATTTAAATTAAAATAGAATATTATGAAAAAAGTAGCAGTAATCGGAGCAACAGGATTTGTAGGATCGCACGTTGTGAAAGAATTGGAAAACAGAGGTTATAAGGTAGAGGCTATCGCAAGGGATGCTTCACAGGTTCAACAGAATGAGAAAATAACCGCAAGGAGCATTGATATCAATAATGTAGCTGAGCTGGCAGAAAGCTTACAAGGGAATGATGCTGTGATCAGTACTTATAATGCAGGCTGGACAAATCCAAATCTTTATAACGATTTTCTTACGGGATCCCAAAATATTGAAAAAGCAGTTGAAAAATCAGGAGTGAAGAGATTATTGGTTGTAGGTGGGGCCGGAAGCCTTTATACGCCGGACAATATTCAGATTGTTGATACTCCGGATTTTCCGGAGGCTTATAAAGCAGGTGCCACAGCAGCAAGAGACTACTTAAACAAAATTAAAGAAAACCAGACCCTGGATTGGACATTTTTCAGTCCCGCTATCGAAATGAACCAAATCACAGCCGGAACAAGAACCGGAAAATACAGAACCTCTCTTGAAACACCGGTATTTGATGAAAACGGCAGGAGCATACTTTCCGTAGAAGATGTAGCCGTTGTTCTGGTAGATGAATTGGAACAGAATAATCATATCCGTGAACGTTTCACAGCTGCTTATTAATAAAATTAAGAGCATACTATAAGAGTTCAAAAGCAATATTGAAGAGTCCTTTCAAAGAAATAGAAATGCTGGGAAATGTATAGGGATATTCATATGGGCTTAAAAAAGACTCCGGCGGCCAAAGGCCGCCGGAGTCTTTTTCTATAAATTCATAAACAATTTTGGGTTTACCGGAGTATTGTTTTTGTGTACTTCATAGTGAAGATGCGGTCCGGTAGAACGTCCCGAATTTCCGGACTTGGCAATAACCTGGCCAACCTTCACCTTATCGTTAGCCTTCACAGCAAGCTCAGACAAATGTCCGTAAAGCGTTGCCAGCCCGTTCCCGTGGGAAATGATCACACAATTCCCGTAACCACCTTTCTGCCCTGAAAAAATGACTGTTCCGGCGGCTGCGGCTTTCACATCAGAACCAAAGGCCACCGCAATATCCAATCCTTTATGGAATTGCATCTGATCTGCTTCTGCCGGAGGATTATTCCCTTCTGCAGCTGTTTTGGATGCCGGAGTATTGGCTGCAGTTTTAGCAGAAGAAACAGTCGGGCTTGGGGCAGCAGCAGTATTGGCTGCTTTAGGAGTTACCATTACTTTTACTTCTCTTTTATTTCCGTAGCTGTCTGTTACTTCAATGATCTTTTCAACCGGCTCTGCTTTTACTTCAGGTTTTACAGCAACAGGAGCAGGTTTTGATTCCCCTGAAGGTGCTTTTACAGAAGCGAGAACCCTTTTAAAGGGAATAGGATTTTTACGGATGCCGAAATTGGAGGAAATATAGCCGTCAGTAGGCATTCCCAAAGGAACCTGCATCAGTTTCTTCTGCAGATCCATCAGATACTGGCTGTATCGGTTAGCCTGCCTGGATAAGTAAACAGAACTGGAAATACTGTCCTGGCTCAGTACCGTCAGCTTTTCATTGGCAATACTCTTGGATTTTAAGAATGAATTAAGCTGTGCTACGGTCTGATCTACCAAAGTAAGATCCGTTTTCATCTTTAAATAGTCCACACTGTCTTTTTCAGTGTTTATCTTTACAAGGTTCACTTCATACTTTTTATCATTCCTTTCGGAAAATAATTTGGCAATGAAAATGCCTTGGGCAAAAACTACCAGTAAAAGTCCTCCTAAAAGAAAGTTTACGTTCTTTTTGCTGTTTAAAAATTTCTTCATATTCTTCACTTAGTATTAAAAAACAGTTTTAAGCCTGCAAATTTAAATAAAAATAAGTTTTGTAGATTATTTTTAACAAAGCTTTATCTATTTCTGTTTTTAACGTTCATTTAAACATTTAATTGTATGGAAGTGTTAATTTTTTCAAAAACCGGATTTAATCATCCGTTCAGAAGCCTTTCTAAGTCATTGTTTTAATATATTTGCAGTTCACATTTCAATTATGGCAAAAAAGAAAACCATTTCAGAACCTTCAAATCCTAAAAAAGGTAAAAAGGAAATTTCCGTGGGTGTGGTAGGAAGCGGAAGTTTTGCGACTGCTATCGTAAAAATGCTTGTTGAGAACTGTAAAACGGTACACTGGTGTGTAAGAAGTGAGTTTGTAAAAGGAGCTATTGAGCTTCGGGGACATAACCCGACTTACCTTACAGCCGTGAATTTTAATCTTAAAACCCTGAAACTAACAACAGATGTGAATGAGCTTGTTTCAGTCTGTGATATTGTGGTTTTGGCAACTCCGTCTATCTATCTGTCCGACACTCTGGACAAAATGAAATGTGATTATAAAGAAAAGATCTTTGTTTCAGCCATTAAAGGGATCATTCCGAAAGTGAATGATGTGGTAGCCCATTATCTGAGAGATGAATTCCAGATCGGATTCAGAAGCCAGGCTGTAATTGCGGGGCCATGTCATGCTGAAGAGGTAGCGATGGAAAGACTTTCCTACCTTACCATTGCAACCGTGGAAGATGAAATTTCCGAAAAACTGGAGAGTATTTTCAGTTCGGATTTTATTAAGGTCCATTCCAGCAAAGATATTTTAGGGAATGAATACAGTGCGATCCTTAAGAATATCTTTGCGATAGGAGCAGGGATTGCAAGCGGACTGGGCTATGGAGATAACTTTACCGCAGTATTTGTCTCCAATGCGATCCGTGAAATGGAAACTTTCCTGGAAGCCATTTATGAAGCCCCCAGAGATGTGAACGAAAGTGCCTATCTGGGTGACTTATTAGTAACAGCATACTCACTATTCTCAAGAAACAGAAGCTTAGGAAACCTTATCGGGAAAGGATATACTGTAAAATCGGCTATTCAGTCCATGAATATGGTGGCTGAAGGATACTATGCTGCGGACTCCATCTATCAAACCGCGAAACAAAAAAAACTTAAGCTTCCGATTATTGATACCATCTATAGTATTCTTTATGAAGGAAAAAATGCAGAGAAACAGTTTAAAAAGCTTACGGCAAAACTGAATTAGAGATCTATACAAAGATGCCCTCAGTTTTAATTTTAAAAATCACTTAAAAAATATAAAGATGAATAGAATAATGGTTTTGATAACTCTTTCGGACAACGGAATAGAAACAATAAAAACTAATCCTGACTTGCCAAAGAAAGAAATGGAGTTTGTCAGTCAATGGAAACAGGACAATATTTTGGAGAGCTTTTTCATTTCTGTGACCAAAAAAGACGCGGTATTAATATTTCAGGATATTGACGAAGCCAAGGCAAAAGAACTCATAGAGATATTGCCCTATTTCCCTTATATGGCAAAAATTGAATACCACAATTTGAATAAACAGTTTTAAACCTGCTGACTTAAAGCAGACACCACTTTTTTGCATTTCGCAGCAAATGATAAATGAAAAAAGAACAGGGATTAATATGCTCAGCAATGATTAAAAACTAAAAATTTCATTACTGAATCGTACGTTAAAATCGTTAAACACATTCCCAGTCTTAAAACTTTTCCCGAAATTCGTGGTAAATTTTAAACTATGTCACATTCACTTACGAGCAGAACGCCAAAACCGAAATATGACGTTGTACTGATAGGTGGCGGAATTATGAGTGCCACTTTAGCAACCTTACTTCATGAGTTTGATCCCAACCTCGAGATCGCTATTTTCGAAAGATTGGGCAGGTTTGCTAAAGAAAGTACGGCAGCATGGAATAATGCGGGAACCGGGCATTCAGCTTTTTGTGAACTTAATTATACCCCTGAAAAACCGGACGGAACTATAGATATCTCCAAAGCGGAAAGCATTGCCGAACAGTTTGAGATCTCAAAACAGTTCTGGGCTTATCTCATCTCCAAAGGATACATACAGGAACCAAAAGATTTCATTAATTCCTGCCCCCATATGAGCCTGGTGTTTGGCGAAAAAGATGCTGAATACCTGAAAAGGCGTTATGAGAAAATGACACAATCTGTTCTATTCTCAGGAATGGAGTTCTCTGCAGATCATGAGAAGCTGAGAGAATGGATTCCTCTGGTAATGAGCAAAAGGAACAAATCAGAGATAATGGCTGCCACAAAGATGGATATGGGAACAGATGTGAACTTCGGGACCCTGACCAGAAAAATGGGAAGGCATTTGCTTGAAGACTCTAATGTGGAGGTTTTCCTGTACCATGAGGTAAAAGATGTAGATCCCCGTGAAGACGGAAAGTGGGAAATGAAAGTAAAAGACAGGATACACAGCCATAAGCAGGAAGTGGTGGCAGATTTTGTTTTCATTGGGGCCGGAGGATATGCGTTGCCGTTACTCGACAGCTCCGATATTAAAGAAAGTGAAGGCTATGGAGGTTTCCCGGTATCCGGACAATGGCTGGTGACCCATAATCAGGAGCTTGTGGAAAAACATCAGGCAAAAGTATACACACAGGCGACTGTAGATGCTCCGCCTATGTCAGTTCCCCATCTGGATCTGAGGATCATTGATGGTGAGAAAGCACTCCTTTTTGGTCCGTTTGCGGGATTTTCAACCAAATTCCTGAAAGAAGGAAGCTATCTGGATCTGCCTGAAAGTGTGAATACTAAAAATCTAAGATCCTTATTCGGGGCATGGTGGCATAATATTCCTTTAACGAAATACCTGATCCAGCAGGTGGCTATGAGCAAAGCGCAAAGGATGCAGCACCTGAGAGAGTTCATCAAAGATGCCAAAGAAGAAGACTGGGAGCTGAAAGTGGCAGGACAGAGAGTACAGATCATTAAAAAAGATGAAAAAGAAGGCGGTAAACTGGAATTCGGGACCGAGGTCGTAGTCAATAAAAGAGGAACGATCGCCTCCTTATTGGGAGCTTCTCCCGGAGCTTCCACTGCAGTATATGCCATGCTGAATGTTCTTGAAAAATGTTTTTCGGAAAAGCTTCACGGAGAATGGAAAGACAAATTGCTGGAAATGGTTCCTTCCTATGGACAAAAATTAGCAGGCAATTCCGAACTCACCGAAAAAGTAAGAAATTACACGAAAGAAAAACTGGAACTGGAATATTAACATGAATCATATCAATGGTAATTGCAAAAATGATTTAAAATTGCTCATTGCCTATCTCATTATCTGTAAAAAACTGTGGCAGAAACAATAACAAAGCCTAAGATTGCTAAGGAAATCCTGGAATCTCTTCAGACAAAAACAGAAGAGGAAAAGCAGGTCATTGTGCATTGTTGTTTCCCTGCATCCCCTTTTTTGGGGAACCTGATTAGGATCTGGCATTCAACTTATCTTTTTGATAATCAGTCAGAGCATAAAAGTGAACTCATACATGCGGAAAATATTTCCATATTCCCTTACTGGACACCGGTTCCCTTCATGAAGGATTTTTGGTTTACCCTGATATTTTCCGGTCTTCCCAAAGACTGCAAAAGTTTCGATCTGAGAGAAGTTATTCCAGAAGAAGGAGGGTTTTTTGTGGAATCGATCAAAAGAAATTCATCAGACGTTTACAGGGTGAAAATCTCAGAATCATACTGATGGAAACAGGTTTGAGAAAAATCCGGATATTTAACGAAGTGAAAAAACTGTAATAATTTGTAAAAAATAAGTTTATGAAAAAATATATCATCATATTCCTGCTCCTTCCATTGTTTGCTTTTTCCCAAAGATATGTGTCCATAGAAGTCATGGAAGTCAAGGAATTTCAGGAAAAACTTAATGCCGAATACCTCAATCCTGAAGAAACCCCGTTACGCGGAGATGATTTTACCAATTTTAAGAAGCATCCGTTTTTTCCTTTTGGGATGAAATACAGGGTTACGGCAAAGCTTACCAAAACAAAAAGAGCCAAGCCCTTTGAGATCCCGACTTCCTCCGGCAGGACAAAATCATATAAAGAATATGGCAAGGCTACCTTTACACTGGACGGAAAATCTTATACGCTTACTCTCTATCAAAGCCTGGATCTGATAAAGCAGGAAAAATATAAAGACTACCTTTTCCTGCCTTTTCGCGACTTAACCAACGGAAAAGAAACCTATGGCGGAGGAAAATATATAGATCTCACTATTCCTAAAGGAAATACGATCATTCTGGACTTTAATAAATCCTACCAGCCTTATTGTGCTTACAATGCGTATGATTACAGCTGCCCGATTGTTCCTGAGGAAAACAAACTGCCCGTGGAGATCCGTGCAGGAGTAATGTATGAAGATATTTACCACCATTAATATGACCAGCCTTCGTTTGTACCGCCCGGAAGATTTACCCTCTTTGAGCTATACTTTGGATGAGGTTCAAAGCTCTTTTACAGCTCTGTCGCAATTTGCTCTGGAAAAAATCTATGAAAGAAGTGACGGTCTTGCATTTCCCATAACCATATTGTATGAGAATGTCCCCGCAGGATTTTTTGTGCTGGACTTCGGGGATGATAAGCTGGAACTTACAGATAATTCTAAAAGTGCTTTGGTACGGTCGCTGTCTGTAAACCCTCATTTTCAGGGAAAAGGAATAGGAACGGAAGCTATGAGGCAGATCCCCGGTTTTCTGAAAGCTTACTTCCCGGACAGGCAGACGGAAGAGGTGGTTTTGGCTGTAAATTTTAAAAATACATCTGCTTACCGTCTGTATCTGAAAGCAGGGTATCAGGATCATGGAAAAACAAGGGTATGGAAAGATAGTTTCCAGCATTTATTATCGATGAAACTTTAAGAAAGTTTTAATTTTACATCTTCTGATTTAGCTTTATCACAAAAATCCTGCTGCCCATATTTTTCAAAAAAGAAATAGTTAAGTCCGAAACCCGGATGCCGGATGAAGTAAAATAACTCAAAGAAAATCTGCAGTTTTGCTCTTTCACTTTTTATTCAAAGATCTGCTGGATCACCTCTAGAGATGCAGGGACCCTGAAATCTGTGATATGATAATGATAATACACCAAAAGGCTGTCAAGGAAATCTCTTCTTAATGCCTGATGAATTTTGATCCGGTAAGGAACTTCGGATGAAATAATATCCTTCCAGACCCTTGAAATATCTTCACCGAATAACTGGTGGGTCAGGCTCTGGGAAAAAACGCCTGTTTCAGGATCTAAATATTTCCCGCCATTGATCAAAGGAGCAACGCCTTGTATTTTTAATATTTTAATTAAAAAAATTAAATGGGATTGATAGTTCTGCCGGCCCAACTCATTAATGAACTCTTCAATTCCCAGAAAGATTCCGGGATTTTTATTTTCATGCCTTAAGATCTGATTCAGAAAATCCGAAATAAAAAAAATTACGGTATTGGCTTTAATATCCGTATAAATATCGTTGTTTTTTATAAGTTCAAATCCGGAAACAGACTGTATGCCGCTCCCTTTAGCCGGACTGATGGAAAAGCCAAGTTGGTTCAGAGGTAAAAGCAATGCCTTTTTCTTATTCCTTTTAGAATATACCCCTTTTAGGAAATAAGTCTGAAAGCCGTCTTCTTCCGTAAAACAATGCAGAACCGCATCATTCTCCCCGTATTTGATGAATGAAAGTAAAAAGCCTTTTTGAGAGTTCATTAATTGACCACAGCTATTTTAGCAGTAGCTTTGTCAGATCCGTCTTCATTGGTCATTAAAAGAAAATAGATACCTGAAGCCACTCTTTTCCCTCTCTGGTTATTAAGGTCCCATTCATAATATCCGCCTCTGGCCACTGCAGAATGCACCACATTACCCGCAGCATCCGCAATTCTGATATTTGTTTTTTCCGCCAAACCTCTGATTGTGACCTTTCCTTTGAAATTGGAATAAACCACAGGATTCGGGTATACCAGGACATTCCCGAAGTTAGACGTTACATCGGCAACATCCCCCTGATAGGTTACAATCCCGTCATAGGAAACGAAATATACCTTTCCTGTTTTCCTGTCTACTTTGATGTCTGTAATACTATTGGTAGGCAGGGGAGAGTTTTCTTTTGTAAAATGCTTTATGGTCTGCTGGCCATCCGACGATAAGTAATAAACACCGCCTCCGTCTACGGAAACCCATTTATGGTCTCCGGCATCCACTTCAATCTGCAGGATCTGGGAGTCTCTGAATAATTCTTCCCCAAGGCCGTTTTGCTCAATAACGATAGGGGTTACTTCAGCATCAGGGCCCTTTATAGCAGATACTGCATTGGTTAGTATTCTCAATCCGCTGTCGGTCCCGATCCAGGCATCACCTGCCTTATCCAGAGCTACGGATAATGTTCCGTTGGAATTTCCTGCAAAGCCATTGGACATACTTAAAGTGTACACCGTATCATCAGAAATATTGTTAGGAGTATTTTTAAAATCGTAAGCTAAAAAGCTGCTTGTTCTTGGCAGAGGAACCCAGAACATGTTTTCATGAAAGATAAGTTTTTGTACTGCGGTACTGAAATTGGTATTTTTAACCAAAAAATTATCGGTGGCTCTGTCATATACTGCTATTCCTGCCGTACCACTTTGTACAAAAGAAATAGACGCAAACAGATTGTTCTTATCATCATATGTAAGACCTACCGGGCGGGAATAGTAAACGCTGGGGGTTCCCAAGTCATAATAATTGACAAAATCAAAATCTTTGGTACTGGCATTGTATTTCATTTTATGGATACCATGCTCGGGTGAAAATGTATAATTGGTAAAAAATACCTCACTGTTATCACTTGGATTGGCCACTACATCCAGTACATTGAATACTTTGCCGGGATTGTTAATAAAATAGGAAGGGTAGATCCACTGCATACCGTCAAAGTAATAGAAGCCCGGTCTTTTTGCATTAGCCAGAGGCTGATTAAATCTTCCTTCCCTTCCTCCGCTGGAAACATATAACTGGTTATTATCGTATAGATTGATTTTATAAGAATAATTAAAATAAGGGCCATCCGGCTTAAAGGTATTATTGCTCTCATCCTTTATACCCGACAAAATAGTCCCGCCATATACTTTTCCGTTAATGGTAGTCGCCGTATTGCACTCTTCTCCGAGACTTACAGTACTGTTGCCGACTCCGTTGGTATTATAAGTATAAATTCTGTTTTGATCCGTAACAATTATATTATTGGTATTAACTACTACATCACGAACACCGATATAGGTTTGGGGCAGTGGAGTAGCTGTACCATTGTTATAAAAATAGGCTGCTGTAGCCGATGAAAACGTGAGGACAGATTCAGAGTCTATATGCTTGAAAGTTCCTGGCATTTCGGTGGTCCATGTAGAATAGACGGGAAAAGTGGTATTCATTTCATGGCTTTTAAAGCCTGTATCGGTCACCGAATAAACTTTGTTCCCCATGATGGTGGCCTCATTACTGGCCGCATATACACCTCCCGTCATAAAAAATGCCGAATCTCCGAATTCTTTCTTTTTCAGATCAAAAATGGAAACGCCATAGCCTACGGATACAACGGCTTTATCGCCGGTAATAGAGATATGATTGATCTTTTTGCTTGCATTATAACCTGTAGCAATAGGAATATCCACGATATAAGTAACACCTTCCGGAGTAATTACATCCATTGATCCGTTGTAGTAACCTACAAGCCCTATTTTGGTCTGCGGATTATAATCAAAAGCAGATATTTTTACATCATGTAAGCCATTGGCTTTAGACAGCTTGGTGATTTCACCTGTTGAAATGGTATAATAAAATATCCCGTTTTCCGTAGCGGCAACAATTCTGCCGTTGTCTTCCTTCATGGCAAGGACATTATTATAGGAAAACAGGTCCGTCCATTTCCTTGAAGAAATAACCTGTGCATTTACCCATTGCAGGGATGTTAAAATACCTAGAGAAATTATAGAGAATTTTTTCATATTATGCTATTATACTGCTGTCTATTGCCTGGTTATTCCAGGAAATATGTTGTACATTTTTGTTGGAGTCAAAATAAAAATCTAATCTGCCGAGAAGAAGCCCGGCCCATCCTACCTGGTTCACAAGAACATTCCTGCCCTGCCTGTTCTTAAAAGTCTGAGGCTCCGACAGGAAAGTATGGGTATGGCCGCCCAAAATAAGATCGATGTTTTCTGTCTTTGCAGCTAATATCTTGTCACTCATTCTATTGGGCTCATCCTTGTAATCGTATCCTATATGTGACAGGCAGATCACAAGGTCACATTTTTGTTCATTCTTCAAAAAATTGGAATAGTGCTGGGCTACATCCACAGGATCCGAGTAAACGGTTTCCTGGTACTGCCTTTTTCCCACCAGCCCGTCCAGTTGTATACCCACTCCGAAAATTCCTACTTTGATCCCGTTTTTATTGAAAATCTTATACGGAGAGGTTTGCCCGTCTAAAATAGTATTCTTAAAATCGTAATTGGAGCAGATAAAAGGAAATTTTGCATTGGGTAAAGCTTTTAAAAATCCTTCCAGTCCATTATCAAAATCATGATTACCCATAGTTGAGGCATCATATTTCATCATGGACATTAATTTAAACTCAAGCTCACCACCAAAAAAATTAAAATAAGGAGTTCCCTGGAAGATATCCCCGGAATCTAAAAGCAGAACATTATTTTCCTGGTTTCTGATCTGCTGGATCAGGGTAGCTCTTCTTGCAAAACCTCCCTGATTTGGGTTTTTGGTATAGCTTTCATCAAAAGGCTCTATCCTGCTGTGCTGGTCATTGGTATGAAGAATGGTAAGCTTATGGACAGATGAAAGATTATTGAATTTTAAATCTTCTGCCATCAGCATATTCGGAGCTAAAGCCATCGCTAAAGTTCCGCCACTCATTACTTTTAAAAAACTTTTTCTATCCATTACTTCTTACCGATAAAATTTAAACGAATGTTCGTATTGGGAACCACTTCCGGATTTTTCTTAAAATAGTTGATGAAAAGGTCCCGTAACTTGATCCCGGTAGGGATTAATTCACCTTTGGAGAAGAATTTCATATTATCACCTCCCAAAGCCAGATAATCAGATGTGGCAATATAATAGTCCTTATCGGGAACTACAGCTTTTCCGTTGATTAAAGATTTGGAAACCTGTCCGTTGTTTGTTTCAATATATAAGCGGGAAACAGGGTTGTTCACCTGATTTTTTGCATAATAATCAAACAGGCCCTGAAGATCAGTTCCTTTCATCTTTACAATGATCACTTCATTTTCGAAAGGCATTACTTCATACACATTTCTCAAAGAGATATCTCCTTTTCCAATAATCGTACGGATCCCTCCGATATTGATTAATGCGGCGTCAACATCTCGTTTAAGATTGCTTTTTGCCCATTCGCCGGCTCCCTCAAAAGTATAATCTGCTAAAAGATTTCCCAGATTGCTGTTATCCCCCTGTTTTGTAAGATCCGTACTGGTATGGGATATTTTCTGGTTCATCTCCTGATCCAGTTTCTGTTTGTAAGGTTCAATGATTTTTACAAATTCCTCATCATTTTTCAGCTCTTTATTAATAGAAATATTTTTCTGCGTCTGCACATTGGCAACCTGTAAAGAAGTCGTTTTACAAGCCGTAAGTGAAACCAGGGCAATTCCTAATAACAAGAATTTATTTTTCATAATTTCTTTTAGTATATGCAAATATAATTATATGTATAATAAAACATTATTATTTATTACAAATTTCTTGGTCTAAATGATTAAATTTGGCAAAAATATTTCAGAAATATGAGCATTTTAAAAGGAGTAGGTGTAGCTTTGGTAACACCCTTTAATGAAGATCTATCCGTTGATTTTGACAGCCTTACAAAGCTTGTTGAATATAATATTGAGAACGGAACCAGTTATTTGGTGGTATTGGGAACTACAGCCGAAGCAGCAACGCTTTCTTCAGAAGAGAAACAGCAGGTAACAGATCATATCATTAAGGTGAATAATAAACGCCTTCCTTTGGTGCTGGGTATTGGAGGAAATAATACCCTTGAAGTAAAAAAACAGATTGAAGAAACTGATCTGTCTGCCTTTGAAGCAATACTCTCCGTATCCCCTTATTATAATAAGCCAAACCAGGAAGGGCTTTACCAGCATTATAAAGTATTGGCATCTACAGGTAAGAATATCATTATTTATAATGTACCGTCCAGAACGGGCCAGAATATCGAAGCGGAAACTACTCTGCGTCTCGCAAAAGAATTCCCGAATTTATTCTTGATCAAAGAAGCTGCTCCGAACATTCTTCAGTATTTTGATATTTTAAGAAAGAAACCGGCCGGATTTTCTTTGGTTTCCGGAGATGATGAATTTACATTGCCGGTAACACTTGCAGGAGGTGATGGGGTGATCTCTGTGATCGGGCAGGCTTATCCTAAAGAATTTTCTGCAATGGTTCAGCTGGCATTTGAGGGAAAAGTGAAAGAGGCATATGAAATTCACAATAAGCTTGTAGAAATTACAAGGCTTATCTTTGCTGAAGGTAACCCATGCGGAATTAAAGCAGTTTTGGCAGAAAAAGGAATTGTTAAGAATTATCTGAGACTTCCCCTTACTCCTGCATCAGAAGGATTGTATGCTAAAATAAAAGCTGAGATGGGCAATATTTAAATGAATATTCAATAAGAAAAAAGTTTAATTTTATTATTTTGTCATTCTCAATGGAGAATTTATATTCATATGTAATACATAGTGAAGAGCTTTCCGCTTTTCACTTTTTTAATTCGGAAAATTATGGAGCTAATTAAGGCAGCAGAAAAAGATATCGCCCTGATTCAGGATCTGGCGAGAAAATCATGGGAAAACACCTATGCGGAGATACTTTCCAATGAGCAATTAGAATATATGCTGGGTACAATGTATTCTGAGGAGGAGATTTCTGCCCATTTGCAAAACCCGGAATTTCATTATTATCTGATTCTTGATGAAAATAATAATTCATTCGAAGGTTTTATCGGATATGAGCATGGGTATGAGGAAGGAACCACAAAGCTCCATCGTATTTATTTAGTTCCCGAAAGTAAAGGAAAAGGATTCGGTAAAGGCGCTTTGGAGTTTTTGAAGCAAAAAGTAAAGGAAAGGGGAGAAGGAAGGATCATTCTGAATGTCAATAAGCATAACTCTGCAAAAAAATTCTACGAATCCCAAGGCTATAAGATATATGATGAAGGCATTTTCCACATAGGGAATAATTTTTTTATGGACGATTATTTAATGGAATTTATATTTCACAAATAAATGACTTAAAATTCTGTAACATTTCATTATAATTCTATAACAAGTGATGTTTGTTTTTGTTGCAACTTTGTATCAGAACCAAATCACATTCAATAAAATACATTCATATGCTTGGTTTTAAGCTATTTTAGCTTTTTATCAGTATATTTTTTTTCATCCTTAGTGTTTAAATTCCTGTATTCAATAATGCAGGAGTTTTTTGCGTTTATAAGATTTTATTAAAAAAGTTTTTCTATTTCACTTTATTTTGAAATAAAGTACTATATTTACTAAAAATTTAACACACTTATACTAGGATGAAAATGTACGTAAAATTTGATTTCAATGCTCTCTGTAAGAAAGTATTGGATGAGAAACTAAAAGAACAGGGCTTGAAATACCGGCTGCTGAACTTTGGGGAAGTGGAGTTTTATGAGTCATTTACCCAGGAGCAGCATAATGTTTTCAAGAAAAACCTTGAAGATTATGGCATTGAAATCATAGAAAACCAGAAAACAACTTTGGTGCAGAAGATCAAAGATGCAATCGTAGAATTGGTTTTCTCTGATGATATTATTCCTGTGAAGGCCTCTATTTATATTGCTGAAAAACTCAATCACAGCTATGGATACCTGTCTAACCTGTTTTCGGAAATTACCCATACTTCCATAGAAAATTTCATTATCCTGCAAAAAATAGAGTATGCCAAGGAATTAATAATCAGCAATAAGCAAAGCCTGACGGAAATTGCAGATAAACTTAATTATTCCAGTGTTGCCCATCTGAGTACGCAATTTAAAAATACAACAGGTATTACCCCTTCCCAGTACCAGAAGATCGTAACCAAAAGAAGAAAGGCACAAAGCCTGGTACTTAATTCTCAAATGCTTTATGAATAAAGAATATCTTAATGTTATAGTGACGGATTATGATGAAGGCAATCTGATATTTTTTAAAAACATATGTAAAGATCTGAAGATAGGGGTTAAGATTCAGACTTTTCATAATGGGGAACATCTGATGGAATACTTGAACAGTGAGGAAGCTCTGATTCCGGATATTTTATTTATGAATTATCATATTCCCGGAAGAGACAGTCTGAAATGTCTGGAGGATATAAAAGCGGACTTCAGGCTCAACAGTATGGTGAATGTTATTTATTCGGAACATCTGTCCGAAGACGAAGTGGAGGAGGTTTTTGTAAAAGGGGCCAATATCTGTATGAAAAAGCCTGATGAATATGCTGCCCTGAAAAGAATCCTGACAGAAATTATTACCGTGAACTGGCAATATTACACATCCGGACTGAATAAGGATAATTTCATCATGAAGGTGTGAGAGATAAGAAAAAAATACATGATTTTCAAAGAAAAAGAATAGTATTTATCGCATAATATTCACATAAAGGTGAAAATTTTATAAAGATTGAATGTAATCATATAAAAGGTTTTAATCCCTATATTATCAATTTTGTAGACGTAAAACAGCAATACAGACCTATCTGTAAAATAATAAATAAGCAGAGCAGATCATTTTAATTAAGAAAGCTAAAAATAAATATAAATCACAATGTTAGTTTAAACAAAATGAATTATATCATTTTCCAATTAAAAAGCGTAGAAGATCTTTAAACAAAACGGTACAATCATGAAAACTCATAAGGTTAAAGGACGATTCGTTTCATTTTTATTTCCTTTAACCACATCAGTTAGTTTTTATAATAAGCAAGTTGGGAACATAATTCATTTTGTTTTTTTTATCCATAATACTGCAGCTTATAACGCCTTTTCAAATAATAATATAAATATTTTCAAAACCATTTCACAAAATATTAGCTGCAGGATTTTTTAATAAGTAAAACAGGTCAAAAGTAATTTCTTCTTAAATAACAGTTTTATAAGGGGCCGCGGAAAGATTTATCTTTTTGCGGTTTTTTATGAGATTTTACCCCATTTGTTTTTCCCTTTATAGTATTTTATATAATAATTTTTGATGATCAGATTTTCTGCTCTGCTTAACATGGGATCTGTTTCCAGAATTTTTTCTATAGCATTTTTTGTGGTCTTTATGATGGCGGAGTCCTGTACCAGATCCAGTCTTTTAAAATCTACCACGCCGCTTTGCTGGGTTCCCAGGATATCGCCCGGCCCGCGCAGCTGCATATCAACCTCCGAAATTTTAAATCCGTCATTGGTTTCAGTCATGGTTTTAATACGGGTTCGGCTCTCCGTTGAGAGTTTATCTGAGGTCATTAGGATGCAGTAGCTTTGTTCAGCGCCTCTTCCTACACGTCCGCGCAGCTGGTGAAGCTGTGACAATCCGAATCTTTCAGCACTTTCGATCACCATTACCGAAGCATTGGGAACATTTACTCCTACCTCTATTACTGTGGTGGCTACCATGATCTCCGCTTTTCCGGAAGCAAAATAATTCATTGCGGTATCCTTTTCATCGGGTTTCATTCTTCCGTGGAGCATCGTTACATTGTAATCGGAGAAGGATTGCATCACATGGTCAAGCCCTTCCATTAGATTTTTATAGTCCAGCGTTTCGGATTCTTCAATTAACGGATAGACAAAATAGACCTGCCGTCCTTTTTTGATCTCATCGCGGCAGAAATTGTAAACAAAAACCCTGTCTTTTTCCCGTCTGTGAGCTGTAATGATCGGCTTTCTTCCAATGGGCATTTCATCGATAACGGAAACATCCAGATCCGAATAGAAGCTCATCGCCAGAGTTCTGGGAATAGGAGTAGCTGTCATGACCAGAATATGGGGCGGAATTTTGTTCTTAGCCCAAAGTTTGGCCCTCTGTGCCACCCCAAACCTGTGCTGCTCATCTATAATGGCTAATCCAAGCTTTTTAAAACGGACCTTATCCTCCAGTATGGCATGTGTTCCTACCAAAATAGAAAGTTCCCCGCTCTCAAGCTCTTCATGGATGATTTTTCTTTCCGAAGCCTTTGATGATCCGGTTAAAAGCCGGACTTTAATATCAGTATCTTTTAACAGGTCTTTTATCCCGTTATAATGCTGTTGGGCAAGGATTTCGGTAGGCGCCATCATACAGCTTTGAAAGCCGTTATCCATTGCGATCAGCATGGTGAGTAAAGCGACCATTGTTTTTCCGGAGCCCACATCGCCCTGCAAAAGTCTGTTCATCTGAATAGGCTTCTTCATATCCTGGCGTATTTCCTTTAGCACTCTCTTCTGCGCATTCGTCAGTTCAAAAGGAAGGTGGTGCTCATAAAAATGAGTGAAATAATCCCCGACAATCGGAAAAGGGTTCCCGAATGACTGGGTTTTATGATGAAGTTTTTTTAAACCATATCCCAACTGGAAAAAGAAAGATTCTTCAAATTTTAATCTTTGATCTGCCTTTTCATAATATTCCGTATTTTTTGGAAAATGGATATTTAAATAGGTATTTTTCCGGGAAAGGAATTTGAATGCTTTTATCAGGTAATCCGGCAGGTTTTCCTGAATAAGGTTGGGAATTTCTTTACAGATATTCCTTAAAATAGTCTGAAAGAATTTCTGATTCAGACCTCGTTTTGTCAGTTTTTCCGAGCTTGGATAAATAGGCCTCAAACGATTGTCATTTTCCTTTTTTTCTTCAATTTCTATCTCCGGATGAGGCATAGAGAACTGCTTGTTAAAAAGATTGATCTTCCCGAAAATATAAATTTCCCGGTTAAGGGGAAGTTGCTCCTTCATCCATTTGGAATACTGGAACCATACCAGATCCATTGTCCCGGTATCATCACTGAATTTAGCCGTAAGCCTTTTTGTTCTCCCGGTCTGGATTTCCTGAACCTGGGTTATTTTTCCTTTTAACTGAACATCCAGATTGCTTTCCTGAAGCTGTGCTACTTTATATACCTTATTTTTATCCAGATAACGGATAGGGTAGAAATTAAGAAGATCTTCAACCGTAGAGATTCCCAACACATTCTTAATGAGCTTGGCTTTTTCAGGGCCGATTCCCTTGACGTATTCTATAGAGGTTTCTAAAGTCATCGGATTAAAGCAACAGAAGATTTTTTATAAGAATAGATAATACCAAATATTAATCCGATAACACCGCCAAGGTAGCTGAAATTATGCATGGACCCAACGGATATAAAACTTTTAAAATCAACAATATGATCCGGAATATACCAATGGGAAAATTCAGACTTTGGCTGACCCGATAGTATGAACCAGCCGTATAATAATCCAATGATCCCAACGACAAAGGCAATCAGGATGGCAATAAGAATTGATTGTAGGGAAGTCTTAAACATAGCCCGCCAATTTTGATGACGTAATCCGAAAATACCTAAAATAACCCCGAGAAACATGCCGAACCACCAGGTCGCCAGAAATCCTACAATAGCAACTTTCACCCTAGTACTGAAATATTCTTCATCAATACCGAACTGAATGAATTTAAATTTTGTATAATATTCAGGTGAAATAGTATAGGTGATCTGATCATGAAAAATTCCGTATGCGCCGGCGAACAGGCAGGAACAAAAGGCAACCAGAAAAATGGTTAGATATTTTTTTAAAACGTCCTTCATAAGAAAGCTCTAATTTCGGAAAAATAGAATAGAATTTAAAATTTATCAGGACATTTTACCATGGAGACTGTTTAAACTTATCAAAAAGTATCTTGTATTTTTAAAGCATTAAGGAGGATTTAAGAAATAAAGGATCATTAAAAGATTAATCATTCTGATTTTTAAGCTTAAAGCGAAGCTTATTTTAGTACTCTTAACAACTTATTATATCTTAATATTTCAAGAATAAAAATTTAAATAGCTTCAATAAAAAAGACCTTCAATTGAGTTGAAAGTCTTTTTGTTTTTATTCTTTGATCTTAGATTTAAATTTCTTCTGGTAAACTTCCCATTCTTCCCGGGTTTTAATCTTTTTGTACAGATCTTTCGATATCAGTTCCAGATAGGGTTCCAGCTCCTTTGCAGATAATTCTCCCTGAAGAATTGTGATAGGCCCTCCGTTTTCATCCAGGAAAACGGTACTTGGAACTGCCCCTACATTCATATATTGGGTAAATTCATGTAAAGAATTTCTTCCTCTTTTTTGTTCAGTATTGGTATTAGAAAATGTTCTTCCAAAAATTTCAATGCTGCTTTTTTCTTCTGCGTTAAACTTTACCGGATAATAATTCCCGTTCAGGATTTCAGCAATTATAGGATGCCCGTAAGTATTTTTATCCATTGTTTTGCATGGGCCACACCAATCTGCATAAAAATCAATAAGGATCTTTTTGGGATTGTTTTTTTGCGCTTTTAATGCCTCTTCAATGGTCATCCATTGAACCTGTGCAAAACTTAAACTTATTAATAACAGGCCAATTATGCTTAGGAATTTTTTCATAGAATTTTAGTTACTAATAAAAATAAGCATAATTTGCTTATGATTATTTTACATCTTGCATTAATTTTTTTACATACGGTGATATCAAAATTAATACCACACCTGCAATCACGGCATATAATCCCAGTTGTTTATACCCTTCGGTATAAGTCATCAATGCATCATAATTGGTTGAGCCTTCTTTGGCAGTAGCCATATTTGCCCCGATGATCCCGGCTACATACTGTCCGTAAGCAGATGCCAGAAACCACATTCCCATCATCATTCCCTGAAGGTTTTTTGTGGAAAGTTTGGTCATGATCGATAATCCGATAGGAGAAAGACACAGCTCGCCTAAGGTAATAACCAGTAAAGCCAAAGTAAAGAAATTCAATGAAGTGATCCCTGCAGCATTGGCAAACAATCTTGTGGCAAATAAAACATAATACCCTGCACCGAGGAATATAAAACCAAGCCCGAACTTAATAAGGGTATTGGGTTCTATTTTTTTACTATTCATCCAGATCCAGAGAAGTCCTATAAGCGGAGCTAAGAAGATGATGAAAAATGCTCCTCCTGAATTATTAACGCCATTGGGATCAAGCCCAAGAAGATCATTATTCAGGTTCTTGGCAGCGAAAATACTTAAAGAACCTCCACTTTGCTCATAAATTCCCCAGAACAGGATAGAAAATAAAATGAATACCAAAGCTGCCCAAAGCTTTTTACGCTCTGAAGGAGTTACTTTGCCCATTTCATAAAATAAATAGATCAAAGTCAGTGGTCCGATGGTCCACATAAAATAATCAGTATATTCCGTTTTGGCAACCATGGTCATAATGATCGGAACAAAAATGAGTGATAGTACATATACTCCGTATTCCTTCCATTTTGGCATGGGAGCCGATTTTATTTCAGCTAAAGGATGTCCCGGTTGCAAACCTATGGTTCCAAGGCTTTTCTGAGTGAAAACAAAATTGATCAGACTGATGACCATTACTATGGCCGCAAGCCCGAAGGCAATGTTCCATCTCATATTCTCCGGAATGGAATTTTCCAGAAGCTCACCTTTTCCGATGGCAATGCATAAATATCCTCCCAGTAATGCACCAAGGTTGATCCCGGCATAGAAAAGTGAAAAACCGGCATCTGCTCTTGAATCGTTCGGCTTATACAATTGCCCGACCATTGATGAGATATTGGGTTTGAAGAAGCCTGTTCCCACGACCGTGAAGGCAATTCCCAAAAAGAAGAATTTGTGGGGATCGGCAGCCAGGATCAAACTTCCGACGATCATTAAAAGTCCACCCCAAAAAAGAGATTTTCTGAATCCCAGTATCTTATCGGCAAAAAGACCCCCTATAAAAGTGAATGCATATACGAAAGCCTGCGTAGCCCCATACTGGAGGTTGGCTTCCTTTTCATGGAAATTCAATTGGGAGATCATAAAGAATACCAGCATTCCACGCATTCCGTAGAAACAGAAACGTTCCCACATTTCAGAGAAAAAAAGGCTCCATATCTGCTTGGGATATTTTCCTTTGAAGTTTTGTATCTCTTCCAGAGTTAAGCTCATAATTATTTAATTTGGTTTAAGTTAAATTGTTGTCGCGATCTAATTCAAAACGAATTCTGTCCTGATCAATAATTTGTTTTAATTCTTCTTCTTTAGGAAGATATAATAAATATTTACTTGCAAAAAGATTATTTTTGTCATTGAGTACAGAGTACTTTACAACGGTTTCATCTTTTTCAGTACACAATAAAATTCCTATTGTTGGGTTATCTCCGTCATTTCGCTTCAAATCGTCATACATTCTTACATACATATCAATCTGTCCGATATCCTGATGAGAAAGTTCTCCGGTTTTCAGGTCGATGATTACAAAACATTTTAAGATATAATTATAAAAGACCAGGTCTATATAAAAATCTGAAGTATCTGTAGAAATATGCTGCTGTCTAGCAACAAAGGCAAACCCTTTTCCAAATTCAAGCAGAAATTTTTGGATATGGTCAATAATGGCAGATTCAATATCTTTCTCAGAAATTTTCTCACTTTGTTTTAATCCCAAAAATTCAAAAATATAAGGGTCTTTCAGAACACTGTGGATATTTTCCGATGGAGATTTTTTATGTTCCAAAACTCTCTCATAAGCAAGAGAGCTGATTTGTCTTTTTAGGTCTCTGGAATTCCAGTTATTCTGGATAGATTCATTGATATAATATTCAATTTTTTTCTTATCATCTACTTTTAACAATAATCTGTAATGAGTCCATGTCAATTGTTGACGCAATGCGTCAACAATTGGAAAAGCGAGATAAAACCTGCGCATATTGGAGAGATTGGTATAATCAAAACCTTTTCCAAATTCTAAAGTCAATTTTTCTGAAAGATTCCTTAAAGTATATTTCCCATAAGCAGCCCGTTCTTTTCCATTTTGCTCATCTTCTACAATGAGTTGTCCGATCTGCCAATAGGTAAGCAATAAAGTGGAGTTCGCTATGCGAAAAACTTTCTCGCGCGACTGTTTAATGATTTCCTTTACGGACTGAAATAAAGAATCTTCAGAAACTTCCATCACACGAAAATAAAAAAAACCTCTGACTTTGCAGAGGTTTTTACCATATTTTGATAGAATTACTTTACGCCATGCATCATTCTCTTCAGGACCGGAGAAATTAATGCTAAAATTACTGCTGCAATACCACACAAAACAACGAATACCATAAAGAATTCGAATAAATTGTGAATTTCAAATCCGGCAAAGGTAGGGTTTTGTAATGGTAACTGAGCTTTTTCAAATGCTGCAACCTGATCAGGATTTAAGGTTACTTTTTTATCTAAGACATCTTGTAAGTTTACTCCAATTTCCTGGGCTTTTTTGAACTTATCACCCGTTGCCGGTAGGATTGAACCTAAAGTACCAGCTAAGGCATAGCCTGCTGCATTGGAAATAAAGAATACACCATACAATAATGAAGCAAACCTTTTTGGAGCCAGTTTACCCACCAAGGATAAACCGATCGGAGATAAGCAAAGCTCACCACAGGTCTGGATAAAATAAAGAAGAATGAGCCATTTGATAGCAAGTAAGCCACTATTTCCTAAGTCCTTTACATTGTAGGCTATAATAAAATATGAAAGGGCAATAAGCGCTAAACCTAAAGCTTGTTTAAAGGGAGAAATAGGTTCTTTTCCTTTGGCTCTAAGATTATCCCACATCAAACTGAATGGGACAGCTAATATAACTACAAATAAACCATTGAAGATTTGTACCATTGAAGCCGGCATTTGCCAACCGAATAAGAATGTTCTGTCGGTCTGATTCGATGCAATGAAAGTCAATGAAGAACCTGCTTGTTCAAATGCTGCCCAGAAAAAAATGATGAAAAATGATACGATATAAATTACCCAGATTCTTTGTCTCTCCACCTTATTTTCTGCAGAGCTCATAATGAGGAATGCCAAGGAGATACCGGCAGAATAGATGAAAGGATAAATAATTCCTTTAATCAATTGTCCCATTTCTACAGAACTGAATCCGAATTCACCTACCAATATATATCTGAATACAAAAAACAGTGCAACAAATATTAAACCGGTAATACCCAAAGACGCTCCTGAAAACTTGGCAGTCTGAGTTTCTCCTTCTTCGAAATCTGCACTTGTGTTATGTTTTGGCAATCCGCCGATAGGTCTTCCTTCCGGCGTTACCACATATTTATTTTTTAGGAAAAAGAATATAAGAGTACCCAAAATCATTGCTATTGCGGCAAGAAGGTATCCCCATTTAAAAACATAAGGGTCTTGTTTACCATCAACTACAACGTCTGCAATCATAGGAACAAAATACTGACTCAATAATGCTCCGATGTTAATTCCCATATAAAATATAGTAAATGCAGAGTCTAATTTTGTTTTCTCACTAGGTGGATAAAGACTTCCAACCATTGAAGAAATATTTGGTTTGAAAAATCCGTTTCCAAATATAATTACAAGAAGTCCTAGCCAAAATACACTCTTTGATAAATCAAGATTACCATCAAAGGTACTTGCACTATAGAATAATAATAATTGGCCAATAGCCATTAAACTACCTCCTAAAATAATACAGTATCTGTTACCTAGAAATCTATCCGAAATAAAACCACCTAATAAGGGAGTAAGGTAACATAATGCAAGAAATCCACCATAAATGATAGAAGCATTTGATTCACCTAACATTAAAGCGTGAACCATAAATAGACTGAGAATAGCCCTCATTCCATAAAAGTTGAAACGCTCCCACATCTCTGTGCTGAAAAGAACCCACAAACCTTTCGGGTGTCCTTTTTGCTGAACTGTATCCATATTTATTGTTAATTTTTGTTAAGACTAGCAAATATAGTTTTTTTTGAGTTTTTTACAAGGTTTTAATTTTATTTTAAATAAAAAAGCTGTAGAATCTTTCTACAGCTTAATATTTTGTATTGAAAAAATAAATCAATGTCCTTTTTCCTTCATGATCTTATTCAGCCTCTTAAGCATGGAAAGGCCTAAAAAGGTAGCAAAGATCAACAAGGCAAAATTCACAAGGAAGTAGTTCATTTTATTATCATAGCTGTACCATGTACTTGCCAGAATACCGGAAAGCTTATTCCCTACAGAGTTAGCAAGGAAAAATCCTCCCATCATCAGAGCTGTAATTCTTGCCGGAGAAAGCTTTGAAACAAAAGAAAGTCCCATTGGAGAAAGGCATAGTTCTCCGATTGTGATCACTCCATAACTGGCCACCAGCCACCACGGAGATACTTTTACAGCACCGTTATCACCGGCCATTACCGCCAGAACCATTACTAAACAGGATATTCCTGAAATGAATAATCCTAAAACAATTTTTGTAGGCGTTAGAGGTTCTTTTCCTTTTCTTCTTAACAAAGCCCAAAAACCTACTACAACCGGCGTCAGGGCGATCACCCAAAATGGATTGATGGACTGGAACAATTCAGTATTGTATAAATAAACCTCTTTTTCAGGGTTTTTCTCTAATTCCGAGCGCTGTTCAGGAGAAAGATTTCTAAAATAGATATCTTTTCCCATAGTTTTAATGGTTTTTCCATCTTTATCCTTCTGAGATTGATATTGATCATCATAAACAGGAACTTCTTTATCCCCATAGCCTTTTCCGTCTACCATATAAATACTTTCCAAAGGTTTTTCTAAGGCTGCGGGAACACTTCTGTCCGTATAATAATTGGCCCATCTTGTTAAAGCTGTTCCGTTTTGCTTGAAAACCGCCCAGAAAAACATGCTGACCAAAAAAATGGAAAGTAAAGCACCGATAGATGCTTTTTCATCGGGTTTGGCTTTGAAATAAAGAGAAACATAGAAATAAATAACCGGAATACATGCAAAAATGAAGGCATCCGTATTATCACTTCCTATAATATTACCCGGGATAAACCAGCCGATTGCCCCGGCAATGATTGCAGGTAAGAAAACTTTCATCAAAATCTCAGAAAGCTTGGTATCACCTTCCTGTACAGGTTTCATCTGTGCAGCGTGAATGTAATGCTTTCTACCGATCGTGAAAATAACAAGTCCTATCAGCATCCCGACTCCGGCAGTGATGAATGCTTCTCCCCAACCGAATTTATTACGCATGAAAGCTGCGATGATATTGCATATGAAAGCTCCGATGTTGATCCCCATATAGAAAATATTATACCCGGAATCTTTGTTGGCTTTATAAGGCTCTTCTGAATAAAGGTTTCCTAACAGGGTAGAAATGGTAGGTTTAAAGAAACCATTCCCGATTATAATTAATGCTAAAGAAGTATAGAATAATGGAAGTTCTTTGAAAACACCCATCCCAATATATCCGGCAGCCATTAAAAAACCGCCTAAATAAATAGATTTGATATAACCTAAAACCCTGTCTGCCAAAAATCCTCCGATAAAAGGAGTGAGATAAGTAAGGGCAATATACGTCCCGAAAATATCATCGGCTGTTTTATCCGGAAGGCCAAGGCCTCCTTTCATGCCCGTGGGTTCTATCACATAAAGGACAAAAATTCCGAGAATCAAATAGTATCCGAAACGTTCCCACATCTCGGTAAAAAACAGGTAAGGCAATCCTTTAGGATGTTTAGTCTTCATATTTTCAAATTTCAAATCTCCCAAAAATAGGTTTTTAATTTTAATTCATAAAATAAATTATATCTTGTACTTATGATTAATAAAATGAATATAAAAATCCCCTGCAGTAGAGACTATGCAAGGGATATATTAGTTTTAATTTCAAATTATAAATTTTCCAGAATAAAATCTGTCATTTTTTGATATAACTGAGGTCTGGTATTTCCACCATAAATACTATGGTTTTTATCAGGGTAAGCCATAAATTCAAACTGTTTTTTATTTTGGATCAGAGCTTCTGAGAACTGCATAGAATTCTGGAAATGTACATTGTCATCAGCAGTTCCATGGATCATCAGGAATTTACCTTTCAATAAGCCTGCAAACTCTGTCGGTGAATTTTTATCATAGCCGTCAGTATTTTCCTGTGGTGTTCTCATAAATCTTTCGGTATAAACCGTGTCATAAAACCTCCAGTTGGTTACCGGAGCAACGGCAATTCCTGCTTTGAAAAAATCGGCACCTTTTGTCATGGCCAGGCTCGCCATATAGCCGCCATAGCTCCATCCAAAGATCCCTATCCTGCTTTTATCGATATATGGCTGGTTCCCTAACCATTTTGCAGCGGTAATCTGGTCTTCAATCTCATATTTTCCCAGGTTCATATAGGTTACCTTCTTGTATCTGGCTCCTTTATAGCCTGTACCGCGCCCGTCTACACAGGCTACGATATATCCCTTCTGAACGAGATGGTTGAACCATAATGCATTGCCGTTATCCCAGGAGTTTGAAACCTGCTGTGAACCAGGTCCTGAATATTGGAACATGAATAGCGGATACTTTTTATTGGGATCAAAGTTTTTAGGCTTCATGATCCATGCATTCATCTGGTCACCAGTCTCATTGGGAATTGTGATGAATTCTTTCACTGCAAAATTATCTGCCTGAAGTTTTTTCAGCTGGTCGTTATTATTCTGAAGTTCTTTTAAGATTTTTCCATTACTGTCTTTTAAAACAAAGTTATAAGGTTGAGCCGCTGTAGATGATGTTTCTATGAAGTAGTTATAGTTTTTGCTGAAGCTGGCGGAATTATTCCCCTCGGCATTGGAGATCAGCTGAGATTTCCCGTTTTCAATATTGATCTTGGAAACGACCTTATTGATACTCCCTTTTTCAGTGGTCTGAACGTAGATCTCTTTGGATTTTGGATTGTAGCCATAATAGTCGGTTATTTCCCAATTTCCTTTGGTAACCTGTTTTTTCAGCTTGCCTTCTTTGTCATACCAGTACAAATGGCGGTTTCCATCTCTTTCAGAAGCCCAAAGGAAAGAATTATCTTCTAGGAATTCCAGAGTAGGGCTGTCCATATCTACCCATTTGTCATCAGTTTCGGTAAATAGTTTCTGAACCGCTCCTGTTTTGGTGTTGACTTTCAGGACATCCGATGCATTCTGTATTCTTTCAGAGGTGATCAGAACAATTTCATCAGGCTTTGTTGTCTGGAAGACATTAGGGATATAATAATTTTTAAAAGAACTTAAATCCAATGATATTGTTTTCCCTAAATCCAGACGGTATAACTGTGCTGAAACCATTGCATTTTTTTCTCCTGCTTTTGGATATTTGAAACGCATTTCAGCAGGATAGAGCAATTTTCCGTAAACAGGAATATACACTTCAGGAACTTCGCTTTCATCCGATTTTACAAAAACAATTGCATCGGAATTTTCTGTCCATTCATATTGTCGCGCATGTCCGAATTCTTCTTCATATACCCAGTCTGCCAATCCGTTGATGATAGAATTTTTTCTTCCGTCATTAGTGATCTGATTAATCTTTCCTGAATTCAGGTCCTGATAAAACAGATTGTTATCGACAATGAAAGCTACTTTCGTTGCATCTGGAGAAAATCTGGGTTCCTGAACGGCTTTTCCGTCATTAAGATTGATTATTTTACCTGTTTTCAGATCCTTAACGTCAAATTTTCCTAAAAAAGAGTGCCGGTAAACAGGCTCACTCTCTTTCAGAAGTAGGATTTTAGATTCATCATCAGAAAACTCGTAGCTTTCAAACTGTCCATCAACAATATTTCCTTCTTTTTGGAAAGTTTTATAAGAATATTTTGCAATTCCGCCCTGTTCTATTACCAGGTAATTTTCACCGTTTTTCATAGAAGTAATCCCGGCAATGCCTTTTCCGCGGTAATATCCCGAATATATTTTATCTAAAGTAATTTCCTGTGCTGTTAAGCTTTGAAAAACAGCAGCAATGGTAAAAGTGAATAGGAATTTTTTCATTTCTCAATTTATAAAGATCTCAAAGATATAAAATATTTAAAAAGACGGATGCAATTGTTATGTGAAGCATAAAATATGAAATTAATATTTTGATTAAAATATATCAAATAATTGTGAATTTGTTAAATAATTTAATCAAAAATCGTTTTTTTAAGTATAATAATTATTTTTTTTATTCAAATTAATTATTGTATGATGCGGATTTTTTTTACTTTTGTATAAACACTTGATGATTATGGTTCTGGATTACAATTTTAAAAAGGTATTCTGTTTTTTCTTCTTTACGGGGTTCTCATTTTATTTTGCTCAGGTAGGTATGTACTCAACCCCTGAGATCGACAGTCTTCAGAAAAAGGAGTTTTCGAGGCTGCAGGATATTGGGGATTTTAAAGGAATAGTAATACAGGAACAGGAACTGATCCGGAAATCCGGAGAACTTCATTATACTAAGGGAGAGATCACGGGCTATCTGAATATAGCAAGTTCATTGGTTGTTCTGAACAGAAACAAGGAAAGTATGTATTTTCTTGAAATGGCAGAACGCAAATTGAATAGCTACAACGATGCTAATCTCAGAACCAGGCTGAATATTGTGTATGGTAAAAATTATTCAGCATTGGGCTTAAAAAGGCAATCCAATGAAAGATTGAACAGGGCCATACGGTTTGTCGGAAAGATTTCAGATCCTGAAGAAAGAAAAAAACGGCTGTATCTTATCTATACATGGAAAAGAACGAATTTTGTTAAAATGCAGATGATGGACTCTGTGCTCAGAATGGAGCGCAAGAGTTTGCAGCTATCACCCAATCCTGAGCTTTATGCCGAAATTGCTGAGAGAAATCTGTATGATAAAAAACCGGATTCTGCGGAGTATTATCTTGGCAAAGCTTTATCCTCATGCCAAAAATGCCCTGTAAGACAGAAAGCCTCTGTATTAATGTCTTTTGGTAAACTATATATTGAAAAAAAAGAATATGAAAAAGCACTTCAATATTTTTTTGAATCATTAGCAATTTCCCGGAAAGCAGGATTCAAGAAGATGGATCGGGATGCTTACAAGCTGATCTTTGAAACCTACAAGTTAATAGATAACGCACAAGGGGAAAATGAATATTTAAGAAAGTATACGATCTTAAATGACAGCCTTAATAAAGTTGAAAAAGAAATTTTAAGCATTCCTGTAGAGAAATTACTGAATGAGCAGGCCGAAAATGAGAAGAAAAGCAAAAATAATCTTTATTATATGATCATAGGGATTATACTGGGGGGCGTAGCAATAGTTATAATCATTTTCAATATCTATAAAAGAAGTCAGAAAGAAAAGGATATTCTCATTGATCAAAAAGAAAAAGAAACGGATACTCTGAAGAAAAAGTTAGATACAGTATATGAGGAAGTTGTACAGCTTGCAGTGAATGGGGATCCGTTGTTTATTACAAAATTTAAAGAGACCTATCCTGAATTTTATAATAACCTCATTCATAAGTATCCCCAGCTTACTGCCAACGATATAAGATTCTGTGCAATGATGAAGCTAAATTTCTCTAATAAAGAAATTGCGCAATATGGCAATATGTCCATACGTACAGTGGAATCAAAAAAGTACCGGTTACGCAAAAAAATGAAGATAGAATCTGATATTGATTTTAGCAGTTGGATGTCCTCATTAGAGCATTAGAGTACGAAATTTTTTTCTGTCACAATCTTTGAATTATTTGTAAAATTTGATTGGTAATCTTTAGTTAATAGTAATGGTTAAAAATTTACATTGTTCCTTAAAGAAAGTATGCTTTTTTATCTGTCTGATTTTTGTCACGAATCTGGATGCACAAATATATAGCATTGCGGAAATAGACAGCCTGCAAAAAAAAGAATATGAACGGCTGATGAATATAGGAGATTACAAAGGAGTAACCCTGTTGGAGCAGAAGCTTATCAATTATTCTAAGAAGCTGAATTATAGTAAGGGTGAGATAAGGGGATATATTAATCTGGCCGGATCATTATTAGCATTAAACAGGAATAAAGAAAGTCTACATATTCTTGAAAAAGCAGATGAAAAGCTTAAAGCGCTCAATGACAATGAACTAAAAGCCCGGCTATATGATGTGTATGGAAGAAATTATTATTTTTTAGGGCTGCACCGGCAGGCTGTTAAAAGCTTTGATAGGTCCCTGAAGTTCGCCTATAAGATTAAAGACAGGCAGGAAAGCGAAAGACGTAAGCAAAATGTTTATGACTGGAAAAGATCAAGTTTCAGTTACCTGGGGATGATGGATTCCGTATACAGTAATGAACGTAAATGCATGTTGTCTCCAAGGCCTATGTTATATATAGTTATAGCAGAAAGGCATCTGAGCGCAGAAAATATAGATTCAGCAGAATATTATATTAATAAAGCAAACGATCTCGTATTGGCCAGAAAAGCCCCGCTGGAGGGAAAGGCTAATGTATTAAGGGCATACGGTGAATTATACATAGCCAGAAAAGAATATAAAAAAGCGTTGGAATATCTTTTGGAGTCACTGACTATTACACAAAAAATGGGTAACAGAAGAAGAGACCTGGAAGCTTATAAACTTATTGCCGAAGTGTACAGATATTTAAATGATGTTCAGAATGAGAATAAATACCTGATAAAATATTCCACATTGAATGACAGCATTGTCCGGATTGAAAAAAGTATCCTTGATATGCCAATAGAAAAACTACTGAGCGAACAGGCTGAAGATGAGAAGGTAAATAAAAAGAACCTTTACAATATGGTGATAAGTATTATTCTGGCCTGTACTGCAATGATTATGATACTCCTTAACATTTATAAAGGAAATCAGAAAAAGAAGAATTTATTGATTGATCAAAAAGAAAAAGAAACGGATATTCTCAGGAGAAAATTAAATACCACATATGAAGAAGTAGTGCAGCTTGCCATAAACGGAGATCCCTCATTGATGACAAAGTTTAAAGAAACATATTCTGATTTTTATAATAATCTTACCCTCCGATATCCCGGTCTTACTCACAATGACCTGAAATTCTGTGCATTTATAAGGCTTGGATTCTCCAATAAAGAGATCGCACAATACGCTGGTATGTCAATACGCACCGTAGAATCAAAGAAATACAGGCTCCGTAAAAAGATGGATCTACCACCTGACACTGATTTTAATAGCTGGGTACTGTCATTATAATTAAAAGGCTTTCCAATATCATTTTATGAATGACAATATTTATAAGAATTTACCCATAAAAACACTCATAAGTGAGTGTTTTTTATTTTTTTGTAAAAGAATAATTTAATCATAGCGGAGTTTTTGGTATTATTTCTTGTTTCATAAATGAATATATATTGCAGACAAGCGGATCCGAAATTTATTATAGGAGTCCTACTTCCGTAACCTAAAGTTCTATTAAGTTGGTAAAACCCGGATTTTCTGATAAACAAGTTATATTAGTAAAAATATGTACGCTGATGCCATAAAAACACTATCAATTAGCTTTCATATTTTATGACTGCATTTATACTGCGTTTTTTGTTCAGTGTGTTGAAATTCAATTAATTGCGTGTTTGCAGTGTATATGCAGTGAGTGTATTTTTAATTCTACGCATTAGATTTGCTCCCGATTTTGTAGCAGTTAGTATGTTTGGTTTTGTTGCCGGATATCTGATGATCACAAAATAAAGTAAACACTAATTAAGGATTAAAAAAATTCAAATGAAAAAAATTATTACCCTTTTAGGACTTGCTTCTTGCGGAGTCTTTTTTGCTCAGACTGGTAATGTAGGGATTAATACTTCTGTCCCTCAAAAAACTTTACATATTAATGGATCTGTACAGTTGACTAATGAATTCAATGTAGGAGGAACGGCATCAACAGCAGGAAGTGCAGGGTCAGCAGGACAATTTTTACAATCAAATGGTCCGGGTGTAGCCCCTTCATGGACAAGCTATACAGGTTCAGGTACATTGATTTTGGTAAATGGAACTCCTACTGTAGCTCAGGAAATAACAGTCCAGATGACAGCCAACTATACAACTACAAGTACTTCTACGCCACAAGCAATAGGAAATCTTAATAATGAAATCATAGATAATCAGAATCGGTATGTTGGTACTGCTGCTACCAATTCTTTCACAGTAGGTGCTAACGGGACTTATCAGGTTACAATAAATGCACAACTGAGTACGACCCAATTTGATAATCCTGTAGTAGGTATTTGGGATAATACAACCAATGCTTGGGTAGCTAGAGTAAATGACCAATTTATGGCCGATACGGGAGATTTACAAACATATACTCTTATTACTTCTATAGCCATGTTGGCTTCTCATACCTATTCATTTAGGGTTACTAATACCAGTTTTGTTACTGTAAGAGCATTTAGCTCCGGTACTACAGGATCAGGACCAGTAACCCAAGTAACATTGAGACGTTTAAATTAATCGTGGTTATTTAAAAAACATACAAAATATGGTAAATACTATAGATGATACTAAAAAAGTAGACTAAAAGATAAATGTGAACTTGACGAAAGTGCTCTTACCAAAATACTGGTGAACGCAGTAAAAGAGCAGCAGCAGCAAATTGCACAATTAAGAAAAGAAATTGACGCATTGAAGAAGGAGAAATGAGATTCTAAACACACAAGTAATGAAAGATAGGTATAGCTCTTCATAGAGCTGTACCGATTCTAAATTCCGGATCAACTTTAAAATTATACGGCCATGAAAAATTTATTTGTTATTTCAGCTTTAGTGACATTTTCGTGTTTTTTATATGCTCAAACAGGAAATGTTGGTATAAATACAGTTTTACCGGGGAGTACCCTTACAGTAAGTGGTTCCATTGCAGGACGATATAGAAATGTATCGACATCCACGGCGCTGGGGGCAGGTGATTTTTATACTGCTTACACAGGATCGGCAATAGGAACATTTACTTTACCTGCGGCAATAGCGGCAGCTCCTGCTTCCGGAAATATATTGGGAAGGGTTTATTACATTAAGAATGTAGGTGCAGCTAATCTTACTATAGCAGCCAGCGGATCTGAACTTATAGATAATCAGTCCGGTGCGGGAGTTTCCAATGTATCTCTTACACCGGGAGGATATATCATGTTAATCAGCAAAGGGACTGCCAGTGGAACCACTTGGGAAGTAGCACTTCTGATTAATAAAGCGACTCCTACCATAGCGGCTTTGGGAGCTTCGGATACACATACTTATACAGGAGCAGCTTTTACAAATTTTAATAACGGTATTCCTCAGATAGTACCTTTTTCAGTTGGAGATATCATTGTTAATCAAGGAGGCTCTGCTGTGTGGAATGATGCAGGAGATTACTGGGAAATAAAGGAATCCGGGATTTATAAAATAGAAGGTTACGCTTATTTTGGAAGTGGTGGTACTGTTTCCGGTACAAATGCTTTCACGGGTATTAACCTTAATATTACTAAGAATGGTACTGCAATTACGGACATTATTGGAGGAAATAGGGCAAATCTGGACAATGAGACGGCATCGCTGGGAAATTCCCCAATCAATGTCAATTGTATAGTTCACCTTAATACTGGTGATAAGATATATCTTACCATGAACTGGGCAGCATATAATAAACCAACAACAAACGTAGAAATTAATTCGCCTGCCTCTTTATCTGAAAGCAGGAATTTTTCCTTGTTACAGCTATCGGCAACCCCCTGATAAAAATTAAATTCTAAATTCCGCCAGGAATTTAAGGATGATATTTCAAAACATAATTATAGTTTAAAAATGAAAAAAAATACAATTGTTCTCTTTACTGTTTTGTTACCTTTCTTTGCATTTACCCAAGTGGGCATTAACCAGAGTAGTCCTTCTGCAGCTTTAGATATAGTTTCTAAAGGAAATACTTCTTCAACCAAAGCTTTGGAAATCAACAATTCTTTGGGAACGGAGATTTTTACCATTTTAGATAATGGAAATGTAGGTATTAACGTACCCAATCCTACGGCTAAATTCCATACGAACGGGAGCGTCAGGTATGAAAATCTCCCGGTAGTTTCTGGAAATATAACCCCTATGGCCATAAAAGATGACGGAACAGTAGGAACATATGTGCCCGAACCTACCAAATATTTATATATGGAGCTCGCTTCAACTACTGCAACTTCCTCATTTCCTCTGTCTGACACTAATAATTATACTAATATTCCACTGACTTTAGCTGAATCGGTAACCAATACTATCGGCGCAACATTCGGAACAGATGCTTCTGCAACATTGGATGCTTCAACGCTTTCTTATACCAATGTCAGGCATATATCGTTTCCCAATCCGGGTGTATATAAAATAAACCTGAATTATTATACTTCATGTTCCGGGTCACCTGCGGATACCACTGGTACCATACTTGGAGTTGGAACCGTTCTTTTTAAAGCAGCAGCAGGAAGTACCAATTATATAAGGCAAGCCGTCGTACGATATAACGGATTACCCCGAAGAAATGATTCGGGAACCTTAGCAACCAACCCATATAATTTTGCATTGCCGCACACCGTATTCCTAATTTTTGAAACGACAACGGCCAATGAAAAAGTAGCATTATTTGTTAATTTCGGCTTTGGAGATACTTTTCCTTCGAATGTATGCTCATTCGCAACTCCTCCGGGCCTTAGTAATAAAGTAACAATGAATATTTCTAAATTATAGTCTGAACTATTATGAAAAAGGTAATATTTATATTTTTTATTATGGTTTGTACCAGCATATCAGGCCAGGTGGGTATTAATACGGCTGTTCCCTCTGCTGCATTTGATATCGTTTCTAAAGGAAATACTTCTGCGACCAAAGCTCTCGAAATTAACAACTCGGATAATCAGAAGTTATTGGAAATGCTGGATAACGGAAATATGGGAATTAATTTAGGAGCATCTGGTCCAACTGACAGGTTTCATGTAAAAACGGATGTGAAACATCAGAATCTGCCGGTATTATCTCCTCCTTACAGTCCGTTAGGGGCTGATGCTTCAGGGGCTGCAAAAGTAAAGCTTACGGATATAAAATATTTTTATTATAAGAGGACCACAGGTTTTGGCAATTTTTCCCTATCCAATACCAATACTTATACCAGTATACCATTTATCAACGGAACGGATGTTAGAGGAAATACCGTTGGTTTTGGGTTTGGTTCTGAGCCTTCGGGTACGGTTAACGGGCGGGCTGTTAGTAATCTGAACTATCTGATTATTCCTGAGCCGGGGGTGTATCTTTTTGAGATGTATCAGACAGCCCGGTGTGACAGTGTTCCCACCTCTCAGTCAAATACGGGGCAGATCGAACTCAATACTGTTTTTGCAGCAGCAAATGCAGGAAGCTCAGTATACACAACCAATACGATCTTCAGGGATTATCTTGTTGCTAGGAGAAATGCTTCCGGATCAGTGAGCAGTTCCAGATATGCCTATGCTAATCCGCAAAAACTGGTGGTAGCATATCAAAGTACTTCTATGAATGAAAAGGTTGCTTTACTCATCAATTATGTAGGAGGAGATAGCTACGCTGCACAGGATTGTTATATGAATAAGCCCAATAGTAGTGACAATTACGGATATTTAATCGTTACCAAGCTTTAAAGATAAAAATTCAATGTTCCCTGTCATTTTAATTTTCTTCCGGCCATGATAATATTAAGTTTAAATAATAGATCACTTAAAATTATGGAAAATGTCTTATGATGGCATAAAATAAATTCTAAAAACATAAATACACAATGAAAAAAAGATTAATTCTTCTTGGGACTATTTTTGTCTCATTCTTCTCCTTTGCTCAAGTGGGAATCAATACCTCTTCCCCCAATACAGATGCTGCTTTGGATGTGGTATCCAATACCAAAGGTATTCTCAATACCCGTATTGCTTTAAGCTCTACCTCCAGTCCTTCTCCCTTAAGTGCACATGTAGCGGGGATGATGGTCTATAATACGGCATCTGTTTCAGATGTTACCCCCGGATTGTACTATAATGACGGTTCCAAATGGGTAAGAGCCGGCGGATCCTCAGCTTCAAATCCGCCCCTTAATGTTATCTACCAGAATGGCAGTTATACCGCATTGCCTACAGATGATATCATTCTGTACACCAATAACACGGTAGGAACCCGTCTCACCCTTCCCACCACAGGAGTAGCGGTAGGCAAAAAGATCTATGTTTCCCTTATTGGTTCAGAAGATGTTCTGCTCACCCCTGTTCCAAGAGAAACAGCTAACCAATACCTGATCAGCGGGCAGTCCAACATATTGATGTACACCGGTGATGCCACCTCCCCATGGTCCATTATATCAGGCTATTAACTAATAACAAAAGAACACAATACATTAAATTTAAGAAAAGATGAAAAAAGAGATCAGACAGATCATGATGATCGGTGCAATCGTATGGGGTAGTGCAGCCCACTCCCAGATAAGGATTGCCAACAGCACCACCAATCTTGCAGTCACAGGCAGCTCAGCCTTTATAGATGCTTCCTCCAATGCTACCTACAATAGCTCTTCCAATACAGGCAAAGGCTTATTATACCCAAGAGTAGACCTTACCACTTTCACTTCTTTCGGAGGAGCCCCGATAGGCCTTCCTACCTCTTTCCCGAGCTATTATGACGGATTTGTCGTATACAATACCAATACAGGCGGAGTAGCAGGAGTAGGGACAACAGAAGGAACCTTAACCTCCGGTTTCTGGTATTATGATAACAAATCGAGAGACATCAACGGAGGTACGTGGAAGCCGTTTATTCCATCATCCGGTACCATCTCCATTACCAATGTACTGACCAGTACAGGTAATACGGCTACCTCCACGGTGAACGGAATATCCTCCTCCGCACCCATAGTCAACAGCAATGCACTTTCCTTATCAGGGAATAACCTAACCAGCACTGTGAACGGAGTAGCATCTACTGTAAATTTGGCTTCTCTTATTACCTCGGGTACCACTAACACACTGATAAGCGGAGGAGTGGGCAACAATACCCTTACTTCCACTGTGAACGGAGTGGCAGCAAGCACTACAGCGGTGAAGACAGTAGGTAATACAGTTTCCGGAAATACCTTATCAACCACAGTCAACGGAGTATCCGGCACTACCGTTCCCATTATTAATAGTAATACCCTTTCCTTATCAGGTAGCAGTTTGACCAGTAGCGTGAATGGGGTGGCAAGCGGAGCCATTAATCTGTCTCCTGCTATCACAGCGGCTACAACGAATGTACTGAGCAGTTCAGGGAATACCATGACCTCTACGGTCAACGGGATATCCCGTACAGCCCCCATCATTAATAGTGTAAGCAATACCGTTTCAGGAAACACTCTCATCACTAGAGTAAATGGAGTGCCTTCAAGCTCCGTTACCCTTCCGCAGAGTGTTAATATTTACAATTCTGATGGAACACTGACCGAAGACAGGATTGTTTCTACCGATAATAGAATGTTATGGTTCCAAACAAATGCAAATAATCATATTGCCTTTGATGTTAATGCAACTCTCTCAGGATATACCCGACTGATTACCAGAGGAAGTTCCAGTTCTTTGGTGAGAGCTTTGGTTAATTCAAATCGTACGTTGGATATGGAGCTTCTGGCTGGAGGAGCTTCCAGATTATTGTCTACCGGCAGTTCAGAATTGTTTATTGGAACCAATACCTCTTCCGGGCCATTGATATTTGGGGTTGGAACAAATAGGGCCACACTAGATACCAATGGAAACTTTGGTATTGGAACCGTTTCTCCAGAAGCTAAACTGGATGTTCGTGGTGGCGGTATAGTTTCGGGGCGTTTAGGAGTGGGAGTTACTGATCCTTTAAGTAAGCTGGATGTTGACGGTAATGCAAGATTCCGTAGTGTGCCCAGTGGTAATTTGGGAGATACCGACCGGTATTTAGGGATCACAAGTTCCGGAACATTGAAGAAATTTGATATGGATTTACCTTCCTTTGCATTGTATGCTACAAGCACGCAATCTGTATTGAGAAATGCAGACGATGTAAGCAGGCCTTTGGCGATTCAAAATACAAGAAAAATCAATACTGATTATATAGAAAGAGTAGATTCTAACACATTCAGGGTAAAGAAAGGAGGAATATATACCATTGAGGTATGGGGGAAATTTAGTAATATTCCATCTATTAATAATGCTGATGATGGTGCGAATGCACGTTTAGGAGTTACTTTAAAGCTGTCGGTAGGGGGAGATGCTGTTCAGCTGATAGGCTCAAGATGGAAAGAGGGTGAAGGTACAACTAATGTTACCAGAACAGTAATTCTTAATGCTAATGAACAGATAAGCATTGAAAGTGTCCTTTCAAGAAGTAACGGCCAATATAGAGAAACACCAGGTTCCAGCATATTCATAACTTATCTGCCTCTATAATATTCTAAGGTATAAATTTAAAAACTCTTATATGCAATTCAAGAACATTCACATAGGCTCTATAATTAAGCAGAGAGTTACGGAATATGAAATAGGAATGTCCCGTATCTGTAATTTTTTAAAATGTAAAGAGGAAGACGTGAAAATAATGTACCATACAGAAAGCCTGGATTCCGCTCTGCTTTTGCGGTGGAGTAAACTACTTGGATATGATTTTTTCAGGGTTTATTCCCAGCATCTGATCTTATATTCACCCCAGGTAAACATTAAAAGTACAGATGCTTCTCAAAATCATCAGATACATATTCCTCAGTTCAGGAAAAATATCTATACCAAAGAATTGATTGATTTTATTTTAGAATTACTGGAAAATGGAGAAAAAACCAAACAGGAAATCATCGATGAATACAAAATTCCTAAAACTACCTTGTATAAATGGGCCAGCAAATACAAAAAATAATTTCCTGCTTATAGATGGTGCGTGCTTTTATAGCCTCAGTTCTACTGCATCTGTACTTCATATTAAGCAGATTACCCTTTAAAATAGGGATTTCAGAGAATGAAGAGTAATTGAAGTAATGTAATATTCAGATTTGCATTTTACATTTGTCAATAGAATAATACAACCTATGCCTATAAAATACCATAATTTTTATAGTAAAAAAATGAACCGGTATAGTCCGGGAATATTCGGGCTATATTTTCTAATTTTTATTTAAAGATTAAATTTTTAAAATAACTTATACAATGAGCATACAGATACAAAAAGCAGCATCTCCCGATTACAAACGTATTTATCATGATATCATTATAAAAAAATATCCGGATAAGAAAGATAAATGCCAACTGCTACTTGAAAAGCAGGATCTGTCGGCATTAGATATCATTAAACTTAATTCTCTGATATTCGGAAAAACCAACAGGGAATTTAATCAAAGGTATAAATCGTACAGTCGTTCCGCCATTCGGGAAATACTAAAATATCAGGCAGAAAACAATCTCAATAATACTCAGTTGGCCCACCATTTTAAGCTGAGCAGGAATACGGTGACAAAATGGAAAAGACTGCTATTAGGATAACGGCCCTTTGAAACAGCCTGTTATTTTCCTGTTTGATATTATTTTTACTCATAATAAGCAATTGGCAAAAAAATTGAATCCATAATATTATAATCAAATTAAAATAATAATTATGGAAACGAATGCTTACAACCAGAAACTGAACCGTTACGTTTTAAATGATCAGATTATTTATACAGGTTTTGCGAGTTTTAAGGATGCTGAAGAATGTGCCCAAAAGAAGGGAGGAGTATTGGTGGAAGTTGCCTTTAAAGATGGTAATGATAATCCCCAGATAACCCAGGAAGCCGGTCTTATTGAAAAAGAGCTTCATTATTATGTAGATGCGGGTGAAGAATATAAATTTATTCACTCATCTGATCCGGGCTTCAGAAAATATGCAGATGAACTACAAAAGATAAAATCAAGAGAGCGGCAGGATAGCCCGGACGAAAGGTATTTTGCCAATTTTGAGATCGAAAATGCAGAAGACCCGATTGTAGTGATTAAAAATGACCACTTTGAGTCGGTAACTTCAAGAGAGCGTTCAAAATATTTGAAGCATGCCAAAGTTTACGAACTAGGGGTATCCCTGCCCAAATCTTAAAAAATCTTATCATGAGCAAAACAAAATATTCACAAAAAGCTCAGGACAAAATAGGAAAAGTAATGCACGAGTTCAAAGAAGGGAAGTTAAAATCCTCTTCTGGAAAGAAAGTGAAAAGTAGAAAACAGGCAATAGCCATTGGCATTTCCGAAGCCAGGGAAGCCGGTTTGAAAGTGCCTGAAAAGAAAAATAACTAGTTTTTGTATGCCTGAATTAATTAAGCGATTAATTGACAGGACATGAAAAAAATATACCTGTGCTAAATTTCCAAAATATGTGAAGTGGTACTAGGTAATGATAATAAAACATTTTTGAGAGATATTAATTTTAGTAAGTAAAAGTGAAAAAACAATTAAAAAATCCATACAAGTAATTTTGTATGGATTTTAAGTTAATAAACTCTAAAGAGTTATCTCCTTAAGATCAAGGACGAAAAAGATTGTAATTCTGTTTCCAATCCTTGTCAACATCATCAAAAATTCATTTAAATCTATTATCTAACTTTAATTAAAATATAATTTTCAATTATGATATCTGTAGTCATGGCTTCCAAAACGACCAAACAGAACCATTGAATACAGCGAGCTGATGCGCACTGTTATCATATACCATCATTCCTGCACTAGGGCTTATAATATTCAGGTGCGGGCTCGCGACTTTAGGCAATATCATGGCTTTATCGGTATCTGTGAGGACAAGAATTCCCGGGGTAGTATCAGAACCTCCGTTTTTACCTATGGTAACTCTTGCAGTACTGTTTTCCATAAGATTATTCTGGAGGTTCGTATCTGCTTCTCCTGTATTGTTTACACTCAGGTCAAACCATGAGCCTGCTTTTTTATATTTAATTTTTTTGTCACTGGTGTCAAAGATGATAGTTCCATTGACGGCCCCCGTTAGTGCAGAAGCAGATGTTACCCACGGAAGCAGCAGGCCTCTGTTATCATTTCCAAATTCTAAAGATACAGAAATGCTGGTTATGTTATCATTTCCAATCACTACTTGGGAATGAGTGTGAATTATTGCGAAAGCGAATAATATGAAAAATATTCTTTTCATTTTTTATGTGTTTTTTTAAATTGGTTAGAACTAATTATTCGGGGCATGTTTGTGTATTAAAACACTTCCAGCCGAATGTGCTGCCTCCGTCTGTTGTGGTATAAATTTTCAGACAGGCTGCTTCTTCATCATATACCATCATCCCTTCTACAGGGTTTGCGATAGCTGTTACCTGTGCTGTAGAAGGAATTCTGTTAATCACAAAACCTTTGGTTTTAGCCTCTAGCGCAGTCCATGCTCCCTTGCGTACCATCGGCCAGTTATCATTAGTGGCACCTGCTCTTCCTAATGCGGTAATGCCGTGCTTTGTGTCTAAAACAGTACCTGTAGTAGCAGCTGGTCTGTAACAATAACCGGGGCTGGAATCCTCTGATAAAGATATGCTCAAATTAACACTATCTCCAAGGTTACCGGTATAGTCCCAAAGCATTGGAAATGGAGATCTACCATCCCCTCTTATGTATACTTTTAATGTAAGGCTCGTAATTCCGGAACCGCTTACCTTAACAGAACCCGAACCACATCTGTCTGTTCCTGTATTATATATGCTTGAAGCATTATTTAATATTTGATTGGTATTTACCGATAATGCATTGGAACCGGACAATTTCGTGAATGTGACCGGAACATTTGAATTGTCCAAATCAAATTCTGCAGAAAATCCTAATTCCGTTCCCACTGTGGCATAGCTATATCCGCCCATACCTGCTATATGCAGGATAGGATCTTTAACAGGCCTGTTAAATGTAATAACAAGGTTTGCCATATGGTAACGGCCATTGGTAGGGAGGTTTGCGTATCTTAGAGGTCGTGTAGCAGCAGTTAAAGCTATTCCTCTGTTCTCAACTATATCAATACCTGTACCTGGCGTGGAATTGGCTGATGTAAACCATGAAGCCTGGGGTAAGCCAAAATCGTCAAGGTTATCATAAATATTGCTGCTAGCCCCTTGTGACCACCCTATATTAACAGGCCGGCCGGTTGGTATTCCTGAATGTGTAAACTGTTGGTTGGTAATTTGGAAAGTGGCAGTGATTTCTGGTGTATAGGCTTCAAATGTATTCCCTGAAGGGTTATTTATATTTTTTAAAAACTGTATCGTAGTTTCGGCTATAGGTCCGTTACCTGTGGGATTTCCATCTCCGTTTATTTTAGCAAACTCCAATACATTCTGTGCAGAAAGCTGGATGCTGAATAGCTGCATTATTAAGCAGACTATAAGCATATTTTTTATTTTGGAAAAAATATTAGTATTTATCATTATTTTATTCATCATTAGTGTTAGTAAATTGATTGTTTGATACGTAAATTGTATACCTAAACAGGAGGGGGAGACCTTATTTTAAAATTTTTATAAAAAATACGATTGTAGATAGTATTTCTCTCACTAAATAACTTTATAGTGTGATAGTGGATGGATAAAGAAAATAAAGAAGTAAAAAAAGAATAGCCCGGCTTCCTATGCAGTAGAAAACTTTTTGAAAATAAATAAAGTATATTATATATTTGCTTCATTATAATAAGCTTAATGACAGAACAAATTTTGATTTTCTCCCGTTAATAATCAGAGTATTATTCAAATTAAAGTGCAGCACAAAATTTTCACTAACTGTATTCTTATCAGAAAACTGTGCAAAGCAAAAAAAACATTTCTTTTGCAACAAAAAAAGAGCCCCTCAACGAGCCCTCTTTAATGTGTAATGCATTGGTATTCAAAGTTATATGTATTGTTGATTTTGCAGCCATACCAGAAAATCTTCTTCAGGTGCAAGATTTAGTTTTTTTCTTAGATTGTATCTGTTATTCTCAATTGTTTTAATTGCTTTAAATGTGTATGTGGCAATTTCTTTAGTTGTAAAGCCAAGATAAACATAAGCACAAAAAGTAAGTTCAGAGGTTTTAAGTTCGGGGCAATGGGCCAGCAACTTAGTTTGAAACTCCGGATATACTTCCTGGAACCTTGTCCAGAAATGAGGGTGGTTTTCTTTAGCTAACTGAATAATTTCATCAAAAGATTCATTTACTTTTTGCTTTAAAGTCTGGGTTTCCTCCTCTTTTATCTGTAAAAGCTTTTCAGAATCGTATTCAATTTTTCTCCTTTTTCTTTTTTCCTTAAAATAGTACCATGCTAAAAGTATAATGATTGGTATAAACAAGAGCAGGAAAATATACATGTGGCGGGTAGAAGTTCTTTTTTCTTTTTGTTCCTCTTCTACAATTAATTTTAAAGCATAAGACGTATTCTTTTTATTTTCCGACAATTGAAGTTCAGTTTTCTCAGCATATATTTTTAAATATTCTTTCTCTTTCTCTATTTGTCCTAAGTTATGATAACTATCTGCAATATCCTTATAAATGTAAGTAGAATATTCTTCATCCTGAGGATATGTTTTGAGCATTTCCAGAGATGTCAGGTAATATGTCAGAGACTTTTTATATTCTTTCTTAAAATAATAAAAACTTCCCAAAGCTTCATAATGTTGGAACAAAGGATATTGAGGATCATATTTTTTTATCAGTTTTATACTTTGGTCAATGTATGACCATGCAGAATCAAATTTTTTTTCTTCCACAAAACCTTGGGATATTTGGAGATATGAAAGAGAAAGCTCTTCATAAAGATCCTTTTCCGGGCATTTTTTTAGAATAGAGATCGACTTGTTGCAATATTTATAGAGTGAATCGTAGGATTTATTTTCCATACCGTATGATGTGCCAATGAGCTCATAGGCCATTGATAATTGCCGGACAAATGAAGCATCCGTAGTATTGTCTGGAACTAATTTAATAATTTCTCCGTATTCTTTTCTGGCAAACTCATAAAGCCCTAAGCCAGTATATATGTAGCCTTTTCGATTATGCAGGTTTATTTTAAAAATAGTTTTTGATTGCGTAAATTTTTCCTTTTGGGCCTTATCGGCATAGGAAAGGCTCTCTTTGTATAAACCAAGGTTTGAATAGATAGATGAAAGCTCCACATATGCCTCTGCGAGCATTTCAGAACTTGAACTCTTTTGGGCGATCTCAAGAGCTTTTGTAGCATAATTCAGTGATTGGATATATTTATAATCCTGATAGCTGTCCTGTGTTTTTGTAATATAATATTTAAACTGGTCTTTTTCCTTTTTTTGACTATAAATATAAATAGTATAAAAAAAGAATATCAAAAAGTAATATTTGCTTAATTTTATACTCATATGATTATGATTTACCAGATTGCCGGGCATTAAAGACTTTGGACAAACCCTCCGGATCACTGGGCATATTTCTACCTTAGATTTTGTAAAAATATAACATCTTTTATTGTATATTCATATAAATATTGAAAACTTTATAGGTAATAGAAAAATTTTTCCCAAAGAATATTCTTTGGGAAAAATTTTTCTAAACTTTCATAAGAGTATATGATCATTTGATGTAAAATCGGCTCAACATCAAACAATTTTTAAAAGATTTCTACTATCTTTTATAATTATAAAGCACGTTATAATATCCATCCGCCATCCTGTCACTGTTGAATTGGTCTTTAACATCATTCATGGCAGTGTACTGTATTTTTCTCCATTTTTTTGGATTGTCGTAGTATGCAGGAAGTATTTCGTTCTCGAGGATCTCATATAATTTGTTAAGATCATAATTGTCCTGCTCGTAAATGCTCATGTTCATATAATCAGCTTTAGGGACTACAAAAGAATTTTCGCCGTGTTTTGCAAACTCAGGGATCCATCCGTCATCGGTCGAAAGATTTACAGAACCGTTCATCGCAGCCGTCATACCGGAAGTACCTGATGCTTCCCGTGGAACCCTTGGATTGTTTAACCACAGGTCTGAACCCTGTTTCAGAGATTTACTCAGAGAAAGTTCATAGCCCGTTAAAACAGCCATGTTTTTATGATTTTTACTTTCTTCAACTAAAGTGTTGAAAGTGGAGATCGCAGAATAATCCATCGGATAAGGCTTTCCTGCCCAGATAATCTGTACCGGATATTTTGGATGGTTCAATAGCCTGTGGAACCTTTCTTTATCATGTAAAAGGAGATCGGCACGCTTATAGCCGGCAAACCTTCTTGCCCAGACGATCGTGAAAACATTCGGATCGAATAAATTTCCGGTCTGGTCGGCAACTATTTTGAAAAGTCTCTTTTTTAAATGCTTTTTTCGGTAATCGAAGACCGTTTCATCATTTTCGTCCTTAGCATTGTAAAGAGGTTTATCTGACCAGTATTTGAATTCCTGTGCATTGGTAATAGAAGTGATCTCACAGATTCCCTGATATTTGCTCCACATGGTTCTGGAAACCACTCCGTGAAGCTGGGAAACCCCATTGGCAATTCTTGCCATTTTCAGGGCGCAAAGAGAATGATTGAAACGGTCATCATCTGCCCCTTCAATACGTTTTACCTCTTCCATGCTGAAGCCGGAAAAATAAGACATGTCATAGCATAGCCTTAAATTATGCTTCTCATTTCCTGCCTCTTCAGGAGTATGGGTAGTGAAAACCAACTTTTCCTTTACCTTGTTAATATCCCCGTTATACTTTTTCAGTAAATGGAATGCTGCAGGAAGGCCGTGAGCTTCGTTCAGGTGATAGATATCCCTTTCGATATTCATTTCATCCAGCAGTTTTGCCCCTCCTTTTCCTAACAGGATATATTGTGCCAGCTTGGTAGATTCATTGGCATCATAAAGCTTATGGCAAATTGTTTTTGAAATATGATCGTTTTCCGGAACATCCGTAGAAAGGAAAAACATAGGAGCCGTATTGAAAATTTCAGGATCCAGATACCACACCTTTACCCAAACCGGGGCGCTGTGAATCTCGATCTGAAACTTTATTCCCGTGTCTTCAAGAAAGCTGTACATTTTTCTCGTCCATACAGGCTGTAAGGTCTGATCATGATTCCTTGCCTGATCATAATACCCGAATTTCCACAAAATACCTATTCCTATAAGGTCCTGTTTCAGGTTATAAGCACTTCTCATATGAGATCCTGCTAAAAACCCTAACCCCCCCGAATATATTTTTAATACCTGCTCAAGCGCAAATTCCATAGAAAAATAAGCTACTTTTTTAGAGTATTGTGGATCTACGCTATAAGGTATTTTAAAATTTTTAAAATCCATAAATCACAGTTTTATTATTTGAAGGGGCAAAGGTATTAATTATGAAAATAAACTTTACATTAATTATTTAATAAATTATTTTTAAAAATATGCACCGAATGTTTTTTTTGATTACCTTTAAATGTAAATTTTTGATTATCAAAAACTTCACAGGCAATTTGTGCGAGTTATTTGTTACTTAACATAATAAAAAAGTTATGAAAAAGGTATTTTCAGATGAAGATTTGGTCAAGAATCTAAGCTTATATTACCTGAACAGGCATTTGAAAAAAAAGCCCATAGAGAGGTATCATCGTACCATAGATGAATCTCCGCTTCATGACCGGGAGAAGTACAAGAAAAAATCTGAAATTCTGCTGCTCAATTCTTTTATGCATCATTTCCCTGAAGTTAAATTTGAAAACCTTACCTGTGAAAGCCCCGACTTTATTGCCCAGTTCAACAATAAAAAAATAGGAATAGAACTTACTGAAGTGATCAACCATTTAGAAATGAAGAAAGTTGAAAGCTGCTTAAATAAAATTTTCCGTCAGGCAGAAATAGTTTTAGAACAAGAAGACACTACGAAATATCGTGGTGTTTATTTTTTAGAATTCCACTCCAATATTAGATTTGATCATCCGGAAAGCCAGCAGGAAATTATTCTTTCGATCTGTAAAAGTATCAAAAAAAATAAACCGTCCGGATGTATAAAAAGCATCAGAAAATCCTTTCACAGAAGGAATGTCTTTATTACCCATGAATATAGTATGAATTTGTTCGATGAGCTTTGCTCCGAGAAGATCCTGGAACTGATAGAGAAAAAGAATGAAAAATTCCCTTATTATGACACTTCTGTAGATGAATGCTGGCTGGTGATTGTTTCCGATATGAATTCCCTGGCCTCACGATATACCTTTATACAGGATAAGGAACATTTGAACGAAGTGAAAAGCCCTTTTCACAAGATCTTTCATCTGGAAAACCTTTGCGGGAATATTACAAGCATAAAATGATCCGTAAAACCCTGCCATCTACTTGTCATTCTGAACGAAGCGAAAGCGTAGTGAAGAATCTCAATTATTTTAAACGCAAAGGCCGCAAAAATCTTAATAGAAATGATTTCTACAACGATTAAGTTTAATATTAATAAAAAGGTTATATGGATTCCTGACTGTACTTATGCTTCGTTCAGAATGACAATTGTAAAGAATCAAAATAGAATTTTTCAATTCAAATAAACCCAATTTTATCTTTACATTTGAAATAAAACTATATGAAAATGAAAGACCTGTTTATCAAACGTTTCGAATATTACAAATCTCTGGGAGACAAAACCTTTGAGCAGCTTTCCGATGAGCAGATCTTCTGGCAGTATAATGAAGAAAGTAATTCAATTGCCGTTATTGTAAAACATATTGCCGGAAATATGCTGTCAAGATGGACAAACTTCTTAACGGAGGATGGGGAGAAATCCTGGCGCAACAGGGATGAGGAATTTATCAATACATTCACCACAAGGCATGAGATACTGGATTATTGGGAGAAAGGCTGGAAATGTCTTTTTGATGCTTTGCAGCAGATCCATGATGAAAATATGTATTCTATAATTTATATCAGGGATGAAGCTCATTCCGTTATGGACGCGGTGCTTCGCCAGCTGGCTCATTATCCGTATCATATAGGGCAGATTATTTACATTGCTAAAATGATGAAAAATAATGACTGGAAAACACTTTCTATAGCCAGAAACAGATCAGGGAAATTCAACTCCGCAATGGAAAACAAATTTTCTGGAAAAACAGGCTCAAATTCTTCGCCGGTATGTTTTCAGAACAGTCCTGAAGTGAGGGATGAATACAGGCAATAGAATCAATCGATTTAGTATTGTTATTAAAATCACTATCTTTGCACCCAGAAAAATTCAGGATAATACATGGCTCATTTTCACAGGACTGCCGCATTTCATACCCTTGGCTGCAAATTAAATTTTGCGGAAACATCTACTATTGCCCGTCAATTGACAGATGCCGGTTATGATAAGGTAAACTTTGATGATAAAGCGGATATTTATGTGATCAATACCTGCTCTGTAACTGAAAATGCAGACCGTGAATGCAAACTTCACGTAAAAAGAGCCGTGAAGGCCAATCCTGAAGGTCTGGTGGTTATTGTAGGATGCTATGCACAGCTGAAACCTGAAGAGATCTCACAGATCGAAGGTGTAGACCTTGTTCTTGGCGCTAAAGAAAAATTCAATATCCTGAGCTATCTTGATGATCTGGAAAAATCTGGAAGTGAAGGGATTGTTCATTCCTGCGAAATTGAAGAGACCGATTTCTTTATCGGAAGCTACTCAATAGGGGACAGGACCAGGGCTTTCCTGAAAGTTCAGGATGGTTGCGACTATAAATGTACGTATTGTACGATTCCATTGGCAAGAGGGATTTCACGTTCGGATACCATTGAAAATGTATTAAAAAATGCTACGGAGATAGCAGGAAAAGATATTAAGGAAATTGTTCTTACCGGAGTCAATATCGGAGATTACGGAAAAGGAGAGTTCGGAAATAAAAGGCATGAGCATACCTTTTTAGACCTGATCTCTGAATTGGATAAAGTAAACGGTATTGAAAGGATACGTATTTCTTCCATTGAGCCCAACCTCCTGAAAGACGAAAGTATTGAATTGGTTTCCAAAAGCAGAAGCTTTGTTCCGCATTTTCATATTCCTTTACAGTCCGGAAGTGACGACCTGCTGAAAAAAATGAAGCGCCGTTACCTGACAAAATTGTATAATGACAGGGTAAAAAAGATCCACGAAGTGATGCCTGATGCAGCTATTGGTGTTGACGTTATTGTAGGCTTCCCGGGAGAAACGGAAGAGAGATTCCTGGAAACATACAATTTCCTTAATGAGCTGCCAATTACTTATTTACACGTTTTCACCTATTCCGAGAGAGAAAATACGGAAGCAGCTGAAATGGATGGAATAGTTCCTGTATCCGAAAGAAAAAAACGTAACAAAATGCTGAGGATTCTTTCTGAGAAAAAGAAAATGGCATTCTACCAGACCCAGTTAGGAAAGACACTTCCCGTACTTTGGGAACACGAAAATAAAGACGGAAAAATGTTTGGCTTTACGGAAAACTATGTAAGGGTTCAGAAAGATTTTGATGAAAATTCTGTCAATACCATAGAATTCTTAAAACTTGATAAAATAGAAGCTGACGGTACGATTTCCGTATTGAATTCTTTTGAGAGTTTTCTGGAAAGAGCATAGTTGAATTGAAAATTCCGATTCGAATTTAATTTAAAGTGCAGCTTTTCTATTCGTTGTCGTGATTCGTTTCTTTTGTCGGTTTAGTGAATTTTATTCTTTCACCGGTCCAAACTTTCAGGTTGCCTGATGCGTCCATAAACGAAAATTCAACTTCGTAATTATTATTGTCATCAAATTTAAATGCTCCTGAACACATCCCATGTCCAACTCTTATCTCCTTTCCATCAGGTTCAATGTAATAAGTAGTTTCTTTTCCTGTTTTTAAATTCTTTACTGTTGTCTTAACAATTATGTCTGATTTGTCTTTTGCCGGGTTACTAAAAACAACATGAGTAGACGGGCCACAACCATAATGAACAAGTGTTTTTTTTAATTCTTTTGGTTTTTCCGGAATTTGTGGTTTTTCAGTATCATTTTCAGCAGTTACCTTATAGGTTACAGGCTCATATTTGTGGGTTGCTGCATTGTATTTATTGAAGTCTTCGTATTCAGGTAAATTGTCAATATACATTGTATATTCAAGTCCTGCTTCCAGTTTTGTTTCCGGTTTCAATACGGCTTGAGTCAAATAAAATTCTCCAACACAGATTTCAGTAACCAACAGTTTTATTTTTTTAGAACCACTTTTTAAATAAATGTTATGTTTCTTGTTAAGCCCTAAAATCACGTTTTGACTTTCTGCATAACCATCAAGGATGAAAACAGAGTTCTGCTTGATGGTTTCTCTACTTGGAAATATCCAAAGTCCTGTTCCTGCACAATCAGCGTAAACAGTTGCTGTGCAAAAAAATGTAATTATTAATGTTAATAATGGTTTCATAAAGTGATGCATAACGGTTTGATTGACAGTGTGTAAAGTAGCTTAATTATTTTTTTCGTTTATCAACTTCAATGGCAATAAATTCCGGCAAATAACTGGGAGTACATCCTTTTGAGACCATTTCATCTTTGTAAAGGCCCGTTTTCTCGCCCAATGAAATACAGCGTGTCCGATATTGTTCATCATAAACACCAATCCAGCCGGTAGTAAAATTCATGGCCCATTGAACCTCCGGCTCTTCCTTCATAATATGGGCTTCTATTGCAGAAAGCAGATTTGCGGTATTGTCGGGAGGTGCCTGCCCAACCCATCTTAATCTACCCTGGTAATACCAGAAAACCCGTCTTTGAAGAGGGAAAGGGCTATTTTCCCATGATCCGATGAGTGCAATGGTCTTTTTATCTTTCGTGAGCTGATTAGCCATTAACCAATCCATCAATTGATTCCGTTCATCAAAAGAGTGAGCCTGCATATCCTTGCCAAGCTTATCAATCACGTCTTGTAAAAGCACCTTGTTGTCCATAATTAATATGGCTAATTGCCTGGGTAGGAATTCTCCTGTCGACCATAGTTCCATAGCCAGATCATGATCTTTTTTAATATCCTTTGCCATTGTCCGCAAGTCGCCTAGTTTGGTTTTATTATCGATCCGGCTGAGGATATTTTCTGCTTTTGAGGAGAGTTTCATATCAGTTTTGGGGCTTATTTTAGTACAATGGAACTAATTTAATGAAAAATAAAATACAGGATTGAAAGCAATGGTGGTAAAACCGGAGAGAATTGTTAATTTAAATTTCAATTCTTTATTTTGTGTTGTATTAGGGAATAGTTTCTTATTAGCAACAATCCCAATTAAACCACGCCTGGCCAAAATCTTTTTCTTTTAAACTTTTTAGGCTGATGAATAAATTTCCAACACCTGAATCACCAAACATAATTTCATCATCAGTATCTATTTGTAACAGTAAAATTTCTTCATCTTTATCTTTTTCGTAGTCCCTTGGATCCCCTTGTGTGAAATAGGCATATCCGCCAATCTTATGTCCTGTTCCGTCAAGAAGATGATCCATTTCTTCTTTTTGTTCGTCCGTCAGGTCTTCTTGAAAATCATAATAATATTTACCATTAAAGTTCATATCAAACCTCAGATCTTCATATCCTCCATAATCAATGGCTTTTGTAAAAGCCAATGTATGCTCACAATATACCGGGCTTTCTTCATACAGTTTCTCCGTTAAGAAAGAGAAATCTGTCTGGTATTCATTTTCTATGGTTGAGTGAAAAAGAATTTTATAGTCGGTCATATCATACCACTCCGTAGGGGATATGAAAAATTGTAAAATCCCTTCAGTCGGATAATTTTCGAGTTGAGGCATTTCCGCAAAGTTGATTTGTGCTAAAAGTATCATAGGATTTCCCAGCTCATCTTTTGGGTATTCTGATGTGATCGGCAAATAAGGCTTTCCTAAAAACTTACTTTGGGTAAATGTTAAGTTTTCGTCTTTACTGATTGGTGTTGCCTTTATCTTGATGCATTCAAGCCTGAACTTTTCAAGTTCATTTTTAAATTCGGCTAAAAAAGATGGTATCATTACTTTGGTAATTGGTTTCTGGTAAATATAGAAGTTTTTTCACAGAAAATTGAAGCTAAAAGGCGGATTATTACGAATATTCAATCGAAGATTCGTACTTCACCTACCTATAGCGACTTTTTGTGAGCCAGGTTTACTTTTCTTATTTTGATTTTAAGTATTCCAATGATTCAGGACCTTTCAGTATGGAGAAAACAGCACCCGCCACTCCAACAAATACTAATAAAAGCAAGTATCCTAAAATAGTCAATCCCAAAACTCCTATTACCCTAAAAATAATGGATTTCAATGACCGAGCCTTATAAAATTCTCTGAAAAACCAAACCAGTATTAGGGGGATCAGTAAAGCTGAAAGCTGTGTTATGGTAAAAAAGGCATTAGGCGAATGCCTGAAAATAAACATAATAGGATACACTAAAATAATACTGACCAATGTGTAAAATGACAAAATGTAAGCATTCATCACCACATGTTCATAATAATTATGCCCCCATTTTCTAAAAGCAATTTTGGTTGTCAGAGCAAAAAAAGGTACAAGTAAAAGCATTAATATAGAATTGTAGCTTGACATGAGCGACATCATATCGTTCATAAAATTTGAGTTGAGGTGCTGCTGCGAAAAGTATGCACTCATCACTTCTTTTAAGTTCAGAATCTTGTAGGAAATAAAAGTAGCAATTCCACTCAAAACAAATACAAGCAGAATAGGTTTGTAATGGTTTACCCTGTTTCCGTCAATATATTCTTTTGCTGTTTTTCCCGGATTTTTGAGAATGTTTTTTACAGAATACAAAAAACCTTTGTTGGTATGAAGAATTGTATATTGAATTTCATCCCAAATATATTTTTTGTCGATTCGTTTATATTTTTTCTGTCCGCAGTGACTACAAAAACTTGCTGTAATTGTTTCATTGCAATTCTGACAATTTTCCGCCATTCTTTACTTTAAATTACGAGATTTTAATTCCTTTTCTAATGTTTTGTCTTTTTTGATGTGGCTGAATGCAAGATAAGCAAAAAACAAAGGGAAAAATGTAAAAAATCCAATACCGTTTTTTACTGTGCTATATACTGCAACCCCTATCAAAAATCCAATAAGAAATCCATTGATTATATTTTTCGATTTCGCCTTTTTTTGTTCCTGCAATAATTCCTCGTCGCTTAATTCTGTCCAGTCTTTTTGTTCCATTTGTTTAATTGCGATTAATGTTTTTTATGTGATTGTGTAGAAGTTTCTATTATTTTGCTTTTGGGTTGGCCTCGGAGTAAAAATTTCAAGTTTGTATACAGTGTTAATGGTTAGGATTAATCTTCTACAAGTAAAATTTTTATCTTAGGATAGGCAACATTCTTAAAATCTTTATCTATTAATTTTTCTAATGAATCTTTAAAAAGTTTTGCTTCTTTATATATTTCAATGGACTCATCATTCTTTTCTTCTGTTTTGTAAAACCTTGTAAGTGCTGTAAAAATATTTGGAAATTCAATAATGGTTATTGAATTTTCTTCTTTATTATAATTGAAATCTAAAACAAAATTATACTCGGAGATTTTTAGGTTAATTGGATTTTTAATTTTCCTTTCATCTGTTGTTTTTATTGATAAAGGAATTCTTATTTCAATAGTAATTTTGTCAAGTGCAAAAGTGTGTTCTACACTGTCAATATTAATTATTATATTTTGTTCTGAAATTATTGATGCTATTACCTTATTCAGAAAATTGTGATAATATGTCCATGCCAGAATTTTCGCAAATCGTCTGTTTATTCTCTTTAAACCTCGAATTTGAAAATAAAATGCAAAAATAGTTATAGGAAAACATATTGCACCCATTATAAACCCAATAAGTTCAATCATATATTTAATTTGTTGTAAAATGGTGATTAGTAAAGTAACCAAATATACAAAAGTTTTAGAAAAATATAGTACTTAATATAAAATGCCAGTTGGATTTTTAACGGCTTGAACCACCCTAAAATCCTCTGCAATTTCTATCTTTGATAAAAATTATGACAGATGAGAGATAAATTTTTATTTTGGGGAGCTATTATTTTGGTGGTTGCCTGGGCAATTGCTTTTTTGATCAGGGCGGATTGGTGGATTCCTGTTTTGCTTACGATCATTTATGCAATTGGAATTTATAATGTGACACAATCAAGGCATGCTATTTTAAGGAACTTCCCGGTGGTGGGGTATTTCAGGTACTTTTTTGAAAGCATTTCCCCGGAAATGCAGCAGTATTTCATCGAAAGGGAAACAGACGGGAAGCCGTTCCCAAGAAACCAGCGTTCCGCTGTATACAGACGCTCCAAAAACCTGAGTGATACAGTAGCTTTCGGAACCCAACTGGAAGTTAATCATAGAAAATATGAAGGGATCAAGCATTCCATTTATGCCAAATCACCTATGGAAGAACTTCCGAGAGTATGGGTAGGAGGAGAGCAGTGCACTCAGCCTTATCATGCTTCTTTATTCAATATTTCGGCTATGAGTTTCGGATCGTTGAGTGACAGGGCTCAGATCTCATTGAACCGGGGAGCCAAAAAAGGAAATTTTTATCATAATACCGGAGAAGGAGGGATCTCGCCTTACCATATGGAAGGTGGTGACCTTTGCTGGCAGATTGGAACAGGATATTTCGGGTGCAGAGATAACGAAGGGAAATTTAATGCCGAATTGTTTGCAAAATATGCTACCCTTCCCAATGTGAAAATGGTAGAGATTAAATTATCGCAGGGAGCAAAACCGGGGCACGGAGGTGTTTTACCGGGTGTGAAAAATACCCCTGAGATTGCAAAGATCCGCCATGTAACCCCCGGAATGACTATTATCTCACCGCCATCACATTCCTCTTTTTCAGATGCGGTGGGATTATTAAGATTTGTGCAGCAACTTAGAGAACTTTCCGGAGGTAAACCTGTAGGATTTAAACTTTGTATTGGCGATACTAAAGAATTTGAAGATATCTGTGTCCAGATGAATGTATTGAAGATCTACCCGGATTTTATCACCGTTGATGGGGCAGAAGGAGGAACCGGAGCAGCACCGCCGGAATTTTCAGACGGGGTGGGAATGCCCTTGGAGCCGGCCCTCATCTTTGTGAACAGAACTCTTAAAAACTATAATTTAAGAGATAAACTAAGAGTGATAGCCAGCGGGAAGGTTCTTACAAGCCTCGATATCTTACGGGCGATAGCCATGGGAGCAGATATGTGCAACAATGCAAGAGGGTTTATGTTTTCGTTAGGCTGCATTCAGGCTTTAAGATGTAATTCGAATAACTGCCCTACGGGAGTGGCGACTCAGGATAAAATGCTCATTAAAGGCCTTGATGTAACAGATAAAAGCGAAAGGGTATATCATTTTCATAAAAATACCCTTCATACCTGTAATGAATTGATTGCAGCAGCAGGAAGAAGCTCTTATGATGAAGTGGATGCCACCATGTTTATGAGAGGAGACGAATTCGACCATCTTTCGGATCTGTATTTCCCGGATATTTTAGGGAATGTGAAACAACAGGCAAAATACTAGCTACCATAAAAAAGCCGCTTCATTTGAAGCGGCTTTTTGTTATCTGTTTTTGATTTAATACTGGTCTGCAGGTCTTGTTTCTGTTTTATACACCTGGAAGTTAAATACAAAAGTTCTGTTTCTGAAAGAATAACCCGTATAATTATAATGGGCATCTCTTGCGAAAGCCGCTCTGGATGGTACAATGATCACCCCTTGTAAATTATAGGCAGCTCCATTGTCAAGGTTAAAAGCTTTGAATTTCTGTAAAGCTTCCTGAAAACCTTCTATCTCATAATAGCTTCTTTGCTTTGCGGCATCCGTTGAAGCATTGGTTAATACTTTTTCCTTCACATAATAGTACATAGGGTCTACAGCCGGAGAACCTGTACCATCAATAGTATTGAAAAAATCCACACTTGAAGCAAACGCTACATTTCCGTTAGTATTGGCCGCTACGTAGGTTTTGGATTTCATCATTACCCTGATCACATCTTTAGCAGCTATGGGAGTTCCCGGAGTAGTAGGGTCAATATCCACAGGCTGTGCACCCGGTCTTACAATATATATAACACCTGATGATAAGGTTATCGGATTAAGCTGGGACAATTTTTTTTCATTATCATCAGAGGTATCCGAACTGCTGAAAGCTTTTATATTTCCCTGAGCATCCAGATAGTTATCATTCATGAATTTCTGAATGGACTGATTGTCGTAATCGTTTTGTACTGCCACATCTTCAGGCTCCTGGTATACTTCTTCCTCGTCATTATCTTTCTTACAGGCAGAAAAACACAGTGATCCTGCAAGGATATATAAAAATATTTTTTTCATTTCAAAAAACTTTAATTACTTTACAAATAATATAACGGCAAAAGTATAAAAAAATATGAGAATAGATAAATTTTTATGGAGTATTCGTTTTTATAAGACGAGAAGCATTGCATCTGAAGAGATTAAAAAGAACAGAGTTTCTATAGCGGATTCTGTAGTAAAATCTTCTAAGGAAGTGAAGGAGGGCGATGTGATTAAGATCCGTAAAAATCAGATCGACTATAAAATTAAAGTGATACAGATCCCGAAAAGCAGGATAGGAGCCAAACTGGTTTCGCTTCATATCAGGGATGTAACGGATAAAGAACAGTATGAGCTACTGAAATTACGCAGGATGTCCCAGGACTATTACAGGAACAAAGGCGAAGGAAGACCAACCAAAAAAGACAGAAGGGATATGGATGATTATGTAGAGAACGATATCGAATCGGATTTTACGGATTGGGATGATTTTTTTGGTGAAAATGATGAGGCGAATGAAAAGGAAGGTGACCTATAAATATAATTTTTCAATGATCTCGTTCACGATATCCTCAGGGGTACGCAGATCCGTATTCACACTGAATTGTGCCTTGTTGTAAAATATATTTCTTTCGAATAAATGTTTGGCAACAAATTCAGGAAGGTTTTCATCCGGGATATTGGCAATTAGCGGTCTTTTCTCCTTTTGCTTTGAAAGCCTTTCCGATAACGTATTCACGGAAGCCTTTAGAAAAACACTTTTGGAATTATGATTAATGATCTCCATATTATTATAATAGACAGGAGTTCCGCCGCCAAGGCTTAATATGATATTTTCCTGGGTTGCCAGGATTTCTTCCAAAGTTTCCCTTTCCAGCTTTCTAAAGTAGATTTCACCCTTTTTTTCGAAAATTTCCGGGATGGTTAGCTTGTTTCTTCTGGAAATCTCTTTATCAAGGTCAATCAATTTAAAATTCAATTTTTCGCTTAAAATTTTGGAAATGTGTGATTTGCCACTTCCCATATATCCGACCAGTGAAATTATCATGATAAAAATTTAAACAAATTTGCGAAAAAGTTTTGAGAAAATAAAAAAAGTCATATCTTTGCACCACTTAAAACGGAGGACATTATTTCAATGAAAACCGTTTGTACAAGTGGCCGACCTGGTAGCTCAGCTGGTAGAGCAATACACTTTTAATGTATGGGTCCTGGGTTCGAATCCCAGCCAGGTCACAAGCAAAAAATTCATAAGCAATTATGTTTTTTTTTGCCTGCGTGGTGAAATTGGTAGACACGCCATCTTGAGGGGGTGGTTTCCTAAGGATGTGCTGGTTCGAGTCCAGTCGCAGGCACTGCAGAAAAAATTATAATTAAATGGTGATAAATTAAAAAATAATTTTATATTTATCATTATTAATTGTGAGACCGACCTGGTAGCTCAGCTGGTAGAGCAATACACTTTTAATGTATGGGTCCTGGGTTCGAATCCCAGCCAGGTCACGAGTTTACTGAAAAGTAAATTTTTTTCATATTAATATTTTGTGATTTGGTGTTTCAAAGGCTTCCTCAGGAAGCCTTTGATTTTTTATTTACCCGGAATTTAATCCAGATGCATATTGTCGATTAATCTTACACCATCCACCATTACTACTATGAAGGCTCTATAGGTCTTGCCTGTATAAAAGAAATCTGTTTCCTTTAAAGTATCTTCGTCGGCAATCAGGAAATATTCTAATTTCATACCCTTCTGATGGTCAAAAATATCCGTAACCCGGTCTTTGATCTCAGGAATGGTGATGACCCTGAACCAGTCATTCACTTTTTTTAAAGTCTCATAAATAATCTTTGAAGCTTCTCTTCTGTCCTCATGCAGCCTTTGGTTTCTTGAACTTAATGCCAGTCCGTTCTCTGCCCTGTATATCGGGACACCTGCTATTTTTACCGGAAGTTTTGTTTTTTCAACCAGTTTTTTGATGATAGCGAGCTGTTGGAAGTCTTTTTCCCCGAAATAAGCACTATCCGGCTTTACCTGTCTGAAAAGCTCTTCTACTACTGTTCCCACACCGTCAAAATGCCCCGGTCTGGATTTTCCTTCCATTTCGTTTTCCAGGCCATCGAAATCATAATGCCTGCTTTCTGTTTTCTCGGGATAAATATCGGTGACCTCGGGAATATAAACAGCATCTACCAATCCGGAGTTTTTCAGGATCAGAATGTCACGGTCTACATCACGGGGATACTTTTCCAGGTCTTCAGCATTGTTAAACTGGGTAGGATTTACAAAAATGGAAGAAATGACAAGATCGTTTTCCTTTCTGGCCATTTCGTAAAGAGACAGGTGTCCTTTGTGTAATGCACCCATAGTAGGGGCAAAACCTATTTTTTTTCCCATTTCCTTCTGTCTTTCAACAAAGTCTTGGAGCGTTTTTTTATTTTTTAGAACTTCCATAGTTTATTTTAATAGCAATTCAAAAATACTAAAAATATCATATAATACGGTGTGCATTTGATAATTTGGGCATGGGAATTATCGTAAAAAAATGTTAATTAAAATAATGTTGGATGTTTTTTTGTAATTTTGCACATTAAAGCATTTTTACAAAAATTAGATAGAAGTTTATGCCGAATCAAAAAATACTGTACATTACTACAGAGATGTATCCCTATCAGGAAGATACCAATATGGCTGCAGTGGTAAACAAAATGGCGCTTAAGATGCACAATGAAGGCAATGATGTAAGAGTTTTTATGCCAAGATTTGGACAAATAAGCGAGCGAAAATTCCAGCTTCATGAGGTGATCCGCCTTTCCGGGATGAATATTATTATTAATGACCTGGATCAGCCTCTGATCATCAAAGTAGCCTCTCTTCCGGGAGAAAGACTTCAGGTTTACTTTATAGATAACGAAGAATATTTTAAAAGAAAACAATACTATTTTGATGATGAAGGCAAGCCTTTCGACGATAATGACGAAAGAGCGATTTTCTTTGCCAGAGGAGTCATTGAAACCATCAAGAAACTTAACTGGGTTCCGGATGTGATCCACCTGAACGGATGGATGTCTTCATTTGTTCCTATTTACCTTAAAACATATTACGAATCCGATACCTATTTCAAGGATGCCAAAATAGTGCTTTCCCTGTATAATGAGAAAGATGTTGCCCTTGATAAAAACATAAGTGATAAATTACAGTTTGATAATATTTCTGGATTAAAAGCGTTAGATAATCCGAGTATTCAGAACTTTGTAATTGAAAGCATGAACTATGTGGATACTGTAGTAAAAGGAGATGAATTCCTGAACGGAGATCTGGACAAAGCGTTCAATGAGATCACCACTCCGAAATCGGAATATCTTGATGTAGATTCTATAAACCAACTTTATTAAAAAACACTTTAATGACTTATACTATTAAAAGAACTTTCGCCATCCTTTTCCTGGCGATTTTTGGAAGTGTACTGCTTTATAATTGCGAACCGGACCCGGATTCTTTGGGAGAACAGTTGTTTTTGGATGGGGCTGCGCAAGGTAATGAAACTTCTTATGATGTAATAGCTTATAATATTTATAACAAGGACAGCATCAGAAGTGATGCTTCCAAATTAGGAGGAGGTGTTCTGGGAGCTTTCAATGAAGGGCAGTTCGGAATGCAAAAAGCTTCCTATTTCACTCAGTTAAGATTGTCTACCTATGATCCTGATTTTGGAACCAATGCAGAAGTAGATTCTGTAGTGCTGGCGATAAAACCTACTGCTTTTCAGTATGCTCAGGATACTGTAACCACAACTACGGACGAAAACTATATTTTTCCTGATGGTAATGTAGCTGCTAAAAAAGTAGTGAACTCTTACCCGATCAAAAAATATGGAAAGGCAAAAATAGGAGGTACCGTACCTCAGTTTACCATTAAGGTGCATGAAGTTACAGAGTTCCTGAACGGATCAAGTGATGTTGCTTATTCAAATACAGCTTATACCATTGGGCAGGAATTAGGCTCAAAAGTATTTAACGGGAATGTTACGGCAGTAACGATCACTAAGGATTCGGATAACAGCTCTCTGTTCTCATCTGCTGCAGGGATCAGAATTCCCCTTTCTTCCAGCTTTTTTAAGTCTAAGATCATCAATATGAAAGGGAAACCGGAACTTAAGGATGTATCCAATTTCATCAGATATTTCAGAGGTCTGAAGATCTCGGTTGTGGAAAATGACGGATATCTATTCCAGTTTTCTCCTAATGATCTGGAGCTGACGATGTATTATAGATATGACAAAACAGAAAACGGGGTTACTACAAGACCTCAGGTAAAATATACATTCCCTTTGGGATCAGGAAATGCACATATTGGGCATTACGAGTATGACAGAACAGGGGCCCAATTCCTGAATTATGTTTCAGGAAATACCGATACAGGAGACCAGAAATTATATGCACAGGGTATGGGGGGGCCTTCTATTGGGATTAAGTATAAGAAAGAAGAAATCGATAAACTTAGACAATTATATCAGACTGAAAAAGTAGCTATTATCAGTGCCAAAATCAGAATTTATACCGACTTGGATAACTGGAAGAATAAGTATACGAAGCCAGTCGATTTTACTTTTGTACAAAAAGATAAGGACAGCAACGGTAAAGAAACAACTAATTTTACAACAGACCTGCTCAATTTATCAGGCTCAATAAATTTTGCAATGTATAAATTATATAATTTGGACAAAGATCAGGCTTCATATGAGTTTACAGTTACAAAATCAGTTAAAGATATTGTAGAAGGAGGTGAAAATTATGCCAACAAATATTTTAAAATTGATTTGGGTAGCTTCTTGACGACGACGACAGGTGCTTTGGTAGGATATCAGTATACATCAAGGAATTTTGCAAGAGACAGAGCTGTTTTTGTAGGCTCTGATCCTAATAATGTGAAAAAGATACAACTAATAGTTACTTACGGTAAAAAATAAAATTAAAACACAGATAATAATATATGTGCGGAATAGTAGGATATACAGGATTTCAAGACGCTTACGATATTGTAATTAATGGTCTTAGAAGATTAGAATATAGAGGATATGACAGTGCCGGAATTGTTCTGGAAAGTACTAACAATAAATTTGAGGTTGAAAAAACCAAAGGTAAAGTAGATGATCTTGTCAATATCTCCGAACAGCTTAAAGGGACTGCCAAGATAGGAATGGGACATACAAGATGGGCTACTCACGGAGTCCCAAGCGACAGAAATTCCCATCCTCATGTATCCAATAATGGTAAAATAGCGATTGTTCACAACGGGATCATCGAAAATTATGACACCATCAAAACAATGCTTACGGAGAAGGGCTATACTTTCAAGTCCGAAACAGATACGGAAGTATTGGTTAACCTTATCCAGTATTTTACGGATATAAACACTGAAACCGATTTCCCTACAGCAGTAAGATACGCCCTTAATGAAGTGTATGGCGCTTATGCCATTACAGTGATGCACGAAGATTATCCGGGAGTACTGGTAGTAGGAAGATTGGGTTCTCCTTTAGCAATAGGAATTGGAGATAAAGAATATTTTATAGCATCTGATGCGTCTCCGTTCGTAGAATTCACAAAAGAGGCTATTTATCTGGAGGAGGGCCATATGGCTACTATTTCACTGGAAAAAGGAGTAGATATAAGAACCATTAATGATAACTCTAAGATAGAGGCAGAAATTCAGGAACTGAAATTAAGCCTTGAGCAAATAGAAAAAGGAGGGTATGAGCATTTCATGCTGAAGGAAATCTTTGAACAGCCAAAATCTATTCATGATACCATGAGAGGAAGGCTTCTGGTGGACGAAGGAGTCATTAAAATGGCCGGGATCTGGGATCATGTAGAACGGTTTAAAAATGCAAACAGGATCATCATTATTGCCTGCGGAACCTCATGGCATGCAGGTCTTATCGGGGAATATCTTATCGAAGAATATGCAAGGATTCCTGTAGAAGTAGAGTATGCTTCAGAATTCAGATACAGAAACCCGATTATTACGGATAAAGATGTTGTTATTGCTATTTCTCAGTCAGGAGAGACTGCGGATACCATGGCAGCCCTGAAATTAGCTAAAGAAAAAGGAGCATTCATATACGGGATATGCAATGTGGTAGATTCTTCTATTGCAAGGATCACAGACGCAGGTTCATACACCCATGCCGGTCCTGAAATAGGGGTTGCTTCCACAAAAGCATTTACGGCTCAGCTGACCATTCTTACCCTGATCGCATTTAAATTAGGGAAACATAACGGAACATTGGGGAATGCAGAATTTATGAGCCTTATTGCAGAGCTTGATGCTATTCCTAAAAGAGTAGAGGAAGTTTTAGGAACCACCCATGAGCTGGTTCAGAATATTGCAAAAGATTTCGTGAATGCGACCAATTTCCTTTATTTAGGCCGTGGATATAATTATCCTGCCGCATTGGAAGGAGCCTTAAAACTGAAAGAAATTTCCTATATCCATGCAGAAGGATATCCGGCTGCAGAAATGAAGCATGGCCCTATTGCCCTGATTGATGAAAATATGCCTATTGTGATTATCGCACCTAAAAAAGGGCATTATGATAAAATTGTAAGCAATGTTCAGGAGATCAAAGCCAGAAAAGGAAAAGTGATTGCCGTGGTAAACAAAGGAGATCAGCAGGTAAGCTCAATGGCAGATTACGTTATTGAAATTCCTGAGACCTCAGAATGCTTCTCTCCTATTGTTGCATCCGTACCTTTACAGCTGTTGGCTTACTACATTGCTGTGTATAGAGGAGCCAACGTAGATCAGCCGAGAAACTTGGCAAAATCTGTAACCGTGGAATAAAAAAAAACTTGTTAATAAAATAAATTTAGATTTATTTCGTTATTTCAAAAAAAATCTTAAAAGTTTCTTAAAAAAATTATATATTTACGGCTTAATTATAAAAATTAACATGAAAAGGATATTTCTTTTATTATTGTCTGCGTCGGTAGCATCGGTATCTTGTTCAGGTGGTGGTAACTCTTCTGTAGGGAAGCCAGGAACAAAAGGAGAATTGATACCAAGAGAAAAAACAAAATCATTTGTTGCGGAAAGGCCATATGGTATGATTAGCATTCCTGGAGGTTCATTCATTGCAGGTTTGGCAGATCAGGATCTTACCAACAGTCCTGAGAAAACATCACTGAAAACTGTGACTGTTTCTTCCTTCTTTATGGATGAAGCGGAAACTACTAATGCGGAATACAAGGTATTTATCAATTACGTAAGAGATTCCATTGCGAGAACTTTACTTGCCGAAGCAGCCGGAGAAGGCGGAGAAGGTGGAGGTAGGGGCACAGGCATAGGAGATTATGCATACCTTGCTAAAAAAGAAGAAAATTTAACACCTTATCAGGAATATTTAGAAGGTCAGGGTGGCCGTGAAGAAGGTGGCTATGATCCAAATAAGAAACTGGACTGGAAAATCCCTTTACACTGGAATACTTCCAAGTATCCGGATGTGGAATATGCAGAAGTTTTGGAATCCATGTACTTACCTGCATCTTCCAGAGTGGGAAGCGAAAGGATTTTAGATGTAAGTAAATTGAAATACACTTACCAGTGGGGAGATATGGAGACGGCACTTGCTGAAAACGAAAGAGGGGTAAACTATCTTAAGAGTGAAAGCATTGCGATCTATCCTGATACAACAGTGTGGGTAAAAGATTTCCATTTTGCTTATAATGAACCTTTGTTCGAACAATATTTCTGGCATAAAGCTTATAAAGATTATCCTGTTGTTGGGGTAACCTGGGATCAGGCAAGAGCTTATTGTAACTTCAGATCAAAACTTAAGAGTGATTATAACGAAAGCTTAAGAAAGAAAAAACAAAGACCAATGCAATTCCGTCTTCCTACAGAAATGGAATGGGAGTATGCAGCAAGAGGAGGTATGCAGAATGCTACTTATCCTTGGGGAGGTCCTTACCTGATGGATGACAGAGGATGTTACCTGGCAAACTTCAAGCCTAAGAGAGGTAATTATATGGAAGACGATAAAAAGGGCACTTATACATATACAGCTCCAGTAAAGAAATTTAAGAAAAACGGATTTGGATTATTTGATATGGCAGGAAACGTTTCTGAATGGACAGAATCTGCTTATAACAATTCTTCATATGGATTCTCTTCTACATTAAATCCGTCTACTAAGGACAAAACAGATACTAAAAAGTCTGTAAGGGGTGGTTCTTGGAAAGATATAGGCTATATGCTTATGACAGGAGCAAGAGACTGGGAAAGAAAAGATTCTGCAAGAAGCTATATCGGATTTAGAACGGTACAGGATATCCCTGAAGCGGCTGTTAAACCAAAAAGAGTTAACAGATAATCAGATCAGACCATTTATTTTCAATAACAATTTTATTTAACATTAAAAAAAACTAAATATATGTTTAAGACTAAAGATGCTTGGATGAATTTCTTTTATTCGTTCGGTGCTGCAATTGTAATTCTTGGAGCTTGGCTTAAAATTACTCACATTAACCTGGGACCTATTACAGGTAACGTTGCTCTTACTGTGGGACTTATTACTGAAGCTATTATCTTTATCATTTTTGCTTTTGACCCTCCGAAATCAGAGGAATCTTATGCATGGGAAAATGTTTATCCTGAACTATTAGATAAGCATGCAAACCCAAACCCATTACATTCTAATGTCTCTTCTAAAAATAATATTGATCATTTTGCTGAATTGGAAAATTCATTGGCAGGAAAATTAGATAAAATGCTTGCAGATGCAAAGTTGGATGTTCAGTTGTTTGAAAGACTAAGAACAGGTATCGATAAGTTTTCAAGCTCTGTTGACCAGATTAATCAGACTGTTGATGTTTCAGCATCTACCCATAAATATAACGATCAATTGAATAAAGCAGCTCAGCACATGGAAAGCATGAATGCTTTATATACAATGCAGATAGAAAACGGTAAAAAACAGACTGAATTTGCTAATAAATATGTAGCAGATATGCAGAAGTCTGTTGAACAATCTGAAAAATTCAATCAGGAGTTGCTAGGTTTAACATCTAATTTGAACAACTTAAACAGAGTTTATGGCGGTATGTTAACTGCAATGAAGTCTTAATTCCCAACCATTTCTAAAAATTTAACTACTTAATCAAAAACAAAAGAAAAGAGAATGGCACAAGGAAAACAGACTCCACGTCAGAAGATGATCAACCTCATGTATTTGGTGTTCATCGCTATGATGGCCCTAAATATTGATGCGGAAATCATCAGATCATATTATGACTCTACGGTATCATTAAGAGAAACCCGTTTGTTAACAGAAAAGAAGAATGAGGATATTTTTGAGAAAACCTTAGAGGCTAAGGCTCAACAGGTACCGGATACCTATGCTCAGCCTTGGGAACAGTATAAAATATTGAAGCAGAAGATCAATGATTTAGTTTCTCATGCAGAACAGATCAAAGATAAACTGAAAAAAGAATCTGAGTTTATAGAAAAAGATCCGGCGACCGGAAAACCTATAGATGTTAGTGAGAACTTCTCAGCACTTAACAATAATGAAGGTGCAACAGAATATTTCTTCAAAGAAGGAGACGAAAATTCACCTTCAAAAGGAGCAAATGATCTGAAAGCTAAGATTGATGCTGTAAGAGATTATATTAATACTACCTTTGGAAAAAATCCTCAATTACAGGATTTGGTGAACAGAGCCAACAAATCTCTGATCGCTGAATATCCTAAAGGTAAATCACCTAATGAAAAAACCTGGTTTCAGAATAAATTCTATCATCAGCCTTTGATTGGGGCTATCTCTAACTTGGAGATCATCCAAAATGATGCCAGAAATGTACAGTCTGATGCCTTAGCAATGTTATTGCAGGAAAAAGTGGATGCCAGCATCAAATTCAGCAGCTATGAACCGATTGTTTCAGGACCTGTGGATATTCAGGCAGGACAGCAGGCTGAAGTTAAAGTAATGCTAGGGACTTATTCCAATAGTAATAAAATTAATATTACCGGCGTTAGCAAAGTAGAAAACGGAAAAGGTATTATCCCGATTTCCGGAACCGGTGAAGGAAAGCGTACCTTAAGTGGTAATATTACCTTAACTGATGCTTCAGGAAAACCTCAGACATTCCCTTGGACGCATACTTATAATGTAATTGCAGGTCCGCAGTTAGTGAAACTTCAGCAAGGATTAATATTATCTGCAGATAAGATGAATGTAATGTACAGAGGACTTGAAAACCCTGTTACAGGATCAATCTTAGGTGCTGATAATTCTAAGCTGTCATTATCCGCTCCGGGAGCATCTGTAAGAAGTACAGGGCCAGGAAAATGGATTGTTACTCCTACTACAGGGACTACAGTTAAGTTAACATTATCAGGAACAGATCCTAAAGGTAAAACAATTTCTCAGGTATTTGAATATAGAATTAAAGGAGTACCTGCACCACAAGGACAGATGAGAGGACAGAATGTATTGGGAATGCCGGCAACATCAATACCTAACCAAACGGTACAAGCGGCGATCCCGGATTTCGATTTCCCTGTATCATTTACAGTTAACCAGTTCATGGTTAAGGTTCCTGGAAGGGCAGCATTGCTGATCAAAGGGAATACCTTAAGTGAAGCAGGCGGATTAATGAGAAACTTAAGATCAGGTGATGTAGTATATGTATTTGATATCAAAGCTACAGCTACAGGTTTAGGTAACCAGCAAATTAAGAATATAACTCCTGTTGTTATTAATGTTCAATAAGGTTTAATAAGTTAAAATAACATTATGAAAAAATATATAAGCAGTCTTTTAGTATTAGTTTCGGGATTCATGTTTTCCCAGACCATCCTGAATGCTTCATCCCCTGAAGAATTCAGAAGGATGAGAGATGAGAAAAAACAGAAGGTTGGAGATACTATTATAGATAATACGGTTAAACCTTTGGAGTATGGGTTTGTTGAAGAGAAAGACGTTCTGAAGAGTATGTTTGTGTGGGAGATCATTGACATGAATGATAAAATCAACCAGCCTTTCTACTATGATAATCCGGATGGTTTACTTTCTACACCTACAAGATCGTTATATCAGTTATTACTGGATGCAGCCGTTACAGGTAAGATTCAGGAAGTATACGATGATGAGAATTTTGTAACGAAACTTACACCTGATGGTATCCAAAAAAGATTAGAAAGTGTAAGAGTTTCTGATGCAGCAATAGATATCCTTAACTCCGGAAGACAATTAACAGAGCAGGAGAAAAAAGAATATACAGATATTTATCAGACGACTACAGATAAAGTTAAAGTTCTTAAAATAATGGGTATGTGGTTTGTGGATAAAAGAGATGGTCAGATGAAGTACAGACCGCTTGGTATTGCTGCAATGGGACCGGATCCAGCTGTTCAGGGAAGAACGGGACCAGATGGTCAGCCTTTAGCAGGTGCAGATGAGCTTATTGATCTTTTCTGGATTTATTATCCTACAGCAAGAGATATCTTGGCCAATAACTATGTATTCAATAAAAAGAATTCATCTGCAGACCTTTCATTTGATGATTTAATCAATGCAAGAAGATTTTCTTCCATTATTTATAAGTCAACAACCGGTTTAGGAGATGGGACTATCAGAGATTATATTCCAAGAAATGCTGAAGAGCAGCTAGAAGAAAGCGATAGAATTAAAGAGCAGATTCTTCAAATGGAAAATGATATGTGGAATTACTAAATTTCACTTGATATTTATACAAAACCTGAGTATTTTTACTCAGGTTTTTTTATTATGGAAAATGTAGATTATATAATAGTAGGGGATGGCTATGCCGCACTTTTCTTTGCCCATCAGCTAATAAAGAATGAAAAATCCTTTGTTATTTTTTCAGAAGGAAGAAAAAGTGCTTCACAGGTATCTGCGGGGATTATCAATCCTGTAGTGTTGAAGAAATTTACAACATTCTGGAAAGCTCAGGAGCAGATAGATCATCTTAAAACAACGCTTGATGAAATAGAAGTTTATACAGGAAAAAACTATTTGATTGATGCCCCCATCCACAGGATATTTCATGATGAGAACGAACAGCATCTATGGCTGAAAAAATCTGAAAATGAAGATTTGAAAGAATTTTTGAGCAAAGAATTCAGGAAGTTGGATATCATTAAAAATGACTTTGGTTCCGGAAAAGTAGATCAGTCTGCCAGGTTGGATGTAGCAGGTTTTTTTAATGATCTGTTCAGACATTTTGAAGACCATTCAAAATGGGTCAGAGAAAAATTCAATTATGCCCTCTTAAATGTTTCCGGATCGTCTTACAAGAATTTTACATTTAAAAATATTATTTTTTGTGAAGGAATGGGAGTAAAAGAGAATCCGTTTTTTTCAGATATCCAGGTTAACCCGAATAAAGGTCATCATATAAAGCTAAGGCTTTCAAAAGCAATTCCTGATGATATTACCATTAAAAAGAAACACTTTTTATTTCCTGTTAATAATGATCTTCATTTTTATGGAGGTACCTATGACAGGGAGCAGCTGCATCATCACATTGATGATTCGGCGGTTGAGCAATTGGTAAATGGGCTATCAGGATTCTATCCATATGATTTTGAAATAGGTGAAGTTAATTTTGGCTTCCGGCCTACAGTTAAAGATAGAAGGCCTATCATAGGAAAGCATCCCGATTACTCATGTTTACACGTGTTCAATGGTTTAGGAGCCAGAGGAATTTTGAATGGGTGTTATTTCTCTAAAAGTCTATATGATTGCATTGAAAATAATATTCCGTTACCGGAAGAGGTCTCTTTGACCAGATTTAAATGATAAGACTATGAATGAAAATATTTTGGGGATTATTGCGGGAACACTTACTTCCATATCCATGGTGCCACAGCTTGTAAAAGTGCTCAAAGAAAAGAACGTTGAAGACCTTTCATGGGTGATGCTGCTCGTTCTTATTATCGGGGTTTCTTTATGGGTATGGTACGGTATTATTAAAGGCGAATGGCCCATTATCATATCCAATACCTTTTCAGTTCTCTTAAACATTACTTTATTGATCTGCTATATGATTTATAGAAAAAAATAAGCCTCTACAAATTTGTAAAAGCTTCTTTTATTAAAGTTTATGACTTATTTATTCTTGCAGTACAAACTTTGCCAAAGGAGCCATTCTGGCCTTGTTAAGGAACAAAGTATTTCCGTTAAGAGTATAATTGTCAGCAGCAAGCAGGGCTTTAGTGAATAGTTGTTCGGTTTCCAGATCATCGCAGGCCATCATAGTGGACATTCCCTGGTTGAATTTTATACGCATCATTTCAGGCTTTATTTCAAATGTTCCGCTCACACCATTGCAGCCTCCGTGACCCGAATACCGCATTTCAGCTTTATCCAAAGAGAAATAAGGATTATTCTTACTATTTTTAAGCTGTAAAGGCTGTCCGTTAATTTCCATAAGTTTCCAGGTTTTACTCGTAATATCATTAGAGTTTTGGGCAGATGGTGTTTTACTTTTACACGAAATGATGAGAAGGGCTAAAAATAAGAAAGCCAGGTAGAAGTATATCTTTTTCATAGTTATTTATTTTAAGAATACTGAAAAGAATGGTTAGTAAGATGCCATCTTGGCGGCAGCTTTCTCTTTTCCGTTACTTTTGGAGTGAAATAGAACCATATCGACATTTTTTTTCAAAAAAGTGATATTTCCTCTGATATCAGAATACTGATATTCAGGACTGGAAGCTGTATATTCCGGCAGGTCTTCATTCTTTTTCAATTCATAGGATTTACCGTTCAGGCGTATGGCTACCGTATTCCGGGTTTCATTAACGGTAACTTCCATTTGGTCCCCAAAATTGTCGGTGTAGACCTTTTTGACTATTTTATTCGCAGATATGGCAGGAGGGCTTTCTGAGATAGCTTCTGATTCCTTTACAGAGTGTTTACACGCTGCTACAGAAAGTACAGCCAGGCTGATCATCATTGTTTGTAATAATTTTTTCATGGTAATAAGTGATTAGGTGTGTCATGAATGGTGTTAATATTTTATAAAATTACAAATATTTTTGAGTTTTATCTGTTAATTTTACATAAATTAATTTAAAATATAAATATTTTCCGGGTGTGTTGCTACGAAAAAAGGGAGTCAAAAAACTCCCTTTATTGGTTTTGTATCATCTTCAGTCAGTATTAGGGTGCGGTAATCTGATCTATCGTGAAGAATGCTTTTGTTGTACCACATGTTCCTGCAGGGCAATTGGTGGCGTTTCCTACATCGGTGGGCGTTGAAGATCCCATCATGAAGTACATTTTGTAAAACACCTTATCACTTCCGCTGTTGGTGGTCCATGCATAAATTCTTTGTTCCGGCATTCCTCCGGCATACACTCCCGGATCTGCCCAATAAGGATTGGTTGAAGCGGTTTGTATCCTGGCACCTGTTGTTGCATCTACCAGCCCGGAGCTGGAAGTCGCATTATCCCCGGCCCATGCGCTTACGGGTAACCTCAGCTGATTTTGCATATATCCGCCGGCACCACTCCAAAGATAATGGCCGTTAGAAATTATCTCTACGATAGAGGCGCTGTTGTTTCTGATCTGGAGGTTTACATCTGCAAATGCAGTACCGCTAGGAATAAAGCATCGCACCGAAAATTTGCCGTCAGGAGTAGTGATTGCGATGGCGTATCCAGCTCTTCCATTATCGGATGTAGACGTTAGAGGCCCCATTACGGCAATGCTTTCAATACTTGCAATCGGGCCATTGCTTCCGCCGCCGCCGGAAGAAGCTGTATTAAATACTCTCCATTCGGTACCATTCCAGAAATAATATCCCGCAGGCAGTGCCGGGCCCGTGTTATAGATGAGCAGTCCGGTGGCATTGGGATTTGAGCTTAATAGCATGGTGGCAGAAGTTAAAGCGATTCTTGGGCCCAATATTCCTTTGTCGGTAGCATTTACATCCAGTATGGCGGAAGCATTGGGGATGGTTGTGCCTATACCTGTACTTCCGTTGGAAGTCACAATGAAATCGTTAGCCTGCTGTACTGTAGAAGGAGCCCCTGCTGTAGCATTGTCTTTTGCACCGTCTATATGGAAGGTGTTTTGAGGATTAACGGTATTAATGCCTACTTGGCCATATGAGAGCATAGAAATAATAAGGGAACCTGTCAAAAATAGTCTGTTTTTCATGATTAAGATATTTCATAGTTGTTTTGGTTGTGATCAAAATAAAACCCGTGATTTTAAAGATTTATATTCTGATAGTATTTTATATCTACGTTTGATATCTGAATTTAATTCAGAAATAGTTTGCAAACAAAAGGTTAATTGATAAATATTGTAGTAATACATCAGATCAATTATTTTGTTTAATACTTAAATATTTACTAAGACTGCATTTGTGTTATTTATTTCACTTAGAAGAGTATTAAATATGTTTTATATTTAATTTTTTTATATGTATTTTATTGTTTTATTTATATATGTATATTAAATTTTTATAAATATACGAAAATAAATGTTTATTTCGTATTAATTTTTTGTAATTTTTAGCCCTTTATTATAAATGCATAAAGGGGGGGGGCAAAATCCCCCCCCCTTAAATTGTATTTGTAAATAAATTTTACAATGCTTTGATCTGATCTATTGTGAAAAATGCTTTTGTTGTATTACATGTTCCGGCAGGACAATTAGTGGTATTTCCTGCATTGCCGGGAGTTGAAGACCCCATCATGAAATACATCTTATAGAACACTTTATCGTTTCCATCATTAGTTGTCCAGGCATAAATTCTTTGTTCCGGCATTCCTCCGGCATACACTCCGGGATCGGCCCAGTAAGGATTGGTTGAAGCAGTCTGTATTCTTGCTCCTGTTGTTGCATCAATAAGTGCAGCGCTGGAAGCGGCATTATCCCCTGCCCATGCACCGGCAGGCAGCCTCAGTTGATTTTGCATATATCCGCCTGCTCCGCTCCAAAGGTAATGCCCGTTGGAAATTATTTCTACGACGGAAGTGCTGTTATTTCTGATCTGGAGGTTTACATCTGCAAACGCGCTGCCGGTGGGAATAAAGCATCGTACCGAAAATTTACCGTCAGGAGTAGTGATAGAAATAGCATATCCAGCTCTTCCGTTATCAGCTGTAGATGTTAAGGGCCCCATTACGGCAATACTTTCAATGTTGGCCGAAGATTGATTCCCTCCGGATGATGTATTGAATACCCTCCATTCCGAGCCATTCCAGAAATAATAACCTGAAGGAAGAGCCGGTCCGGTATTATAAATTAATAGCCCTGTTGCATTCGGGCTGCTGCCCAATTGCATGGTATTGGAGGATAAACTGATCCTTGGGCCTAAGATCCCTTTGTTAGTCGATTTTACATCCAGGATAGCAGAAGCATCGGGAGATGTGGTTCCTATTCCGGTACTTCCGTTGGAAGTCACAATGAAATCATTGGCTTGTTGTGCTGTAGAAGGAGTCCCCGTAGTAGGATTATCTTTTGATCCGTCTACATGGAATGTATTTTGCGGATTAGAGGTATTTATACCTACTTGTGCAAATGGGAAAATTGAAATAAATAAAAATCCCATTAGAAATAACTTATTTTTCATAACTAAAATGTTTGATAATTTTTTGGACAATGCTGATCAGGCTATGGTTTTCTATAGCTGGGCAATACATCCTTTAAGAAATAATGATATATGGTTTTGTGTTTTATGATTTTTTTGAGATTTGTAAGAAAAAACTTACGGAATTTTTATAATTTCGGATTGACTTAGGGGAAAAATCCGGTAAAAATAGTAGCTAAAATAATTCATCATATTGTGTTTTTAATGTAAATGGAAAATTTAAAAATTGATACTATGTCGTTAATAATGATCTGTTTATAATTTGTATGTTTGATTTGTGTTACAAAATTAGTTGGAGAAACCAATCAAAAAAGTTTATCAGAACCCAAATTCCATATTTCACTTAATATTTTTCATACCTTTGTAAATCAGAGATATACGTAAATCATTTTAAAAAAAACACTATCAAATGATCAGTGAAGGAGAAATGTTGGAAAAGTCTGTGGACTTGCTGAAGAGAAAACTTGTAGCCAGGTATGTATACTTAATGTTAATAATATTGGGGTTATACAGTCTTATCTTTTACTTTATCATACAGGATAAACTATTTGCTTACTATACCTTTATTTATTTTTGCACCCTTTCTTATACATGGCTGCTGCTATATAAATCTTATGATATCAAAAAAGTTGTTCACCTGCATTTGATGTCAGCTCCGGTTTTTGCCTCATTTATTATGCTCAATTTATGGCAGTATTCCATTTCAAGCAGTATGTGGCTGTTGCCGGTACCTTTGGGCGCTTATATCTTTCTTGAGAAAAAGTACGTTTACTTTTATACGTTGTATGTAGTGGCTTTGATTGTAGCGGTGAATCTTTTAACGAGTGTTTACAATTTCAATTATTTTACTTTTAAGGATAAAAACCAGCTCAGGATTTCAGATACATTTGTATTTGTAGCCAATATCATAGTATTTTCCCTATTACTGTATTACAAGGATAAAATAGGAAAGATAGAATTGGAGCAGAAATTTATAAGAAAAAAAGGAATTTCCGAACGGGACAGCCAATCCCCGGTTATTCCTGAAAATGATCCTGCAGAAGCCATTGAGAAATATCATTCCTTATTTGAAAAAATACAGCCGATCGTAGAAAATGATTATTTCAAACAAACAGATTTCACTATTTCTAAGCTGGCCTCATTACTCAATACCAACAATGTTTATATTTCCAAGGCAATTAAGTTGAACGGTTATACCAATTTCAACCATTATCTCAATACCTGCCGGGTGAATAATGTGAAAAAACTCATTCAGGAAAACGACCTCAATAGAATTACACTGATGTATATTTATACAGCTTCCGGATTTTCAAACCAGTCTACTTTTAACAGGGTTTTTAAACAGATTGAAGGAATCACGCCATCGGAATATATAGAAAAGATCCTTAAAAAATAGCCACATTTTGTTTAACCATGCTTATTCAGCTTATTTAAAGGAAAGTTAAACTTTGTTAATCTGCATTCAACTATCCAGATACAGATGTAGATTTGCATCTTCAAATGAGAAATTTTATAGTATATTTTCTGACAGGTCTGTTTCTGCTATTTGTGGTGGAAAGCAGAATGAATGTCAAAACCCTCCAGAATATTGATTCAGGGAATATTTCTCATCACCCTCCAAAAAAAGCTAACCGCCTGAATCAGATCTACGAAAAGCTTTCTGCTCAACAATCCGCAGATGATCTTGGAAATTATTCCCTGGAGCTCAATGAAGATGATTTTCAGCTGTCAGATACTCTGCAGGCAATAGTTGTGCTGGCGGGAGTGTTCAGTATGGTCTATATTTTCGGTTTACGTAGCACTAAGCGGCTCAAACCGGCTGTATATGACTTTCTTTCCCGTTTTTCTACGATAAAAAAATTCATTCTTATACGATCCATTAGGATTTAGAATTTTCTTTTTTTAAATTATTTTTCTGTACGAACCACGAACAGAAATATATTACGTTGTGCATTTAAGTGATTGCAGCGTAATCCCCCGCTATTATTTATCTATTAAACATTAACGAATTATATACTCTGGAATTATGATGAAAAGAGTTGTTTCCGGCATTGCGTTCAGTGCCCTCATGCTATGTCTTAGCTGTAATACTAAAAAACAGGAAAAAGAAGAAGAAGGTATTTATCCGGTTACCGTACCATTGAAGAAGGACACGGTCATCAATAAAGAATACGTTGCCCAGATCCGGTCTGTAAAAAATATTGAGGTCAGGGCTCAGGAAAAAGGCTTCCTGGAAAAGATCTATGTGGATGAAGGCCAATATGTTCATGCCGGGCAGACCCTGTTCCGGATCATGCCCCAGTTGTACCAGGCAGAAGTGATGAAAGCAAAAGCAGAAGTGGAGCAGGCCTCCATAGAATTGAAAAACGCCAGTACATTAGCCGGCAACAATATTGTTTCTAACAACGAAAGAGCAATGGCCAGGGCTAAACTTGATGCAGCCAATGCAGAGATGAAGCTGGCACAGATCCATCTGTCATTTACAGATATCAAGGCCCCGTTTTCAGGAGTGATCAACAGAATTCCCCTGAAGCTGGGAAGCCTGGTGGATGAAGGAGATCTGCTGACGTCCTTATCAGACAACACTGAAGTTTACAGTTATTTTAACGTTTCAGAACCGGAATATCTGAACTATCAGACCCATGTCAATGACAGGGGAAGCAACCAGGTCACCCTGCTCATGGCCAATGGGGAGCCTCTTCCGCAAAAAGGGGAGATCCAGACCATTGAAGGAGAATTCGACAATGAAACCGGGAATATCGCTTTCCGGGCAAAATTTTCCAATGCCGGCGGATTGCTGAGAAATGGGGAAACAGGTAAAGTACAGATGACCCTGCCCGTTAAAAACGCTCTCATCATCCCGCAGAAAGCTACCTATGAGATTCAGGACCAGAAATATGTTTTCGTGGTAGATAAAAATGGAATTGTGAAATCTAAAAATATAAAAGTGGCTTATGAGCTTCCCGATCTTTATGTAGTTGCCTCCGGGCTTTCTGACAATGATAAAATTCTTCTTGAAGGCGTCCAGAAGGTAAAAGACGATCAGAAAGTGAAGACGAAATTCCAGGATCCCAAAAAAGTCCTTCAATCATTGAAACTAAAAGCAGAATAGACTATGTTTAAGAAATTCATCCGCAGACCCGTTCTGTCTATTGTCATCTCACTGATTATTGTATTTTTAGGAATATTGTCCCTTGTCAAACTTCCCGTAACACAGTTTCCATCCATTTCCCCTCCCAAAGTAAATATTACTGCAGAATATCCCGGGGCTAATAACGAGTTGTTGATCAAATCCGTAGTTATTCCGTTGGAAAGAGGCTTGAATGGTATTCCGGGTATGAAATACATGACCTCCGATGCCGGAAATGACGGGGAAGCATCCATCCAGCTCATATTTGATTTAGGGACTGATCCTAATGTTGCAGCAGTAAATGTTCAGAACCGCGTTTCTTCCGTAGTGAATAAGCTGCCTCCGTTGGTGGTTCGTGAAGGTGTAAAAATTACCCGTGAAGAACCTAATATGCTGATGTACATTAATTTGTATAGTGACGATCCGAAAGCAGACCAGAAATTCCTCTTCAATTATGCGGATATCAACGTGATGTCCGAATTAAGAAGAGTGAGCGGAGTTGGTTTTGCCGATATCTTGGGAACCCGTGAATACGCCATGCGTATCTGGCTGAAACCGGACAGATTAACAGCGTATAATATCTCAGCAGACGAAGTCATGGAAGCGTTAAACCAGCAAAGCCTTGAAGCATCTCCCGGAAAAACAGGGGAAAGTTCCGGAAAACGTTCCCAGTCTTTCGAATACATTCTGAAATATCCAGGACGTTTCAATAATGAAAAGGATTACGGAAATATCATTCTGAAAGCTAAATCCGATGGTGAATTTGTAAGGCTGAAGGATGTGGCAGATATTGAATTCGGAAGCTCAATGTATGATATCTATTCTACATTGAACGGAAAGCCGTCTGCGGCCATTACCGTGAAACAATCTTACGGGTCAAATGCCAGCGATGTGATCAAAAATGTAAAGACACTGATGGCTGATCTTGAGAAAAATACATTTCCGAAAGGAATGCACTATGAGATCAGCTACGATGTTTCCCGGTTTCTGGATGCTTCCATGGAAAAGGTGGTGCATACATTGTTCGAGGCCTTCATACTGGTTGCCATCGTTGTATTTCTTTTCCTGGGAGACTGGCGCTCTACACTCATTCCGGCTCTGGCGGTTCCGGTTTCATTAGTAGGAACATTTGCCGTGATGTCAGCATTCGGGATTACCCTGAATATGATCTCGCTTTTTGCCTTAGTCATGGCCATCGGGGTAGTGGTGGATGATGCTATTGTGGTCATTGAGGCCGTCCATGCCAAGATGGAAGAAAAGCATCTTTCACCTTTGAAGGCTACAGAAGAAGCCATGCATGAAATTAGCGGGGCTATTATCGCCATTACTTTGGTGATGGCTTCCGTATTCATTCCCATAGCCTTTATGTCCGGGCCCGTCGGAGTCTTTTACCGTCAGTTTTCCATTACTATGGCTTCTTCTATTATTCTTTCAGGAATTGTAGCATTAACACTTACTCCGGCATTATGTGCCCTGATCTTAAAAAACAATCACGGAAAGGCTAAAAAGAGAACCCCGGTTACTATGTTTCTCGGGAAATTCAATGACCTGTTTACAAAAGGGGCCGGAAGATATGAAAAACTGCTGAACAGGACAGTAACCAAAAAAATGATAACACTGCCCTTACTTTTGGTATTCTGTGTATGTACATTCTTTTTAAGCAATTCCCTTCCTTCAGGGTTTATTCCGGGTGAAGATCAGGGGATGATCTATGCGATTATCCAGACCCCGCCGGGATCTACGCTGGAAAGAACCAATCAGATTGCGAAAGAGCTTTTAAGAGAATCGGAAGATATTGACGGAGTACAGTCGGTTTCCTCACTGGCAGGTTACGAAATACTGACGGAAGGTACCGGATCAAACTCAGGAACCTGTCTCATCAACCTTAAAAGCTGGGAAGACCGTAAAGAATCCGCTGCCGGGATTATAGAGAAGCTGGAAGAGAAGGCTAAAAACATTCCCGGAGCCAATATCGAATTCTTTCAGCCGCCTTCCATTCCGGGCTATGGTGCGGCAGGAGGTTTTGAGCTTCGTCTGCTGGATAAAGCCGGAAGCGGGGACTACCATAAAATGGAGCAGGTAAGCAATGATTTTGTAAAAGAGCTTAAGAAACGTCCTGAGCTGGGTTCTGCATTTACATTCTACTCGGCAAGTTTCCCCCAATATATGTTAAAGGTTGATAATGATCTGGCCGAGCAGAAAGGAGTAACGATTGAGAATGCAATGGACAATCTGTCTACCCTTATAGGCTCAAATTATGAAACAAGCTTCATCCGTTTCGACAGGCCTTATAAGGTGATCGTTCAGGCAGGTCCGCAGTATCGTGCAATACCGGGCGATTTGTTAAAGCTGTATGTCAAAAATGACAAAGACCAGATGGTGCCCTATTCGGATTTTATGAAGCTTGAAAAAGTATACGGCTTATCCGAAATTACCCGGCACAATATGTATAATTCCTCCGAGGTAAGCGGTACTCCTGCGCCCGGGTACAGCAGCGGGCAGGCTATTAAGGCCATTCAGGAAGTAGCGGATAAAACATTGCCAAGAGGCTTCGGGATAGACTGGGCGGGAATTTCCAAAGATGAAGTGAGCCGCGGAAATGAAGCCGTATTTATTTTCCTGGTATGTCTGGGATTTGTTTACCTGATCCTTTCTGCACAATATGAAAGCTTTATCCTGCCGTTACCCGTTATTTTATCCTTACCCACGGGTATTTTCGGGGCTTTTTTATGCCTGAAACTCTTAGGGCTTGAAAACAATATTTATGCACAGGTAGCAATGGTGATGCTCATAGGACTGTTAGGGAAAAATGCCGTATTGATCGTAGAATTTGCCGTTCAGAAGAAGGCAGAAGAAGGAATTCCTGTGGCAAAAGCCGCCATTGAAGGAGCTGCGATCCGTTTTCGCCCTATCCTGATGACCTCATTTGCATTTATCGCAGGATTGATCCCGCTGGTGGTAGCGACCGGGCCGGGTGCTATAGGAAACAGGACGATAGGGACTGCTGCTGCCGGCGGAATGCTTATAGGAACCCTATTCGGGCTGATGATCATTCCCGGGCTCTATTACATCTTCGGACTGATCGCAGAAAAATCGAAACTGGCAAGATATGAAGAAGAAAACCCTTTAACCGAACAAACCGAACCTTACCAACATGATGGAAAATTTGAAGACTAAAAGAATAATCACTGCCATTGCCTTATCACTTGTTTTGGCAGGCTGCAAGGCTCCTATGGCGACCGTTATAAAAGATGAAGTAAAAGAAAATCTGCCTCAGAACTTTAATCAACAGGAACAGCAGGAAGCGGATACAAACAGCGGAACAACTCCCTGGAGACAATTTTTTACTGATCCTGATCTGGTAAATCTTATTGAAACAGCCTTAAAAAATAATCAGGAACTATTGATCACCCTTCAGGAAATAGAAATAGCAAAAAGTGGAGTACTTTATAAAAATGGCAAGCTGAATCCTGCAGTCGCAGCAAAATTAGGAGCGGGAGTCAGTAAAGCAGGACGTTACACCAGTGAGGGTGCCGGGGATGCAACCACCGAAATAGAGCCGGGAAAAGAAATGCCTGATCCGCTGGGAAATTTTGAAGGCGGGCTGGTGGCTGATTGGGAGATCGATATCTGGAAAAAGCTCAGAACTGAGAAGGAATCGGCAATTGCCCATTATCTTTCCACCGTTGAAGGAAAAAACTTTGTTCTTTCTAACCTGGTGGAAGAAGTTGCCCACAATTATTACGAATTGCTGGCTTTGGATAATCAACTGGATATTATTCAGCAGTATATCAGGCTTCAGGAAAGGGCTCTGGAAATCTCCAGGATCCAGAAGCAGGCTGCTGCTGCAACGGAGCTTGCGGTGAAAAAATTTGAAGCTGAACTGGCGAAATCCAAAGCGTCTGAATATACCCTGCGTCAGCAGATTACGGAAAAAGAAAATCAGATTAATGCACTTTTAGGAAGATATCCCCAGCCGGTTGTGAGAAGAAAAGAAAGCTTTATGTCTACTGTTCCACAAGTTGTTTATACGGGGATTCCTTCACAACTGCTGGCGAACCGTCCGGATATAAAGCAGGCGGAATTTGAATTAAAAACAGCAAAACTGGATGTGGAAGCTGCCAGAAAAGAGTTTTATCCTTCGCTTGAGATTTCAGCTGTTTTAGGGCTGGAAGCTTTCAAACCTTCTTATCTGGTTAAAATGCCCGAGTCCGTCGCTTACAGTTTAGCGGGAGAACTTGCAGGGCCGTTAATTAATAAGAGTGCTATCAAAGCTAACTTCCAAACAGCAGATGCCAGGCAGATACAGGCTTTATATGAATATGATAAGACGATTCTGAATGCTTATCTGGATGTGGCCAATCTAATGTCGAAGGTCAAAAACATAGACCAGTACTATCAGCTGAAATCGCAGGAATCCCAAGCTTTAGAGCAGTCCATTGATATTGCTAATCAGTTGTTCCGGAATTCAAGAGCTGATTATTTAGAGGTTTTGTTAAATCAAAGAGATGCGCTGGATGCTAAAATGGAGCTGATTGAGGCGAAAGAAAAACAACTAAGCACAGTAGTAGATATTTATAAAAGCCTTGGCGGAGGCTGGAAATAATCATTGAGTTTTAACTATTGAAAAGGGTTTAATTCATTTTTAGAATTAAACCCTTTTATTTTATAATATTTTTAGGTATTATCACTATCTCCAAAAATTTTACGTTGTATAAGATCTAAAATCCTTCCAGCTGCTTAAAAATAGGGATAAGCGATTCTGCCTTTTCAGTAAGATAATATTCTATATGTAAAGGTTTTTCTTTAATGACAACTTTTTTTAATATACCCACTTCTTCCAGCTCCCTTAATGCTGTTGAAAGGGATTGTTTGTTGGACCCTTCTATCTGGCGCAGCAGGTTGCTGAAACGTAAAGGAGCCTGAATCGCTAAGCTGAAAATTTCAGGTTTATATTTTCCTGAAAGCAACTTTAAAAGAGATTGTGCAGGGCAAATTTCCGCACTCTCATTTTTTTTGGGGTCATCTTTTTTTGACATCTTGTTTTTTTAAAAAAATATTTGTACAAAAATAGTTATTTTAAGTACATGAAATCTAAAAACCTATTGATACATGGTGGTAATTTGACATATTATAGAGTAGTTTGCTTAAGAATGCCAGATTAAATTTCTTAAAACGGCTAAAGATGCTATATTTGCTGATTACCACGCAAATCATTAACCATGAAAAAGATTCTTTTAATAATTCTGGGAGCTCTTATCATCCTCGCTGCTGTTGTGTTCATCAGAACATTTACCTATCCCTTCAAAAAGAACAGCCCTGAAGCTAAAGAAGGCTGGAAGCCCGTAAAAGATGATTCTGCGGTACTTCGGCTTTCAGGAGGAATAAAAATCCCTACGGTTTCTACGGGAGAATTGGGAAGTTTTGATTATATGACTTTTGATGCTTTCAAAGAATATCTAAAAACATCTTATCCGCTGGTTTATCAGAAAACAGAAAACTATGAGATCAATAAACATGGATTGGTTTTCAGGCTAAAGGGAAGTAAACCCGGCCTTGAACCCATTTTGTTTCTTTCCCATATGGATGTTGTACCTCCAGGAAATGCCGGTGTGAAAAATAATGAACAGAATGTTTTCAGACCTAATGATCAGCCGTTACCTGCCGTTAAAAAAATAGCAGAATACTGGGATTATGCCCCTTTTTCAGGAGCGGTGGCCAACGGAAGAATTTATGGAAGGGGTGCAATAGATATGAAAGGAATGCTTTTCTCCCTCATGGAGTCCATGAATAATCTGATCAGAAAAGGATATGTTCCGCAGCGTGACATTTACCTGGCATTCGGTTTTGATGAAGAAGTGGGAGGAATAAAGGGAGCTGCACAGATTGCAGGATATTTTAAAAAACAGGGGCTGGTATTTGATGCAGTATATGATGAAGGCGGATTGATCCTGGAAAAAGGAAGTATTAAAGGAATCAGCTCAGATATTGCAGTAATAGGCTGTGCAGAGAAAGGCTTCCTGTCGGCGAGAATAAAGGTAAAAGGATTGGGAGGGCATTCTTCCATGCCTCCTATGGAAAGTGCTATCGGGAAAGCAGCGGTTATTATGCAAAGGCTGGAGAATGACCAGATGAAACCGATGATCACTCCGCTTATTAAAGAATTTTTCGATAATGTAGGAGGAGCAATGCCGTTTGCCAACAGGCTTGCTATTGCCAACCAATGGCTGCTGAAGCCGGTTCTGTTGTCACAGCTTACGAAAAATAACAGTACCAATGCTTTGGTGCGGACTACTACGGCTTTAACGATGATGAAAGGCAGTGACGGGCCCAATGTTCTTTCTCCCGAAGTGGAATTTGTAGTTAATTTCAGGTTGCTTCCCGGAAATACCGTGAAAGATGTTAAAGAGCACATTGCAAAAGCTACGGAAGGCTTTGATGTTGAAGTAGAAGAGATCGATAATACCAAAGAAGCTTCTATGGTTTCATCGACAAATACAAAAGCTTTTCATTGTATTGAAGACGCCATCAGGGAAATTCACCCCGATGCTGTGATAACCCCTTATCTTACTATTGCAGCTACGGATGCCTACAAATACCAGATCGTAAGTAAAAATATTTACAGGTTCATGCCTGTTAAGATCAATGATCTGGAGAAACAGAGTATCCATAGTACCAACGAATACATCAGTATAGAAAATTATATGAAAATGATCCATTACTTTGAATACATGATGAAAAATTATGATCAGTAAATCATTGATAATCAATTGAATGTATTCTATTTTTAAAGATTTTAATAAAATAAAAATAATGCGTCAAGTTCTGTCGTATTAGCGGAATAGCTTTGTCTTATTAAAATACGAAGCTATGGAATTGCCCTTTTATTTAAGTTTTAAAGAGTTTGAAAAACATTATTATGACCATCTTGAAAAATGGTTTGAAGAATATCATAATGCCAGTGAAATAGATTACCTTAAAAATCTGGCGAAACTCTACAGTCCTTACTTGTATTACAGTTTTGCGAATGACAGGCTTCAGACAGAAGCATCCATTCAGATCAAAGATTGTTTTTTCCCTTACCATGAAAAGATTGGGTTATCTTTCTGTACAAACTGTGAGAATGGAAAGCCTGTCTCTTTCAGGGGAATGAATCATATTTTTGAATGGAAAAACATTACCATGATGGAATATGCCCAGCATATCCTGGATAAGATCAACAGGCATTTTTCAAAAAATAATAGGTCTTCCGGGAAAAACGGAAGTATTCTTGATTATATCAACGATTACGGGATCATTACTTCGCGGGAAGGAGCCGGGTATTGTATCAATTATCATGAGCATCAGTCAACACTCCCTTTTTTAAAAGCTTATCTTCCTTGCCATGGAAGGACCGTTGATATGGCAGTATACAGGGATTTTATGTTTTCAGTGGTTCAGATTGCAGAATTTATCGATCAGAAATTAAAATCCGTACAGGCTTTTGAATATACGATTTACTATAAATTAAAATCAGAAGCGAAATTTAAAATGCAGAGCAATCATCAGTTCCTTACCATGTGTAATTAATGCACCATACAATATGAACATTCATTTTAACTCAATTATAATTACCATCTGATCAATACTCATGTATTTTTTCAGATAAAGAAAGCCCGGTCACTCTGACCGGGCTTTCCTGCACATGCATTTTTATAATTAAGGAGAAGATCTATAGACAGTATATTTATCTACTTATTGCTTTCCAATAAAAGTCTGCTTCAATGACAGTTCCATTTTTTAAAAGACTTTTTATAGGCTTGCTCATCATATAAATTTTGGTATTTATATACAATTTTACATTGTAAGATCTACGCTGGAGGCTAATATTATGTACATCACTGCTTTATGACTCTCTTTGATGAGATTAAAAATATCAAATACCTTTTCAAAACGGCAAAATATAAGAGGCAAAGAAAGGCAGATATAATCTGCCTGATGGAGCTTTTGCTTCATGATCCATCGAAGATGAATCTCTTTGCTTTCTTATACAAAAAAGCATTCTGCTTTTTCTTTGAGTTTTATGGCTTAATATCTTCATTTCACCTCTTTTATTCTCTGTATCCGTTTCAGGCCGGTATAGGAGAATACATAACAATCAAAATTTTAATTGATGGTACAAGAATAGTCAAAATCCATATAAGGTTTTAGCATGAATGTATAAGTGTTGCCGGTTGGGTAACAGGTGTTCCATTATCCCCATAACTGTAATACTTCCATAAATTCCTGCTTCTTCCTAACCGATACATCCAGCACGGAATTATCCGACATGATCACCTGTCCGCCTTTTCCTTTTATATACTCCTTAAAATGTTTCAGGTTAATAAGGTGCTTATTATGGATCCTGAAAAAATCATTTTCCACCAGAGGACCTTCAAATTCTTTAAGGTTCTTTGAAACCACCATTTTTGTCTTGTCGCTTAAATAAAAAGTAGTATAGTTGGCATCTGCTTCACAACGAACGATATCCGCAATGTCGATACTTTTAAAGCCCTGTAGGGTAGGCAGGTTAATTTTACTTCTGATAGTAGTATTAAAGGAATGGGTTTTGTTTTTCCGGATATTTTCCAGGGCTTTGGTTACAGCCGCTACAAAATCCACTTCGTCAATAGGCTTTAAGAGATAGTCTGTAGCCCCGTTCTTTATTGCCATAATAGCGAAATGATCATAGGCCGTAATGAAAATAATCTGCGAAGAAAAATTTCTGAATCTGGAAAGCAGGTCAAAAGCATTTCCGTCAGTTAACTGTACATCAAGAAAAATGATATCCGGCATTTCTTTGGTGAGCTTCATAAAGGCATCTTTTACACTTTCTGCCTGAAATGCTATATGAAGGTCCGGGAACTCATTTTTTAATAAAAGCGAAATATAGTCCCTTCCGTCCTGTTCATCATCAATGATGCATACCTGTGTTTTTGTTCTCATTTTGCGAAATAAAAAGTTTAATCTGTGTTCCTGGTTTTTGTTTAGTTTCTGAAAGATCTGTTATTTCCAATGTGATCTTTGTATTAAATAGCTGCTTAAAAGTATGTATTCTTTTTTGGGAAAGCTTTACCCCAAAAGAATCTATATTCTTTGTCAGCACTGTTTTATCTTTAATTCCTGTTCCGTTATCTTCAATAACAACGCATAAATCGGTACCGGAGTATGCGAAATCAATGGTAATATAGCCTTTTCTGTCCTCTAATGCAGGTATACCATGCTTTATGGCATTCTCTACAAAGGGCTGTATCAATAGCGAAGGAATAAGCCATTCGGGATTCAAATCATCTGAGACGGTGATCTTATAATCAAACTGATCTTTCAGCCTCAGTTTTTCCATGTCAAGATACAGTGTTAAATATTCAACTTCTTCTTTGATCGGCATAAAGGTTTTTTCCGAATAATGTAGCGTTTTCCTGATCATTTGGGAAAAAGTTTTTAAGTAGCTTTCGGCATCCGCATTCTCCTTTTTATACAGCAAAAATTTTATAGAGTTAAGGCAGTTGTATATAAAATGCGGATTGATCTGCGCTTTGATGGCCTGCAGCTCCAGCTCTGCCATTCTTTTTTCTGTAAGTATGTTTTTTAGTTTTTTGTTACGGCTTCTTTGGGAATAGAGTCCCATGATTATGGCCCAGATGATCAGGACGAGTATAGCCACTAGTACCCTGAACCAGACTGTTTCCCAGAACCGCGGTTTTATTTCAAAAGGAATTTGAGTGTATATTACGGATTGTTTACCGTTATATCCCAAACCATAAACTTTAAATATATATTTTTTAGGAGGCAGGGAACTGAAAATTATTTTAGATGAGTTTGTTGTTTCCCAGCTGGTATTTAAACCCTCCAGTTTATATTTGTAGCCTATTTTTCCCTGTGATGCATAGTCCAGGAAACTTAAATTAAAAGTAATATTGTTTTTGGGTGTTTGGGAATGCAAACGATCATAGCTCCCAAAATATTCTTTACCGTCTGTGACCACGGAATTAACGATCACTTTTTTATTAATATATTTCTGCTGGGTAAGCAAATGCTTTATAGAAAAAATTCCTAATCCCCCAGATGTTCCCACAAAAATGCTGTCTCCTTTGATGACCACTCCTGCCACATTATCAGAAGGCAGACCGTCTGTAATGGTGAATTTATTAATGATGGGTTTGTTTCCTGTAAGCTGAACCCTTATAAGCCCTGACTCGGTGCTTGCCCAGAATATATTTTCACTCTCGATCATTATTTTTTTTACCTGGTTATTGCTCAGACCATTACTCTCATCTATTTTACATACTATATTTTTCTTATTGAAGAGGATGATCCCGCTGGTATTGGTAGATCCGGCATATAAGTTGTCTTTGAGCTTTTTGATATCGGTAAAATAATAGCCTTCCAGAAAAAGTTTTGCTTTTTTTGTTTTGATATTGAATTTGTAAAGGTCTTTAAATGTTCCCACCAGTAAAGAGTCTTTATCATAAGGTAATGCCATATAGGTTCTGTGGTCCCAAAGCTCCGTATAAGAACCGGAATTTATATGATAAAGGAATAGTTTCTGGGAGGTACATACTAAAATAGTATCTTTTCCATAAGGAATAAGGTTTTTGATAGTTCCCTTAAAATTAATGAGACGTTGTTTTTTTGTCAGAAGATTGTATTCAAAAACATTGTTGGTTTGTGCGAAGTATACAAATTTTTCATTGGCTGTTACTGCCTTATTTTCATTTTTTTTATTTTCACTAAATGTCAGATTAGTTAGTTTTCCAGAATTGTATATCCCGCCGCCGGTAGTATTGTATCCTAAAAAAATATTCTTACTGTTGGATGAAATGGAAGTGATGTAAGAAGAATTGTTTTTTAAAGGCAGGGTGATATAGCTGCGGAAAGGAGCAGAGCCAATAAAAAACAATCCGTTGTTTCTGGTGGCAAACCAAAGATTGTTATCATGGTCTGCTAAAATATAATTGATGACATAATCTTCAAGGAATTTTACCGGTTTTGATAAGGAATAAGGCGTATATAACGACTGATCAAAATAGAGAGCACCTCCGTTTTCCAAACCTATCCAAAGTTTTTTATTATTATCAATAACGGAGGAATAAATATTTTCAGGCGATTGATAATGTTGTATTTTCCTAAAAGAATAATAGTTTTCCATGAGATATACAGATACTACATTCTTTTTATTATTGATTGTTGTAAATAAATTATCTTTCACAGAAGTAACTACTTCTTCAGAACCAAAAATGAGATTACAGACTTTAATTTTCCGGGTAATTATATCGTAAGCAATGATCCGGTTTTTTGAATCCTTCAGGTACAGGAGATGAGCATCTGTTTTGTAATCAAAGGCATAAACCCGCCCGTACTTAGCCGGATCTATGATAATAGGGATGACCTTTACCTTTCCTTTTTTATAAATATAAATATTTTTCGGATTAGTATAAATATGAATAATGATTTCACCCCTCTTTTTATCAGAAATAAAATTGGGGGCTTCTGCACCGAATTTTATTTTCTTAAGTTCAGAATTCATATCAGAATTAATTACTTTATTGCCTTTCAGGTAAGCAAAATCATCTAAAAACGGAATAATAAAGATTTCGTCTTTCGATACCGTTTCACAGGCAAGGATGTCAACATTTTTCAAGCCGTCTTTTTTGCCGTACTGTTTAAAACTGATCCCGTCAAAACGGAAAAGACCATTGCTGCTGCCAATCCAGATAAATCCTCTCTCATCCTGCCTTAAATTATATATATAGGAACTCGTAAGCCCGTCCGCCTGATTATAATTGATCAATCCCGGGATTTGAGAAAAAAGTCTGCATGAGGAGAGAAATAAAAGAACAATAAATATTTTTTTAATAGATCCTGAAAAAATAGATCCGTATAAGTGACATGAATAGATCATACTGTTGCATCTTATCTGAATACGGCTATTTCGGAATAGTACTTTTTGAAACTGATTTTTAATTGATACTTATAAATATATATTCTCTTCATGTCATGGTTATTTTTTAATCAATTTAAAAAAAATAAATTAAAATATACTATTCGATGTGAATTCAGGCAGTATTTTACAGAAGATGATTCCTGCTACTTTCAATGGGCTGTATGATACGGAATTTTCAATGGGATAAGCTGAAATACAAAAATAAAAAAAGCGCTGTTTACCAGCGCTTTATATTGCAGAGAGGAAGGGATTCGAACCCTCGATACAGTTACCCGTATACTACCTTTCCAGGGTAGCTCCTTCAACCACTCGGACACCTCTCTATTTCGAGACTGCAAAAATAGTGTATTTTCTTGAATTACCAAATTATTCGGGCAATTAGTCTGTAATTTCTCCGCAAAGGCTTTTGGAAAAGTTCTCCTCAAATGTTCCCGGATAGCTGGGATTGCCGATTAAATGCATAGCTTTGGTGATCGCACTTTCGGCGGTGATATCCTTCCCGCTGATTGCCCCTATTTTTGAAAAAACATTGCTGTTTTCATACTTTCCGAATGAGATTCCTCCTGAAATACACTGGCTTACTACCACGATTTCCGTTCCGTTATCCCGGATCTCCTGTAATGTTTCCTGCGTTTTCTCGCTGCTGAATATCGTTCCGGAGCCAAACACCTGAAGGATCAGAACCTTCATTTTCGGGATCTCTTTAAAATGGCTTAAATGCATACCGGGAAAAATCCTCCAGAATAAAACATCGTCCGAAATATGATCATCTACATAAAATTCCGTGTCAGGATCAGAACGGTAAAGATTTTCCTTCATAATGTTCAGATGTACTCCGGACTGGCCGAGAATAGGGTAGTTGGGGCTTGAATAAGCATCAAAGTACTCTGCGGAATATTTTAATGTCCGGTTTCCCCTCAATAATTTATATTCAAAATAAATGGCAACTTCCTGGATAACCGCTTCGTCATTTTCATATAAACTCGCATAATAAAGGCTTGTCAGAAGATTTTCTTTCGCATCCGTTCTCAGATCTCCGATCGGAAGTTGGGAACCCGTTAAAATGACAGGCTTTTTCAATCCTTTTAGCATGAAACTCAATGCTGAAGCAGTATAAGACATGGTGTCTGTACCATGAAGCACTAAAAAACCATCATATTTTTCATAATTCTTATGAATATAATTAGCAATGATCTTCCATTCTTCAGGTCCCATGTCTGAGGAATCCAGCGGTTTTGCAAAAGGATGTACAAAGACCTCACATTCCATTAATTTCATCTCCGGCATTTTCTCAAAAATATTTCCGAAATCAAATGCACGCAGGCTGCCGGTTTCATAATCTTTCTCCATGCCAATGGTTCCGCCGGTATATATTAACAGTACTTTTCGTTTCATGTATACTTTTTGTTAAGAATCTGAGGCCGTTTCCGGTTCATAACCTCAAAATTACGTTAATTTGCAAAGATTTGAAAATGAATGGAAGAATTAGCACAAACTTTTGAGTATTTAAAACAGTTTCTGACGGAAGAAAGACTGTCTAAAATTGAACATTTTTCCCATGAAAGTTCTGATTTTGTACTTCCTGTAATGGAAGATGTTTACCAGTTCAGAAATGCGGCGGCCATTGTGAGGTCGGTAGAAGCATGCGGTTTTCATAAGGTGGTTGCATTAGAAGAGGAAAATGTTTTTAATCCTAATCTTACGGTAACAAAAGGCGCTGAAACATGGGTGGAAGTAGAGAAAATGCCGAAAAATATCTCTTCTTTAAAAAAGATTAAAGAAAGAGGATATAAAATTCTAGCAGTATCGCCTGAGAAAAACGCAGTTATGCTTCCTGATTATAAGATTTCCGGACCTATTGCCCTGGTTTTCGGAACCGAGCTGGAAGGTGTTTCTGATGAGGTGATTGAATTTGCAGATGAAACATTAGCCATTCCTATGTATGGATTTACCAAAAGTTTTAACGTTTCGGTGGCAGCAGGAATATGCATGTATGAACTGAAGCAGAAGCTTATTAATTCCGGTATAGAATACAAACTTGATCAGGAAAAACTTTTAAAAATGAAAATCCGCTGGGCGGTAAATTCCATCAGAAGCGGTAAACAGATTTTTGAAAAATATTTGCAGGACAACAATGTAAACAGATGATCAGATTATGATTCTTTACTTCAATTTTCCTGATGATTGCCGGTAAACAGTAAAAATAGAAGGCTGATAATCATTAAAAATAAATCAGGCCAGCTTATTATAATTCCATGCAGCTACGAAAATACCTGCTGTTTCCGTTCTTAATCTCTGATTTCCAAGAGAAACCGCTCTGATTCCGCTATCTGCTAAAAACTGAATTTCTTTTTCAGAAAAATCTCCTTCAGGACCTATAAGAAAAGTGCTGTTTTCCGATTGTGAAATGTTGTTGAGTTCTATTCTCTCCAGATTCTCGTGACAATGGGCTACAAAAGTGGTTTCCGGGCTAATATTTTTCAGGAAATCCGGTAATTTGATAAAATTATGAATGACAGGAAAATGGAATCTCAGGCTTTGTTTAGATGCGGCAATGCTCTGTTTTCTGATCTTATCCATATTCATATTCTTACGTTCTGTTTTTTCAGTCAGTAAAAACGTGATTTCCGACACTCCCATTTCGGTTGCTTTTTCAACAAAAAGCTCAATCCTGTCAATATTTTTAGTAGGAGCAATGGCAATATGAAGCCTCGGATTGAAGTCCGGCAGTCCGGTTTTAATATCTGAAACTTCAATTCCTGCCTTTTTCCCTTCCAGGATCAATTTTCCGAAGGCAAGGTTTCCTTTTCCGTCCGTAACGTGAATTTCTTCCCCGTCTCTCATACGAAGAACCTTTATGATATGCTGCTGTTCTTCATCATTGATGAATACCTTGTTGTCTTTTATATCTCCGTAAAATAATTTCATAAACTGTTTTTATGGCAAAAAGGCAAAATTGCTGATTGGTAAAATCGTAAAAAATACTAATGAAATTTTCGTCTTTTCAAAATCTAGCTTTTTTGTTTATTTAAAACTTTATTTAATGCATCAAGTTGATTGGTGATGCTTTCTGTTTTTAACCTTAATTCTTCATAATTTATATCATCCAAAAAGCTCAAGTCATTTGAAATAATCAGGAAATTAATTACTTCAATGCAACTCCCAAAAGAAATATTTATAAATCTGGATTTTTCTTTCTCGGTTGATCTGCACATTCCTTCAGCAATATTTGCTGTAATACTCGTACAGGCTCTTCTTATTTGATTTGTGATTCCGAACTTTTCACTATCAGGAAAAGAAGAGGTCGCTTTATAAATTTCTTTAACTAATACTCCTGCCTTATTCCAAGTATCTAATTTTTCGAAATAAAATTTGTACATATTTTTTATTCATTTGTTTTGTGTTTTTGTATAAATAGGTGAATTTTTCAAAGAGAACCTAATAATTTGCGTTTTAGCATTTTTGCGATTTTACCTTTTACAAGTCATATTTCGCCGTAGCAGTCGTTCTTAAATCCGTAAACTCTCCCTTTTCAAACTTGAGCTGTGCCACCATAGCGATCATTGCAGCATTGTCTGTGGTGTATTCAAATTTTGGGATGTAGATATTCCAGCCTGATCTTTCTTCATGATCCTGCATGGCTTTTCTCAAAGCGGAATTGGCGGAAACGCCACCTGCAATGGCCACCTCTTTTATGCCCAGCTCTTTTGAGGCTTTTTCAAGTTTATTCATTAGAATTTCAATAATGGCCTTCTGAACGGAAGCACACAGATCATAAAGATTCTCTTTGATGAAATCGGGATTTTTTCTGACTTCTTTTTGAATAAAATATAGGACAGACGTTTTTATACCACTGAACGAATAATCATAATTTCCTAATTTGGGCTTATTGAACTGGAAGGCGTCGGGATTTCCTTCCTTTGCAAGCCTATCAATGATAGGGCCTGCCGGATAATCCAGATCAAAGATTTTACCGATCTTATCAAATGCTTCTCCGGCTGCATCATCAGTGGTTTTCCCGATAATTTCCATATCGAAATAATCTTTTACGAGAACGATCATGGTATGCCCTCCGCTTACTGTAAGACACAAAAACGGGAATTTTGGCGGCATAGGATTTGCATCCTCAATAAAATGAGCTAAAATGTGTGCCTGGAGATGGTTAACTTCAATTAAAGGAACATCCAGACTCATCGCCAGGGATTTGGCGAATGAGGTTCCTACAAGAAGTGATCCTAAAAGTCCGGGACCACGTGTAAATCCTATAGCAGAAATGGCATTTTGTTGTATATTTGCTTTAGTGATTGATTTTTCAACTACGGGAATGATATTCTGCTGATGAGCGCGCGATGCTAATTCGGGTACAACTCCGCCATATTCTTTGTGGACTGCCTGATTAGCAGCGATGTTGGAGAGAATACGGTTTCCCTTGATGATAGCTGCTGATGTATCGTCGCAAGATGATTCAATACCTAAAATTATAGAGTCGTTCATAATAATGGCAAAGTTAGAGAATAATAACGAGAATGAGAATAAAAAATCAGTAGCTGAAAACCTAGGTAATCAGGTACAGAAGACTGTGGAAAACGTGGGCGATACGGTTAAGGAAACAGTCAAAGAAGCGTCTGAGCTGGCTTCGGATGCTATTCATCATCCCGTAGAAACGGCCGAAGAATTTGGTAAGCAGGCGATGCGTGATGTCACCAGCTATTCGTGGTGGGCAAAACTGCTTTTGATCATTTTCTGGATCAGCCTTTTTCTTGTTACCGCTGTTTTCATTCTGATCAATCTTCCCATGACCAAACAATGGGCGGCAGACCAGGCACTACAGATCGTTAACAAAGACTTCAAAGCCGATATGTCTACCAAAAGTGTGGATGTGGATTACTTTGGAGATGTGACCATTAAAGGCCTGAAAATTAAAGACTATAAAGGAATGGAATTCATCACGGCAGAAGAATTTCGTGCCAATTCCGACTGGATGGCCCTTGCAGTCAATGCTATTTCAGGGAACAGCAATTCTTTAAGCTTCAATGCGCTTACTCTTAAAAATGCTGATATTAAAGTCATTACTTATAAGGGGGACAGCATTTCCAACTTCATCCGGTTTACCAAATTGTTTGACAGTGGAAAACCAAGAGATCCTAAGAAGCCCGCTTTTCAGCTGAATTCACGGTTAGAGATCCTGGATTCAAAAGTTTCCATTGTCAATCAGAATTCCCCGGGAGAAGCCGGGAAATGGTTAACCTCTGATAAAGTCAATTTAAAAGCCCCGAATGTTAAAGTCAATGGAGCTAATATTTCCGCATTGATCAATAATTTCTCCTTCGTTACCACACGCTGGGGAAAATCTCATATTGTAGATACCTTTTCCACCGAACTATCCATGACGGATAATTATCTTGCATTGAAAGACCTTACCCTGAATACGGATCATACTCTGCTGCAAGGTAATATAAAATTTAACCTGAATAAAGGTTCCTGGGCAGGTTTTGCAGACAGGGTACGCTGGGATATGGATATTAAGCAGGGAAGCCAGCTTAGCGGATACGATATCAGCTATTTTGTCACTAATTGGGATAATTTTAAACCCTTCAATCTTTCCGGGAAAATGACCGGCCCGCTGAATAAATTCTATCTCGATAATTTCCTGATCAGAAACCCCGCTGTGAACATTGCTACGCAAACCATGAAAGTGGATAACCTGCTGAAAGGAAATTTTTTGATCGAGACCAATAACCTGTCTACAGACTTCACTTATAAAGACCTGAAAGCAATGATGCCTTCATTCATCTCTAAAAAGATGAAGAACTTTGCAGATGATTTTGGAAAGCTTAAGTATAATGGTGCTGCAAGAGTTACCCCGAATCAGGTATATGTCCCGAACGGAAACCTGATCACGGGAATAGGGCAGGCAAAGATCAGTAAATTTTCCCTTACGGATTACAGTACTGCAATGCCAAAATATTCAGGCTATGCTGAGGTCAAAGATTTAAATACTTCGGTGATTACCAAAAACAAATCGGTAGGGTTAATTTCAGGGAAATTTGATATCAACGGCCAGAGCTTCGATGTCAACACTATGCGCCTGACTACAAAATCACATATTTCCAGTATCGAGATCATGGATAAGGAGATCAATAACCTTTACCTTGACGGTTTGCTTGATCATAAAAAATACAATGGCCTTATCACGGTAAATGATGAGCAGGCAAAGGCATCCGTAAAGGGACTTATCGACTTCAGCACTTCCCGGATCTCAATGAATGTCAATGCAGACGTGGATCATCTGAACATGAATTATTTTACCAATAAGCCGGGGAGTCAGATTGTAACAGGCCAGGTTACAGGTAAGATGTCCATGTCTTCCGTTAATGATCTGAATCTGGATGTTGAAGCCAGCAATGTCAGTTTCGCTACAGCTACTCAAAAATATATTATTCCGAACGCAAAAGTGAAAACTTTCCTTGAAGGCGGTGGAAGAATGATCATGGTAGATGCTCCCGGAGCTGTTAACGGAAAAATTTCCGGACGTTACAATCTTGCGGATTTAGCCGGAATGGTTGAAAACGGATTGGGTAAAATACTGGTAGGACCTCCGCCTAGAAAGCTATACAGAGGGCAGCATTTTACAATGGATTTTGATGTTCAGCAGGGACTGGTGAGCTATTTTATGCCCGACCTGAAATTGCCAAAAGGAGCAGTGGTACAGGGAGAGTACGATGGGAATTCCAATAATCTGATTTTGAACCTCGATGCGGCTTCTTTAAAGTACATTATGACCAAAAAAGAAGAGATCTCGGATGCTGATAAAGCTCTGGCAGCTGCCAATCCTGCTTATAAGATCAATGAAAGGGATAAAATTAGCAGAGACAGTGCCATGGTAGACAGTGTAATGGTAAGAATCAATACAGCTAACCTGAATGAGCAGATCTATGCAAAGATAAACAGGCTGGAATATAATAAGAATATCCTGAAGGATGTTATTTTAAGCGGCAGAAATGAGAATAATACTGTTCTTCACCTGGCAACAACCTTCAAACACGGAAGCCCCGAAGATGAGCTGGATGATAAGCTTAAAGCCTATGCAATCAACGTCAATCAGTCAACCAATCCGGCAGGAGATTATGTTTTCAGGTTTGAGCCCACAGAAGTGAAGTTCAATGATGTAACCTGGGCAATTGATACGGGTGCGCAGCTTGATCATTCCATTACTTACAGGAAAAAGACCGGAGATTTTGATATTAAGAATTTAAGGGTGTATTCTGATGACAGCGCCTTATTTATTAAAGAAGCCACCTTCAAGTCAGCTAAAGACTTCTATGTAGATGCAGACGTTAATAATTTTGCCATTGAAAAACTTCTTGAGATGCAGGCCGGCGGAAATACAATGAATATAAAAGGGTTGGCTAATGGCAGTGTTAAGATCAGGATGGATAAAAACACTTTGCAGCCTTTGGTGGACCTGACTGTTGATGATATCATGATGAACGGGAATGATATGGGGGATATTACCATCTCCGCAACCAACGGTTTTTCTTTAAATGTATATGATGTTGACGTAAAAGTTTCTTCAGCCGGAGTAATAGGTAATAACAACCTGCATTTAACAGGAACCGTGAATAATAACACTTCTACGCCTACTTTGGATCTGGTGGCCGAAATGAAAGAATTTGATCTGGCATTTGCCCAACAGTTTGTACAGACCATTTTTGGTAATTTACGGGGTAAGGCAACCGGAGATCTGAAGATCAGCGGAAAGCTGAGCGATCTTGACTACAGTGGGGATATTGCTTTGAAAAACTTCGGGTTGAAATTGTTGTTTACTGGGGTGGATTACTCTTTTGATGATACTGTGATCCCATTATCCAAAGGCCTGGCTCTTCTTAATAATATTGAAGTACATGACGGAAGATCAAATTCCAAAGGAACTATTTCCGGGGCGATCCAGTTTGAGACTTTGTCTTCAATGGGAGTCAACCTCGTAATGAGAGCGGATAACCTGCTGATGCTGAACACCACACAAAAAGACTTTGATCTTTTCTGGGGAAGGGTTTACGGGCAGGGTGACCTTTATGTGGATGGGCCTGTTTCAGGGCTTAATCTGTCAACCCCTAATATGAAGGCACTGAATGGAAGTACTTTTACCTTCAATTCAGGATCCACTTCCAATGTGGAGGAATTTAAAATGCTGAGGTTCCTGAAAGAAGGCAAAGACGGGCTAATCACTCTGGAAGAAAAGAAAAAAACGGGCGCCAATATGAATATTGACTTCTCTTTGGATGTGGATAAAGGAACCACCGTGAATGTACTCATTGGGGATGACGTAGGAAACATTGCGGTGAAAGGAGCAGCCAATAACCTGAGATTCCAGATGAGCAGACAGGGAAATATTGCCATGAATGGAATGTATAAGGTTGACAACGGTACTTTTACTTCAAAAGCTCTTCTTAACAAAACCTTCCAGATTGAGAAAAATAGCAATATTCGATGGGATGGAGATGCGATGAAGCCTGCTTTGGACATTACGGCAAACTATATGAGAATGGTTTCCAATGCTGCGGAATACCTTAGTATGGGAGGGCTTCAGCCTATCAGTATATTATTACAGGCCAATATTACACAAACTCTCGTGAATCCTAAACTTGAATTTAATGTTACGGCTTTAGATGTATCCAGCCAGGTAAAGGAAACTCTGGCAGCAAAAATGAGTCAGGAAGGGGAAAGGGCAATCCAATTCGGTTCTATTCTTTTATTAAATAGTTTTAACGTATCCAATACAGGAGGAATAGATATAGATGTTGCCAGTGTTGCAGAATCATCAGGATATAATATATTTTTGAAACAGGTTAGTTCGGTTCTTAATACAATGAGCAATGAGTTCCAGATTGACCTGAATTATGTGAAGGGAGACCAGTATTCAAATACAGGAGACAGGGCTAATGCGGGGGTAAGCTTTGCGCTTTCGCCAAGGGTAAAAGTGAAAACCGGCTTGGGTATCCCTTTAACAAAAACTGAAAATCCTGATGCGAATTACTTATCCGGGGAAGGGGCTATTGAATATGATATTTCAAAGAAAAATGACGGAAGTTTGATTTTGAGGGGATATTCCAAACCATCTAATATTGGTATGACGACAGGAGCAGGTTCCAATGGTACTGCTAATCAGGCTTATGGAGGGGGTATTGTATGGACTAAAAGTTTTAATTCTTTATTTAAAAAGAAGAAAAAAGAAAAAAAACAACCGGAAACCAAGACTGAAATAAAAACAGATTCTATAAAATCCGAGAGTAAATAATCAGAATATTTTAATGATTTTTGTCATACGTGTTAATTATTGTTAATATTTGAGATAATTTTTTTAGTTAAATTATTTTTTATAAATTTGCAAAAAATACATTGATTTTTTAAAGAAATTGTAATTTAACTAATATGAACTATCAACTGGACGAAATAGACAAGAAGATTCTTGATTTCTTAGTAGAAAATACAAGAATGCCTTTTACTGAAATTGCAAAGCAGATGGATGTTTCTGCGGGAACAATTCACGTAAGAGTGAAGAAAATGGAAGATGCAGGAATTATTTTGGGATCATCTCTTAACATAGATTATGGTAAATTAGACTATCATTTTACTGCTTTTATCGGGATACTTTTAACGAAATCAAACCGTACACAGGAAGTACTAAAAGAATTATCTACTATTCCTAATGTAATTGAAGCAAGTGTTATCTCAGGAAAATATAATATTTTCTGCAAGGTGAGAGCTAAAAACACTGATGATGCAAAAAGAATTATCTATCAGATAGATGACATTCAGGATGTAATGAGAACTGAAAGTATGATCTCTATGGAAGAGTATTTAAGCGATAAAAACAGATTGATTAACGCTATTTCTGTATAATCAAATTTTAAACGAATAAATATATCAAAGAACTTATGAAAATCCTCATAAGTTCTTTATTTTTGTACCTATGGAAGAATACAGCTACTTTGACGAAGATCCGAAGAAAGGGTTAGGCTTTATTTTAACGATAGCCGCATTGCTATTATTTACCATAATGGGATTGGGGATTGATGTAGACGAATACCTGCAGCATGAGTATCTTAATATCCCCAGGTGGTATTTCTATATTATTTTTACCATTGATGCCTTAATGATGATCAGTCTTATTCTGATGTTCTTTTACAGGAAAGCGGGGATCTTTATGTTCCCGGCACTGCTCATCCTGCATTTCTTTATGCACAATTATTATTTGTCTACATTCTTGTATACGGATGTGACCAATCTTTTTCTTTTTACGGGTTTTGGGATGCTGGCCATTATCCCGAAATGGAAGTTTTTTAAATAAAATATTAAGAAACTGTCCGAATTTCTGCTCAGCCACAAAAGTTGCAAAAGTTTTTTCGACACTTTAGAACACATAAGAGTGGGTAAGGGTAATTTTTTTAAGTATGTACTAATCAAAAAAGTATCCAATATTTTTTAAAACATTAAGGAGAAATTAAGAGATAAAGGATGATTAAGACTAATTATTCTGGTTTTCAAGCCTAAAGCGAAGCTTATATCTTAATAATCATAACAACTTAAATATCTTAATGGTTCAAAAAATAAAAGTTTAGACAACCTTTATATATAAAATAAAAAGGTTCTCATCATCTGAGAACCTTTTTTATGAAATTTTAAACTTTAATCTTAGTTGGCTAAAATTCTTTTCACAGCTTCTTTTACAGCCGTAGAATCAATTTTATATTTCTTCATCAGCTCCGCAGGAGTGGCAGATTCACCGAAAGTATCATTTACCGCTACGAATTCCTGTCTTGTAGGCCTTCTTCTTGCCAGCATTCCGGCAACAGATTCACCTAATCCTCCAAGATAATTGTGCTCTTCCGCCGTTACGATCTTTCCGGTTTTTTCAACAGATTTTAAGATGATCTCCTCATCCAAAGGCTTAATCGTATGGATGTTGATTACTTCACAGGAAATTCCTTCTTTTTCAAGCTCATCGGCAGCAACCAGAGATTCCCAAACCAGGTGGCCTGTTGCTACGATCGTTACATCGGTTCCTTCCTGCAGCATAATTCCCTTTCCGATCTCAAACGGCATGTCTTCAGGAATGAAAACAGGAACAGTAGGCCTTCCGAATCTTAAATATACGGGCCCTTCATGATCAGCGATTGCAATGGTGGCTGCTTTCGTCTGGTTATAGTCGCAAGGATTGATAACCGTCATTCCCGGAAGCATTTTCATCATTCCGATATCTTCCAGAACCTGGTGGGTAGCCCCGTCTTCCCCTAAGGTAAGTCCCGCATGAGAAGCACAGATCTTTACGTTCTTTCCTGAATAGGCAATAGACTGGCGGATCTGGTCATATACCCTTGAAGTGGAGAAATTGGCGAAAGTTCCCGTGAAAGGAATTTTTCCGGTAATACTGAGCCCGGCGGCAATCCCCATCATGTTGGCTTCTGCAATTCCTACCTGGAAGAATCTTTCAGGAGCTTTTTCAATGAATTTCTCCATTTTCAAAGAACCGATAAGGTCTGCACAAAGTGCGACAACATTAGGATTCTTATCAGCAAGTTCTGCAAGTCCTGCTCCAAACCCGGAACGCGTATCCTTTTTTTCTGTGTAGGTATATTTCATTTTTATTTTTTTAATCTAGATTTTTTAAATAATTATTCAGTTTCTTTTGATCAGATTCATCAAGTTTATCATGAATAGTGTTGAGGTACAGTACTTCCCGCCTTATTTCATCCAGCGTGATCTTGATCCCTACATTGTGGGTTTCGGCCTGGGTAAGATACATGTCACACATTTGCCCGACATAATTTCCCAAATGCTTTTTAAGCTCTTTATTTTTGAACTCAGGAAGATCTTTTTCAAAATTTTTACAGTGTGACGGAAGGCCTTTCCATAGTTTCTCATCCGGGATATTGGAGATCGCAAGGCTTCCTTCCTCATCCTTGGCTTTTTTATACTCAGAAGTGTATTCAGGAATGTAATAATTATTGTCAATATCATTCATATAATCGGCCATAGCATCCTTAACTGCCATAGCGGCGGAATCTACTACAGCTGCTGAATCCATTTGAGTATATTCGTCTTCATAATTTTTATAAACAAGCATAAGGGAGTCCATTTTTCTCTGCTGGTCTGTCATTGCCTTTTTATGGTCGAAATAAACAAAATCTTTGGAATCTTTCACTGATGTTAAAATGAAATGCTCCTTATCATAAGTTTTCCCGGGCCCTGCTTTTAAAATGAGCCCGTTCATCCCGAAACTTTTCAGCCTGGATTTCCCCATATACTGATTAAGAAGCCCGGTTAAAACAGAAAAATTATTGAAAGGGGATTTGTCATCAATACATAACTTCAAATCATCATTTTTTTTCTTTTCTCCTGTTTTTGATCTGTAACTGATCAGATAATGAGAACAGGGAATGCCCAAAACGGTTTCTTTTGTATTCAGTTTTTCCGTTTCTAATGTAAATTCTTCCTTATCTTCATAACCATAATCAAATCCGAAATACATCAGATTATTTAAAGATCCGCTGATGCGGTTATTCATTTCCAGGGAAACAACACTTGTCCCTAATCCGTCTGTGTAATAATACATAGGAAATTCCCTAAGATTAAGCTTAGTAAGGAATTCGCTATTTGGACTGGCATACATTTTCAAAGTTGAAAGAGGCTTGTTTTTGTCAGTCATCTGATAATTCAGCTCTTTGGCAAAGGAAATTTTCTTTTCCTGAGCAGCTCCGAATATGCAACTCGTCATAAGACAGATTAAGAAGAGTTTTTTCATGGTAAACTTAAGTAAGATATTAATAGTCTGCAGGTGCCTCCAAATATAATTGTTTGAAAGCGGTTTCCAGCTGCTCATCATTCGGAGCTTTCCCATGCCATGCATGGGTTCCCATCATATAATCCACACCATAACCCATCTCGGTATGAAGGATGATGGCTACAGGTTTTCCTTTTCCGGTTTCAGTTTTTGCTTTTTCAAGAATGGCAATTACGGCCTCAAGGTCGTTGCCGTTTTTTTCTTCCAAAACAACCCATCCGAATGCTTCAAGCTTGGCATGAAGATTTCCAAGGCTCAATACATCGTCAGTATCACCATCGATCTGGCGTCCGTTGTAATCGATAGTGGAGATAATATTGTCTACCTTTTTAGCGGCAGCAAACATCAGCGCTTCCCAGATCTGGCCTTCCTGAAGCTCACCGTCACCATGAAGGGAGTATACAAGAGACTGGTCCCCATCCAATTTTTTACCCAATGCAACACCAAGTGCTACAGAAAGCCCCTGGCCCAGAGATCCTGAAGCAATACGAATGCCGGGTAGACCTTCATGAGTAGTCGGATGGCCCTGTAGTCTTGAGTCTAATTTTCTGAAAGTTCTCAGTTCATCTGCCGGGAAAAAACCAAACCTTGATAAAGTAGAATAGTAAACCGGTGAAATGTGGCCGTTTGAAAGATAAAAATGATCTTCATTTTTGCCTTCCATGGTGAAAGGAAGATGATAGTTCATTACCTTTCCGTAAAGTGCCGTGAAATATTCCGTACAGCCTAAACTTCCGCCTGGATGTCCCGAATTAACAGCATGAACCATTCTTAAAATGTCTCTTCTGATCTGCGTAGTAAGAGATTTTAGCTCTTCAATACTTTTACTCATTATATCTGATTTATTTGCACGCGAATTTACGACTTTTTACCGGCTTACGGAAATGTAAAATCCGGGTGGAAAACCCGGATTCTGAATTATTTAAAGAATTGATTGTTTTAGCAGCCTTCGTTCATATATACGGAAACTTCCGTAACTATATTATCAACGATCTTGAAGGATAATACCGTCCCCGCATCATCATCATTCAATACAAAACGGCTTTCGTTCTTTACCTTTTCACCTTTATCGTTCCATCCCGGATAAGAAGAAAAACTGGAATAATTCTTAAAGGCATTGATGACCTCGTCCCGGGTGCTTCCTACTCCGATTCCGCCTTTTGTCCTGAATTTTTTACTTTTGGTAGAAAGTCCGTAAACACTTAGTTCATTAGGCTTGCTTTCGTTGATATATCTTTCGTAGATGTCGATAAGAATGGTTTCCCCATGATATTTTATTGTGCTTTTAGACTCTCCGTCATTTGGTATTAGTTTCATACCTGCAAGCTTCTCGGCGGCAGCTTTTTCCATAAACATCTTGTAAGGCCCTATCCTTAAAGTAGAAACCTCATAGTTTTCCTGGGCGGAAATAAAGCTGAATGCAAATACGCATAATAGAAACTGAATAATTTTTTTCATGAACTTTATATTTTTATTTTAAATTAATTTATTTTTTTCTGATCAGCCATAGCCCGATGAAGGTCAGCAAGCCGTTGATGATCAGTAATTCAAGCCCGATCTTAAAATCACCGAAGATAGTTCCCTGATACTTGTCGATAAAATACGAAATAACAGGTGCAATGATACAAACGTAAGGAACCAGTTTGTCATTGACTTTATATTGAGTGAAAATACCGAAAGCAAATAGCCCTAAAAGCGGTCCGTAAGTAAATCCTGCAAGCTTCAGAATCAGTCCGATCATTGAATTATCATTGATGATCTTAAAAATAACCACCATAATCAAAAATGCGAGGGCAACGATAAGGTGAACATTTTTTCTGAATTTTTCTTTCTTCTTATCATCCCATTCTTTCTTTTCCTTCATCCCGAAAATATCGATGCATAATGAAGAGGTGAGAGCGGTCATGGCACCATCCGCACTTGGGAATAGGGCAGAAATCAAAGCAATGATGAAAATAATGGAAATAAAACCAGGCATATGGTTCAAAGCAACTTCCGGGAATATCTTATCCCCGAAAATATCTTTCCCGTTCAGTAAAAATTCTTTTTTAGGAACCCCGTCTTTGATTACTTCTACAAATTGGCCACCCTGTCCTTCTCCGAAAAGATAAAGAAGACCACCCATATAAAGGAATAAAGAGATCACGCCTAATAGAATGAAGCCCAACGTAACCATATTTTTCTGGGAATCTTTCAGTCTGGTTACTGAAAGGCTTTTCTGCATCATTTCCTGATCTATCCCGGTCATAGTGATAGTGATAAAGGCTCCCGCAAGGATCTGTTTGATAAAGAAACCGGGCGAATTAAAGTTGGTTTCAAATATCTTGGTATAGCCTTTTTCCTGCATGGCTGTCAGGCTTTCCCCGACATTCAGGTTGAGATGGTTCAGCATATAAAATGTACAAATAATGAGCCCCAAAAGCATGCACGAGGTCTGTAAAGTATCTGTCCAGACGATCGTTTTTACCCCGCCTTCATAGGTATAAAGAATAATCATTAACAGGATGATCAGCGTAGTCACAATGAAGGGTACTCCCAAACTGTCTAATATCGAAATCTGAAGAATGTTTACTACCAGATAGAGCCTTGCTGTAGCACCTACAAGCCGGGAAACAATAAATATCCATGCTCCGGATTTGTAAGAAAGCCGGCCCATTCTCTGCTGAAGATACCCGTAGATAGAGGTCAGTTGCAGTCTGTAGTATAAGGGAAGCAGGACGTAAGCAATGACTACATAGCCTATAAGGTAGCCTAATGTGATCTGCAAATAAGCAAAATTATCTTTTCCCACTGCACCGGGAACACTCACAAATGTTACCCCCGAAAGAGAAGTCCCGATCATCCCGAATGCCACCAGCATCCAATTACTTTTCCGGTTTCCGATAAAGAAACTCTCATTATCGCTTCCTTTTCCTGTTTTATAGGCTACCCACAGAAGCAGCGCAAAATAGACGATAATGATGGACAGTAATATAATCGGAGACATATTTTATCAATTAAAATTTTACAAATATAGTTTTTTTCTGTTCTGGTGAAAAAGAAAAACCTTTCAGAATATATACTCTGAAAGGCTTATAATAGATTTTACGTTTAAACTATCCTAAAACATCCTGAAGCTCTTTGTTTTTCTGGAACGTAGCTTTTGCAAAAGGGCAGAGGGCGATTATTTTCTTGCCTTCCTTCCTCGCAAAATCCACTGCCGCCAGAACCATTTCTTTGCCTACCCCTTTTCCGTTGTATGCTTCTTCCACCTCGGTGTGGTCAATAATGAAGCGCTCTTCTCCCGCCCAGGTATAAGTCATCAGTCCTGCACGGTTTCCGTCTATGAGAGCCTCAAAATTTCCGTGTTTTTCGCCGTTGTTTTGTTTTACTTCGATCATATTATGAAAATTTGGTTAGTATTTCTATATCGTTGGTCAATATTCTGTGAACAGGGCAGGCATCCGCTATGGAGTGAAGCCTTTTCAGTTGTTCCTCGTCCAGATGTATGCCTTCAAAGCTGATGTCCCTCTTAAAGACGGCTCTTTTGGTAAGCGGAAAATTTTCCAGATCTACCTCCACATTTATTTTTTCCACATCCCATTCCTTTCGGTCAATATACATCCTTAAAGTGGCCGCAGTACAGCTTGCCAGTGAAGTAGCCAGGATCTCAAAAGGATTGAATCCTTTATTCTGTCCGCCTTTATCTACAGGTTCATCAGTAATGAGTTGGTTTTCACCTGCAATAACTTCAGTATAATATTTTGTTTTCCCTAAACTGGCTTTTACGGTTATCCCCATTATTTTTCTGTATTGAATTGGTAACTTAATGCCCCGGAAGGACATTGGTCTATTTGATTCCTGAGCTCCTCAGCAGTTGCATTTTCAGCTTTTATCCAGGGCCTGGCCTTTGGATTATACACTTTAGGAAGCATTTTTACGCAGACTGCCGAATGAATACATTTTTGAGGCTGCCAGATAACGGTGATATCACCATTAGGATATTCGTGTTTTTCCATGTTAATTTTCTTTTAATGATTTTTCAATCCTTTTGTCAGGGATAAGCCATATAAGGGCTACCATATAATACAGGCCAACAGCAAGGTACGGATAGAAAAATGAAGTGGCAATTCCTAAAACGTAAAGGACAATAGAAATATATTCTTTAAATCTTGAATGAATAGCTTCTTTTAATTTTGAGTTCTCACCCTCACATTTGATGATTACCGTTTCCAGAATGGTATAGGCGATCGCACACATGATGAGCCCGATACCATAGGCGGCTACCGGATTTTTGGAAAAATTGGTCGTCCCGATCCATTCAGTTGCGATGGGCATCAGTGAGAGCCAAAACAGCAGATGAAGATTAGCCCAAAGTATGCTGCCATTCACTTTTTTCACAGCCTGGAACATATGATGATGATTGTTCCAGTAAATTCCTATATAAATAAAACTGAAAATATAGGCAAGAAATTTAGGGATTATGGGTTTTAGATCCACCCAGCTACTGCCTTCAGGTACCTTGAGCTCAAGGACCATAATGGTGATAATAATGGCTAAAACCCCATCACTGAAAGCTTCCAATCTTCCCTTGGTCATTAGTTTCCGATCTGACTTTTAAAATTTGCTATTTTTTCATTCAGTTCTTTCAGCAGATCCGGATGAATAACACCGCTTTCCATATCAAAGTTTTCATAGAACTTAGGAAGTGAAAAAGTGTCTTTAATTTCAGCCCCGAACTGTGGAAAGAAGGTTTTTGCCGTATTCATCACATTTCCACCACCATAACCTCCGGGAGAAGTACTCATCAGGAACATCGGTTTATTCTGAAAGACTTTTACATTGATCCTTGATGTCCAGTCAAAAATATTTTTGAAGGCCGCGCTGTAAGAACGGTTGTGTTCGGCAAGAGAGCAGATGATCACATCAGAGTCTTCAATGGCTTTTAAAAATTGACGGGCTTCATGAGGAAATCCTTTTTTCTCAAGATCTACGGAAAAAACCGGCATGGAATAATCGTTAAGATCTATCAGGTTGATCTCTTCATCCCGGAAACTTTTCAATACAAATTTTACCAGTTCCCTGTTGATAGAAGTGGAAGAAGAGCTTCCTGCAAATGCTAATATTCTCATAAGTTGTTATTTAGTCATCCTGTTTCTCAAATTATTTTCTGTTCAGAATAGATTTGGGAAGCGGGACATATTCGTGTTCATCGCCCGGAACCAAAGGGAAGGCATCGTGATTCTGGTCGTGCCAGTTTACCTTTGCCTGTTCAATTAATTCCTTGTCTGAATTTACGAAATTCCAGAATATGAATCGTTCTTCGTCGAAAGGTTCTCCACCGAAAAGATAAACCGTCCCGTTCTCGCTCATTTCGAATTCACAGAGCTGAGTGTCTTTCGCGATCAGCAATTGCTTGGAACCATAACTGTTACCTTCTGTATGTACGGTTCCGTCCAGAACATACATGGCAGCCTCACCATACAGTTCTTTTCCGATGCTTATTTTTTTTGCTTCTTTTGTTTTGATCTCAATAAAAAATAAGCGGCTGTGTACCGGAACCGGAGATTTTCTTCCGAAGGCTTCCCCGGCAATTAATTTATACTGTACTCCGTTTTCCTCCCAGGCAGGAATATCATCTGCTTCAATATGGTGAAAACCGGGTTCTGTTTGTTCCAGATGCTTTGGAAGTCCTACCCAGATCTGAAATCCGTGGAGCTTTTTATCTGTACTTCTTAAATATTCGGGAGTTCTTTCGGAATGAACGACTCCCTTTCCTGCGGTCATCCAGTTAACGGCGCCAGGTTTTATTTCAATGGCGCTTCCGATGCTGTCCCGGTGGAAAATGGATCCTTCGAGCAGATAAGTTAACGTTGAAAGCCCGATATGTGGATGAGGCGGAACATCAAGATTCTGATAATCTTTAAGCTCGGAAGGCCCCATGTGGTCAATAAAAACAAAAGGCCCGACTGCCCTTTTTTCACGGAACGGCAAAAGCCTTCCCACTAAAAAATTTCCTATATCTGCTGCTTTTTCTTCGATGATAAGTCCAATGTTTGACATGAGTAAAAATTTTGTAAGGTTTTAATGAATTAAAATTTCAAATTAAAGTTTATCGTATCCTTCAAATTTTTCATCAACGATACGCTTCCATTCCGGATGCTTTTTAATATAAGCAAAAACATACGGACAGAAGGGCAATAATTTCTTTTGATGGCCTTCAATATAGTGTAAGGTCTTTTCTACAACAGCCGATGCGGCCCCGGTTCCGGCAAGCTCCGGTTCGGCTTCTGTATGTACCAAAGCAATCTGATGTCCTGTTTCACGATAATCAATGAATGCAAAATGACCGTCAATTTCTATTTCAAATCTTTTCTTTTCTTCGTTTTTTATTAATGATATGTTTTCAAATTCCGGTTTCATGATTGTATATTTTTAATTTGAATATAGAATTATTTTAATATTCTAAGATAAGATTAATCCTTCATTTTTACCATTTCGGATAAATCTGAATAAAGATTTTAAAAGCAGGCAGTTGAAATTCCTGTGGAATGCAAATGGGCTGCTATAGTCTTTAATTTTCTGATCTATTCTTCCAAGTAACCAAATTTTCCGGTATTGAAATCTTCAAAAGCCTGAAGGATCTCCTTCCTTGAATTCATTACAAAAGGGCCATGCGGATAAATAGGTTCATTTAGAGGCTCCCCGCTGAGGAGTAGCACTACTGAATCTTCACCGGCTTCAATAGTGAAAGTGTCGCCTTCATTTTTAAATAATATGAAGTGATCGGCAGGGGCTTTTTCTTCTCCATTTATTGTGATGCTTCCTTCAATGACGAGAGCTGCCGTATTAAAATCAGCAGGGATGGTAAAATCAGCTTTTCCCCCGGCTTTCAGTTTTGCATTCATCATATTTACCGGACTGAAGGTAGATGCGGGACCTTTCTTTCCCAGATATTCCCCGGCAATGATCTCAACGAGGCCGTTTTCTCCAAGCTCTACTTTTTTCATTTCTGAATTTTTAATAGCCTGGTATTTTGGCGTACTCATTTTATTCTTTGCGGGAAGGTTTACCCAAAGCTGGACCATCTGAAAGATCCCTCCGTTTTTGGACCATTCTTTTTCATGATATTCCTTATGAAGAACCCCTTTTGCAGCTGTCATCCACTGTACGTCTCCTTCACTTATTATTCCACCGCCGCCCGCACTGTCATGATGCTCAACTTTTCCTTTGTAGGCGATCGTTACGGTTTCAAACCCTCTGTGCGGATGTACCCCGACGCCTCTTGGGACCTCTGAACCATTGAAATGAAATTTTGAATTGTAATCAAGCATAATGAACGGATCCATCCTTTTCATATCCAGTCCGTACACGCTTGGAATAAAATTATGAACCCTAAAACCGTCACCTACAAAATGTGCGGGCTTTGGGGATACTATGATTTCTACTTTTTTAGTTGCCATAATACTTGGTTTATTATAGCAAATTTACCATAGCGAAAGATCAATATCGTTGATCTGTGATAAGTTCATAACGGGTAAAATTGTAAAGGGGAATTGCCTTTTTACTCTTCGGATTTCATGTTTTTTCCATCAGAAATATGAAGTCTTCTGAAAACGAATCCTGAAAGAATGGTCAGTATGCCCACCGTAAGGAAGGTATAGCGAAATGCATTATGGATCTCTCCGTTGATAAGGTCTGTGCTTTCAAATAGCTTCAAAACAATAAGCCCGAATGCAATTCCAAAACCAATGGCAAGCTGCTGATTGACCGAAACCAGGGAATTTCCGCTGCTGGTCTGGAAATTCCGCAGATCGGCAATGGAAATCGTATTCATGGAAGTGAACTGGATAGAGTTGAAAAATCCCAGAACGGCAATAATAGGAACAAACCAGTATAAAGAAGTATGGATATCAGGTATGGAAAGCAGGCAGATCAATGTTCCGATGATAAAGGTGTTTATCATTAATGTTTTCCTGTAGCCGTATCTGTTTAAGATTTTAATTACCGATGATTTTCCGAATATGGCCGTAAGGGCCATGGGAGCAATGATCCAGCCAGAAGTAACTGCCGATTGTTTATAAGCGATCTGGATCATCAGCGGAAGAAGTAGCGGAACTGAACTGATCCCCAATCTTGTTGCCAGGTTTCCCAGAATACCTACACGGAAAGTCCTCACCTGAAATAAATTTAACGGAAAAATAGGATTCTCTTCTCTTTTGGCATGTTTGTAATAGTAATACAGAAATAGAAATCCGAAAATAAATACTAAAAGTACCGGTGTGGTATTCTGGATATTTCCGAAAAGTTCCAGCGAAACGGAGAGCAGGAGGGAGGCCGCAGCGAAAATAAAAAAGCCTTTCAGGTCAAAATCCACATCTCCGGTTTTATAATCCGGCATAAATTTCACTCCTAAAATGATTCCTAAGATCCCGATCGGGATATTGATCAGGAAGATCCAGTGCCAAGAGAGGTAATCTACCATATATCCGCCTACCAAAGGTCCTAATACAGGCCCGATGAGTGCCGGGATTATAGCGAAATTCATTGCTTTTAGCAGTTCATTTTTATCAAAAGTTTTAATTAAAGCCAGTTTGCCTACCGGGGTCATTAAACTTCCGCCTACTCCCTGTATAACGCGGGAAATAACCAGATGGGTGAGATTTTGCGATATGGCACAGAGCAAAGAACCGATACTGAAAAGAACTAATGAGAAAATGAAAACCTTTTTCGTTCCGAATCGGTCAGCCAAAAATCCGCTGGCGGGCATGAAAACGGCCAGTGTAAGAACATAGCTGATGATAGCGTTCTGCATATTGAGCGGAGATTCGCGAAGGTCTTTGGCAATGGAGGGCAGAGAAGTATTCAGAATAGTGGAATCCAGCATCTGCATGAAAATTGCGGTGGCAAGGATCAGCGGTAAGATCTTTTTTACGGAAGCTGGTGACGGATTTATTTCAGGCATCCTTTATAGGAATTTAAAATATGATGAAATCCTGTTGTGCATTTCGAAAAACAAAGCCTCAAAATGCACAACAGGTTATAAAATTAAAAAAGTCCCGTGAAATTTCACAGGACTTTTAGATTTATTTTCTTGGTTTTTCAACTCCTTTCCATTCGTCACCGGCTTTTCTGTACTGGCTTAAAACGAAAGTTTTGAAATCCTTGGTTTTATATTCGATATTATCGGTATTCTGCTCAAACGGCATGATGTAATAATATTCTACATCCGTTTTGTCTGTTTTGTTACCTTTTTTCACGGAAGGAACATATTTGGAGAACTTGTAGCTCGGAAGATATTGCTTCAATCTGGCATAAAAAGCTTTGTTGTCTTCTTCATTTGGGATGATGTCTACGATATGGAAGTCATCTTTCTCTTTATTGATCCATAGATAATAGGTTTTTTCTTCGGCAGAATTCCTGTTGTATGAATTGAAGGCAAATAACTCTTTCGGTACCAGTTCTTTGATCTTTTCCGGATCAATCTTTGTGTAATATTCACCTTTAGAGGGGTCTACATAAGTTTCCAGATTGTACATCAGTACAGAATTGTTCTCAAATTTTTTATTTTTAAAATACTGGTTTAAAGATAATTCTGCTGTTTTTCTAAGTTCTTTTCCTCTGTCGTCCAGCTTTTTTGTAGGATTCTGAGGATTCACTTTTTTTACAAATTCATATAACACAACAGGTTTCACATCCTTAAGGTGGGGATATGTTTTTAATTGCTCGGCTTTTACCAGCCAGTAATACTGCTGATAATAATCGTCCTTATCCGCGTCCTTTACACTTTTATAGACCAGGGCCAGTTTTTTTGAGTTGAGATATTTAGCGTATTTCCCTTGTCCAAAAGCAAAACTGATGGATAACAGAGCAAATAAAATAGTAATGTTTCTTCTCATTTTTTATAATTGATTTTTTTCGTTTTCCAAATATAATTATTTATTAGATAATATTTTTGATTGTCAGTTAAATTATATCAATATTGTTGTTGGTAATTCAAAAGAAAATCCTGTATGGCTACAGGATTGATAAATTTATTTTTAGATGTTAGGATTCAGGAGTGAGAAATTAGCCTTGAAAATGCTTGATTGAGATCATACATTACCTAAACCCTTATTCCTTTACTCATATGAAGTTTCATGCACCTTTACCGCTCTTCCGCTTGGGTCATTCATTTTTTTGAAAGCCTCATCCCATTCCAGGGCAATAGGGGTGGAGCAGGCTACAGATGGTACGGATGGTACTGTAGCGGCAGCTGTTTCGCTTGGGAAATGCTCTTCAAAAATAGTCCTGTAACGGTACTCCTCTTTGTTTTGCGGGGTGTTCAAAGGAAATCTGAATTTGGCATTGGCCATCATCTCATCGGTGACTTCTTTTTCAGCTACTTCTTTCAAAGTATCGATCCAGGAATAGCCCACACCGTCAGAAAACTGTTCTTTTTGTCTCCAGGCGATAGATTCCGGAAGGGTATCTTCGAAGGCTTTTCTCAATACCCATTTTTCTATTTTTCCTTCTGCTGTATTGATCATTTTGTCTTTTGGGTTGATGGTCATGGCAATATCCATGAATTCTTTGTCAAGGAAGGGAACACGCCCTTCGATTCCCCAGCTCATTAGTGCCTTGTTGGCTCTCAGACAGTCATAAAGGTGAAGTTTTCCCAGTTTTCTTACTGTTTCATCATGAAATTCTTTTGCATTGGGGGCTTTGTGGAAATACAGATATCCTCCGAACAGTTCATCGGAACCTTCTCCGGAAAGTACCATTTTGATCCCCATCGATTTGATAACCCTTGCTAAAAGGTACATAGGAGTAGATGCTCGTACTGTTGTTACGTCATAGGTTTCCAGATGATAAATAACATCGCGGATGGCATCCAAACCTTCCTGAACGGTAAAGTTGATCTCATGGTGCACGGAACCTATATGCTCTGCTGCTTTTTTAGCTGCGGCCAGATCCGGAGATCCGACAAGGCCTACGGCGAAACTATGCAATCTCGGATACCATGCTTCTTGTGTATCTCCGCTTTCTACTCTTTGTCTTGCAAATTTCGCGGTGACTGCAGAGATGATGGAAGAGTCCAGACCTCCTGAGAGAAGCACCCCGTAAGGAACGTCACTCATAAGCTGCCTGTGAACGGCATCTTCCAGCCCCTTTCTTATCAGGGCGATATCAGTTTTGTTATCTTTTACGTTGTCATAGCTTTCCCAGTCTCTCTGATACCATTGCTGAAGCTCATTGCCTTCCGAACTGAAAACGAAATGACCCGGCAAAAATGTTTCAATGGTTTTACAGATGCCTTCCAGTGCTTTCAGCTCGGAAGCAACATAGTAGTTGCCATTTTTGTCCCAACCCTGATAGAGTGGGCATATTCCCATATGATCGCGTGCAATAAGGTAAACGTCATTTTCAATATCGTATAATGCAAAAGCAAAGATCCCGTTCAGCTTTTCGATGAAATTTTTCCCGTATTTTTTGTAAAGTGCTAAAATAACTTCACAGTCAGACTGGGTCTGAAATTCATAATCAGGGAATTCTTCTTTCAGTTCTCTATGGTTATAGATCTCACCATTTACCGCCAATACTACTTTTCCGTCTTTGGTAAACAAAGGTTGTTTTCCTGAGGTTGGATCTACGATGGCAAGCCTTTCATGAGAAAATAATACTTTCTCGTTCTGAAATACTCCGCTCCAGTCCGGTCCTCTGTGACGGATCTTTTTAGACATTTCTAAAACCTGAGGTCTTAATAGTTCGGTTTTTTGCTTTGCATCAAACAAGCATACAATTCCACACATCTATTTATTGATTTTAATTAAGAGCAAAAATAGGATTGTAATTCAAAAATGACAAGAAAAAATAAATAATGATTTAAATTTTTAATTATATGAATTAATGTGAAGAAAAATGTTAGCTATTTTTAGAGTTATTTATGATTTTAATTGATTTTTTTCACTATTGAAGCCTGTTGAGACTCTTCATACGAAATAAAAATGACATATTTATTAATCTATGATAATTTATTATAGAAATTTTAGTCCTTACTTTGTGGCTCGAAATAATTTTTTTTCATCATTTGTGTTTTTACCTTCTTGCAATTCAGTTTGCAAGAAGGTTTTTTTTTATTCGGAACCCAATAATATACCAGATACGTTCCATGCACTGAAACTTGTTCCTTCAGGAGCACCTTGAGGAATTTTAATCTGTATCGTATGTTTTCCTGCCTTTAAATCACCAAGGGTAATGAAATTGGGATTGGTAACCGTTCCCGGACACCAGTTAGACCTGCTCAGATCTGAAGAGGAAAGCCCGTCCTGGAAATTTCCGGAAGCGGGATTGTATAAACGGTATGAGCCGCAATCTGTTCTCCAGGGGATGAAAGAAAATACCATTTTCCCGTCTAAGAAAATAGAATTGGGCTTAGGAACAAACTCATCTCCGTTTTCCCAGCCGCCATGTCCTGTTGTGGTATACCTGAGCTGGGTGTTTTTTAAATCTTTTTCAAGGGTAAACTCCACAAGAAGTCCTTTATCATTACTGAACATGGTGGCATAATCCTGTCCCGCCATTTCCATGATATTCACCGTATTGAACAGAGGGATGGCTTTATTATTGATATTGATCTTCCTGCCACTCTTATGAATGGTAATGTCTACGCTCACTTTGTGGCCTCCTTTGTCATAGTTGCCTATAAATGTGCCTACCCATAATTCTTTTTCGGATAGTTGGGGTTTCAGTTCTGTAATATCCTGCCGGTAAGGGCTTTGTTCCTGCCATTTTTTTCCTTTTAATTGGATATGATTGAATTTCTGAATCCCAAAAGCGGTAAAAAAACGCATCATTTCTATGGCAGGATTATAATTTTCCGTAGAGGCCACTCCAAAATACTGCTTTCCGTTACCATTTTCATAAGCGGGAAGGATTTGGGCGCCTTTTTCTAGACCGTCAAAAAAAGACTGGGTTTTATCCTGTGGAATAAAGAAAACGGTGCCTGTCCTGTCATAAGCGTCCCCATTGGATTGCTGTTTTAATTCAACAAAGATATTGTCACCATCTGAGATCTTAGGAAACTTAATTTTTTTTAGCAGGATCGTTCCTTTAGCAAATCTTTTTATATTCTCATCAGGTTTTGACTCATCAGAAAAATTAATGGTTTCATCTTCAAATACTTTTAAAGTGGTAAATCTGCTTTTCCATAGCAGATCCCGGTAGCTTAACGGATCTGTTGTGCTGACGGAACCTTTCAGGATACTTTCGATATCATTTTTTTTAACCTTTTTAATTGAGCTGGCAGTTATGGTGGAATTTTTATTTCGTTCTATTTCCAGCACCAATCCTAAATTCTGGCCTAAGGCTGAAGGCCCGCCCTGTATTTTCAGATCGTTGGTATACCATACTTCTATCGTATTAGAGTTGATTTTTGTGACTGCCTTTTTACAGATATAACCCAATATTTTTTTAGTTTTGTTCGTGAATTCAAAGCTTTGCTTTCCTATGGATTCGGTATCAGATGTGGAAATGATTTCTCCGGGTTTTAAAAAAGCATAAGAAACAATAGTATTGGAGGGTTTTTCTACTTTCGTTATTTCAAAAGGATAATCGCTTTTCTGTTCCCTGATCTTATTATTTAAGATAAAATTTTCTTTTTCGGCGGCCCATATAAGAGTAGGTGGCTGTTCTGTCTGTACTTTCCCGTTGGAAGAGCTGATATACTGAATTTCGTAGATCTGTGCATAGGTAAGACCAAATAAAATCACAAATAAACTGAAGAAGGCTCTTTTGTACATAGCAGATAATGGTTTCTCACAAGATAATGTTGTGAATTACAAGTAACGTTTAACATAATAAGTATGAATATAAGGGTAAAAGTTACAGGGGATTAATATGATTTCAATTCAGGATAAAAAGCAAAAACTACTCCGGAAAATAGAGTAGTTTAATATTCTGATATTTCTTACCGTTTAAGAAACCCTCTCTATCAAGGCCATATAAAAACCGTCATAACCTGTACTTGGCATCACTTTTTCATCTTTAAGCATTTTGAAGCCGGGATTGTTTTTCAAAAATTCTTCTACTTGTTCATTGTTTTCCGAAGGTAGAATAGAACATGTGGCATATACCATTTTTCCGCCTTTTTTAAGCATTTTAGAATAATCCTGAAGGATCTGCTGCTGCTCTTTTTTTATCCTGTCTATAAATTCCTGATCGATCTTCCATTTGCTGTCCGGGTTTCTTTTTAAAACTCCCAGTCCCGAACATGGAGCATCTATCAACAGTCTGTCTGCTTTATCATAAAGACGTTTGATGACTTTGTTATCAGAGATCATGCGGGTTTCGATATTGTGGGCACCGGCTCTTTTGGCACGTCTTTTCAGCTCTGCCAGCTTCCATTCGAAAATATCCAATGCGATGATCTGTCCTTTGTTTTTCATTAAAGCAGCCAGGTGAAGTGTTTTTCCGCCAGCTCCTGCACATGCATCAACTACTCTTTGCCCTTCTTTTACATCAAGGAAATACCCTATCTTTTGGGAAGAGGCATCCTGCACTTCAAATAATCCTTCTTTAAAAGCAGTCGTAAGGAAAACATTTTTCTTTTCCTCCAATTGTACTGCATCCGGATAGTTTTTTACGCTGTAAGATACAATATTTTCATCGGATAGGTCCGAGATCAGCTCTTTTGTAGTAGTTCTTAGGGAATTTGCTCTTAAAACCGTTGGAGCCTGTTCGTTTAAAGCTTTCATTTCCTTTTCCCAGCCGGAACCCAGCTCTTTCTCCAAAGTTTCAGCCAGCCAGTCAGGAATGGAATGTTCTATAGCTTTGGTGGGAACTGTATTTTTTTTAAGTTTTGTAAGGATATCTGCGATTTTTATTCCGTCAAATTCTTCAAACTTTTTATAATTGGTTTTGCTCCAGAGCAAATAGGCAATGATAAGTTTATAAATATTATTGGGTTTTACACCTTCCCCCATATAATATTCCAGACGTTTCTTCCAGCGGATGATATTATAGAAAATCTCAGAAACAACAGCCCTGTCCTGGCTTCCCCATTTTTTGTTGGCTTTTAATAGCCTTTCGATCACTTTATCAGCGTATTTGTTTTTCTCAAAAAATGTTTCCTGTAAAGCATCGTGAATTCCGATCGCTAAGTTTCTGTGAATAAGTTCCATAATTGCTTCTGCTATTTCAGTCTGCAAAAATACGAATTAAAGTTGAGAGTTTTTTATTGGTGGTTTTATGAGTTATGAATTAAGAGTTATAAGTTATTAACATGTATTTGGACTTATATTTAATAATTAACAATCAAAAAAACTCTTAACTCTTCATTCATAATTTTTAAAGCTTACCTTTGCAAAAATTAAAAATATGAGTGATACTATACTTTGTCCGAAATGCAGCTCTGAGTTTACTTATCCGAGTGATACTATGATGGTGTGTTCCCAATGTTTTTATGAATGGAATCCGGAAGATGCGGCCGCGGAAACTTCCAACGCAGGAAAGATATTGGATTCTAACGGAAATGAGCTTCAGGACGGGGATTCTGTGGTAGTGATCAAGGATTTACCGGTAAAAGGTGCTCCTAAGCCTGTAAAAGCAGGAACTAAAGTGAAAAATATCCGTTTAAATTTTGACAGTGACCATAATATAGACTGTAAGATCGATGGCTTTGGTTCTATGGCTTTAAAATCAGAATTTGTAAAGAAAGCGTAATTGGTTGCGTCTGTAAAGTGTATTGTTATTTTTCAGGCATAAAAAAAGGAAAGAATTGGACAGTGTAATCTTTCAAAAAACTAGATTGCATAGAATTGCTAATCTTTGTCTTAAAGGCAGAAAGAGAATTAACCAAAAATTTCCTTATGCTGTGGAAATACAAATGTAAGGAAAAGTTTTAAAAACAGGTCTTCGGAATTAAAATTGTTATCCACAAATTAACAATAACTGCTGGCAGATCTGGTGATTAGGATCAAGTTATAAAAAGGTAAAAAAGCAAAAGGGTTAAAAGGCAATTTTGCTTTTTTACCTTTTTACAACTCTGTTTTATTCAAATGAAATATTGATCCGGCCTTCCAGTTTTCTGTCCGAATAAACCGCGATCTCTTTGTTTTTTGCCCTGATCTTGTTCCAGTAATGGTTTCCGGCAAATCTGCTTTCCAGGACTTCTGCTTCAAAACCATGATCAGAAACTTTAATTTCACGGGGATAATAAGAGAATTTTGAGATCTGAAAATCTGACATTTCGTTTTCATTAAAAATGTTGACTTCTCCAAAAAGCTTGGCTACATAAGAATTATAAGGGTTCCTGAATGCTTCCTCGGCAGTGTCGTTCTGAATCAGTCTCCCGTTTTGCAGGATGATGATCTGGTCAAGCCAGGGGATGATATCCTGAAGTTCATGGGTAGAGATGATCAGAGAAATATTGTTCTGTTTTACATACCTGAAAAGCCTTTCCCGAAGTTCTATTTTCCTGGAAAAATCCAGATTGCTGAAAGGCTCGTCCAGAATAAGGAGTTTGGGCATTACAGAAAGTGCCCTGGCAATGGCTACTCTCTGCTGTTGCCCCCCGCTTAAGTTCTTAGGTAAGGTATTGGCAAATTCTTCCAGTCCTACCACTTCCAGAAGTTCTGTTACGGTTTCTTTTTTCTTCGTTAGATTAATATTTGAAATAAACTTGCCTACATTTTCAGCAACAGTAGCATAAGGCATAAGGTCAAAATTCTGGGCTACGAATTTCATTTCAGCTTCACCAGGAACCAGATTCCCTTTGGGGCCCAGAAGATGAGTGCCGTCGAAAATGATTTCTCCGTTTTCCCAATCCAAAAGTCCGTAAATCAGATTCAGTAAAGTAGACTTTCCGCATCCGCTTTCTCCTGCGAGGGCAATGATCCTGCCTGCTTCAAATTTCAGGTTAAGATTCTGGAAAAGAGGCTGCTCCCGGGTATATGAAAAATATAAATTGTTTATTTCTAATAACATACTACAAATGTAATGTTTTTACAAAAAAATAAAATTTTTTATTTATCTTAGCGGGTATAAATACATCAGACAAAAATGAGAAAAAAACTGTTTTCACTCCTTGTTATCCCTGCTGTTCTTGCAGCAACTATGGTGGTTTCCTGTAAAAAGGATAAGCCTCTTACCAGTGAAAGTAACGATGTTACGACCACTAAGGAAGGGACACATTACACCGTGGATACTTTAAACAGTAAAGTGGAATGGAAAGGGTACAAAATATTCAAATCTGAGAACACAAGCCACTTCGGTATCATAAAGTTTGAAAACGGTGATATTACCGTAAAGGATGAAAAACTTGAGAGCGGAAAATTTGTTGCTGATATGAATTCATTGACCTCCGTTGACCTTAAAGATGATGCGGATCAGTTAGGAAAATTAAACGGACACCTGAAAAGCGGCGATTTCTTTGAAGTAGAGAAATTCCCAACAGCTTCTTACGAAATTACAAAGGTTACACCGGCTTCAGAAGGGGATTACAATACATTATTGGATGGTAATTTAACGATCAAAGGCATTACCAAGCCAGCTCAGTTCAAAGCTAACGTTTCCGTAAAAGACGGAGAAGTAAGTATTGCCACTGAACCGAAAGACATTAAAAGAGAAGAGTTTGGCGTGAAATTCCAGGCACCTGCAGCTAATGGGGTTATTAAAGATGAGGTAACTCTTCAGATCAGCGTTAAAGCTTTAGAGAAAAAATAATTTTTTTATTTAAGTGAAATAAGTGATTGAAGTCTGCCTCTCATAAAGGGGCAGATTTTTTATGACAAATAAAGAAAGTTATTAAACGGAAAACCGTATTTTTGCAAAACATTTTGAAAGGGCAAAATAATGATAGAAAAGATAGAAGAACTACTGGTTGAGGTAAACAGTTTCAAGGGTACCTCTAAAGAGGATATAGAGAGCTTCCGGATCAAATACAATGGTAAGAAAGGCGTTTTGAATGATTTCTATGAAACATTAAAAACCGTTCCCAATGATCAGAAAAAAGAATTCGGGCAAAGGATCAATTCCCTGAAACAGGCCGTCAATGTAAAACTGGAAGATCTAAAAAATACTTCAGGATCTTCTATTGTTGCAGAGAAAGAAGATCTTACCAGGCCAGGGTTTCCATTGGATCTGGGATCAAGGCATCCTATAAACCTGGTAAAAAACAGGATCATTGAAATCTTCAAGTCCATTGGGTTTGCTGTGGCAGACGGACCTGAGATCGAAGACGACTGGCACAACTTTACCGCGCTTAATCTTCCTGAATATCACCCCGCAAGAGATATGCAGGACACTTTCTTTATCGAACAAAATCCGGATATTCTTTTAAGAACACATACTTCTTCCGTACAGATCCGTTATATGGAGCAAAACCAGCCGCCGATCAGGATCTTATCCCCGGGGAGAGTGTTCAGAAATGAAGCCGTTTCTTCACGTTCTCACTGTATTTTCCATCAGATCGAGGGATTGTATATTGATGAAAATGTAAGCTTTGCTGATTTAAAGCAGACCATCCAGTTCTTTACCACCGAGCTTTTCGGAAAGTCCAAGATCAGGATGAGGCCGTCTTATTTCCCGTTCACTGAGCCAAGTGCTGAAATTGATGTGTATTGGGGACTGAACTCCGAGACAGATTACAGAATCACAAAAGGAACAGGATGGTTGGAAATCATGGGATGCGGAATGGTAGATCCTGCCGTTTTGAAAAATGTGAACATTGATCCGGAGAAATATTCAGGGTATGCATTCGGGATGGGGATTGAAAGGATCGTGATGCTTCTTTACCAGATGAGCGATATCAGGATGTTCTTTGAGAATGATATCAGAACTTTAGAACAGTTTAAAACCTTATAATAAAAAATCAAACCTCCGGAATTTCCGGAGGTTTTTTGTTTTTAATTACTGACCTAAGAAACAAAACGTAATTAAAAACTGATTTACTATGTTTATCATTTTACTGTTACAGAAAACGCTTCGACTCTGCTCAGCGTGCCACAGCTATAATTTAAAACTATTAGCATTAACTCCGTCACGCTGAGCGGAGTCGAAGCGTCTCAAAATAACTAGTTTTTTGCAGGCTTTTTCTTTATCCAGTTTTTCATACGGTTGTAATCCAGGAAATAAGTGAGTTTTAAAGAAAGATTATTCACCATAGGCTCATTAAAAAGCATATCATAATTGTTTTTAACGTTTAGCCTTGAGGTTTCAAGATAGTTGGAAGTAGCATTTCTGTATAGAAGCGTCAGCTGGCTTCCCGGGGCAAACCACCAGGAGAATCTCAGATCGACGTTCCATGCATTATAAGTTCCGTTCAGGTTATTAGTGAAATTATGAGTATCAGCAAGGCTTCCATCCTGGTTCAAAGTATAGAACTGTTTGTAGGTAACATCTGAAAAATAATGACGAAAAGCCAATGATAAAGCCATTTTTTCATTGAAAGTGTACTTTGAGGTCAGGGCATTCTCATAAGTATTTCTCTGCCTTCTTCCTATGAATATATCCGTATCGTTTTTGCCTGCAAACCCGGTCTCATTATTACTGAAACTAGGATTGAAGCTCCAGTAAATATTGAATTTATCTGAAAACCTGTATCTGAGCCCGAGGTTGGTGAATACCTGGTTTCTTCCTGTCTCATTGTATGCATAATAATCTATCGTGAAATTATATTGAAGCTTCTTTCTGCTATCACTTTCAAACCAGATCCAGGTATCAAAATAGGCGGGTACTTTAAGGTGCCTGCCGGAGGTTCTCGGCTCATAAATATCATTCTGCCCGAACGGGGTGAATTCAATTCCGCCTCCAAAAACCCTGAACTTCTTATCTGTAAAGCTGTTATTGTTATTGAATAACAGATTAGAGTATAAAAAAGGTTCCAGCCTGTGAAAATAATTCAGGTTAAAATTCATATAAATATTATTGAATTTCTCAGTGGGCTGTAAAATTCTGTACCCGTACCAGGCATTATAATTGGCAAAATTGGTTCTTGTTGAAAACCCGAGGTCATTGATGTTCCAGTCTTGTGTGGTCACATTTCCATTAAGTGAAAAGCGATGTTTTCCCGCGATTTTCTCAATTCCTGCTTCTCCACGGGTTCCGAATTGGGTTTCTCCGTTCATTACCCAGCTTCCTTTCAGGCTTCCGAAAGTTTTATACGTATTCTTTTTATTATTGATATCCCATAAGATTCCTGTAGCATTGGCATCCCGGAAATTACCGTCCCTTGTTACATTGGTATTCACCAAAGAAACAGATGAATTTCCGTTGAATCTCTGGTCAAAAACCAGCACACTGTAATTAGTCCACGGTTCCACTACTTCTTTTCTCTTTTCACCGGTCTCAGCATTCAGGATAGTGGCTTCCATTTTCTGCGTGACCCCGTTGAAAAATCCTATTCCCAGTCCCTTTTTCGTTCTTCCGGAGATCTTAAAAGCATTGAACAACTTTACTTTGGAAGGATATTCCAGCACCTCTTCCTTTTCAGAGGTAGCAGGATATACTGTAGGCTCTCCACCGACTCTCCTGGAATAGAACATGCCCCCTTTACTGAAAAGCTCGGTGCCTTCTGTAAAAAAAGTCCTCTGCTCTGAAAATTGCTGCTCAAAAGGGGTAAGATTCAGAATGGAATTATCAAAATTAGCCTGCCCGAAATCCGGGATCAGGGTCATGTCAAATGTAAAAGCGTCGTTGATCCCATATTTCACGTCCATTCCTCCGTTGAAGCTTGATGTGGTTTTTCCGTCAAAATTATTGATATACGTGGAAAAATAGGGGGTGAAAGACAGCCGGGTAGGAGGGTTGATATTTTCTATGCCCTGTAAAATTCCATCAAACAAGGTGTAGGAGTTTTTCTGATTATCCACGAAATTCCAGTCGTAGGATGCTTTTATTCTCTGGATTCTCCGGAACATATTCATTCCCCATTCCTGAACATTGCTATCCGGAAATCTCAGTTCAGAATAAGGGATCTTCATTTCCACGGCCCAGCCCTTATCATTGATTTTGGCTCCGCTGTACCAGATGCTGTTCCATGTAGAGTCTTCGCCATCTGTGGTGATCTTGGCATCAAACTGTACACCGGCAGCCGTAACTACAAATTCCAGGCTTTGCTGCTTATCATTATATCCGTTAAGGGTCACTCCGAAAAAATCATCATTATTAATGCCGTCTCTTTCTGTAAGTTCTTTTGCAATTTTCTGAGGAGTGGGATCATACATCTGGGCCCCGAAATAAATTCCGGTATCATCATACAGTATGCGTACTTCTGTTTTTATAGAGTCTTCCTGCGGTTTTCCGTTATTAGGGTTTCTTTCGATGAAATTGGTTGCAACCGGGGCATTCTGCCATTCCGCGTCGTCGAGGATCCCATCAATTTTGGGAGATGAAGCTGTTTTGGTGACCAGCACTTTCTTTCGTATGATCTCATCTTCTTTTTTCTGGGAGCAGACAATGCCGAAGCATAGTGACAGGATCGTTACGAGCAGTTGGGTGTTCATGTTTCTTAGTTGTTATATAATGATAAACAATTTAGATTATATATCCATTACATGCCATAACAAAAAAAATCCGTAATATTTTTACAGACTTTTTTACTAAAAAACGATAGGGTTATTTTGTAAATTTCAGGGGATATTTTACATTTTTAAAGCTGTCAATACTTGCTTTTAAAGATCCTACAGCCAGTTCGGCTTTTAGCAGCATCGGGATGTGGTTGGCATCATTGGTCACCCACATGGTCACCCCTTCTTTTTCTTTAAAAACCCTTCCGCTTTTTACGGACGGGATGATCTTCAGGCAGTTAATAGTTCCGAATTTGGTCTTTAAATTCTCTGCAGCGGCCACTTTCAGCTGAAAAGGAAACATTTCATCATCGATCCATACATTCATATTGATGATGGTTCCTACTTTTAGTTCACCCGGGCTTTTGCTCCTCAGGTAATAGAAGCAGGAAAGCATATCCTGGACTCCTTTCACCGATTTGATGACTTTAGAGCCGTTTGCCGGTGTTTTCTTATCCGTTAAAATCAATGTGTTATTATCGTGGTTAAAGACGGTCTCAAAATGTTGGCGATAGCCGCCTTCTTTTACATTCCTTACATAAAAGCTGGGAAGGCCGGTTTCTACATTAATAAAACTTTCATATAGGTCTTCCACCTTGAAAAATGCCTTCACGGCACCTGTGGTCTGTCCGGTTCCTTTGGCATAGAGATGAGGTTCCCCTTTATAAGTGGTTTTTTGTGTTGTTAAGGTTGCTGTTCCTGCATTCAGGAAACCATAGTGGATCCTGAACGTAATAGACTCGCCATCTGAGATATTATCTATCTGGCCAAAACCTAAACAGAATATAAACAATGCAACAATATTCAAAAATTTCTTCATACTATGAGTTTTACAAAAAGGTTGCCAAATTTAAATATTATGTTTTTCATACTATTTGACAAATCTCAGGTTTTTATTTAGACTCAATTAAATCCGCTTCGCGTTAAAATTAGTAAATTTGCAGTTACATATAAAAATTATCTTATAATTATGATAACTACGGATATATTGATCATAGGAGCCGGACCCACCGGGCTTTTTGCTGTATTTGAAGCAGGTTTACTTAAAATGAAGTGCCATATCATAGATGCACTTCCTCAGCCGGGAGGGCAATTAGCGGAGCTTTATCCTAAAAAACCTATTTTTGATATACCGGGGTATCCATCGGTAAATGCAGGAGAATTAGTGGATAATCTAATGGAGCAGATCAAACAGTTCCAGCCGGGATTTACTCTTGGAGAAACTGCTGTTTCGTACACAAAAGTGGACAATGAATGGTTTGAAGTAATTACGAATAAAGGTACTGTGCACAGGGCAAAAGCTATTGCCATTGCGGGAGGCCTGGGAACTTTTGAGCCCAGAAAACCTACCATTGAAAATATTGCCGATTATGAGGAAAAAGGTCTTGAATATTTCGTAAAAGAACCTGAACATTTCAGAAATAAAAAAGTGGTTATTGCAGGTGGGGGAGACTCTGCGCTTGACTGGAGCATTTTCTTATCGAATGTGGCAAGTAAAGTAACTTTGATCCACAGAAGAAATGAATTCAGAGGTGCTTTGGACTCTGTAGAAAAAGTTCAGGATCTTAAAAATGAAGGCAAAATTAAACTGATCACTCCTGCTGAGGTTACAGCGATAAAAGGTGACGGAAAGGTGGAAGCAATCACGGTGGAAGTTGAAGGGCAGGATACTTATGATATTGAGACTGATTATTTTATTCCTTTGTTCGGATTGACTCCAAAGTTGGGAGAGATCGGAAACTGGGGATTAAACATCGAGAAAAATGCTATCGTTGTGAATAACGCATTGGATTATCAGACTAATATTGACGGGATCTACGCCATCGGAGATATCAATACCTATCCCGGAAAGCTGAAGCTGATCCTTTGTGGTTTCCACGAAGCTACGTTGATGTGCCAGAGTGTTTACAACAGATTAAATCCGGGAAAAAAATACGTTTTAAAATATACTACAGTAAGTGGAGTAGATGGATTTGACGGAAGCCGTAAAGAAGCTGAGAAAGCGGTTGTGAAAAAAATTGACTAAATTGGTTGTTAGTTGAGGGTTGTCAGTTGCTAGTTATAAAACTGACAGATTACCATCAACTATTAACTATCAACTATCAACTAAATGAGTGATATCAATATAAAAATTACGGATAGAGAAGGGGTAACCCATGAGATTGTAGCTCCTACGGATATGTCTATGAATTTAATGGAAATCATCCGTTCTTATGAATTGGCAGAAGAAGGAACCATTGGGGTTTGCGGAGGAATGGCGATGTGTGCTTCATGTCAGGTGTATGTAATCCATGATCCCGGTTTAGAGCTGATGGGAGATGAAGAAGATGCAATGTTAGGTGAAGCTTTCCATGTAAAGGACAACAGCAGATTAGGCTGTCAGTTGCATATTGTAGAGGAAATGGAAGGGCTTGAAGTGGAAATTGCTCCTTATCCTTAGAATTTTAATTTAAATAATAACAAAGCGCCCGAAATTTCCGGGCGCTTTGTTGCTGTCTATTCTTTGAGCAGTGAGTAGAATGGCTGATTTTGGGCAATATTCAGAAACTCATTATCTGTCACGTTTTTGGGAACCTTTTTGCCATTCTCATCCACGAAAATGATCTGCCTCGCAGTAAAATTGAAATTATAATTAAGGTCTTTAATGAAGGCTGAATAACTTTCTCCATAATCATAATCATTAATTATAGAGACTTTATTAACATTTTTAAAAGCATTTTTCACTTTTTCTTTTCCAAATTTAAGGATCAGGGTTTCTATTTTTAAATAATCTCTTGTATCACAATCAGCACCATAACTGCATTCATCCAATGAGTCTAAAATGTTTAAAGACTGGTCATAATTATTTTCTTTATTCAGTACCTGTACTTCAAGCAATGTAATTTGTGAATTAGCATCTATCCAGGCATTCCCACAAAATCCATAATTGGTCCGCTTTGCTTTATTAATTAAAATTTTTGCACTTTTAATCTTATCTTCTTTGATCATTTTTTGCGCTTCTGCTAAAAATCCATATCCTTCTTTATAAGAATATTTATATTTTTTTTGACCAAAAATAAAAACAGGGAAAATTAGAAAGATAAATAGTTTATGATTGGTTTTCATTGGGTTATATTTTTGTGACTAAAGATATAGATTAAGATTTAATAAGAATTTAAGTTGAGTTCAGGCTGATTGTTATGATTTTAAGAATCATATTAGGCTTCATGCAATTATTTGATTTTACTCATTTCCCAGATACCTTTCGTTCCGAAGGAAATAATAAACATTTTACGTTTAAAACCAATTCCACCTTTAATTTTCCATTTGCCTGAATAAGAGCCTTCTGAATTCAAAGTACCGGAATAATAAACAGGATCGTGTTTTTCATTTTCAAACTCTATTTTTTTTCCGTTATTAAAAGATATGGATTTTACCGGCATTTGCTTTATAAATTCTATATTATTGCCGTTTAGCTTCCCTTCAATAGTTCCCAAACCTCTGGTGCCATAGTTCTCATCCATATCCCGGACGGTTCCAATGAAGTTTTCACCCTCAAATTCTGTGATCTCCACAATGAACTCAACTTCTTTATTATTGAATTTTGCATTCCGTTTCAGATCATATTTATATTTTCCTTTCCAGGTACCTAACATACGCTTAGTTTTATAATCTTTATATATTTAATTATCTATTAACTTGTGATTAATTGATCTTTATATTTCATCTTTTTAAGTAAAGATCAGAGAATAAGTTCATCCTTAATATTCTTAATATCCTGATCAATCTTAACACTTCCGTTCAAACAAAAATATCCAAAATCTGAGATTCCGGATATTCTATGTTATATTTTTTGCTTTTTATTTCTGAGGGATATTAGCTAAAATATCTTTCACAAATCCCCAGAATTTCTGTGCTGAAGGAATATTAGCTTTTTCATCCGGTGAATGCGCTCCCCGGATCGTAGGTCCGAAGCTCACCATTTCCATCTCAGGATAATTGGCTCCGATAATACCGCATTCCAACCCTGCATGGCAGGCTACCACATGAGGTTTTTCTCCGAATTTTTCTGTGTAGATTTTCTCCATCAGCTGTACGATTTCGGAACCCGGTTTTGGCTTCCAGCCCGGATAAGAACCGCCGAATTCCACATTCATTCCAGCAAGTTCACAAACCGATTTCAGCTGTTCTGCTACAGCATATTTTGTAGATTCTACGGATGATCTTGAAAGGTTTAATATTTTCAGGCTGCCACCCTTCAATTCAACCCTAGCAACATTGTTTGAAGATTCCACAAGGTCTTTTACGTCGGGACTCATTCTGTACACTCCATTGTGAAGGGATTTTAATACTAAAATGATCTTTTTGGAATCTTCTTCTGATATTGCCTTTTCGGATGTTGTTGAACTCTCCAGATTGATATGGATGTTCGGTTCAATTGAAGCAAATTCTTCTAAAATTTCTTTTTTAAGACTCGTTGCCTCCTCAATGAATTCATTGGCATTCCGAACAGATACGATAGCAACGGCTTCTCTCGGGATAGCATTTCTCAAGCTACCGCCATCAATAGAGATCAGCCGGATGTTTTCCTTCGCTAACCCGTTGTAAAGCAACCTGCCTAAAATAATATTGGAATTTCCGAATCCTTTATGGATATCCATTCCGGAATGGCCTCCCTGTAATCCTTTCACTTCTATTCTTACAATTTGCCCTTCTGAGGGCTCAACTTCATAATTTTGAGTTACGGTAACATCAACTCCTCCCGCACAGCCTATATCGATCTCATCATCCTCTTCCGTATCAAGGTTTAAAAGGATATCACCTGTAAGCTGCCCCGGCTTTAATCCCAACGCCCCGGTCATCCCTGTTTCTTCATCAATAGTAAAAAGAGCTTCCATAGCAGGGTGTGGGATGTCTGAGCTTTCCAGAATAGACATGATGGTTGCTACTCCTAAGCCATTATCAGCTCCTAAAGTAGTCCCTTTTGCTTTTACCCAGTCCCCATCGATCTCCATTTTGATCCCTTCCGTCTCAAAATCGAAATTAACATCATTGTTTTTCTGGCAAACCATATCCAGGTGAGACTGTAAGATGATGGATTTTCGGTTTTCCATGCCCGGTGTGGCAGGTTTTTTAATGATAACGTTTCCTACTTCATCTACTGTAGTTTCCAGTCCCAGGTTTTCACCAAATTCTTTGATGAATGCTATTACCTTCCCTTCCTTTTTTGAAGGTCTTGGAACGGTATTGAGTTTGGAGAAGTTCTTCCAGATTATTTGTGGTTCTATATTGGATAATTCCATACAATTTATTTTTTTCAAAATTACGAATAAAAAAGGCAAAATGATAAAATCGCAAAAAGGCAAATTTGCAGCTTTACGATTTTACCTCTTAGCATCCACACTCTCCATAAATAGGAAGTGAGACCGTTGTTCCGTCAGCTTTTTCAATGGTCAGGGTACCTTCAAATAATAAAGCTTCTTCGCTTTTTATTTTTTTGCCTTTTACAGAGATTTTATAGTTTTCATTTTCTATTTCTTTACTCAGTTCATCATCTACTTCCAGATCATTTGAGGAGATCAGGTTAAGAATCAGTCTCTGACCGTCTAATTTCATATAAGCTGTTTTTCCAGCATCATCAGCATAGATGTATTTTTCAGCTTCGAAATCAGCCCTGTTTCTGGCAAAATAGCAGGAACATTCTTTAATTTCTTTAGGAAAAGGAAATATTTCGACCAAAATTTTCCCTGAATCTGAAGAACTGCCGGCTTTTGCGGAATCCTGAGAAATAGTCAGGGAATCAACAGGTTTACTATTGGTAAGTGTTTCTTTGTCTTTTTTACAGGCGGTCAGTGTGAGCGCTATAAAAAGAAGGAGTCTATATTTCATTGTTTCTGTTTTATCCGCGGGCTCTTTCCAGAAGTACCATCATCAGTAGTGACAGGACAACCAGACTTTCGTCTTCGTCATCAATATCGATCATTCTGTCCAGCTGAAATCTCCTGCCGAAGAAAGAAGGCATTTTTTTAAGTTTAAAATATTCTTTTCCGTCTGTTCCTCTTACAGTGTAGGAAGGATTCAGGAAATAGCCGGTAAACATTCCGATGACAGGGATCTCACCAACAATTCCGTCAAAGAATTTTACCCATGCGTTATCTTCCGTAACGGTAAATTTAGGCTGGTCGTTGGCGTCCAGAACATCGTAGGAGGATTTCCATAGAGAACGCATCCCTTTTCTGGCCAGTCTTCCGAAGTTTTTATTGTTTACAAGGTCACTTAAAGAATAAGAAGAATTAAAATCGATCCACTGATTGGCTTTAATCCTGAAAAGCTCTTTTGATTTGCTTTCGTCATTAAATACAATAACGTCTTCTTTAAGTTTAAACATTTTCTGACGTACATAGGCCACATAATTTCCATTCCTGTCCGTAATGTTGAAATCACTGGATAATGTTGAGATCTTGAATTTAAAATCCAGAGGATAATTCAGGTTGTTGAGTATCATTTAGTTTATTTTTTTACATGTCAGCCCAAAGATAAATGTTTTAAAGCAAACAGCAGAAGATTTTAAGTTTGATAAACTATAAATACTCATGTTTTTGTTTTATTTTTGTCATTATGGATTACCCTAGTAAAGTTTTGGCAAAAGCGGTGGATGAAATTTCGGGATTGCCGGGAATTGGCAGGAAAACTGCTTTACGGCTGGCATTGCATTTATTAAAGCAGCCCAATTCAAGGGCGGTGAGTCTCGGGAATTCCCTTATTAACCTTGTGAATGATATAAAATATTGCAAAGACTGCCATAATTTTTCTGATTTTGATGTTTGTGAGATATGTAGCAATCCTAAAAGAAATGATGATGTTATCTGTATTGTGGAAGATGTAAGGGATGTCATTGCCATTGAAAATACAGGGAAGTATACCGGGAAATACCTTATTCTGGGCGGCAAGATCTCACCCATGGAAGGGATAGGCCCCAATCAGCTGAATATCCCGAGTATTGAAAGGAAACTGAATGAGGGAAAAGTGACGGAGTTTATATTTGCTTTAAGTGCCACTATGGAAGGAGATACTACAGCCTATTATATTTACAAGAAATTTAAAGGCTTTAGAGTAAAATTTTCAAGTATTGCCCGTGGGATTTCGGTAGGAGATGAGCTGGAATATGCTGATGAGATCTCTTTGGGCAGATCTATTCTCAACAGGCTGCCTTATGATGAAGGAAGTGCTTAATAATGACCATAACTTTTAAACCGGCCTGAATGATTTCCGTAATAATTCCCATGTACAATGCAGAAAAGACCATCATGAATGCTTTACGTTCAGTCGAGGCACAAACGGTCGGGATACAGGAATTTGAAATCATCATTGTGAATGACGGTTCTACGGATAGAAGTGAAGATCTGGTGAAAGATTACATTAAAACTCACCCGGAAATAAATATTCAGCTTATTAACCAGGCTAATGGCGGGGTTTCAAAAGCAAGGAATACAGGATTAAAGGCTTCAAAGGGAGAATACATAGCCCTGCTGGATTCTGATGATGAATGGCTTCCCGAAAAGACTGAAAGACAGATGAAATTTTTGAAGAATTCACTTTTTCATGTAGATTTTATTACCGCCTTAAGAAACGGGGAAAAAATATGGTTTCCTTATAAAAAAGATAAAAATAACCTCGCTGAGATGAGCCTTAAGAAACTTCTTTTAAGAGTAGACGGGCAAACTTCAACAGCATTATTCCAACGTAAAGTCTTGGAAAATACGGGCTTTTTTGATGAGAATCAGAAATACTCAGAAGATGCCAATTACTGGATGAGGGTTTCCAAAAATAATAATATGTATATCTTAGCAGAAGAATTGGCTTTTACAGGAGGAGGAAAAAGATCATACGGTGTTTCAGGGTTATCTGCCGATCTTCCGGAAATGGAAAAGGGAATACAGAAAAATCTGCTGGAAATGTACCGGACAAAAAGGATCAGCTACTTTGAGTATATTTTGTTTTTCTTATTTTCGAAGATGAAATACCTGATCAGGATTTTTAAAAATAAATTATGATTTATAAATATTTTTGGGCACTCAGAGCATTGCTGTATGCACCTTTCTTCGGAAAGTTTGCATTGCCTTCCTATTTGGGCAGGCCTTTGTTTCTGATGGGAACCAAAAAGGTTTTTATAGATAAAAAAGTGCGGATCTTCCCGCATCTGAGAATGGAAGTCCATCGTTCGGGGAACATTCATATCCGGGAGGATGTGGTGATCTCGCAGAACGTGCACATTACTTCGGCAGGAAATTTAGTGATCGGAAAAAGCTCGCTGATCCTGGCCAATGTATTCATTACGAACATCGATCATGAATATGAAGAGATCGGAAAACATGTTGTAAATCAGGAATATAAAATCAGGGATACTATGATCGGGGAGAACTGTTATATCGGAATGGGAGCTGCAATAATGGCAGGAACTAAGCTCGGAAAGCAGTGCATTGTAGGAGCCAATTCCGTAGTAAGAGGTGAGTTTCCCGATTATTGTGTTATTGTGGGGGCACCGGCAAGAATTGTAAAGAAATATAATCCCGAAACAGGTCAATGGGAAAAGTTTAGCTAGAATCATATGAAGAATATTTTAATCACAGGGGGAGCAGGATTTATCGGAAGCAAACTATCGTTACAGCTTAAGGAGATGGGATATGAGGTGACTGTTTTGGACAACCTTTCTTCCCAGATCCACGGGAAGGATCCTGAAACAGATTCCCCTTTGTACAGGAGCATTGCCGGACAGGTCAGTTTTATCAAAGGTGATGTAGTGAACAGTGAAGACTGGGAAAAAGCTGCCGAAGGAAAGGATATCATCGTTCATTTGGCGGCAGAAACAGGTACAGGGCAATCCATGTATCAGATTGAAAAATATACCGGGGTGAATGTTTCCGGGACGGCAAAAATGCTGGATCTGTTGGTTAACAGACCTCACCAGATTAAAAAAGTGATTATAGCCTCTTCCAGAGCAGTCTATGGAGAAGGAAAATACCTGCATCCCGAGTTGGGGCTTATCTACCCGAAACCAAGGAATGTAGAAGCGATGAGAAAAGGGAATTTTGAAATACAATATCCCGACGGGCAGTTCCTTACGGCACTTCCTACAGATGAAGAATCCAAAATTCATCCCACCTCTATTTACGGGATCACCAAATATACCCAGGAGCAAATGGTAATGACCGCCTGCGCTTCCATGGGAGTGGCACCGGTGGCATTGCGGTTCCAGAATGTATATGGAGAAGGGCAGTCCTTATTGAATCCTTATACGGGAATTCTGTCTATCTTTTCCTCACAGATCCTCAACGGAAATGATATCAATGTATTTGAGGATGGTAAGGAGTCAAGGGATTTTATCCATGTGGATGATGCTGTAGAAGCTGTGATCAAATGTATTGAGAATGATGCGGCCAATGGGGAAGTTTTTAATGTGGGAACCGGAATTCCTACCAGCGTAACAGCCGTTGCTGAAAACCTGAAAAAATCCTATAACAGAGATTTTGAGATCAATATTTCGGGGCAGTTCCGTGTGGGGGATATCAGGCATAATTTTGCAGATATCAGTAAAATTAAATCCAGACTGGATTTTTATCCTAAAATATCTTTCGGAGAAGGGATGTCAAAATTTACAAACTGGGTATTGCAGCAGAATGTCCGGGATGTGAAATTCAAAGAATCCCTCGAAGAAATGAAAGTTAAAGGCCTTTTAAAATGACAGGTTTAAAGGATAAAAAGATACTTTTCCTTTCGGTAAGTTTTTTTAAATACGAAAGAGCGATCGCGAAGCGGCTTACCGAATGGGGGGCAGAGGTTGATTTTTATGATGAAAGGCCTTCCAATTCCAATTTCTCAAAAGGAATTATCCGGTTCAATAAAAAGCTGTACCAGCTGCAAATCCATACCTATTATAAAAGAATTTTAAAAGAAATTCAGCACCGGAAATACGATTATTTTCTTCTCATCAAGGGAGAAGCCATTCCTGTTTTTTTTCTTGAAGAAATTAAAAGAAATAATCCCCGTATGGAAATGATCCATTATAATTTTGATCCTTTAACGGAATATCCCGGTCTGGTTGCGAATTTAAAGTATTTTGATAAAAAATTTACTTTTGAGCGCAGTGATGCCCATACCTATCATTTGCATTTCAGACCCTTATTTTATCTGGAAGAATATAAAGACAGAGGAGAAGTTACCTCTTTTGAGTATGATATGGTATTTATCGGAAGTGCCCATACAGACCGTTATGTAGTAGGGGAAAAGGTGAAAGCAGTAGCGGATCAGCTTCATTTGAAATGTTTTTTTTACTATTATGCGATGGGTAGGGCAGCGTTCAGGCTGAAAAAACTTATAGATAAAAACCTTAAGCAGTTCGATCTTAGGAAGGTCAGCTTTAAAAAATTAAGCCATCAGGAGATCATAGCATACTACGGGAAATCGAAGTCGGTTCTGGATATTAATAAACCCTTTCAGGAAGGTTTGACTATCAGGACCTTTGAGGTACTGGCGGCAGGCAGAAAACTGGTGACCACCAATGCGGATATTAAGAATTATCCTTTTTATAATCCCGATAATATTCTGATCATTGACCGGGAAAATGTAAGTCTGAAACCTGATTTTTTCACTACGGAATTTACGAAGCCTGACGAGAAAACACTTTATATGATGTCTTTAGACTCCTTTATCGAATGTTTATTTGTTGAGGATCAGGATCAGTATTGGAGTTTATCTCATACATCTGAAAAATAAAAAGCAACTCAATTTGAGTTGCTTTTCTATATTACTAAAAGTATTTGCTTATTTAGCCGGAGCAGCAGGTGTTTTAGCCGGTGTAGTCTGGGAAGCCGGAGCCGTTTTTGCCGGAGCCTCTTTCTGAGCTGGCTTCTGCTGTACCGGAGCTGCCTGTGATGGCTTACCTGTCATGATCACACTTAGAACGATAAGAACGATGATCACACTTCCTAAGGTCCATGTTGCTTTTTCCATGAAGTCATTGGTTCTTTGCACTCCGAACTGAGCAGATGATGCTCCCCCGAAAGTACCGGAAAGACCTCCGCCTTTTGGATTTTGAGCCATAATGACGATTACTAGCAATACGCTTGCAATCATAACAAGAATCATCAGTAGTGTAAATATAGTATCCATTAACTTTGTTATCTTTTTGAATGGGCAAATTTAGTTTTTTTTTACCGAATGACAAAAAAAGAAGCCGGTAAATATTCATAAAAACAAAAACGGCACCTGAAAGGTGCCGTTTTTTTATAAAATAAGCTTATTCTTATTTAAAATCAGTGTCTTTAGCCTGGTTGATCTGGTAAGATTGTACCGCTAGGTTGATATCCATTCCACCCATATTCTGTATGATTGTGTATGGAAGCTTTACTCCGGATACATCTTTATAATCAGCATAGCTTGTAGGGATAGAACCTCCCTGCGCGGTTTTCACTTCTCCGGTTTTCAAACCTGTTTTTACGCTGTAGTAGTAAGTTGTTTTACTACCTTTTACCACGTAAGAATCTTCATTATTATATTTTTCTATTCCTGCCAGTTTGTATTCAGGAGATTTGGCAAAATTTAATTCAGGGAAAAGTTCGGTTTCCTTAGCCATTTCCGCTTTCTCGGCAGCCGGTAAAGGTACTTTTTGTCCCTGAGCTTCCATATAACCGTCTTTTCCGTCAAATACGATTTTCTGAACGGTATTTCCCATCATACTGATATTCATGGCCATTTTACCACCTTTTGCCTGGGTCATTTTCATGTTCATATCCATTCCCTGAACCTTTGTAGTGGCATCTGTAGTAATTGAAGTGATCTTCTGAACAGCTGCCTGTCCTCCGATAGCATTGATGTATTTGTCAGCAACAGACCCAATGGTTACACTGGCATCCACTTTCTGGGCAGATGGTTTTGCAACAGGATTGGCATCTTTGTCAAAATATTTTACAGTATAGCCGGATTTTTCCAATCCTTCGGAAATATCGGAAGCTTTTCCTGCGATGAAAATTCTGCTTTGGTTGGGAAAAATAGTAGCTTTTACTGCGTTAGAAACATCTGCAGCAGTTACCTTATCAATAGACTTCAGGTAATTGGTGTAGAAATCAGCCGGAAGATCCTGAACTTTTTGATTTAAAGCAAATCTTGCAATGGTTTCAGGCTTTTCTAAAGACATGATGAAATTTCCTTTCAGTTTTGCTTTGGCATTTTCCAGTTCTTCTGGTTTTACGGTAGAAATGGCGTTAAGTTCATTCATGAATTCCTTTACAGCCTTATCCGTAACCTCATTTCTCACACTCGCTTCAGCGGAGAATTCAGGGGAATATTTACTTGCACTCATGCTTGAATAGGCGCCGTAAGTAAACCCGTTCTTCTCACGAAGATTCATGAAAAGCCTGGCTTCACTCCCGCCTCCTAAAATGTAGCTGGCGATCGTAGCTGAGAAATAGTTAGGATCTTTCATCTTCAGACTGTTCAGGTTGCCTACAGAGATCACAGACTGTACGGCAGAAGGAACATCCACCACATTGATCTCAGTTTTTGCGACATTAGCAGCCGGTTCTAAAGCCGTGAAAGAAGTATTTGATTTTTTCCATCCGCCGAATGCCTTTTCGATCAATGGCTTCACCTGATCAAACTTCACATCTCCAACGATTACTAAGTAAGCATTATCCGGAGCGTAATATTTCTTGTAAACATTCTGAACATCAGTCAATTGGATCTTATTGATAGATTCAACGGTTTCGAACTCTCCTCTGGAAGTATTTTTCCCATACATTAAAGCTCTTGAAACCCTACCGGCGATAGAAGATGCATTTTTCTCATCTGCTTTTAGCCCTTCAACAGTTCTTTCTTTAGAATTTTGAATTTCTTCTGCGGAGAATTTAGGATTGATGATAGCATCCGCCATGAGTCCTAATACTTCCGGGAAGTATTTTGAAAGAGAATTGGCGAAAGCACCTCCTGAAGAAAAGCTTAAGTTAGCTCCCAGGAAATCTACTTTTTTGTTGAAATCATCCTTACTTAAATTAGTAGTTCCGTTTTCAAACTGCTCTGCCATAATCTCACTTACTCCGGCAACGTTTCCTTCGTAGTATGGAGGTCTGTCCATAGAAAGATTAGCGCTTACTCGTGGTAATTTATTGTTTTCCACTACCATTACGGTAAGGCCGTTGCTTAGCTGAAAAGTTTTTGGTTTGGCAATGTTGATTGCAGGGGTAGGCCCCGGCTTTGGCATTGCATTAAGGTCAATTTTTTGTGCAGAAAGCATTCCTGCGAATAAAAATGCTGCCGCTATATATGTTAATTGCTTTTTCATTTGTAAAAAATTATTTTTTAATAATCACATTAAAACTCTGTGTTTTATGAGATTACTTTTTTTCAGGTACGTAATTAATGATTATTCTTTGATTGGAATTCAAATACTTTTTAGCAGCATTTTGCAGATCCTGTCTTGTGATAGATCTGTAGATGTCTATTTCCTTGTTGATCAGGTTAGTATTTCCCATCAATACGTGGTTGGTTGCCAGTGAAGCAGCAATTCCCTGAATGCTTGAGTTCTGATTTACAAACTGGTTCTCAAACTGGTTCTGAATTTTCTGATAATCTTCTTCAGAAATTAAAGTAGTCTGAAGCTTTTTAATTTCAGCATCAATATCAGTTTGCAGAGTCTGCTTGGTAGTCTGTCCCATAGGGATCGCAAAGAAGGCAAAAATACCGTAATCTTCAAGTCCCTGATTGAAAGCTGCTACCTGAAGTGCTTTTTTCTCCTGATCTACCAATTTCTTATACAATACCGAAGATTTTCCGCTGCTTAAATAGGATGAAAGCATGTCCAGAACATAAGCATCCTTTTCCTTGTTACCCGGTGTTCTGTAGGCAAAAACATATGCAGGAAGCTGGATGTTAGGATCTGTGGCAGTTACTTCTTTTTCTTTTGTAATAGGCTCATCCTTAGGGAAGTTCTTCGGATATACCGTACCTTTAGGGATACCGCCATAATATTCCTGGATCCATTTTTTGGTCTGTTCAGGTTTAATGTCCCCGGCTACGACCAAAGTAGCGTTGTTAGGAACATAAAATTTCTTATAGAATGCCATAAACTCATCCAGCTTGGCAGCATTCAGATCTTCCATAGATCCAATGGTCGGCCAGTTGTATGGGTGATTGGTGAAAAGGTTCTTCTGAACAGTCGTGAAAAGATTCCCGTAAGGCTGGTTATCCATTCTCAATCTCTTCTCTTCTTTTACCACCTCTCTCTGAGTGTCTACTCCTATCTGGTTGATCACGGCATGACGCATTCTTTCCGCTTCCATCCAAAGTCCTAACTGCTCGTTGTTAGAAGGGAAAGTTTCATAGTAGTAAGTCCTGTCATTGGTTGTGTTGGCATTGTTCTGGCCTCCGTTGGCAGAAACAATTTTCATCCATTCGCCTCTTTTGATGTTAGGCGTACCTTCAAATAAAAGATGCTCGAAAAAGTGGGCAAAACCGGTTCTTCCTTTTACTTCATCCTTAGCACCTACGTGGTACATTACACCTGTGGTAACTACCGGTGCAGAATTATCCTGATGAAGAATTACGTGTAAACCATTTGGTAAGTCATACTCTTCGAATTTAATTTGTTGTGCGTTCAGCATCATTCCAAAGAAAGCCGCAGCAGCAACAGAAAGAAGTCGTTTTTTCATAAAGTAGAAATTGTTTTGACAATTAGTGTTAAAAATAGTCTGATTGTTACAATAATGAATAAGAATTTTTAATAAATCAGAAGCAGGAAATTAATATTCGGTTGTATTTCCTCGCATGCTTCCCATAAATATTAATTTTGTCTAACTTCTAACTTCTAACTTCTAACTTCTAACTTCTAACTTCTAACTTCTAAAATCAAAATTTGAATTCTCCTTATAATACATTAATTTTGTGTTCCAAAAATTTTGCGGTATGGAGGATTATTTGAAAGGATTAAATGAATCACAATTTGAGGCGGTTACCAGCTTACAGGGACCATTAATGGTTCTTGCAGGAGCAGGTTCCGGGAAAACGCGGGTGCTTACCATGCGTATTGCTCATCTGATCACGAATGGGGTAGACCCTTTCAATATCCTGGCACTTACCTTTACTAATAAGGCAGCGCGCGAAATGAAAGAACGTATTGCCAGAGTAGTGGGCGACAGTAATGCAAGAAGCCTTTGGATGGGGACATTTCACTCTGTTTTTGCAAGGATTTTGCGAAGTGAAGCTCATTATTTAGGATACCCTTCGAATTTTACCATTTACGATCAGCAGGATGCCCTGAATGTCATTAAAAAAGTGCTGAAGGACATGAATATTGATGCAGATCTGTATAAGCCCAAGAAAGTACAGGCCAGGATCTCCACTTATAAAAATAACCTGATCACTGTAAAAGCTTACTTCAATAATCCTGAACTGATAGAAGCTGATGAAAAAGCCAATATGAAATTCATCGGGCAGATCTATCAGAAATATGTGGAAGCCTGCTTCAGGAACGGAGCTATGGATTTTGATGACCTTTTGCTGAAAACCAACGAATTGCTGACCCGTTTCCCGGAAGTTCTGGCCAAGTATCAGGACAGGTTCAGATATATTTTGGTGGATGAGTATCAGGATACCAATCATTCCCAATACCTTATTGTAAAAGCTTTGGCTTCGAAATTTGAGAATATCTGCGTGGTGGGAGACGATGCCCAGTCCATTTATTCATTCCGGGGAGCCAATATTTATAATATTTTAAACTTTAAAAAGGATTATCCGGATGCCAAAACGGTTTCCCTTGAACAGAATTACCGTTCGACCCAAAATATCGTGAATGCAGCCAATGTGGTCATTGCCAAAAACCTGCAGCAGTTCAAGAAAAATGTTTTCAGTGATAATGAGGTAGGAGACAGGATCAAGGTGTACCGTTCACTTTCCGATGCGGATGAAGCCAATTTCGTTGCCGGAAATATATGGGAGCTTCGCAACAGGGACCAGAGAAAATACAGCGATTTTGCCATCCTGTACAGAACCAACTCCCAGACCCGTGCTTTTGAAGATGCTTTGAGACGGAAGAATATTCCTTATAAAGTATATGGAGGTTTATCTTTCTATCAAAGGAAAGAAGTGAAAGACCTGCTTGCCTATCTTCGGCTTTTGATCAACGAAAATGATTCTGAAGCATTGATGAGGATCGTTAATTATCCTGCAAGAGGAATTGGTGATACCACCCAGAATAAGCTGATCGTTTTTGCAGATGCACAAAATGTATCGGTTTCCAAAGTACTGGATCACCTTCCGATGTATGCACCGAATTTAGGTTTTAACAATGGTGTGATCACCAAGCTGAACGACTTCTGGTCCATGATCAAGGCATTCCAGGTTCTGCTAAAAACTGAAACGGCTTACAATGTGGCTATGGAAGTGGCCAAACGAAGCGGGCTGATCAAGTTTTTAAAAGATGATCAGACACCGGAAGGAATTTCAAGGGTAGAGAACGTTCAGGAATTAATGAATTCTATGCAGGGGTTCATTGAGGAACAGATGCAGTTGGAAGACGGAGATCCGAGTTTATCTAATTTCCTTGAAAATATAGCCCTTTCGGCAGATACGCAGGATAAAAATAATGAAGATGATATGGTTTCTCTGATGACCATTCATCTTTCTAAAGGATTGGAATTTCCGGTAGTTCATCTTGTAGGCCTTGAAGAAAACCTTTTCCCAAGCTTTATGAGCTCGGCAACAAGGGAAGATCTGGAAGAAGAGAGACGTTTGTTTTATGTAGCTTTAACCAGGGCTGAAAAGCAGGTGTTCTTTTCTTATGCGGTCTCGCGTTTTCAGTGGGGAAAAATTACAGATGCAGAACCTTCGAGATTCTTAAGTGAAATAGATGAAGAATTTATCGAATTTATCAACCCTGCTATTGAAAAAAGATTCATTAATAATTCCGGGATTAAATCCAATATTTTTGATGAATATCCCTCAGAGGAACGGAGTTTCAAAAAGGTTGAAAAGAAAACCATCGAAAGAAACGAAAAGTCAAAACCAATTGCTGAACCAAGGAAACTGAAACCGATAAGTACTGCTAAGATCATCAACCCGAGCGGGGCCTCTTCACAGGATATTGAGGTTGGAGATAAGGTAAGGCATGACCGTTTCGGGATCGGGGAAGTGACTTTCTTGGACGGGACAGATCCTCAGAATATTAAGGCCAAGGTAATTTTCCAGTATGAAGGGGAAAAAAACCTTATCCTGAAGTATGCTAAACTCACGAAAATTTAAAAAATAGAATATAGCAATCAGCATTTTCTGTAAATTATTAGTCTATTAATTTTGTAGACTAATAAATATGATTTACATTTGCTCCTCAAAAAAATGTAATTCATTAAAAAATAACTGGAAAATGTATGAAAAATAAAAAGATAATTATTTCAGCTTCTGTTTTATTTTTCCTGGGAAATTATGCGCATGCACAGGAAAAAGATACCGTAAAAACAGCTAATGTGGAAGAAGTGGTGATCTTAGGATCAAGAAGCGGAGCAAGGTCAAAAGTAGACAGCCCGGTTCCTGTGGATGTATTTAATATTAAAGAATCTTCGGTAGTTTTACCGCAGACCAATATAGGACAGATCCTGAATGCCATCGCACCTTCCTTCACATCCACTATTCAGACCAATGCGGATGGTACGGATCATCTGGATCCTGCCCAGTTGCGGGGACTTGGCCCGGACCAGGTATTAGTGCTGGTGAATGGAAAAAGAAGGCATACTTCAGCATTAGTGAATGTGAACGGATCTCCGGGACGCGGAACTGTGGGAACGGATTTAAACGCTATCCCGTCGTTTGCGATCAGCAGGATAGAAGTTCTGAGAGACGGAGCTTCTGCCCAATATGGTTCGGATGCCATTGCCGGAGTTATCAATCTGGGATTAAAAAGAGATACCGGAAAATTAACGGGACAATTGAGTTATGGCGGAAACCTGACCCCGGCGGCTAATGACCATACCGGCGATTTTGACGGACAAAATATTCAGATCGACCTGAATTATGGAAATAAAATAGGATCTAAAGGAGGCTTTTATAATATTACATGGACTTCACAGTTCCGAAATCCTACCTACAGGGCAGGAACGGAAAGCGGGGCTATTTTTAATGCTTATAATGCCATTGAACGGCGTGCTTTGAATGACGGAGTCAATCTTTCTTCACTTTTCAGTAATATAGGCAGCACTCCGAATTCACAGCAGCTTATTGATTATATCCATCAGTATGCGCAGGATGTAGGTTATTTTTCACAAAGTTTTCAGAACCAGATCCAGGGAGCGAATACCATTGCGGCTTTACAGGGGCTTTTAGGGGCTAATGTGACGGATCAGGAACTGGCCTACCGAGGATTATCCAGGAAAGATTTCAATATGCAGGTGGGACAATCCAAACTGAATAATCATCAGCTTTTTGCCAATATAGAAGTCCCATTGAATGATAACTGGAAAATATATACTTTCGGAGGTTACAGCTTCAGGCACGGTACTTCAGGAGGATTTTACAGAAGACCAAATCAAAACAGGACCTTCACAGGGTTATACAGCAACGGATATCTTCCACAGATCGGGACCGATATTCAGGATCTGTCTGTCTCTGCGGGAATTAAAGGAAAATGGAATGAATGGAATATTGATCTGAGTAATACTTTCGGGCAGAATTCTTTTGATTATACAATCAGGAATACCGGGAATACTTCTTTACGCTTTGTCTCTCCCGATGAGTTTGATGCGGGAGGACTTAGATTTTCCCAGAATACGATCAACCTAGATTTTTCCAAAAAATATGAGGTATGGAGTGGTATTAATGTAGCATTCGGGGCAGAACACCGCTATGAGAACTTTAAAATAACTGCCGGAGAAGAAGCGTCTTATGCCACCTATGATGTTTCAGGAAATGTATGGACGGGGACCACCCAAAGGCCAACAGATTTTTTTGGAAATGTGCTTCCGGGCGGTTCCCAGGTTTTTGCCGGTTTCCGTCCTGCTAATGCGGTGAATAAGAACAGGCAGGCTGTTGCGGGCTATGCGGATGTAGAATTGAATTTTACAGACTGGTTGCTAGTAGATGCTGCGGCAAGATATGAGAATTATTCTGATTTTGGTTCTACTTTTAATTATAAGCTGGCATCAAGAATAAAACTTGATAACAATTTCAATTTCAGATTTGCAGGTTCTACCGGTTTCAGGGCGCCTTCTATTCATCAGATTTATTATAATGTGACTTCCACATTATTTACGGATGGAGTATTAAAGGAAGTGGGGACTTTCAGTAATGATTCCAAAGTAGCGGATCTGCTGGATATTCCGAAATTAAAACAGGAAACCTCGAAATCGGCCAGTGTGGGATTCACTTATAAGATTCCTTCAGCCAATCTTACGTTTACTGCAGACGGGTATTTTACAAGGATTGATGACAGGATCGTACTTACCGGACAGTTTGCCAGAGCTGCGGTTCCTGCTGAGGCACAGGCAGCCTTTGATGTGGCAGGGGTAAATGCTGTTCAGCTGTTTGCGAATGCCATTGATACGGAAACTAAAGGGCTGGATGTGGTGATAAGTCATAATGCAAGATTTTCAGAAATAAAGCTGGATAACAGTTTTGCAGTCAATCTCAATGAGACCAAAAAGGTAGGAGGAATACACTCTTCCGGTTTTCTGCAGTCGACTAACCTAGAAAGTGTGTATTTTTCCGAGGCATCAAGGATTTATCTTGAAGAAGCAGTACCAAAGGTAAAAGCAAGCCTGTCTCACCAGCTTTCATGGGGAAAAGCCCTGTTTTATCTGCGAAATACCTATTTTGGTAAAGTTACAAGTCCTGATATCATAGATGCCAATGGGAACGGAACTATAGAGCCTAATGAGCATCAGCAGATTACGGATAAGATCATTACCGATCTTTCTGCAGCCTATCAGTTTACAAAAAATGTAGGCTTAACGTTGGGTGTGAATAACCTGTTTGATATCTATCCCACCAAAAATCTTACAGCGTCTACGAATAATGATCAGTTCATTTACTCGCGCTCGACATCACAGTTCGGGCAGAACGGTAGATATGTCTTTACAAGGCTCAATTTTAATTTTTAGTTTATTTATATTTCAGGAACGGATTCAGATTGTTGGCTCCGTTTTTTGTTTTGAATATTTAATTCTGGTTAAATATCAATCCGGAGAAAATAATTATTTCACCAGCTCCTCAAAAAGTCTGTCAAAGGTCGTATCCAGATCCTTTGTTTTTCCGGGATGAGGCCTTGAAGTTTGCACTACCGAGCTTCTTACTGCGGTCAGCCAGCGGAAACGTTCCGGAATATCCAGATGAGCAATTGGCCCGCCGTCTTTATCACCATGAGCAATTTTTTGGAAGCTTTCCAGATTCTGAATGACATCATCATAATCCAGCTTACTGTGCATCAGTGTGAATTTATCAGGACACAGATAGAATTCTACACGGATATATTTCTCCTTTTTTGAGAACATAGCAAGTCCCACGTTGAAAAATTCTTCTCTTTCAACCTTTGGAACCAGTCGTATGACAGCGTACTCGTATATTTTATCCCCTTGCATTTTTTGCTTCGTTTACAAAAATTTGAGAATTTTCTAATCGTGTTTTCATAAATTGAAAATACACTTCCCTTATCTGGTCAGGTGTTTCATCTGCATCGTTCCAGTGCAGCCAGTCTTCCGGGATCAGGTTGACTATTTCCCTAAAAACAGTATCATTCAATACTTCATGAGCCCAGCTATCCGCTTCATCAATCATGGTTGCTTTTGAGAGCAGAACGTGGTCTTTTACATACCTGAAAGGTGTTTTCGCGGCAGCATCAAAATTCTGCCATGAATGATGGAAATAAAATGACGCGCCGTTATCTATGATCCAGAGCTCCTTGTGCCACATCAGAAGGTTGGTGTTTTTAAAAGTACGATCTATATTTGTGATAAATGCATCCAGCCAGACAATTTTTGAAGCCAGAAGCGGATCTGTTTTCACACTTGGATCATAAGCAATGGAGCCGGAAAGATAATGAAGCCCTAAATTCAGCCCTTCGGAAAACTTCAGAAGATCCTGAATCTCCTCATCTGCCTCGGTCCTTCCGAAGTCTACATCCAGATTAACAAAAACCAATTCAGGGATTTTTAATCCTAAAACTTCCGTAATTTTTCCCCCTAAAAGTTCCGAGATCAGCATCTTGACCCCATGACCGGCACCACGAAATTTCAGTACATACTTAAAATCATCATCAGCTTCTGCCAGAGCAGGAAGAGAGCCGCCTTCCCTCAAAGGCAGAATATAACGCATGACGGTTACCGTTCTTAGATCCAACATACCGCAAAAATAAGATTTTACTTTGTGAATACTCTTAATTTTAATATTTTTAAGTGGAAAACTGGTTAGCCTGCTGTAAAAAATGATAGAATATGTACTATAGTTTTATCCTCTCTTAGATGTAACGAATAAGTAAAACGTAAACATCTACCAAATCTGCGAGAAAAATATAATTCAGCAATTAATTATTAAAGTAAAATATAAAATGAAACTCATTAAACAACAAAATATTACTATTTCAAATCCGGAAACCAAAAAATTTTTAGCCGATGCATTTTATCCTGAATCTGGTGAAAAGCTACCCTTACTAATTTTCGTTCATGGCTATAAAGGCTACAAAGACTGGGGTGCCTGGAACCTGATGGCTGAGAAGTTTGCAAAGTCCGGTTTTTTCTTTGTTAAATTTAACTTTTCCCATAATGGGACTACTATCGATGATCCTCATAACTTTGCTGACTTGGAGGCCTTTGGCAATAATAATTACTCTAAAGAATTATCCGACCTCGGAGCGGTGATTGATTACTTTATAAAGGACTCTAAAGTGGATGATCAGAAAGTGGTGCTTATCGGCCACAGCAGGGGAGGTGGGATTTCCATTGTCAAAACTTTCGGAGATGAAAGGATCAATGGATTGATTACCCTTGCCAGTGTAGACAGTTTGGAACGATTCCCGAAAGGTGATGATCTTGAAAAGTGGAAGAAAAGGGGAGTTTATTATGTGTTGAATGGAAGGACAAAGCAGGAAATGCCCCATTATTACCAGTTTTACGAAGATTTTGAAAAAAATAATGTGCTTTTTGATGTAGAGAGGGCAGCAGAAATGGCAAAGGTTCATTTTCTGATTGTTCATGGGACTAAAGATGAAAGTGTAAATGTGAAAAGTGCTGATCATCTTCATATATTAAATCCCAATTCCGAATTATTCCTGATTGAAAATGCCGACCATACTTTCGGGGCAAAAGAGCCTTGGGAAGCAACTGAATTGCCGAATGACCTGAAAAAAGCAACAGAAAAATGTATTGAATTTATCAATCAGAAAATAGTCAATGAATAAAAAAGAGTGAAATTTTCACTCTTTTTATCTGGAATACATCCCCAGTCTTTTTCAACATTAAGAAGTTAAGATTTTTAAGAAGCTTTTTGAATTGAATAAACTTAATTTCTTAATGGTAAATAACTTTTTCAAAATACAAATAATAAAACTTTAATAATTCAAAGAATTATTTGCTTAAAAGTTTCCAGGCTTCCTCAACCCTGCTTTCCAGCAACAGTTTCTGTGCATTATAATGAACACTCTCATCATCATGGAAGTTATCTGCAGGCAATATCTCTACATTAGCCAGCATGCCCAGATCGTTGCCCGTAAATACTTTGCTGTATTTGATGGCATCAGGAAGAAGGTCAAAGCCAATTCCCTTCGTGACCAAAGGTTTCGGAACTTCGAAAAGATTACCGGCATTGTTTCTGGAATACCAGTTTCCGCCTAAACGGGCCACCATATCCAGTTTTTTCTGATCCAAAGTTCCTTCTTCATTCAGATATTCTTCCCTGATATGGATTTTCTGAACTTCGCAGATAACAAGGTTTCCTGCACCTCCCTGATCTCCTAAAGGTTTTACTTCCAAAACCCTGCATTCAAAATTGACCGGGCATTCTTCGATCAGCTTCGGTTGTACCAGATCAGCATCTTTCATGGTTAGGCCGGATTTAATAAATTCATTTACTCCATCTTCATATTCTGTGGATGCCAGTGAGATTTGCTGTACAATTGGGAAATTAACGGTTCCTATTACTACTTCAGGGACTTCCAGTACGTTTTCAAGAGTATGCTTTGTTGTATTATCCCGGACTCTTCTCGAAGGTGAAAAGATCAAAACCGGCGGAACCGTGCTAAACATATTAAAGAAACTGAATGGAGATAGATTACTATTTCCGTTTTTATCAACCGTTGAAGCTAAAGCAATCGGACGTGGCGCGACTGCTGTTTGCATGATGGTTTGTAATTGTACGGGAGATATTTCGGATGGGATAACTGTTTTCATTATTTTTTATTAACCACAAAGTCACAAAAGTTAACTTAAAGTATCGTCTTTAATCCTTTTAAGTTCAAAAAAGCATATCGTAATATTGATTTACAAAAGTTTCCTGTCCTTCATGGTATAAATTTTTTACATTAAAGTTTACTAAAATTCCTTTGGGCTTTCTCATTAAATTTATATAGTTTATAACTTGAGCGCGATGGATATTATTGATCTCAGACACTGATTTCAGTTCGATGACGATTAAATCTTCAACTAAAAAATCACAAAAGAAATCACACTGAATTTCTTTTCCTTTGTACACGACCGGAATTTTTAATTCGGATTTATAATTAATATTTCTTAACCTGAATTCTTCTTCCAAACATTTGTGGTATACACTTTCCAATAATCCCGGACCTAAGATTTTGTGGACTTCTATACAGGCTCCATTGATCTTATAAGTCAGGTCGGTCAGATAAGATTGTGTAATCATAGCATTCTTTTGTGGTTAAGATTATTTTGTGGGAATGATTTTACCGGAAACCTCACCGAAACCAACCCTCACGCCATCTTTTTCAGCCCATGCCTTCATTATAACGGTATCATTGTCCTCAATGAATTTTCTTTCCTGTCCGTTGCTTAACTGCAGAGGATTTTGGCCTCTCCAGGTTAATTCAAGCATAGACCCGAAAGATTTTGGATCACTGCCTGAGATGGTACCGCTTGCATACAGGTCTCCAACTTCCACATTACAGCCATTTACAGTGTGATGGGCTAGCTGTTGGGTCATATTCCAGTACATGTGTTTATAATTACTTTCGCAGATTAGGTTTTCCTCGCCATTTTCAGGCTGAATATAAACTTCAAGATTGATATCGTAATTTTTATCTCCTTCAAATTTCAGATAATCCAAAACTTCAGGCTCCTGTACCGGGGAAGAAGTTCTGAATGGTTCCAATGCTTCTAAGGTAACTACCCAGGGAGAAACGGACGAACCGAAATTTTTTGCTAAAAATGGCCCCAACGGAACATATTCCCAAGCCTGAATATCCCTTGCAGACCAGTCATTGAAAACCACCATTCCGAAAATGGCATCTTCAGCTTCTTTGGTAGAGATACTTTCACCCATCTCCGTATTTTTGTTGATAATGAAGGCCATTTCCAGCTCAAAATCCAACTGTTTGCAAGGTCCGAAGATCGGGTTTTCCACATCAGCGGGTTTCATCTGGCCTTTCGGACGGTTGATCTCTGTGCCTGAAACTACAATGGATGAAGCCCTGCCATGATATCCTACCGGCAGATGCTTCCAGTTCGGTAATAATGCATTGGCAGGATCACGGAACATTTTTCCTACATTGGTAGCGTGCTCGATGCTGCTGTAGAAATCCGTATAATTCGGGATGTGCACAGGCATCATCATTTTCACTTTATCCAGGTCGTAGAAAGCTTCTTCAATGGTTTTCTGATCCTTTGACAGGGTAGAACCTTCCTGGAGAAGTTCCTGAATTCTGGTACGGACTGTATTGGTAACAGGTTTCCCAAGCTCAATAAATTCGTTTAAGGTATAGGCTTCAAAAACATTTTCATCCAGCCCTTCAATATCTTCAAAATAGCCAAGGTCGTATAAGGTGGCAAGATCAATGACCTGATCTCCGATCCTTGTACAACACCCGATATATTCTTTATTAAAAACGGTTACTCCGAAAGGAATATTATGTATAGAAAAATCCGAATCTGAGGAATAGTCTACAAATGATTTCATATGGTTTGAATTAATTTTGGATTAGCGATAAATCCGTTATATTTTATGGTTAATAGCCTGAGGAGAGATCTGTATTTTTATTTTTTCCTGGAATAGGATTCTTCATCGATCCATCGGTCTTTGGTATTGACGTCAATGAGATATAAAATATCTTTTTGTTTGGTCAGCAATAGGGTTTTAGTCACGGGAACAGGTACTTTTTTATTTTCAAGCATATCTGCTCTCAAAGAAATAATATTCTTTTTACTTCTGACAATATCACCTGAAAAGACATTTGAACTGCTTTCCCCTGTCGCTTTATCGTCAAAAACCTCTACATAAGTAACCTTGTTTTTTTTGATAACGATAAAATCTCTTTCCGTATGATCTGCTGCATCTTTAATGAAAACAAACTTTTTGTCGTCAATATTTACATTTTCCAGATGCTGATTGATCCCTTTTCTTTCTTCAAGCCTATTAAGGATCTCATTGATCGTCCCGTATTGTGCTTTCAGAGCCAACGCTCCAAAAAATAAAATGCTAATGAAAATTTTTCTCATATGTTGTGTGTTTTATAAAAAAGTTTTGTCAAGATACGGCATCCTGACAAAACTTAATAATTATATTTTAAAATTAAAGATTACCTCTTCTTTCCTGTTCTCTTTCCAGTGCTTCAAACAATGCCTTAAAGTTGCCGGCACCAAAGCTTTGCGCACCATGCCTTTCAATGATCTCAAAGAAAAGGGTAGGGCGGTCTTCCACAGGCTTGGTAAAGATCTGTAACAGATATCCTTCTTCATCATGATCAATTAGTATGCCTAAGTTTTGAAGCTTTTTAATATCCTCATCTATATGTCCTACTCTTTCAGGAACCATTTCATAATAAGCTTCCGGCGGAGCGGAAAGGAATTCTACACCTCGCTTTTTAAGTTCGGTTACTGTATGGATGATGTCTTTTGTAGCTACAGCAATGTGCTGTACGCCTTCTCCTTCGTAGAAATCAAGGTATTCTTCCACCTGGGATTTTTTCTTGCCTTCTGCAGGTTCGTTGATAGGGAATTTGGCATACCCGTTCCCGTTGGACATTACTTTAGACATCAAAGCAGAATATTCTGTGTTGATCTGTTTATCATCAAAAGAAAGAATATTTACAAACCCCATTACCTTTTCATACCATTCTACCGTAGGGATCATTCTGTTCCAGTCTACATTCCCTACACAGTGGTCTACATACAAAAGCCCTGTTTCTTCGGGATTGTAATTGCTTTCCCACTTTTCGTAACCGGGCATGAAAGGCCCTGTATAGTTTTTTCTTTCCACAAACATGTGAACGGTTTCTCCGTAGGTATAAATTCCGGACATTTTTACTTCACCATGCTCATCAGTAAGGGTTACCGGCTCTAAATAAGGTTTTCCGCCTCTTTTTGTAGTTTCCTCAAAAGCTTTATATGCATCATCTACCCATAGTGCCAGAATTTTTACTCCATCACCGTGTTTTTTTACGTGCTCGTTGATAGGAGAGTCAGACTTAAGCCCTGTTGTTAGGATCAGTCTTATTTTTCCCTGTTGAAGAACATAAGATGCACGGTCTCTTACTCCAGTTTCAGGACCGGCATACGCCACAGACTGAAAACCGAATGCGGTTTTGTAAAAATGGGCAGCCTGTTTAGCATTTCCTACATAAAACTCAATGTAATCTGTACCGTTAATCGGTAAAAAATTCTCTGCTTGAGCAATTTTTTCGGCAAATGTAAGTGTTGACATATTTTCTTTTTTACTTTTATTTTATAGGTATGCAAATTACGAAAATCTTAGCAATAGAAAAAGCATAAACGGATATTCCTAAAGTTACTTAATATATCCTTAAAGAAAAGTTCATTTAAGTATGCTTAAGTTTATTATATTATAATATGGATATATACATTTGTAGTCACAAAAGACAAGTGAAAAAAAAATATTTCGAAACAAGAAAGCTGTAGATTACTACAGCTTTTATTTTTTATGGTTCAATCTTCCGGCGTCAGGGTTATAGTTGTCCCATATTTTCCAGACATTATTTATTTTGCGGATAAAATAGATCTGGGTGTTAAGCTGGTTCACGAAATGTTCTTCTCCCGTTTCTCCCACCCTGAATAAAAGATTCCAGAATTCCTGGGATTCCAGTATTTTTTTATCAGGCTCGTCCGTTACAATGTGAATATCAAATACCTCATAATTGGAACGGTTGTTTTTTGTAATTAATTGAAAATCCCTTTCGCATAATTCTTTGCTGAAATGGGATGCCCTTTCTAAAAACGGTGAATCCTCAAAAACTAGATTTTTGAATACTTCGGTCCTGTGATCGGGAAAATTTTTATAGAATTCAAAAACGGTAGCACAGTAATCGTAAACCATTTGAGTAAGAAATGTCCGGTCCCCTGACTGTTCAGGCTGCTGTTTCTTATCCTTTATGGCAAGAATGTATGCGTTCAGATCTTTGTACCCTAAAAAAATGCAGATCTTATCCAGGGTTTTTAAAAACCTCAGGTCGTTATGGGTCTTATCCTGGTAATCATTTTCGAAAAAACGCTGCAAAGTAACATGCGAAATTGTATTTCCTATTTCGAATTTTTTTCCTCCTTTTAATTCCTCAGCTTCAGATAATTCATCTTTTATAATTTCGGAAAGAATGATGTAGTGGCTTCTTTTCCATTCACTCACATTTCCTAAAACAGAGTTGTTTACTTTAGGATGCTTTACAACCTCTTCTCTTATCGAATTATATATAGTTTTCAATTTGCAAGTTTTATAATGGGTTTTATCAAAAATATTGCCAAAACATCAGTGTTTTTTTATATTTTATATATCTTTTATTGAAAAAAGCCTTTTTTGTGTTAAATATTTTATCAATAGGCAAATTTAGTGTAAAATTTTTAATGTTTAAATCTTTCGAAAGCTGCTTTTTCCAGCATTTCCCTATCGTCAGGGTGGGCAATGCTGATAAGCTCCTGGGCCCTTTGACGCAGGTTTTTGCCATATAAATAGGCAGTTCCGTATTCGGTAACCACATAATGGATATGCCCTCTTGTTGTAACCACTCCTGCTCCCTGTTTAAGAAAAGGAACAATCCTGGAAATTCCTTTTTTGGTTCTTGATGTAATAGCGATAATAGGTTTTCCGTCTTCACTCAATGCGGCTCCCCTCATGAAGTCCATCTGTCCCCCGATCCCGCTGTATTGCATGGTTCCGATGGAGTCCGCACAAACCTGTCCCGTGAGATCAATTTCAATAGCAGAATTGATGGCTACCATTTTTTTATTCCGCATAATATTGATGGGGAAATTGACATCACTCACATCCTTGAATGCAAAAACAGTATTGTCATCCACATAATCATACAGTTTCCTTGTTCCGAAGCAAAAGCTTGTGATTGTTTTATTTTCGTTAAATCCTTTGTACTTATTATTAATGACGTCATTTTGGATCAGGTCAATAACCCCGTCACTCAGCATTTCTGTATGAACACCCAGGTCTTTATGATTATTCAGGCATTTTAAAACAGCATCGGGAATAGTCCCGATACCCATCTGCAAGGTAGATCTGTCATCTATGAGCTCTGCAACGTTTTTGCCGACAAGCATTTCCTCCGGGCCTACTTTTGAACCGTAGTCCACCGTTGGAAGCTCTTCTTCGTGCCAAATCAGCTTATGGATCCTGCTGACGTGGATCATCCCGTCTCCGTGGGTTCTCGGCATAAGCGGATTTACCACAGCGACAATGATCTTAGCAGTATCCACGGCAGATCTTGCAATATCCACAGAAGTGCCCAGAGTACAAAATCCGTGTTTATCAGGCGGTGACACGGTTACTAAAGCTACATCCAGAGGTAAGATATTCTTCCTGAATAAGATGGGGATCTCACTTAAAAATACAGGTACAAAATCCCCTCTGTCAGAATTGACTGCATCACGTACCGGAGTGGAGACAAATAAGGAATTAATGAAAAATTTGTCCTTATATTCCGGTTTTGCGATCTCTACATTCCCCTGCTGGGTGATGGAAACCATTTCCACATGATCCAGGCGGTGTGCCTGCCTTGCCAGCTCATCGATCAGATAATTCGGGGTACATGCGCTCCCGTGGAAGAAAACACGGTTTCCGCTTTTTATGGTATATATAGCTTCCTCTGCACTTATATAATTGTACATTTTGAACGTTTTTGAGATTATATGTAATGTGTATAGGTTATTCCTGCGAGCGGTCTTCCAGTGTTTTGTCGTTTTCTTCCAGCCATGAAGTCTTATAGGAAGGATCTTCTACTTTTAGAGCCTCTTCCGTGATTTTCAATGGACGGAACGGATCAACCATTACGGCATACTCTTCAGTAAACTTCTTCCCGATACTTCTTTCCATAGCTCCCGGATGCGGCCCGTGAACAATTCCTCCCGGATGAAGGGTAAAATCCATTAAATCGATATGGTTCCTGCTCATAAAATCTCCTTCCGTATAGAAAAGAACTTCGTCGGAATCAATATTTGAATGGTTGTAAGGAGCCGGAATGGCCAAAGGATGATAATCATACATTCTGGCGCAGAATGAGCAGACCACAAAATTGTGTCCTTCAAAATTCTGGTGAACCGGAGGTGGCTGGTGAATTCTGCCTGTGATCGGCTCGAAGTTTTTAATGTTAAATTTATAAGGGTAAAAATAGCCGTCCCAGCCTACAACATCAAAAGGATGGGTTGCATAGATGAAATCCGTGATCTGGTTTTCTTTTTTTACTTTGATCAGGAATTCACCCTTTTCGTCTTTTGGTTCTACGAAAGTGGGAGCAATAATGTCTCTCTCACAGAAGGGAGAGTGCTCCAGAAGTTGCCCGAACTCATTTCTGTATCTTTTCGGGGTATAGATGGGGGAATGGCTCTCCAATACAAAGAACACGGTATTTTCCGATTTTAATTCAACCTGATAGATCGTGCCTCTTGGGATAATAAGATAATCGCCGACAACAAATTTCAGATCACCCAGGAAGGTCTTCAAAATTCCGTTTCCTTCATGAATATATAAAAGTTCATCGCATTCGGCATTTTTATAGAAATAATCCATTGATTTCCTTGGCTTTGCCAGTCCCATTTTCAGGTCATTGTTCAGTAAAAGGATCTTCCGGCTGTCTAAAAAATCATTTTCCGGGGTTACATTCATTCCTTTGAACATTCTTGGAGTAACATTCTTTTCAACTGCGATCTTTGGGGTCACATCCTTTGGTGCCCCGATAGATTTTATCTGGGTAGGACGGTGAATATGATACAGAAGAGAAGAGATACCATGAAAACCTTCCGTTCCGAAAAGCTGCTCATAATAAAATTTATCTTCAGGAGATTTGAAGATCGTATGTCTTTTTTGTGGGATGTTCCCGGCTTGATAATATCTCATTTTTACCTTTTATTTCCTCAAATTTAATAATTTTTGATGAAATAATTTGGAGGATATTTGTCATATAGTTTTTAGTTTCGAAAATAATTGTTAGTTTTGTCTAACAATTTTAATTTCATGAAGCGAATATTATTTTCTGTTATCTTTTTATCCTCTTATTGTTTCTCCCAGGAAATAGACAGCCTGAATGTAGATCAGATTAAAAAAACTGATTCTTCGGCTGCCGGCAGGAAGGAAATGAAAACAAAACTAATTGATGATGTAGTAATCACAGGAACCATAAAACCTATAAGTAAATCCAAAAGCCCTGTGGCTGTGGAGATCTATAGTCAGAAATTTTTCCAGAAAAACCCTACACCCAGTATTTTTGAGGCAATCGCTATGGTAAACGGGGTAAAACCCCAACTGAATTGCTCGGTTTGCAATACTGGGGATATTCATATCAATGGTTTGGAAGGCCCTTACACTATGATCCTGATAGACGGAATGCCTATTGTAAGCTCCCTTTCAACTGTTTATGGATTAAGCGGGATTCCAAACAGTCTTATTGACAGGATAGAGGTGGTAAAAGGGCCAGCTTCTTCCCTTTACGGTTCCGAGGCCATGGGCGGAGTGATCAATATCATCACCAAAAATGCCCTTACTGCCCCGAAATTGAGTGTTGATGTAATGACAAGCACCTGGAGAGAAAATAATGTGGATGTCTCCACAAAATTTAATCTGGGGAAGAATGTGGCTTCTTTGTTAAGCTTCAACTATTTCAACTTCGGAAGAAAGATAGACCGGAATAAAGATAATTTTACGGATTCCGCTTTACAGAGCAGGGTTTCAGTTTTTAATAAATGGAATTTTCAGAGAAAGGAAAACCGGCAGGCGAGCTTTGCTTTGAGGTATCTGTATGAAGACCGTTTTGGCGGGGAAATGGAGTGGGACAGGACTTACAGGGGAAGTAGTGAGGTTTATGGCGAAAGTATTTATACCAACAGGGCAGAAGCTTTCGGGGTATACCAATGGCCTTTTAAGGAACAGGTGGTTACCCAGCTGTCCTATAATTACCATGACCAGAATTCTTTTTACGGAGCCAATCCTTTTAATGCAACCCAAAAAGTAGCGTTTGTACAAACGTACTGGGATAAGAAACTGGGTGAGCATGACCTGATCCTGGGACTGACTTTTAAGAAAACTTTTTATGATGATAATACACCCGGAACTTTATCGGCAGACGGTTTAGCCAATCAGCCTATGAAATCTCCGATCTGGGGTGCTTTTATTCAGGACCAATGGGAAATTGATTCTAAAAACACATTATTATTAGGCTACAGGTATGATTATGATAAAGTCCATCATTCCGTACATTCGCCGAGGTTTGCATGGAAATTTTCACCGAACCCCTATCATACGCTGCGTTTCAATTTCGGAACGGGTTTCAGGGTAGTGAATTTATTCACAGAAGATCATGCAGCACTCACGGGTTCTCGTGAAGTGGTGATCAGGTCAGATCTGAAGCCGGAAAGATCTGTCAACGGGAATTTGAATTACGTCTGGAAAATTCCCGTTGGAGACCGTCTGATCAATCTTGATGCTTCTGCTTTTTATACCTATTTCAGTAACAAGATCGTGGGAGATTTTGATACGGAACCGGATAAAATTATCTATGATAATCTTCACGGATACGGAATTTCAAGGGGTGTTTCCCTGAATCTGGACTACAGTTTCAGCTTTCCCCTGAGCATCAATGCAGGGATCACTTATCTGGATGTTTATCAGAAACTGGATGGAGAAAGTGAAAAATCACAACAGCTGCATGCACCGAAATGGAGCGGGACTTATAACCTAACTTATAAATTCCCGAATTCTTTTACGGTAGACCTCACAGGACAGTTTTACGGGCCTATGCGGCTGCCTGTCTTACCGAATGACTATCGCCCGGAGTATTCTCCGTTCTATTCTCTGGCCAATATCCAGGTTTCAAAGAGTTTCAGATCAGGATTTGAAATTTATGGCGGGATCAAGAATCTGTTCAATTTCACTCCGAAAGATCCTTTGATGCGGCCATTCGATCCGTTTGATCAGCATGTGAATGATCCGGTGAATAACCCAAATCATTATACTTTCGATACGACTTACGGGTATGCCCCCATGCAGGGAATAAGGGGGTTTTTAGGTGTAAAATATACTTTAAAATGAGAAAGATTTTAATTTTATTTTTAATGTCAGTATCCTGTTTTTGTTTTTCACAGATAAAAACAGGTACTTTTTCTGAGCTTGAAATCCTGAAGAATGAAAACTCAAAGCCGGTCATCATTCATTTGTATACTGACTGGTGCGGTGTATGTAAGATTGAGTCCTTTAAGATGAATAAAGATAAAGATCTTGTAAAAACTGTGAACGAGGATTTTTACTTCATCAATTTCGAGGCGGAAAAGACAAAAGAAAGTATCCGTTTTCAGGATCAGGAGTTTGGATATCTGTCCAATGGAAATTCGGGCATTCATGAGCTGGCTCTGGCTTTATCTAAAAATAAAAACCAGCCTGTTTATCCGTTGTGGATTTTCCTGGACAAAAATCAGAATTTAGTGTATTATCATGAAGGGAATCTTAAACCTGAAGTGATGAAACAGAAACTTTCGGAGATTTCTGCTCAATTCAGATGACATTTAAATGCTTATAGAATATTCCTCTCGCAGATTTAGCAGATTACGCAGATGATTGTGTTAAAATATCTGTGTAATCTGTGGTATGATTAAAAGTTATCGGAAACCGATTATTTTAAAAGGACAGCAATAATGGCCAGAATAGCAGGTAAGGCCTGAACGAAGAATATTTTTCTGGCAGCGGAAACCGCTCCGTAGATTCCTGCTACAGTAACACATCCTAAGAAAAATAAGGCTACATTGGTCTGCCATTGCTCATCTTTGATCAGAAGAGACCAGATAAGCCCGGCAGCAAGGAAACCATTATAAAGCCCCTGATTAGCAGCCAGTCCTTTTGTAGGTTTGAACATTTCTGCGGGTAATGCAGCCTTGAAAACCTCTTTTCCCTTTGTTTCCCAGGCGAACATTTCCATCCAGAGAATATATAGATGTTCCAAAGCTACTAATGCGATCAAAACTTTTGCGACTATTTCCATTATTTATTGTTTTTGAATTGTAAAACTAAAAAAATAAAGTTAAGTTTGGTTACTCAATTTCAAAAATGGATACTTTCAAGGCACATTTAGACAAATTCATCAGAGTGGATGATGAAGAATATGCTTCCATTCTTTCTTTTTTTGAGGTGATGGAAGTAAAGAAAAAACAGAACCTGATGCTTAACGGGGAAGTGTGCAGATGTATGTATTTTGTTTTACAAGGCTGTCTCCGAAAGTTTTTCATCAATGAAAAAGGAGTGGAGCAGACCACAGAATTTGCTATTGAAAACTGGTGGATTACGGATACTTTTGCTTATGAAAGACAGATCTCTTCTGAGTTCTGTATCCAGACGGTAGAACGTTGCACTATTTTGGTTATTGACCTTCAGTCCCAGGAATTATTATTAAAAAAACATCCTGTGATGGAGCGTTATTTCAGGATGATCTACCAGAGGGCCTATGCTTCCTCCGAACGAAGGATCCGCTACCTTTATGAAATGACCAGAGAAGAATTGTATGTGAACTTCAGCACTCAGTATCCTTGGTTTATTCAAAGAATCCCTCAATATCTGATCGCTTCTTTTTTAGGTTTTACTCCTGAATATCTCAGCGAGATCAGGGCAAAATTACGTTCTTAAACCAGTTTAAGATTTTTATAATTAATAAACCGGAACTTTGTCATATGATTAAAAGCCAATACAATGACAGATCCAAAAGTTCAGTTTTCACAATTATTTTTAAGATTAGCCCTTGCAGTGACCATGCTTTCTGCGGTAGCGGACCGTTTCGGATGGTGGGGAAAGAACTCCGCATGGGGAAACTGGGAGAATTTTGAAAAATATACCCGGCAGCTTACTTTCTTTCTTCCCGAGAGTTTAAGCAGACTTTCAGCCTATGGAGCTACTTTTTTAGAGATCATCTTGCCATTGATGTTGTTTTTTGGATATAAAACCAAAGCAGCAGCTTATGGAACCGGATTTCTTCTGCTGATTTTTGCTTTATCAATGACCATAGCTTTAGGTTTTAAGGCTCCTCTTGATTATTCCGTATGGGTAGGAAGTGCGGCTGCATTTTTACTGGCCGGTCAACAGGAATATTCATTCACAATAGATAATCTCAATAAAAAATAGCAATAGTATGAGCACAAGATTAAACATCGCAACAACAGATTCAGCAGCTTACAAAGCAATGATGGGATTGGAAGGCTACCTTCAGACCATTTCTCTAAATCACATCCAGAAAGAACTGATCAAGATCAGAGCTTCACAGATCAACGGATGTGCCTTTTGCCTGGATATGCATACGAAAGATGCACTGAAGTATGGTGAAACCCCGCAAAGGATCTTTCTTCTGAATGCGTGGAGAGAAGCTACGGAATTATTCACGGAAGAAGAGCAGGTACTTTTGGCAATGACAGAAGAAATCACCCTGATCAGTCAAAAAGGATTAACAGATGAAACGTATTATAAAGCTCATCAGCTTTTTGGTGAGGGTAAAATTGCACAAATCATTATGGCCATTGTGACGATCAATGGATGGAACAGGATTGCGATCAGTACCCATCTGCCTATCATGAAGTAGTTTTCGGGAATAAGTAGTTATTTACAAAAAGAGCTTTTCAATCCTGAAAAGCTCTTTTTTATGAAGTACGGTTTTTACCTTTAATTATGGGAGTTCTTTTAGGATGGCTTCTCCGACCCCTTTTGCAGATTGGGGATTCTGCCCGGTGATCACTCTCTGGTCTGTTACTACATGTGGCTGCCAAAGCCCTGATTTTTCAAATTTTGCCCCTCTTTCCTTTAATTTATCCTCTAAAAGGAAGGGAACAATATCCGTTAGCTTCACTTCAGATTCTTCTTCATTGGTAAATGCATTGATCTTTTTACCATCAACAAGATATTTACCGTTGCTAAGCTTAATATTCACTAAACCTGCCGGCCCGTGACACACTCCGGCAACAATTCCTCCGTTCTCATAAATTTTGGAAGCTATTTCTGCTAATTTCGTATTGTCAGCCAGATCCCACATGGCACCATGACCGCCTGCATAAAAAATTGCCGCATATTCGGAAGGATTTACCTGGGAAGGCTGTAATGAATGGTCAATTTTATTTTTATATTCGGGAGTTTCCCAAAACTCTTTATTTACCGGATCTTTAAGGTCGAATCCGTCAACCGGAGGGGTTCCGCCTTTCGGGCTTACAAAGTCGATTTCATAACCTGCATGATGAAGGACTTCCCAGGGATGAGAAACTTCTCCTAAATAGTATCCAGTGCTTTCTCCGGTATTGCCTTTTTTGTCATGGCTGGTCACGACAAATAAAATTTTCTTTTTCATAGGAATGGATTTTTTGTTTTGTGCTTGAAATAATCCTATTGTGAATAAGGTTAATAATACAAATGCTATTTTTTTCATATTTAAATAATGTGTGTGGTATAGATTTGGGGTTTCTCCTGTAGTTTCTCATCAATCAAAGCTCCAAAAGCCTGAATGTACGGTTGCTCGTTATGTTGGGACAATCCATCCGCGTCTTTCCATATTTCATAGAAAATAAACTGGTTTTTATCTTCGATTCCCTGATGAAGGTTATACAATTCGCATGCCTCTTCTTTTCTGGTTTCCTTTACCATATTCCGGAGAACTTCCAAGACTTCTGCCTGATATTCCTCTTTAGATTTTATAATGGCTGTAAGATAGATCTTCATTATACCAACTGGGGTTTTAATTCTTTTTCAAAAACATTTTTAAGATGCTCTCTGTAAAGCTCCATATCGCGTTCTACATTTGCATTCTTTTCTACATCGTGGAAATGAAAGCTTTCCATTTTTTTCAATGATACAAAGGCATTCATTCTGTGGAAGCCAAATAACGGCCCGTTATCCACACTTGTTTCGTTAAAAAATTCTCCGGGGAGGGTAAATGCGGTGGCAGGTGCATTCCAGCTTGTGGTTACCATATATTTCCTTCCGCCCAGCATACCTCCGGTTCCGTAATTGATCTGCGGGTTTTCTGCACTTCTTCCATCGCTCATATAAATTCCTTTGGCGTGCCCTGCCGTGAAAACTTCATCAATATACTTTTTTAAGCCGTTCGGAAGCTGAAACCACCAGATAGGAGTGTGATAGATGATATAATCTGCCCAAACGAATTTCTGGACTTCTTCATCGCCGTTATAGCCCTCATCTACGTTGGTGATTTTCACTTCCACATTTTCAAATCCTTTTAAGACCTCCAGAGTATTTTCCGTGATCGTTGTGTTATATTTTCCTCCGGAATGCCCGAAGTTTTGCCCGCCGTTGATTATCAATACTTTTTTCATTGCTTTTAGAATGTTAAATTTTACAATGCAAAATTAGCTTCGATTTTTGTATAATAAAAATAATATAAATTATACATTTGTATCATAATTATAATAGTTTAATCATGGTTAATTTAGAATGGTATCGAACCTTTAAGGCTATATACAAGACCGGAACGCTTACCGGAGCAGCAGATGCCTTATTTATTTCGCAACCGGGGGTGAGCCTGCATTTAAGTTCATTGGAAGCCTATGTAGGCTACAAACTGTTTGACAGGACAGGCCGGAAAATGATTCCTACCGAAAGGGGAAAAGTTTTGTTCAATGCGGTATTTGAACCATTGGCAAAACTGGAGGATGTGGAAAAAAATTTCCAGAAGTCTACAGAGAAACTTACCCCGACCATCAGTGTGGGAATGTGCTTTGAGACCTTTCAGACCACTTTAGAGCAGTATGTCTCCACTTTGCCTTTCAATCTTATCATCTGTTTCGGAGAATATCCGGAAATGCTGGATCAGTTGGATAAAGGGATTTTGGATTTAATTATTACCCCTAAAAAAGGAGTGTCTCCCAATATCCTGCATGAAGCTTTTTCATCGGAACAGATCATTTTGGTAGGCGGAAAGTATATTGATACGGAGAGTTTTAAAAAAGTAGTGAAAAAAGGAACTGAGCATGCTGAAGAATGGCTGAAACAGGAAAAATGGTACGGAACGACAGGAGATATGGAGCATCTTTTCCAGTTCTGGATCTTAAACTTTAGGCACAAGCCGAATTTCCGACCTAATTATATCGTTCCCAATTTAAATTCTATTATCCGATGCCTGAAGGGTGGAACCGGGCTGGCTGTGGTCCCTGATTTTTTATGCAGGAATGAAATTGAAAGCGGAGAGATCAAATTGATCTGGGAAGGAGAGAAGAAGTTAAAGAATACTTTGTATTTCGGATGCAGGAAAAATACCAATTATCCTACGGAGATCGATCATATCAAAGGGCTGTTCAGGCAGGTAATGAAATAATCCAATTGAGATGAAGAAAATTTTAGAAACAGACAGGCTTCTATTAAGAGAATTAACGACAGATGATGCGGAAAGTTTTTATAGGCTCAATCAAAATCCGAACGTTATAAGATATACCGGTGATGTATCTTTTACAAATATTGAAGAAGCAAGGGAATTCTTAAAAAACTATGGGGATTATCAGATCAATGGTTTTGGGAGATGGGCGGTGATCTGTAAACAGAACCACCAATTTCTTGGCTGGTGCGGTTTGAAATACGATAAGAATTCCGGTGAAACGGACATTGGTTTCAGATTTTTTGAAGAGTACTGGAATAAAGGGCTTGCAACGGAAAGTGCAGAAGCGTGTATCCGGTACGGTTTTGAAGAACTGGACCTGAAAAGGATTATCGGCAGAGCTATGGCAGAAAATGCTGCATCCATCAAAGTGCTTCAGAAGATCGGGCTGAGTTTTGAAAAGGAGTTTGATTTCAACGGGTCTAAAGGAGTTATTTACAAAATTGAAAAATTTTAATCAAAGCAAAGGATAAACTATTATTATTATATCCTTAATTTAAACCATTTATCTGATTAAAATTCCCCTTCTTTGAAGGGGTGGATTTTTGCACAGCAAAAAGACGGGGTAGTTTAAAAATAAAGCAATCAATCGAAAGTAATACAGAATTTCGATTTTTTGTCGCAACTTTGTTTTACGTTAAATAAAAAAATAAAACGAGGAATTATGCAACAGAAAACATACACGGGGCAGCCGGTTGTTACATTGAATAACGGAGTTGATATCCCGGCTTTAGGTTTCGGGGTCTGGCAGATGGAAGATATGAAAGAGTGTGAAAATGCTGTGATCAAAGCTATTCAGACGGGATACAGAATGATCGATACGGCTTCTATTTACCTGAATGAAACGGCCGTTGGAAATGCCGTGAAAAACAGCGGAGTGAGCAGGGATGAACTGTTTATTACCTCAAAACTCTGGGTTCAGGATCACGGGTATGAAAAGGCAAAAAGCGCATTCCGTAGGACATTGGACAGGCTACAGATGGATTATCTGGATATGTATCTGCTTCACTGGCCTTTCGGGGATTTCTTAGGAGCCTGGAAAGCCTTGGAAGAGCTGTATCATGAAGGGAAGATCAAAGCGATTGGGGTATGTAATTTCACGGTTGAAAAATTAGAAGAGCTGAAAGCCAATTCATCAATTCTTCCCGTCATTAATCAGATCGAACTGCACCCGGTTTTCCAGCAAAAGGAACTGCAGGTATATGGCCGGGAAAATAATATCATAACACAGCCGTGGAGTCCTCTTGGAAACGGGAATGCAGAGCTTTTGAATAATGAAGCTTTAAAGGCTGTTGCTGAAAAGTATCATAAAACAACGGCACAGGTCATCTTAAGATGGCATTTGCAGGAGGGGTTTGTAGTTATTCCAAAGTCTGTTACGCCTTCAAGAATTGAAGAAAATTTCAATGTTTTTGATTTTGGGCTGACGGAGGATGAAATGAATGTGGTACGTTCTCTGGATACCGGAAAAAGATTGTTCTTTGATCCTAAAGATCCTGAATGGGAGCAAAAAATGCTGAATTCCGTAGCGGATATTTGATTTTTTTTGTACTCCCGCAGATTTTGCAGATAACGCAGATGATTGCGTTACTGGATCTGTATAATCTGCGGGAATAAAATCTGAATAAAAAACAATTATGACGGCAGAACAGTTCGTAGAAAGGCTTTCATTATTCATTAATGAGAAAGAGATCAATAAGGTTGAAAAATTTTTCAAAGGGAATGATGGGGTTACAAAACACTTCGGGGTGAAATTTGGGGATGTTTTCAACACGGCGAGAGAATTTTCGGCGATGCCTTTGGATGAGGTCAATATTCTATTGGACAGCGATTTCTATGAAGTGAGAATGGGGGCGGTAAGTATTATGGATTTTCAGGCTGGCCATAAAAAGGTTACCCCAGAAAAGAGAAAAGAGCTTTTTGACCTGTATCTCCTGCGTCATGACCGTCTGAACAATTGGGATTTTGTAGACAGGGCAGCAAGGAATATCATTGGGGAGTATCTGATCGATAAACCCAGAGATATTCTGTATGAGCTGGCAAAATCCAAAAGTCCCTGGAAAAGAAGGACGGCTATAGTCAGCACTCATGCGTTTATCAGGAAGAATGAGACGGATGATACATTTAAAATTGCTGAAATCCTTGTTCATGATCCTGATGATCTGGTGAATAAAGCCGTAGGAAGCTGGGTAAGGGAAGCCGGGAAAAAGGATTATAAGAAATTACTCTCTTTTCTGGATGCTTATGTGAAAACAATGCCTTCAGCAACATTTTCCTATGCAATAGAGAAACTGGGCGCAGAGACAAAAAAATATTATAAAGAACTAAGGAAGCAATAAATATTGCTTCTTTTTTTCATATCAATAAAATAAATACTATGCTTTGGCCGGATACTATCAGTAAGAAATTCAATATCAGATATCCTGTTATCCAGGCTCCGATGTTTGGAGTAAGCACACCACAAATGGTCTCTGCCACCGCAAGGGCCGGATGCCTCGGTTCTCTGGCATTGGCGGATCTTTCTGCGGATCAGTCTGCTGATCTGATCAGGCAAACAAAAAAGCTGACCGATCAGCCTTTTGCCGTAAATATTTTTGTGCATCATATCCCTGAAATTACAGAATCGTTAAAAGCCGGGTATATCAGAACAAAACTGTTTATAGAGCAACTTGCTGAAGAAAATAATATAAACGTTCATCTTCCCGGTCTTGAAGACATTAAGATAAATGGATATCATGAGCAGATCGATGTGATTAATGATGAGAACTGCAAGATTGTAAGTTTCACTTTTGGGAACCTTGATGATGAAAGTATCCGGAAGCTGAAAGAAAATGAGGTTACCCTTATCGGGACCTGTACTTCAGTTGAGGAAGCTCTGATCCTGGAGAATTCGGGGATTGATATGATCTGTGTGCAGGGAATTGAAGCGGGGGGACACAGGGGAACGTTTAACGCTGAGGATATTCTCCGGATCGGAGGGTTGTCTTTACTGGCACAGGTTGATGATCGGGTGAATGTTCCTTTGATCTATGCCGGAGGGATCTACAATGCCCAAACATTAAAAGCTTCCAAAGAATTAGGAGCACAGGGGTTTCAGGTAGGAAGCATGTTATTGGCTTCTGAAGAAAGTGCTTTGCAGCCGTTTGAAAAAGAAAGGCTTCAAAATGTGAATGCAAAGGATATTGTTTTAACGAGAAGCTTTTCAGGGCGCTATGCAAGAGGAATTAAGAATAAGTATATACAAGCATTAGAGAGTTCAGAATATATTTTGCCATATCCTTACCAGAATAAATTGACGAATGAGCTTAGAAAAGTTTCAAAAGCTTTGAAAAATACAGATTTCGTAAGCATTTGGGCCGGGCAGTCGATCCATCGTTACAGTGAGCTTTCTACGGAGGATATTTTAAAAAAGCTTATTCGGGAGTGTGAAGAAACGGATAAATTTTAACGCAAAGAAGTATTCTTATTACTGCTGATCTTTAAGAGGTAAAGTTTTTAAATCAATTAAACTTTGCGTTTAGAAAAATCAGCTGTCTCAATTTTGAAACAGCTTTATTACTTAGAGCCTGTTTAAATTTTATTTAAAAGTTCTTTTTGTCATTCTGAATGGAATTTTGCGAAGCATTATGGAATGAAGAATCTATTGAAATTCATATATTTAAGATTTTTTGACTTCACTTCGTTTCGCTCAAAATGACAAACCTGTCAAATTGAAATTAAAAATTTAAACAGGCTCTTAATATCTTTAAAATCTTAAATACCCTTTAATGGTTTAAAATCTAATTGTTAAAGTGTAATTAAAATAATTAGGGTTTTACAATAAGATTCTTCACTCCACTGCGTTCCGTTCAGAATGACAGAGCGTACATTTTATTTTGTTAAATCCAGACCGCCGAAGTTACCGGAACTCATCATCAAATAAACTCCTTTGGTTTTATCTAAAGTTTCCCAGTATGCATGAAGCTCTTCCGCATTGGTAAATACTTTTAAAGCTTCATTTTTGAATTTTTCTTTGATGAGCTCGGGAGATATAGGTTCCATTCTTTTGATCTTTAAAGCATCTTCTGAATAGAAAACCACAGCTTCGTCCAGGCCATCCATGGCGTGATTATACTGTTCTAAAAAGACAGGATTTAAGCTTGAATAGGTATGAAGCTCCAGGAAACCATATTTCTTCTCATTCTTGAACTGTTCCTGAAATGCTTTCACGGTTGCTTTCACTTTACTCGGTGCATGCGCAAAATCTTTGTAAAGCGTTCCTTTATCTTCTCTTTCTACTTTTTCAAGACGTTTTGAGGCCCCTTTGAAGCTCATGATCGCATCATAGAAATCTCCGTCCATAATACCCAGCTGCTGGCAGATATGCCTTGCTCCTTCCATATTCAGAAGGTTGTGGGCACCAAAAACAGAAAGCGGGATGTCTCCCATTTCGGTTTTCAGGTATACTTTTCCGTTACTGATCTCATATTCCGGAGTTCTGTAAGGGATTTTTCTGAAATAATTTTCCGCACCTTCCACTACTTTTACCACTTCAGGGTCTTCCTCGTTATATACCAAAACACCGCCGGGAGTGATGCTTGCTACAAATTTCCTGAACTGTTCTATATAATCATCAAATGTTTTGAACACATTAATATGATCCCATGCAATACCACTCATTAAAGCAATATTGGGCTGGTACAATAAAAACTTTGAACGAAGGTCAATAGGAGAGGAAAGGTATTCATCTCCTTCCAGTACCATAAAATCATTGTCCTGCGTGAGTTTTACCATACAGTCGAAACCTTCTAATTGTGCTCCAACCATGAAATCCACATCTTTTTCATGAAAGCTCAAAACATGAAGGATCATCGAGGTTATCGTAGTTTTTCCGTGTGAGCCTGCGATCACGACACGGGTCTTATTTTTTGATTGTTCGTAGAGAAATTCGGGGTAGGAGTATATTTTTAAACCCAGCTCTTTAGCTCTTGCCAGTTCAGGGTTGTCCTGATGGGCATGCATTCCAAGAATGATGGCATCAATGTCCGGAGTGATCTTTTCCGGGAACCAGCCCATTTCTTCGGGTAGGATTCCTTTCTTTTCCAGCCGGGATTTTGAAGGCTCAAAAATGGCATCATCCGAGCCGGTAACCTGATATCCTTTATCTTTTAACGCAATGGCAAGATTATGCATGGCACTTCCGCCTATAGCAATGAAATGGGTTTTCAATTTCTTTTACTGTTTTTTAACATTGTTATTAATGATTTCCTGAAAAACATTCAGGATATTATCCCAGTTTGTTTTATAATTGGACATGATCAAGCTGGCGTCTGTTTTGCTGCCCGTATTAGGCCCTTTCTTGATATTGATAGAAGTGGTGATATGGTCATACAGTTTTTTACGGTCTTCCTGTATACTTCTGAAATTATTCTGGGAAAGAGTGTTATTCAGCTTTTTTAAATCTTCGCCGGAAATTTTAAAATCCTGTTTATACTTTTTCCCCTGCCCTTCAAAAGAGTAGTGCGCTTTATCATTTTTTATCAATAAATTCTCGTATATCGGAGCAAATCCTCCGCTTCTTGAATAACTTATATCAAAATCCGAATATGCTTTCTGACTGTTGCATGAAACTAATACTATGATCGCAAATAAGATCCCCGCTATTGTTTTCATATCTGATTTACTTTAATTATCTGAGTCCTTTTGTTCTAATTTTTTAGCTTTAAGTTCTTCATCATAATTGTGTAATAAATTGAAATCTTCGGTCTGCTCAATGGCAGTCATGATTTTCAGTAAGATTTCGTGTGCATTTTCGTTATCGTAATCTATATCCAGAGGGGCTTTAAATTCCATGGTCGGTTTTACACCTGTTACCTTTACACGGAGTCCTTTTTTATCAAAAGCCCGCCTGAATCCGTTAATTTTAATCGGGATCACGATCGGGCGCTGGTTTTTGACCAGCTTTGCCGTACCTCTTCTTCCCTGGGCAAAAGCTGATGTGGTACCCTGAGGGAAAGTAGCTACCCAGCCATTGTCTAAGGCCTTCATAATATTATCAACCTCAGTAAGGTCTACCATCCTGTTGACATTTTTGCCTTCAGCCCGCCAGGTTCTTTTTACTGTTACAGCACCGGCAATCTTGAATATTTTTGGAAGAATACCTTTATTCATGGTCTCTTCAGCTGCTACATAGTAAAAGTCGATTTTGGGGTTCAGCAGATAGATCGGGTTTTTAATGGTGTTCAGATATCCGTTGTTTACGGCACAGAATGCATGGTACATGGCTGCTACATCCGCAAAATACGTCTGATGGTTGGAAACAAACAGCACATTGGAATCCGGAAGATCCACAAGGTGCTCAGTACCGGTTATTTTTAATTTATTAAAGCCGTTGAATCTTCTGTAAGAAACCACTCCCAAAATAAAAATAATAAACCTTTTTAAAAAATAAGGTGTCCCGAATGCATCGGTGAAAATATTTTTCTTCGCCATCTCAATTAAACACGATACTGCAAAGTTACATATTTTTCAGTAACTGGCTGAATTCACTTAAGATCATTGCCGTAGCTCCCCAGATAATATATCCGTTGAAATTGATCACAGGAACTTCAAGTCCGCCTGCACCGGGAAGGGTCATTATTTCCGGCTCATCCGATAGGGTAAGAAAACTGGCTACCGGAAACTCGATCATTTCTACCGCTTCGCTCTGTTGTAACACAAAAACGGGATTTTTCCGGGTATAGGAAATGTACGGATAAACATAGAAATTACTTGGCGGAATGTAAATAGGGGACATCTGCCGTACGACCCTTACATAATGCCTGTCAATCCCAATTTCCTCTGATGTTTCGCGCACGGCGGTCTCAGCAAAGTCTTTATCCATCTCTTCCCGTTTTCCTCCGGGTAAGGATATTTGTCCGCTATGTCTGTCATGCTCATGTTCTGTCCTTTGGATCAGGGGAAAATACCATTCGTTGTTTTTTAGATACAGTACAATATTTACGGCTGCGAACTTTGGATTTTTCGCCAGAACCTGATCATAGGTGAAAACCGGACGGTAAGGAGGTGAGAAGATACCATGGGCATGCTCTCCGGGTAACTCCACGTTTGTAATTTTTCTCAGCAGATCTTTTCCAAAACTTTCCATACATCAAATTTAGGAATATATATTTAAGAAAGAATAAGTACTGGTATGAATTAATTATTAGTAATGACCTGATTTTGGTTAATTTTTAACCGTTATTTTAGCTTTTAACGGTAAACGGTGATTTTGAAAACGATAAACGGTGATTTTTAAAATTTACACTTTTTTAGTGGTTTCTCCATTTTGTATAGATTCTATCTTTGTCTCACTATTAACCAATTAATTTTACTAAAATGAAAAACTTTATTACAGGTGTATTTACACTAATGACCATGGGCTTCACTTTTGCACAATTCAATGTTGATGTGACATCTCAAAACGGAAACCTGAATACTGCCACTGTAGACCAGACAGGTTTATTGAACATTAATACCTTAACACAGGACGGAAATCGTAATGATGCTGACATTGACCAGGTGGGGGCATTTAATACAAACGATGCAGAAAGCATCGGAAACAGAAACAATATAGATGTAGATCAAACCGGATTGGGCAACTCTAATGAAGTAAGCCAGCTTGGAAACAGAAACTCTGCAGATACCTGGCAGTTAGGATTATTTAACTCAACAGAACAAACACAGATCGGAAGAAGAAACGAGGCATCTTCTGTACAATTAGGTACCGATAACTCCGTTACCCAATATCAGGATGGTAGAAGAAACAGTGCTTCCGCATGGCAGGTAGGTGATGAAAACCTTGCTATTCAGTATCAGGATGGACGAAGAAATGATGCTTCCCTTATCCAGGTAGGTGATGAAAATATTGCCGGCCAGGCACAGATCGGAAGAAGAAATGAAGCTACCGGATTACAGGTGGGGGACTCTAATTTCCTAGTTCAGTATCAGGATGGAAATGACAACAGTGCATCCAATGATCAGATAGGGGATGGTAATATTGCTGTAGCTTTACAATTAGGAGACGACAATACGGCTATGGGAGTTCAGATAGGTGACGGCAACGAACTGTATCAGGTTCAGTCAGGTGATGACAACACTGCCATCGATGTGCAAATGGGTGATGATAACTATGCTATGGTAAGCCAAAGCGGTGACTCTCACATGCACACAGGAACACAAATGGGAAATAATAACTCTTTAACAGTTACTCAATCTAACTAATACTGTAGATCTGAATATAGTAGCAGGAGAGGCTTTCGGGCTTCTCCTTTTTGTTTTTCCCGGATATTTCAAATGTACCCGAAAACCGTGATTTTTCATTTGTACCTGATTAGTGTGTTTTTCCCGGCTTTCCAATGCTGTAACTTTAATAAAAATTAATACCATGTTTAAATTGGGATGGAGTGTCTCTACACTTTTCTTTTTTTTCTTTGTGAAATCACAACAGGTTGATTGGGACCGTATCAACAGCAATACTATTCTTAACATTATTGCCGGTCATCAGTCTGAGCAAATAATGACCCTTTCTGAGGTTATTCAGATAGGTGATTCCAATAATGCCGATTTGTTTATTAATGCCAAAACTGATGTTTTGGTGAGGCAGATAGGTGATTATAACAGTTTTTACTTCATTAATTCTTTTACGGATACGGAAACAAAAGCTGCAGTTACCACCCAGGGGAACAATAATATCATTGATATTACGGGAAGCAACAGTATTTCGGATGGTCTTAAAATGAATGTGAGGGGGGATAATGTAACCATTTTCATGAGGAACTATTAAAGCGCAAACAATGAAAAAAGTCTTACATTCTTTGATTTTCCGTACTTTCTTCATCTTCTTTTCTGTTTTGATCAACGGGCAAGAGGAGAGGAAAGTAAATGCGAAAATAGAGAGTAGGATTATGGAAGACCAGATCAATCTGAAAGCCGTGGTCACCAACAACTCCGCTATTTATGAAGAACTTGACTATCTTCTGGTTTCCATTAAGAAAGGCGGCAGCGGAAACCTTTCAAACAATCAGCAGAAAGGAAAATTCTCTATTAATCCCGGTGAAGTAAAAGTATTATCTGAGATCAGTGTCAATCTTGAAAAGAAAGACGCATTGAAAGCCTTTCTTTATATAAAAGATGAAGAAACCCAAAAACTGGTGGCAAAAGACAGCCTAGAGCTCAATACGGATCTTTTTAAAAAGAAGGTCAGCAGGGTGGAAGAAGATGCGGTGTTCGAGTTGAGAGGGCTTACTATTGATGAAACCAAAAGCAAGGTAGGGAAGGATTTTTATGATCTGTTTTATATACAGTACAGTCAGCTTCCTGATAAAAGCAATTCCGCAATTACCATCTCTGAGCTTCCGGTACGGGGAACCAGCGGACAGATCAATATTGAGATCGATGATAAGATCGTTTATAGTTTCATCACCAATCCTAATGAAGATTATCTCAAAGAACAGCTATCCCACAGCCTGAGATACATCAAAGAATTTAACGCGAAGAAAAACCTCATTAAGAATGAATTTATATACTAAAAACACCCGCCATGAAAACTATTTTTATTGCTTTGACCTGTATTTTGGGAACATTCCTCGGAAGATCCCAACAGCTCGTGTACAAACCGATCAACCCGGCATTCGGGGGAGATACTTTTAACTATCAATGGCTTTTAAGCTCAGCCAATGCACAGAATCAGTTTGATGAAAAGAATGATTTTGGAAGTTTGCTGGATGATCTGGAAGGTCTGGACAGCTTCAGCCAAAGCCTCAACCGGCAGGTATTGAGCGAACTATCCCGGAAGCTGTTTGAAGATCAGTTCGGAGAAGGGAGCATAAAGCCCGGAAATTATCTTTTCGGTTCATTATACCTTCAAATTACCACAACAGCTCAGGGACTGCTGATTAATATTCTGGATACGGATACCGGAGAGCAGTCCGAGATCGTTATCCCAAAATAAAAAACCAAAAACCAACCAACCATGAGAGTCCATACTTACACCAGAATCTTTTTCTGTGCCGTATTGCTGTGTTTCATACAAGCCTGCAGCTCTTTGCTGGGATTGCCTTCCAATCCGGAAAGATCTATGATGGGCGAGACTACCTACTATACCACAGAACTGAAAAATATGCCTCTGCCTAAAGAAAAAATTGTCATAGGGGTTTATAAATTCCGGGACCAGACGGGGCAGTACAAGCCTTCCGAAAACGGAAATAACTGGAGTACCGCTGTTCCGCAGGGTACTACCACTATTCTTATTAAGGCCTTGGAAGACAGCAAATGGTTTATTCCCATTGAGAGAGAAAATATTGCCAACCTTCTGAACGAAAGGCAAATTATCCGGTCTACAAGACAGGAATATCTTAAGGATGCTGATAAGAACAGCCAGTCTCTGCCGCCGCTTCTCTATGCCGGAATTCTTCTGGAGGGCGGTGTAATTTCTTATGACAGCAATATTATGACGGGAGGTATCGGAGCCAGGTACTTCGGTATCGGGGCTTCTTCCCAATACAGGCAGGACCGCATCACTATTTATCTTCGGGCAGTTTCCACTTTAAACGGTGAAATCCTTAAAACGGTCTATACTTCCAAAACCATTCTCTCTACCAGTGTAAACGGAAGCTTTTTCCGGTATATTGATACGGAGCGTCTTCTGGAGGCTGAGGTGGGGCTTACCCAAAATGAGCCGGTACAGCTTGCAGTAACCGAAGCTATAGAAAAGGCAGTAAAATCACTTATCGTAGAAGGGATCAGGGATAAGATTTGGGGCAAATCTGCTGATGATACCGCAAACTATCAGGCATTGATAGATGAGTACAGCAGGGAACAGGATGTAAATAAAAACAGGGTGATAGGAAATAAATATCCCAATAATTACAGGCAGCAGTTTTCGTTTTTTGCGGCTGTTGAAGGGCAAAAAGTTAAAGATGACTATGTAAATCCTAAAATGGCCTTGGGAGGCAAAGTAGGAGTGAAATATTTTATCAGTCCAAATTTCAATATAGAAGTCAATGCGAATACTTTCACACTGGAAAATGAGAATATCGTCAAAAGGACCTACTATATCCCTGAAGTTAACCTGGAGTGCCTGCTTTTGCCAAGATACAAATTCAGTCCTTATATATATGGTGGCGGCGGTGTGATGTTATCAGATATTAAGCCCCGCTATAAAGGCCAGTTTGGCGGCGGGATAGAATACCTTGTAGGCAAAAATGTTGCCGTAAGGGCCTCCTCTCAGTATGATATTGGCTTTAAAGACGATTGGGAAGGTCTGGTGAATGGTAAAAGGAAGGATCAGGCTATACGGTTTGCATTAGGACTCAATTTTTACATTGGTAATAAATAAAAAACAAACATTATGAAAACGATAATCAAAATTCTCAGCATATTTATTCTTTCCTTTTGTTTATTCTCCTGTAGTGAAGATCTTGTAGATCAGGTTCAGACAGGGGTAGTGAAAGGAAAAGTGGTAAAAAGAGGGACCAATGAGCCGATACCTAATGTAAAGATCTTCACAACACCCAGTACTCAAACCGTATTCAGCGGTGCGGACGGTTCATTCGAAATTACAGAAATGCCTATTGGGAACTATTCCGTAAAAGCTGAACTTACAGGATATGTGACAAGTTTTCAGGGAGTAAATATACAGAACCAGAGCCAGGTAGTGACAGTGGTGTTTGAACTGGATGATGATACATCCCTGAATTCTCCGCCTTCCACTCCGCTATTATTAAGCCCTACGGATAATTCCGTCAATCAGCCTTTAAGTGTTGAGCTTACCTGGAGTGCTACAGATCCCGATACGGATGATGTTCTTAAATATAATGTGACCATTAAAAATAATCTTGATACTAATGTGATCCAGGTTAATGATCTGTCTGCCAATCACTATACCCTTGCCAATCTTAAATATGGGGTAAGCTATTTTTGGCAGGTTTCTGTTTCAGATGGGATCCATTCGCCGGTGCTGAGTACCATAAGCAAATTTACCACAAATACTGTTCCCGCCAACCGTTATCATTATGTTCAAAAGCAGAGCGGGAATTCAGTGATCATTTCCAGTGATGAATTGGGAAATCATTTCCAGTTTACCGGATCTTCCTACAATAGCTGGAGGCCAAGGAAAAACAATAATGCCGGTTTGATTGCTTTCTTAAGGACCGAAGGCGGAAGCTCTCATCTCTATACCGCCAATCCTGATGGCTCCAATCTGTTTAAAGTGACCTCGGTTCCGATAGGGGGATTTAATAATCAGGAAATGGATTTTGCATGGAGAACGAACGGGCAGGAGCTTATTTATTCAAATTTTGATAAATTGTACCGTATCAATAAAGATGGAAGCGGATTGGGCCTGATCTACACCACGCCGGACGGAAGCATGATCTCCGAATGCGACTGGAGCTATGACGGCAGTAAAATCGCTTTGAAAACAAATGACTTTAACGGGTATAATACAAAAATATACGTTATAGATATGGCAGGAAATATTTTGAAAACCGTGCTTACAGGAATGTCCGGAGCCAGCGGCGGCCTTAATTTTTCCGTAGACGGGCAGCTTCTTCTCTATACACGGGATACTTCCGGCTATCAGGACGGATCCGGAAATTACCGGCAGCTGGATTCCCGTATTTTTATTTATAATTTAACGAATAATGTGGTATATGATATATCTGAGGCAAGCGATAAGCCGATGGGAACCAATGATCTGGACCCGAGGTTTTCACCGAATAATGCCCAGATCATTTTCATGAATACTTCCAATGATAATATTTCGCAGAGAAATGTGATGACAGTAGATCTGAACAGTTCCATGACAGATCTTACGAGAACCGCTCTGTTTAGCAATGCGGATATGCCAGACTATGAATAGCCCGATTAGTATAAGCTTTATTCAGAAAAATTCCAAACCGGGAGGTTTGGAATTTTTGGTTAATTAAAGCTGGACATTGGTTATATCAGTCTATGATATGATTTTCAATAGCATATTTTACTACTCCTACTGAGTTTTTTACATTAAGCTTTAAAAGAATTCGTTTGCGGTGTGTTTCTACGGTATTGATACTGATGAAAAGTTTTTCTGAAATGTCTTTGCTGCTCAGCCCGTCACAGATGAGCTTTAATATTTCCATTTCACGTCGGGTAAGCGGGTCTTTGATGTGTAATCTTTGCTGTCCTTCACTGCTGATAAAGTTGATCATTCTTTCTTTAGCGTAATCGCAGATGTAGATCTCATTTAAAAGGAGTGCCTGTATAGATTTCATAAATTCATCGTATCTGCTGTTTTTGTCCAAATAGCTTTTGATCCCCTTATTAAAAAGTTTTCGGATGTCAGTTACATCATAGCAGTTTCCGATGACGATGATTTTGATGTTTTGATTTTTTGAAGTGATCTCTTCTACAGATTTATAAATATCTGTAAGCATTAATATATTGGAGCTGATCATAAGGAGCTCCGGAGGATCCAGTTTTAATTGTTCGAAAAGTGTTTCATAAGAGTTGCAAATATTAATTCCGTTAAAAATTTTACTTTGACTAAGAAGTCGCGATAAGCCTTCGGTATACAACAAGGGCTCATCAAAGATGGTTAGTCTTGGTTTCATGGCTTAGTTTTATAATATATAAAAATATAAAAAAAACTTCACATTTTAAATAAAATATATGCAAAAATGTAATTTTTTTTGAAATGATATATAAAAAATATTGAATTTTATTGAAATATTGATAAATAATTCTCTTATTGTGGAATTTTAATTATTATTTTTAGAGTTATTGTTGTTAAAATTTCCTGTTCATAGGTGTTTTAATAGGATTAAAATGAATAAATTTTTATTTAACTAACACAATGGGGATATGTTTTACCGGAAAATTAACCGAGTTGGCAATGAAACAATATTCGTTGGCTTTATGATGAAGCTGTCTGGCCTTTTCAACCATAGTCTCTTCGGATACGATGACTTCCGGGTTCAAATAAACTTCTTTAAAACATCCGCTTCCATTGGGTGTTTCAGTCATAATTCCGGTGGCATGATCAGTATATGCTGTTACAATAATGCCTTCTTCCGAGCAAAAATGCAGATACCAGAGCATATGGCAGGAAGAGAGTGAGGCGAGCAACATTTCTTCAGGATTGTATTTTGTTTTGTCACCACGGAAGGCGGGATCAGAAGATCCTTCAATAACTGCCTTATTCTCTACGGAAATCATATGGCTTCTTTCGTAGCTTCGGTAGCTGTCTGTTCCTGTTCCTTTGTTTCCCGTCCATTGGATGGTTGCTTTGTAGTGATGCTCTTTACTCATTATTAGGGTATTACTTTATTTTGAAAGGTGTTTTGTAAATCTTGCTTAAGCCGTTTTCACCCTCATTGATGTATTGCTGAAAATCTGAAATATTTTTGAATTTTTGAGGAGACAGGTCATTCCTTTTGCTGGTAAAATACAAAATGTGGTTCTTTTCATCATAAAAAGGGCAATATTCCATAAATTTAGTATTAATTGGAATGCCTAAGTTTTCTGCTTTCTGCCATTTTCCATTGGAATCTTTTCTGGAGATATAAAGGTCACCGCTGCCCTGCCCGCCTTTTTCATTATATTTTGTGAAAAGAATAAAATTTTCCCCTTTTGAAATAAATGCATTGAATTCATATCCGTTGCTGTTGATACCTTCATCCAGTAATTGAGGCTCAGCATATTTGCCGTCCTGCCATTTACAAAAATAGATATCATCTTTTCCGAGCCCTTTGGGAGATTCCATTGTGAAGTAGAGGTTTCCGTTGTCTGAAAGGGAAGGGAAAAATTCATTTAGCTCTGAATTTACAGGTTTTCCTGCGTTAACTGGTTCTGACCATTCGGAATTTTTATCTTTCCGTTCCACATACCAGATATCGAAATCTTTTTTTTCTTTTTTTGTCTTGTCCAAAGGCCGGTCTGAAGCAAAATAAAGCCGGGTGCCGTTGTTGGCTAAAAAAGGTTCCATATATGTATATGCATCATTGAAGGGTAATAACTGCGGGTCTCCCCATGTATTTTTCTTTTTATGCAGATAAGCGATCTGGGAAATTTCTTGATTAGGGCTTTGTACGGTGAAAAACGCTTCGTTACCCTCTCCGGAGATTGAAAAGTCTCTTACATTGAGGAATGAGTTAAGCTTTTTATCGAATAATGTGATTTCACTTTGATCTTGTGCAAGAATTAGACCTGTAGTAAAAAGAGACAGGCTGACCAGTATATTTTTCATCACGGAAATTTTTGTCTAATTTAATTAAATCTGATCTATTGTTCATAGGTTTTTATGCAGTCACGAAATTTACATTTCAGGCAGTTATACTTATCATATTTATAATCTCTACCTGTTTAACTGTGGGAACAACAGGGTCTAGTGAAATTTCAGACTAAATATTTTTACTATTTTTGATAGACCAACTCTAAAATTATTTGTTATGAAAAATTTGAAAAAACTTTCAAAAGAAGAACTGAAAACAGTGAACGGATCAGCTTCAGTATGCCCCAAAGGGTATTACTGGTGCTCCCCCGCAGGAGGCTGTATTCCGGAAGGAAGAACCTGCTGTTTATAGCGGTTGCAATTAAGAAACCTCTGGACAGCCAGAGGTTTTTATCACAATAATGGGAGGTGGCAGTGCAACTTCCATCGATGTATGCTTTACCTGTTTAATTTTTAATAAGCTTCTTACTTACTGTTTTTCCATTCTCAAATGTAACTTTTGTCATATAAATTCCCATTGGAAGCTCAGAAACATCTGAATTATTTTCTTTAAGGGTTTTTACAAGTTTTCCGTCACCGGAATAGACTTCAATTTTACTTATTTTTTCCCGGGTTTTATAAATTAAATTCTGCTTTACCGGATTTTCAAAAGAAATATTCGTATTGGATTTTACGATTTCGCTGGAAGATAAAGTGCCGGAATTCAATAAATACTTTACGATATGTCCGCTTCCGTTTGCTATAATATTGTTATCATTGACAATCATATCACCAACGAGTTCCAGGTTGGGATCAGTCTCTGAAAAATAGCCGAAAACAGGATCTATTGAACCGTTTTGAGTAAGTCTGGAAATGAAATATCTCGGATCACTTCCCTCATTCATTCCCCCAATATAGTAATACCCGTTTTTTTCAATAATATTTAGGATCCATGTCGCAAAAGGAAGAGAAGCAGGATCGAATGTAAAAGTAGGATCTTGCACTCCGTTGGGAGTTATTCTGCCGATTTCGGCATTCAGATTCGAGTAAACAATGTTATTGTTGCTGTCCATATAAGCTGCTCCTATATATCCGTAGGGAATAGAATGAGTTACAACACCATTATTTCCAAAGCCTGTAAGAGGCTGCCCGTTGATATTATACTTTTCAATAGTTGTACCCTCGAGGACTACAGTATTGAGCTGGTTGTCTAAAAATACAAACCTTCCCTGTGTTGTTATGAAACCATTATTCCCAAACGAAGTGTCAATGCTTCCGTTTTCGTTCAGCCTGTAAATAATTCTGTAATGGCTGTAGGTAAAACCAGTAGTGGCCTCTCCGTAAATGATCACTTTATTATTTTGAAGAAGCAGTCCGTAGCCACGGATATTCAGATCTGACCACATGTTTGAAATGGAAGCAGTGCCATTAATACCAAAGGACGTGTCTATCTGGCCATTAGGCAAAAATCTTGTAATGTCAGTATAATTTATGCTGTTCAGATCATCAGAATGAAAGCTTATAATAAAAAATTTTCCGTCAGCTTGCCTTTTCATCTGACTGTCATAAGCACCATATTGAAGCTGGAATTTCCCGTTAATCCCAAAAGTATTGTCTAAAGTCCCATTAGGTGTAAGTTTTGATAAAAAGGAATCAGTTAACCCTGTCGTGCTATTGGTTTCGCCGGATGTGAAATAAATGCTTCCGTCTGAATTTTGGATCATTCTAGACCATGCAATATTACCGGGCATGGAAAAAATGCCATTTGAAGCAAAAGCAGGGTCTTTGGAAGTAATTTGCGCGCACACATGCTGGATTATTAGGATGAAACCTGATAATAGAATTTTTTTCATGGTTTTGTATTTAAAATATTATTATAAATCAATTACACCAATAGGATCTGGTGAAGAGTAAGAAGAAGCCATTTGTGTAATTTTGGGCAAAAGTAATAAAAAACCTCCGGAAAATCAGAGGTTTTATTTTTTTATTCTAATTAGAATATCCGGTCAATTCTTCCTTGTTGGAATTGTAGATCCTGTATTCTAAATATTTAAAGGAATCCCTTGGGATAATGGTGACCCACTTTTTATATTTCATGAACCATTTCATCTGGATGCTTTTGATCCCTTTGGTGAGATAGGCTTCCACAAATGGGTGTACGTGCAGGAAGAGTTTTCCTTTTTCTTTCTGCATAATGTTTCTGAGGGTTTCTCCCATTCTTTCCACAATAACGATAGGAGCTACGATTTCCCCATCCTTATTAGGATTTTCTTCTTTGGTTTCGATTTGTTTTTCCGGCCGGTTCCTTTGTCTGGTGATCTGTATGAGCCCGAATTTGCTCGGCGGTAGGATCTTATGTCTTGCCTTATCACGCTTCATTTCTTCTTTCAGATGTTCATACAGGTCTTTTCTGTGATCAGGATTCACCATGTCTATGAAATCGATAACAATGATACCGCCCATATCACGGAGGCGGAGTTGTCTTGCGATTTCTGTGGCAGCCATTTTATTCACTCTCAGAGCATGCTCTTTGCTGACTGCTGTTCCGGTTGTGATATTGTTTCCGGAGTTTACGTCTATTACGTGCAATGCTTCAGTATGTTCAATCACCAGGTAGGCTCCTTTTGAGCTTGGAATGTTAACGTGTTTTCCAAAACTTTGCTTAAGCTGCTTTTCAACGTTGTAATATTCCAGAAGAGGGATATGGGAGTTATAAAACTGCACAATATTCTTTCTTTCTGGAGCAATCACTTCCAGGTAATTTTTCATTTCATGCACCATCTGTTCATCGTCACAAATGATGCTTACGAAATCCTGGTTAAAATTGTCCCGTATAATTGCTGAAGCTTTATCTTCTTCACTTAGGACTTTAGCCGGAATTTTATTTCTCTGGATATTTTTAAAAGTGCTTTCCCATTTCTGGATCAGCTGATTCATATCATTGTGGAGGTCTGCCACCTTTTTTCCTTCGGCTACAGTCCTGATGATCACCCCGAATCCTTCCGGCTTGATGCTGTCAATCAAGGTTCTTAATCTTTCCTTTTCTTCGGAAGTATTGATCTTTTTGGAAATAGAAACTTTATTGTCGAACGGGATTAAAACCAGAAAGCGGCCCGTTAAAGAAAGTTGTGTTGAAATTCTCGGCCCTTTCGTAGATATGGGTTCTTTAGTGATCTGTAGCAGGACGAGATCGTCCTTGGCAATGACTTTGTCTACGGTCCCGTTTTTATCAATTTCAGGCTGTATTTCAAAGTTTTTTAAGCTTGAAGTATTCTGTTTTTTAGAAATCGTATCTTTTAAAAACTTTCTGTAGGTAAGATATTGAGGACCCAGATCCTGATAATGCAGAAAAGCATCTTTATCATAGCCGATGTTAACGAAAGCGGCATTCAGGTTAGGAGCCAGTTTTTTTACTTTTCCTATGAACAAATCTCCGACTATAAAATCGCTTTTGTCCTCTTCCTCATGAAGTTCACATAGTCTTCCGTCTTCCAGCAGTGCAATCTTTGTAAGTTCATCTTCATGCGAAACTATTAGTTCTTTCTTCATTTTGTTATAAGATAAAATGGTTAAGATTATAGGAAACAGACATATTTTTTTCTTTAATAGTTATGTTCTCAATTTAAGAAAATTACTCATTACAACAGTAATAGTTTAGTAAAAAAGAATAAAATACCCGGTTTCTGCGGAATCTTATTAGCTTCAAAAAACAAAAATATAGTCGGTGAAGTTTAAAAAATTAAAAACACCAACTATATTATTATATTGTAGATCTCGAGAAAAAGAGACTATTTCTTCTTATGTCTGTTTGCTCTTCTTCTTTTCTTTCTCTTGTGTGTTGCAACCTTGTGTCTTTTTCTTTTCTTTCCGCTTGGCATAATGTTAATTTTTTTAGTAACTAGTTAATATTCAGTTAATGTCTTATTTTACTGCAACTTTGGTTTTTACTTTCTCCACAAAAGATTTTGAAGGCTTGAAAGCAGGAATGTTGTGTGCAGGGATCTCAATTGCAGTATTTTTAGAAATATTTCTTCCTGTTTTAGCCGCTCTTGTCTTGATGATAAAAGAACCAAAACCTCTTAGATAAACATTGTCTCCATTATACATAGAAGTTCTGATCTCCTGCATAAAAGCTTCTACAACTTTCTGTGTTTCATTCTTTTCTGTTCCCAACTTATTTGAGATGGTGTTTACCAATTCTGCCTTTGTCATTTCCTTTTTTAATTTTAAATTTTAGGTGTGCAAATTTAGTTAAAAAAATTGAATACTAGCAAATTAGTAAGAAAATATTTTTTGTTAAATAGTTGAGGTATTAATGTTTACTCTATCTTAATAACAGGTTAAGCCTATTTTAAATGCAGAAGTTGTTATCTCCGTTTTCCATATAAAATGAGGATACGATGAAGCTTGTCTTCATTTTCGGTTTTGCCGTAAGTGTGTTTGAGTAAGTATTAGTATTTCTGATACTTATATTTAATTTTTTTCCGCTTTTCATTGCCAAAACCCTTATGACAGAATTTCATTATGACAATTTTAGTATATATAATTCAATAATCCAAATGCAGCGGTGGAAAAACCTCTTTAAATACATAAAGTTTTTAAAAAAGCAATACGGAAAGCCCATCCTTATTCTGAACTTCTTTCTAATTTCATATATTTGTTCATTATCAGAAAATATGGACGCAACACAAGATAAAAGGCTTTTTCTCATCGATGCTTATGCGATGATTTTCAGGGGATACTATGCTTTGATTAGAAATCCCAGATTAACGAGCACAGGAATCGATACATCTGCTATTTTTGGTTTTACCAACTCACTGATCGAACTGATCAGAAAAGAAAAGCCAACCCATTTGGCAGTGGTTTTTGATGTCGGGCGTGCCAGCGTGAGAACAGATGATTACTCAGATTATAAAGCCAATCGAAGTGAAACTCCTGAAGCCATTAAAATTGCGGTACCCTATATTCACCGGATTCTGGAAGCGATGCATATCCCAAATTTAGGGGTTGAAGGCTATGAAGCGGATGATGTTATAGGAACTATAGCCTGTAAAGCAGAAAAAGAAGGGTATACCACTTTCATGGTGACACCGGATAAAGATTTTGCTCAGTTGGTAACCGATAAAATAAAGATATATAAACCGGGCCTGAAAGGCGGAGATATTGAGATTTTAGGCGTTGAAGAAGTAAAAGCCAAATACGAGATAGAAGATCCGAAACAGGTCATCGACTTTCTTGCCATGATGGGAGATGCTGTGGATAATATTCCCGGGCTGGAAGGAGTGGGAGAAAAAACAGCCATGAAATTCCTTAAAGAATTCGGAAGCATAGAAAACCTTCTGGCCAATACAGATCAGTTAAAAGGCAAGCTTAAAGAAAAAGTGGAGGCCTCTGCAGAACGGGGTATCCTGTCTAAAAAACTGGCAACCATTATCTGCGATGCCCCTATAGAATTTCATCAGGAGCAGTATGATCTCGAAACCCCGGATTTTGAAAAAGTAAAGGAAGTTTTTGATGAAATAGAATTCAGAAGGCTATATGAGAACCTTTACCGGGCTTTTGCACCAACAGGAACCGTTATAGTATCTGGTAACAATGTCATACCGAGCGGAACCGAAGCGTCCCAATCAGTAGAAATAGCGCAGCCAAAAGTGGCAAAACAGGCAATGCAACTTGATCTTTTTGCTAATTTTGAAGAACTGGAGCAGGCAACTTCCACAAAATCTACTATCACAGAAAACGATCATTTATATCAGTTTATCAATAACCATAAGGCTCAAAGGATTTTGGTGAACAATCTGTTACAGCAGAAAGTAGTCTGCTTTGATACCGAGACCACTTCATTGAATGAATTGGAAGCGGAGCTGGTGGGAATGAGCTTCTCATATAAAAAAGGCCTTGCGTATTATATTCCGCTTTCAGAGAACAGGGAAGAAGTTTTGCAAACGCTGGAAATTTTCAGGCCGTTTTTCGAAAAAGAAGATTTGCTGAAGATTGCTCACAATCTTAAATTCGATTATAAGATCCTGAAACAATATGATATTACTGTCAAAGGAGCTATGTTCGATACCATGATCGCGCATTACCTCCTGAATCCGGACGGCAGGCACGGAATGGATTACCTTTCGGAAGTATACCTGAATTATAAGCCGGTTTCCATTGAAACCATTATCGGGAAAAAAGGGAAGAATCAGGGCAACTTCAGGGATGCGGATCTGAGGACCCAGACCGATTATGCAGCGGAAGATGCGGATGTGACCTTCCAGCTGTATGAGTTGTTTGCACCGCAGCTGAAAAAAGAAGGTTTAGAAGACTTGTTCTTTAAAATAGAAATGCCGCTGATGGAGGTTTTAGCCAAAATGGAATTGGCTGGAATTTCTTTAGATGAAAAATGGCTGTCCCAGGAAAGTAAAGATCTGGAAAATGATCTTAAACAGCTGGAAACCAAAATATTTGAACTTTCAGGTGAAGAATTCAATATGAACTCGCCAAGACAATTGGGTGATATTCTGTTTGAAAAACTGCAGCTTGATCCGAAGGCAAAAAAGACCAAAACAGGACAGTATGCCACTTCGGAAGATGTGTTGCAGAAGCTGGCCTCAAAACATGAGATCATCCAGCATATCCTTGAATACAGAACCTATCAGAAGCTGAAATCTACTTATGTGGATGCGCTGCCGTCACAGATCGATAAAGATGATAAGCGTGTGCACACCAATTTTTCGCAGACTACGGCAGCAACCGGCCGTCTGGCAAGTGTAAACCCAAATTTACAGAATATCCCGATCAGGACATTAAGAGGCCAGCAGATCCGTGGAGCTTTCGTTTCAGGAGAAGGAAAAAAGATCATTTCTGCCGACTACTCGCAGATCGAGCTTCGTCTTATTGCTGAGATTTCCGGTGAAGAAAATATGATCAAGGCATTCCAGAACGGAGAAGATATTCATGCTTCTACGGCTGCCAAACTGTTTAAAATTCCTCTGGAGGAGGTCTCCAAAACCCAGAGAGGACAGGCAAAAACAGTGAATTTCGGAATTATTTACGGTCAGGGTGCGTTTGGACTGGCAGAACAGACGGGCCTTTCCAGAACGGAAGCCAAACAGATGATCGATGCATACTTTGCGACTTATCCGAAATTAAAGGAATATATGGCAGAACAGGTGAACAAGGCCCGCGAACTGGGTTATGTTGAGACCCTTTTAGGAAGAAAACGACATCTGAAAGATATCAATTCCGGGAATTTTGTAGTCAAAGGCCATGCGGAAAGAAACGCCATCAATGCCCCGATCCAGGGGAGTGCTGCAGATGTTATTAAAATGGCAATGATTAAAATTGATCATGAGCTGCAGACCCAAAATCTTAAGACAAAAATGCTGCTTCAGGTACATGACGAATTAATTTTTGAGTCTCCTACAGATGAGGTGGAAGCTGCTTCAAAACTCATTAAAACCGAAATGGAAAGTGCTGTTAAGACACAAGTTCCTCTTTTGGTAGAAGTAGGAGTGGGGAACAACTGGCTGGAGGCGCATTAAGAAATTTCAATGATATTCAGATGCTTCGGCTTCGTTCAGCATGACAAAAGTGAAATTATAGACTTTAAATGAAAAATCTGTCAAAATGATTATTCATCTATTATCTTTTATCAATCATTTCCTGTCATGCTGAACGAAGCCGAAGTATCTTTTTGAATTACAAATTATAAAATAAGAATATTGATTTTCTTAATCCTGTATTAATTGCTTATCTGTTTCCAAATTAAGGTCTATGATATGAAGTTTTACATTTAAAAATAAAATGCTTAAACAGGTTTTATTTCGTGAAATTCTTCATCAGAATAGATTTCCTCCAGAATATCCCTGAATTCCTCTTTACTGTAATAATCCAGAGCGAAGGAATTTCTGCCGTTTTCATCCATAAAAGAAGGACCGTAAGAAAAAGCGCCGCCATCCCCGTCTTCAATATATAAAAGATGATGGTCCGAAAATACTCTTTCTACCTTTTTATTTTTCCAGGAAGGTTCCTCAACAGGTTCATACATATTGGTGTTTATTTTATCTAACCGTATATAGCCTCCCATTCTGAGCTCATAGTAAGAATTTGTGGTTTTTAACATCATAAAGCCGTCTTCATTGTTGGGTATGAGAATGTCTAAGATTTTTTCTCCGTTCATGTTTTAAAATAATTTCATTTAATCTATGATCAGGACTTGTGTTTCAGTTTTTGTTCTGGCCTTATGCGATGAGATATGATCTCCCAAAACCAAGGAGTTCCCTTTTGAAATGGCAATGCTCGGTCCCTCATTATACTCAATGATCAGTTCACCGGAAACTACATGAATGATATGCCCTTTTTCACACCAGTGGTCAGCTTCATAATCTTCCGAAAAATAAAGCTGCCGGATCTTAAAGTTTTGAAATTCTATAGTTCTGGAAATTACAGATCCTGTAACTCCGTTAGCCTTCTGTTCCGGGATGATTTCCCAATTAATAGCAGTATCTTTTAAAGCCTGTATTTCCATTTTTACTGATCTTTTTTACATTGATATAGCTTCTTGTACTCTAAATACATATTCCGGTTATTTTCCCTTTCTTTTTCAGCTAATTCTTCCAATTTGGGATAGAAGATACTGTAAATAATAAGTTCGTTTACCTTATTGATGTTTTTGTTTTCGTTTACCTGTCTCATATATTTCTTACCGTGATATTCTCCAAAAGTACTCAGAAAATAATTGGAAAAATTTTTATTGAAATTTTTCTTACTTTTTTCGAAAATTAAAGGAAGATTCATTTCATTTTTGGTAAGCTCATTGGTTTTAAGGATTTCCGGATTTTTAAATGATTCTTTTATCACGTGCAATAGAGCTCGTTTCGTATATAAAGACTTTATTTTTTGTTGTTTAAAAGCTTCAATTCCTTCCAATTCTATCAGGTGAAGCGTTTCAATTTTTTTGAGTTCCTTATCAATATCAGCATTGATCTGATCAATGGTCAGAGATTGCATTTCCATTGTGTCCTCAACTCCATACTCGTCAGAATAAATATTGTCGAAATCAAAATATTGTCTGGTGATAAACTCCGAAGTAGCTGCAAGATCTTCGGCACGGTCTCTGTATTTAGGATCATATATGACTTCTTTACAATTATCTCCTGTGTATTCGATTGTGGTTATGGTGTCCAGCATTACAGGTTTACAGGACACGAGGAGCATCATTATGATTATATATTTAAACTTCACGGATTGAGATCATATTTATCCTATAAAAGTAGAAATTTATGAAATGTTATAAAAATATGCGTACATTTTTAATCCATAGTTATTTATAATCTATAGTCCAGTGTAAACAGAAAAAATATAAAAAAATAAACAGGGGTATAAAGAAAAGTGGCAAAAATAGACAATACAGAGAATATCATGGTATAATTGAAATAGCCGTGGACAATAGGAATTTTTTGTATGATATGATTAACGCTAAAAAGAACGGCAATATGTCCGAAAATGAGCAGATGGGCAGCTACCAGCAGTAAAATGAAACCGATCGTATCAGGGATTAGCTTTTCATATTCTATAAAAAAAGCAGTTAATAAGTATACGGTAATAATGGCTGATGTGCCTTTCAACAACCATTTAGCTCTGTTCTTTATATCCTTTTTATTGAAGAATATAAAATAAAACAAATTGGCAATCGCAAATGCCATTAATGGAAAAATTAAAAACTCCAAACTTTAGTTTTTTCGATTTTATTGTAAACGTTTCTGTATTTCACTTTCCCTGATCACTTTTTCAAGCCTTGAAATTCTTGTTTTTTCCTGCTTGGCGCTCATGATCCAATGGGTCATCACTTTTTGGTAGGAGGGAGCCTGCTGTGTGAAGAATTCCCAGGCAGGTTTGTTGGCCTTAAAATGTTTTTCATATGCAGGATCAAATTCAATTGTTTCCTTTTCATGGGAATACACTCTTGATTTTTCTTCTTTTCTCAGTTCAAAAGCTTTTTGTCCTGCAGGTGTCATCAGCCCGGCTGTGGTCAGTTCCTCTACTTTTTTGATATTAATGGCACTCCAGATGCTTGTAGGCTTTCTTGGAGTGAAACGGATAGAATAGCTTTCTTCATCAATGGTCTTCCTTACCCCATCTATCCAGCCAAAGCAAAGGGCCTGATCTACCGATTGTGACCACGTCATAGAAGGTTTTCCGGTACCCACCTTATAGAAACCCACCAAAAACTCTTTTTCTATGGTGTGATTTTCTTTAAGCCATTTTCTGAAATTTTCCTGAGTTGTGAAAAAGGTTGCTGACATCTGGTAAATGTGTTTCAGGTAAAAGTATGAAATATTTGGATGAATTCTTTGGGAAATGGTTTCGGCGGAAAGCGAAGCTTTCCGCCGAAACCTGCAATATAAATAGTTAATTCCAGAGTGTTCCGTCCAACCCCAATATAATTCCCATCCAGAGTGCAATGATGAAAGCAAAGAAGCTTATGATAGATCCCGCAATTTTCTTCCAGTTGGTCTGAATATTCAGAAATTCGGGAACATATAAAAGAAGTCCCCCGAATGCGCCCGCTAACGGGGTTATAATAAATGGCCTCACTATCCAGGATTTTCCCCACGCCGGATCAGGATGATCTACGGAGATCACAAACAAAGAAATAATGAACAGCCCGATTCCGGTTCCGAACAATACTTTTTTTACTACTGATCCAGTTCTGATGTGTTGGGTAGAGTAGGTCATAATAATGTGTTTTTAATTGTTTCAGAAATTTAATTTTAAAAGTGCTTTGAATTACAAAGTAAAAATAAATTTTGAAATTATGCAAGAGATTTTTAGAAAACAATATAATTTTCTACAATAGCGAAAATTGCAAAAGGGTTAAATGTTAGTATTTATCTTCTGATATGCTTTAAGTTTTTTCTTTAAAAGAATAAGTAAACTGCTGGTTTTTACATTAAGGATATCGGTTTGTATTGAATATCGGACATGGGAAAATTGTGGAAAGAACTTTAATAACGTTTTGCTTAGAGAGGTTTTTATCTGCTTAGGATTCTTCATCACAATGTTAATATGCTCTGTTGTTTTAATTCCACGGTGCGTTGTATTGGTTACAAAAAATCCGGAGATATCTTCAAAATTTACATAATCAGCTTTCTTTAATACATTATAAATTATAATCTGTGTAGGAGTTATAGTAAGCAGCGGTTTTCTTCGTAATAATAGAAGTAAACAATAAACAACTCCAAAAAGAAAGAGTAAAAACGCAAGGTGAAGTACGATGACATTAAACATATTTTTATGCTTCAAACCATCATAAAAGTAAACGAAAGAAAAAGTGAAAAGCCCTGAAATAACTAATAGAATAGAGCTTTTAATTTTATTTGAATAAAAATGGACCTCCTTCATACTGTTATTCTTCAGGATTTTTCTCTCTTCTGCCATTTTTAAATCCGCTTTTCTGCTAATATTGGAAAGTTCAGATAGCAATTGAACGGTATCTGTTATTAATGCATTCAGTTTGATGCTAAAGTTTTTAGATTTATTTCTGAGGATCCAGTATTCAGGAATTTCTTTCCTTTCAGTATTGGCCTTAAGGGTCCAGATTATTTTTCTTTTAGCCATTCTTCAATATCCTGATTGGCTTTTTCTTCAGTAAGATACCCTGCATTTTTATACTCTTCTTTCGCTTCTGAAATCCTGTCTCTTTGAGAGGAACTGAGAGTATATTTATTTTTATCCAATTTAAAATCTAAAAGTTTTTGAATCTCTTCTATAAGTCTGGCTTCCTTTAATTGAGTGATCCTACTGATTAGATCAATTTTTAAATCTGATGTATTCATCACAAGTGAATTTAATTCAAATTTAGAAAATATATTTTAAACTAGTTTTCGACCAAAGGCAGCCTAAAATAAAAAGTACTTCCCTGATTCGGAGAGCTTTTCACCCCGATTTCTCCCTGCTGCTTTTCAATAAAATTTTTAGAAATGGCTAATCCTAAACCCGTTCCGTTCTGTTGTTCACCCGGAACCTGGAAATACCGGTCAAAGACCTGTCTGTGGTACTTCTCATCAATTCCGATTCCTGTGTCCTTAACACTGAATATAACAAACGAATCGGACCTTTCCACTGAAATCTTAATATTTTCATCCTGAAAAGAATGCCTGACCGCATTGCTAAGAAAATTGTTCATCACCCAGACCGTTTTATCAAAATCTGCGGCTACAAGATCATTATCCCTTAAAAAATACTGTGTGGTAATGGAAATATTTTTCTCTTCCGCCAGCTTTTCAATATTTTTTATGGATGCCTGAACGATTTCTTTTGGAGAACAGTTAGTTATGTTTAGCCGGATATTGCCTGTTTCCACTTGGGATAAATTAAGCAATTCTCCAGTGATATCCAACAGGCGCTGCCCGTCTTCATTGATGCTTTTCAGAAGTTCTTTCTGCTGGTCATTCAGCTCTCCGAATTTTTGGTTGCTTAATAGCTGAACACCCATTTTTATAGCAGAAATAGGAGTTTTTAATTCATGGGATATGGTAGCAATGAAATTCGTTTTGGCAAAATCCAATTCCTTAAAAGGAGTGATATTCCGTAAAAGGATCACTTTTCCAATATATTTTTTCTCTTTTTCCCCTGTTTTTATAATATTAATAGGGATAATATCCTGTTCAAAATAATTTTCCTTATGATCAGTAACGATCTTAATGGGTTCTTTAATGGGGTGATCAATGTTTTTGAGGAGTTCTCGTATCAGGTCGTTGTTTACGGCAACTTCATGAGCCGTTTTTCCAACGATCTCTTCCCTGCGGAGATTGGTGATCTTTAAAGCTTCATCATTGATCATGTAGATCAAGTGATTCTCGTCAAGTCCTATTACCGCATCCTGCATATTGTCTACCAGAGTTTCGATCCTTTTTTTATCCATCAGTTGCTTGGATAGCGTACTGCTTTCATATTCCTGAAGTTTTTCCGCCATTACATTAAAGGAATCTGCAAGATCACTGAATTCCTCACTTCCTTTGAAATGCACCCTTTCATTGTAATTTTTATTGGCGATCTGCCTGATGCTGAAAGTAAGCTGATTGATGGGCTCTGCGATCGCCTGTGGTAAATTGAAAAGAAGGATAAAGGCAATTAAAAAACACACCGTTCCCAGGCTCACGATCCAGAAAGTGGCATTTTCTGCCGTGATGATGGCAATATCGCTCTTTCTCACGATCCCTTTCATATTCAGGGACATGATCTGTACGAGATCTTCACGGATCAGTTTTTCCTTTTCGGTACCGGGTTGCTTCAGATAATCATTGAAATGCAGGCTCAGGTTTTGGGTGGCTTCTTTTTCCCCGAATTCCGTAAGGTTTTTTTCCTGTAAAGCATTATACTTTTTAAAGTCCTTGATGGCTATCGTGCTGTCAATGCTTATTTTATCCAGGGCAAGAAGCATATTTTTGGAATACTCTATACTGTTATAATTGGCTGTCAGGATCTTTTCCGTATCAGATTTAAGCTTATTAATATAAACAGAACCCATCACCGAAAGTAAAACGATCAGCAAAAATAAAAGCCCTACGCCTAAGGTAAGTTTTGTTTTAAGTTTCATGATTCTTAAGATAAAATAATAATATCAATCTGCTTTTCATTCAGCCTGTTCATCAAAGTATAGATCCAGCTGTATCCGGAGATTCGCTGCCAGAGTTTCGCATGCGGTTTACCAATACAAACTGTAGTGATATTATGCTGTACAACATAATCCAGAATTCCCTGATGAACACTGCTTTCTTTTACCCGGACTACTTTGGCACCCAATTCCTGTGCTAAATTAAAATTATTAATTAAAAATCGTTGTTTGTTCAATGCTATTTTTTCAAGGCTTTCAGAAGGTTTCTGTACGTATAACACAGTCCACGGGCTATTATAATAACTGGCCAGCCTCGCGGTTTTTCTGATGATGTTTTTAGCAATTTTATCATCACTGCTGATGCACGCAAGGAATTTGATAGACTTAAAATTTTCAGTCTTTATCTCAGTCTCTACTTTTCTTTCAACATGAGTAGCCACCTCTTTTAAGGCCAGTTCCCGGAGCTGTAAAATATGTCCGCTTTGAAAAAAATTGTTTAAAGCGGTTTGAATTTTCTCTTTTTTATAGATTTTTCCTTCTTTCAAACGGGTTAGAAGCTCATCGGCCGTTAGATCTATATTCACCACTTCATCTGCAAGAGCAAGAATTTTATCAGGAACACGTTCGGAAACCTCTACTCCGGTAATTTTTCTTACTTCTTCATTCAGGCTTTCAATATGCTGAATGTTCATGGCACTGATCACATTGATCCCGTTGTTAAGAATTTCCAGAACATCCTGCCATCTTTTTTTATTTTTTGATCCTTCTACATTCGTGTGAGCCAGCTCATCCACTAAAACCACTTCAGGATGCTCATTGATAATTGTCTGAACATCCATTTCTTCAAGGCTTTTACCCTTATAAAAGACAGATTTTCTTGCAATTTCGGGAATACCTTCTACTAAAGCTAAAGTTTCTTCTCTTCCGTGAGTCTCTATGTATCCGATCCTAACGTCAATACCATTTCTCAAAAGGGAATGAGCCTCTTGAAGCATCCGGAAAGTTTTCCCGACACCGGCACTCATCCCGATATAGATCTTGAATTTTCCCTTTTTGGATTTCTGAATAAGCTCTAAAAAATCTTTTGCTGTGGACATTGATTTTATCTTTTTTAACTTTATTTTTTGAAGCATACATGCGGTTGGAAGCTTGAAGCTGGGAGAGGGAAGTCAATAACGTATTGCAAAACTTCCAGCCTCCAGCTTCCTTCTTCCTACTTATTAAAACCAAGCAGCTAAGCTTGTCGTAATAAAGAAATTCCCTTTTCTGAAATCATCATTCTTCACAAAAATGGCATCTTTAGAAGTAAATCCTCTTGCTTCCGTACGGAATACCACATTTTTAAGAATAGCATAATCAACATTCAAAGAATACCCAAAGGTTTGAAATCCGTTGGTAGTTCCTGTATTGATAATGACACCATTCTCATCATAAAAATATTCCACTCTCCCGGCTAAGGCCCATTGATCATTGAACTGATATTTCATCAGGATATTGGGAGTATACCAGATGCTGTATTGCTCGTTTCCTTTTGATTTTTGCTCTGCACCGATATCAAATCCAAGAACAGCGGAAAATTCTTTCGTCAGTTGAAAACTTCCATACAGGTCATGGAAATAACGCATCCTTTTTTCTTCTTTAGGCTTATCGTTTCCAATGAACGAGCTGCTGTTCAATGTAATTTTATCATTCGGTTTATACGTTACCTGATGCCCGAAAGAAATACTCTGGTTGCCTCCTGCTTTTGCAATGCGCTGCCATCCGTTTAAGACCAGCCCGCTCAAAAACCATTTTCCATTGTCCGCAGTATAAGAAACTTTAGCCCCGGTTTCAAAATAAGGAGAGTTTTCGGCAGCAAGGCTTCTGGTCAGGTTCATATTATCCTTTCCTATGGCACTTTCCCAACCGATATGGGAAGGCATTATTCCGGCATCGATCCACAGGTTTTTATTTTTAGAGATTTTGATCCCGATATTAGCTTCATTCACATACTTCAAGGCATCCTCTTCTGACGCTAAATTATCCTGAGCATAAGTTCCCGCCATTAAAGCAAGGTTAGCCCGAAGGTATTCACTATGATAGGCTGCCTTTAAAAGTCCAAGATTAAGATTCACTTCATTGTGCCTGTTATAGGAATATAGAAAGTTCTGACGGACATGATTGGCAGGCCCATTAAAATCATACGTATAAAACAACTCAGCGTAGGCAGAGAATGTAGCTTTATTCTTTGTTTGCAATGAATCTGCGGTTTGGGCTTTTGATAAAAATAGCCCCAGAAATACAGGGATGATGATATATCTTTTCATTTTTTTGTAAAATTAATATAGAGTTTACTACTTCCAACCTCGGAAAATATTGAATTTTTGTTTCTTTTATGTTTATTAAAAAAGCTTTTTTTGACACCTAAGTTTATTTTAAAGTTATTATCAATAAGTTCCAAAATAAAACTTTTGTGTCTTAATTTTTTTGATTTTGTTATTTTAACTGATCCAAAGCGATGTTAAGTTTCAATACATTCACTTTTGAAGGGCCAAAGAGGCTTAAAAATGGAGCTTCTGTATGAGATTTGATTACATTTTCAATGGCAGTTTCGGAGATATTTCTCTCTTTAGCAATTCTTTTGACCTGATATAAAGCACCTTTTTCAGAGATATCCGGATCAAGGCCGCTTCCGCTGGCAGTAACCAATTCTACGGGGATTTTAGCTTTATTCATTTCCGGATTCTGCATTTTGAGGGTGTCGATCCTTTTTTTTACGGTTTCCAGGTATTCTTCATTACTTGGCCCTTTATTGCTTCCTGCACTTCCTGCTGCATTATAATCAACAGCAGACGGGCGTCCGTGGAAATATTTTTCGGATTTAAATTCCTGTCCGATGTTGGCATAAAATTTCTGCCCCTTATGCTGGATAATTTCAGCATTGCCCTGTGTAGGCAGTATTTTTGAGCCTGCATATACAATGGCTAAATAAACTCCTACAATAACCAGCATGACAACTGTTAATCTGAATGCTGAATAAATATAATTTTTCATTTTTTTTAATTTTATTTATGGGATGGAAGATAGGAGAGGGATGATGGAAGTGTATACAGCTTATTCACTTCCAGCCTCCAGCCTCATACTTCCAGTCTATTTTAAAAGAATAAGCTAATGCCTAAATCAATCAATTTTATTCCGATGAATGGCACAATAATTCCTCCTAAACCATAGATCAGAAGATTTCTTCTCAACAATGCACTTGCACCAATCGGTTTGTAAGCAACTCCTTTCAAAGCCAGCGGAATAAGGATCGGGATGATGACCGCATTGAAAATAATGGCCGATAATATTGCAGATTCAGGGCTGTGAAGGTTCATGATATTCAACTTCTGAAGTGCCGGAATGAATGTAATGAACAACGCCGGAATGATGGCGAAATATTTGGCAACATCATTAGCAATGCTGAAAGTTGTCAATGTCCCGCGAGTCATTAATAACTGTTTCCCGATTTCTACAATTTCAATAAGTTTGGTTGGGTCATTATCCAGATCCACCATATTTCCTGCTTCTTTGGCAGCCTGGGTTCCGCTGTTCATGGCTACACCTACGTCAGCCTGGGCAAGTGCGGGAGCGTCATTGGTTCCGTCTCCCATCATGGCGACAAGTTTCCCTTCCTGCTGTTCCTTTTTGATGTAGTTCATCTTGTCCTCAGGTTTGGCTTCAGCAATGAAGTCATCTACGCCTGCTTTTTCGGCAATGAATTTTGCAGTTAAAGGATTGTCCCCGGTTACCATGACGGTTTTTACACCCATTTTTCTTAAACGCTGAAAACGTTCCTGAATTCCGGTTTTAATGATATCCTGAAGTTCAATAACTCCCCATACTTTTTCATTCACAGAAACTACCAATGGAGTGCCTCCGTTTTCGGATATTCCGGTTACTACATCCTGAGTTTCCTGTGGGAAGGGATTACCTGCTTTTTCAACCAGCTTTTTAATAGTATCATAAGCTCCTTTTCGGATCCTTGTGTTTTCAAAATCGATTCCTGAAGTTCGGGTTTCAGCCGTAAAATCTATATAAGCAGGATTGGGAACTATGAGATCTTCGGATTTTAACTGACTTAATTCTATGATTGATTTTCCTTCCGGGGTTTCATCGGCAACAGAACTTAATGCGGATGCTTTGATAAAATCATCTGCTTGTATACCGTTGGCCGGGTGAAACTGGGTTGCTTTACGGTTTCCGATGGTGATAGTTCCTGTTTTGTCAAGCAGCAGAACATCAATATCTCCGGCAGTTTCCACTGCTTTACCGCTTTTCGTGATCACGTTGGCTCTTAAAGCTCTGTCCATTCCGGCAATTCCAATGGCAGAAAGCAGACCTCCGATTGTGGTCGGAATGAGGCAAACGAAAAGTGAAATAAATGCCGCAATGGTAATCGGGGTCTGCGCATAATCTGCAAAAGGTTTTAGAGTTACCGTAACAATAATGAAAGTCAGGGTAAATCCTGCTAAAAGTATAGTTAATGCAATTTCGTTAGGCGTTTTTTGCCTTGAAGCTCCTTCTACAAGGGCAATCATCTTATCAAGGAAAGATTCTCCCGGTTTTGTGGTCACTTTCACCTTGATCCGGTCTGAAAGTACTTTTGTACCTCCGGTCACGGAACTTTTATCTCCACCAGCTTCTCTGGTCACGGGTGCACTTTCTCCTGTGATCGCAGATTCGTCAATAGTTGCCAGGCCTTCTATGATCTCGCCGTCCATCGGGATCTGATCTCCTGCTTCACAATAGAAAATATCTCCCAGCTTCATTTCGGCAGATCTTTTCAATACGGTTTCTACCTGAAATCCCGGTTTGTTGTCAATAACAAGCTTTGCAGGAGTTTCTTCACGTGTTTTTCTCAGGGTATCTGCCTGTGCTTTTCCTCTGGCTTCCGCAATAGCTTCCGCAAAATTGGCGAACAGAACGGTGAAAAATAAGATGATAAATACTAAAAAGTTATAGGAGAAACTGCCCTGTGATTGATCTCCAGTTAGGCTATATAAAGATACGAGAAGCATAACCACCGTTCCGATCTCTACGAGGAACATGACAGGGTTTTTAAACATGATCTTCGGATTCAGTTTTACAAAAGACTGTTTGATAGCCTCGTTCACCAAATCTTTTTGAAACAATGTCTGTGATTGATTTTTCATTGTTTTGAAGGATTAAATTTTGATTTTTTATGAACCATTAAGGACAATTAAGTTGTTAAGGATATTAAAGCTGTATATGTTTAGAGTATTAAGCTTAAAAATATTCTTAAATGTTCTCTTCACTGCTAAATTCTTCTTAATGGTTCAATTAATCTTTTAATATTTGAATTTTTAAATCTTTTAATTACCAAAGTATTTTAGTTGCTCCGCAATAGGTCCTAAAGTAAGGGCAGGGAAGAAGGACAGAGCAGCAATAAGGAGTATCACCGCTAAAGTCATAAATCCAAACGTCGCCGTATCCGTCTTCAGTGTTCCTGAACTTTCGGGAATGTATTTTTTCTGTGCCAGTAAACCTGCAATGGCAATAGGGCCAATGATCGGGATGAATCTGGATAGCAGCAGGACAATTCCGGTTGAAATATTCCACCAGGGAGTATTATCACCTAATCCTTCAAAGCCTGAACCGTTGTTCGCAGAAGATGAGGTGAATTCATACAGCATTTCACTGAACCCATGAAAACCCGGGTTATTCAATGTTTTTGCCCCAAATTCCGGGAAATAAGCCGTTAAAGCGGTTCCCACCAGGATCAGGAAAGGATGGAACAGTGCTACGATCATAGCGATCTTCATTTCTTTTGCCTCGATCTTTTTTCCTAAGAATTCCGGTGTTCTGCCTACCATCAAACCACTTATGAATACGGCAAGGATAATGAATATAAAATAATTTAAGATCCCGACTCCGCAGCCTCCATAGAAACAGTTGATCATCATGGCCAAAAGCTGGTTCATGCCGGAAAGAGGCATTGTGCTGTCGTGCATTGCGTTTACCGAACCAGTGGAAATGACTGTAGTGGCAATGCTCCAGTATCCTGAAGCCATACTTCCGAAACGGATCTCTTTGCCTTCCATAGCTCCCAGGTTATTATCGGCTCCCATTTGTGTAATTAAGGGGTTCCCATGGGATTCCATGATGATATTGGGAATGGCCAAGGCCAGAAAACCTATGGTCATCACAGAAAATATGATCCATGACAGTTTTCTTTTATTAAGATAAAATCCTAAAGCAAAGACAAGGGCAAAGGGAATGATCATCTGGGTAACCATTTCCGTCATATTGGTAAAATAATTGGGATTTTCAAGCGGATGCGCTGAATTGGCTCCGAAAAATCCGCCTCCGTTTGTGCCTAAATGTTTGATCGCAACAAAAGCAGCGGCCGGTCCTCTGGAAACATCCGTTTTTTGACCTTCCAAAGTAGTGATATGGTCTTTCCCCTCAAAGGTCATCGGAGTTCCGTTGGCAGAAAGGATGAATGCAACCACAATGCTGATAGGAACAAGTATCCTTGTAATAGATCTGGTAAAAAAGTCATAGAAATTGCCTAATTCCGTAGTCGTTTTTTCTTTGAACGCCTTGAAAAGTATGGCCATTGCTGCCATTCCTGTGGCTGCTGTCACAAACTGTAAGAACATTAAGTATAGCTGGCTTAGGTAGCTTACTCCGGTCTCACCCGAATAATGCTGAAGATTACAATTGACCAGGAATGAAATGGCTGTATTGAAAGCAAGATCAGGAGACATATCCGGATTTCCGTCCGGGTTTAAAGGAAGCCATGACTGGTTCAGTAAAATGAAAAATCCGATGACGAACCAAATTAAATTAATGGTCAGCATGGCGAACATATTCTGTTTCCAGGTCATCTGCCGGTTCGGATTGATTCCTGAAATTTTATAAATAAGGTTTTCAAAAGGCTGAAAAACCGGATCTGCAAATGGTTTCTTATAACCATATACATTGGCAACATATTTCCCTAAAAATATACCGATAACCAGGGTGATAATAAACATTGCTATAATGCCTGAAATTTCTGTATTCATAATTGTTTAAAATTTTTCAGGTTTCATTAATACATAACAGATATACACAAAAGCGAGGATGGAAAGGAAAAATAAACTCCACATAGTCTTATATTTTATCAAAAAATTCAACGGACTTATATAAAATCCAGAACATCACAATACTGAGCAGGATTAAACTAATAAGCATCATATGGCTACAATTAATGTTAAAAGGATAAAAAGTACATACGATACGATTAGCAGGCTGAATCGGGAATATTCCCGTTTTTTTGGCATTTTTCTTGAAATAGTCATTTTATACATATTTTATTCTGAATCAGTAATGCCAAAAGAAATTCCAATCAAAAAATGGTGTATGTAATTGTTTTAATATGAGTGTGTTATGAATTTTTAGGGATTGCTGGAAAATAAAAAAGCCTATCATTTTGATAGGCTTTTTATTAAAATGATAAGATCAGATTTTATCTTAAGCTGTATTCTTCTAACTTTCTGTATAGGGTAGCAATTCCGATTTCCAGTAATCTGGCTGTTTCGGCTTTATTCCCTTTAGTGTACTGCAAAACCTTCTGGATATGTTCTTTTTCCAGGGATCTCATACTTAAAGAATCTTTTTCAGAAACTGTTTTTTCAGAGTAATGTGGGAGGTTTTCAACGTCCAGTAGATTATTGCTCATCAAGATCAGGCTTCTTTCAATAGTATTCCTAAGCTCGCGGATATTTCCTTTCCAATCGTTTTTTTCTAATGTTTTATAATATTCAGGAGTAACCTGAACAGCCGGTAAATGAAGCTTATGGGAAAAAAGATCAATGAAACTTTTGGCTAAAACCTTTAAATCCTCTTTTCGTTCCCGGAGCGGAGGCAGGCTGATCTCAAATACATTCAGCCTGAAGTACAGGTCTTCCCTGAAATTTCCCTGCCTGATCTCATTTTCCAGATCCCTGTTGGTGGCGGCAATCAGTCTGAAATCAGATTTTGAAATTTTGGTTTCGCCCATTTTGATGAACTCCTTTGTCTCCAGAACCCTGAGTAGTTTTGCCTGTAGCTCAATCGGCATTTCCCCGATCTCATCAAGGAATAAAGTACCTCCGTTGGCTTCTTCTACTAATCCTTTTTTATCCTTTACAGCTCCGGTGAAAGCTCCCTGCTTATGCCCGAAAAGCTCGCTTTCCAATATTTCCTTACTGAATGCGGAACAGTTGATAGCAACAAAATTATTTTTCTTCCTGTCACTTCCTTCATGGATGGCATTGGCAAAAACTTCTTTTCCGGTTCCCGTTTCACCGGTTAAAAGTACAGTAGCGTCCGTTAAAGCCACTTTTTCCGCCAGTTTTCTGGCCTGAAGAATAGCCGGAGAACTTCCCATGATCTGGTCAAAGCCTTTTAGGGAAGTGTTTTTCTGAACAATTTTAGACCTGTTGTCCTTAGCTTTTTCCAGGGCTTTATACACCAATGGAATGATCTTCTCATTATCGTCGCCTTTTACGAGATAGTCATAAGCACCATTTTTCATGGCCTGAACGGCATCGGTAATATTCCCGAAAGCGGTCATTAAAATGATCTCCAGATGGGGATATTTGGTTTTGATGGACTTTACCAGCTCAACTCCAAAGGCATCGGGAAGGCGGACGTCACTGAGTACCACATCAAAATCGTATTGCTCGAGCATAGTCATTGCAGAACGCGCCGTTGAAGCTTCTTTTACATTGAAATCTTCCTGGGAAAGGATCATCCCTAATAGTTTCAGGAGTTTTATTTCATCATCGATGATCAGAATGTTTCCATGCATGGTAGTGATTTTTGGAAAACCTATGCAAACTTATTGATTTTATTTGAGCAAAACCGTAAAAAAGCAAAATTGCAGATGTGCTAAGTTGAAACGCAAAGTTTGCAAAGGTTTTAAAAATTAATACTGTTTTTAAGTTCGCAAAGATGCTAATACTTATCAGGGTTATGCATGAAGTTTATCATGCCGGAGGAAACTCAACAGTTGAGTAATACGGTTTAGATTCCACGCTCCATTTTATTCCGCTCTGAATGGCAAACACGCTGTTGATTTTTATCCGGCAAATTTACGATTTTACAATTTTTCCTTTTTGCAATTTCGCTTTTCCTTACATTTGTAGACATTCCGGAATTAAAAAAGGATGAATATGGATTTATATATGATTGACAAAAAGCATAAGGAAACACTTCATACGGATAATAACAACTACGAATATATCACAGTAACCCACGACGAAAATAAGGTAAGGATCTACACCCTGAAAAACGGACTGAAAGTTTTTCTCGCCCAGAATTTTGATGCCCCGAGAATACAGACATTTATTCCGGTAAGGACAGGAAGCAATAATGATCCTTCCGACAATACGGGACTGGCACACTATCTTGAGCATATGATGTTCAAAGGGACTTCAAAGATCGGTACGCAGGATTGGCAGAAAGAAAAAACTTTGCTGGATCAAATCTCAGAATTATATGAAGATCATAAGGCTGAACCAGATCCTGAAAAGAAGAAAGAGATCTACAGAAAGATAGATGAAATTTCTCAGGAAGCCAGTCAATATGCAATTGCCAATGAATATGATAAGCTTATATCTTCCCTGGGAGCAAGCGGTACCAATGCCCATACCTGGTTTGACGAGACTGTTTACAAGAATAATATCCCGAATAACGAGCTTGAAAAATGGCTGAAAATAGAAAAGGAAAGGTTCTCGGAAATCGTTCTTCGCCTTTTTCATACAGAGCTGGAGTCGGTATACGAAGAGTTCAACAGGGCACAGGATAATGATACAAGACTGGTAAGCTACGAACTTATGAGTGCTCTTTTCCCGACCCATCCAAACGGGCAGCAAACAACTTTAGGGCGACCGGAACATCTGAAAAATCCATCTATGAAGGCTATTCATAAGTATTTTGACGAATACTATGTTCCTAATAACTATGCGATGGTTCTGGTAGGTGATCTGGATTTTGAAGAAACCATTCAGCTTGTAGACCGGTACTTCGGAACAATTCCTTACAGGGAACTTCCGGAGAAAACTCCAATTGTAGAAAAGCCAATCACAGAAGTTGTAAAAAGGACCGTAAAGAGCCCTACCACACCAAGGATTCAACTGGCCTGGAGAACAGACAGCTATGGAACCCGTGAGTCTATGCTGGCTGATGTTGTTGCCAATATTTTAAGTAACAGGGGAGAGGCAGGATTATTGGATCTTAATATCAATCAGACCCAAAAAATGCTTTGGGCACAGGCCTTTTCCATTGGTTTAAAACAGTATGGTTATTTTTCAATCGTTGCCGTTCCTAAGGAAACACAAACATTGGATGAAGCAAAAGATATGGTTTTGGAGCAGATAGAGCTGGTAAAAAAAGGGGAATTCCCGGACTGGATGCTTCCAGCTATCGTCAGTGATTTCAGGCTTCAGAGAATGAAAGGGCTGGAAACAGCAGAAGGCCTTGCTACCAATCTTTATGATACCTATATCAAAGGCAGGATCTGGGAGGAAGAGCTAAATGAAATGGAAGAGTACGAACGCTTCACTAAGCAGGACGTTATAGAATTTGCCAATGAGTTCTTTAAAGAGAACTATGTAGCCGTATATAAGGAAAAAGGAATTAATGATAAGCTCGTACGGGTTGAAAATCCGGGAATCACTCCGGTAAAGATCAACCGCGAGACCCAATCTGAATTTTTAAAACAGATCCTGTCTGAAAAAACAGAAGATATCCGGCCGGAGTTTATTGATTATGGCAAAGAGATCTTTACAGATACTGTAAAAGGCAAAAAAATAAGCTTTGTTAAAAATAAATATAATGATATTGCCCAGGTGCATTTTATTTTTCCGTTCGGAAGTGATCATGACAGGGATCTGGGACTTTCAACGCAAATACTTCAATACCTGGGAACAGATCAGTTTTCTCCTGAAGACCTGAAAAAAGAGTTCTTTAAAATAGGAGTTACGAACGATTTTAAGACAGCTTCTGATCAGCTTTTGATCTCGCTGAGCGGACTGGAAGAAAATATTGAAAAAGGAATCGGGCTGCTACAGCACTGGATGTCTGAGGTGAAACCGGATCAGGCTATTTATAAACAGTTTGCTGATACTGTCCTGGAAAACCGGGAAGCTGTGAAAAAGGATAAAGGCCGTATCATGACAGCCCTGACGAATTATGCTAAACTGGGCAGCTTTTCAAGGTTTACGGATGTTATTACTAAAGAGCAATTGCAGAGCAGCAGGGTGGAAGAGTTTACAGACAGGATGAAAAGACTGTTCAGCTATCCTTATGAAATATTTTTTTACGGGAAAGATTTTGACGGCTTTAAGGGATATATCGATACATATGTTGAGCCTGAAAGCCTTACAATTTCCGAACCTAAAAAGTATCCTGAACCTGAAACCAGCGGAAATGTGTATTTTACAGATTACGATATGGTACAGATGGAGATGAGCAAGATAGGAAAAGGGAATAAGGTAAATACGGATAATTTCGGAAAGATTAATGTCTTCAATGAGTATTTCGGAAGGGGTTTATCGTCCATCGTTTTCCAGGAAATCCGTGAGAGCAAGAGTCTGGCTTATTCAGCCTATGTTTCTTATGCGGCCAATCCGGAGCTGGGCCGCCCGGATTATGTAACGACCTACATCGGGACACAACCGGATAAACTACAGATCGCCGTGGATACCATGAATGATCTGATGAGTGAGCTTCCCGAAGTACCGATCCAGTTTGAAAATGCTAAAAATGCAGCCCTGAAACAGATTGCTTCAACAAGGATCACCAGAACGAATATTTTTTTCAATACCTTAAAGCTGAAAAAACTGGGAATTGAGTATGATTTCAGAAAAGATATTTACAGGCAGATCGAAAGCTTAAGATTTGAAGATATTAAACAATTCTATGAGACAGAGATAAAACCGCTACATTTTAATACGGCCATCATCGGTAAAAAAGAAAATCTGAACAGGGATGCGGCCAATGTTATGGGAACTTTTACCGAAGTCAGTCTGGAAGAGATTTTCGGATATTAGGAAAGAGATTTTTAACTTTGGTCCCGGTTGGAAGAAAGATTCCGACCGGGATTTTTATTTATAGAGAAACATCTATATTTCTATCGATATATATCTATTTGAATTTCTGGTAATTTCATTTTAGATGTTGTTACTTTGCAATAACAAAATGATGAAAATTTTTTTAACCTTTATTCTCATCTTGCATGGCACATTAAAAAACACAAATTTTATATGCAAGAGCTAGCAGATTAAAGATTAATAATCCCCCTGAAAAAAAATTATATCTTTGGTTCTGGTCGGAAGAAATTCTGACCAGAACTGTTTTTATGCCCCTTTTTATGTCATGGCACAGTCTCCGTCTCCATCCTGAAAATAGGGTGTGAAGTTTTCCGGGAGCTTTTCAAAAAAACGTTTGTGGAACATATATCTTCTCTCAAAATCACGTTCATAGATCTTTGGGAATCCTTTTGCCGTAATGATCTTTTCATTAAGGGTGGTTTGATAGCTCGTCAGGGTTTTTATTTTTTTCTCTATGATAAAATAACTTAGAAAATCAATATACAGGGTTAAATCTGAGTTTGAAAATAGATAAGGAATTTTAAGGTGGCCGTCACGGATGAATAAAAGTGAGCAGGTCTCCAAAACACCATGATGATCATAGATCTTTACCCAATGATACCTGAAAACCTGGGCAGTATTGGAGAAAAGGTATTTTTCTTCCTTACTTTTTCCTTCCAGCACCCACGGATTTTCCATGATCCAGTTAATTTCCGCAGCATTGCGGTTGCTTTTGAATCGTGAAATGAATTCAGCACTTTCCGTATCTATTTTATCAAGAATCTCAAAAGTAAAATCCGGCTTTTCCGAGAAATAGTTCTTAACCGAAAGAAGTGAATTGATCCCAAGGTCGGTAATCCGGAAAAGAGGTTTCATAGGTTTTGTTTCTGGCTTTTTTGACGGAATAACGGTCGCCAGATCAGACCGGAAATAATACCGCTTGCCTTTTTTAGACTCTATATACTGAAAAACACCTATTTTGTTATACAGGCTCTCTGCTTCTTTGGTAAACTCGGTGATGGAAATGGCTCCGTTATATTCTTCGAAAGCTTTGTTCAATAATGTTTGGGCAATTCTTTTTCCCCTGAATTCATTGCTTACATAGATGGTGCTTAGCCATGCATACTTTACAGGATTTCCATCAATAAGAAAATGATCCGGAAAACACCCCAGATACCCGGCCAGCCGGTCATCATCGAAAGCTAAAATAAGCAAGGCCTGTTCGTCATCCGCCTTTGGGTTCCTGATCTGGGATTTTGCCCTTTGTTCCGTGATCGGAAGAAAATCATACTTTCTGAAATCACCGGATGATACAAATTCTGCAAGCTCTTTTTTATTAAATGTTTTTAGATGGATCATTTTCTTACAATTCTGTTTTTATTGAACAGCTTTTTAAATCTGAAATAGGCAATCTCTTTTTTTAATAGGGTCTCCGCACTTTCACCCGTTTCCATGGGTATTCTCTGGAAATTTCTTTCTACGCTGTCAAGTTTGATACCGGCACCCCCAAAGGTGCACAGGATCTCTCTGTTTCTAAATAGCTCATCAAAAAATGCTTTACTTACCCCAAAATCCGTAAAAGGAAAAGCAAAGCTGTCTCCATGAAAACCATTCTCCTTTAAATAACGAATGCTTCTGTTCGTAGTTTCAAGCTGTTGCTCTGTCGGTAACTCATGATATAAGGGATGATCCCAGCTGTGTGCTGAGATCCCGAAGCCTTTTTGGGTCAATATTCTTAGCTGCTTAAGGCTTAAATAAGGTTTTTGCTCTTTCAGGAACAGGGTAAAATCGAGCTCAAGACTTTCAGCAAGTCTTTCAAGGATTTCTTTTTTCAGGTAGCTGATGCCCAGTATCTTCTTTCTGATCTTTTCCTGTGATTCGTTTTGAGATTGAAGAATATTATAAAACTCAGGGTTTACATCCGTTTTTTTGTCAAGCTCATTAATGATCAGGCTTGCCTTGCAGCGGAACATCAGATCCTGATTATCAATAAAGCCTGGATTCACAAAATTAACAGCATAGATCCCTTTTCTTTCCAGAACAGGTGCCACCACATCATAAAACTCACGGAAACCATCATCAAAAGTAAGCAGAACGATCTTCTTTTGGGGTCTGAATTTACCCTTGACATAGTCTTTGAATTCATCCCAGCTTACAAACTGAAAACATTTTGATAAATAATCAAGATCTTCTTCAAACTGTCTTACATTTTTATACCTGATGATCCTGTTGAGGTGAGGCAGGTTGTCGTCAGAAACACAATGATAAATGGGCAGGCAGTAGTCCAACGGAAATGTTCTTTCGGTATTTCCGTTCTCAAAACCTGCGAGTAAGCTTATTATCCTTTCCTTTATCATATTTAATAAAAAAGAATCTATTTAAAATCATCCGGAAGGAAGAGTTTAAATAGACTCCAGAGTTGATATTTAAAAAATTATTTTATGATCTTCATTTCATCGATCAGCCATTTTGAATCGGCAAATTTATCGATGACAAAAAGAATATACTTGGTATCCACCATAATATTCCTACTGAAACGCGGATCGTAATTGATATCACTCATCGTTCCTTCCCACTGTCTGTCGAAGTTTAACCCAACCAGATTTCCGTAGGCATCCAGTGCCGGGCTTCCCGAGTTTCCTCCCGTAGTATGATTGGTCGCAGTGAAGGCTACAGGAACATCACCTGTTTTATCTTTATAAACTCCGAAATCTTTCTTGCCATAAAGATCGATCAGCTTTTTAGGAACATCAAACTCATAATCTCCCGGTATATATTTTTCGATAACCCCGGCAAGGTGGGTCTGATAATCATAAGAAACCGCATCCCTGGGAGCAGAGCCTTTTACCTTTCCGTAGGTTACACGGAGAGTAGAGTTGGCGTCCGGAAAGAATTTTCTGTCTTTATCCGTTGCCATCTGCTGAGCCATGAACTTCTTCTGCAAGGCATCAATTTTTGCCTGAAGCGAAGTATAGTGAGGATCAGCTGTTTTCATATAAGCTTCTTTTAAGCTGCTGAAAAGTATATAAACAGGATCATTCTTGATGGTTTTGATCAGCTGATCCTGATCTGAGAACGCTTTTTCTATATCCTGCGATAAAGATGCACCGTTCACTTCCGATCTTCCCGTAATCACAGAACTTTTAGAAACTTCCTCTATGGTCTGGATATTCTGAGCTTCATTTTTATATTTTTCAAATCCGGCAGGTAAGAACTGTGGTGCTGTTTTATTAGTGTACAATGCAAGTAATTTTGCCGTCACTTTTGCATCCAGCTCGGCACTGTAATCTTTGTAAAAAGAAGCAAGTCTGCTCTTAAAAGAAGCCAGACTTTTCTCATTCATTTTTCCTGCTTCAACAGCCGAGATATAATTGGAATAAAGATTGGCAAGCGTTAATGTTTCGGCATTTCTTACTACTTCTGAATAATAGGCATTGTTTAAAGCATACGGAGCCTGGTCGTTATACAGTCTGTTTAATTGGTCGATTGTTGTTTTGATCTCAGGATTCTTAGTGATCAATGAGCTTTCGTACATCGATTTTTTCTGTACGGCATTGGATTTCTTCAGCCCTTCAACTTCCCCGATCCACTTCTTCCAGTAATTGGCTACGGAAGCATATTTTGAGGAATATTTGATACGTGTTGCATTATCCACACGCATTTTCTCATCTAATGTTTTCAGAGCTACATCACGTACGGCGATCCTTGCCGGATCAATCTCGGTCATGATCTTTTCTACGGCAATGGCCGGAAGGTACTCTGTAGTTCTGCCCGGGAATCCGAATACGAAGGTGAAATCGTTTTCATTTTTGTCCTTTATAGAAACCGGAAGGTAGTGTTTCGGAACATAAGGGACATTGTCCTTGGAGTATTCCGCAGGTTTATTGTTTTTATCGGCATAGATCCTGAACATGGAGAAATCTCCCGTGTGTCTCGGCCATACCCAGTTATCCGTATCACTTCCGAACTTTCCGATACTTTGAGGCGGGGCACCTACCAGACGGACATCCTTGTAAGTTTCGATGGTATAGGCATAATATTTATTCCCGTAATACATAGATTTTACAGAAATAGTCTGATAAGGTTCTGTCTTTTGAGAATTTTTATAAGTCTCGACATTGCCCGCAATTTTTTTCGAAAGTTCGGATTCCGTAAGGTTGTCCGTACCTTCTAAAATCTGATTAGTTACTTCTTTGATGTCTACAATGAAATCTACGGTGACGCCCGGATTGGGAAGCTCCTGTCCCATGTTTTTGGCCCAGAATCCGTTGGTCAGAAGATCATTTTCAACCGTAGAATGATCCTGGATATTATCATAACCGCAGTGGTGGTTGGTCAGTAACAAGCCTTTCGGTGAGATGATCTCAGCGGTACATCCTCCGTTGAACTGTACTACAGCGTCTTTTATACTTGGTTTTTGAGGGTTGAAGATGTCCTTTGCAGAGATTTTCATTCCCAGGTCTTTCATTTCCTTTTCATTCAGCTCGGTAGGGATCCACATTCCTCCGTATTGTTGCGCAAAAGCCATTGCAGCCGGCAAAAGAAATACAGATAAAAGTATCTTTTTTGTCATAATCAAAATTTTGCCCTAATTTACAAAGAAAATTAAAATGAAAGGGTATAAAATCCCAAAGCAGGCTGATAAAGGAAAAATAAGATCAGTATTGACGGATCGGAATGGTTAAACGATTGGAAAGCCCGATAAATACTTATTTTTTGTTTTTATTCTAAAATTGATAAGCAGTGATTTTAGGATTGTTTCTCAGTTCTTTGACCAGAGATTCATGGTGTTTCTTTTTGCCTGACAATACCCATGTTGTAGTAAGATTTCCCTGTGTATATTGTTGTTTAGATATTTTGAACCTTAAATGGTGTTTCCTGAAAAGTTCTTCACAATATACCGTGTCATTAGCATTTACAGTTTCTATTTTGTATTCTATGATCTTATGGTTTCTGTCGATCACATCTTCCAGGTAAGTAAGAGCACTTAAAATCAACAATACGAGAACGGTCCCCAAAAGTGATAAATAAACATACCCTGAACCCACTGCCATGCCTATGGATGCTGTTGCCCAAATGGTAGTTGCCGTGGTAATCCCGTCAATCTTATTATCTCCTTTAAAAATAACTCCGGCTCCCAGGAAACCAATTCCTGTAATGATATTGGCAGCTAAACGATCCGGATTTTCAATACCGATTTTAATGGAAAGTATGGTAAATAAACAGGAACCGAAACATACTAAAATAAAAGTACGCAATCCTGCAGATTTGTTCCGGTATTCGCGTTCCGCCCCAATAAATAAGCCGAGAAGAACAGATATGAATATCAGCAACAGCTCATTTTGAATAGAATGATCGTTTAAAAATTCCATCTTTTACACTTTTAACTAGCTCAGAATAAAATTACGATAAAATAATCAATAACAAGATTGGATATGCCCGGAAACAGGAAACGTCAAAAAAATAATTAATTTAGAGGCTGTAAAATAAAAATTAAAGTGATACCTGAACTAAAATCAGCCATTGAAAGTTTGTACATGGTATTTTCCATTTATCCTCTGAATTCGAAAATTCAGAGCTGCCCATGCTGTGTTTCAGAGGATGATAAAGAGAAAATTCATATAAAATCTTTGAAAGATCTGGATGGTGAAGATCTTTCAAGATACAGCTTCAAAGCTATGACAACTTGGGGAAGTGTAGATGATTTCAGGCATTTTTTACCCAGGATTTTTGAACTTTTGGCAACGGGTAACCTGGTAGTTTCAGAATTCGTTATTCTCGGGAAGCTGGAGTATGGCGACTGGCAAAGCTGGCCGGATAATGAAAGGGCCGCAATCATCGGTTTCCTCTATGGATGGTGGAAGAACAGCCTTGAAAGCAAACCTTATTTTGAAAAAGAAATCTTTGTGGAAATATATAAGCTCACAAAGAATATGGATCGGCTCTTAGAGTCTTGGAAGGTAGATTTTGACAATAATAGCTTCAAAGCTTATGTCGATCTTATTGAAAATTATTATAGTGAACTTGCTACTGAAAGAAGTGAACTTCGGGATGTAAAGGGAAGTGATAGGGAGAAAATGAAGAGCTGGATCAATACCCATGCTGAAAAGCTTGAGGAAGGGTTTTTCCGTTTTGAGAATACAGATAAGGAATTCGCAGAAAAAATTTCCACGGCTTTATATATCATTGAAACAAGCAGATATAGTGGCATACAGTAGAATTAGTTTCATATAAAATATCACCTTTTTATTTTCTTTGATCCTATATCTGTGTCATCTGTTATCCTGATGTAGAAGGATCTGAATGATGATCAGTTTATACGGATCTTTCTAAAATAAGAAAGACCGGAAGAGAGCTCCGGCCTTTTAAAGTCTTTGATTAGTTTTAAAGATAGTTTACTGTTTCTCAATCAGATCCAAAAACTGCTGCTCATCAAGGATTTCTATGGTCCCGATGTCCTGGGCCTTTTTCAGCTTGCTTCCTGCTTTTTCTCCTACAACAAGGAAATTAAGGTTTTTGGAAACCGCCGAAATATTTTTCCCGCCATGCTTTTCCACCATTTCTTCTGCCAGTTCTCTGGTGAATAATGATAATTTACCGGTGAAAAGGAAGGATTTCCCTTCCAAAACATTCGACAGGACTTCGTTTGTGCTTTCTCCTTTTTCCAGCTGTACGCCATATGATTTCAAACGCTGGATCATTAATATATTTTCAGGGTTTTGGAAGAATTCAGCGATGCTTATGGCAATTTTAGCTCCGATATCCTCTACCTGGCAGAGCTCCTCAACGGTAGCATTCTTAAGTTCTTCAATCGTCGGGAAATTCTTTACCAGTTTTTTTGCCACGGTTTCTCCCACATGCTTGATCCCGATCCCGTATAAAACCTTTTCAAAAGGGATTTCCTTTGATTTTTCGATACCGGAAATGATATTCTGGGCGGACTTTTCCGCCATTCTTTCCAGTGGAAGAAGCTGTTCTTTTGTTAAAACATACAGATCAGCAGGATTTTCTATGAGTTTTTCCCTGTAAAGCTGTTCAATGGTTTCGCTTCCCAGGTTTTCAATATTTAAAGCTTTTCTGGAAACATAATGGATCATCCTTCCCACTACCTGAGGCGGGCAGTGCAGTTCATTGGGACAGAAATGGATCGCCTGGTCTTCAATTTTCACCAATTCTGTTCCACATTCCGGGCAATGCCGGATGTATTCTATCTCCCTGCTTTCTGCATTCCTTTTTTCAGTGTTTACTCCAACGATCTTCGGAATGATCTCACCACCTTTTTCTACATATACGAAATCATTTTCATGAAGGTCCAGCTTTTTGATAATATCTTCATTATGGAGTGATGCTCTTTTTACAATGGTGCCGGCCAATAAAACAGGTTTCAGATTGGCGACAGGGGTAATGGCCCCGGTTCTTCCTACCTGGTAAGCAACACTTTGCAGTTCTGTTTCTACTTTTTCTGCTTTGAATTTATAAGCCATTGCCCAGCGTGGTGATTTTGCGGTGTAGCCAAGCTGTCTCTGCTGTTGCAAAGAATTAACTTTCAATACAATTCCGTCAATTTCAAAAGGCAGGTTGTGGCGTTCTGTATCCCAATAATTAATAAATTCCTTTACTTCATCCATTGTGGAGCAAAGCTTAGCCTGCTGAGAGGTCTTAAAACCCCAGGATTTTGCATTTTCCAATAATTCCCAATGGGTTTTAGCAGGGATTTCTTCTGAAATAAACTGATATAATACTGAGGAAAGCCCGCGTTTTCTCACCTCGGAACTGTCCTGTATCTTAAGACTACCGCTTGCGGTATTTCTCGGATTCATAAAAGGATCCAGGCCTTCTTCTTCACGCAGTTTATTGATCTTGTCGAAATTTTTTCTGGTTAAATAGATCTCGCCGCGCATAAAAAAATGTTCAGGATAACCACCTTTCAGAGTAAGAGGAATATCCGAGATCGTCCGGACATTGGCGGTGATCTCATCACCCTGAAATCCGTCACCTCGTGTCACGGCCTGTGTCAGTTTTCCATTTTCATAAAGGATAGAGATGGAAGCACCGTCATATTTTAATTCTGCAACAAATTCCACAGGCTCATCAATGGTTTTAATGATCCTCTTTTCCCAATCTTCCAGATCATCAAAATCATAGGAGTTGTCCAGGGAATACATTCTGAATTTATGCTGAATGGTAGGGAATACTTTCGTAATGCCTCCGCCCACACGCATGGTAGGAGAGTTTTCATCATAAAATTCAGGATGCCTGGCTTCTAGATCCTGAAGCTCTTCCAGTAACTGATCAAATTCATAATCTGTAATGGTAGGCGTATCCAGTAAATAATAATTTTCATTATGCTGATGAAGCTCTTTGCGAAGCTGTTCTATCTTCTGTTGAATGTTTTCGGACATTGCGGGTTATCTTTTAAGCAAAAATAAATAAACTAATCTCATTTAAAAAATATGGGAATTAAATATTCGGATCATAATGGGTTATTATAGAGTTTCATCATTGTGAAGAATGGTAAAATATTTTGGTAAATAGGTGACGTTTAAAAATCAATTCTGAAAATAAGATTAGTAATATCTATTTTTGTATGATGAAAAATTTTATCTTAGGATTAACTGTTTTAAGTACGGTATTGATGACGGCACAAACTCAAATTATTGCACACAGAGGGTATTGGCAGACGCAGCCCCCTACGACGGAAAACTCGGTCAAAGCGTTGGAGAATGCCCAGCAACTAAAGATTTACGGAGCTGAATTTGATGTAAGAATGTCTAAGGATGGTATTCTGGTTGTGAATCATGATGAGAATCACGGAAAAATGGAAATTACCGGAACGGATTTCAGGGAATTAAAAAAACTGAAATTATCCAACGGTGAAAATCTTCCTATTTTAAAAGATTATCTGAAACAGGGAAAAAAAGACCCTTCCGTAAAGCTGATCATCGAGCTGAAACCTATCAGTTCTCAGGAAAAAGAAAATGAGCTGGTAGAGAAAACTATTAAAATGGTAAAAGATATGAAGCTGGAATCCCAAAGTGAATTTATTTCCTTTAGCCTAAATATCTGCAAAGAGGTCAAAAGAATAGAACCAAAATTTAAAGTTCAGTATCTGAACGGTGAACTGTCACCGGAACAGATCAAAAAAGAAGGCCTTGATGGGATGGATTATCATTACAGTGTTTTCAGCAAAAATCCGACATGGATCTCCGAGGCAAAAGCATTGGGGCTGATCACCAATTCATGGACGGTAAATGATATTACGGTTTACGAACAACTGAAAGCGCAGGGAATAGATTTTATTACGACCAATATTCCTGACCAGCTGAAAGACAAATAACCGGGATAAAAGATAAAGATTTCGGCCGGCCTTTTAAGGCCGGCCGAAATCTTTATAGTATTGGAGGGAAAATATTATCAATAGAGGAATTGGGGCGGGCTTTATCCAAAAACTAAAATAATCTTGCGGACTTCATAGATTAAAGAATATGAATTCGGAAAACAAGTTTTATTTTTGTACTAAATTTATCACATGCAAAATTATTTAGAATTCAATTTCAAAATTTCCCCGCTTCAGCCCTGGAACGAAATATTAATGGCAGAGCTTATTGAAATAGGCTTTGACAGCTTCACGGAAGAGGCAGAAGGTATTTTAGGATATATTCAGAAAGACCTGTTGAATAAGGATGAGCTTAAAGCACTTCCTATTTTTGGGAATGAAGAGGTAAAGGTCGAATATTCATTTCAGGAAATGCCGAATATTAACTGGAATGAGGAATGGGAAAAGAATTTTTCGCCCATCAATATAGATGATAAGGTGCTGATCAGGGCAGAATTCCATGAATCCGTACCCGGAATGCATGAGATCATCATTCAGCCTAAAATGTCTTTTGGGACAGGGCATCATCCTACCACCCACCTGATGATCCAGCAGATGATGGATTTTGATTTCAATGGTAAAGAGGTTCTGGATATGGGATGCGGAACTTCCGTTTTGGCGATTTATGCCAAACAGCAAGGAGCGGATCATGTGAAAGCCATCGATATCGATGAATGGTCTGTAGAAAATTCTAAGGAAAATGCAGAACGAAACGGAGTAAAGTTAGACATCGAACAGGGAACCGCTGACAATTTGGGAAAAGAAAATTATGATATCATTTTAGCGAATATCAACCGGAATATTCTGATCTCGGATATTTCAACGTATGTTTCTGTTTTGAATGATGGAGGGAAACTATTGCTTTCAGGATTGTGTTTCTTTGATGTGGATGATATTATGGAGGTTTGCAGGGAGAATGGCCTTGAATTGAAAAAACAGTTACAGCGCGAAGAATGGGTAAGCCTGTTGTTGGAAAAATAACAGTATTTGATAGTATATGAGATCACTGTTTATCTTTTTATTTCTGTTTTTCATACAGATTTTTTCTGCACAGGAAGAGCTGTATGCCAATGGCATTTTTCAGTTTGAAGAAAATAAAATCCAGAAAATTTTTACAGACCGGACAAGGGTAAGACAGGGCCCGGATATTAATTCTCCAATACTGGATTCGTTGCAGACCAACAGCCGGATTCTGATCCTTAAAAAAGATGACAAGATCATACAATTAGGGGAAAGATCGGCCAACTGGTATAAGATATCTTACCAAAAGGGAGGTCAGACTCGGGAAGGATATGTCTGGGGCGGAAATCTTTGCGTAGGATACAGAAGTAAGAACGGATATGATTTTCTTTTCGGGCTCTCAAAAACTGAACCCAGGAAGGATAAACAGTTTGGCCAATCATTCGGGCAGAATGTAGCAGGAATAAAAGTCGTTGAGGACAATACCCTGATAGATGAGGTTCTCTTTGATACAGGTTCCGGAGAAAGTTTAAATTTTGCAAGGTTCAATATTGAAAGCGGACATAAGCTACAGAATGTTGAACTGACCTTAAAGGCTGCTGTTTCAGGAGAAGCCTGTGGAATTGCAGGCTATGATCAGTATGTATTGTTTAAGGATAAAAAGCTTATTGCTCTTCCCCAGCTGATGAATGTAGGCGATGCTGATGTATATTACCATAGTGAACATTTTATATTCCCGAATGATAAAGGCGGAATTTCCAATGCTTTTATCTGGAAGATGGAAGAAATGGAAAAAGATGAAAAAGATAAAGAGAAAATGAAGCGCTCTTCCAAAACTTATCTTTGGAACGGACACAGTTTTAAATTAAAATGATCACATTTATTATATAAAAAATCTCACTGAAACCAGTGAGATTTTTTTGTTTTTGAAAGTGATGGAAAATATAAGTAAACTCTTTACAATGTGATCAACTGCAGGGTTAAAAAAAATTGTCTAATTGCTTTCGGGTTGAGTTTATAGCCGGGGAAGTCTAAACAAGCTGATTAATCAAAACTCAGGTTTTAAAAAAATACTTTTTTCCATTTTGCCACTGTATTCCTGCTAAGATTAAAATGATTGGCCAATTCTGTATTGTTTAAATTATTCTTTTTCTGATAGTCCAGCATTCTCAGAATATCTGACTCTCTGTAAGAATGAAGTTTGTTATTAAGCAAACTCTTATCTTTGTCAGTCTCCCCATATAATTGATTATTTATAGACAGAATTTCCTCTGCAGAAAATTTTTCCTTATTGATTAAGGGCAATATTTTCTTTTTCTTTTCCGGAAACTTAATCTTAAGAATATCCAGGAATATTTCCTTATAGTTCGGTATTTTAAATTTTTCCATGTGTCAATTCATATTTAATGAGAATATATCGGGTATGAAAATTTGATTAATTGTTCAATATAGTAGAAGTTTATAGACATTGGAAAGAGGTATATATGTTCTTATTTATGCAGATATATATTTGCTTATCCATTTATGAAGTGTTGTTCTGGGGATGTTATATTTCTTTATCACTTCATTTTTTGTCATTTCTCCATTTTGTATTCTTTCCAGAATAAAGTAGATGATTTCCTGAGTATAAATATTTTTTCTGAACCTTGGCAGGCTGAGCCTGGGGTTCTTGTCGTAATCTATGGAACGTCCTGTTCCAGATGGTGGGGAGTACAAGATGAGATGTTGTGTGTAAATTCTAAAAAAATCGTATTCTAACAATTTGCTCCAGCGCATCAAAATTTCTGTGCATATACTCCTGGATTCATACATATCTAAAATCTCTTTTTCAGAACATTTTATAAAATTGCAGATGCGTGCAATATCTATTTCAGTTTCCATTACTGCCTGGTTTATTAATGCACCTATATGTATTTCTTTGAAGTTCATTTGGTAAATTTTTAATTTTTTTCATCAATTTTACAGCTACAGCGGTATTATTTTTAAAGAGAATCATGAAAATAATTTGTTTTGCTGTACAGATATTTCTAAAAATGGCTTATACGACTAATTGTCGTTTTAGCAGATTTTCTTTGTTTGTGTTTATTTTAGCTAATTGCAGAAGAGGTATATACCTGTAAAATCGGTTTTATACCTCCCTGGCTGCAATTAATTTGAATAGTTAAAGTATTAATGAATAATAATTCCATTGTTTTTGGCAAAAACTACTGTGCCAGTTTTGTAATGGTTAATGAGCCTAACATTACTATATTATCTGTGGTAGAGCTGCAGTTAAACCTTATCCTTACCCTGTCTCCGGCATTTAAGTTGCCCGTCCAGTATAAACTGTTACCATTATCTACATTTGTTCCGACTAATGCACTGGTGTCCTTAGTCAGGGTTTGCCAGGTTGTTCCGCCATCTGTGCTCCTTTCATAAAATGCAATGGTATGCCAGTCACCTCCTCCCACTGTATGCTGATTAGAATTCTGCATGGCCATAACATACAGACCGCCCATTTCTGACGGTACTGTAAAAGTATTGCTACCCCAGGCGTTGTACGTATCTATATATTCATTTGTAAACTGGGCGGTAACGGCAGGAGATATCGCATTTCTTATATTTTGGTTTCCCGGTACGCCAACACTTATTACTACCTTCGGAACTCCGGGTTCAGAGGGGGTTCCGTTTATGTATCCCAACACACCATTGGCGTCCGCCACTACCGTTCTCGTTGCATTGAAGGTTTGGTTTTGTATGGGAGATGTGGCTCCGTTTGGCATGGTAAAGATGGCATTTGTTTCTCCATTTAAAGGAAGCTTCTGTAATCTGACATTTCCTCCGGAGACATGAAATATTTCACTTGGAGAACTCATTCCAATCCCCACATTACCTCCTCCGGTGATAATCATTCTGAAAACTCCTAATGCATTCCCCGGATTTGTAAAGAATGAGATTGGGGCAGAGTTTGTGGTCTGGCTGGTGGAAAGATTTAATCCTGTAGCATCATTAGTAGCTATAAGTTGTAACTGGCTTTCAGGATAAATCTGAAGATACCCGTTAGAAGGTATTCCGTTGCTATTATTGTCCGGTGCAGAAACGTTTATACTTGCATTTTTTGTGGAAGACGAGGCAAGGCCAACCTGCCTGAGCCCTGCAGATGAGGAAATCTGTGTCATCTGATTTGATGAAACAAAATCCAGACGGTTTCCATTAAATGTCACGGTACGGTTTCCGGCAAGCGTTCCATTTGCATTATAGATATTGGTATCACTGTCATTTCCGCCTGTAGATACCCATTGAGTACCGTTGAAATAATAATATCCGGGCATTGTTACGTTTATTGTCTGCCCTGCAGGAAAAGGATCTGCTGCTGTTACATATACCAATGCTCCGGTTTGTACTGCTGTATATGTTTTGGCTCTTAGCTGCTCCCCGGTAATTCTTGGTGGAATGATACCATCCATTTTTGAAGTATCGTCAGGTTTTCCCACAACGTCAAAAGTTGCGGAAGGGCTTGAAGTATTAATGCCTACCTGTGAGAAAGCTGTTGTGCTAAACATAGTCATAATTATAATAATGGATTTTTTCTTTCTGTTCATAAGTTTTTTGTTGTAATAATTTGTGTTTTTAGAATCATACAGCTTAGCTTATTATTCCGGATCTTTTAATAAGACCTGATAATATCATATGGCACAAACAGGTTATTGTTCATGCCATATGAAAAAATAAATTATGGCTTCCAGAAAGACCAGACTGTACCATTATAGACCGCAAGCTGTCTGTTAACGGTATCATACACCATCATTCCGGCGCTCGGATCGATAATATTAAGGTGAGGCTCAGCTACTTTAGGAAGTATCATTGCCTTATTATTATCTGCAAGAACCAGTATCCCGGGAGTAGTATCTGCTGCGGCATCGTTGCCTATTGTAGTCTTAGCCCCGGGTAATTCCGCTTTTGAAACCTGTGGTGATAGGTCGGCAGCCCCGGTATTGTCTATGCTAAGGTCAAACCAGGCATTGTTTTTAAGATATTTTATCTTATAATCCGATACATCGTAAATGATTGTTCCGTTTTCCGTAATACTGCTTTTATCCTCAATATAAGGCAGGATTATACCCCTGTTCTCTGTATCAGCAAACTCTAAAGATACTGATGTATTGGTAACATTTTGCTTGCCTATTGCAACTTGGGATTTTAAAGTTGGTGCAATAAACAGAAGCATTGTAATTACTATTATTTTCTTCATTGTAAATATATTTTAGTTAGGCAATAGCAACAGGAGAGTTCCTGTTGCTATTGCTTATACATCATTTTGGTTAATCAGGACACGTCTGAGTGGAAATACAGTACCATCCAAATGTAGTTCCGCCATCGGTGGAAGTATACATCTTTAAGCATTGGTTTACCGTATCATACACCATCATTCCCTCAATAAAACTGGTCGGATCTATTCCAACAGGAACATCAGGAGTTGCAGGATTATTATCTGCGTCTGAGAATGCCACCCTGTTTACGACAAACCCTTTCGTTTTAGCTTCCATAACAATCCATCCTCCTTTGCGAACCATTGGCCAGTTGTCAGGATCGTCTGCTCCGGCTCTTCCCAGAGATGTGATTCCTACTTTACTATCCAAAACTGCTCCTCCTGTAATGACTCCGGGCTTATAACACAAGCTGCTATATGTATTTGTGTCTGTAGCAGTGTTATTATCCGTATCAGGATCATTTATATTCGCAGGAGGTGCTACGATAGCGGTATTTACCAGATTTCCTGTAAAATCAGCAAGAATATCTACTGTAACCGTATAAGTTACTATTCCGCCTGAAGGAAGTGAAACCAGATCGTTAATATCTCCAGTCTGTGTTCCTGTAACATCGGTAAAGCTTCCTGCAGAAGCTACTGCTGTGTAAGAAACATTGGAAGCAGGAATTCCGGCTGGTACGGTATCAGTAACCGATGCGTTCAGTACTCCGAACGGTCCGTTGTTTTCTACAACTATCGTATAGGTTGTGGTAGTACCCGGAACAACAAGATCGATACCGTCTGTTTTGGTTATGCTAAGATCAGCATCAAATAGTATAGGCTGATTGACACAATGTGCACCGTCATTGTTAGTGGAAGTAGGTGAGGCGGAGATCAATACTCTTTCACCAGTTTGTAGGTTGAACTGATAAAAACCTCCTGCATTACTCATACCAAATACATCTCCTGTACTGGACCCAAACATAGCTCCAAATGGTGCCCCGACTCCCGGATCTCCGATTAAAGTTACGAGACCCGTGTTCGGATTTATGGAAATTAATCTTCCACCACCATTTACTCCGTAAAGAAGTCCGGTGTTTGTGTTATATGCCAGATCTGACGGGTCAATCGGAACTGAGCCTGTAAGAGGTCTGGTGGTTGCCGTCATTGTTGGAATATCTATCTTGTACATCGTTGATGTAGGTCCAACCGCAGTAACATAAAAATTCCCCAAATTGTCAATTTCCCCGGAATTAAAGGCTGTGGAGGTTGGTAATCCTGTAATTGCTCCTAAAGTGATATAGGTTCCGTTAGTTTCATCAATTTGAATCAGCTGGTTTGTATTGGAAACTATACCATAAATTTTCCCGTCAATAGGATTAGCACCTATTGCATTATACTGAATGCCGGAAGCACTACCAACTGTAGGATATTCCAACGGATTGTCAGAAGTGTCAATGTTCATAAGCTGAGTGTTCGTACCCTGAGCTAAAAACATTCCCGGAGGACATTCTACTACTTCACAAGCGTTAATTGCTGCGTTTTTTGAACTTCCCACTCCTTGTCCTGTATCGCTGCCTATATCCGCTATACCTCCTGTGTTTACAATATTTGGGACACCGTTTGCATCAATTCCTCCATGGGCACCAGTATTAATGCTGCCATCCGGATTTAAGTGTGGTTGCTCTACATTTTCATCACCTTCTATTGCATCCGGGCAGCCATCTCCATCAGAGTCCAAATCCAAATGGTCAGGAATACCATCTCCATCCGTATCAATAGAAATAGGAATAGAGCAGGGATCATCAAACCCTATTCTTTGATCATTGTAAGCCTCTCCTGTGGAACCCGTAAATCCAAAATAAGCCTTCGTCCCTCCACCTAATATACTTTGTATAGATCTAGGTCCGGAAGCGGGGAAAGTATAACTGGCTACCTGATTTCCATCATAAGTAAAAGTTAATGTTTTAGTAGGAGCTGACCAATATGTTACTACCTCATGCCAAGCACCATTTTCCGCATTTGGGATTGGAGCAGCAGAAGTTAGTCCTCCAACTGAGCTTGTTAAACGTGCATAATTATATCCAGGATCTCCTTGATCCATATTTGCGTAAGTATCCAATCTCAAAACAATTGAATTTTGAATTCCTGCAGCACCTAAACCATTTCCAAAACTACCTACTGCATTATACCCGTCAGGAGAATTGTGAAATACAACAGTCATACCGTCTGCTCCACCAGGGTTATTTCCAAAATACATTTTTATAGGAAATGTAAAACTTTGCGTAAAATCTATTTGTCCATAAGTCCATGCAGTACCTCTTCTAGTCATTCCATTAGGTGTAATTTGAATTTGATAAGCGGGTCCTCCTGCAATATTGGTAGAGGGAACGTTAGCATGGTAATTTAGGTTAAACAAAGATTGAGGATCATCAGAGACACCATTTTCAATACAATCCGGAATACCATCATTGTCGTCATCCAAATCCAAATAGTCAGGTATCCCATCTCCATCAGAATCAAGGTAAGGAACAATAGGTAAAGCATAATCTTCTACTTCCCCATTTGTATCAACAGATCCGTTCAACCCTGTGCTTAGACCATCTCCTATGGAGCGTTCATCCACTCCGTATGTAGAAGCATTATCTGTAAGGGACGCCGTTGTTAGCCTGAGTCTCATGTACGTAGTAGTAGATCCTGTGCTGACAAAGAAGGGGTCATTCCATGTAAGAGTAACAGTCTGTGCACCAGACGTTCCTGTAACTGTGGCAGACGTGTATTCATAAAGTGAAAAATGCCCGTCTCCATCCATATCAATCCATCCATGTAATGTTGCAGTTCCATTGACTGTTTTATATACATTGACATCGACACTGTAAGATGTTGTGTTTTGGTTGAGCTCAGGAAGTGGGAATGTTGTTATTCCATCTTCATCTGCACCATCTCCATTGGAGCCATTGTTGTCTGTTCCTGCCACTACCGGCTGGTTGCTCATTTCACTATCAAAAGTACTTCCCAGATAGAGTGAAGAATCGGTTCTATGTCTTGCAGGAACCGAAATATCAGTATCATTTTCTTCATAGCTTACCGGAGCATCCCCGAAATCAAACCCTGGATTAACCGCTATCCTGTAATCTTCTATTTCTCCTATATTAGGCACCCCGTATTGTCCGTTGGAGTATCCGTCCGCAATGGCACGTTCATCATAACCTGCTGTAGAAGTATTATCCGCTAAAGTTCCTGAAGAAACTCTCAGGCGCAAATATACATTAGGGGTTGTAATATTTGAAATATTAAGGGCTGTCCATGTTAATGTAACCGATCCGTTCGTATTATTGGGTACGTTAGCCTGCGCACGTTCTCCCGTTTCGAATACCCCATTGTTATTGATGTCTATCCAACCATGCAGCACTCTTGCAGCACCAGATGTATTAGTCACATTTACCGGTAAAGAATAAGCGGATCCTACAGTAATGGGATTGGCAACAGGATCTATTCCGTCTTCATCGGTTCCGTCTCCATTGGTACCGTTATTATCGGCGTTGTCTGCAACACTTTGAGCATTGTCTTCTACATCAGGACGTGAGCCAAGAAATAAAGTAGTGCTTTCCATCTGGCGTGCCGGACGGAATGTTCCAGAAGGTTGTTCATAAGAAACCGGAACATCTCCGAAATCGTACAGATCCACAGAAAGCTGATAGTCTTCTACCTCTCCGAAAGGAGTTACGGCTGCGTTTGCTGCATTAGTAGCACTTACGGCACCGTTACCGATACTTCTTTCATCTATCAAGGCTCCTCCGGATGCAGCAGTAGTAAAATCATTTAACTCAATATTAGACAACCTTAATCTTAAATAAATATTAGTTGTTCCGTCCGGAATTGAATTTATCTGAGCGGTACTCCAGCTGAGGGTTCTGGTTGTATTTCCGGTAGTCGTAAATGGTATAGTAGATGTAGATAGTTCTCCAAGCTGGAAGCGACCGTCTCCGTTCAGATCCAGCCAACCGTATAAATATTTATTTCCGGTTAATGTGCTTGGAACATTCACAGGAACGGTAATACTGTACGTAGTTCCTCTGCTGACACTCAGAAGTACTTCAAGGCCGTCCTCATCTGCGTCTCCGATAGTGTTATCTCCTGATACATTGTTTTCATTAGGTGAGGCTACTGAAGCCGGAGCTGGTTCAATGTCCAGCAAACTTCCAATGGTAAACCCTTCAAGTGGAGCATGTAATGCCGGCAAAGGATTACCGTCTTTATTATTTTCAAATGAAACAGGTACATCTCCGTAATCAAAGGTATTAGTAACTTCAATCTGATAATCCTCAACCTCTCCTCCGGCAATTGTACTATGATCATTGGCATTAGCCGTGCTGGTTGCCCCATTACCGATACTTCTCTCGTCCATCAATGCTCCACCCGATGCCGCAGTAGTAAAATCTTCTAATTGCCTGTCAGAAAGCCTGATTCTCATATAGAGTTTGTCTGCTCCGGATGTGATAGTTGAGGTTTGAGCTGCCGACCATGTAAGTGTTCGGGCAGATGCTGTACCTGTTATACTTAAAGTACTGGTCGTCAATTCCCCAACTTGGAATTTCCCGTCACCGTTGAAATCGATCCATCCATACAGATAATGAGTTCCTGTAGGTTTTGTTACTGTAAGATTGAGTGTAAATGGCACTCCCTTTCTTATCTGTATTGCTGAGCCATCTATGGCATCTTCATCGCTTCCGTCTCCGTTAGAACCATTATTATCTGCTCCGGCACCTACACTGTTTGGAGAAAGTTCGGTATCCGGGTTTATGGTTCCTAATGATATTCCCGCGACAGGCAGATGCATTGCCGGAGTAAATACTCCGTCCTTATTATTTTCATATGAAACAGGTACATCTCCGTAATCAAAAGTATTGTTAACTTCTATCTGATAATCCTCAACCTCTCCACCGGCAATTGTACTATGGTCATTGGCATTAATCGCACTGATTGCCCCATTACCAATACTTCTCTCGTCTATCAATGCTCCCCCCGATGCCGCAGTAGTAAAATCTTCTAATTGCCTGTCGGAAAGCCTGATTCTCATGTAGAGCTTGTCCGCTCCGGATGTTATGGTTGAGGTTTGAGCTGCCGACCATGTAAGTGTTCGGGCAGATGCTGTGCCTGTTATACTTAAAGTACTGGTTGTCAATTCCCCAACTTGGAATTTCCCGTCACCGTTGAAATCGATCCATCCATACAGATAATGAGTTCCTGTAGGTTTTGTTACTGTAAGATTGAGCGTAAATGGCACTCCTTTTTTTATCTGTATTGCTGAGCCCTCTATGGCATCTTCATCACCTCCGTCTCCGTTAGAACCATTGTTATCTGCTCCGGCACCTACGCTGTTTGGAGAAAGCTCGGTATCCGGGTTTATGGTTCCTAATGATATTCCCGCAACAGGCAGATGTACTGCCGGGGCAAGTACTCCGTCTTTTGTATTTTCATACGAAACAGGAGCATCACCATAATCAAATACTGCGGAGGTTACACTTTCCCAGGTTCTTCCAATGTTAATGGAGTCAACTTCTAATGTAGGGGCGTTTTCAGCTGTCCCCTGGAAAAGATAAACTACTGATAATGAGGTTACATCTGCAATTGCAGGTGAAGTCACTATATCCGGTGTTACCGGTTCAGCAGACAATGTAGGGTTTACATACAGTTTTACCTGGTCATTGTTTGTACCGGTTACAAATTCGTATTTCAGCACAAGCATGGTGTTAGTATCAAATGGTCTAACAGTCGTTTCATAGTCTGCTGTTGCAGCCGTTTTCCCAACCCCGAAACTAAATCCGGCGCCATTAGAACGTATATAAATACGTGCATTTTGTACAGTTGTGGAATTTCCTAATGCATAAAAGAAATCTCCTGTAGTCTGGGCAGCTGAAACATTAACAATCAGGGAAGAATATACAGCTGGATTCGCAGCATTTAAAGATGCAGCCGTAAAAGATCTGCGTACATCCTGACCGCTGCTTGTAAGAGAGGTTTTATTTCCCATATTATTTCCGATGCTTCCCGGATAAGCAAGATTTCCATCACTTGTAGCTATGGTTGGTGTACCCGAAGCATGTGATATCCAATTTGCATTTGTTAAAAGTGTACCCGAAGCATAGTTAAAATTCTCTGTCAGGATTGTTTGAGCTTTTGTTCTCTCAAATAATCCAAAAATTATCATTATAATAATGATAAAATAGAGCTTAAGCATTATATGCTTTTGGACAATATATTTTTTTAGTATCATATAATTTTTATTTTATATTATATAGTTCAGGGGAGATTCTATCTCCTGAATTATATTTAAATTTCATCCTTATTAAAGAACTAATCCATTGTTTGTAAATTGATAATCATGTAAGTAAGACTGGGGGAGGGCGGATGCAGATGGTGCTGGCAGAAGTGTTTTTTAAAATAAAATATTTATATTCCCTTACTGAAACAGATAAGCAGGGGAATGTTAAAATATATAAAGCACTTGCCGGGGTTCCTGTTGCATCATTTTGTTGATTGACTGGTATGGCTGTGCTTTTATCATGACCTGAAAGAAAGAATGATGACGATTTAAAAGGAGTAGAGTGGAATTGTGTTTTACTAGCGTATATTTTGGTTTGATGTAAATTGTTCTGCTTTTTTATCTCCTTTTTATTGACGATTTTTTTGCATGATGTCGCAAATTTCTTCTTTTTCTGAGCAGTTTGCGTTTGCTTCCCTGAAGTATATATATCTTTACTGTTAAAAACTACAGTGCCTTCTGTAACATATATATAGGGAGAATCCCGGATTGTATCACCGGATGCAAAAACTGAATGTGAAATAAAAAATATAAGAATGCACAAAAACCTTACCCTGAAATCCCCGGGTAAGACTTTGGTATCGTCTGTATTTTTTTTCATCATTTGTGTGTTGAAGTAAATATTTAGTAAATTATTTGACAGTGTTTATTCTCAATTATAGATATGCTGAATTATGGATACTATAATTAACATGCACATAAAAAACTAGTTTCTTACTGGGCAATTTTACAAGTAAATATTTAGGAGCAAAAGAGAAGAGTGATCTCATTTCTGTAAAATAAATCACTATTTGTACCTTATTATTTTAATTGTCGGAGGTTCAGGAAATAGATGCTTTGTAAAGTGAAAATTTTATTTTTAAAGTGTTGATAATCAGTTTTTATTGTTGTTTTTTACAGTACATTAACTATTAATTTTAGCAATAATAATTCTGGAATTTTTAACAATATAATTCCAGAATTCTGAATAACAATTGCTATATTAGCACTTCAGAGCTTTTACCGTTGCTTACCGATCGCCCAAGATGCTATTGGGAATAAAAAATTGACTTTTAAGATATTTTTCAACTTAAGTTTTTCTAAAAAATTAACAATTATGAACAGGATTTTTTATTGTTTTTTACTTTTCATTTTACAGCTCTTTCCGGGGCAATCCTCAAATAGTACGGAACAGGAAATAAAAAAACAATACGACCAGCTGATCGGGCAGGGTTTTAATGATCAAAATTTTGAATTGATAAAAAAGCTCACAAAGGCGTCAGAAAAATCTGGATACAAAGAGGGAATACTCAGAGGGAAAAGAATATTATCAGGCTACCATACTGATCGGGGCGAGCTTCAGGAGGCGTTAGATGTTAGTATTGAAGCAGAAACTATTGCCAAAACCTTAAATAAGCCCAGAGATCTTTCTATGATTTATACCAGCCGTGGGATTGTTTATAAAAAGTTAGGTTTTACCAAAGAAGCTAAAAATACTACGTTAAAATCTTTAGAATATGCAAATAAAATTGAGAATAAAGATTTTATGCATGTTCAGAGGGCCACCGTTTACCAAAACCTTTCCAGTTATTTTGAAAAACCCCTGCAGCAGGACTCGGTTATTTATTATATGAAAAAAAGCCTTAGTGAGGCCGAAATGATCTCAAATATGGAAGACAAAAAGATTGATATGATGATATTTGGGAATATGAATATCGGGAATTTTTATACAGGTATTCATCAACCGCAGAGGCTGGATCTGGCTGAGCCATATTATTTAAAAGCCCTTACATACAGAAAAAGTCATCCTGATATTTTTAGTCTCTCAGATTTATCGGTATTAGGTTCCGTAGGGAGATTTTATTTGGAAAAGGGTGATTATAAGCAGGCAATACAATTCGCTACAGAGACTCTGGAAATAGAAAAATCCAAAAAAAGCCTTATGGCTCGTTTAACAGCCTATATGGTCCTAGCTAATTCTTATGAGGAATTAAATGACCAGGCTTTAACAGTCCGGTATACAAAATTGTATTCCGGCTTAAGTGATACCATTAATGCAGAATCTGAAAAAACTGTTGAAAAGCGGTTTCAAAATGTAATTTCTACGGCAAAAAAAGAGAATAAGAAACAAAAGGCCGGAATAATAACCTTAGCCTTGGCTGCGTTGTCGGTTTCAGGGATCATAATTTGGCTGTATTGGCTGAAAAAGAATAGACTATTAAAGAAGAAATATGAAGCCCAAATCAAAAAACTGGAAAAAGAGAGCACCGATGACGGTAAAATAAATAGCCAATCTGTAGATAAAAGCCTTGTATCCAAAACAGTCAATATCTCGGAAGAAACCATTACATCTTTATTATCCAAATTAGAAAAATTTGAAAAATCTAATAAATTTATCAGACAGGAAGTTAATTTCGCCTATTTAGCAAACCATCTGAATACCAATTCCAAATATCTTTCAGAAATTTTAAAACAGTATAGAGGAAAAACTTTCAGTCAGTACATTAATGATTTAAGGATAAACTACATATTACAGCTCCTCTATAAAGAACCTAAATACCTGGAATATAAGATAAGCTATTTGGCTGAAGAATGCGGGTTTTCTTCCAGGGTTGCATTCACTTTGGAGTTTAAAAAAGTAACGGGCCTTAATCCCTCTTATTTTATTGAAAACCTTAAAAAGGACAGGCATTTATCATAGAGTATATTTCAGATATGTTAATAGACCTATATTATAATTTCATAAAACAGACTATAACAGGAGAAGCTTTCTCCAAATAAAGGCGGAATTTCCAATGCTTTTATCTGGAAGACAGAAGAAATGGAGAAAGATGAAAATGACAAAGAGAAAGTGAAGCGTTCTTCCAGAACTTATCTTTGGAACGGGTACGGTTTTAAAATAAAATAATCACATTCATTATATAAAAAATCTCACTGAAACCAGTGAGGTTTTTTGTTTTTGAACGTGATGAAAAAATGTAAATAGGTTTCTAAATCTATTTGGATTTATAAATTTGTATAATATCTTTTCGCCTGCTCATACACGATAGCGGGTTTTTTCATAGTCACTTTTTTTGACCTGTTTTCTTAAGTATTTTTTTTAAATAAGTTTGTATTGTATCCCGGGTATGGGAATTAATAGAGTTGGGGTCTTTAAATAATGTTAGCACTGAAAAGCAATATTTCAGTAAACCTGTCAGACGAATTAAAAATATTTATAATAGAAAGCTAGTGCACAGTTAAATAATTTATAATACCTAAAACAAGAAAAGCTATGAAAAAAGTCTTATACGTATTTCCGGTGATAATATTTCAGGGTTTGGCTTCTCAGACACTTTCCTTTGAATATGATTCCGGTGGAAATCAGGTGGTCAGGCAGTATTGTGCTTCATGTGCTCCCTATAGCAAAACAGCCACTAATAAAGCAGATTTAATAAGTAAGGAAGAATTTCCACCCCCTGCTTATCAGGCAAAGGTATATCCTAACCCTACGAAAGACAAGGTGAATCTTACCTGGTCTCCCGAATTGGGGGATATGATCCAAAAAATAGAGTATGTTTCTTATAATTTCACCCAATACAGGGAAATCCCATTCAAAAAAGGGGAGCATAGGGTGACTTTAGATCTGTCCTCCCAGCCGGTAGGAATGTATGTGGTCATTTTTCATCTGAACACAGGCGAAAAGCTTACCTATAAAGTTTTAAAGCACTAATCACAAATACTAAAATATGAGAACTAAAATATATTTTTTAATTGCTCTTTTTTTTATAGTAGAGTTATTTAAAGCTCAGGGGGTAGGGCAGACCGGGGGTACTTTTTCGGTCTCATTAACGGGTGGGGCCGGCTATTCGGTTCCCATTAAAGCTTTACCCGGTATTAAAGACATAGTGCCCAATATTTCATTAAGCTATACCAGCCAGGGAGGAAACGGCAGTGCAGGATGGGGCTGGAATATAGATGGTCTTTCTTCGATCACCAGAGTTTCATCAACTAAATTTCATGATGGTGCCATAGATCCTGTGGATATGGATGAAAAAGACAGGTTTACCCTGGATGGGCAAAGACTGGTTTTAAAATCTGGTACATATGGCAGCGAAGCTGAATATCAGCTTGAAAATTACTCAAATATTAAAATAGTTTCTTCTGTTCCTTACTGGCCCAATACCCCTTCCCATTTTTTGGTGTATTATCCTAATGGTTCAGTGGCAAAATATTTATTTGACGGTGCCAATAAATTCGAATGGAGGATCAGCTATATTGAGGATATTAACCATAATACCATTAATTTCAGCTATTCGGCCGGTTTGATCGATAAGATAGAATACGGCGGAAATTCGGCTGCGGGTACTCCCAATATCAATAAGATCAATTTTTATTACAGCGATACATCCCGCAGGGAAAATGCAATGCTTTATGGGGGAATGGCTAAAACTATTTCAAAGAAACTGGACAGGATTGAAATATTATCCGGCAGCCAGCTTTTCAGGAAGTATCAGCTAACCTATAATACAACCTCACTCAACTACGACAGGCTTACACAGATACAGGAATATAATGGCAGTAATGAAACCATTAAGCCCATCATCTTTGAATATGATACTACAGAAAACGGGATCACCAATAATTCCAAGACGGTAACGAATGTATCTCCGGCTTATGATAATAGCAGCTGGCAGTATGTGTCCGGTTATTTTGATAAGGACAGTTCCATAGATTTTATGACGTATCCTAACTCAAAAGATAAGTTATACAGGTTTAATTCAAGCCTTTTGGCTAATTCTACTTCTAATGTATCTGGAAGTTTGATCAATGTTGAAAAATTTACAGATATATTTTCTACCAAATTGGTTTTGCCAAACCAGAAGTTTTATAATCTGGATGCTGTTTCCACTGTGGTTGCCAGCAGTACTACGGTTACCGATGAGGAAGTGATCAAGATCAATAGTTATGTGTCGAACTCTGCCTATAATTCCCTTGATCTTACCTTTAATAACTCTTTTACATTTCCTACTGCGGATAATCAGAGATGTATAGTGATTAACGGCAGCGATATGTACTACTCAAAAATCCCTAAAAAATACTTTTCCGGGGATTTTGACGGGGATGGGGTATCTGATATCATTGCATTGTCCCTTCCTTATTCTGTAAGCTATACCTATTATTGTGACGGTGGTTTTGAGCAGCCTTCGACATCCACAGACATCAGCAGCCGTCCGCCGCCGAATTGCTGTACCCAAACCTCAACCATAGACGGGTCCAATGCTTATTTTTTAAAATTAGATCCGAATAACAGTGCAGTTCAGCAGCCTTTAATGCTGGGGTGGAATAATGTGGTTAAATCTTCATCCAAAATTTATGTAGGTGATTTTGACGGCGATGGGAAATCTGACCTTTACGTTATCAACAGCGGAAAAATATATGTTTATACAGTTGAAAATAATGCCTTAAAGAAAATTCATGAGACTACGGACAGCTGGCTGAACAGTTATGTAAATCCTGATAACCCGTATTACGTTGCAGATTTCAATGGGGATGGCAAAACTGATATTGTAATTCCTGCTGGAAATGCAAATACCAACTGGTTCTTTTATATTGCCAATGGGGAAACCTTCACGGGAACTTTAAGAGACATCGGGACCAATTATTATAAGCCTCAGGTAATCAATACATGCTATCCTGACGGATCAGGAGGACAATTGTGCGGCTATATGCTTCAGCAGTATTATTATACCTTTGCGGATATTAACGGAGACGGAAAGGCAGACCTGTTCTACCATGATATCCTGACTCCTTATAATTACCCGCAGGGAGGACAGTGGAATTATCCTTATAATCATTACGGAGACAATTATTCGATCAGAGATAAAGGAGGCATTAAATATAATATGGGAAGTGATATCTCCGGACTTCCGACTTTCTCTTCTTATATTGATGCCTGGCAGAATAATTATACATATGGCGGAGCTACCAATAAAGGGACGCCTATTTTCTTAAGCAATTCCAATATTGTAAATCAGAATCTGGATTATGCGTTCTTCGGTGGAGACAAGATAAAATATGTCTCTTTCAAAAAAGATAACAGGACGGATGTCACTTTAAAAAGAATAAAGGAAAATGATATCTTAACGACCATCACATACAGCCCGCTTATTGACAATGGAAACGGAATTTATACAGAAGATAATAATGAGCTGTATCCATATGTTAATATCAATGTATCTCCTTCTACCCAGATTGTAAGCAAAGTAACCAAAAGCTTTAACGGAGAAACGAAAATACAGGATTATAAGTATAAAGGAGCTGTTACCAATCTGGAAGGACTGGGCTTCTTAGGCTTTAAAGGAGTAGCGACTTCCTCAGTCTATGGTGGAAGTTTCAATCAGCCTTTGTGGACCATTACTAAGCAGGATCCGCAAAAAAGAGGGGCCAATACAGAGTCTTATCTTTTAAATAATAATGTAGATTTCAATTCCCCTTCCGGTTTCATCACAAAAAGTGTAAAAACCTATAATACTTCCTTATTGCCTAATAAAGTATTCGTCAATCTGCCTTCACAGATCCAGCAAATTGATAATCTGACAGGGGTAACCAAGAATACTTATTTTGATATCTATGACAGTTTCAATAATGTTATAAAATCCCGTGACACAGCTCCAGGAGGTGAAAAAACAACCCTGTTCGAGTTTGAAAACAACTATGCCGGTACCTCCAATCAGTATTTTATTGGAAGACCCATTAAAAAAACAGAAACCCGGACGTTAGGGAATGAGACCTATTCCTCAGAGCAGACCTTTGAGTATGCCAATAATCTTCTCACACAATCGAAGAAAAAAGGCCACGGAACAGATTATATAACCGAGGATTATGAATATGATACTTTTGGAAACGTAACTAAAAAGACATTGTCTACGACAGGCATGGTCCCAAGAACAGAAGAAATGGAGTATGACCCTTCGGGAAGATTTATTGTGAAATCTACCAATATTCTGGGGTTTGAAGATGTATTTAATTACAATACTGCTTTTGGGCTTTTAATGTCGGAGACCAACTATCTTAACCAGACAACATCTTACGAATATGACGGCTGGCAGAAGAAAATAAAAGAAAAAGATATCTATAATAATTATAGGCAATATTCTTATGAATGGATAACCGCAGGAGATTTCATCAATGGGATCAAACTGAAAGTAACCGATCCTACCGGGGCAACAAAAGAGACCTTTACGGATAACTGGGGAAGAAAACGTTTAGAAAGAGTATTAACTCTTAATAATGAATGGCTTGATAAAAGATCTGAATATGATATCCAGGATAGAGAGTATAAGATAAGCGATCCTTATTTTTCTACCAATTCACCTACAAGATGGACGATAACAGAATTTGACGAGTATGGCAGAGTCAAAAAAGTGAGTTTGCCAACCGGAAAAGTAATATCTTCTTCATATAACGGATTATCGGTAACCGTAGTTGACGGCCAGAAAACGCAGACAATTACCAGTGATGCATGGGGGAATAAAATAACAATGACAGATAATGGAGGTACGGTAAACTATAGTTATTTTGCCAATGGAGGATTAAAGTCTTCTAATTATCAGGGTCATGTTGTAAATATAGAACAGGACGGATGGGGTAGAAAGACCAAGCTGACAGACCCTTCCGTGGGAGGTGATTATATGTATGAATATGATAAATGGGGGCAGATGGTGAAAGAGGAAAACCCTAAAGGAAAAACCCATTATATCTATGATCAGTATGGAAGAGTGATACAAAAAACCGTAGCAGGTGACCATACGGATATTAATATCAACTATAGCTATAATAGCTTTGGATTTCTGAATTCTGAAACAGGGACTTCTAACGGAATAAATAATGAATTCAACTACAAGTATGACAATTACCACCGTATAATAGAGAAAAGAGAAGACAACGGAAACTTTATTGTAAGGAAAAACTACACTTATGACGGATATGGCAGAACCTCAGTAGAAGCTACTGAAACCGAAGTAGGCTCTACAATCAGCAATGTTGCCGTTGAGAATATGTATGCTTCATGTGGTGCTTTGGAAAAGATCAAAGAGGTGGGTTCTGGCACTATCATATGGCAGATTAACAATATGAACGAGAAAGGGCAGATCTTGGGTGCGGCTCTCGGTAATGGAACAGAGATTAATAACTCCTATGATTCCGATTATTTTGTAACCAGTATGAAACATAATAATGGAAATAATACCATACTGGAAAACCTGTATAATTTTGATCCTGTTTTAAATACACTGAAAGATAGGACCAATCATGCAATACAAGCCGGTGCCTGGAGTGAAACTTTTGAATATGATAACCTTCAAAGGTTAATTACCTGGACTGATCCTAACGGCACTCAATCCCAATCCTATGATTCTTACGGCAGAATAGATAATAACAGTAAAGTAGGGGACTATAAATATGAGGACGGCAACAGGTACAGAAAAAAAGGAATTAATCTGAATTCTGAAGGAAATGATTATTATAGTGTAAACCAGCTTCAGCAGATCCAGTACAACGCCTACAAAAGCCCGGTTACCATTTCGAAAGACGGGACAGTAATGACAGAGTTTGAATATAATATTCATCAGAGTAGGTCTTCATCCTTATATGATTATCATACAGGCTTTGGTATCTATAGGAGTAATAAATATTATTCTGATGATAAAACAGTAGAAGTCTTGATTAAAAACTCGCTGGGCAGGCCAAATGTTTCGTCTTTAAGAACAAGAATTATCACTTATGTCGGAGGTGATCCTTATACTGCACCTGCGATGCACATAAAAGACTTTAATTTCCTGGGTGAGGAGATCTCTGAGGGAATGCATTATCTGCACAGGGATTATCAGGGTACCATTATGGCAATTTCGAATCAGGATGGAAGTGTTGAGGAAAAGAGGCATTTTGATCCTTGGGGAAATCTGGTATATCTTGAGCAAGACGGTATAGTAGTAGATTTAAATAAAAATACGCCTAATCTATTGATCGAGCGTGGCTATACGGGGCATGAACATTTCTTCCAGGTAGGGCTTATCCATATGAATGGAAGAATGTATGATCCTAAACTTCATACCTTCCTGTCTGTGGATAATCATATTCAGGATCCTTTCAATACCCAGAGCTATAACAGGTTCGGATATGTGATGAACAATCCGTTAATGTATACGGACCCTAGCGGTGAACTTGCATTTATACCTATTTTGATAGGCATGGCATATGGAGCTTTAGTTGGTGCAGCCATAGCGGTAGTCACTTATTCCATCCCGGCCTTATTAAACGGAAGCTGGAATTGGAAAGGTTTAGGTACATCCGTACTATATGGGGCCATATCAGGAGCGATAAGCGGAGGAATCAGCGGTGTCGCGGGACAGATGGTCGGCTCGTTTTGGCAGAGCACTGCTATGAATATGATCACAAGTGTGGCCGCTCAGGTGGGAACCAGCGCGGCATTTGGGGATAGCATAGGTTGGGGTACTATAGCTGGCGCAGCAGTATCCGCATTTATGGGTGCTAAAATGGATGCCTGGTCAGGCATGAGTGGAGGCTGGTTGGCCAATGCAGCAGGTGAGCTGATTTATACGGCAGGAACCGGTGCCTTGGTAGGAGCCGTATCCGGCACATTAGCTGCTGCACTGAGTGGGAAAGATATTGGAGACGGAATGAAGACCGGAATGAGAAACGGAGCCTATGGAGGAGCTTCGCGAAGTATAGCCATGATAGGGATTTTCGGAGCAACTTATAAATTAGAAGGAGAGCAGCTGGAATATGCAACAGAAGTAGCCGATCATGCAGGGTTTGATTTAGATAAAGTGGCTTTCAGAAGAGGTGGACTCTATCAATCATTAATTAGTAGAAGGGAAGTAACATGGGGAAGAAATATTGTCACAAACTCTAATACTGACGGAGGAACAATAGCCCATGAACTGACCCATTACATACAGGGTTTACAGCAAGGATGGGCTGTCTTCCAGGCCAGAGGGATTTATGAACAGTTTCTGGATACTTTCTTAGGGGTTCCTGTATATAATTATCACATATATGGAGATAAATACCAGGAATCACAGGCTCAGAGAATGGAAGTTTATTACCGCAATATTTTTAAATTGGCACAATGAAAAAAATAACCTTAATATTAGTGTTATTATGCCTGTACAGTTGCCTGACGACTTCTGCACCTCACCAGCATGATTATGCGGCAGAAGATACGGCTCCTGTAAAACTGAAAATATTTTGCTCAGCCAATGACAAGTTGTTTCTGATTGAAAGATTAGAGAATGTAAATGACACTGTTTATATCAGGTCAGGCATATTCGAAGATCCGGATAAGTATTATTTGATGAAAGCATCAGACGGTTTCTATAATTCAGTAAAAGAATATAAGATCAGGATGAATGATCACACTTTTCATAAACTGATTTCAACCCATCCTGTTGAATTAAAGATGGTGAAAGCCAGCAAAACTGAAACCTACAAATATGATATTATCAAAGACAGTAGAATAGATTAAATAATTAATGATGCAGGTATTCTTAACCTGAATTAGAATAACTGTAAAATAATTTTAAGGTTAAGGCCGGAAGATTTTTCTTCCGGCCTTTTTGTTTTTGAAAGTGAACAGAAATATAAATGACCTTCTAAAGCGGGTATTATAAATTATGAAACTATAGGATGGCGAAGAATTTCCATAAAGCCGGTTTATACTATCCGTCATACAGATTCCGGGATTTTCTGTTTGGATTTATAAATTTGTACAAGATCTTTTTTCCTGTTAATAGGTGATAGCTGTTTTTTTTATAGTCACTTTTTTTTGACCTATTTTATATATATTTTTTTTTGAATAGGTTTGTAGCAATATCACAAATGCCAGAGATAACAAGAATTGAGGGGTCTTTGAAGAATGATATCACATGAAGATCAATCTTGCCATAAGTTTATTGGGTGAATAAAAATATTTAAGAATAAATAATATACTCTGTTGAATTTTTTTCATAAGGGTACAGACCCTGATTATACATGAAAACCGATATTAATATTACCCATAAAAACAAAAAAACAACTAGCTCATGAAAAAAGTTACTTCCTTCTATCTCAGTGTTTGTCGTACTTAAAATACTTTTCTATACCTTGGGAACTGATTCTTTTCAATAAGAATTTTTTCCGGGAACGATTATTTTTTGTCCTCGATTTAATCTCAGTTTTACATCAATCTTAATTGCTTATGTACAGATCTCTCCGTGCTAAGATACTCGCTATCTTATTTATATCGTGTTCTCTTCCTGCCTTCTCTCAGTTAGTGGGTTCCGATGTCCAGCTTTGGGAAAAAACAGATCCCACAGCCCGTGAAGCCCTGAAATGCAAAGATGAAAATCTTTTAAATTTCCATTGTGGTATTAAAGACAAACTTCTTAAAAAATATATCAAACACAGCCGGAACAAAAGCCATACCCTTACGGTCGTTCATGCTTCCAGAGAAGATGATGCCATATGGGAAAATCCGGAGAAGAATATTTCTCTCAATAATAATGTTTACCGTACCGGGGAAGACAAAAGCATTCAGCTCCGCAAAAGGCCAAGTATCTTTTCATTTATGAATGTGGCGGACTCTAAGAAAGAAAAAACAGACAGTCTTAAAATCAAGTTTAAAGATCAGAATCTGTATGAAATGATCTTCATTCCTAAAAGAACAAAAGGCCTTCCACTCAATAAAATACATTCCTATCTTTCCATAAAGTACGGGATCTCTTTGGATCAGGGGAAATATTTTAGCAGCGACGGCAAAGTGATCTGGGACCCTGAGAAGCATAAAGACTATAAATACAGACCTACAGGTCTGGGAAGGGATGACGGAAATGAGCTGTATCAGAAACAGTCATCCAATCAGGCGGATCAGTTCCTGACAATCGGCAGGAATGATATTATGAGGACCAATACCGAAAATAAAGCACTTCTGGATAATTATGATTTTATGATCTGGTCTGATGATAATAAAGAAATGGCCTTAAACAGAGATAGTGGCCTTGATGTTCTCCAAAGGAACTGGGAAATTAATTTCATAGGAGCAGCAATCCCTAAAACAGATTATAAAGTAAGAATAAATAAAGCAACGGTAAACCCGGGATCAAAGCCTCTTGATTACTGGATGCTGGTAAAAAGTTCCAATGGGGATGTTGCCAAATTTCAGGGAACTGCAGACGAAAATTTTGTAACCTTCAGCAAAGTGGATTTCATCAGTAACGATGAAAAAGCAGATATTACCTACTTCACTTTTGCCGTAAGTCCTTCTAAGGAAAAAGGTTCAGATACAAATGCGAACTTAGGTACACAATATAGTACAAATGATCTTTCACTTGATTTAAGTAAAATTGTATTATATCCTAATCCTGTAAAAAAAGGACAAAATTTTACCATACTTTTCCCACCAATGGAGAACCTTTCAGTCGCTATATATGATGGATCCGGAAGATTGGTAAGGCTGGATAAAATAGACAGAAAGGCCAACCATTATGTCAGTCAGCTCTCTATTCAAAGTGCGTACATTATTAACCTGACGCAGAACGGGAAAATCATAAAAACATTCAAATTAATTGTAGATTAAACTATTACCATGAAAATAAATTATAATCGACTTGCTGTCGCAAAGAAGCCCTTACTGCTCGTTTGCTTCTTTGCCTGTATGTTTGTTTTTGCAAGTTTTACAAAAGAAGACAGGCAAAAAGTAAGGCAATTTAAAAAAGAGTGGATGAGTAAATTGATGCATAAAAGTGTTGATTTGCCGGATAATACAGTTTCTGAGGGTGAAACGGTTGCTAAAAATGAAAAAACATCTTTACCAAAAGATAATCAGGATTCGGATACTACCTTTACAGTTCCGGAAAAGAAAAATATAATATCACTGGAACTTGGTGATAATGATAAAACCCCGGATAATAGTAATTATTACCCGTCAAAAGAAAAAGAAGGGACCATTGGTACTTTTTCAGATAAAGAACAGGACAGGATTTCGGATAACTTCTTTACGATCGACGTTCCGGTGGTTAATAAAAATACGGTAGCTTATCTGGAATATGATCTGTTCGGGCTGGCTTCTCACCAGTCAGTCTCCAGGTCCATTAACCATAATATAGCCATTGGAGGTGAAATTGTAGTTCCTAACGCTGCATGGAGCCACCAGAAAGAAGAGATCAGCACAACCCTTATAAAAAATGGGGTGAATACCATATTATTTACATCCCCGGCCGATGGGATCAGGTATAAAATAAAGAATCTGAGGCTTGTTTTTGGAAAAGAGGGGAAACAAGATAACGGTTTAATTGTAAGTTCAACACTTTCGGGAAATACCCTGTATATAAAGGGGAACAATATTCAGGCAAAAAATCTGAATATTAATAACGAAAATGTTTCTGTACAAAACGGAGAATTTGAAAAAATAATCGAGTTATCTGAAGAAGACAAATTAAAAGGACATTTTTCAGTGACTGCCAGTGGGATCAGCAATACCTATAAGATTCCGGGTGCTTCAAACTCATTTAAGGTCTCCAATAATAACTATTCAGGCTCTAAGGTGCTAGAAATATCGAACGATAAAGAGTTTGATGTAAAATACGAAGACCTGGGCATCAAAGTTGAAAAAGAAACTTCAGAATCAGCCCTTGTGGAAGTTTTGAAACTAAGAGCAAAAGATTTTCCGGTTACCTCGCAGGGAATTAAAAATGTAACGGCCAATAATGCTGCTTACAGAATTTCCTTTACTTCAGGAAAACTGAATAAAAATGTAAAACTGACAATACCTTATGACGAAAAACGTCTTGGGCTGGTTTCCCCGAAAGACATTAAGGTCTTTTTCTTTGATTATGCCAGCAGGCAATGGAAGATAGAACCGTCGGCAGTAGTTGACCAAACTTCAAAAACTGTTACTTTTGAGAATAAAGGAGATAATAATGACTACATCAATGGGATCATTTCTGTTCCTGAATCTCCGCAGACCACTGCATTTGCTCCTACCAGCATCAGTGGTCTGAAGGCAGGAGACCCCGCTGCAAAAATGCAGTTCATGAGTCCGCCGACAGCCAACCAGAGAGGAGATGCCTCCATGTCATATCCTATAGAAATACCTTCGGGAAGAAACGGAATGCAGCCTAATCTGGCCGTGTCATACAGCAGCAGCAGAGGTAACGGCCTGATGGGAGAGGGCTGGGATATAAGCGGAGTTTCTACAATCACCCTAGATACAAGATGGGGAACACCTACTTTTGATTACGGAACAGAATCTGAGATTTATTTGCTGGATGGCGAAATGCTGATGTACGAAGGAGATTATCTTCCGCACAGACATAATACCTATAACCCAAACAGTACTTTTGATACCACAAGACAGGCACGAAACACCTCAGGGAAAAAAAACTTTTATTTAAGAAAAGGAAATAACTTTTTAAAAATAGAAAGATATGGTGTTTCTCCCACAAATTACAGGTGGGTAATAACTACTACTGATGGTACCAAAAAATATTATGGAGGAAATGAGAATGCTATAAATGATAATGCGGTTGTCAAAACAAATAAAGGACAGATTGTACAATGGGGGATTATAAAAGAAGAGGATGTTTACAGTAATAATATTAAGTATTATTATGATAATATGGTATTTACTCCGGGAGTCTCTCCTGCTTTGGGAGATAATGAAAACCTGGGGGGAGGAAGAGATTTCCATATCAAGCAGATTACTTATACTGGACAATATGATTCAGACGGGCCATATATCATCAATTTTTCACGCAAAATGATCAACAGGCCGGATTATTCCATCAGTGCCAAAGAAGGAGTGAAAAGAGTTGAAGTTCATTTGCTTGACGGGATTTCTGTTCTTCATAAAGATTATCTCAACTCTACGATTAGATATTATGCGTTTGATTATACAACGGGACAATTCTATAAATCCCTTTTAAGAGGTATTGAAACAAATGGTATCAAGTATCAGCTTGAGTATTATAATGATACAGGCGGAAGTACGGTTTTCGGACCGGATAAAAATGTTAATGTACCGGGTACAGATGCCTTTTCAGGAGCTGTAAGTGCTGCAACAACGCCTTCTAAAATAAGTGCTGACAATAATTTTGAATGGGGCTGGTCATTGAGAATAGGGGCAGGGCTGGGATTATTCCGCCCTCATAAGACCGGGGATAAAAACTTTATGATCAGCGGGTTTACCGGTGAGTCATACCCTGATAATAAAAGAGCTCAGGAACTTATTGACTTTAACGGGGACGGGGTCGCAGATATCCTGTACAGAAAAAGAAATGGGGACAATGGAATTAAACTGATCCCGGGAAGTCTGGACGGTAGCGGTAACCTTATATTCGGCGGGCAGAAAGACGTACTGAACCTGAAAAGTAATTTTACACGAAGCGAAGGAAGCACCTGGACAACAGGAGCTACTGTGCTGTTCAACTGGTGGAAGATGGGCTTTGATTTCACAAAGAGCTGGTCTCAAAGTGAAAGCAAGACCCCCGTTTATCTGATAGATGCCAATTCTGACGGCCTTCCGGATGTAGTGAATAACGAGAAGGTATGGTTCAATAGGATCAACAGCAACGGGCAGCCGGAAATTGTAACCACCAGTGACCTGACTGAAAATATGGTGATCACAGGGAATAGCCCTGTTCCTTATACCGAACCTCAAGATCCTGCTGATACTGAAGAGCCTGTAAAAGCCAAGAATGATGTGGTTAAGGTCTGGATAGCCCCCAAATCAGGATATATCAGGATCAGTGATCATATTGCCATCTACGGAACACAGGATCCGGCTGCAAAAGCGGTTTACTCGATAGAAACTAAAAATCCTGATAATCTTCCGAAAAACTGCCGGTTATTCTTAACAACACTTGCAGGAGGATCACCTGATCAGGCAATAGAGATAAAACGCTATAACGATTATCCGGGGACTCCTCTGGGAATCAATAATTCTTCAGCAATATATGTCAAGTCCGGGGATAAAGTTTATTTCAGGCTTCATAAGAAGACAGGGATCAACTATATCGTTAAGACCAATCCTACGATCCAGTATCTTGATTCTCATGGGATGGAAATTCATGATACCCCTGAAGAAGAACAGAACGACTTCATGCCGAACAGTACCAATTATGAAGATAAATTCATACTGAATAACCTTTCAAAAACCCTGAAGTTTGATTATATGGGAAGCGGCCATATTGATATTCCGGGGTTCACGGTACCTAAGCTCAATGATGAAGTAACATTCTCTATTACGCTTTCAAAAGCAGATATTAACGATCCCGCAGCAGATGTTCATGTCCTGTATACGAAAACATACCCGGAATCTAACACTCAGGTGGATATAGATCCGGTTGATTTGAATTTCTTTGTTCCACCTGCAACGCCGGGAGGATGGCATTTGAAATTTACTGTAGAATCAGATTCCTATATGAGCAAAGAATTTGAATGGAGAAACATCCATGTTGCTCAGGGAGGCTTTACAAATGTTCATGATGTAGCACAATATCCCTCTTATTATGTAAAAGATTTTAAAAAGAAATTTGATCTTTCAGGCTTAGTAGGTTTACCTCAGGGATCCAATGATTATTCGATCTCTATTAATAAAAACTTCAGCTTTACTCCTAACCTTGCAGGGAACTTCCTGTATGTCATCAGGATAAAAGACAAGATACTGGCCAAAAGAAGAGTGGTTATCCAAAACGGAACCTTGTCTGAATATGATATTAACGGCTCTCTGATTAACGGAACCAGTCCTGTTCAATTTTATACGGGAGATCCGGCTCAGACGGTTCCCGTAGAGGAAAGACCAAACATCATGGTTTTCTGTAATACAGCCAATGACAGGGCAGCCTATGATGCATTTAAAACTCAGATACAGAATAATATCTTCAATATTTATTATGGCCCGAATCACCAGCTGGCAATGTCTACTGTTGAAACTTCAATGAATACAGGTGAATTCAATAGTGTAAGCGCAGTATATCATAACTGGGGACAATTTATTTATAATGAAAGTAAAGATGTTAAAAAAGGAAATAATTCTTTAGCGCCGCCTTCCGGTCCGAGAGATCTGATCATGCAGACAGGCCCTTCGGCGACAAACGGTCCGGATTATACATTAAATCCGGATACCCCTAAAGACCAATATGGAGCACTGATTAATAATGATTTCCTGGATGCTCCGTTCGGACAGTTCAATTATGATTATTCGTCATGTTCAGGAAGCTCGAATTCTGATCAGTATGGAGAATGTGTGGGTGACATTATCCAGGCCAATTTCCAGAACAGTGCCAATAATATTATGGCTGCCTTTTCTCCTATTATTCCTTTAAATACCCATTATAAAAAAGAAAGCAACGGAACATTTACGGAAAGATGGGTGAATAATGTTTTCAAAGAACAGTATTCTGCCGTATCTACATTTAGAGATGAAGAATCCATAACGCCGTTTTTCAATAATGATGATCCGGATGAGCAGGACATAGAGATACAGGGGAACATCAATACAAAGATGTATGCTATTGAGAAAAAACAGAAAAGCAAAGCAAAAACCACCAACTGGGGCCTTGGTATACCGGTAATTTCACAATCTGTTTCAGAACTAAGGGATTACGGAAATATTAATACACAGGACTTCTTCGATGTTAACGGAGACGGATATCCTGACATGTTATACAGAACACAGGCACAGCTGACCAACCCTCTTGGAGGATTGAAAGGCGGTTTGGGAAGAAACATTGAAAACAACGGGGATTCTGTGATCTCCAATAACGACAGTTTCCAGAAATCGAATACGATTGCCTTTTCCCCATCTTCTGTAAAAACAGTGGGTAGAAATACTAGCAATACCAATTCTGATGCTAAAGCAGATACTTCTGTTTCATGGTCAGGAGGGTTGAGTTATACGGATTATCCGGATTCTTATGATAAAGGATTAAAGTATTGGATAGACATCAATGGAGATGGTTTGGCAGACAGGGTAGAGATCAACGGGAATACCTATAAGTATAAACTTAACTATGGAACAGGGCTTGTTGATAATCCGTTCGAATTTTATAAAGGACTTACGACTAATGAATCCAAACCTGTCGGAGCTGCTTCTATAAGTATAGGTGGCGGTCTTTCAGGAGTTATTGATACAGCCTCTACGTTCAGTGCCGGCTGGGGAATTTCGGGAAGTGTAAGTGCTTCATCATCATCAGGAAGCTCCAGGCAGACTTTTCAGGATGTGAACGGAGATGGTTTGGTGGATATCCTTAGCATTGCGGATAACGGGGCTGTGACTGTAGCTTATAATATGGGGAACAAATTTGCTCCTCCTCAGGGATTATCCAAGCAGGGTGGAAACATAGATTTTTCCAAAGAAGTAAGAACCTACAATGGAGCTCTGTCATTAGGAGGAGGTTTCTATATTAATATTCCGCTAATTACCTTGTGGGGAATCACCATATTGTATTTCAGGGCCGGTGCGGACGTAAGTGCTAACATCGGAGTATCTGTATCTGAGATCAATAAAGGAATGAAAGACATTAATGGAGATGGCTATCCTGACCTTGTGGTAAGTACCGGTGACGGACTTAGAGTAAACTACTCAAGGATCGGCCGTACCAATAAGCTTGCAAAAGTAACTGAAAGAAATACCAATGGTACCTTTACTATAGATTACGAGTTTACCAAGCCTTCTTATAATGATCCGAATGCCAAATTGGTGATGAAAGAGGTGAAAATTTTCAATCCTGATGTAAGCTCGGGCACTTATACCCTTTCTACACCGGATAAGGATATTGTGACCCGCTTTAAGTATGAAAAATCAAGGCACGACAGAAGAGAAAGGACAAACTATGGATTTGAGAAAGTCATTACTGAAGAGATTAATGCCGGTAATGTATATAGAAGAAATATCCAGACTTTTTATAACAGTACTTACTTTAACAATGGGTTATTGCGTACAAATGAGACCTATGTTGACAGCGGATATACTTTAAGTTCCAGAAGTGAAAACACCTATAAATTCTATAAGTATGTCAATGGTAATGCACAATTAGAAGAAATACCGTTTTCCCAGTTTGAAACTTATGACACAGGCGGAACAGAAGGGAAAAGAAAAGCAACGACTTTATTGGCAGGGACGACCAATACGGCGTATGAAAATGGAGGTTCTATAACCACCCAGACTGCAATGAAATATAATAATAGGGGCCAGCTTACCAATTATAGCTATACAGGTAATATACCAACAGGAAATTATTCTTCGGAGATAGCCTATCATGATATTTCTACGCTGACAGCTAAGAATATCCTTAATGTGCCTTCGGTCATAAAAGTATATGATAATGGTCAAAATCTTATGCGTCAGAGAGAAACAGAGGTAGATCCTGGTACGGGAGATATTACTCTGGTGAAGGTTAAACTTAATGCAAGCGATATTGCGGAGACATACATCAATTATGATGGCTATGGAAATATTTATTACATTACTTATCCTCAGGGCTATTCCTTGACATATGATTATGATGCCATGGGTAAATATGTGACCAAGGTAACGGATAGTTTTGGAGCTTATTCTTCTGCGATATATGATCCGAGATGGGATGCAATCCTTGAATCTACGGATATTTCCGGAAATGTGATGAAGTATACTTATGATAGTATGGGAAGGCTTACCTCTATTCTGGCACCGAAAGAAGCGGGGGTCTTTCCTTTTACAATAAAATATACTTATTTCCTGTCTCCTATGACTGTTAATAATATTCCTTTGAATTTATTAGGGGCAACAACGGAAAATTTTGATGTGGAGCATCCGGGAAATTCGATAGAAACGATCACGCTATCAGATTTTACCGGCAGGGCGGTGCAGGTGAAAAAAGATATTGAGCTGGCAGGAGCGGAAAAAATGTCAGTTTCAGGAATGACTATGTATGATGCACTGGGCAGAGCAATAAAACAGTACCATCCTACCTATGAAAACAAAGATGCTGTATTGAATAAAAAGTTGAAGCTTACACTGGCCCAATATTTTACTCAAAGCTCTTATGATGCCTTGAACAGGGCTACAGCAACTACGGATGAAGACGGTAATATTACAGATATCGAGTATGGCATTGAAGGCTATTATATGAAGAAAACGATTTCTCAGATGCAGAATATTTCTACACAGATGAAATCAGAAATTCTTACCAATGCTCAGGGCAAAATTGTATCTACAAGAAGCTATATTGGTGGCCAGCCGCTCCAGACTCACTATGACTATAATAACGTGGGAGAGCTTATAAGGGTAGAAGATCCGGAAGGGATAGTGATTACGTATGAGCATGATCTGGGAGGCAGGAGAATCTATGAAAACCACTCTGACCATGGAGCTACAAGATACGCCTATGATCTGGAAGGTCGATTGGTAGAAAGAGTTACTGCTAATCTGGAAAATTCCGGGCTTCCTGATAATTCTATTCGCTATAAGTATAGTGGTAACAGATTAGTAAATATAGGCTATCCAACGCTTCCTAATGGAACACCCAATCCTAATAACGTACAGTATGAATATGGAAGCTCAGGAAATGATACGGGAAAAGTGATAAGGAAAATCGATGGTACTGGAATTACATACTATACGTATGGTAACATGGGAGAAGTAATTTCGGAGGAAAGAAAAGTGATGGGGTATAATATTCCTAACATGACCTTTTTAACTACCTATGAGTATGACAGCTGGAATCGCTTAAGAGACTTAAGATACCCAGACGATGAACGTGTACATTATCGTTATGATCTTGGAGGAAATCTGAAAATGATAGACAGTGATCAGTATGGTGAATATGTAAAAGAGATAAAATACGATGAGTATGAACAAAGAATAAAAATACTGTACGGAAATGAAACATATTCTACCTATACGTATTCACCATCTAATAGAATGCTTGCCACTCATAATCTCGTAAAGGATAATTATGCCACATTCCTTAGTAATAACTATAAGTATGATTTTATAGGTAATATTCTGAGCATCGAGAATACGGCTATTGTTACCCCTACTTCTATTGGAGGAACTTATAAGTTCAATTATGGCTATGATGAGCTTAACCGCCTTACTCATTCTCATGGAAACATGACAACTGAGATAAAAGGAGATCCGGTTCCTGTAAACAATACAGGAAATATGTCCGGAAATTATGAAACCAGTATTTCATACCGTCCGGGAAGCGGTATAGATGTAAAAAGACAACATCATCAGGTAGACGGAAATACCAATCCTGTCAATAGCTATGAAAATCATTATGAATATTTTGATAAAACACATAAGGTAAAAAGGGTGACGGACGCAGCAGGTCCTATTGATGAATTTGAATATGATGATAATGGTAATCTGGTGCATCATATTGCCGCCCTGGATGGAGAAAAATTCTTATTCTGGGACGAAGAGGACAATCTGAAAGCTTATTACCATCCGGAACCTGGTCTCTTCCAGTATTATGCCTATGATGATAAGGGAGAAAGAACTATAAAATATAGCCTGAATGAAGGAGCCGAACTGTACCAGAACGGATCATTGATCAATGGCAATATGGTCATTGGTTCTTATAAAGTATATCCTAATTCTTATGTAGTGGCGGGCTCCGATCATACCTATACCAAACATTATTATGCAGGAACCCAGAGAATAGCCAGCCGTCTGGGGGATGATCCGGGACTCTTTACCAGAATGGCTTTATCCCCAAGGCCGAAAGAAAAAAGCGAAGAAAAACCTGCCGATCCTTCGGTAGATATCAAAACCTATATGGAAAAGGCAGGGATCGATGTTTCTAAAGTGGAAGCGGAATTTGCCAAGGCACCATCTGTACTGCATGGCTTGTATTATCTGCACGGAGATCATCTGGGTACGGCAAGCATGGTAACCGATGAGAATGGTGAGGCTTCCCAGTTTTTCTTAAATTTACCGTTTGGGGAAACATTTACAGAGCAACAGCTTATTGGCAAATATTATAATCCATATAAGTTCAATGCTAAAGAGCTTGATGGTGAAACAGGTTTCTATTACTATGGAGCCAGATATTATAATCCTAGATTAAGTATATGGTATGGAGTAGATCCGATAGCCATTTATAACCCGGTAATGGAGACAGAATTTTATGGGGACGGCCAGCATAATGAAGGAGTATATAATCTTAGAAATCTTAATCCTTACATATATTGTTATCAAAATCCAATTGTTTTGGCTGATCCTAACGGGAAGCAGACGTTGCCAAGTTTACTTGAAGATGGATTAAATTGGCTTCACGATACTAAAATCGGGAGAAAGATTTATCGATGGGGAAATAGTATGGACGAAGAAACGCAAAAAGAAATATTAAAGAAAACCCCTTTAAGAGGATTTGTAACAGTTGGTGAGTTTGTGACTAATTTGCAAAGACCTTATGTTATGCCCGTTCCGGGAATTAACAAGCCTTGTGGTTGTTTCACTTCAGGAACTCAGGTTTTGACTGAAGAAGGATATAAAAATATTGAAGATGTAAAAGAAGGAGATTTTGTCTGGGCTTATGATGATAAAACAGGTGATTTAAAGCTGAAAAAAGTAATCAGTACAACAGTTTTGGAGTTTTCACAGATTTATAAGCTTCATATTGACCATGAGATTATTGAGGCGACACATGAGCATCCGTTCTTTGTAGGTGGAAAATGGCTGAAAGTAGATGAATTAAAAGTAGGGGACTATGTAACATTGTATGATGGATCTACAAAAAGAATAGATAAAATAGAATTTATAAGCGAAGGAAACTTTAAAGTACATAATTTTGAAGTTGAAGATTATCATTCTTATTTTGTAGGGGAAAATAAGATATTAGTTCATAATGGTACACCATGTGATTATTTACCAGTACAATTACCTAAAGATCTGAAAGGAGCTACTCAGCTTAATAAAGCAGTTAAAGACCTGGCTGCAGGAAATTATGTTGAACCAAGGATGGATCCTAGAACAGGGGGGATGACGCAAACCCGGTATGATTACTCACGTGATAGGTCCCCTGATAAAACTAAAAAGACTAAGCTGTTGTTTGATGGTGCTTTAGAATATAAAGTTGATGTACCGGGGGCTGAGGATAATTATAGAATTTTATATAAAGCAGAACTTAATGTAACAACGGGGAAATGGGAAGAACATGTAGGGTATACCTTTGATCACTATGAAACTATTCATGAATTTAAAAAGAAAAAATAGAAGTACGTATATATGAAAAATTTGTTGAAAGTATCCTTAATGATAGATGATAATGAATTTATTAGAAGTAATTATATAGAGCTAATACCTTTCTCTAAAACCTCTATGAGGACAGTTGTTTTCAAAAATGTTAAAGTAATAAATAAACATATTGATTTATTAAGTGGGGAATATGAGTTTAGTATAGCCTTCAGAAATAAAAATTTGGATTGGGGAGCAATACACTGGTATAGCCTTTATATGATTACTTCTGATATTTTTGATAAAGATATTAAAGAAGGAGATGATATCTGTATTGAATCGATATTGACACATAATAAGCATATTTATTATGACCAGGATGTTATAGATGTTTACAATTTATGGCAGAATGAGAAGGTATATGACTGGAATAGTTTTGATATAAATTTTAAACTTTCATATATTTCCGCCTGTTATATATGGTGTGGCTTACCAAAGAGTTTTATCAGAAATCATATTATCTTAGACTGTTTGCTTATTAAGGAACAAATAGATTTGTTTTATTATTTAGGAATAGAAATGTTTGGAGAAAGAGCCTATTGTGGTTCGGGATTTTACCAATTCGAAGACTGTATCTTAGGTATATACGCTAAAAATAAGGAAGGCCTACCATCAATAACTTTTAAAAATTTTAATAGTATAGAACTTAGTAATATAAAAGAGGATATAATGCATTTAGTAGGCTTTTTTAAATCTTTGAAACTTACTTTAATCTTTGAAAATTGATAAAAACAAACCTCAAAAACTCACAAGAAATTGTGAGTTTTTTTGGTCTATAACATAAAAGAATTCAAACCTTTGACCGTCTGCTTAGAAGGCATAATAAAACTAATTTATAATGGTTTGTAATGTTTTTATTTAGCTGATTTTCAAAAAAATGAAGATTTATGATAGATCATTAGAAACCAGCTTAAACCAAAATGTACTTGCAAATTATGTAATTTTTTTTGGTAAGCCCCTGAAATGCCATTGCTTCTCCCCTAAAATAACACTCTTTTTCATTTTTTGTACGGGCTTTATATTCTAATTTAGACTTGATGATTTGAATTGCTATTCCTGAAAAAGATTGGGATTTCAATAAGAAAATAGTTAGTAAACTTATACCGGAACATCATCTGCTACTCATTTAAGTAACTTTCTGAACAAATAAAATATTATTGATCGAATGAAAGAAGAAGATAAACTTTGACTGATGGGCATTACAGCTCCAAATACATTACATAGCCAGATAAAGTCCAATCCAGAAAAACTGATTGAAATGAAAAAGCAGGAAAGATTTGGGAATACTACTGCTTACCGAACCACTATTAACCCTATTGAAGACTTTACAGGAAATGAAGTCCTGTATTTTGAAGAGCTCAATTACAATTTTTCTGATAAAATGCCAAACAGACTTTCTTAATAATAAAAAATAAGAAAACTGATAATAAAATGTACTTAGGTTAGATGTCAATTATAAAACAAAAGGATAACAAAGGATTCCCTAAAGGCTGACGTATACCATCTATTTAAATGAATAAGGGTCCATAATGATTATGTAGGCTCCGGTATTTTCTGTTTAGATTTATAAATTTGTATGCCATATTTTCACCTGTTAATGGGTGATCGCGGCTTTTTTATGGTTGCTTTTTTTTGACTTGTTTTTTTGAATATTTTTTTGAATAAGTTTACAAACAAATCACAAATGCTAGAAATAATAAGAATTTATGGGGTTTTGAAGAATGATTGTATGAGTACCTATTTTGTATAGGTTTATTGGATGAATAAAGATTAAATAGAAATAATTTTCCATTATTAATAAAACCCCAATTACAACCAGTCTATTAAGCCACATGAATCCTGACAATAAGTGAATTAATGATCTTCATCAATTGCTCTCTTTGAGTAGGGTTTAATCTGGAGAATAGTATGTAGAGATAAATGGGATAAGTCTGCATATTCATTTTTCAATGTTATAGTTTCAGCTTTTAAAACAACGGAAAAAAGCCCGGAACGAAATGAATTAGCAATAAGAGCTATATTGATTTTCCCTACTTGCAGGGCTATCATTATTTTCTGTCTGATATAAATGTATATAATAATACCCACTTTAGAGAAAAAATAGATGAAAAGATAATTTTAAAGAAAAGATATTTTCCACTATATCAATGAAATGGGAAAAATAATAGATTAAAATTTTGTTAAAACAGAGTAAAGAGCTTTTTACTTTTGTTAAAATTATTATTTTAGCAAAAAAACACGAGTATCAAGAAAACACCAAAAACACCAAGAAAAACACAAAATACAAATCACAATATTAATTCTATTTTTTAAAATTTCTTAGGAGTACATATCCCGTTTTTTTGAGATTCTTTTACCCCTTTTGTACACTAAAGTGTGACTTAAGAGGCGAAGCTGTAAATTAACCATGACTTTTCGAATATATTATGAATTTCATCCAAGGGTGGTATGTTGTTTATACCAAATCCCGCTATGAAAAAAAAATAGCTCAAAATCTCACTGAGCAAAACTTCAAAGTATATCTGCCACTCAGGACCACAATGTCCCAGTGGAGTGACCGCAAAAAGAAAGTGGAAAAGCCACTTTTCAGTTCTTACGTTTTTGTTTACTTGGAAACACCAAAAGACTATCTGAAAGCCCTTACTATAGAGGGAGTAGTTTTATTTATAAAGTTTGGGGGGAGATTAGTCCGTGTTCTTGATGAAGAAATTAACAGAATAAAGATATTCCTCAATCAATTCTCAGAGGTTGAACTTAAGAATTCCTTAGACTTACAGGTGGGAGAAAAAAAGAAAATTAGCTCCGGGCCTTTTGAAAATTACGAATGCGAAATCGTAAAAATAGATAATAAGCGGAAGATTTGCGTGAGAATAGATTCCTTACAGCAAAGTCTTTTGGCTGAAATACATTCTTATCATTTAATTTAATGTACGATACCCAGATTTTATCCAATATTTTTTGGCAGAATAAGATTAAGCACATAGAAAAAGCTATTTTTTCAAAGAGAAATACTAAAAGTCTCAAAAAAGAAATTTCAGAAAAAGAGCTGGAAAGCTTTATAAAAATTTCAAGAAACAATTCTCTTTCAAAATTTTCAATAGTCTCTTCTGTTTTTTCTTTCTTAGTAAATAAGTATTTTGACAATTATCAGAATATAATTAAAGTATATCCATCTCAAGGGCTTGATTTGGATATATGTTTGTTGTTGGAGATTAAAGATAATACAACAACGTTTAAAGAATTATTACAGGTTACGGCTATTGAAGTTAGAGACGTTTTTTCTCATAAAGATTATAATCGGTCTGAATTAAATTTAGAATCATTTTCTACATTTTCAATTCAGTTCGGTCAAAAGGCAGAAAACTTAAAAGATGATATATCTTTATTATACGAGGAAAGAGAAGGGAAGGCAGTTCTCACTATTTTTCATAAAGAAAATTATCCTGACCATGTGGTTGAGAATTTACTGAATAAGCTTACAGAGATACTTTCTGATTATGAATCTCTTCTAAATAGAAATAAAAAAGAATATTCATTTGTTGATGATAAAGAGCGTCATCAGTTATTGGAAGAGTTTAATGACACAAAGGCAAATTACCCGGTAGACAAAACTATAGTTCAGTTATTTGAAGAGCAGGTAGAAAAAACGCCTGATAATATAGCCGTTATTTTCGAAGAGACCGTGCTTACTTACAGGGAACTCAATGAAAAAGCAAATCAATTAGCCCATTATATAAAGGACAATCATGCTGTTGCTGGTGGCCAAGTTATAGCAACTCTATTGCCTAAATCAATAGACTTGTTGATTTCATTGCTGGCAGTTGAAAAAATAGGGTGTATTTACTTACCCATTGATATTAATTATCCTAAAGACAGAATTGATTACATTTTAGAAGACAGTGATGCGAAGATATTGTTAAGTGAAAACAACAATATTCAAACGTTAAGTATTTATCAATCATACATTTCTTTAAAATCTGATGAAATTCGGTTAGCATCAGGAAATAATCTCAATATCTCAATAAAACCCAGTGATATTGCTTATTTAATTTATACTTCAGGTTCAACAGGAAGGCCTAAGGGAGTTTTGGTTGAGCATCACAGTAATATCAATATGTCTTTAGATCAGATAAAGACTTTTCAAGTAACGTCAGAAGATAAGATTGTATGGTTTGCTTCTGTTGCTTTTGATGCTTCTATTTCGGAAGTTATGATGAGCCTGTATTCCGGTGCGGCATTATGTATTCCGGCTGAAGAAGAGCAAAAAGATATAAGCAGGTTTATTTCATTTTTAGAAAGAACAGAGCCTACGGTTGTTACTTTTCCGCCGAGTTATTTGGATCTTTTGTCCAATGAAGATTTAAAAACCTTAAAAACAATAATTACAGCAGGAGAATCTGCAAACCCGGTAAAAGCAAAAGAAATAGTCGAAAATGGAGTAAACTATTACAATGCTTACGGGCCAACAGAATATTCGGTATGTACAAGTATTTTCAAACTGGAGAGCCATCAGAATTATACTGCTGTTCCAATAGGAAAGCCCATCTCCAACACAAGAGTATATATTTTAGACGAAGACCTGAATTTAGTACCAGTAGGAGTAAGCGGGAAATTGTATGTATCCGGCGCTGGCTTATCGCGCGGTTATCTGAACAAGGTAGAATTAACGGCAGAGAAGTTTGTAGACAACCCATTTGAAGCAGGGAGTAAGATGTATGACACGGGCGATTTAGCCCGATGGCTACCCGATGGAAACCTTGAGTTTTTAGGGAGGAAAGACTTCCAGGTCAAGATAAGAGGATATAGGATAGAATTAGGCGAGATCGAGAGCTGTATAACCCAGTTTAGTTCATCTATCCGTCAGGTAGTTGCCGAATCTAAGGAAGTCAATGGCGAGAAAGTACTGGTCGCTTATTATACGAGCTCTCTAGAAGCAACAGAAGCAACAGAGACGGTAGGAAGTAATGCATCTCAAAGAATAGTCATAGACAAAACGGTATTACGGGAGTATTTGCAGAGTAAGCTGCCGGATTATATGGTTCCGGGTTACTTTGTAGAGCTGGAAGCCATTCCCTTAACCCCTAACGGAAAGATCGACAGGAAGTCATTACCGGGAGTTAGCGGTGAAGATCTGATCAGAAGAGAATATGTAGCGCCTCGTAATGCAACCGAAGAGAAACTTTCAGGGATCTGGTCAGAAGTATTAGGCTTAGAAAAAGTAGGAGTTACCGATAACTTCTTTGAATTGGGAGGCCATAGTTTGATGGTCGCTCAGGTGTTGAACCGTATCCACCGGGATCTCTCAAAGCAGATAAGCTTTCAGGACTTCTTTACCTCCCCTACGATAGAAGGAATTACCAAAAACCTTACAGGTAAAGATTACACCCCTATCCCTCAGGCCCCTGAAGAAGATAGCTACCCTTTGACCCCTTCCCAGCATCGTTTATGGGTATTGAGCCAGTTGGAAGGCGGTTCCCAGGCATATAACATGCCAGCCGTGGTTATCTTACGAGGAGAACTTCATGAAGAATACTTTGAGAAATCCTTCCGGACCCTTATAGAGAGGCATGAGATCTTACGCACCACATTTAGGTCAGATAAAGACAGTGGATCTATCCGTCAGTATATCACCCCTAAAGAAGAACTTCATTTTACCATAGAAGTATTGGACTTTACAGGGAAAAATGAATCGGAAGTAGAAGACTATTTACAGTCAGCCAATAAGGAGGCCTTTAATTTAGAAAAAAGCCCACTCATAAGAGCTTCTTTACTCAGGAGAGAAAATGAAGAACACCTGTTCTTTTTATCCATGCACCACATTATTGGAGACGGCTGGTCCACAGAGGTTTTAGTATCCGAAGTAGTAGAGACGTACAACAGGCTTCTTAAGGGAGGCTATAAAGAGAATGAAAAAGCATCAGAACTAACCATTCAGTATAAAGACTATGCCGTATGGTTAGAGCAAGAAATAAGAGGCGATAAGTACCAGAAAGCCGAGTCATACTGGCTGGAACAATTTGAGGGCGAACTTCCCGTGTTGGAATTACCTAGCTATAAGTCCCGCCCTTTGATCCAGACCTACAATGGCGATAACATCAGCCATCAGTTCTCAAGACCCTTTACAGATAAGCTTAAGAAGTACTCCGGGCAGCATGGCGTGACCCTGTTCATGACCCTGATGGCAGGAGTCAAGGCATTGTTATACCGTTACACCGGACAACATGATATCATAGTAGGTACCCCGATAGCCGGGAGAGATCATCCCGACTTAGAGCAGCAGATAGGACTTTACCTGAATACCTTGGCTATCAGGACCATATTGGAAGAAGAAAGTAATACCTTTACCTCCATACTGGCTAAAGAGAAAGAAACCTTACTTTCGGCATATGAGCATCAGCTTTACCCGTTTGATGAGTTGGTTGGTAAGCTGAACATAAGGCGTGATATGAGCCGATCGGCGTTATTTGATGTTATGGTAGTGTATCAGAGTCAGGGCCGGTTGAGACTGGGCAGCAGGGAAAGTGATGCAGAAGGCTTAGAAGTAGAAGAATACGAATACCGCAGTAAGACCTCCCAGTTTGATGTGAGTTACACCTTTTCAGAAGACGGAGATCAGTTGGGGCTTACCATAGAATACAACACCGATATCTATGATGAGTTTCTGATCGAGAGGATGTTCAGACACTTTGAGAATTTGTTGAGCGGAGTAATGGAAGATGGGTCAGGAGTATTAACCCTTGAAGAGATCGATATTCTTACAGATGCAGAACGCGACCAGTTATTAATAGCGTTCAACGACACGATTGTTGATTACCCTAGGGATAAGACAATGATCGAGCTGTTTGAAGCACAGGCAGAGAAGACTCCTGAAAATATAGCCGTTGTTTTTGAAGACACAGAGCTTACCTACCGGGAACTCAATGAACAGGCCAATCAGTTAGGAGATTATTTGAGAAAGAATTATGACACTCAGGCCGATGATCTGATAGCGATCAAGCTTGATAGAAGTGAGCAGATGATCGTGTCTATTCTGGGAGTTTTGAAGTCAGGTGCAGCCTATGTACCGATAGACCCTGAATATCCTGAGGATAGAATAGCTTACATTGAAGAAGACACAAGAGCAAAAATTACCATTGATGAATCCTTTTTAAAAGCCTTTCAAGCAGAATTACAAAACACACAACATCAATATACGAAAGATAATCTTCCTGTGATCAGCAGGCCGGATAGTTTAGCGTATATTATTTACACCTCAGGAACGACAGGTCAGCCCAAAGGTGTCATGATAGAAAATAAAAGTGTGGTGAGTATCTATGAATGCTGGAAAAAAGAATACGAGCTTGAAAAAATAGATATCAACCTGCTTCAATTGGCAAGCATATCCTTCGATGTTTTTGTAGGAGATATATGCCGGTCCCTGTTGAACGGCGGAAAGATGGTCATCTGTCCCAACAATATCAAATTAGATGTTCAGTCATTATATGAACTTTTGAAAAAGCATCAAATTTCAATTTTAGAAGGAACCCCGGCATTACTCTTAAGCCTATGCCATGAGATCATAGCCAGGAAGCTGGATTTTTCCTTTTTAAAGATCTTTATATTTGGATCAGACAGCTTTAACAATCAGGATTTTTTATTCATAAGAAATAACTTTGGAAAATCCATAAAAGTTATCAACAGCTACGGAGTAACAGAAGCCACAATAGACTCTACCTATTTCGATCAAGACCTGTCCGACTTTCATGGGACAACCCCAATAGGAAAGCCGTTCTCAAATTCTAAAATTTATATCGGAAACAAAAACAGACTCTCACCAGTAGGCGTTTATGATAAACTCTACATATCCGGCGCTGGTTTATCTCGTGGTTATCTGAACAAGGTAGAATTAACGGCAGAGAAGTTTGTAGACAACCCATTTGAAGCAGGGAGTAAGATGTATGACACGGGCGATTTAGCCCGAT
>NZ_JACHLE010000005.1:0-1048 GCF_014204415.1 Chryseobacterium defluvii | reverse complement strand
AAGGCTTAGAAGTAGAAGAATACGAATACCGCAGTAAGACCTCCCAGTTTGATGTGAGTTACACCTTTTCAGAAGACGGAGATCAGTTGGGGCTTACGATAGAATACAACACCGATATCTATGATGAGTTTCTGATCGAGAGGATGTTCGCTCATTTTGAGGCTTTGTTGAGCGGAGTAATGGAAGATGTAACAGAGACAAAAGCTATAGAAGAGATCGATATTCTTACAGATGCAGAACGTGATCAGTTATTATTAGATTTCAATGACACGAGTGTTGATTACCCTAGGGATAAGACAGTGATCGAGCTGTTTGAAGCACAGGCAGAGAAGACCCCTGAAAAAGTAGCCGTTCGCGACAACCGGGTAAGCTTAACCTACAAAGAACTAAAAGAACAATCAGAAAAAGTTGCAAAATATCTTGTTTCCCATTTTGGAGACCATAGCCAGCCTGTGGGAGTACTGACAGACCGTTCATCAGAACTTATCATCCTACTTTTAGGTATCCTCAGATCCGGAAAAAGCTACATTCCGATCGACCCGATGCTGCCCAAAGAAAGGATCGAATACATCATCCACCACAGCCAGGCCCCCCTTATCATTACCGAAGCATCATTCCTGGAAGAATTTAATTCAGTACGATCATCAGATAACAACACCCAGGACAAAGCCCGTTTCATTACCAAAGAAGAATTGCTGCAGTTCGAGGCAAGTTCTGCAACTCACTTAAACCATCATCCAAAACCGGAAGATACCGCCTACATAATCTATACCTCAGGATCCACAGGTAACCCGAAAGGAGTAGAAATAGGACATCAGGCCTTAACCAATTTCCTAACCAGCATTCAACGCCAGCCGGGAGTTCAGGATCAGGATATTCTGTATTCCGTGACCACCTATTCCTTCGATATCTCCGTTTTAGAATTTTTCACCCCTTTAATATCCGGTGCAAGCGTCTTCATCGCCGGTAAAGAAACATTAAATGATGCAGAAAAGCTAAAAGAAGAATTAGAGAACATCCATCCCACCATCATCCAGGCCACGCCGAG
>NZ_JACHLE010000004.1 GCF_014204415.1 Chryseobacterium defluvii | reverse complement strand
CAATCCATCCCATCCTCTTCTCTTCTCTTCTCTTCTATTATTCTTAAGTTGATGATCGAAATTGATGAAAAGAAAATTTAAAAATTGAACAAAAATCCTAAACGCTAAATATGAGATGCTTTCTGTTTGTCATTCTGAAAGGATCCAAACATAGTATTAGCTGATGATGCAACTTTCTTACGTATTCTTAAATTGAAATAATAATCTAAATGACGTGTAGAGATTCCTCACTTTGTTCGGAATGACAAACGATATATAAATACATAGAATAGTGATATTGGAGGATATTTTATTAATGATAAATAATAATTCTAGGAAGTTAGGCATAGCCTTTTCTTAGTATCAGAACCTGCTCAGGATACCCCAATGGATCTTAATATCATTAAACTTAAAAGGATTGCCAAATTCATTACCATTGGAAAGCTGGAAACTCATTAATCCTATCGGAATAAAGAAATTAAAGCCAAGCCCGACGCTATAGAGTTTGGGCTTTACATTTAAAGATTTATTATTAAGCTGTCCATACTGGCCAAAGACATCAAAGAAGGCCTGATTCCCTATTAAATACCGATATTCTAAACTTCCGTAATAATAAAAATCTGCAGCAAGGGAGCTTTCATTGAAACCGCGCATAGAATTCCAGCCACCAAAACGGTATAATTCGTTGGCTGAGAATTCGATCTTTGAATCCATCATGGCTCCTTCTCCCTTTATATTGAGAAAATGATTGCCGGAAATATGGTAATTATGTTCTCCGAAAAAATAAAACTGGTTTTGGCGGGCTTTGGTATTATCAGTGCTGTATACCGTGGTCAGATAATCATATCCTGCATTGATCCTTGTTTTATAAAGAAAAAGATCAATATCGGTAGGTTCGGTCATATCAAACCAGATCCCGATCCCTTTTTTGTTATAATCTTTTCCCTGAACATATAAAGTATCGATGATGCTGGAGGTCTCAAAAGTCCCTCTTAAGCCAATTTTCTGCCGGTTATTGATGTGATAGTATAAAGCGGGGAGTAGCTTCACATTCGCAAAAGTAGAATCCTGTCTGAAAATATTGATCTTCATATTCAGGCCTACATTGGATTTCAGGAGATAAGGGATATCCGTTTGCAGATCGAAGGTCTGCCCTTTGTCAGGGTTTCTCTGCCAGTACAGGTTAATGGCCTCGAAACCATTAAACATGTTCCTGAAATTAACATTCAGGGTACCATTTAAAGTAAATTTATCTGTTTTATCATTTCCGAAACCGATTACCCCGTCAAAAGTATTTGTCTTTTTCTTCTCCATGAAAAGATAAATCTGTGTAGAGTCTTTGGTAAATAAGGTCTGCGGTGGACGCTCTAATGTGACAAAAGGATGGCTCTGGAAATTTTTATTGATGGCCACAAGGTTTTTATCATCATAGGTTTTCCCCTTAAAATCTTTTTCAAGGTTTTTAATAAATCGTTTCGGGACCCGTTCATAGCCTTTCACTACAAAGCCGTCGATTGTTCTTTTATCATTTTTATTGATATCGAGCTCAACGATAGGATGGCCGTTCTTCAGACCTTTATATTTGGTCTTTATACGGCTGAAAGAATATCCGTCATCAATATATTTTTTATTGATGCTTTTTTTTGTTGAATCCAGGTTTTTGGTGAAGAATTCTTTTTCTGATTTCGTTTTTTTTACAATCGAATCGGAAAGATTAACGTACGTTTCATTGAAATTTTTTCCTTTATCATAAAAAATCTCAGTAGTGTCGCCCTTTACTTTTACCCCTTTTAATTCAGTGAAAAAGTAATGATTCTGTGCCAGGGAATCCAGAAACTTTACTGCCGTGGCAGAGTCTTTTACTTTTTTCCGAGTATTGGTTTGCGAATCGATAAGCCAATACTGCTTCTTCTGTGCCGGGACAAAAACACAGAACAAGATAAAAAATATTTTAAGTAGAAGCTTCAACACTGTTTGTATAAACCATTAAGTTAAGATTTATTTTTTAGCGATTAAACATCAGGTTTGCCATGCTGCAAGAATCTCACTTAGCTTAGATTCCTATAGAATGATAGCTTTACAATGCTTAGCCTTACCCCAAATTAAAACTTTTAAATCTTAATGGTTCAAAATATTTATTTAATTATAATTAAAAATTTATTTTAAAACTGAAACTAGCTCAGTTTATTATATTTCTTCATTAAATTTTCATAGGTGCTCTGAGGCAGGATCCATTTCAATGGTACTCCGATCTTCTGCCCGAATTTACCAAAATAATAATGTGCCTTCCACTTGTTTTTGCCTAAAAGACCTTCAATATATTCAGCAACTTCCAGAGGTTCTGTTCCTTCACCCACATGAGAATTCATCAGGGTATACACTTTTTCAAAAACATTTTTATAAGGCTCGGAAACTTTTGTCTTTACCCTGTTTTCTGCAATATTGGTTTTAATATCTCCCAAATGAAGTGAGCAGACATGAATATTCCATGGATAAACTTCATATCTCATTGCTTCCGTCACTTTATCCAGTGCAGACTTGGAAGCAGAATAAAATCCCCGGAAAGGCAGCCCCATTTCACTGCCGATACTGGAAACATTGATGATCTTTCCAGATCTGTTTTCACGCATTTTCGGTAAAACAGAGCTCATCATCTGTACGGCACCTACCAGATTCAGGTTGAATAATTTTAAAATATCCTCTTTAGAAGAATCTTCCACTGCACCTACCATTCCCATTCCTGCATTATTGATCAGCATATCAATCCTTGTTTCTGTTTTTAAAACTTCTGCAATGGCATTTTGAACAGCATTGTTGTCCGTAATATCCGTTGGAATAGATCTAAAAAATGAACTTTCCGTATGTTTTCTGCTTAGACCATACACTTTATGTCCCTTTTTTCCGAAATATTCAGCTAAAACGAGACCTATCCCCGATGATGTTCCTGTAATGATGATTACCTGAGAATTATTCATGATTAGTTTGTATTAAAATAGTGCTGAGATCTTCCCAAAACATAGGGTATGATTTTTCCACTACGTTTTCATCTTCAATAGTAAGCTCTTTAAAAAGGCAGTATGGAGCAAAGCTCATGGCCATTCTGTGATCCTGATACGTTTTGATCGAAATATCCTCTTCAGGATCATTAAATTGAATGGATTTAATGCTAGAATCCGTAATTTCAGTGTATGTGCCCAGCTTTTTCAATTCATTGTGTAAAGCCAGAAGCCTGTCGGTTTCTTTTACTTTTAAAGTTCCCAGGCCGGAAATTTCAAAAGGAATACAAAGGGTGGAAGCTGTCACACAAAGCGTTTGTGCTATATCCGGACAGTTATTCATATCAAGAATGATCTTTTCAGGAAATGAAAAATCAGGCTTCGGTTGTAAAGTGATGGTATGCTCTTCTTTAGCAAATATGGTTTTGATCCCAAAGAATTCTTCATAAATTTTGGCAATCACAGAATCTCCCTGAGTAGATTCCCTGTAAAAACTCTTCAGATGAATGGTTTCTCTTCCTAATGCACAGAATGAATAGAAATAAGATGCAGAGCTCCAGTCGCTTTCCACTTCATAATTTATTTCCGGTAAATCACGATCCTTAAAAGGTTCAACTTTAATAATATTTCCGGTAAAATCAGCCCTGATCCCGAATTTTACCAAAATATTCAGTGTCATCTCAATATAAGATCTGGAAGTAACTTCACCCAACAGATGGATTTCCAGTCCGTTTTCCAGTTTTCCGGCAATAAGCAACAGGGAAGTAATGAACTGGCTTGAAATATTGGCCGGAACGTCCACTTTGTTTTCAGTGATCTTCTTTCCGGTAATCTTCAAAGGCGGAAACCCTTCATTTTCAAGATACTCTATTTCAGCCCCTAAATCCCGCAAAGCATTCACCAGATTTTTGATCGGCCGTTCCTTCATTCTTCCTGAGCCGGTGAGAATGGTGGTCTTCCTTTCAAAGATTGAGTAATAAGACGTGAGGAAACGCATAGCAGTTCCTGCGTGATGAATATTTACGATCTCAGAATCTTCAGACAATGCCTTCTTTAACAATTGGGTATCCTGGGAATTGGAAAGGTTTCCAATTTTTATATTCTCGAACAGGCTTTCCATAATCAACAAACGATTCGAAATACTTTTCGAACCGCTGATCTGTATGGTTTTATTGCCTGTTAATTTTGATTTTTCTAGCTTCATTACTTCTTCAGATTTTAGATACCAGACCTCAGATTTCAGACAGTTAAAGTCTCCTGTCTGAGATCTGAATCCAATATCTATTTTAATTTTTCATTATTCTGATGGCGCTCTTTATCGCGATTGGTTTTCACCTTCATCTTCTTATCAAATGCTTCCTGCAGGTTAACTCCGGTCTGGTTGGCTAAGCATAAAGTGACAAACAATACATCGGCCAGTTCTTCACCAAGATCTTTGCTTTTATCTCTTTCTTTTTCGCTCTGCTCACCATATCTTCTTGCAATGATCCTTGCCACTTCACCTACTTCTTCTGTGAGCATAGCCATATTGGTAAGTTCATTAAAGTAACGTACTCCGATGGTTTTGATCCATTCGTCAACTTGCTGCTGCAGATGGGTGATCTCCATTACTGATAAGCTCCGAGCGTAGGATTAGACGTTCTGGAAACATTGGCAATATCCAAAGGAACAGTTCCTGCAACAGTAATATCTCCTTTATTTTTGGCCGGCGAATCAGATTTTACCCTTAAGTTCAGGTGAGAGGTAAAATAGTTCACAAACTTAGGGTCGTCATTTTTGAAGCTTTGGATCACACTCGGACTGCTGTCGAAAGTGAAACCTGCATCAGAAGTATTGGAATATTTCAGTAAGCAGTTCTGAATAATAAAATTAAACAGCTGTCCCGGGGTATGTTCAAAATTAACGGAATTATCCCGGTCAGAATAGACAATACTGTTTCTGACATTCAGATGAAGTGCTCCAAGTTCCGTCTGACCGGAATCATTGATCCATTCATTGGAGGCAAAGATCCCAAGTCTGTTGTAGGAGCCCATGACATCCGAATAATTGGCAATGGTAGAATGTATATAATTGTGATTTCCACCTTTAAAAATGCCTATACAGGACTCTCCACAATTATTCATCACCAGATTGCTTGCATTTACAACAGAATTTATGGCATAAATACCAAATTCCTGGAATGTATGGATAATAGAATTGCTGATCATAGCATTTGTTTGCTTCATCTCAAGCCCTCTTGTTCCGCCGAAAAGTCTTGTATAATCCATTTTCAACGTAGAATTAGGTTCCATTTTTATAGAATTCCAGTTTTTGGGAATCGTATCATATTTAGGGTCATTTCTATCACCACGGATAACGACCTCATTGTTAAAATTCCCGTCAATATCCAGGATCGCACCGGAAGAAACTTTCATTCCGCTGTTCTTATGGAAATAAACCTTCGTCCCAGCCTCAATCCTCAGTTCAATATTGGGGTCAATGGTGAGTTCACCATAAATGATTTTTGCTTTACTGTTGGTCCAAGTAGTATGGTTACTGATCACGTTGGGATTACCTGGAGTCTGAATGAAAAATTCAGCATCCTGAACAACGGAGAACAGGGTTACATGCTGTTGGCCGGCAGGGCTGGTAAAAATTACCCTGTCTTCGGCAATAGCTTCAGGGCCTGAAGCTTCCGGAGCAATTTCGACGAAAATATAAAGACTGTCATTTTTTCTTAAAGGAACATTTTGAAAGTCATGACCCGGTTTTCCATCTATATTGATCTTATAAAGGGATGAAGCTCCTTTTTCAAGATGAATTCGCGGGATCAAAACGTCTTTGTCCTCATTGTTATATACTTTCACAGCATAAGTTTCGGAACGTACCTGATGATAAACCGTATCACAAAAAACAGTGTCGCTTGAAAATCTTAATGCCTGAGATGGTGACTCGAAAGTAATATCATCTTTGTTACAAGATACCGCAGCCAGAAGAATCCAGAAAGAAAAAGCCAGTATTAATTTGAATTTCATCGAAATTGAAGTTTAAATAGATTTCAAATTTAACGAAAATACTTTAAATTTCTTATCAATTAAAATTTATTAAACTACCTGTTTGGATTTTAGAAAAAATATTGTATTTTTGCACCCTAAAATTAGCAGAGAAATATCCATTACTATTTCGAAAGCAAACTTTAATTTTTTTAAAAATTGTATTATGAAAAACGGAATTCACCCAGAAAATTATAGACTTGTTGTTTTCAAAGATATGAGTAACGACGAGGTGTTTCTTTGCAAATCCACTGCAGAAACTAAAGATACTATTGTATATGAAGGACAGGAGTATCCTTTGATCAAAATGGAAATCTCTTCTACTTCTCACCCTTTTTACACAGGTAAAGTGAAATTGGTAGATACTGCAGGTAGAGTAGATAAGTTCATGAACAAATACAAAAAATTCGCTAAGTAATTTTTTGAGATTAAAATATCTAAAAGTCTTTCGGTTTCCGGAAGGCTTTTTTATTTGGTTTTAACGAGAAATTAGAAATTAGAAGTCAGAAATTAGTATTACTATTTGTATTTTTGTCTTAAGCAGAAATTAGAAACTGGAAATGAGAAATGAGTATGATAGCAATATCAGAACTTCTGGATTCCAGTCTCTAACTTCTAACTTCTAACTTCTAACTTCTTATAAAAATGCAAATTGTATTTTCAGATGCACAATATTGGGAAGACTTTCTTCCGCTTACTTTTACCCGTCCGGTTGCAGAAATGCGGTGCGGGATCCTCACTTTTGCCGAAAGATGGCAGAAAATATTAGGGAATACGGAAATTTCCTATTTCACGGAAAATTATTTACAGCAAAAATTCAAAAATCCTGAAGAAAAGGAAAGCCTATTTCTTGTTCCTAACTTTCTTCCAAGCGAAGATGTGATCAGGCAGATAAAAGAATTGAAGCAGGGTGAAGCTCTGGTGTATGAAGATGAGCTGATTGCAGCTAGGATCAATATGAAAGGCTTTTCCCTGAACCAGATCGAAAAGATGACGGATATTAAAGAGGAACTTGTTTTTTATAAGAGACCGATAGATCTTTTTACTTATAACCATAAAGCCATTGATTTTGATTTTGAATTGATTACCAAAGGCAGAACTTCCCAGGAATTGTCCCACACCAATGGTTTTCTGGGGGATAAAAAGGACCTGTTCATTGAAGAAGGGGCTTATGTGGAGTTTTCAACCTTTAATACCAAAACAGGAAAGATCTATATCGGGAAAAATGCTGAAGTGATGGAAGGCTGTCATCTTCGAGGCCCGATTACTTTGGGAGAAGGTTCCAAATTCAATCTGGGAGCTAAAATTTATGGAGGAACAACCATAGGCCCGCAATGTAAGGTAGGAGGAGAGGTCAACAATATCATTATGTTCGGCTATTCCAGTAAAGGGCATGACGGATTTGTCGGGAATTCCGTGATCGGGGAATGGTGTAATTTCGGGGCAGATACCAATTCATCAAACATGAAAAATAACTACGGAAATGTAAAATTCTGGAATTACAGAACCAAGGGTTTTGAGGATACGGGTTTACAGTTTGCCGGCCTCATTATGGGAGATCATTCCAAAACGGCTATAAATACCCAGCTTAATACAGGGACTGTAGTAGGAGTGGCCTCTAATATTTTTAAAGAAGGTTTCCCGCCTAATCACGTGGAGAGCTTTTCATGGGGCGGATTTAAAGATGATGAAAAATTCAAACTGGATAAAGCTTATGAGGTTGCAGAAAGGGCTATGGCAAGGAGAAATGTGGCTTTAACGGATGAGGATAAAGCGATTTTGAAACATATTTTTGATACGTATTAGCATGATTATATTAAAACTTCAAAATTTTTTTGAAGTTTTTTTATTTCCGGATGTAATAGAATTAAATTTCTGATTGTCTTACTTATAGAAACAAAACTTATGACCCAGGAAACCTTTAAGAATACGGTGTTTATTCTCAGAAATGAGATGTATCGTTTTGCGAAAAGGTTTGTCATGAGTAATGATGAAGCAGAAGATGTGGTGCAGGACCTGATGGTGAAGTTCTGGCAGAAAAAGGATGAGCTGGGGCAGTTTGGAAATCTTAAATCCTATGCCCTGAAATCTGTCCGGAACGAATGCCTGAACAGGCTGAAGCATCATGAGGTAAAGCTGGGCTTTGCAGATATGCAGCTTCACAGGTCAGAACTTTATAGTATGGAGGTCAATAATCTCAAAGAGCAGATCATTGGGTTTATTAACCAACTTCCGGAAAAGCAGAAAATGGTGATTCACCTGAAGGATGTGGAAGAATATGAGGTCTCGGAAATTTCTGAAATCATGGAAATGGAAGAGAATGCAGTAAGAGTCAATCTTATGCGGGCAAGACAAAAAGTAAAAGAACAAATTTCACAATTGATGAATTATGAGCAAAGATCAATTTCAAGATAAATACGATGAGATCTTCCAAAATTTAAAGGAAGAAAAAATGGACTGGGATTTTGAAGATTTTCTGAAAAAAGCAGAAGGTAAAGATCATGAAGCAGAAATCATCCCGCTTGAAACTAAAAGTTCCTCTTTCCCGAAATGGTTCTGGATGGCTGCCGGTTTATTGTTGATTTTCAGTGTAGGTTTACTTTTTAATTATAATAAGAATACAGATGTAGATGATCAGGCGGAACTAGTGGAGAATGAAATTAAAAAGCAGAAATCAGATTTTATTAATGAAAATCATGAACTTCAGAACCAGGTAGCTGTAAACCACACAGATTCTATCCCGGGAGTAAAGAAGGATTCCATTTTTCAGGAAAGCAAAGTGGCGGAAAAAGATGTTTTAGATGAGATCCTGCCCAAAAGGGGAAGGCTTAAAAAAGAAGCCAGACCTCATTTTGTAAGTAATTCTGCCCATGAAAAATACGCTCCCGCTTCAAAAGACTCTACAGGATATAAAGATTCTTATGTCATTGTGAACGGGAAGAGGATTGATAACGTAGAGGAAGCTATTAATGTAACTAAATATTCATTCCAGGTAATGGCCAATAATGTAAGTAAAACACTCGCACCGCCTAAAGTAATGGATGACGATTATTAAATATATACAAGATGATGCAGTTGATCAGGCATTCATAATCCATTGAAAATAAAATTGACTCATGAAAAAACTACTGATAATATTCGCACTTGCTTTTTCCCATTTCTTTAATATCTATGGGCAAAACGACAAACTAGACCAGCTTTTTGAAAAGTACCAGGAAGTGGAAGGGGTAACTTCCATTAAAATTGCAAAACCGATGTTTGGAATGCTTAGCAGCCTGGATATAGATGATTCTCAACTGGATCAGATCAAACCTTTATTGTCAAAAATTACAGGCTTAAAAGTTTTGATTGCCGAAAAAAGACCAGCTGATGCAAAAACAGCCAAAGAACAGAAGCTGACCCAGATCAACAAAGATATCTCTTCTTACCTGAGCAGCCTGAAATACAGCGAGATTATGACGGTGAATAATTCCGGCGCTAAAATAAAATTCCTTTCTGCAGAAGCAAAAGACGGAATGCTGGATGATCTGTTGCTCATTATTGATAGCGGAGGCAGAGAAAATATACTGGTGAAACTGGATGGTAAACTGTCTCTGGACGATGTGAATAAGATCATCAATGCAAATGAAACAAAATCTAATCTGACCACTACTACGAAAAGCAGTTTTACTTCAGAAAACACTTCTTCTTATCTGAACGGTGAGTCCAGAAATGTAAACGAATTCTCAGAAATTCAGGTAAGTACCGGAGTAAATGTGGTCTTCAAACAGGAAAGCCCTGCCAGTGTAAAAGTATTTGCAGATGCAGATAAACTTCAGTATGTGGTAACCAAGGTTGAAAACGGGACCTTGAGAATATATGTTGACAGTAAAGGAGTGAAAAATTTAAAATTTAAAAACCTTAGCGTTAATGTATCTTCTCCAAAAATGGAAAGACTTCACATGAGTTCAGGAGCCAGTTTTACTGTAATTAATTCAATTAAAGAAGATAATCTTATGATAGATGCTTCCTCAGGATCTGATATTAAAGGAAAATTTGATATTTCAAACAGCCTTAAAGTGGCCATGAATTCCGGAGCAAGCATAAAAGCTGATATTGATTCCAGAGAACTGGTATTTAAAGGAACAAGCGGCTCCAGTACAAAATTTGAAGGACATACAAACGAAGGAATGTTTGACGTAAGTAGCGGAGCGGTCTGTAATGCAGAAAATCTGAAAACAAATACTTCGGATGTTGTGTCTACATCAGGAAGTGATGTTAGCCTGAATGTAAAAACAAAACTTAGAGCTACAGCTTCCTCGGGCGGATCTATAAAATATAAAGGAAACCCTGAGATTGATTCCAATATTAGTAAAGTATCAGGGGGAAGCTTAAAACCGATTAACTAAAACCAATAGCCATGAAAATTTTAAAAAATTTCTTTTTGATCATTGGTGCCTTATTTCTGCTGCAGTCTTGTGTGGTTTCCGGAAAACCGAATATGGCTTTTATTACAGACTCTGAATATGATTTTAAAGGAGCAAAGTTTGTAAGCATTAACGTTCCCATGTTTTTAGCAAAGCCTTATATTAAAAGAGCCTTAAGAGAAGACAGCCAGGATGAAGAACTGGTAAGGCTTATTAAAAAAGTTTCCAAAATAAAGATTCTTACCGTCGAAAATGGGAATAAGACCATGCTGAAAGAGTATACCAGGTATTTGAATGATAATAACTATGAAGACTGGGCTACGATAAGACATGACGGAGATAATGTGAATGTCCGGGTAAAACAGTCAGGAGAAAAAATTAAAAATATGCTGATTACCGTAAACTCCGACAAAGATCTGGTTTTTGTAGATGTAAAAGGGAGCTTTACAGCTGATGATATTTCAAGGATGATTAATTCCGCTTCAGATAAATAACTTTATTATATATCTGTTATTTTTTATTTTGTACAATAACCGTTTCTGTAAAGAGACGGTTTTTTGATTTAAGTTATGGATTATTAAATTTTATTTAAACTATTAAAAAGAATTTTTAAATCTCGGGAAAATACCGTAATTTTGCAAAGAAAGTAAAGATGTCTATTCATAACAAAATTGTAGAGACAGCCATCACTTTCGATGACGTTCTTCTAGTCCCTTCTTATTCAGAAGTTTTACCTAACCAGGTTTCATTAAAATCAAGACTTACCGACAAAATTACCCTGAATGTCCCGATAGTTTCCGCTGCAATGGACACTGTTACTGAAGCAGATCTGGCAATTGCCTTGGCAAGAGTCGGAGGATTAGGTTTTATCCATAAAAATATGACGATTGCTGAACAGGCCGGACAGGTAAACCGGGTAAAACGTTCAGAAAACGGAATGATCTCAGATCCCGTTACCCTTTCAAAAGACCATACTTTGGGCCAGGCTAAAGATCTGATGGCAAAATATAAGATCTCAGGGCTGCCCGTGGTAGACTCCGATAACGTTTTAATAGGGATCATTACCAACAGAGATGTAAAGTATCAGGAAAATCTTGATATAAAGGTCGAAGAGATAATGACCAAAGAAAATCTGATCACTTCGGATAAAGATACCAATCTTGAAAAAGCAAAAGAGATCCTTCTTAAAAACAGAGTTGAAAAACTTCCTATCGTAGATAAAGAAAACAGGTTGGTCGGATTAATTACCATTAAAGATATTGATAACCAGCTGGAATACCCAAATGCAAACAAAGATCAGAATGGCCGGCTTATTGTAGGTGCAGGAGTAGGTGTTGGCGAAGATACCTTAGATAGAATTGCAGCTTTAGTGCAGGCGGGTGTTGATATTGTGGCCATCGACTCTGCCCATGGTCATTCAAAAGGAGTTTTAGATAAAATTTCAGAGATAAGAAAAGCATACCCGGATTTAGATGTCGTGGGAGGAAATATTGTAACTGCCGAGGCGGCGAAAGACCTGATCAAAGCAGGAGCTAATGTTCTTAAAGTAGGTGTAGGGCCGGGCTCTATCTGTACCACCAGGGTGGTAGCCGGAGTTGGGGTTCCGCAATTATCTGCGATCTATAATGTATATGAATATGCGAAATCTGAAAATGTTGCAGTAATTGCAGACGGAGGGATCAAGCTTTCAGGAGATATTGTAAAAGCGATTGCCAGCGGAGCAGGTGCTGTAATGCTGGGCTCTCTTCTGGCGGGAACTGATGAAGCTCCGGGAGAAGAAATTATTTTTCAGGGAAGAAAATTCAAATCCTATCAGGGAATGGGAAGCCTTTCTGCAATGAAAAGAGGTGGGAAAGAAAGATATTTCCAGAGCGAGGCCAAAAAATTCGTTCCGGAAGGAATTGAGGGAAGAGTACCTCATAAGGGAAAACTGGAAGATGTAATCTTCCAGCTTACAGGAGGTCTGAGAGCCGGAATGGGATATTGTGGGGCAAAAGATGTTGATGCTTTACAAAAAGAAACCAAAATGGTAATGATCACAGGAAGCGGATTAAAAGAATCCCATCCGCATGACGTAATTATTACGCAGGAAGCTCCGAACTATTCCTTATAAAAAATAAAAATATTTAAAAATAGAAAGAGCCATGCATGTATTGTGTGGCTTTTTTTTAGTGTGAAATTTTATCTATAAAATTTTTTCCGGGAATGCATATCATTAATATGTAACAAATAATAGGTTTTGAAGACATATTAGTCAGGTAAAATCTTATAATTTTATTAAAAAATATAATTGTTTTTTGATTGCTTAAAAAAACAGTAAATTCGAATGCTAAAATAAATAAAAATGAAAAAAACTTTCCTTTATGGTCTTCTTTTGTTTTCATTTTCATTAACTGCACAGCATAAGATATGTGCTTTTGATGAGATACAGCAGAAAGAAGAAGTGCAAAATCCATTATTTAAAAGAGCCCGGGGAGATTTTCAGGCTTTATCTCAAAAGTTTAATTTAAAAAAATTAATAGAGAATAAGGCTGCAAGTTTGGTGAATGGTGTATATGAAATTCCTATTGTTGTTCACGTTATTCATCCAACAGGCGCTGCTGTTGGAAGTACATATAACAGATCTGATGCACAAATTCAGGCATGGATCGACAGAGCAAATCAGATGTTTGCAGGAACTTATGCATATCCAAGTCCACCCTCAGACATAGGAACATCTGCGGTTATTCCTGTCAGACTCGTTTTGGCAAAAAGATCTCCTGCCTGTGTGACGACTACAGGGATTGTAAGATATGATGGTGGATCTTTAACAGGCTATAATACTTATGGTGTAAGACAGCAAACCGCTAATGGAGCGACGACGACTCAGGTAAAATCAATAGCTCCCCACTGGCCGGAAGATACTTACTTTAATATCTATGTGGTAAGTATGTTTGACGGAGTTCCAAACTATGGATTAATGGGATGGGCAGGATTGCCAGCCAACTCTAATACTTCTTTTGAGTCTTTCATGAAATCCCAGGTGGTTACGCTTGCTAATGATACCACGTTGGCTCACGAATTAGGCCACACAATGGGATTGTTACATACGTTCGGAAGTGCCAACTCAAACGGAGGAGCATGTCCTACCCAGTCAGCCCCGCCAAACTGTTCGACGGATGATGACCAGGTATGTGATACCGAAAGAGGAGAAAGCTTACTGAATGTTTTCCCTGCACCATCCAATGCCGACCTGAATGTTTGTACAGGTGCTAACTATCAGGGAGTACAGTATAACATGATGAATTATACCAATTCATCAGCATTGAAGTTTACACAGGGACAAAGCGATAAGACACAGACGTTATTTATGTGGTTGCGCAGCAGTTTAACAACTTCTTTAGGAGCTACGGTATTACCTACAACAACTGTCGGTACGCCGATTGCTGCTACATGTAATCCTCCGGGAGTAACCAATGCCGGGAACTATCTGGTAGGTCCTGTTTCTGTGAAGGTTGGAACTATTGATAACTTTTCAGCAGGAGCCTGGAGTGGAGCGCCGGCTTACTATGTGGATTACACTTTAAAAGCTTGTTCAATGAATGTTCATACTCAGTTGCTGGTTAACCAGTCTCAGAATATTCAGATCAAGATCTTTGATAATGATCAGTCCATAAGAGCATGGATCGATTATAACAACAATGGTTCGTTTGATGCATCAGAATTGATAGCGTCAGGAAACAGTGTGGTGACAGATCCGGTAACAGGATATGCTACTTTGTCTGCTAACTTTACGCCTCCTGCAACGGCTGTTTTAAATACGCCTTTAAGAATGAGAGTATTGGCTGATTATGTGGATCCTGCTACCATTACTCCGTGCGGGCAGCTAAACTACGGACAGGTGGAAGATTACGCGGTAACAATTGTAACTGCTTTAGGAACAAATGACGTAAATGTTGATAATGATGATATGGTAATTTACCCGAATCCGGTTACAAGCGGAGATAAAGTATTCATCAAAGCTAAAAATGGTAAAAACCTTAAAGTTACGATTTCTGATATGTCCGGAAGATTGGTGGCAAGCCCATCTCTGACTCAGGAAGGGAATGATACTTACAGAATAAACCAGCAGTTGAAAGCCGGAGTATACATGATCCAGATGTCTAACGGAAAAGAAAGTAAAACTTCTAAGTTGATTATTAAATAGTCATTTAAAAAATCAAATATACGGCCTCTGTTTTTACAGAGGCTTTTTTTATCATCCAAAATCCTACGTTCCGATAAACTTGAGGTACTGATCGCCTTATTCGGCAACAAGTCTTCTCATCTTTTGAGGTGACAAAAAAAGCTTTCGAACCCTTCGAAAGCTTTAATTTATGTGATATGGCTTTTATATAGACATATTGTGTTTATTTCTTTACGAACTTGAACTCATAGGTCTGCGAGTCTTTCGTCGTAATTCTTAACAGATAAATTCCCGGGCTAAGCAGGGTAACATTGATTTTTCTATCGAAAACTTCGGATACGGCCAATTGTCCTGCCATAGTGTAAACCTGTACAAGTTTTCCATTTTCAATACCCGAAATGCTGATAAAATCGGAAACGGGATTGGGGAAGATTCGGATCTTTCCTTTTACAGCCTCTGATGTGGCAAGCATAGAAGTATGCACATCACCCGACATAGTAGAATTGGCTCCTGTAAGGTTTCCTCCGCATTGGCTTCCTGTGGCACTGGTATTTTCTGTCCAGGTACCAATCGTATTGCCTGGCGGATTAAGAGCGCTGTTGTTTCCCGTGGAATTATAATAGATCAGTATAGGGCTGGTAAATGTACCATACCCTTCGTCTGCAAGAAACTCCCACCGGGTTAAAGTGTTATTCCATTGCAGTTTGAACTCGCAGGTACCCAAACCGCTGCAGTCCTGACCATCTATAGGTGTTGTCATATAGATGCCCTTTCCATAGGTGTCTACTCCTGTTTTGTTAAAAGTATAATTCTGATTGTCAAACAGGTTGTGACAACCATTAAAAGTGATTGTTTGCGCAAAAGCTGTACTTCCCAAGGCTAAACATAATAAGTATAGAGATTTCATAGCATATTAGTTAAAAGATGGGAAAATACCTTGTAATGCGATAATACATCTTAATGTAACAAACGGAGGCCTGTTTTCGTGAGGCTGGCTTCCACCTGCCGGAGTGATCATCGTTGCTTTCATAGTGGTATTGGTAGCAGCATCTGAATACTCTTTATCTAATCCTTTCGTGTCTGCAGGAAGGGCATTGGTAGGTGAATTCTGATTGCCTTCCGTAGATACGGCAGCAACGGAGTGCGTATGTGCAGGCATCTGCTGAGTCGTTAAAGTAACAGATTCCGTGCCTCCGGTTTCTCCTAATACATACGGGCTAAGTCCCGGCCCTTGTCCTGGATGGACGATTACCCTGCCTCTCATATCCGGTAAAGCAAAAGTGGTGGTGCCGTTTCCGCCATAAGTGGTTCCTAAAAGAGCAAAAAGAGCCTGATTCTGCGCAATAGATAAAAGCTGGCCGTTACATTCTGCCCACCCGTTGGGTGCTTTATAAAAAGGGACAAATGCGATTTGTCCGAGAAAAGGCTCAGAAGCCTGTGCTTTTAGACCGGATGTAAATACACTGCAAATCAGCAGTGTACATGCCAAAATTAGTTTTTTCATGATAATTAGTTTTTAGGTTATACTAAGTTAAAAAATATTCTACATATTTTGATTATAAAAATAAAAAACCTTTCAGAATTAACTGAAAGGTAAAAATATGTTAACATATATGGTTTTTATTTATGGAGGTTGTTTTTAAAATCGTCGATCCGGTAATCCGTTAGTGCATTCCCTTTTTCTATTTTCTCTTTAGAATATAAACGAAAATCATTTTCTGTCTTTTCTAAAAGGTAATCATAAGGCCCTACAGAAGAAATAAGCTTTACCAGAACGGGCGAAATTTCCAGGCAGATGAAGAGCCCCATAATAAATGCTGCTGCTAATGCTATAATGGCAGAGTTTTTTCCCAATTCATCCAAAGCCTGCAGCCTGGCTGCAAAGCCGTTGAATTTATCTTCAATGGTCTCAGTGGATTTTCTCTCTGTCTCCAGGTTAGTGTATACTTTTGAAATCTCCTTGTCCAGATATTCAAGTCTCGGGGCTGCCTGTTTTTGATAATTTTCCAGATCCAGTCTTCTTTGTTCTTTAAGCTCCTGCTTACGCTTAGCATTAGGGCCGAAGCCTTCTTTACCGCTGGTTAACCCTGATTGTTTTCCTAAGATTTCTTTTTCCAGTTCCACGGAGGCAGAGTCATAGGCTCTCTGGTAGCCGGCAATTTTCTCAGAGATCTGCTTTTTCTCCGTCTCAAATGGCCCGCTCTGCTGTAAGATCCTTCCGTTCATCTCTCCCTGCAGCTGTTTCTTGTTTCTCTGAATGATGGTATTTAATTGTTTGTTGACCTCTTTTTCAAAGATTTTAAGCTCCAGAGGCTTGGAGATGATGATCCCTAAAAAAGTAGCCAGAATAAGCCTCGGAATAGACATAAGGATCTGGTTCCACCATGTTCCCGTCTTTTTGATCGATGAAACAATATACCGGTCCAGATTGAAGATCATGAGTCCCCATAAAATACCGAACCCTACGGAAGCCCAGATATTATCGAAGACCGTAAACATCGCATAACCGGCAGAAAGCGTGGCAAAAACAGCCGTAAAAAGAACGATTCCGCCTATACCTGCGAACTTGTTCCATTCGCTGGGTGTTTTTCTTAAAATGTGAATATTTCCTCCGGAGCATACCATCAGAAACTTCTGAAACCAATTCATAGAATGATTTACCTGATTTATAATTTGTTGGTTAGTTTTCATGATTGAAAATTTATACAAAAGTAATACTAAAAATCGTACCATTGTTAAAGATAGTATTATGTTTTACCAAGTATATTGTTGTTTTAAATTAATATATTGATAACCAATGTATTAAATTTAATGATTGAATTATTTTACCTTTAAGTGCCCAAGTGGAAAACAGTGAACTATGAGAGATTTAATAAAACTTTCAATAGTTCCGCTATTACAGTATTCTATTACTCTTTCGGAATACAAGAGTAAGTAATTAAACATTTATCCGGATTATTATTTGATGCGATCCGGGTTTTGTTTTAAGAAGCTTTCCCATCCGGAATAAGACTTTGAGTCTGCTATAACACCTGAGTTGAAATGATGACATACCGCTACAGCCAATCCGTCAGAGGCATCTAAATATTTTGTTGGAAACTCTTTCAGGTTGAGTAGATTCTGAAGCATACCTGCTACCTGCTCCTTACTGGCATTTCCGTTTCCGGTGATCGCCATTTTTATTTTCTTGGGAGAATATTCAGTAATAGGAATATTTCTGTACAGGCTTGCCGCCATAGCCACGCCTTGTGCACGGCCCAGTTTCAGCATACTTTGTACATTCTTCCCATAAAATGGGGCTTCCAGGGCAACTTCATCAGGATGAAATTCATCGATCAGGGCCAATGTTCTGTCGAAAATATATTTAAGTTTGGTTTCATGGTTAGGGTACTTTTTCAGCAAAAGTTCATGAATAGATACCATTTCCATTTTACCTTTCTTAACGGAAATAATCCCAAACCCCATCACGGTAGTTCCGGGGTCGATCCCCAATATTATTTTTTCTGAAATCATCAGGCCAAAGATATGACTTTCCTGATTTTTTACTCATGAAAAAATAAAAAATGAACTTTATTTTAATAAAAACTTCTTAACTTAAACAAAAAATTAACATGAAAAATGTATTGTATTTATTTGTCTTTCCCTCTTTGCTGCTTTGTAATCTATTACCTACAAATAGTTTAAGTTGGGAGGTGAACAAAGTTTCTTTCAAAAACGCCAGCCAGATCACCTATCTTTTTTTTAAAGTGGAAAAAAATGGAACAGGGCCTGATAAAATTATTTTACAGGGTAAAAAACAGGCTCCCGGAAAATTAAAATTTCAACCGGCTTTTGACAGGAACTCAGGAAATGTAGGTGACTATATTGTTTCATTGACAGATGTCGGCGGAAAAGAAATTGTAAAACAACTGGTAGAAAATCCGCTGAATCCTGAGATGGAAAGTTTTGACAATGGTATCGGCAGAAATAAGGTTTCTCTTCAAAATGCAGAATTCAGTATACGGTACCCGCATTCAGATGAAATAAGAGTGGTGAAAATTGAGAAAATCACGAAAGAAGGCAGCGAACAACTATTCATCCAAAAACTATAATTATGAAAAAAAGTTTATTTTGTCTGTTGATCAGCAGCGTTTGTTTCTCACAGGTTTTTGAAACGGTGCCTATTTTGCAGAATGGAACTAATGATAAAAGAATCAATATTGCAGTGATGGGTGATGGGTTTACAGCAGCCCAGCAGACTGCTTTTGTGACATCAGCTCAGACTACGGTTAATTATCTTTTCACGAAAAGCCCTTTCATGGAGTATAAGAACTATTTTAATGCGTATGCCATTAAAGTAATTTCCACAGAAACAGGAGTGAAACATCCGGGAACTGCTACTGATGTTTCGGAGCCTGTGATCCCGGTTTCCAATCCAAACAATTATCTGGGGTCCAGCTTTGATTTCGGAGTTCACCGATGTATCTACAGCAATACGACCAATAAAGTGGCACAGGTGCTTGCCGCCAATCTTCCGGACTATGATATTACCTATATTCTTGGGAATTCTACAGAATATGGGGGCTGTGGCGGGACTTATGCATTTGCTTCTTTAAATACGTCAGCGAATGAAGTAGTGGTGCATGAACTAGGGCATTCTTTCGGAAAGCTTGCTGATGAGTACTGGTTCTCTGGCTCGGGGGAATCTGCTAATAAAACCCAGAACTCCAATCCTGCAACCATAAAATGGAAAAACTGGATAGGGGCTAACGGGATCGGGATCTATGCTCATGCGGAAAGTCCTACATGGTACCGTCCGCACCAGAGTTGTGAGATGAGGTATTTGAATCAGCAGTTTTGTTCCGTGTGTAAGGAAGGTATTATAGAGAAAATACATGCCCTGGTATCTCCTGTGGATTCCTATACTCCTGCGAATAGCAGTACGGTGAATGCAAACTCTAATGTCACTTTTACAGTAAACGAAATTCTGCCGATCCCGAATACGCTTGCCAATACATGGACCTTAAACGGAACACCGCTCGCTTCAACCGGAAATTCTGTTATCATCTCAACAGGTCAGTTGAATGCAGGAAATAATACCCTGCTTTTTTCAGTGACGGATAACAATCCTTTACTCCTTGTGACTAATCACAGTACTCTGCATTTTACGAACATTACCTGGACCCTGAATAAATCTTCTCTCGGAACTTCTGAGGTGAAGGCGGAAGAAAGGAGATTCAGTATCTATCCTAATCCGTCGGAAGGTGAACTTTATATCAAGGGCAAACAGGATTTTTCAAAAAATATAAGTGTTACTATGCACGATGCTTCGGGAAAATTAATTCCGGTAAAATTTGAAATGAAAGATTCTTCAACATTATTTGTAGATATTCATCATCTTATGACGGGAACTTATCTGTTGAATGTATCAGAGAATAAAGAGCAGATCATATCCCATAAGATTGTAAAGGAATAATCCACGACCAGTATAAAGATAAAATCGGCTATAATTATAATAGCCGATTTTTATTAATTAGCCTGTTAAATCTTTTTTGGCAATGGTGATCCATTTTCCGTCATGACGAAGGAGAGATATCCGGTCAACTAAGAACTTCGTTTTATATTCTTTTCTTTCATAAACTTCCATCGCTTTTAAATAATTTTCAAATGTCAAATTCCTGTAGCCGACGGTCACATGAGGATTGAAGGAATAGCTCCCGAAACGGAACTGCTGTTTGACCCTGTTATAAAGCTCTTTTAAATGATCATTGGCTTCAGGCCGTACAAAGATGACAGGATTTTTATTGGGAAAGCCTCCAAAGCCGTTCAGTTCGATCTCAAAAGGCGGAAGATGGGTGTCTATTTTTTGAAAAGCAACATGAATATCGCTTTCCAGCTCCGTATCTCTGCTGAAAGGAGGAAATAAGGTAATGTGGGCATCATTCTTTAATGCCTTTGAATTGTTATAGTGCAAAGCCAGATCCTCTTTAAATATTTTTACCTCTGCAATGACTTGCTGAGGCGGATCAATGGCTATGAAATATAATTTTTTCATGAATGAAAGTTACAAAAGCTATTCTTTATTTACGGTCTTTATCATTTCTTCCCTGAGATCAACTACTGTATTTTCAATGGCATCGGTAATCTTTTTAACTTCGACATGAGGTTTGAAGATAAAATTTTTACCTTTTCCTTCGTCTGCAATATTGGACAGGATAATAACGGAAGTTTTTGTTTCAGGATAGTAAATGTTCAGTGAGGGGGAGCCTTTCACATATCCACTGTGAAAATAGGCAGCAGGTTTCGTCATATTCATCATAATCCCGTAACCATAACCCATCTTTCCGAAAACAGGATGATGCCTTTCGGCGCTTTGAGCCATGAACTTTTTAAGGGTTTCCGGTTTCAGGATTTTTCCGCTATACAGAGCGTTGTTCCAGGTATGCAGGTCGTGAACTGTTGACAGAATTCCGCCCGCAGGAATTCCAATTTCCTTTTCGCCCAGTCTTTTGGGCATATTCTGTATTTTTTCAAAACTATTTTGGGCTCCCAAATAAGCTCCTGCGAAATCACTACCTTCAAAAATATTGCCCGTGGAAGAATTGTTCATTCCCACTTTCCTGAAAAGCTCCAGTACATTATCATCGAAACTTTTTCCTGAAGTTTTTTCAACGACCTTACCTAAAATGTTGAATCCGTCATTGGAGTAGAAGAAATCTGAGCCGCTTTTGAACATAAGTTTTCCGCCAAGGGTATTCAGCCCGGAAGTATGGTTCAGCAGTTGATGGATGGTAATATTCTCATATTCTTTGGTCTGGAATTCTTTTATATATTTTGAAACTTTATCCTCTGTACTTAATTTTCCCTCTTCCATCTGAAGTAATACTAGGACTGCGGTAAATTGTTTGCTTACAGAGCCGATGGCAAAAGATGTGGCATCATCCATTTTAGTTTTGGCTTTGAAATCTGAAAAACCATTCTCCTTTTTATATAATAACAGGGAATCTTTGAAAACGGCAATGCTTCCGTTAAAGCTGTATTTCTTAACTACGGAATCGATCTGCTGTTCCAGGAGCTTTTTTTCAAAAGCAGTGATGGTGGAATCTATAACAGCATTTCTGTCAATGATTTTCTCTGATTCAGAGGTGCTTTTACAAGCGGATAAAAATAGTATAATGAATAATAGGGTCAGGATTTGCCCGGGAATTTTCAGCATTTGTTCATAAGTTTATGCTAAAAGTACTCAAAAAGAATAGAACAGGAAAATAAGATCGACTAAAAGCTATTAATCCATTGAGGATTTTAGAGTATTGCTTTTCAAAATGTACAACACAGATATATCTTATTGTTTTACAAAAGTTATAAACAGGTCTTCTACGTTCTCATCCTGTATAAATATCCTGATATAAGATTTAGGGATATAATGGACATCATATTGATCATAATATATGGAAAAGCTTTTATTGAAAAGTTTATGAGAGAGTTTTTTACCATTCAGCAAAATTAAAGATCTTTCGGTAGGAATTATGGGGGAGATCTCTCCATATTCCCTGGCAAAACCATTTTCAGCGAGTATTGTTGTGTGGTTTTTTAAAGGTTTTTCTTTTGTAAAAACTGTCAGGATCCTGTTATAATATATACTTTCGGGCTGAAATTCCAGTAAATTTTCCTTCTGAATGATCTCAGCCGGAACTTCTAGTATATATTCGCCATTGGCATCCGTCTTGGCAGAATATGCTTTTGTCAGTGTGATCAGACTTATTACAGTGACTATAGGTTTTCCTGTTTCTTTGGCCAGTACTTTTCCCGAAATGACATATTTTCCGTCTCCTGTGTTTTCTTTTTCATTCTTTTGCTTTGAAACAGGACTGATATTGATCTCGGTTTGAGTAAAGTTGTTTGTCTGTGCAGGATAAGAGTTAATGATACTCGCTGTTAAGACAACTCCGGCTGCAATTTTTGTAAAAGTTATCTTCCGGGAATGAACGTTTTTTTCAATAGGGGTTTTAACTTCGAGAGGACGATTCAGCTGATGCCTGAAAACCATTCCGCAGAATTTTACCCCTTTGTTTTGGTGAAGAATCTCCATGATTTCCATATCTGAAAGTCCGGATAGATCGATAACTTTTTTTGAGCACAGTCCGCAGAATTTTCCTCCGGAAATATTATGCATCTGTTCTAAAGGTTCTTCGCAGGGTTTTTCAATTCTTAATAAAGGGATCATAGCAATTTGAGTTTTTATCAGAACGCTGCTTTTTAGTTATTATTTTGAGATCAGATCACAAAACCAGAAAACGTAATCTTCATTCCTGTCATCAGGATCCGATTTGGGTTTGGTGTGTGTTTTCTTTACTGTTTCCCCGATGTCAAACAGCACGGGATTTTTAAAAACGGGTCCGTCAAAAGTAAACGTATGGAATTCGCCATTCTCACCACAGGGATCCACATTTTCCGGCAGGTCTGCAATGAAATCTGCGTCAATAATTCTCCCGGCAAAACTTTTATCAAGATAGGTTTCGTTAACGCAGGTTACAATGGTCTTAAAGCCTAAGTCAAGGAATTCACGGATAAGATCTGAAGTATTTTGCTTCCATAAAGGGAATACAGCTTCCATACTGATGCTTTTCAGCTGTTCTTCACGATATGTACGCAGATCTTCGAGGAAAATATCCCCGAAAATGGAATGTGTGATTCCCTGAGATTGTATTTCAGCCATAGTTTTACTCATGATCTCACGGTATTCCTGCATAGACGGTTCCTTTGGGAGTTCCATTTTGATCAAAGGGATTCCAATGCTTGCAGCCTGCTTTTCCAAAAGGGATACATGGACTCCATGCATGGAGATGCGCTGATATTCTTTATTGATGCTGGTGAGAAGGAAATCGACCTCAAAACGGTTTTCCTTTAAAGTTTTATATAGTGCAAAGGCAGAATCTTTTCCGCTGCTCCAGTTGAATATGGCTTTTGGTTTCATCGAGATAATTATATCGCGAAAATAAAAAATCTCTCAAATTTTTGAGAGATTTTTTATGAATTGGCCTATCGATACAGGCTACATATTTCTTCTGTACTTACCACCCACTTCAAACAAAGCATTGGTAATTTGTCCTAAAGAACAGTACTTCACGGCATTCATCATGACCTCAAACAGGTTCTGCTGGTTGATGGCTGCATGCTGAAGTTCTTTAAGTGCTTGTCCAGCTTTCCCTTCATTGGCTTTCTGGAAATTGTGAAGGTTGTCGATCTGATCCTGTTTTTCCTCTTCGGTAGAACGGATAACCTCACCGGGTAAAACAGTAGGTGACCCATCTTTCCCTAAGAAAGTGTTTACACCAATAATAGGATATTCTCCGGTATGCTTCAGCCATTCGTAATGCATGGATTCTTCCTGGATCTTGGAACGCTGGTACATGGTTTCCATAGCACCAAGTACACCACCTCTTTCTGTAATCCTGTCGAATTCCGCATATACTGCTTCTTCCACCAAATCTGTCAGTTCTTCAATAATGAATGAGCCTTGAAGCGGATTTTCATTTTTAGCAAGACCCAGCTCTTTGTTAATGATCAACTGAATGGCCATTGCCCTTCTTACGGATTCTTCCGTAGGTGTTGTGATGGCTTCATCATAGGCATTGGTATGAAGTGAATTACAGTTATCATAGATGGCATACAAAGCCTGAAGGGTTGTTCTGATGTCGTTGAAATCAATTTCCTGTGCATGAAGGGAACGGCCTGAGGTCTGAATATGGTATTTCAGCATCTGGCTTCTTTCGTCAGCCCCATATTTGAATTTCATGGCTTTTGCCCAGATCCTTCTGGCTACACGTCCAATCACTGAGTATTCAGGGTCGATACCGTTAGAGAAGAAGAATGATAAGTTTGGAGCAAAGTCGTTGATGTCCATTCCACGGCTTAAATAGTATTCTACATAGGTGAAACCGTTTGCCAGTGTAAATGCCAGTTGGGAAACCGGGTTAGCTCCTGCTTCCGCAATATGGTAACCTGAGATGGAAACCGAATAGAAGTTCCTTACTTTTTCCCTGATGAAATATTCCTGAACGTCACCCATTAATCGAAGCGCAAATTCAGTAGAGAAGATACAGGTATTCTGAGCCTGGTCTTCTTTTAAAATATCTGCCTGTACCGTACCCCGAACGGTAGCTATGGTTTTTGCCTTGATCTGCTCATAAACATCTTTAGGAATGATCTCGTCTCCGGTAACGCCTAATAGTTTTAATCCTAAACCGTTATTGGACGGAGGCAACTCTCCATTGTACTGAGGCCTGCTTAATCCTTTGTCGTCAAATTTAGCCTTTAAAACAGCTTCAACTTTATCTTCCAGTTTATTTTCAGCAATATACTTTTCAACATTCTGATCAATGGCAGCATTCATGAAAAATGCCAATAACATCGGAGCCGGCCCATTGATCGTCATTGAAACCGAAGTCAATGCATTAATTAAATCAAAACCTGAATATAATTTTTTGGCATCATCCAACGTAGCGATAGAAACTCCTGCATTTCCGATTTTACCATAAATATCCGGTGGTAAAGCAGGATCCTGCCCATACAATGTTACAGAGTCGAAGGCTGTAGATAAACGCTTTGCAGGCATTTCTGCAGAAACGTAATGGAATCTTCTGTTGGTTCTTTCAGGGCCTCCTTCCCCGGCAAACATCCTTGTCGGATCTTCTCCGGTTCTCTTGAACGGATAAATCCCGGCAGTATACGGGAAGCTTCCCGGAAGGTTTTCCTGTCCTTTCCATTGGATCAGGTCACCCCAGTCATTATATTTTGGCAATGCAATTTTTGGAATTCTTAAGTGAGATAAAGATTCCGTTGAGGTTTCTACTTTGATCTCTTTTCCGCGAACAAAGTAAGAATAGAATTCCTCATGGAAAGCCTTTTTAGTGTTGTCCCATGTTTTTAAGAAATCAATATTTTCCTGTTGAAGGTGTTTTTCTGCTTTCTGATATTCCGTTTCAAGGGCTTCATTGGAAATCATATTTTTTACCCCTTCAATATGATACATGGTTCTTGCGAACTCAGCCTGTTTTTCAACAGCTGCATCGTATTGTTTATTGTTTTCAACAATTTCGGACAGGTAGCGTACTCTTTTTGGCGGGATAATGGTGACTTCATCTGTAATTTCCTGCTCTACAAAAGTATTTAAGCCTAATCCGGAAAATTTATCGTTAACTTTTGATATTAATCTGTTATAAAGTTCAGTAGTTCCGTGATCATTGAACTGGGATGCCTTTGTTGCATACACCGGCATATCTTCCAGCTGGCTTTCCCATAAATGATGGTTTCTCTGGAATTGTTTTCTCACTGCCTGCAAAGCATCCAAAGCTCCGCGCTTATCAGATTTGTTTAAAGCCACAAGATCTGCATAATCCAGCATGTCGATCTTTTCCAATTGGGTAGAAGCCCCATATTCAGGGGTCATCACGTACATGGAAACGTCTGCAAAATCTGAAACCTCCGACCCGGATTGCCCGATCCCCGAAGTTTCCAGTACAATTACATCCGGATGGGCTAGTTTCAGTATATTCAGTGCAGAGTGGATGAACGGTGAGACGGAAACATTGTTTTCCCTTGTTGCCATTGAACGCATATATACTCTGGAATCATTAATGGCATTCATACGGATCCTGTCTCCTAATAATGCGCCTCCTGTTTTCTTTTTGGATGGATCTACAGAAATGATCGCCATTTTTTTATCGGGATTGGAACGTAGAAATCTTCTTACCAATTCATCCGTTAATGAAGATTTACCGGCACCTCCTGTTCCGGTAATACCAATGACAGGGATGTTAAGGTCTTTTGATTTTTCATCGATTGCTTTTACCAGTTCCGGTTTTTCGTCTGAAAAGTTTTCTACTGCGGAAATGATCTGGGCAATACTGGTCGGGTTTTCAAAATCGATTGATTCTAAATCTTTTGCCGTTACATCTTTTCCTGTGGCAAAATCTGATCTCTGAACCAGATCATCGATCATACCCTGAAGGCCAAGCTCCCTTCCGTCATCCGGGGAATAAATCCTGTCGATACCGTAAGACATCAGGTCTTTGATCTCTTCAGGAAGGATAACTCCGCCGCCGCCGCCAAAAATTTTGATTTGTGGGGAGTTTTTTTCTCTTAGAAGGTCATAGATATATTTAAAATATTCATTATGCCCCCCCTGATATGAGGTTAGAGCAATGGCATTAGCATCTTCCTGAATAGCCGTATTAACGACTTCTTCTGCGGATTTATCGTGTCCAAGGTGAATGACCTCGCATCCTGTTCCCTGGATAACACGGCGCATAATATTAATGGCTGCATCATGTCCGTCAAATAATGACGCTGCTGTTACAATTCTTACTTTGTTTTTAGGAGTATATTTTTGGGTTTCCATAAAAAATCTAGAAAATTTCTGAATTCCCAAATATAATAATAAAATAAGAACCTTATTTTTGTTTTTAATAAGTTGATTTTCATTGTGTTGATTGGTTTGTAGAGATTAAGTGTTTCCCTATTTCCTGTTTAAGGTCCTAGTATTTTAAAAGTATATGGACCCGTAAGATTGATCCGAAATTTAGATCTCTGATATTTCATTCTCAAATTTTCTCATTTTCAAATTCTCAAATTAAAATCTCTACTTTTGTACCATATTTTATGATATGCAGAGAGCCTTATTGTATTTCGCTTTAGGAACCGTTATCAGTTTCCTTATTAATCACTTTTTTCTGAGCAGTCAAAATCTTGGGCTGGACTTATTTTATGCAGTGGCTTTCGGCTTTGCATGGGGAGTTGCCTATTATGTGGATACTCCGGGTTTTACATTACCTCAGAAACTTGGACTGTCTTTCCTGGCGATGGGTGTATTGGTTCTTATAGGGACTTTATTGTTTAATTTAGAGCAGGCCATTCCTTCCGTTCTTAAATTTTCAACAGTTTTCGTCGCTTATTATTTAATCGCCAGCTTCAGGGCAAGCAAGTCTTTACGTAATTAGTGAAGCATAACAAAGCTGAGGTACATTAGTACCAGTAACATAATGGTAAGCCCTATAAAATTAATGATAAATAGCAAAGATCCTTTTAATATACTTACCCTTTTACTGCTTTCATATACTCTGTGATGGGCAATAAAGAAGTATACACAGGTGTAAATAAATAACACCGTAGAAAACAGCATCTGCAGCAAAGTGAAAACAGAGTAATCGGGAAGAAAGTCCGATATCCTGTTTACAATAATGAAGATCAGGGTTGATAACAGAAGGAAAGAGAAATAGTGTAATGTGAATATACTATGATCGAAATACCACCATTTCTTTTTATTATGGAATACCCATAGGAAGAACGCGAAAATGGGGAGGTAGATAAAAAGAGCCTTCGGAATGGTATGGACGAAATTTTCGGCATACTTTTTACGTATTTGCTTTTTGCTCAGGCCTTCTTCCTTTAATTCGAACATTTTTTTTGCAATGGGCCTCATGACTTCATATAATCCGTTGTCGTTTTTGGCAAGAAGGGAGTCATACTGTTTCATATTATGGGCATCCATGATTGTGGTTTCATTCTGATCAAATGTCCTGTCAAGGATATCCCCATTATCCCGTATGGCATATTCAATAGAATCCCGTGCCTGTATGGTGTCAAGGTTATTTTTTACATTTTTTGTGGTTTCAATAGATAGAATGCCTTCTTTTTGTAAATCATCCAGAACCTTTTTTGTGGTTTCTTGTCCATCCCGTGCCTTCTCTACCCTTGTTTTTTTATCTTCTGGGTCCGGATTTTTGGATTTTGGTAAAAATCCGGGAAGCAGAAAAGTAATGAAACTGATGAAAATATATAATTTAACAGGAGCCACATATAACTGCCTTTTACCTACAAGATATTGCCGGGTAAGTTTTCCGGGATAGAGGAGAAGGTATTTTATGGTTTTCCAGAATTGCCCGTCGTAGTGCGTGAAATCCTCAATAAAATGGGTAAAAAGGTAATGGAAGGGTTGTCGCCTTTCAACGTTTTCCTGTCCGCAATTCGGACAAAACCTTTCTTCTACGTGATATCCGCAGTTAAGACAATTTTTGTCTTCTCTTATTTTTCCGTGGCTCATAGTTTTATAAGGATTTGAAGCAAATATAAATATTTCGCGAAAGAAAAATAATTCCTGAGATGAATTTATTGTGAAACCTGAAAAAAATTGTGGGAATGTTGGGCTGAAAGTTAATAAAGTAAAAGAGTTGGAGGTTCAACTCTTTACTTTATCACTTGTGTTTTCAGAATCTTTCGAAAAAATCACTTTTTCTCATCGGAAAATTATTTCACAAGATTTATGCCAGTCATAATCATATAGATAAAAATCTATCCGGGTATTTGGGGCAACACTTTATATAAAATATATTGCCGTATTACGAAAATTATTGTACCTTTGCACACCCTTAAAGGGAAAATTATGTTTAATCTTTAACTAAAACGTGTGAATACATTAAGTTACAAAACTGTTTCAGCGAACAAAGCTACTGCAAATAAAGAATGGGTTGTGGTAGACGCTGAAGGCCAGCCATTGGGAAGATTAGCTTCTCAGGTTGCCAAGATTTTGAGAGGTAAGCACAAAACAAACTTTACACCTCACGTAGATTGTGGTGATAATGTAATTGTTTTGAATGCTGGGAAAATTACACTTTCCGGAAACAAGTGGGCTGACAAGACTTATATCTGGCATACAGGATACCCTGGAGGTCAAAAGTCTATGACTGCGGCTGAACTTCAAAAGAAAGATTCTTTGAAAGTATTGGAAAAATCTGTAAAAGGTATGTTGCCTAAAAACAGATTAGGATCTGCTTTATTGAAGAACCTTTATTTATATGAAGGAACTGAGCACAAACATGAAGCTCAACAGCCTAAAACAATTAATATTAACGAATTTAAATAATTAATATGTCTATAGTTCACAAAATCGGAAGAAGAAAGACTTCTGTAGCAAGAGTTTATGTAAGACCAGGTTCTGGAAATATTACAGTAAACGGTAAAGATGCTAAAGAGTATTTCTCTACAGACGTAATGGTTTACAAATTGAACCAGCCGTTTATTCTTTCTGAAACTGTTGGTCAGTATGATGTTACCGTAAATGTTTTCGGTGGTGGAAATACAGGGCAGGCAGAAGCGATCAGATTAGGTATTTCAAGAGCTTTGTGCGAAATCAACGCTGAGTTCAGATTAGCATTGAAGCCTGCCGGTTTACTTACAAGAGATGCGAGAATGGTGGAAAGAAAGAAGCCGGGTCAGAAAAAAGCAAGAAAGAGATTCCAATTCTCAAAACGTTAAGAATGGCGGTAAGCTTAAAGCAATATGCAATAGGCTTTTTGAAAAACTTATTAGAATTTTTAATCCGCTTTACAGCTTGCAGCTTAATGCCTAAAGCCTAAAGCAAAAAATTGCCCGTTACGTTTAGCATCCAAACGCTTCTCCCATCTAAAGAAGTTGTTGATTGCCTAAAAAGCGGAAAGTAAACTAACAAAAACAAACAACATGGCAAAAGCAAATGTAAAAGACCTTTTAGAGGCTGGTGTACACTTCGGTCACATGACAAGAAAGTGGAACCCAAATATGGCTCCATACATTTTTATGGAGAAAAATGGTATTCACATTGTAGACTTACATAAAACAGCAGTTAAATTGGACGAGGCTTGTAACGCTTTGGAAAAATTAACTTCTGCAGGCAAAAAAGTTCTTTTCGTAGCTACTAAGAAGCAGGCGAAAGAAGTGGTGGCAAAACACGCTTCGGAACTTAATATGCCTTATATTACAGAAAGATGGCCTGGAGGTATGCTAACAAACTTTGTTACGATCAGAAAGGCTGTTAAAAAAATGAACTCTATCGACAAAATGAAAAAAGACGGTACGTTCGAAACTTTATCTAAAAAAGAAAGACTTCAGGTAGACAGACAAAGAGCTAACCTTGAGAAGAACTTAGGTTCTATCGCAGACATGGTTCGTCTTCCTTCTGCAGTATTTGTAGTAGATATCCTTAGAGAACACATTGCCGTTACTGAAGCTAAGAAATTAGGTATTCCGGTTTTTGGTATTGTTGATACAAACTCTGACCCTAGAAAAGTAGATTTCGTTATCCCAGGAAACGATGATGCTTCCAAGTCTATCGATATGATTTTAAGCGTAGTTGCTGAATCTATCAAAGAAGGTCAGTCTCAGAGAAAAGCTGATAAAGAAAAATCTAAAGAAGAAGGAGAAAAAGTATCTGCTGATACAGATGCTGATTTCGATGCAGAATAATCAGATTTATTCTTAATGATAAAAAAACCGCTAAATACAATTTAGCGGTTTTTTGTTTTTTATATCTTTTTTAATTGGAAAGCTTAACTGAATAAGACCCGGATATAAATTTTGTGGACTGATATACAGACCTGCAGACCATTCCGGATAACTTATAATTCTGATTTTTAAGCACCATTACGGAGCCTATTTTTCCTGCACCTATAGGAACTTTTTTGAAATAATTATTTCCGCTTATTGTAAGCACCATATTGCAGGGAGAAGCATTCTCTACAATAACGGATGTTTTGGGATTGTTGGAAGAATCATTCAGAAGGTCCGTCAGTACATCTGCTGTTTCGGATTTATAGGTCTTTCGAAGTTCATTGTATTCTCTTTCCACCTCGGCCGTTGAAGGATAAGCCGATCCTGAGCTGTTTCCGGCAGGATATGGACGGCTGACAGGATAATTTGAGTTGTAATTGACATTACAGCTATGGAGAAGTGTCATACATCCTAAGAAAACCAACAGTCTTTTCATATCAATTGCTTTGCTTATGTTCTTCTTTTAGCAGGCTTTGTACTCTTACTTTTAACCGGAGGTGGGGAATCAGCAGGTTTTTTATCCGCACTTATCTGATTGGTCTGTTCCGGGTTGCCTAATATTACAAATATACTTTTTTTTATGTCTTTTTGCGAAGCATATTTTACATCGCAGACATTACTGCTCATAGCGTATTGTCCTTTTTTAACGACCATAAAGTTTTCCCCATGTGCAGGCACTGCCATATTGTAGAAGTCTTTTCCCTGGATCCGTAAGACAATATTACAGTCTGAGTTGTTCTTAAATAGAAGGACAGCTTCCTTGCTGTTAATATCCTGGTCGAACATGGCATTCAGAAGCTTCACTGTTTTCTCTTTGTGCTCAGTAGAATTTTCTGCGACCAGGCGTTTAAATTCTTCTGCCTCGCTGGAATTGGCGTTTCCCATAGCTGCTTGTGGAATTTCAGCAATAATGGGCCTTGCTTCCATAGGTTTGGAATCTTTTACTCCTTTAGTCCATGCAGAGTTCTTTAAAGCAATAAGTTTAGGCTTTAAAACACTTTTTTTTGGATCATCCTGGAAGGTGTTTTTCAGATAGTCTTCAATTTCTTTGATATTTGTGCTTTTCAGGATGTCTTCGTTGTCCTTTCGGATGTTGTTGGCAGAACAGGAAGCCAGAAAAATGAAGAATAGGATCGGTAAAATTTTTTTTTTCATCAAATATTATTTATTTCATCAGGTTATTCGAAATTTTATATAGGTTATGGTTTTTCCTTTTGCTGAAAATAGCTCTTCGTAATATGTTTTTATATCCCTTAAATGTTCGGTATTCGGTTCATACTCGGGTGCTCCGTAGATATCGTGATGTGCGGTAAGGATCTCATAGCCTGATCCCTGCAGCAGTCCTAAAGTATAACCATGAAGAAATTCGGAATCCGTTTTCAGGTGAATAATTCCTGAAGGTTTCAGGAATTTTTTATATCGGTTTAAGAAATCGGGGTGAGTCAGCCTGTGCTTGGTACGTCTGTATTTGATCTGCGGATCCGGGAATGTGATCCATATTTCATCCACTTCATTTTCCTCAAAGAAATGATCTACCAGCTCTATCTGAGACCTGAGAAAAGCGACGTTGTTCATATTGTTTTCCACGGCCTCTTTAGCCCCAAACCAGAATCTTGCACCTTTGATGTCTATTCCGATAAAGTTTTTTTCAGGAAAAGTTTTGGCAAGGCCTACAGAATATTCTCCTTTTCCACAGCCCAGTTCAAGAACAATGGGATTATTGTTCTTAAAAAAATCTGTTCTCCATTTACCTTTAAGAGAAAACCCGTTAAGGGCTTCTTCTCTTGTCGGCTGGATTACATTGGGAAGAGTTTTGTTTTCTGCAAATCTTGCTAATTTATTTTTACCCATGAATAAGTATATAAAATGCTGCAAAAATAGGAAAAAATTACCTATAATGCCCCGCATTTTAGAAATCAGGGTAATAAAATTCTTTATTTGGAAGATGAACCTAAGGCAACCATAAGAGGTTTCTGGATCGTTTTTTGTGAGGCATACTGTGCTCCGCAAACGAGACTTGTGAAAAGGTAATCCCCTTTACTCACAACAATAGAGTTATCCCCGTGAGCAGGAACGGCAAGCCTGTATTTTGTATTTCCCACACCTTCCATCCTTACAATGATGTTACAGTCGGATTTGTTTTCAATAAGGACGATACACTCTTTGCTGTAAGGGTCGTTATCGAAAAGAGAGTTAAGGATCTTTACGGTTTTGTTTTTATGCTCTACGGGAGAAACAGCCATCAGCATATTGAATTCTTCGGCCTCTGCATCCGGAATGGCAGCAGGAGCTGCTGCAGCTGCAGTAGTTGTACTGGCCACAAAGACATTCTGTGTATTGCTCGGAGTATAGGTGACCAGGGATTTTTTCGCGGCCAGTTCCGCATTATATTTTGCGATCTGTTTTTGTTTGATGATGGCATTCATCTCATCAAAAGTGATCTTTGTAGAGGGTCTTCTCTTAAGGAGGGCAAGCATTTCCTGCATTCCCTTAACTTTTTGGTCAGCCGGGTGGGCATTCTTAATATATTCTCTCATCATATCCATCACCCTGGGCTTCAGTACGGACCTGCGGGGATCATCGGGGTGAGCATCTCTCAGAAAAGCATTTATTTCATAAATATTTTTACTTTTCAAAATACTACTGTAATCTTTGTCCTTTTTCTGGGCAGAGAGATTAAAAAACAATACTGAACTAAAGAGTAAAATTAATTTTTTCATTCACTAATATTAAGATAAAAAACAAATCATTTTCTTTCTCTAACTTGCGTTTTGGCTATTAGTGTTTACTTCTAAACGAGATTCTTTTGTTTTTATTTTGAACACTAAATGTAAGATAAAAATAAACCATATTACTCACTTTTTTTGAAAAATGCAAAGTATGGTTTCTCATACGCACATTTTTTCAGCAGAATATTACAATTTTCATTTTATAACTTCCTGAAGATGAGAATTCCTCAGCCTTTTTTGGTAGATGGGTAAATATTTCTCGATCGGGATTTTTACCGCCTCAAAATTTCCGGCAGAGACATAGGGCTGTATATTCTCCGAAGTATATACAAACTGCAGGAAATTATCGATCAGATTCTCAGGAATCTTAAATCTTACAAAATAATCCTGTCCCAGATAGCTTTTGATCTGGCTAATCGAATTATTCATCCTTTCATAGGCCATATAACGCTGTTTTTTCTTTCTTTCACCGGAGAGGATATCATAAATGCTTTCCAGGCTGAAGGTAAGGCCGCCATCCCTTAAACCGGCAACCGGAAGTTCCGGCGGCGTTCCGTCGCCTTTAGGCTCAGGAAGGCCGATTGCCTTTTTTATGGCAAGAGCTTTGTCTTCTCTTTTCAGCGCATTTACATCATATCTTAAATTGCCTGTTGGCTTGAATCTGCTGATAACAACTTCCTGGATGTCATGATAGGCAATTTTTAACTCAATAAGGTTTTTAACCCTGAACATTTGCGGAGAAAGCCTGATATCTTTTCGTTCGGTGACAATGGAAGTAAACCTGATGACGTCCCCCGCTTCCGCCTGGATATTAAAAGCTCCGTTATAGTTAGTAAGAACGGTTTTTTGGGTATTAAGATTGGTAACATATACCTGATTAAGATATAAAACGGAATTGTCCCTTAGAAATACTTCCCCGGAGTACAATTGCGCATTGATTTTTGCCAGAAAAACCAATAGCAAAAGAGTAATAATTTTCTTCATAGAATAGAGCAAAATTACACAGAATCCATCAATGTATGCCCGGATTAGATCATGGAAAGTGGTTAAAGTTATATTAAACTTCCTCCTTAATTGTTAATGAATGTTATAAAAGGCTGATTTCCGGTGAGGAAATTCATTTTTAATCTTTTCTGTTTTTTACCAGCAGCCAGCTTGTGTATTTTATCGAAATATTGGTTCCAAACTCTGTCCAGCTTATGATATACCAGTAGGTGGCTGTGTATACATGCCTTCCTCCAACTTTTCCGTCCCAGATATATCGGTTGGTAGGGGTTCCTCTGAAAACTTCCGCTCCGTACCGGTCAAAGATCCTGAACTCAAGATTGTCATTGGTCATCAAAGCCGAATAATCTATATCATCATTGTGTCCGTCTGAGTTGGGAGTAATGGTATTGATCAAATTGATGATCACAAAGGCTTTTGTAATGGTATCGCAGTTTTTGGAATCTCTTACATATGCTGTATGATTTCCTCTCGGAACGTTATAGAAAACATTGGAACTCTGCCAGATAACTCCGTCTAAAGAATACTCATAAGGAGGAGTACCTCCACTTGCCCCTATGGTGACAGTAGATCCGTTAATTTCAATTGAAGTGATAGCCGGCAGAGGAGATTGGGTAACATTCACGTTTTGCCTGTAAACACATCCGTTAAAAGTAAGGTCTACCCAATAGTTTCCTATGGGAACACCGGTGATGGAGGACGTAGTAGCTCCCGTACTCCACAGATAGCTCTCAAATCCCGGGCCCGCATCCAGAGTGGTAACTGCATTGGAACATATGATCAGGTCTTTTAGCAGATCAGATTTTTTCGGGGTTTTAATATTAATGCGTATTGATCCCACTTCAGGACAGATGCCCGGCTTTTCAAAACGGATATATATGGTTTGGGAATTGTTGATGCTGACAGGGTTGGTAAGCGGACTTACATCATTCTGGGCATCAGCCAGGCTGGCATGGAAACTTGTAGTAACGTTAGGATCTATTGTAAACTGATTCATGAACAACAGGAGATCCACAAGCTTAATTCCATCCAGATCATCATCGCAAATATTTTGAGTAACCGAAGCGACGATCAAGGGTATTTTACCTCCTATACTAAAGGTTAAAGGTTTGATGACAGTGGCACAGCCATCCGGAGAATCAACTCTTATATAAATAGTGGTCGTTGCAGTATAGCTCCAGTTATTAGGAAGCGTATTCGCATTTCCTGCATTAGCATCGCCAAGATTGGCATAATATCTTACATTAGTAAAGTATGCCGGGTTATTAAGGACAATAGGGGTAATGTTTGAAAGGGTAATATTGACGATCCCGTCTAAATTATCGTCACAGAAGACCCCATTGTAATTATCCAGTACGATGGCCAGATTATATAAACTAAGAGTGATCTGGGCAATGCTTTTACACCCAAGAGTATTTTTTACCACAGCATATACGATGGTTCCGTTAGGAGCTGTATAAGCCGTAGAAGTAGTTATAAGAGCTGCCACATTTTCGGTTTGTGCATCGGCCAGGGTGGGATAGTAGGTAATGGTTACAGGAGAATTGTTGGTAACATTAGCTGTAGTCAGATCAAAAGTCCCTTGTCCGTTGATGTTACAGGCATTGAGGGTAACATTGGTAACAGTGATAGACTGTATATTGATGGTTACGGTTACAGTCTCACAGTCCGGAAAAACAGGGTCATCTCCGCAGAACGAGTATACGAAAGTATCAATTCCAGATGTTCCGGGGTTAGTAACAGTATAGGTGATTACACCGGTAGCAGCATCTACGGTAGCAGTTCCTAAGGTCGGACCCGTAGTCACGGCAATGGTTGAGATAACCGGGGTCTGTGAGGAATTGCTGAAAGCAGGTGTAATGGTCTGGCTGGTACATATGTTATAGGTTGCAGTACTCTGTTTTGTACAGTTGAGTACTTTAAACTGTTCGGTAATTAGAGGAGCACAGCTTCCCATCGTTACAGAGCAGGTATAAAAACCAGGCTGTATGGGAGTAAAAGAGGCTCCCGTGGCTCCCGGAATAAGTATACCGTTCCTATACCATTGATAGGAGTCATAAATAACAGGATCTACGGTAAGCACAATTCCCGGCACGCAATCTCCTCCTGATTTTAGAATAACGGGCTGGGTAGGAAATCCGGCAAAAAAGCCTCCGTATCCTACAGCATCACTCCCTGCATTGATCCCGGCGGTAATGGCTTTGCTGGAAACAATGGTAAGTGTTCCTGCTACATTTGGGATCCCATACGTAACCCAGTTGTTGGTTCCGGTCATATTAAAAGGACCCGTATTGGCAGGCGGAACAGCTCCGTTTACTGTAACAATGGCTCCTTTTTCAGTGATAAGGTTTAATTTGGTAGGAATATTTAAAATACCGGAAGGGTTGTTATTGGAATGGACGAAATTTTCATCAATAAGGCCCAGTTCATTAATTTGTTTTGGCAGATAGCAGTTGAGGGCCGGAATAAAATTGAATCCCCCTGTTGCTACTTCATTTCCCGTAGCAGAGCCTCCGGCCAGCATCTGGTAAACGTAAGCATTTTTAGAGGTTTTTACATACAGGTTATAGTGTCCGCTTCCCTGCAGCAGATACTTGGTGTCCGGAATCACAAAATACTGTCCTGTATTTAAGGTGGCTACGGGAGGTATTTCATTATTGACGAAAATCTTGGTGTCATCTTCTGTAGCAATAACCAAAGCTCCTTCCATTTTGGAACCAATATTCCCATTCCCTTTTACAAGGGCAAATTCATTCCCTAATCTTTCTATGGGTACAGCCTGGTCCATCAGGATATCGGAACTTGTAGGGTGGTTTCCGGCGTATTGACCGTTAAAATTACCATTGGTAACATTTACAGGTTTATTGGCAGTGATCTTAGCTCCTATAAAACCATCAAAATTGGCATTGATGTTTCCCAGACCATCCATAATATAAGACTGACCTTTATTGAGAGTAAAAGTCATTGTTGGATTGGTCGTTCCGGTAGTCCCGTTTGAAAACTGAACGGCAGGATTGTATCCTGATATGGTAACCGTGGTATTATCTTCAGTTGCCAGCACGCTGGTCATGAAATTTAGGATAAAATTGTTGACCGTAAGCGGAGCATTAGCAGCATGAAAGTTTTTTCCGGTGGAAGAAATTCCTTTGGAGGTTATGATTTCCGCGTGATTGAATACCGAAAACCTTAAGTTGGCATAAAACGGAAATTCAGCTTGCACATACAATCCCTTTGTAGTTGGAGTAAACAGATCCGTCTGCTGTGTTGTGATAATGTATTCCCGCAATACGTCAAATTTCTGGGGATTGTTTTTACTGATCGTTACCGTACCGATCAAAATATTATTGTTATAAATATTTACCGGAAAAGGAGTGGTCCTGTTGGTAGACAAATAAAGTTTCTGGTAAGGATTGGGATTGCTTGTCCTGTCTATCATTGGTGCAAACCAATGTTCCCTGTCCAACTGGGCAAATGTGGACATGAAAATATAAAATATAAATAGAAAAGATAGAAATTTCTTCATTCAGTGCTGACTTTTATCACAAATTTAATAATAAAAAGTAGTAATGCCTTGAAAAAGTAATAAAAAAACCACGATTTCAAATCGTGGTTTTTATAAGGTATGTTAAAAATATTATTCTCTGTTTTTAACCATGATCCAGCCGGTATATTTTATGGCTGTCTGTTTACCGTTTGGCTCGATCCAGCCCAGTTCATACCAGTAGTTTCCGGTAGATACTCTTTTAGTTCCGTTGGTTGTTCCATCCCATTTATAGCCGTTCGACTTATCAGCCTGATGGATCTTGCTGCCGTATCGGTCAAAAATATTGAAGACTAAATTATTCTTGGTCGATAAGGCGGAGTAATCAATATAATCATTGATACCATCTGCATTTGGAGTGATCACGTTGATCAGGTTCGGAATGGTGATCTGAACATCGATAGGCTCACAGTCATAAGCGTCTTTCACATATATTCTTCCTTCGCCTCTCGGTACCTCCGTAAATATGTTGGAATCCTGCCAGTTGATATTATCCATTGAATATCTGTAAGGATCTGTTCCGCCTACTACACTTACTGTTACGGTCGTATTGGTAATATCCACATTTGAAATCACAGGCTGTTCAGCCGGATAAACCTTTACCGTTTGGGTGGTAGTACAATCTCCTGTTTTCAGTTTTACCCAATAGGTACCTACCGTAACACCGTTGATAGCCTGGGTAGTTGCCCCTGTACTCCATAAGTAGGCATTAAATCCAGGACCTGCATCCAGAGTGGTTTTATCTTCGATACAGATGATCTTATCTTCCAGAACATTAGATTTCACAGGTGGGAATACCACAAGGGTGATCTCGGCAACTTTAAAACATCCGTTGGCATTAATAACCTTTACATAGGCTACTCCAGTTGGGGCTATATATGTAGCCGGGTTTGGAATCTGGTTGGTTCCGTTTACGGCGTCCGTAGGTGACGGGTAATATTCTTTTGTAACTCCCGGTTCTGAAGTTACAGTAGCTACCGTAAGATTAAATAATCCGGTAGCGGGATTGTCTTCCAAGAAGCAGGTTCTTAGAGTTGCATTATTGACAACCGGGCTTGCAGAAACTGTTAGATTTAAAGTTACCTCTTCACAATCAATAAATTCAGGAGCATTTCCGCAGAATTTATAAACAATCTTGTCCGGCCCGAAGTAGGAGAAGTTGGGTGTATAATTAATAACTCCTGTTACAGGGTCTATTGTTGCAGTCCCATTGGTAGGTGGTGTAACGATCGTTACGGTACCCGGCACATAGGTTTGGGTAGAACTGGTGAACTCAGGGACAATAGCCTGATATCCTTCACAAACGGTCAGGGCTTTTGTACTTTTCCGCAGACATGTGAATACCTTATACACCGGTGTTGTTTCAGGAAGACAGCTTCCTACGGTAATAGTCACCGTATAATTACCTGCCTGTGTAGGTGTATAAGAGTTGCTTGTGGCTCCCGGAATAGGATTACCGTTCAGGAACCATTGGTAAGTATCGTAACTGTCATCCACTTCCAATACAATTCCCGGGATACATTCCCCAGTCTGTTTGGCAATTAAAGGAATAGAGGAGAAACCAGCAAAATAACCTCCGTAACCTGCCGTACTGTATCCTCCGTTTACCCCTGCGGTTACTGCTTTATTAGAGGTTATCGTAACGTTTCCGGTAATTCCCTGGATAGCATAGGTTACCCATTGACTATTCCCGGTAAGAGGGAAAGGTCCCTGTGCCGCAGTAGGAGTTACGCCATTTACCGTTACGGCAGCTCCCACTTCTGTTAAAATATTAAGTTTTAAAGTTATCGCTGAGGTAATGCCCGGCATTTCATTGATCTTACCGATTTCATCAATTTTCCTAGGTAAAAAACAGTTTAATGGTGGGATATAATTGTAACCTCCAGTATTATTAGCAGAGCCGGCGCCTACCAGCTGATATAAATAGGCATTTTTAGTAGTATGTACAAAAATATTGGAATGTCCTGCTCCCTGGCTGATATACGAATTCGCTAAGATCCTGTAAAAGTCTCCTTCCCCAAGAGTAGCAACAGGTGTTGCACCGTCATTAAGATAAACTTCAGTGTTGTTTTCAGTGGCAATCACAAGCCCGCCTTCCATATTGGCAGTACTGGTAGAGATACTTTTTACCATGGCAAACTCGTTTCCGAGACGATCTAAAGGAACAGACTGGTCCATAATAAGGTCAGATCCGTCCGAAGAAGTTGTAGTGGCATAAAACCCGTTGGCATTACCATTGGTAACTGAAATAGGTTTAGTAGCTACAATTTTAGCTCCTATAAATCCGGTACTGTTGGCCGTGATATTTCCTAAGCCTGCAAGGATATAGGATTGCCCTTTATTTAAACTCACCGTAAGGGTAAGAGGTGTTGGAGTAGGCACATTCACAAAAAGTACATTAGGATCATACCCTGAGATGGTAACAGTGGTATTGTCCTCCGTAGCCATGATCCCTGTCGTGAAATTATTTGAAGAGGAACTGACTGTCATTGGCGTATAAGCCGTATAAAATTGAGTTCCGATACCAGCCTTGCCTTTACTGGTTATAATTTCCCCGTGAGCACTCTGGGCAGCTCTTAAGCTACAGAAATAAGGCTTATCCCCTTTGGTATAAACCCCGATGTTGGTAGGGGTGGCGGCACTTGAAGCTGCTGAGGTCTGGATAGCTGCGGCTCCTAAAGTAAATGTCTGAGGAGAACCTTTACTGATGGTTACTGTGCCGATGACAACATTATTGCTATAAATTTTTACCTCAAACGGAGTTGTAGAATCCGTTGAAAAGTAAAGTGCATGGCTATATCCTGTAGTAGAGGAATAATAGGGCGCAAACCAGTGATCTGTATCTCTTTGAGCAAAGAGCGTATTAAAAGACAGTAAAATTAATAAAAACGAGAGTAGAAGTTTTTTCATATAGGAAAATTAGGATTTTTGCAAAAATAAAAGAATATTTAATATGTTTTTAAAATAATTTGGAAAAAAATTAACAAACTAATAAAAAACCACGATTTGAAATCGTGGTTTTTTATTAGTTTGTTAAAAATATTATTCTCTGTTCTTTACTAAGATCCAGCCGGTGTATTTAATTGGCGTTTTTTCCTTGTTAGGTTCAGTCCAATTCATATGGAACCAATAAGTTCCGGTAATGATTTTCTTGTTAGCGTGTCTTCCGTCCCACTTATAATTGTTGAATTTATCTCCGGTGAATATCTTATTACCATATCGGTCGTAGATCACGAAGCTAAGGTCACCTTTATAGGCTAGTTCGGTATAGTCAATAACATCATTAACGTTGTCCCCGTTCGGAGTGATAGCATTGATCAGATTAGGGACCGTAATTTCAACAGATATTGGGGTACAATCATAAGCATCTTTTACATAGAATGTATGCTGGCCTCTTGAAAGACCCGTAAATACATTGGAATCCTGCCAGTTTGTTGTTCCGTCTACAGCATACTTATAAGGAGCCTTTCCTCCTTCTACAATCACTGTGGCTGTATTATTGGCGATTTCTATCTGGTTAATTACCGGATCCGGTGCTTTTTTCACATATATGGTTTGCTTGATAAAGCATCCGTTGTTACCAAGGACAACCGAATATTCTCCCACACTTACTCCCTGAAGAGACTGGGTTGTCGCTCCGGTATTCCATTGATAAGACTGATATCCGGCTCCGGCATCCAGGGTTGTTCTGTCATCTATACAGATATCCTGATCAACCAGAAGAGGAGATTTTTTAATAGGAATAGCAATCAGTTCAATTTTTGCATTGTCGGTACATCCTTCCGATGTTGAAACTTTTACATATACAAAGCCTCCTGCTGACGGATAGTTTTCAGGATGTGAGATCTGATTGGTTCCCACATTCAGGTCATTAAGAGTAGGGTAATATTTCTTAATTACCGGATCAAGATTCGTAACGTCTGCACTAGTCAGGTCGAAATAAGCATATGGATCATTGTCATACTGGCAAGCCTTTAATACGGCATCATTAACCTCAAAAGGAACTACGGTCATATTTAATGTTACCTGTTCGCAGTCGATGAACTCAGCTGCATTTCCGCAGAATTTGTACACAAGCTGATCAGTACCTACTGAATTGGGCACATAAGTAATTGCTCCCGTTGTTGGATTTACGGTAGCAGTTCCGTTGGTAGGTGGAGTAATGATGGTTACGGTTCCGGGAACCGGAGTCTGGGTAGACGAGCTGAATGTAGGGGTAATAATCTTAGTAGAACAGGCGGTCATGGTTGACGTGGTGTACTTAACACAAGAATAGACCTTATAAATAGGTGTTGTCTCGGCCTGGCATGTTCCCATTGTTACTTTCACAGTATAATCTCCTGCCTGGGTAGGAGTATAGACATGAGTAGTGGCTCCCGAAATGGCTGTGCCGTTTAAATACCATTGATAGGTTTCATAACTGTCATCCACTTCCAATACAATTCCCGGAACACAATCTCCGGTTTGTTTTGAAATGACAGGGATTGAAGAAAATCCTGCAAAATATCCCCCGTACCCTGCGGTGCTGTATCCTCCGTTGATACCGGCTGTTACAGCTTTTGTAGAGAAAATGGTTATATCACCTGTTATTCCTTCTATAGCATAGGTCTCCCACTGGGTATTACCTGTTAGAGGAAAAGGTCCCTGTGCGGCTGTAGGCGGAGTACCATTTACGGTAACGGTAGCTCCGGCTTCGGTCACGATATTTAATTTCAAAGTAATGCCACTGGTAATATTGGGCATTTCATTGATTTTCCCAATCTCGTCAATTCTTCTTGGTAAGAAACAGTTTAGCGGTGGTATATAGTTGAAACCGCAGGTGTTATTAGCAGAGCCTACTGCTACAAACTGATACAGGTATACTTTCTTAGAAGTAGAGATCAGCATGTTATAATGCCCGCTTCCTGCAGTCTGTTCAACATAATTACTTTCATTGACCCTATACCATTGCCCTGTATTAATGGTAGCTATCGCCGTAGTTCCTCCGTTTACAAATATTTGTGTATTATCTTCTGTAGCTACAATAATTCCTCCTTCCATATTCTCGCTTGGGGCAGTGGATCTGGTTTTCACTATGGCAAAAGTGCTTCCAAGCCTTTCTACCGGGACCGACTGGTCCAAGACAGCATCCGATCCGGTGGATCCGCCTATTCCAAAGTTACCGTTACAACTTCCGTTAGTAACAGTTATCGGCTTGTCTGCTGCTACTTTGGCGCCTATGAAACCGGTTAAGTTTGCTGCTGAGGCAGCACTGTTACCTGCGAAAAGAAAAGACTGTCCTTTATTTAATGTAAATGTATGGGAGTTTCCGGTCGGTGTTCCACCAAGAAATACTAATCCGGCAGTATTCCAGGATACGGTTACATTGGTATTGTCCTCCGTAGCCATGATCCCTGCAGTATAATTATAACTACCGCCTGGGCTGTTAGGAGGGGCGACTACATGGAATAATTTACCGATACCTGCTTTTCCTTTACTTGTTATAATTTCGCCATGGGCACTTTGTGCTAATCTCAGGCTGCAATAAAAAGGTTTGTCTGCTTTTAAATACAGCCCTTTGCTGATTACCTGAAAAGCATCGGTCGCAGTAGAAGTGCCTGCTATTAGATCATCGTCAATATTGACCCTCTGAGGATTTCCTTTACTAATGATAATCGTTGCAGGAACAGTAGTTACCGGAAGATTATTGTTATAGATCTTTACCTCAAACGGGGTTGTGGAATCAGTGGATAAATATAATGCATGATTATACCCTGATGTAGAAGCATAATATGGCGCAATCCAGTGTTCAGTATCCCTTTGTGCAAAGAGCGTATTAATCGTGAGAAAAACTAATACTAAACTAAGTAGAAATCTTTTCATATGTATGGAGTTAGGATTTCTACAAAATTAAAATAATATTTGAAATATTGTTAATAAATTATAAAGAAAATTAAAAAATTACTCTCTATTCTTAATTAAAATCCATCCGGAATACGAAACTGGTAATTTGGTATCGGGCTCTGTCCACCTTAGCAGATACCAGTAAGCGCCTGTAGGAAGATTTCTTCCGCCGGACTTCCCGTCCCAGGAATAGTTCTTGTTTGCTGACCTGTAAACCATTGCTCCATATCTGTCTACAACCTCTATACTTACGTCCTGTTTTATTCTCAGGTCGGAATAATTAAGCACATCATTAATTCCGTCACCGTTAGGAGTTATTGCATTGATCAGGTTTAAGATCAAAAACTCTTTGGTGACAGGCATACAGCCATCAGAACCTAAAACATATACTTTGTGTATGCCTCTTGTTAACCCAACAAAAATATTGGAAGATTGAAAATCAATACCATTTAACGAATACTGGTAAGGCGGTGTCCCTCCCGAGACATGAATAATGGCATCGGAACCTGAAGTTTCAATTTTAGTGATCGTCGGAGCCTGAGCTGTTGTTACATTGACGTATTGACGATAAATACACCCGTTAAAACCTAAGTCTACATAATAATTTCCTGCTCCGGCAAGGATGCTTTGCGTAGTGGCTCCGGTACTCCATAAATACGATATGAAGTCGGGACCTGCGTCAAGAGTTGCTTTCTCTCCGGGGCACACTACCTGATCACGTAAAGTGTCGGATTTTTTAGGAGATTTCAAAACCAGGGTCAGCACCCCTGTGTTCGGGCATGCCGTATTGCTTGTAAATCTTATATAATAGGTTCCTGTTGTTTGCAGGATCTGGGTGGCGGGTATTGCGGCAGTCCCGGTTTGGGCATTGGCTAATGTTGCATAAAAAGTTAAACTTACGCCAGGGTCGGCAGTGAATAAATTCTTATAATCATTAAGGAATACATTCTCAGAACCGCTGAGGTCATTGTCACATACCGTTGCGTTGGCATTACCGGTCAGTAAAGTAATTTTATTTCCGATCTTGAAATCTATCTGTCCGAAAACCGTAGGGCATTCATTTGGGCTGATGGGATCTACTCTTACATATACCGTCGTATTGGCTGTATAGGTCCAGTTAATGGGTAAATTGCTGTTGTTGCCTGCATTGGCATCTGCCTGGCTCAGGTAATACCTTACATTGAAGCTCGCAGAATTATTGACGATCTGAGGAGTAACGTTATTAAAATTTACATTAATGATCCCGTCAAAATTATCATCACAAAGGCTGGCATTGAAGTTATTGACATTGATATTGGGTGACGGGGTGGTAGTCAATGTGATCTGTGCTGTTTTAGAACATCCGTAAGAAGACGTTACATTAGCGTAGACCATTCCCGCAGGGCTGGTATAAGCTGCAGGTGTTGCAATGGGGCCTGTTAAATTGGCATTGGTGAAATAAGTGACTGTAGTTCCGGTATCCGGAGTCACATTGGCGTTGGTCAGATTGAAAGTACCATTGCCGTTTACGTCGATGCAGGATGACAGAGAAGCATTGGAGATCTGTAATACGTCAATATTGAGGATGATCTTAAAATATTCGAAATCAGCAGGGTTTCCGTTTCCTTCTATGTAATATACAAAAGAATCCGTAGTGTCTGCTGTAAGTCCCGGATTGGGAGTATAGGTAATCTGTCCTGTTGTGGGATTTACCGTTACAGTTCCTGATGTTGGCTGCGCAACGATATTCGTATGCGAAGGATCTATTGATTGTGTGGATGCTGTGAAAACCGGAGAGATCACTTTTGTATTACAGGAACCTATGCTAAATGTTGTCGTAGTGATAGGAGGACATAAGGTATAATTATAAGGATTTGTAAGCTTAGACTCGCAATTGTTTTTAGTGATCAGACAGGTATAAGCTCCGGCTCCATACAATTCAGGATTGATGGAGTATGAAGTTGCTCCCGGAATAGGGTTTCCATTGAGATACCACTGGTAGCTGTCATAGGTGTTATCCACCTCAAGCAGTAGTCCCGCGTAACAATCCCCGGTCTTGGAAATAGCAGGAACAGATGAGAATCCTGCAAAATAGCCCCCGTAACCTACGGCGCCACTCCCTGCTGCAATTCCTGCTGTTACGGATTTGGTGGAATTTACTGTAATATTTCCGGTGACATTAGGCACAGAGTAACTTACCCAATTAGGGTTTCCGGTAACGGGATAAGGCCCGTTAATAGTAGCAATTGGGATTCCGTTCAGGGTTACCGTAGCTCCCGTTTGGGTAATAATATTAAGTTTTGTATTAAAAGATTGCGGGCCGATGGTATCGATAAAGCCTATTTCATCAATTTTATTAGGCAGGAAGCAGCTTAAGGGAGGAATGTAATTGAATCCGCCCGTAGGATATTCATTTCCACCGGAAACCCCTGCCAATAGCTGGTAAACATAAATATTCTTTGTGGATGAAATACCCATGTTGTAATTGTTGTTTCCCTGGTTAACATAACTGCTGCTTGGGATCATATAATATTGCCCTGCATTCAGAGTAATCCCGGTATTTACCCCATTAATAGTAAGCGGGGTACTGTTCTCGGCTGCAATCACGAGTACTGTTTCCATCTCAGAAGAAATGGAGCCGTTTCCTTTTACAACTACAAAATCTTTACCTAATCTTTCCACCGGAACGGCCTGATCCATTAAAATATCATTATTGGTAAGATTCAGGGTCGTATAAATTCCGTTAAAGTTACCATTGGTTACCGAAATCGGTTTTGTGGATACAATTTTGGCACCTACCAGTCCGTCTAAATTATAAGGAGTATCTGTGCTTATAACATCCATTACGTATGACTGCCCTCTATTCAGGGTGAATGTTTTTGTAGGGGAGGAAGTTCCGTCCGAAAAAATAATATTGGGATCATAATCCGAGACTACAACAGACGTGTTGTCTTCTGTTGCGGTAATTCCTATGGTTGAGTTGATATAGTTGGCTGTGCCTGTAATAGGAGCCATTGCGGCATAAAAAGTAGTTCCAAGTCCGGCCAGCCCTTTGGAGGTAATGATTTCTGCATGATTGGTTATAGAGAACCTGTAATTCGCAAAGAATTTTTTAGGGCCTTTCACATATAATCCCATAGTATTGGGAGTGAACAGAAGAGAAGGATAAGCCAGCAGGAAAGTGCTTGGAATGCTTACCTGGGCAGGATTTCCCTTGGCGATCTGTACTGTGGTGTACACCGTATTATTATTATAGATCTGTACCGAAAACGGTGTGGTTTCATTGGTTGACAGGTATAAATAACTCTCCAGACTATTTGTACCTGCTCTGGCTGACATGGGCGCAAACCAATGTTCAGTATCCAATTGAGCATTTCCGAATAAACAGAAAACTGTAAAAATAATTGATAGAATTTTTTTCATGTGTTACTATAAGGGGAGCAAATGTAAGCATTAATAATCAATTTTTTACATAAAATTTCACGATGGAATTTTGGAATGCCGGATTGTGATATATTAAATATTTATGGAGATATGATCGATATTCGGAAATCCTGCCATACAACAAATGAATGTTTATAAATAAAAAATCCCGGTGAAAACTCACCGGGAATATTTCTGTGTGAAAGATCGTTTGGATTATGTAAGGCTTACTCTTACAAATCCTGTTACTTTCAGGTCTCCGTTTACAGATTTTACGTAATCGGCAACAGACTGGTTTCCGTCTTTAATGAAAGCCTGGTGTACCAATGTGTTTTCCTTGTAGAATTTCTGCATTTTACCTTTCAGAATATTGTCGATAATATTAGCTGGTTTTCCTTCTTTGGTAAGAAGTTCTCTTTCGATTTCCAATTCTTTGTCAATAGTTTCCTGAGAAACCATAGTTTCATCTAAAGCAATAGGATTCATGGCAGCTACCTGCATAGAAACAGCTTTAGCAGCTTCATCAGCTCCGTCTACTTTAGAAGAAAGAGAAGTAATAGAAGCAATTTTGTTTCCAGCGTGGATGTAAGCTCCTAAGAAAGGCCCTTCGATTCTTTCAAAAGCACCAATCTCTATTTTCTCACCGATAACTCCTGTCTGCTCAACCAACTTCTCCGCTACAGTGATCCCGTGGAAATCAGTAGCCAATAATTCTTCTTTATTGGCAGATACGATCGCCATTTCAGCCAATTCATAAGCTAGCTCAACGAAAGCTTCATTCTTAGCAACGAAATCAGTTTCGCAGTTTAAAGAAATGATTGCACCTAAAGTGTTATCTTCATTTACTCTTGCGATAACAGCTCCTTCGGTAGACTCCCTGTCAGCTCTGTTAGCAGCAACTTTTTGTCCTTTTTTTCTAAGGATCTCGATTGCTTTTTCGAAATCTCCTTCCGCTTCAACTAAAGCTTTTTTGCAGTCCATCATTCCTGCACCTGTTGTGTTTCTCAATTTTGCTACGTCTGCAGCAGCTGGTGTATAAGACATAATATTTATTATTTTTTTATTTAAAATTTAGTATTGATTTTTAGTTTAATTTTGAGCAGTGCAAAGATAATGATTTTAATGATAAACTAAAAAATGACTTTTCACGTTATTTAGTTATTTAATAATTTTTAAACATTTACCCGGATGAAAAAAATATTTGTTCTCTTATTTTTAAGCCTTTTTGCCCTGGGCTTTTCCCAGAAAAAGAAAAAATCCAAGACCAAAGCCATTGTTGAAAAAGAGACATTAATCATTTATACAGAAGCTGACGCCGAAAGTACCAAAGAAGCGAGAGTGATTGCAGGTTTCCTGAAACAAAATCCGGGACATGCGAAAACAGATTATTATAAGAAAAAGCTGATAGAGATCATCATGGCAGATAATTCTCCTGCTGCCAAGCCTACCATTACCCCTATGAGTAAAAAAGAAGTAGAGAAAATGGTTAATAATAATGAGCTGAACGGCTCAAAAACAATAGTATCGAACACGCCGGAAGCATCTATCCCCGAAAGAACAGTGAACTATGCAGGTGTAGGGAGCAGCAGTGCAGGAAAGAAAGCGGAGCCAAGCGAAAAAAATAAGAAAACTGCTGCAATGCTAACGCATATTTTTAATCATGATCCTATGGATAAGGAGGCCTATGTTAATATTAAGAACAGGTCGAAATGCAATTTAATTGTAAAAATAAGCGGTAAAAAATATTATAATCTGGATGTCCCTGCCAGCGGACAGAACTTTATCTTGGTCGATAAAGGTGAATATGTGCTGACAACTATGGTATGTGATGCTAAATATTCTTCCCTGAAAAAGATCAATAAGGATATCGAAATTGAATTGAATTTAAGAGACTAAATAAAAAAAGGTTAAGAAATTTTCTTAACCTTTTTTGTTTTTATCCTTTAAACTGTCCCATCGCAATAAATTTCTCCTGTCTTTGGGTCTCAAGTTCATGTCCTGTGAATTTGGAGAAAGCCTTGATATTCTGTAAGATTGAATTTTTCAGGCTTAAATAAGCTGCTTCCGGTTCATAATGAGCTCCGCCAAGTGGTTCTTCAATGATCCCGTCTATGAATTTCTCCCTTAGAGCATCTTTTGGGGTAAGGTTTAATGCATTGGCAGCATCTTCCTTGTGATCCCAGTTTCTCCATAAGATAGATGAACAGCTTTCCGGTGCAATTACGGTATACCAGGTATTTTCAAGCATGTACACTTTATTCCCAACACCTATTCCCAATGCTCCACCGCTGGCTCCTTCACCAATGATATAGGTAAAGATGGGGGTTTTAAGCTGCACCATTTCGAAAATATTTCTGGCGATCGCTTCTCCCTGTCCCCTTTCCTCAGCCTCGAGCCCCGGATAGGCTCCCGGAGTATCCACTAAAGTTACTACCGGAATATGGAATTTTTCAGCCAGTTTCATCAGCCTTAAAGCTTTTCTGTATCCTTCAGGATTCGGCATCCCGAATCTTCTGTACTGTCTTTCTTTGGTTGTTCTTCCTTTCTGTGTCCCTATGATCATCACTTTCTGACCATCAAGAGTGGCCAGACCGCCGATCAGGGCAGGGTCATCTGCGAAATTTCTGTCTCCGTGAAGTTCAAGGAAGCTCCCTTTATCCACCATACCGTTAATATAATCCAATGTATAAGGACGGTCCGGGTGACGGGAGAGCTGAACCCTCTGCCAGGGAGTAAGACTTCCATAGATCTCTTTCTTCTTCTCTACGATCTTATCCTCAATCTGGCTGCATGCTAATTTTACATCAACACCACTTTCTTCTCCTACTAAAGAACAGGTCTGGTACTGATCCATCAATTCTTTGATAGGAAGCTCGAAACTTAAATATTCCATTTCTTGAAGTAAATTAAATCTTTCAAATTTATGAAAAATAATGAGATTTTAGTTAAAATTATTTATCGCATTGTTTATTCGTGCGATACTTTCTTCTTTTCCAAGAAGTTCCAGAATATCCGGGACATCCGGGCCTTTCAGCTCGCCTACTAATGATAAACGAAGCGGCATCATTATTTTCCCCATTCCCAATCCTTTGTTTTCTGCAAAATCATGAACCGCCTGTTTTAAAGACTCGGAAGTAAACGTTTCAATTCCACTCAGCGTGACAGCTAATTCACCCAGAATTGCGGAAGTCTCTTCATTCCATGCTTTTTTGGAGGCTTTTTCATCATAAGCGACCGGAGCTTTGAAGAAAAACTGACTGTTTTCATAAATATCTTTAGGGAATGTCGCCCTTTCTTTCATCAGTTGAATGATCCTTAATAATTTCTCATCAGAAACACCGGACAGATCAATATCTGTATTTTTAAGGATCTGGAGAAGCTCTTCATCGGATTTCATTTGGATATACTGATGATTGAACCACTCTGCCTTCTCTTTGCTGAATCTTGCCCCGGCTTTATGAACTTTGTGAAGATCGAATTTCTTAGCCATTTCATCAAGAGAAAGAATTTCCTTATCATCTGCAGGAGACCAGCCTAATAAAGCAACCATATTGATAAAGGCTTCCGGAAGGTATCCGTTTTCTCTATATCCTTGTGAAAGGCTTCCGGTTGCAGGATCTTTGAAATCCAATGGAAATACAGGGAATCCGAATTTATCCCCGTCTCTTTTGCTTAATTTTCCTTTTCCTTCAGGCTTTAATATTAAAGAAAGATGGGCAAACTGAGGGGCATCCCAATCCATCGCTTCATATAATAAAGTATGAAGACCCAGAGAAGGCAGCCATTCTTCACCACGGATCACATGGGAGATCTCCATTTCATGATCATCGATGATATTGGCGAAATGATAGGTAGGCATCCCATCATTTTTTACCAGAACCTTATCATCTAAAGTATTGGTGTTCACAGAGAATTTTCCGCGTATAATATCTTCCAGGTTTAACGTTCTGTCAACCGGCATTTTGAATCTTACCACGTAAGGTGTTTTTTCGTCCAAAAGTTTCTGAACTTCCTCTTCGGAGAGAGCGATGCTGTTTTTCAACCGGTTTCTGGTCACGTTATCATAAGAGAAAACTTCTCCTCTGGCTTCAAACTCAGCACGGATAGCATCTAAATCTTCAGGAGTGTCAAAAGCAAGGTAAGCATAGTCCGTTTTCAGGATCTGCTCAGTATATCTGTCATAAATATCTCTTCTTTCAGATTGTCTGTAAGGGGCAAATTTTCCTCCTTTGGAAGGGCTTTCATCCGGAATGATACCGCACCATTCCAAGGCTTCTTCAATATATTCTTCAGCTCCCGCCACATATCTTGCCGTATCTGTATCTTCGATCCTTAATACAAATTCGCCACCCTGGTTTTTAGCAAAAAGATAATCATATAATGCGGTTCTTACGCCTCCCAAATGCAAAGGTCCTGTAGGACTTGGAGCAAAACGTACTCTTACTTTCTCCATTTTCTGTAAAAATTTTGGTGCAAATTTACTTAAAATTATGTGTTTTAAGGATGTTTAATGGTTGGGTTATTGGCTTTTTTGATCTTAATCTTTACATTTGTACCGATTAACAGCTTACATTATGTTAGAAATCGGAGAAAGACCCTGGGGGAAATATTATGTTCTGGCGGATGAATCCAATTATAAGTTAAAAAGAATTGAAGTGAATCCAGGGCAGAAGCTTTCCTATCAGTATCATCATAAAAGGCAGGAACAATGGACCATTATTGAAGGAGATGCCACGGTTGTGCTGAATGATAAGGAAATACAATTGTCTTACGGAGAAAGCATCTTTATTCCGCAGGGAGCAAAACATCGCATGATGAATCTTTCGGATAAACCGGTGGTCTTTATCGAGGTACAGACGGGAACGTACTTCGGGGAAGATGATATTGTAAGGATAGAGGATGAGTATGACAGAAGCTGAATCCTTTAACGGATCATAAATAAACCAAAGGCTGTATGAATATTTTCGTATAGCCTTATCTTTATAAAATGTATTTTTGCAGATAAACAAAGTTTCTGAGATCTGAATGAAAAAAGCAGTCTGTCTTTTTATAGTTGGAGAAAAGTATCAAAAAATGTATCAAAAGAGCAAAGCTCAGTTTGAAAATTACTCCAGGAAATGTGGGGCAGATCTTGTTATTCTTGATAAACCTTTGGATGAAAGCTTTCATCGCCCGCTTTTATCGCAGAAACTATTGATTCCATCTGCCTTACAGCAATATGATATAGCATTGTTCCTGGATCTGGATATTATCATTTCAGATCAGGCGCCATCCATATTTGATTATCTTCCTGAAGATAAATGTTTTGGAGCCGTTTTAGACCCGAGAGGGACTGAGGAGTTTAACAGAACATGGGGGCATATTCCAAGAATACTGGAAGAAACGAATGAGATCTATTTTACAGACCGCCATTTTGAAGCGGATCCTTTATTACAGGGAAGTATTAATGGGGGAGTATTTATTTTCAGACCTCGGAAAACGGCAGATATTTTTAGGGACTATTATTTTTCAGACCATAATCAGGGAGCATTGAATAGCTTTGAGGAAACGCCTTTTGCCTATTTTTCTCAGATCAATAATTGGTTTGAGGCTTTGCCGGCAGCATTTAATGTTCAGGTTTTGTATAAAATAAAAGGAACGGAGCGGGGAAATCAAATAGAGAATAGTGAAAAGAAACTTCCCGGTTTTTTCAAAAAGTATTATTATAAAAAAACGGGATATTGCTTTTATCCTACCCAAAAATACAGGAACTTCGTAAAAGATATAATTTCAGATAATTATTTCGTTCATTTTTCAGGTAATTATCCCATTGTTTATAAATAATTGATATGAGCTTTTTTTCCAATTTTCTGAGTCCTTCGAGAACTATTTCCTATGGCATCACCGTTAATGATGAGGTAAATGAGCTGAAGCATCTGCTGGATACCCTTATTCCTATGATTGATGAGGAGGATGAGATCATTGTTCTTCAGGATGTTACGCGTAAGAATAAAGAAGTGGCAGACCTTATCGAGACTTACGGCACGAAGATCATCAAAATAGAAGCTCAGCTGAATGGGGACTTTGCCTCATTCAAGAATAACCTGATCCGTCAGGCAAAATGTAAATATCTTTTCCAGATAGACGCAGACGAATATCCTGCAGCAGATCTTATTAAAAAGCTTAAGCCTTACCTGAAAAAAGAAAAAAGTGTGGAATGCTTTTTCGTTCCCCGCATCAATATCGTGGAAGGCATAACGGAAGAATATATCAAAAAAATGAACTGGAACATCAACCGGGAAGGCTATATCAACTTTCCGGATTACCAGCCGAGATTAATTAAGAACAACAAAAAAATATTCTGGAAAAATAAAGTGCATGAAACCTTCTACGGGTTCAAAAACTTTACCGAAATGCCCAAAGATTATGAAAGATGCCTCATTCATAAAAAGAACTTTGAGAAGCAGAAAAAACAGAATGATTTCTATGAAACGCTGGATTAGTCTTCCCAGAAATATTTCCTGTCTTTACCGGTAAGTTTATTTTTCAGATTCTTGATCTTGATCTTCCATTGAACGGGCTTTAAGCTTCTTATTTTTTCCAGTTTTTCTTTCAGGGTTTTAATTTCGAACTGTAAAAGGGTGGCTTCATTGGAACTGCTTTTAGAGAGGTTGGGCAGAATATCCTGATCTATGATTTTCAGTCTTTGATTTATTTTCTCACCTATGTTTGCCGGAGCAAGGAAATTCCTTACATCATCCTGTCCTTTTTTAGCAATTTTTCCTGCTAAGGATTTGTCATTATAAATTGTTGACATCAGTTCTGCTGCGTGGTCCGTATCCGGATCTGCCCAGATATCTTTATCCGTACTGCCAGAATACAGGTTTCCGGTTTTGATCAGATCATATTTTACAGGAAATGAATTATTGAGATTCATGAATTCCGTATTGGCGGAATAGGCGGTTGCGATCACCGGTTTTCCCAGATACATGGCTTCAGCCATCGTAAGCCCGAAACCTTCCGAACGGTGAAGGGAAACGAAGCTGTCACAGCAGTTGATCAGGCTGTACAGTTTGTCTTGATCCAGTATTTCTTCAATAAGGACAATGCTTTGATTGTCCCCGATCCTTTCGGTCAGACGCTGTTTTTGGGCAGGAAATTCTTTACTTATGGAGGTTTTTATCAATAGCAGAGTATCTGCATTGTTTTTACCGAAAGCTTTTTCATAAGCATCGATGGCTCCGATCGGGTTTTTCCGGTCTATGGAGCTGTGATAATCGAACATGGTCATGAAAATGAACTTATCTTCCGGAAGATTAAAATCCTTTCTGGTAAAAGGAGTATTCCCGATCTGTATGGAATGCATTATTTTGATGACAGGAACGGAAGAGACCTTAGACACGGCATCCGAGCAAAAGCTGCTGGGTACCCATATCTCATTAAAGAATCTGAGGAATGGTTTGGAGGCTTCCGGGAAATTTTCTAGCTCCCAGGCCCAGAATGCAATATTGTATTTGTCTTTAAAATATTCCGGAGAGACGTTGGCAAAAACTTCTCCCAGCATATCGGGATTGATCTGTACCAAATTAACAGGGTAAGGGTTTTCTCTGGAAATGCTGTTTTCAGTAGCCAATTCTCCGATGTTTTCAGAAATCTTAATATTGAAATCATTGACCGCAAAAGGAATTTGTGCAGCTTTCATCGCATTGATATTGGCTCTCACGGCAACACCTAAACCAAAAGCTTTGTTGATATATCCTGAAATATTTATCCCGAACTGAGTATTCATTATAATTGTCTTTTTCCTTTAATCTTGTCTGTTATACTTAGCATAAAAAATCCTAACGGAAATTTTTCTCTGAACTGTTTTTTATTTTCAATAAATAAGGCTTTTGCCCTTTCCGCATTGTTCTCAAATATGTCGTTCCATGCATCGGCATTTGCTGCAAGCATTTTATTTTTCTGATAGGAACCGGACAATCTTTTCAGTGCCGATTTATAAAAAGCAAAATCTTTAATATCCGGATCCATGGTATGCATGCTGATCATCCTTTTTTTTCTTTTTTCAGTATTGGGATAGAAAACGCCTCCCACCTGCTGCTTGTCATGAACCCTGTATTTAAAATACTTTTCATTAAGGATCTCAAATTTGTTCTGCGAGCTGGCGATCAAGGCGATCCATTCATCATGATGAAAGCCCTTTACTGAAGGAAAAGGAAGGATATCCTTTACAAATGTTTTTCTGATGGCCATTGAGGCTCCGGTTGCGATATTCCCTATAAAGGTAATATAATCAAAGTAATTCATGGGAGTTCCTTTTTGCCTCAATAGTTCGGGAACTTCCCAGATGGGAAATACATCCAGTATTTCGCTTTTCTCATTGATTCCGTATCCGTTTGAACATAGTACGGAGATCTCCGGATGTTCTGAGAAATATTCTAAGTACTTTTCTACTTTATTTCCGACCCATACATCATCCTGATCGCTCAGGAATATGATATCATGGCTGCAAAGAGAAACCGCTTTTTCAAAATTCTTTACGCTCCTAAGATTCGTTTCATTAATCTGGATCTTAAAGAGCTCCGGGAATTTTTTTTGATATTCGGATAAGATGGATGTTGTCTGGTCAGTCGAACCATCATCGCAGACTATGATCTCATCCACTTTAATGGTCTGATGGAGTATGGATTCAATCTGTTCCTTAAGAAATTTTTCACCGTTATAAGTACAGAGCGCAACTGATGTTTTCATTATGAATTTAATTTAAAAACCACATTTACCCAATGGTCCAGAGTATATTTATGGTAAATGCCTTCCGGGATACTTTCATAAGGCTGATCAAAAAAATCCTTGCTGAGGTTGGCACAGGTCTCATCTAAAACCAGAATATTATTAGGATTGTAAAAGTCATAATTTATGATCGCCTCATTATTGGTAATGATCTTTTTTTCCATAGCCATTGCCTCAAAAACTCTGAAACTCAATCCATACTGATTTTCCCGCATCAGATCCAGCAACGCTTTTGCATTCTGGTAATAATCCGGAAGCTGGGTGTGGCTGATCTTTTTCATGCTGAAAAGTATGGATAAATTTTCAGGAATCTGGATAAATAAATTTTTCAGCTGGTGTTTCCATGTTTTTTTACCGATGATCATGATCTGAAATTTCAGATTCAACATGGTCATCCTTTTGGCCAGCAGTTTTATGAACTGTACCCTTTTATTATCATACGATGTGATGTAGAAGACATCCATTTCAGGATATTGTTTTGCATCGGGCTGATAAGGAAGGTAAATATAATTGGTCAGCTTTTCGAAGCCGTGTTTTTCAATATCTGCGGCATCAAAGGAAAATATTTTGTCAAAAAGATATAATTTATCCTCTACCGGAAATCTTTCGAGGCTGTCATATAGATAAGTGATCAGCCTGCCGGTATATTTTTTCAGGGCTTCCAAAGTTGAAATATCAAACGTATCCGGATTTAGTACCAGGATTTGATCCTGATAGCCAAGCTCTTCCAATGAATCCAATACATACTGCTGCCGTTTTTCTTTTTTCAGGTTTTTATTTAAAAAGGTTTTACTTAAAGCATTCACGGCTCTTTCCTGAAAATTGGAATGTGTGACGTCTCCTATTTTGATGTGATGAGCATCAATACGTTTACTGCGCAATACATCTACAATGTATTGATCATATCCCCAGAAATCGAAACTAATGACACAAATCTTCATCCGACTAATTTTGTTCCTTTTTTAAAGATTCATAGGTTTCAAACACACTTAAAGACTGCAGATAGGAGAGCTGATAGCCTTCCTTCCCGTCTAAGATCCCAAGCCTCATGATATAAGCTTTGAAGAACTTGAATGCCGTTTTGGAATACTGGGTCAGAATACTGAATTTTTTTCCTTTCAGGGCCAGTTCTTTTCCTTTTAAAATTCCGTAATGAACCATTTTTTTCTTGTATGATTCATAGTCTGTAACGGAAAAATGAAGAAGTTTATTTTTAAGTTCTCCTATAGTACCATTCACCTGCAGGGTTTCATGAACTTTCTTTTCTGCAACATACCTTGCTTTCGATTTTCTGAAAAGCCTGAAGTTTTTATCCGTCTGCGTTCCTGAATAATGAACAGGTTTTCCGGCAAAAAAGAACTTCCTGTAGAAGTAATAAGCATCCTTTTTATCAGGCTTATTCAATTCTTTTATAATTTCCTGTCTTAAAGGCGGTGTAATTCTTTCATCGCCATCCAGGAACAATATCCAGTCGTTTTTTGCATGATCTAATGCCAGGTTTCTTTGCTGGGTAAAATCCTCAAAGGTATTCTGAATAATTTTTACACTAGGAAAAGTCCGGGCAATTTCCAAAGTTTTATCGGTGCTGAATGAATCCACGATAATAATTTCGTCACAAAAATCAAAACATCCGAGTATTTCCCGAATGTTTTTTTCTTCGTTATACGTTATGATCAAACCACTTACTTTATCAGTGAGTTCAGGCATGCTTATTTTTTGAAATCCAACACAGTTTTCTCAATAATCCTAACACAGTCCAGCAATTGGTCTTTGGTGATCACCAAAGGTGGAGCAAGTCTTATGATATTTCCATGAGTAGGTTTGGCAAGCAGTCCGTTTTCTTTTAACAGTAAGCAAAGCTCCCATGCTGTAGTACTTTCCGGAGTATCGTTGATTAAAATAGCGTTCAGCAAACCTTTTCCTCTTACTTTTGTAATAAGGCCAGTCCTTTCAATCAGTTTTTCAATTTCTGCTCTGAAGATCTGGCCTAAATGCTCAGCTCTTTCAGATAAATTTTCTTCTGAAACCACATCTAATGCCGCCGTTGCAACGGCACATGCCAGTGGGTTTCCTCCGAATGTTGAGCCATGCTGCCCCGGTTTGATCACATTCATAATGTTATCATTGGCCAAAACTGCTGACACAGGATACATCCCTCCTGAGAGAGCCTTTCCTAAGATTAAAATATCAGGCTGTACGTCTTCATGATGGCATGCGATCAGTTTTCCGGTTCTTGCGATCCCTGTCTGAACTTCATCTGCGATGAAAAGAACGTTATGTTTTTTACAAAGATCGGAAGCCGTTTTAAGAAATCCTTCGTCCGGAACATATACTCCGGCTTCTCCCTGTATAGGTTCTACTAAAAAGGCAGCAATATTCTGAGCTTCATTATTTAAAACTTCTTCCAAAGCGGCAATATCATTATAAGGGATCTTAACAAAGCCCGGTGTAAAAGGCCCGTAATTTTTATTGGCATCAGGATCGTTGGAGAAAGAAACAATAGTGGTGGTTCTTCCATGGAAATTGTTTTCGCAGACAATGATCTTAGCCGCATTTTCCGAAATCCCTTTTACCTCATAACTCCATTTTCTAGCCAGTTTTACTGCCGTTTCCACAGCTTCCGCCCCGGAATTCATGGGTAAAACCTTATCAAACCCGAAAAGGGAAGTGATCTTCTGTTCATATTCTCCCAGTTTTGAGTTGTAAAATGCTCTGGAAGTCAGGGCCAGCTTCTGTGCCTGATCTACCAATGCTCCTACAATTTTAGGGTGGGAGTGTCCCTGATTGACAGCAGAATAGGCAGAGAGAAAATCATAATATTTTTTTCCTTCCACGTCCCAGACAAAAACACCTTCCCCACGGTCTAAAACGACCGGAAGAGGATGATAATTATGTGCTCCGTGCTGGTCTTCAAGCTCAATAAAATACTGTGAATTTTTTACTGTTTCTACTGTAGACATAATATTCTTAGGTTTTTTACAAATTTAAGCATTATTAATCAGAAAATATAATTGGTGTATCGGACAATAAATAAAACTGTATTTTTACCATCATAATAAAGTTTTATAGGATGAAAAAAGGAGTATTGCTGATTTTGATGTTGTTTTTATTTTTAGGAAAAGCACAGGAGAAAAAATATATGCTTTTACAAAACGGAGACCTGATCATTTATAAAGATAAGGGAGATGGCAGCTTTGCTATGAATAACTATGTTTTCAGATACGGAAAACTTGAAACCAATTCTAATGTTTTCAAACCCTCAAATCAAAAAGAGATTGATGATTTTTACAATATGGTAATACCATTACAAAATGTGAAATCAGATCCGGTTACTGCGTTTAACGGATTTAAAAACAAAGTGTTTACGGTAAAAAATAAAAATGCAGAACATGAAAGTAGATATGTTTTTTATGGTAATCAATTATATTCTTCAACTGATTTTAGCGGTTATACGGAAGAGTTTCCGTTAATGTTGTACAATGGCTGGAAAAGCGAACAGGAAGAGCCGGTGAAATATTTGATTCATGAAATAGAAGGAATTACATTTTTTGCTGTTGATAATAAAATTTTTCCTTTTCAATTAAAAACCTTTTTTAACGATGTGTTTCCTGATTGTGAGGTTAAGCCTTCCAAAGTCAATTTTGCAAATCCCCAATTTTATGGAACTCTTAAGATTGAAAGCAAATCAATTCAAAAAGGAGATAATTATTTGGATTTTTATGGGGTCAATGATAATTTGGGAAATAATATCCTGCCTGTTAAATATCAGAAAATTATCATTACCACAGATGCTATTCTGGCTAAGGAAAACGGATATTGGTATTTCTATGATTTTTACGGATATAAGATCATGAAGACAGGATATAGGAAGATATTGCCTCTGAAGATTGAAGATCAAAACTATGAAAGTAATCCAAAAATAGAAACCAAAGGAATGCTGCAGTATGCAGTCCTGGAAAAGAATGAGCCGAAAATACTGGGCAGGATTTACGAAAATAATGAAAATTCGGAATTTATTTCATTATGGCGTGTTTATGACGTTTGTGGAACAAAAATGGGGAGCTGGAGTACAACACAGTCGCAGATAAGGTTAAAAGATAATGATGTCTCCATTTGGACGAAAACAGACCTGTACAATTCCAGGTTAATGGCAATAGAATCACTGAATGATCATGTGGTTTTTGAAAATAAGCAGATTTCTCATATAGGCGAACATATTGGGGTAATCGGATATCTTAATAAGATTGACAGTACCCAGTCTTTTGGAAAAATAGGGGACGGATTTGTGTATTTTGTGAAAACGAAGATAAACAACAAAGAAGGTTTATTGGGCTTAAAGCTTTCATGTTATGGGCAGGAGTGCTCAAAGTATATTGTAAGCCAGGAGAATTTTGTCAATAGCAATAATGATAAAAGCACCATACCTCAGTTCGATAAAATAGAAGATGTTATGTCTGATCTGCCTTTATTAACTTTCCAAGGGAATGATTATCAGGATTATTTTTATTTTCCTTTAGAAACCGATAATGCAAATAATAATCTTTACCCTCATATCTATTATAAGATAACGGATAATGGAAAGATGGCATTATATTCACCAAGATTGCAATATTTGATGTATGTTACTCCAAAATATAAAAGACTGGATGATCTGAAAAACCGTTTTTCACGTTTCGAAGATGAAAAAGGAAAATCCGGGTGGCTGAGTGAAGATGGTGAAGAATTTTACGATTTATAAAAAAACAAAAGCGGCTTCATATCGAAACCGCTTTTTATTTTTAATGATTATCGTACTTTTTGTCCATTACAAAACCCTCCATGAATTTCGTAGTATAGTTTCCGGCAAGATAATCTTCGTTATCCATTAATTGTCTGTGGAAAGGGATCGTGGTTTTTACCCCTTCAATATAGAATTCCTCTAATGCACGTCTCATTTTGGCGATCGCTTCCTCACGGGTTTGAGCCGTAGTGATAAGCTTTGCGATCATTGAGTCATAGTTGGACGGAATTGTATATCCTGAATATACGTGGGTGTCCACTCTGATTCCGTGTCCACCGGGGATATTCAATCCTGTGATCTTTCCCGGAGAAGGTCTGAAGTCATTGTAAGGGTCTTCCGCATTGATCCTGCACTCTATAGAATGTAATTTAGGATAATAATTGATCCCCGAAATAGGTGTTCCTGCAGCAAGAAGGATCTGCTCCCTGATCAGGTCATAATCAATTACCTGTTCAGTGATCGGGTGCTCTACCTGAATTCTCGTATTCATTTCCATGAAATAGAAATTTCTGTGCTTATCCACCAGGAATTCAATCGTTCCCACACCTTCATAACCGATAAATTCAGCGGCTTTTACCGCTGCATCACCCATTTTCTCACGAAGTTCATCTGTCATGAACGGAGAAGGGGTTTCCTCGGTTAGCTTCTGGTTTCTTCTCTGTACAGAACAGTCTCTTTCAGAAAGGTGGCAGGCTTTACCAAACTGGTCTCCTGCAACCTGAATTTCGATATGTCTTGGCTCTTCGATCAGTTTTTCCATATACATGCCTCCGTTTCCGAAAGCGGCAACAGCTTCCTGAATAGCAGACTCCCAATGGTCTTTAAGGTCTTCGGCTTTCCAAACAGCTCTCATCCCTTTTCCACCACCGCCGGCAGTAGCTTTGATCATTACCGGATATCCTGTTTCTTCAGCAATTTTTACAGCATGCTCGTAGGATTCTATCAAACCGTCAGAACCTGGTACACAAGGCACACCGGCTGCTTTCATGGTAGCTTTGGCATTGGCTTTGTCTCCCATTTTCTCGATCTGTTCAGGGGTAGCACCAATAAATTTGATGTTGTTCTTCTGACATATTCTTGAAAAATTAGCATTTTCAGATAAAAATCCGTAACCCGGGTGGATGGCATCAGCATTGGTAATTTCGGCTGCTGCAATAATGTTAGGAATTTTAAGGTAGGAGTCTTTACTCATAGCAGGCCCAATACAGACCGCTTCATCTGCAAATCTTACATGAAGGCTGTCTTTATCGGCAGTAGAATATACTGCTACGGTTTTGATCCCCATTTCTTTACAAGTACGCAGAATACGCATTGCAATTTCGCCACGATTGGCTATTAATATTTTTTTGAACATCTTACTTTAATTTGAAAATTAGATAATTTGAAAATTAGATAATGTTGTTTGAATGTAGCACAAAGTCTAACATCTAATGTCTAACATCTAACTTCTAAATTAAGATGGATCTACTAAGAATAAAGGTTGGTCATATTCTACAGGTGTAGCATCATCTACCAAAATCTTAACAATTTTTCCGCTGATCTCAGATTCGATCTGGTTGAATAATTTCATGGCTTCAATTACACAAACTACTTTACCGGCAGAAACTTCATCACCTACATTGATAAACACGTCTTTATCAGGAGATGGTTTCCTGTAGAAAGTACCAATCATAGGAGACTTGATTGCTACATATTTGCTATCATCAGAAGCAGCTTCCGTTTTTTCTACAGGAGCAGAAGCAGCGGCTGGAGCAGTCTGTGCAGGAGCAGCAACCTGTTGTGGAGCGGTATGGTAAACAGGGGGTTGGGCATACGTTACTTCACTTCCGGCCAATGGAGTTTTAATAGTGATTTCGAAATCTTTTGTTTTGTATTTTACCTCTGATACTTCAGCTTTAGACACAAACTTGATAAGATTCTGTATGTCTTTAATGTCCATAAATTTGATATTTGATTTTGTCCAAAGATACCAAAAAAACATAAAAACTAACAAAAAACCACTCAATTTTATCAAAATTGAGTGGTTTTTGTATCAAAATAAGGCTTTTTAAAAAAATGCCTCTTAGTTTTCTTCAGTAGTTTCAACTGCTTTTTCCAATACTACTTTACCTCTGTAGTATAGTTTTCCTTCATGCCAGTGAGCTCTGTGATAAAGGTGTAATTCACCAGTTGTTGCATCTTTAGCCAATTGAGGAACTACAGCTTTATAGTGAGTTCTTCTCTTATCTCTTCTTGTAGACGACTGTCTTCTCTTTGGATGTGCCATTTTGTAATAACTTTTTTAATTTGATGAGCGATGAGATTCATCATCTCATCATATTAATTATTTTAATTTTTATCTTTTAATTTTTTTAATGCGTCCCACCTCGGGTCACTATCATGTTCTTCCTCTTCAATATCCTTCGGGCTGAATTGATCAAGAATTTTCAGATCTTCTTCGCTTACGTCAGGTGATATCTTTTTCATGGGTATGGAAAGTGCCACGTTTTCATAAATCAGTTGTGCCGTATTGAAAGCATGGTCTGTAGACGGAATGGTAATTACCTCTTCATTGCTGTCATCATACTCCTCTCCAAACTTTACTAATACCCTGATCTGGTTTTCAATGGGATGATCGAACTCTTTATTGGTGATATCACAAATCAATTCTACTGTCCCATGTATTTTAATTTCAAATTCTAAAAAAGTAGTGTGTTTATCAAGTAAAACATCAACTGCGATTCTAGGATTGGTAAATTCCTGATCAGTATCAAATAATTGAAAGAACGTTTTATCTATCTCAAATTTGAACTTGTGCCTGCCGTTTTTTAATCCGGAAAAGCTTATGTCATAGTTTCTTAACTTGTCCATAAAATGAGTGTGCAAAAATATGCATTTTTTTTATAATTACAAATAAAATTCCCAACAAATTACTTAAAATTCGTTTTAACGGTTCAGGCTTCGTTTTCTTCAGGCAGATCTTCGTCTATTCCATTATCTGCTGCCATTTTCCTCGGCTGCAGGCGGTTGTTCATAAGGTCGCTGTATTCAGTCCTGTTTTTGAAGATTTTGATAGCAGCGAAAATAGCTTCGGTAAAGCTCTGTTCATCTGCAATGTTCTTCCCGGCGATATCATAGGCAACCCCGTGATCAGGAGATGTCCTGATGAACGGTAAGCCGGCAGTATAATTTACCCCCTCTTCATAAGCAAGTGTTTTAAAAGGCGCCAGGCCCTGGTCATGGTACATCGCCAGAACAGCATCGAAGTTTCTGTATTTATTAGGCTGAAAAAAACTGTCAGCAGGAAAAGGCCCGAAAGCCATGACTCCGTTGTCTGAAAGCTCCTTAATAGCAGGCGCGATGATTTCGATCTCCTCATTTCCGATCACCCCTCCGTCGCCGGAATGCGGATTCAGACCCAATACGGCAATTTTAGGCTTCTGAATACAGAAATCTTCAATCAAGGTCTGGTTTAAGATCTTGATCTGTTTTTTTATTTTCTCTTTGGAAATATTCTCAGCTACCTTAGCAATCGGGATGTGATGAGTAGATACCGCTACCTTCAGGTCTTCGGTTACCAGAAACATTAATCCTTTTTTACCAAATTTTTCTTCGAAATATCCTGTATGTCCTGCATGCTTGAACCCCATTTTTACCATTTCATCCTTATTGATCGGTGCTGTTACCAAAACATCAATATCACCTTTCATTAAGGCTTCGGTTGCTGCTTCTAAAGAATCAATGGCCATTTTTGTAGATTCTTCCGTTGGAGTGCCAAGTTCCACATTCACATTGTCTTTTACAAGGTTTACCATGTTCAGTTTTCCGCCTTGTGCCTGTGATGCTTCGTTAATGTAATTGAAATTTGAGTTGAGTTTAAAAATATTTTTCTGATAGGTGAAAAGTTTTCCCGAACCAAAAATTACCGGTGTGAAAAAATCTGTAATAGTTTTGTCTTTCAGGGACTTCATGATGATTTCCGGGCCAATTCCGTTAAAATCACCGATTGAAATTCCTACTCGTACCTTATGGTGTTTTGGGCTCATTTTGATTATCTTTGAAGATTAGTTTACAAATTTAGCAAAAATAATATGTTCACAGGAATTATTGAAGCAGTTGGAGTGATTGAAAAGATAGAAGAGAACGGAAGTAATATAGATTTTACTTTAACCTGCCCCTTTACTCAGGAGTTGAAAATTGATCAGAGTCTGGCTCATAACGGCTGCTGTCTGACGGTTGTTGAGATTAAAGGAGACCAATATGTGGTTACTGCTATCAATGAAACATTAGAAAAGACCAATCTCGGAAAATGGGAGACCGGAAGCGTTGTAAACCTTGAGCGCTGCATGAAGATGGACGGAAGGCTGGACGGTCACATTGTGCAGGGGCATGTAGATAAAACCGGTGAGGTCGCAGGAATTGAAAATAAGGACGGAAGTTATTATGTGACCATTCAGTATGAGGATAGCGGGGATTTTGTTACGGTTCCGCAGGGCTCAATTACCGTGAACGGGATCAGCCTGACGGTAGCGAAAAGTGAAGACACCCGGTTTTCTGTGGCTATTATTCCCTACACCTGGGAATTCACCAATATGAAATATCTGAAGGTCGGAGATAAAGTAAACCTGGAATTTGATATTATTGGTAAGTATATTGCTAGGTTAATTAATAAACAGAATGTCATTAAATAAGTATAAAGGATATAGCCTTAGAAACCGTGTGTTTTTTGGCTTTTTGCTGGTCTGCCTTTTAAGTGTTGCTGCTTCTTCACTCGTTCCGTACTTTGTTCTGAGAAATAATTCTTTAGCACAGAGCAGAATAGATATGCAGGATAAAACCACTGCGGTGATGCGGTTTCTTGATTACGCGGTCAGCCGGTCCCTTGTCGAAACCAAAGACCTTCCGGATGTTCTGGGAAATAAAATTTACGAAATAGCGGATATCAATAAGCATAAGATTGTTATCTATGATCTGAAAGGGAACTATCTGCTTTCCAGTACGGAGAAAAATCCTACAGAAGAGAGAAAAGTCCCCCTTAAGATTGTTAATAAGCTTCTGTCTACCAATGCAAGAGTAGATACTACGGGTTATGATAAAACTAAGGATGCAACACTAACGTCATCTTATATGATCTTGGAAAATAATGCCCTGGAGCCCATTGGGATTGTTTATATTCCTTTATATCATGATGAGTCCGCATACTTTGATGTCCTTCATAAATATATTAAATATATTCTCCTGGTCGATATTTTCCTTATTCTGCTGAGCATCTGGATGAGCTGGGTTACTTCTAATAACCTGGCGAAAACAATTACGAAGTTTTCTGATATGATCACAAGGATTACTCTGTTTGAAAATGAGCTCAGGCCTATAAGGTACTATAAAAATGATGAGCTCAATGCTTTGGCGAGGGCTTATAACAGAATGATCCTCCAGATCCAGGATCAAAAGGAAAGGCTCCGTTTCAAAGCATCAGAGGAGGCATGGAGAGAGATGGCCAAGCAGGTGGCCCATGAGGTTAAAAACCCTCTGACTCCTATGAAGCTTACGATCCAGAATTTTGAAAGGAAATTTGATCCGGAAGACCCGAATATCGTAGAAAAAGTAAGGCAGATGAGCAAAACAATGGTAGATCAGATCGATCTCATTGCTACGGTAGCTTCAGCATTCTCTGAATTTGCCAAACTTCCTGAAAAAAATAACGAAGTGATTAATCTGAATACCGAGGTTGAAGATATTCTTAGGGTATTCAATGATGACAGCATTTTCCTGCATACCAATAAGAATAACATCATGATCAATATGGACAGGATCTACCTTTCCCGGATCATCACCAATCTTGTTACCAATGCGAAACAGGCTCAGAGTGATGAAAGAAAACTGATCATCAACGTAGATGTAGAGCAGCACCAGAGAAGAGTAATGATCTCAGTTCAGGACAATGGGATCGGTATCCCGGAAAGTATCTATGAAAGGATTTTTGAGCCTAATTTTACTTCAAAAAGCAGTGGAATGGGGCTGGGGCTCTCTATGGTGAGAAAAATGGTAGAAGATTATAAAGGAGAGATTTCTGTGAAATCAGAAGTGGGGAAAGGTTCAACGTTCACCATTACATTGCCTACCAATCTATAGTGAAACCCTTTAAATTTAAGAAATTTGAGATCCGGCAGTCTAAAGACGTTTTCCGCGTAGGGACAGACGGCGTACTTCTTGGTGCTCTGGCTCATGTGGAAGATGCAGTTGAAGTATTGGAAGTAGGTACAGGCACAGGGCTTATCTCACTGATGCTTGCCCAAAGGAATTCCAAAGCGGAATTTTTAGGAATAGATATCAATGAGAATGCTGCGGGTCTCGCTCAGGATAATTTCGAAAATTCTGATTTTGGATTTAGGATGAAAGCAATTCTGCAAGATTTTAAGACATTTGAAACCTGTGAGAAATTTGATCTCATTGTTTCCAATCCGCCTTATTTTGAAGAATCCGGCTCGGGTAAAGATAAAATTGCAAGGCAGGCTGTTGAACTGAATTTCAGGGAATTAATATCAAAATCTGCAGATCTGCTTTGTGAAAAAGGAATTTTATCGGTCATTATCCCCGTTGAAGCCGGAGATTATTTTATTGAAACCGCCCGGGAAAACCATTTGTTCTTACGCTGCAGAATCAATATTAAAGGAATTGAACATTCAAAAATAAAAAGACTGATCCTTGAGTTTTCTCCCCACGAAAAACTATTGAAGGAATCAGAATTCATCATAGAAAAAAGTCCGAGAAAATACTCGGACCAATATCTTGAACTCACTAAGGAGTTTCATGTTTTTGGCAAAACCTGAGATTAAAGGCTAGATGTACGAAGTATTGGAATCCATCTGAATTTCTTAATCTCTGAATTTTATTCAAATAATTCCGAGGTATCTAGTACGGAAACTTTTCCGTCTTCGCATCGTATAGCTTCTCCCGGGAAATTCTGGATCATGTGATAATCGTGAGTGGCCATTACTACGGCAGCTCCATTTTCTAAAGCAACCTTTTTCAGCAAGGTCATGATCTCGTTGGAAGTTTCAGGGTCCAGGTTTCCTGTAGGTTCGTCTGCCAGAATAAGATCCGGGTGATTTAATAATGCCCTTGCAATGGCAACACGCTGTTGCTCTCCTCCTGAAAGCTCGTGAGGCATTTTATGCTTTTTGCTTTTCATGTTCACGCTTTCAAGAACCTCATTGATGCGTTCATCCATTTTTGCTTTGTCACTCCATCCGGTTGCTTCAAGGACGAATTTCAGATTTTTCTCTACCGTTCTGTCGGAAAGCAATTGGAAATCCTGGAAAACAATCCCCAGTTTTCTTCTGAGGTTGGGGATATCAGAGGTTTTCAGTTTAGCCAGATCAAAGCCTACAACGTCTCCGTGTCCTGATGCCAAAGGAATATGCCCGTATAATGTCTTTAAAAGTGAGCTTTTTCCGGAGCCTGTTTTCCCGATGAGGTAGCAGAATCTTCCTTTCTTGATGTTGAGGTTAACGTCAGAAAGAACAGTGAAGTTTTTTTGTGCGATTTTTGCGTGCTGTAAACTTATGATATTATCTCCGGAGATATGGGTATGTGGCATAATTCAATTTTAAAATACTATTTCTAAAACGATTTTCATTCAGATTTTAAAAATAGAAAAAAGAAACTTAAGGAACCTAAACTTTAGTAAATTTTAACAACAAAAAATGCCTGAAAAACTTCTTTTCAAGCATAGTTTGTATATGATAATTCAAGAAATTATCTCTTAGCGCGTGCAGCACTTACAGTTAATCTCTTTCTGCCTTTAGCTCTTCTCGCAGCCAAAACTCTTCTTCCATTTGGCGTAGACATTCTTTCTCTGAAACCGTGTTTGTTTCTTCTCTTTCTTTCTGATGGCTGGAATGTTCTCTTACTCATTACTATATATTTAAATCGTAATTATCTATTTATTTTTCAGGTTGCAAAGATATGGATTTTTTTAAAAGTTGCAAACTTTAAGCGTCTTTTTTTGAAAATTATCCGAAATGTTTTTTCACGGGGCATTTCCTAATCCCGGTCATAAGCACAGCGTTCCCGATTGAAAAATAATGCTAATGATTTATTTAAAAAGTCTATCTTTGGAACCTCAAATTTAAACAAAAATAAACATATTATGATGTTTACACCTGCGGAACTTTTGGAGATCAATGCCCTTCTCACACCTGAAAATAGGATAGTTATTCTTACGCACTATAATCCGGATGGAGATGCTATTGGTTCAAGTCTGGGGTTGAAACATTATTTACAGGCAAAAGGGATTCATGCCGATGTTATCGTGCCGAACGATTTTCCGAAATTCCTGAAATGGATGCCCGAAGCAAAAAAAGCTATTATAGGAGAATATAAAAGGAAAGTAGCGTTTGATCTCATCAATGAAGCCGATGTTATTTTTTGTCTGGATTTCAATTCTTCGGCAAGAATAGGATTATTGGGAGACTGGTTGGTAAGAGCCCGCGCCAAAAAGATCCTTATTGACCACCATCAGCAGCCGGAGGAATTTGATTATGTATATTCTGATACCGTTATCCCGGCCACTTCACAGATGATCTATCATTTCATTGAAGCAATGGATGATGAAAAGCTGGTGAATAAAGATATGGCAGAATGTCTTTATACCGGGATCATGACCGATACAGGCGGTTTCCGTTTCCGATCCACAAGTGCCACTACACACAGGATTATTGCCAATTTAATTGAAAAAGGAGCAGATCCTTCCCTTATTACTTCCAATACATGGGATACCAACACCGTTTCCCGCCTTCATCTGCTGGCTCTGATCCTGGGCAGGATAGAGGTGGTGAATAATGTGGCGGTTTTATATCTCACAAGGGACGAACTGAAGGAATATGGTTTCCAGAAAGGAGATACGGAGGGATTTGTAAATTACGGGCTTAGTATTGTGGGCGTAAAAATGTCTGCGTTCTTTATGGAAGACCTGTACGAAGACTTTATCAAAATATCTTTCAGGAGCAAGGATGATGTGGATGTAAACCAGTTTTCCAGAAAATATTTCAATGGAGGCGGGCACATTAATGCAGCGGGAGGCAAATCTTACGAGTCTTTACAGGGAACTATTGAAACTTTCCGGGCCAGGGTAGAGGAATTTGTGGAAGAGTAAATTGTAAAAAGGCAAAATTGCAGAACTGCAAAATCGTAAATTTGTTGGATAAAAATCAACAGCATGTTTGTCATTCAGAGCGGAATGAAATGGAGCGTGGAATCTAAGCTGTATTATTATGCAGCTATTGAGATTTCTACAGAATGACAAACATAATGCAGCATGATCTACAAAAAATAAAAATCAGAGATTTAAGCAGGCTAAATATTCGCTTTTTTATATCCTTTATCTTCCAGTTCTTTACAGGTGTATTCATATACCTCTTTGAACATCTCATCCAGGTTTTTTTTATTAAAAAGGCTGAATTGTGTCATTTTAGGAGGATCCAGGAAAATATCACAGGATTTTGCTTTGGAATAAACCGATTTGGCGATCGCCAAATGCAGGATCCTGTCAAATTCTTTCATCAGGCTCATATTCTGAAGCGCATCATAGCTTATCGAATTCACATGCGAGCCTATTAAAAAATCGCATTTGTCAATGATCGGCTCAATAGGAAGGTTGTCCAGAACACCGCCGTCTATATACAGTTTTTCTCCTATTCTTACAGGAGAAAGAACAAAAGGAACACTTGAAGACGCCAAAAGAGGAAGAAAAAGCTCTCCTTCGGAAAAAAAATCAACAATCCCGTGAGTCATTTCCGTGGCAGCAACATATACGGGAATCTTTAAAATACTGAAATTGTCTTCCGGAAAATGATCTTTGAAGAGTTTAAGGATGAAATTAGAACTGAAAATACCATTTTTTGAAAGCCTCAGATAAGACCGTGAAAAAAATGTCGTTTGTTTCACGATTTCCATCATTTCATCAGGCGTTTTTCCGAAAGAGTAAAAAGCAGCAATGATGGAGCCTGCGCTTGTACCGGAAATAATATGCGGCTTCAGATCATATTCTTCCAGTGCTTTCAATACGGCAATGTGGGCGATTCCCCGCATTCCGCCTCCGGAAAGTGTAAGCCCGATTACCGGTTTCTTTTTTTTGAAAGAAAAAAGCCCCATACGTGTATTTTAGAAGATCAGGTTTTTAGGCATATTGTGAAGAAGCTCGGTATTGATGATCTCTGCGCAGATCGCTGGTTTTTCCCAATGGCCGTTATGCCCGCAATCCAGGACATAAGACTTGACATTTGTCCTGTCCGGCAGATTCCTGATTGTATTTTCTGTTTTTACTGCATTATCGTGTTTACCGGCCAAAATCAGGATTTTAGCCTCAAGGTTTTCTAAAATATGTTTTTTATCTGTTCTTTCCACCATGCCTTTTACACAGGCTAAAGCTCCCATATTGTTTGTGGAAAGAGCGATTTCTAAAGCGGTTTCTATTTTTCCCTCCAAGATATCCCGTTCATTGGGATTGAACAGATTTGGGATCCCGGCTTTGGCATAATGGGAAAATGCATCCTGAATAATCCTGTAGCTTTTGATCCGCTGCTGTCTTTTTTCATCGTCATCAGGGAAATACGTGGAGAAGAATAAGGTTAAACTTTTGAGCATATCGGGATATTTTTCGGCGAAAGCCAGTGAAGTGTAACCTCCCATGGAGTGACCCAATAAATGTATTTTATTCAAATTCTGATCATCCAGAACTTTTTTCACCTCATCGGCCATAAGCTCCATCGTATGAACTTCTGCTAAAATTTCAGATTGTCCGTGTCCGGGCAGGTCTATTTTTAAAAGGGTGAAATTTTCAGAAAGATGCGGTTCCATATCATCCCAGATGGAAATGTTTTCCATAAAGCCATGCAGCAATACCAAAACCTCTTTTCCGTTTCCTTTTCTCTCGAAATTCAACATGATCCAGAAAATTAAAAGTGAATATCAATATAGTCTACAAATCCTGAGCCGTTTACCATATCCTGAAGCCGCCAGCTTTTTCCGCCGTCTTTGGACAGGAATGTTCTGGTTCCTTTTCTGCTGTAAGGTTTTCCGTTGTCATTTTCGGAAATGCTCTCGCTGATCGTTCCCGTAAAATTCATATGCTTGTCCGAAACGACTTTCATATAGCCGTCAATAGTTATACGATCTTTCCCGGACTTTATACCTCCGGAGATCTGATAGGTATCTCTTTCATCATCTATTTTCCTGAAGTTGACAGAACCTGCCTGTTTGATCAGATTATGGGTGAATTTGTGATCTCCGTTAAAGTCCTTAAAGCGGTTTGTGCTGTTTTTTGCGCTGATGCTGTCATTCATTTTGATCCTGACAGCATTGATGGAATCGATTATTTTTGCACTGTCTGCCTGGTTTTGTATGGCTTGTGCTTCTTTCCTGGAACACGAAATTAAAGTTGCAATAGCAAATAATAGGGTTAAAAGTTTTTTCATACCAACATTCTATCTCTCAAATTTAAATAAAAAAGAGCATTTTAAAATGCTCTTTTTTCTATTTTGTCAGTTCATCGTAGACTTTCTTTTCCCAGGGTTTGATGTCGGTAATACCGTAGCGCTCTTTTTTGGCAATAGCGATATTATCCAGCATATCAACAAAGTTATCATAACTGGACTCATCCGTAGGTTTTATGATTACTGTGAAGTTTTCTTTTTTCGGGGCTTTATTATAGGCTTCAGCAATAATTTTTGGGATCGTCATTCCGTTGAAACTGGTTTCTTTCAGGTTGCTTGTATTTAATTCGTTTGAATTACTTTGATGATAGAAAATGCGATTGTCTTTTCCGATAATAAAAGTAACCTGATTTTTTTCATCAATTACTTTTGTTGGAGCGGGGCCTTTAGCCGGCAGTCCCAGATCCATGATGTTGGGTTTGGTAAAATTGGTGGTAAACATAAAGAAAGTGATCAGTAAAAAACCTAAGTCCACCATGGGGGTCATATCAATGCGGATCAGTTTCTTTCTTTGTTTGCTGCCTTGTTTCTCTTGTGCAATTACTTCAGCCATAATTAATATTTTTAAATGTTAAACGGTATCAGGAGAAAAATGAATATTTGGTATTTATTCAAATGAATCCATACAAAGTTTATACCTAAAATTTGAAAACATCAATAAAAATTAAAATTTATTCAATGTCTGGCATAAAAAAACCTTATGAGGTTTTGTTTTCATAAGGTTTTATAATATTTTAAGAGTATCTGTTATTTTTTTATGATCAGCTTTTCAGATAAAATGATCTTTCCTTTATGTTCTGCCTGAAGAACGTATGTGCCATTAATTAATTGGTTAACAGGTACAGAAACTTTTGTTTCATTATATTTTTGAGAAAACAGTTTTTTTCCGGAAATATCCGTAAGACTTATGGTTGTTTCACCGGGAAGGCTATTGAGATAAACAAAATCTCTTGCCGGATTGGGGTAAAAGGAAATTAAATTGTTTTTAACTTCTGAGATTCCCAAAGTTGTAGGATATGCTAATTTTACTGCCCAATAATCAACTTTTCCATTGCCAGAGGAAGCAGTATATCCTCCAATTATAAATCCTCCGTCACTTGTTTCATGGATACCTACGGGCTCATCTCTTGCAGCTCCACCCAATGTATTCTCCCATTGAAGGGTTCCGGAGCTGTTTAATTTTATTATCCAATAATTAGTCCCGTGAAGATTGGACCAGGGGTATTCATTAGAATATCCTGCAACTATATATCCGCCGTCAGAAGTTTGCCGGATACTCATAGCTATATCTTCGTTACTTCCGCCATAAGATTTTTGCCATTGAATATTTCCGGAAGAGTCTGTCTTTACGATCCAGTAATCGCTGTCACCGTAATTTTGAGTAACATCACCATTGATCGAATTGCTGGATCCTGCAATGATGTAGCCCCCATCTGCGGTTTGATTGAGATCCATCGCATAATCTGTGCCGCTTCCTCCAAGACTTTTTTGCCATTGAATATTTCCTGAAGAAGTAAGTTTTACGATCCAAAAATCATCCCCGCCATGATTTCCTGTCACATCTCCATTATTGGAGTTAGACCAGCAGGAAATAATAAAGCCGTTATCTGCAGTTTCCTGAATGCCTTTTAAACTTTCCTGGCCACTTCCTCCCAAAGTTTTCTGCCATTGAAGATTACCCAGAGAGTTTAACTTCAGTATCCAAATATCACTTGCTGAGTCTCCTGCAACTATATATCCGCCATCAGCAGTCTGCCAGATATCCCGGGCATAATCTTCCAAGCTGTTTCCATAAGTCTTCTGCCATTGCATATTGCCCAAAGAGTCTAACTTTAAAATCCAATAATCAGACGCACCTTGATTTTCTGTAACATCACCATCTATAGAAAATGTGGATCCTGAAATGATATATCCGCCATCAGAAGTCTGTTTAATGCTTAAACCCCGATCATCACTGCTTCCTCCGAAAGATTTTTGCCACTGTACAGCGCCAGAGGAATTTAGCTTTACAACCCAACAGTCTTCTCCACCATGATTTCCGGTAATATCATTATCTGTTGAGTTTGAAAATCCCACCATAATATAACCGCCATCTGTTGTTTTCTGAATATCCTGGGCATAATCAAATTCACTTCCTCCTAAAGTCACCTGCCATTGGATATTTGGAGCCTGTGCAAAAAGTAAGTGGCTATTGAGAATGAAAAGTAGAAAATAAAATATTTTTTTCATATGTGTTTGAATTATTTTTTGCGTAAAACTAATCCTTTTCTCTAAAATATGAATGAACTTAAGTTAAGCATAAAAAAACCTTATGAAGATAAAATCCCATAAGATTGGTACATCTTCTGAAAAATTGATGATTGCATGATGAGTAAAAAATAAAACCCCATACTTCATGAAGTATGGGGTTGATCAGTAATACTAAAATACTTTACTTATTTTTCTTGTAATAATTGACTCCGCATTCCAGGAATTTCCTGAAGACTGCTTTGTCGCTGTTGTATCCTTTGAAAAGCGGGTTAATAACTCTTCCATCCGGTGTTACCAATACATATACAGGCTGTGTATTGTCATTGAAGTTGACCTCTTGGAATAAGCTCCACCGGTCTCCGATGGTTTTTACTTTTCTGATCTGTCCGTCATTTACCTTGATCTTTGTCTGTTCTCCTTCAGGAAGTTCCTCTTTGTCATCAACATAAAGGGAGGCCAGTACCACATCATTCTGAAGGATCGGTAAAATATCGGGTTCACTCCAGATAAATTCTTCCATTTTCCTGCAGTTCTCACAGCCATAGCCTGTAAAATCGATCAGGACGGGTTTATCTTCTTTTTTAGCAACTTCAATGGCTTTAAAGAAATCATGTTCAGGGTGCATGCCGAGAATTCCGTCTTTTTCATCATGGAAGTAGCTTACATTCAGAGGAGGCAGGATTCCGCTTAATAATTGAAGTTTTGGACGGTCTGATGGAATCAATCCTTGGATTAAATATACTACAAACCCAATTCCCAGTACACCCAGGATTTTTCTTGTAAGAGAGATCTTTGGTTTTTTATCATCATGCGGGAATCTGATCAGTCCGAATAAATAGAGTATCAATCCTATAGTAATGACGATCCATAAAGCAATGAAAAGCTCTCTCTTTAATAAGAATGTTTTGGAAACCAGATCTGCTTTTGACAGGAATTTTAAGGCCAAAGCCAATTCTACAAAACCTAAAACTACCTTTACGGTATTCATCCATCCTCCGGATTTCGGAAGGCTTTGTAAGGCTTGTGGGAATAAGGCCAGAAGCCCGAAAACAATGGCCCAGGCTAAACCAAATCCGGCTAATGCGAAGGTCAGCAGCATAGGAATATTAGCGGAACCTGTAATGGCGCTTCCCAACAAACTTCCCAAAATAGGGCCTGTGCAGGAGAAAGATACGATAACCAGAGTTAACGCCATGAAGAAAATACCGATGATCCCGCCGGCTTCTTCGGCTTTTGAAGATTTATTGGCGATAGAGCTTGGCAGTGTGATGTCATAATATCCGAAAAAGCTTCCCGCAAAGAACAGGAATATGATAAAGAATACAATGTTCAGCCATACGCTTGTAGAGATCTCATTGAAAATATTTCCTGCAATCCCGTCGATCAGATGGAAAGGAAGGCTCAGGAGAACGAAGATCAAAAGGATGAAAAAACCATAGATGAACGCATCTCTTTTGCCTTTTCCCTTGTTTTTATTCCCTTTGGTAAAGAAAGAGACCGTCAAAGGGATCATTGGGAATACACATGGCGTCAGCAAGGCAATTAAGCCTCCGATGAATCCCAAAAACAGGTAGGTTAAGTAATTTTCATCCACTTTTTCAGAAGCAGTACCGCAATCTGTTAATGGCTTTTTGAAATCTAATGTTTCTATTTTCAGCTGTTTCGGGTCCAGTTTTGGAGTTTCCGTAATTGTAATTTCTTCTTTTACCGGACTTTCTACAGTGGTTTCTATTGTTTTTGCCGAATCTTTTGTCTCTTCACTGGTTTCAGCTGCAGCTGCTTCCGGAACGCCTTTTGGGGTAACCTTTTGATTGAATTCTAAGGTATTCGGGGCTAAACAAACCCTGTCATCGCAAGTCTGGTAAGTAATTTCAGCTATTATGTCAGCAGGTTTGGCAGGATCTTTTAATTTGAATTTTTGCTTAAAGCCAGCCGCGTTGGAATAATAGATGATCGTTCCGCCGAATGCTTCGGAAAACTCTTCATGTTTTTTTCCTGTTTCTGTAAATTTTCCGATCAGTTCTATATTCTTTCCTGAAACTTTGTATTCTGTCGGGATTCCGGTGTCGGGCGGAAGGTCTTTGGAATAAATATGCCATCCGCTTTCCATGGTAGCATTCAGTACGGCTTCATACTGGTTGTTGCCCAGATCGTTAACGGTGAATTTGAATTTGACAGGATTTTTTATTTGTGCATTGATTCCTGAGCATAAGAATAACAGAATTAATAAAAACCAGTTTCTAAATTTCATTTTACTTTTCATTAAAAATTTTGAGAATATTTTTCGTTTTCTCATCCTTTGCATATCGCCTGTCCTGTCTGAAAGGGACAATCCCGAGAACAGTATTGTTACTGTCAGCCAGTATCCACGTTTTTTGCTTCGCTAAAATAGATAATTTTTCGTCCCTAAAAAACTTAGAAACTTTCTTTTTCCCCGAAAAACCTGAGGGAAAAAATACATCGCCATCCTGCTGCCTTCTTAGCCGCAAAGGGAAGCGGAGTTTGTCGGCATCGAAATCCCATTCAAAGCTCTTATTGATTTCGTCAATGTCTTCAATAGCATCTTTCAGATTGATGTTGGTCCGGTTTTCGGAGAAATCAAAATTTTTGATCAGGATTATTTCATCCCTGGTTTTGTTTTCTTCATTTTTACGGATGAAAATAAGCTCATCCCTGTCAACCATCAATTGATAATCCGTAGAAAAAAAAGAACTCCCGGTTTCAGCTTTAAAAATTTTAGGAATTTCCTCTTCCTGATCGAAGCCGTACCGTTTTAAAATCTCAAATTTGACAAAATCACTTTCCTGTTCTAATTTTTCTTTGGATAAAATTTTATGGTACGGATTAAATACCGAAAGCTTTTTCTCGGTTTCCTGAATCTGTCCTTCTATAAAATCCCTGGCCTGATTCAGATAAGAAGAGCTTTTTTTAAAATTTTCTAAAAAATGGTCATTGACCTCCAGTAATTTTGGAACAATTTCATTTCTGATTTTATTCCTTAAATAATCATTCTTTTGATTGGAAAGGTCTTCCCGGAACTCAATCCTGTTCTGCTTTGCGAATTGGTAAATGTCTTCTTTTGAAAAATATAAAAGCGGTCTTAAAATATTATTATCATTAGCCGGAATGCCGGATAAACCTTTGATTCCCGATGCTTTTGAAAGATTGATGATGAATGTTTCCAGTTGGTCATTCAGATGATGGGCCGTCACTAAAAATTCAAGATTTTCTTTTCTACATATCTCTCCGAAAAAACGATACCGGAGCTCTCTAGCCCAAAGCTGAATAGAATTTTTTGGTTTTTTGTCCTTTTCTGAAACCTCGTAAATATGAAGTGGAATTTCATTATTTTCACAGAAATCCTCTACTGTTTTCTGATCAAGATCCGAATCTTTTCCACGAAGTTTATAGTTGATATGGGCAATCTGAAATCTTAACCCTAAAACATGAAAAAGATAAGCCAGAACCATAGAGTCCACACCTCCGCTCACCGCTAAAAGATAAGTATGATCTTCAGGTGAGTCTGTAAGATTTTCTAGTTGGTTCTTAAAACTTGATTTTTCCAACATGGAGGCTGAGAATTTCTTTTACGCAAAGATAGTCCATATAATTAAAATGAATTTTCCTACCTTTGACTTCATCTAAAAATGATTATTTATGAAGATTTTTAAAATTCTGGCAGTTTCTGCAATGGTGTTGGGAATGACATCCTGTATAAGTAAAAAGCAGTATGATGCATTGAGTTCAAATTACAAACAGTGTATTGAGAATATAGGGGAAAGACAAAGGGAGATTCAGGACCTAAAGTCTCAGAATTCTGCACTTACAGGGGAAAATAATTTATTGAAAAGCCAGCACGATGCTTTAAAATCATCGCTGGACGCCTGTTTGGCAAATACCGGGAAAAGTTCTGCTAATATTGATAAGCTTGTAGGGGAGATCAATGCTTCCAATTCGTATATTAAGCAGCTTATCTCCAATAATGCTAAAAATGACAGTCTCAATCTGGCGTTATCCAACAAGTTGAAGAGATCTTTGGATAATGTAACGGATGAGGATGTTCAGGTAAAGGTACTGAAAGGGGTTGTAATGATTTCGCTTTCGGATAAGATGTTATATAAAACCGGTGATTATAATGTGTTACCTGCCGCTCAGGAGATCTTGGGCAAAGTGGCCAGAGTGATCAACGATTATGATAAATATTCAGTATTGATCGAGGGTAATACGGATAATGCTCCTTTGAGTTCTGCGAACTTACCAAAAGACAACTGGGATCTTTCTGCATTGAGAGGTACGGCAGTTGCTAAGGTATTGCAAACCCAGTTTGGAGTAGATCCTTCAAGAATAACAGCAGGAGGACGTTCAGAATACAATCCTAAAGCTACCAATATGAGTGTTTCAGGGAGAGCAGAGAACAGAAGAACGGAGATTATCATTATGCCTAAGCTTGATGAATTTATGAAACTTATGGATATTGCTCCGGTTAAAAAATAAAGGATTTGTTTTTATATTCAAAGTTTCGGCTCTGCTTTGCAGAGCCGAAACTGTTTTAAGGCCTCATATCTTTTATTTCAACATGCACGTTTAATACTAAAACGGTAGCTTAAAGAAGCAAAAGATAATATGTTAAAAAAATAATCCTGGAAATTTCCAGGATTATTTTTTAATCAAATTAATTCTTCTTTTTTGATCAGAGAAATAATTCGTTGAAAAAATGAATTGGATATTTCTGTTTTTTTTTCAGGAGAAGAAATGTTCTTCTCAGTTGAGGATCTGTTCGTTTTCTTTTTAATAATTTTTTTATCATTCATCTCTTTTGTATTTATCCTCTCTCGAGATTAGTGTGGTACAAATATATCCCGGAAATCAGTAAAAATATATCCGTGTTTTTACGGTATTTTTAGAATAAGTTTTTTTGGCATCCGATAGATTTGGTTAAATTTGAATAAGAAAACCGAGTACAATGAGCTTTTTTGAAGAAAAGAATCCGGAAATGGACCGGTATCTGGAAAACCATGCTTCTTCTGAACCTGAGATCCTGAAAAAATTAAGAAGAGAGACCTTTCAGAAGACCACACAGCCGCACATGATCTCCGGATACCAGCAGGGCAGGCTGTTAACCATTATCTCTCAGATGATGAGGCCTGAAAATGTACTGGAGATCGGTACTTTTACCGGATATGCAACATTATGTCTGGCAGAAGGGCTTTCTAAAAATGGAAAAATTATCACTTTGGACATCAATGAAGATCTGGCCTATCTTCCGCAAAAATATTTTGAAGAAAGTGAATATGCAGGCCGTATTCATTTTAAATTGCAGGATGCGAAAGAGTTTTTAAGAGAAACCGATGAGGTTTTTGATCTGGTATTTATAGATGCAGATAAAGAAAATTATGTGGAATATTTTAAGCTGATCAAGCCGAGAACAAGATCGGGATCAGTGATTATGTTCGACAATGTCCTGTGGTACGGGAAAGTTCTGGAAGAAGATCCAAAGCAGAAATCCACCCGGATTATTAAAGAACTTAATGATTTGATCTCAAAGGATGAGGATTTTGAAAATCTTATTCTACCTTTGCGGGATGGAGTGAACTTTCTCAGAAGAAAGTAATTAAAAGATTTAAACATTAGAAAATTAAAAGATTTACCACATCTGATTTTTTAATCTTTAAATCATTGAATCTTTTAATAGATAATTTAATGAATAAAGGAATTTGTATAGTTACGGTAGCGCCCGTTCGTGCGGAGAGTTCTGATAAAGCGGAAATTGTTACTGAGATATTATTTGGTGAAAGTGCGGATATTCTGGAAGTCAATAAGAACTGGACCAGGATAAAGATGCATTACGACGGTTATGAAGGATGGATGGATACAAAACAGATCAGGCCTGTAACAGACGAAGAACTTGCTAACAGGAAAGTGACCATCATCACGGAAGATTTTTCTTCGGTAATCATGAATGACGGCAAAACACTTTTATCCATGGGTTCTGAAGTGGAATTTCCGGCTGTTGCATCAAGACGAAGCCATGATGTGAGGGAAAGTATTGCTTTAACGGCCAGAGAATTCATCAACGTTCCTTATCTGTGGGGTGGGAAAAGCTTTTTTGCCGTAGATTGCTCCGGTTTTACACAACTGGTCTATAAGATCCATAACATTAAATTACCAAGAGATACTTATCAGCAGGCTGAAGTGGGGGAACCACTGAGCTTTGTTGAAGAAAGCCGTCCGGGGGATCTGGCCTTTTTTGAGAACCCTGAAGGGAAGATCATCCACGTAGGAATTATGCTTGAAAATCAAAAGATCATTCATGCTTCCGGGAAAGTAAGGATCGATACATTAGACTCTACAGGCATCTTTAATAAAGAGATGAATAAACATACCCATAAACTGAGAGTGATTAGAAGTGTCATTCAGTAAAACTGAAAATGGTTTCCAGAATATTATTAGGCATTAATATAATACTCCTCATTTTTATCTGGGGATTTACAGGATTGAAATATGGAGAACTGCCGGAGATCATTCCGACTCATTTTAATTCCTATGGAAATATAGACGGTGAAGACCATAAAAAAATGATCTGGCTCCTTCCATCCATAGCAACGTTTATTTTTTTTGTGCTGATTGCTGTTACAAAAGATCCAAGATCTCCCATGCTGAACATACCGGATAATTTCCGGGATAAAAAAACACTGGAACTATTTTCATATACGATTCTCATCCCCATTCTGTTATTATTCTGGGACATGCTTATTGAAACCGTTTTAATCGCTCAGGGAAGAATACAGGCACTCAGCAACCTCGCTTTTGTCCTGTTGGGTTTTCTGTTCCTTACCCTTGGGACCTGGGTATTTATCATGATCAGAAAAGGAAAATCTGCAAACCCTTATTAACCCCCTTCAAATGATAGTTTCAAAAGAAAATTCCGAACACTATATCTGGGGCAGCCAATGCGACAGCTGGGTTTTAAGGGATACCGGGAATCTTTCTGTAAAACAGGAAAAAATGCCGCCGAATACTTCTGAAAAGCTGCACTTTCATGATCATGCAGAACAATTCTTTTATATTTTAAAGGGACAGGCAGTTTTTTGCGTAGAGGATAAAAAAATTATATTAAAAAAGGGTGAAGGAATTTCAGTTTTGCCAAAATCGAAACATTGTATTTCCAATGAATCAGCAGAGGATGTGGAGTTTTTGGTGATCTCCAATCCATCAACAAATAATGACAGAGTTGAAGTTTAAAAAATAATCCGGATGTCTTTCTTTTATAATATATTTGTCAGCCTTCTCATCTTCGGGATGAAAGTCTTTGCTTTGTTCAATGAGAAAACCAGAAAAGGAATTGAAGGAAGAAAACAATCTTTGAATCTGGTAAAATCGGCCTTTTCGGGATCGGATAAGATCATCTGGATGCATGCTGCGAGCTTGGGAGAATACGAACAGGGCCTTCCGGTCCTGGAAAAATTAAAAGAAGAGTTTCCGGATCATAAAATTCTGATCACGTTTTTTTCTCCTTCAGGATATGAGAATGTAGTTAAAAAGAAACATATTGCTAATGTGGTATGTTACCTGCCATTCGATAAAAAGAGTATAATCAGTGAATTTACTTCACAATTTAAGACCGAACTGTTTTTTACAGTGAAATACGATTACTGGTATCATCTTCTTGATGCATTAAAGAAACAGAATGTAAAAACTTACGTTATTTCTGCTTTATTTTATGAAAAGCAGGCTTTTTTTACTTTCTACGGAAAGTGGTTTGTGAAACAGCTGCAGAGCAATATAGACTGGTTTTTTCACCAAACCTCACAGTCTCTTAATTTTGCCAAACTTATTGGCCTTATAAAATCTTCCGTAGCTGGAGATACAAGATTTGACCGGGTAAAACAGCTCAGGGAACGCAATAATCATGTAAATTTCATTAAAGAATTTATTGGAGATGAAAAAGTGATTGTTTTCGGAAGTTCATGGCATGCCGAAGAGAAGATCTCCGAAGAAATTTTTCAAAAAGATCCCGATGCCAAGATCATTATGGCTCCCCACGATCTAAAAAGAGTGCAGCATTTGAAACAGATCTTCCCCGATGCACTGTTATATAGCCAGATATCAGATTATCATCCATTGTTGAGTAATCATCGTTTATTGATCATCGACAGCATCGGATTATTATCAAAATTATATTCTTACGCGGATATTGCCGTTGTAGGAGGAGGTTTTCATGAAGCAGGCCTGCATAATATACTGGAAGCTGCAACTTTCGGGGTTCCTGTAGTATTTGGAAGCCATTACAGAAAAAATCCGGAAGCTGACGAACTGATCTCAGCCGAAGGTGGTAAATCTTTCGGAAGAGAAGGTGAAGCTGCCAACTTTGTACTGTTTCTCCTCAATGATGACGAAACATTAACCGCGATGTCCGGGAATGCCCGGAAATTTGTTGATGGAAAACCCAACTCTACAGAGATCATTATCCATAAGATCCTGAAAAATATTGATCCTAATTAAAAAACTTTGAATACTTCATAAAGCCGTTGAGTGCCCAGTTGGCCGTATAGTATAAAGATCTGACGGTAGAAAATCCCATAAAATCCTTATAAACCAGATACTGGTCTTTGATAATGTTCTTTTTCTTCCTGGATACACTGTTCTCACGCATTCTGTATTTGGCAAGGGTCTGTTTTACAGGATGTCCTTCCGGTATTTCCTTAAGAAGGTTCAGCCACATTACATGATCTTCACGCTTGCTTTTTACGGGGAATAAGAATTTACCCACTCTTTTTGTATCATACATGGTGGAGACCGGTGCCAGCCTGCAGGTTTTTAAAAGATTGGAGAAAGTAACCACCTTATCTGCTAAAAAATCTTTCAATATGGGCTCCAGCTGTTCATTACACCTGGAATAGTTACAATAAACAAGTTCCACCTGGTGTTCCTGCATATAATTGGTCATTGTTTCCAGGTAGTTCGGGTACCAGTAATCATCAGAATCCAGAAAAGCAATATATCTTCCCTGCGCCCTTTCCAGGCTATTATTTCTTGCATTGCCTGCACCGCCGTTTTTCTCAAGGACCTGAAGCTTTATCCTCGGGTCATTGTATTTCCTGATGATCTCAACGGTATTATCTTTGGAAAGGTCATCACTGATCAGCCATTCCCAGTTCTCATACGTCTGGTTCAGGACAGATTGTATGGTCTCTTCAATAAATTCAGCCGAATTATAGCAGGGGGTGATAATAGATACAAGGTCTTTCATTCGTGTTCTTTAATTATAAAAATCTTTTTTCATACAGATGCCATGAGGCAATACCTATGGCAATAACAAGCAGCATACAGATCACCGCCATCACATACGGATTATAGCTGGTGAACAGCCCCAACGTGGCAAATACTCTGATGATAGGGAAGTGGAAGATATAAATGCCATAGGTGAAATCCCCGTACTTCCCGAAATTATTCAAAAACTTAAAAGAATAAGCTATATATAGTACAATAATGCTTAGCATCATCGGTGAGAATAATTTAATATGGAAGATCAGATCGATCCAAACCGTAATGCAGGCAACAATAAAAAGCGGTTGCTTATATTGAATAAATTTGTCAAAATTAAAATAGATCAGCATTCCACCGATAAAATAACATAATGCTCCCGGGATCTGCCTTGAAATAACCACTCTGTCGGTCATCTCAAAATAATTAAGATAGGCCAGTGATAAAAAATAAAGGATGATCAGACTTAAGTTTCGGTACTTATTATTTTTGCCGAAGAACAGGAATATGATAGGAACTGCGGCATAGAAGCACATTTCAATTTTAATGGTCCAGAGCGCCCCGTTCACGGCACCGTTACCAAATACTTCAGGAAGATTTGGAGCCATGAAGTTTAAGAAAACTGAATTCCAGAAAAAATATTTATACGTCTGGATATTGCTGAAATAATCCGTAAAAGACAAGGTGCTTACCAGACTTAGCAATACTGTACAAAGCACAACTACCAGCATATATCCCGGTACAATTCTGTTGAATCTTTTCTTGGCATATTTCAGCAGGGTACTGGTTCTTTCATAGCTCCTCGCGATCAGAAAACCACTTACAATAAAAAATGCGAAAACAGCAATCTCAACAGGGCTGTGCTTTAAGAAAACCAAAGTGTCAGAAGTACTTAAATAACCAAGATGACCTACAAAAACAATAAAAGCTAAGAGAACCCGTATGAAATCAAAATTATTTTTCGCTATATCCTGCATTTTTTTTTCTGCAAAAATAGTTTTTTTAATAAAATAGTGACCCATATCTTCCCGAATGTTTGTTAAATGAAGGTAAATTGCAAATTAAATATTTTATTATAGATAGAAATATAGACTTTTGAAATAATTTTTCACAAAAAACTATTAAATAAATCAAAAAAATTATAATTTTAGCACTTCAAAAATTTGATATATGAAGAAATTAGCATTACTGTTTGCAGGTTTATCCTTATTTGTAGCTACCGGATGTAATGATGATGACGATAATACAATAGAGTATCCGCTTGTGGGAACATGGCAGCCGATAAAAGAGGTTGTAACTACTATTCCGGTTGGAGGAAATGGGGTTTCAGATGAAATCACCTATACGAATTGTCAGAAAGAATCCAGATGGGTATTCGTGGACGGCGGAATAGGGAAAAGGACCGACAAGGGGGATAGTGCTATTCCTAATCAATGTGATACGACTTTTGAGCGTAATCTTACCTATACCTATGATAAGAGCACTAAAGCTGTACAGATAAAGTATCAGGGTATCGTGGCTCCGGATAACGGAAAAGTAACGACGCTCAATGATAACACTTTGAACCTTACCATCGAAGATAAGACAGATCCTATCGAATATCATTCCGTAACTTATACATTCAAGAGAATTCAGTAATAAGTTAAGAATATAACAGAATAAAGATCTCATCTCCGGATGGGATTTTTTTATTGTTATGCTCATGCTAATTAATTAAAAATTAAATTTTAATTTCTTTTAAAATCATTATTTTTGTGAATCCTGATTTTAAGGCTGAAATATGTCTAACATCTAACATCTAACATCTAATATCTATAATAAAGTGTTTTACGATCATCAGCAGATAGAAAAAAAGTGGCAGAAATACTGGGAAGAAAATCAAACCTATAAAACTTCCGATACAACAGACAAACCTAAATTTTATGTTCTCGATATGTTTCCGTATCCATCCGGAGCGGGGCTTCATGTAGGGCATCCTCTGGGATATATAGCCTCCGATATTTATGCAAGATATAAAAGGCATCAGGGGTTCAATGTTCTTCACCCGATAGGATACGATAGTTTTGGTCTTCCTGCCGAGCAGTACGCCATTCAGACTGGGCAGCATCCTGCAGTTACTACAGAACAGAATATTACCAGATACGAAGAACAGTTAAGAAAGATCGGTTTCTCCTTCGACTGGAGCAGGGAGGTAAGAACTTCAGACGCTTCTTATTATAAATGGACACAGTGGATTTTTATTCAGCTGTTCCATTCGTGGTATAATAAAAATACCGATAAGGCAGAATCTATTGATACTTTAATTCGGCATTTTGAAGAAAAAGGGACAGAAGGTTTAAATGCCAATCAGAATGAAGAATTGAATTTCACGGCAGAAGAATGGAGAAATGCTTCTGAAATAGATAAAGAAGACATCCTGTTGAATTACCGTTTGTCTTACAGGGCAGAAACTACCGTAAACTGGTGCCCTGCTTTGGGAACAGTACTGGCCAATGATGAAGTGAAAGACGGAAAATCCGAAAGAGGAGGATATCCTGTGTATCAAAAGAAAATGATGCAGTGGAGCATGAGGATTTCTGCTTACTCCGAAAGATTATTGCAGGGGCTTAAAACTTTAGACTGGCCACAGCCTTTGAAGGACTCACAGGAATACTGGATCGGAAAGTCACAGGGCGCTCAGGTTAAGTTTATAGTTGATGGTTTAGAGTTGAAAGAAGAAACTGACAACTCTCAACAATCAACCGGCAACTATATTGAAGTCTTCACAACAAGGCCTGATACCATCTTTGGAGCAACCTTTATGGTGTTGGCTCCCGAAAATCCTTTAGTGGAAACCATTACTACAGATGCTCAAAAAGTAGAAGTGGATCATTATATAGAAGAAACATCCAAAAAGACAGAGAGAGACCGTCTGGCAGATGTGAAAACAGTTTCCGGAGCCTTTACGGGAAGTTATGCCATCAATCCGTTCAGTAACGAAAAAATGCCGATCTATATTTCAGACTATGTATTGATGGGGTACGGAACAGGTGCGGTAATGGCAGTTCCGGCTCATGACGAGCGGGATCACAGATTTGCAAAAAAGTTCGGGCTGGAAATAAAAAAGGTAGTGGAAACCGATGAAGATATCCAGGAAAAATCCTTTGATTCCAAAACCAGCGTTTGTATCAATTCAGACTTCTTGGACGGATTGAACTATGAAGAAGCCAAAACAAGAATAATTGATGAGGTGGTAAAAAGAAATATTGGCTTCGGCACCATAAACTATAAGCAGAGAGATGCTATCTTCTCGAGACAGCGTTACTGGGGAGAGCCCGTTCCTGTATATTATAAGGAAGGGATGCCTTATACTTTACCGGTATCTGCTTTACCTTTAGAGCTTCCGGAAGTTGAAAAATATTTACCGACAGAAGACGGAGATCCGCCGCTAGGAAATGCAAAAGCTTTTGCCTGGGATGAGGCAAACCAGAAAGTAGTCGCAACGGACTTGATTGATGATAAAACCGTATTCCCATTAGAACTATCTACAATGCCGGGTTGGGCTGGAAGTTCATGGTACTTCCTTAGATATATGGATCCTAAAAATGACGGGGAATTCTGTGCAAAGGATCTTTCAGAGTATTGGGGACAGGTAGATTTATATATAGGAGGAAGTGAACACGCAACCGGACATTTGTTATATTCACGCTTCTGGAATATGTTCTTAAAAGACAGAGGATATATTGATCAGGATGAACCTTTCCAGAAATTGATCAACCAGGGCATGATCCTTGGAATGAGTGCGTTTGTTTATAGGATAGAAGGAACTAATCAGTATGTTTCTAAAAATTTAGCGAATGAATATCAAACCCAGAAGATTCACGTAGATGTGTCTTTATTAAAAGGAACCTCTGATGAATTGAATACTGAAGCATTTAGACAGTGGAGACCGGATTTTGCCGATGCGGAATTTATTCTGGAAGACGGAAAATATATCACAGACAGGGAAGTAGAGAAAATGTCCAAGTCCAAATACAACGTGGTAAATCCTGATGATATCTGCGACGAATACGGAGCAGACGGTTTGAGATTGTATGAAATGTTCCTTGGTCCATTGGAACAGTCCAAGCCGTGGAATACACAGGGACTAAGCGGGGTATATGGTTTTCTAAAAAAATTCTGGAACTTATATTACAACGGAGATACTTTCGAAGTGTCGGATGAAGAACCGTCAAAAGCGGAATATAAAGTACTGCATACCTTAATAAAGAAAGTGGTTTACGATATAGAGAACTTCTCTTTCAATACCTCTGTATCCTCTTTCATGACCGCTGTTAACGAGCTGCAAAAAATAAAATGCAACAAACGCAATATTTTAGAGCCTTTGGCCGTTATCATCTCTCCGTATGCGCCCCATATCTGTGAAGAACTGTGGAGCCTGCTGGGGCATGACACTTCCATAGAATTTGAGAAGTTCCCGGAACTGAATGAAGCCTATCTGGTAGAAGATGAATTTGAATATCCGGTAAGTGTTAACGGAAGAATGAAGTTCAAGATAGCACTGTCTGCCAGATTATCTCCCAAAGAAGTGGAAGATTTGGTGATTGGTGATGAAAAAATGCAGCAGATTTTGGAAGGAAAGACCCCGAAAAAAATCATTGTAGTGCCTAACAGAATTGTGAATATAGTAATTTAAAAAAAAATTAACATTGGTAAATTAAAAAAAATGAGGGCTGAAATTTTTTAAATTTTTAACGTATTTTTAAAAATTACAAAATATTGCCAAAAATTGAGAAAATAATTGAGATATCGGAATTGTATTAAAGTTTCTTTGTCAAAAAAAACTAAAATGTTTATTTCATACTCTTGCATTTTAATTAATTTTGCCTTTAATTTACACCTCGTAAAAAATTTTTAAAACAATATAATTTAGTTAAATATGGAAATGAATGTTTCAAAAAATGATGAGCAAGTAGTTGCTAGAAAGCAAGGAGGATTAAACCCGGGATTGATTATCCCTATCTTATTGGTAATAGGTGTTTGTATCTATTTATTCGTACTAGGTAATCCGGGGAACTTTAAAGCAGATCCGAGATTAACGGGGGGATCAGTTTATTTTTCAGGAGTTCCTGATAAAGAATTACATCCTGAGTCTTTCATGGGAATTATTTACATGGGAGGTCCTATCGTACCTATTTTGATTACGTTTATGATTACGGTAATCGTTTTCTCTTTCGAGCGTTTCTTCGTTCTTAGAAAAGCTTCAGGAGCTGGAAACCTTGATAACTTTGTATTAAAAATCAGAAGCCTTCTCAACCAGAACAAAGTGGATGAAGCTCTTGAAGAGTGTGACAGACAACAGGGTTCTGTAGGTAACGTAGTAAAAGAAGGCCTTACAACTTATAAAGCTTTAGCGAACGATACTACTTTAAATAAAGAACAAAAAATGGTAGCTCTTAACAAGGCTATAGAAGAAGCTACAACTCTTGAAATGCCAATGTTGGAAAAGAACATGATGATCCTTTCTACTTTAGGTACTGTTGCTACATTAGTTGCACTATTAGGAACGGTAATCGGGATGATCAAGGCATTCTTCGCATTAGGTTCTGGTGGTGGTACTCCGGATGCTGCAGCACTTTCAATCGGTATCTCTGAAGCCTTGATCAACACGGCATTAGGTATCGGTACTTCAGCAATCGCTATCATCCTTTACAACTTCTTTACTTCTAAAATTGACGGATTAACTTATAAGATCGATGAGATCGCAATGAGCATCCAGCAGTCTTTTGCAGAATTTCACTAAGAAATAAATTTCTAGCAGGAAATTTGCATAACAAACAAAGAAGTTTAATTTAAAATTTTACAAATAATATGGCGAGAGTCAAACCAAAAAGACATGGGGTAGTTACGGATATGACGGCAATGTGTGACGTTGCTTTCCTACTACTCACGTTCTTTATCTTGACCACTCAGTTTAAAAAACCTGATGTGGAGCAAATAAAACCGCCATCTTCAATATCCGAAAAAATATTGCCGGACGCTAGCTTAATGACGATCAATGTAACTCCCGGAGGTAAATTCTACTTCCAGCCTGTAGAAAACGGAACTGAAAGAATGCAGTTGTTGGAAAGTATGGGTAACCAGTATGGGATAAAGTTTACGAACGAAGAAAAAGCTAAATTTACAAAAGTTCAGGCAGTTGGTGTTCCGATTACTCAACTAAAGAGCTACTTGGATTTACCTGAAGATGAGCAGAAAACGTATAAAGGAGCAGGAGTTCCTATGGACAGTACAAATAAACAATTGGTAGATTGGGTTCAAAAGAGTTTAGCAATAAACCCTGAATATAAACTAGCCATTAAAGGTGACGTTCAAACTGAATATCCAAAAGTTAAAAGTTTATTTGAAGGTTTAAGAGATATTGATTTTCTTAAATTTTGGTTGATCACATCACAAGAAGGTAAAACTGAATAATTATTAGAAATGGCAGAAGTACAAGTAAAAGAGGATGGCGGGAAAGGCGGCAAGGTCCGCTCGAAAAAGCAGAATACCCGCGTAGATATGACTCCGATGGTGGACTTAGGGTTTCTTTTGATTACCTTCTTTATGTTCACAACTACATTTAGTAAACCCAACGTTATGGATCTGGGGCTTCCGGCTAAACCGAAAGAAGATCAGCCGAAGCCACCTCCAACAGAAATTAAGCTTTCTAATTCAATCTCTTTATTATTAGGGAGAGATAATAAAATTTTCTGGCATCAGCAGGATAATACATCCCTTACAGATGCTAATCTTAATGAAACTTCTTTTGACAGAGAAGGAATTAGAAAAATAATTGAGCAGGCAAAAAACAGAGCTGCTGATAAATCCAAATTCACCGTGATTATCAAGCCTACTGATGATGCCGTATATAAAAACTTTGTGGATATTCTTGATGAAATGGCCATTACCAAAAGCGAGCAGTACGGGGTTACTGATGTAAAGCCTTGGGAAAAAGCCATTTACGAGAAGAGAGTTGGACCTGCTCCGGCTGCAAAGTAGTTTAACCATAAATTATAGAAAATATGGCAAATGAAAATACATACAATAGTAATCTTACTTTAGACGAAATTGTATTTGAGCATAGAAATAAAGAGTATGGAGCCTATGATTTGAGAAGCAGCTATCCAAGATTGCTTACCAGATCTTTTCTTATCGGAACTGCTTTCTTCGTTCTTGCAGTAGCTACACCATTCATCGTTATGAAAATTAAGCAGATGAATGCAGACGAAGAAACTAAGGTTGAAGCCAACCTTGTAGATGTATTGCAGGAAGATAAGATCATTGAGCAGCCGGAAGAAGCACCACCTCCACCACCTCCACCACCAAAAGAAGAGGAGAAAATTGAGGTAATTCAAAACGTAGTTCCTGAGCCTGTAAAAGCTCCGAAAATAGAAACTCCGCCACCACCGATTTCAAGACAGTTGGAAACGACAACAGGTTTGCAGAATCAGGAAGGGATAAAGGCACCGGCCTATACGCCGCCGCCGCCGCCGCCTTCCACTGGAAAAGCTGTAACGGCTGAAGTTAAACCGCAGGTGAGTGATACACAGATATATACAGAAGTTGAGCAAAATGCAGAATTTCCGGGCGGAATTAATGCGTTTAGAAATAAATTTCAAAATAATTTTGATGGATCTGCAATGAACGGTGATGAAGGTACTGTAAAAGCTGAAATTATTTTCGTAGTTGAGAGAGACGGATCTATTACAGACGTTAAAGCAAGTGGCTCTAATTCTGACTTTAATGCAGAAGCTGTCAGGACTATCAAATCTATCAAAAACAAATGGACTCCGGCTAAAATTAACGGTCAATCTGTTCGTTTACGTTTTAGATTTCCTGTTTCTATGAATTTTGAAGGATGATATTATCTTTAAATTATAAATAATAATGAAATAAAGAGAAGCAATCGCTTCTCTTTTTATTTTTTTTGGTATTTTTGTTATATGATGTTCAATTGGTTATCCCTGGTCACCGGGTTTTTTTATATCGTTTTAGGTATTGTAATTATTACCTATAAATTCTTCTTTATTATTCTGGAACCTGCAGTTGCTTATCCTTTGGGAATTGTAATGATCCTTTATGGTATTTTCAGGATCTTCAGAGCCATATCCAGATTTAAAAACACAAGAAATGAAGAATAAGCTGCTGTTGCTGTCTTTAATGCTTATGATCTTAAGCTGCAATAAGAAGAAAGACGAAAATATTCCTACGTATCATAAAGGAAATCTTACGATCCTTACCGATGAATCCTTTAAAAGCATTACGGAAGCGTTAACAGAAGGGTATATGATCAGCTATCCCGAAACTCATTTTAAAGTAGAGACGAAGAAAGAAGACCTGGGATTTTTAGATTTATTAAATAATAAAGCTAAGCTTATTGTCATGTCAAGAACTCTGTCTCCACAGGAAATCAAAGCCTATGAGGAAAAAGTGGATCTTAAATATCTGCCTGCGAGATTTGCCGCAGATGCTGTTGTTTTTGTAGTTCCTAAAAACTCCCCAAAAACAAAGATTACCATGCAAGATATTAAAAATGGCCTGAATTCTGAAGAGAAAAACTTCATTTTTGACGGAACCAATTCCAGTAATCTGAATTTTGTAGCCGAGAAATTGAAAAAACAACCGAGAGATTTAAAATTTTCCATTATTTCGGGAAATCAGAACATTATAGAGCAGCTGGATAAATATCCTGAAAAAATTGGAGTTATCGGTCTGAATACTTTTAGCAGACCCTATGATAAAACCTCTGAGAAATTAAGAGAAATGGTTAAAATATTACCTGTTGAAAATGAAGGAAAAGAATATTATCCGGATTCGCAGGGATTAAGAGGGATGAAGTACCCTTTTACCAGAGTATTATATTTCTTGACGAGTGAAGGTAATTTCAGCATCGCTAATGGATTTATCCGTTATTCATGTACCCAGCTTGGGCAGATGATTGTTCAGAAAGAAGGCTTGCAGCCCTATAATCTGTACAAAAGAGAAGTACAGATGCGTTAAAAAATATTAAATAAAATTTTTACCAGATTATTTTGGTCTGAAAATTGTGTGTAATTAATTCAGTTTTAGAAAAATATAAAATGAAAGATATAATGAATATGAACGTAAAGAAGATTGCTTTAGGAGCAGCAGTGGTGTTTTTTACCAATTTTGCCTTTGCGCAGACATTACAGGAAGGTATTAACAGTATTGATAGCGATAAGTATGCACAGGCTAAAAATAATTTTACCGCAATGATTGCTAAAGAGCCTACGGCCGAAAATTATTTTTATTTGGGAAATACCTTTTTAAGACAGGCTGAACCTGACTTTGCTAAAGCATCAGAGAATTTTAATAAAGGGCTTGCTGCAGATGGTAAAAGCTACCTTAATAAGATAGGGCTCGCGGCTGTGAAGCTGGGAAAAGGCGATAAAAATGCAATTGCTGAGATCCAGAAAATTGTAACTGATTCCAAAGAAAAAGATGCAGAAGTACTTTTCAGAGCGGCTGAAGCATTAACCTTATTTGAAAAGAATAATGCGCCTGATTTAGCGATCCAGTTCCTGAATAAAGGGATTGAAAGAGCACAGAAAAAAGAAGTTCCTGCTCATTATTATTATACCTTAGGGGATGCTTACCGTTTAAAAAGAATCCCGGGAGATGCTATGACTGCTTATGACAAAGCGTTGCCTCTTGCTAAAAACAAAGCTTCTGTTTATACAAGAATGGGGACTCTATGGATGGCCGCCCAGCAATGGCAACAGGCAAAACAGAATATAGAAAAAGCAATTTCGGTAGACCAGACCTATGCACCGGCATACAAAGCATTGGCTGCCTACGATATCAAATATCAGCAGAACGCTAAAGCAACCCAGGATCTGATCAATTATACAAAATATGCTGATGAAGACCCATATACTCAGTTGGAGATTGCTAAATTATACTTCACCAATGAAGATTATGCAAATTCCAAAATGGTATTAGATAAGATTTTTGATAAAATTGATGATCCTATTAAATTCAAATTAAGAGCTTATCAATTATATTCCGATGGGAAGTATGCTGAAGCAAAACAGAATATGGATACTTTTGTTTCCCAAGCGGATAAATCAAGAGTACAGCCTGCTGACCAAGGATTACAGGGCCTTATCGCTGCAGGATTAGCCAAAGATGAAAAAGATGCCGCTAAAAAAGCAGCATTGACTTCCGAAGCACAGCAGAAAATTGCTATTGCCAAAGCGGCTAAAGATGAAACTATGAAGTGGGATATGGAATTGGCAAATATTTCCGGTGGTGGAGCTTCTCAGGCGTCTGCTGATGCAGGACCAACTACTCCTGAAATTGAAGCCCTGAAAAAACAAGTAGCAGCTAATCCTCAGGATACCGATGCTATATATAAGCTAGCTAATGCTTATCAGGAAGCTAAAAACTGGAACGGAGCATCTCTTACCTGGCAGAAAATGATTAATTTACTTCCTGATTGGGCGTCTGCTTATTACGGTCAGGGATATGCTTATCAGCAGGCTGGAAATAATGATGCCGCAAAGTTATCTTATGAAAAATACATCTCTACTGTGAAACCTGCAGATGTTGAGGCTAATAAGCAGACCTTAGCATATGCTTACTTTGCAGTAGCTTATATTGCTAAAGATTCAGATCTGGCAAAAGCTAAAGATTATGTAGCAAAATCCTTGCAGTTAGATCCTGCATACGAAGATGCAGTAAAGCTAAACAAAGAGATCAATAAATAATTTAAAACTTAAATTATAGATACACAACTTCCCATTCTGAATGTTTGGGAAGTTTTTATTTTAAGTCTTATCTTTGAATATATGAAAACAGATATACTTGCATTCGGGGCACATCCTGATGACGTGGAGCTGGGATGTGGAGGTACTATTGCCAAATTGGTTTCAGAAGGTAAAAAATGTGTTATTGTGGATCTCACCCGAGGTGAGCTTGGAACCAGAGGCTCAGATGAAATAAGAAAAGAAGAAGCTGCCAGTTCGGCAAAAATCCTGGGTGTTCTTGCAAGAGAAAACTTAGGGATGAAGGACGGCTTTCTTGTGAACTCGGAAGAATATCAGCTGAGAATTGTAAAAATGATCCGAAAATACCGTCCTGAAATCGTTTTGAGCAATGCCATTGATGACAGGCACCCGGATCACGCAAAAGGTGCAAAATTAGTATCAGATGCATGCTTTTTATCCGGATTGAGAAAAATTGAAACGGTAGAGCAAGGGGAAAACCAGGAAGTATGGAGGCCCAAGCATATTTTTCACTATATCCAATGGAAGCATATTCAGCCGGAATTTGTTATTGACATATCAGAACACCTTCATAAAAAGATCGAGGCATGTATGGCTTTTAAAACTCAATTTTATGATCCGGATTCCAATGAGCCCATCACTCCTATTGCAACCAAGGATTTTTTAGAAAGCTTAACCTACCGGGCGCAGGATTTAGGGAGGTTATCGGGAGTCACTTATGCTGAGGGATTTACGACGGAAAAGCTGATTGCGCTGAAAAATTTTGATGGAATTATTTTGTAGGTTAAATTTTATCTCTATATTTGCAACCACAAAACGGTGATTGTAGCTCAGTTGGTTAGAGCGTCGGATTGTGGTTCCGAAGGTCGTGGGTTCGAGACCCATCATTCACCCATTATAGGTCATCCCGCTTTTTTAGGCGGGATTTTTGTTTTAAATAGATCTTATAGTTTCTATGATTTTCAAAATAAGCCTTAAGTATATCTCTTTGGTTCTTCAAAACTTTACTTTTACTCCTAAGGATTTTTATTAAATTTGCTTAAAATTATGTTATCTATGAAAAATCTATTGTTTATTTTTCTTCTAATAAATGCTAGTTTATTTTCCCAAAATAAAAAAAAACATGAAATTCTTTTACCATATAGAAATGGAAATCTTTGGGGACTTTGTGATACTTTAGGGGTCGTAAAGGTAAAACCTACATTTGAAAAAATTGAAAACTTTGCAATTAATAAGAAATTTTATGGCAAATATGTTGTTAGAAAAAATAATAAAATTTCGGTAATCGATCAGTATAAAAAAATATTGCTGAATGAAACTGAAGATTATGACTCTATTTTTGTTACAGATTCAAATAGAGAAACTACTATCTTTAAGAATGGAAAAATGGGAATGTTGATGAATTTTAAACCATTTATTCCAACAGAATATGATAGAATTAATAAAAAAGCTAATGGCAGTTATGTCGTCAAAATAGATGAATTAGAAGGTTTGATTAATTCAAAAGGACAGCTTATCATACCTGTGGAATATAAGTATGTTTCCAGATCTTATGATAAAGAGGATGAAAAAAATAAACAATTTGTTTGGGAAGCAGAAGGTGTTTTTGTAAACAAAAAATTCTATGATGATATCTATATACCTGAAGCGTCAGAAGAAGATATTCTTGAACCTCCGGCTCTAATTGGTGTTCAAGAAGCCAGACCTCCATCAGATAAAATAAAAGAGGCGAAAAAAAGACTTTTAGAAAAGTATGATAATGTAAGTTTTTATGAAAATGAAAATCTAATTTTTGTAGATAAGGATAAGAAGAAAGGTGTTTTGAGCTATCCTGATGAAACTGTAATTTTCGATATAGAATATGATGATATAGATTTTATAGGTCATGAAAAAGAATCAGCAGTATTTCTTTTGAGAAAAAATGGAAAATCAGGGATATTGTTGAAAAATAAAAAAATTATTTTACCATTAGAATACGATGATATTACCTATGAATATGATTATGGAAGATATTATGTCCTGAAAAAAAATAGCAAAAAAGGAGTTTTTTTATTGAATACCATCTATAAACCGATTCAGGCTAAGTATAAAACTATCAAACAAATTCCTCCAATACCAGTTAACGAAAATTGGCAATTTGGACTTTTTGAAACAGAAACTATTGATGGGAAAAAAGGAATTGTAGGTGAAAACGGTGTAGAATTTTTTAAGAATTAGAGATGAAGAAAATATGGTCTGTTTTAATTATTTTATCAGTTTCATTCAAGGCTCAGGTTGGTTTTTTTGATTCCTATTTTATGTTTACCCAAAAAGACTTTTATAATCTTAATGAAGGGATCTCTCATTCTACTTATGAAGACGGTGATTATAAAAAGACAATAGAACTTCTTCAGAGTGATTATTATAGATCAAATCCCGAACCCGCCTTTTACATTAATTCTTTACTTACTTATAACACTAAAGGAAAAGATGCTGCTTTTGAGATGGTTTCTAAATCTAGTTATAGCAATGAAAAAAAAGAATTTTTGAAACTTTGGCTTACTTATTTTTCAGAATTTCGTGATGACTATAAAATATTGTTTTCGGCTTTTGAAAAAAAATATCCAGATAATCCTGAATTTTTCAAATTTAAAACTTATCTGGAAACAAAAGAGTATTCAAAACTTTTTGGTAATTCTAAAGAATTCTGTGAGACATTTTATAAAAAAATGGATGAAGCGATTGCAAACTCAAAGTTTTCAGAGGAAAACAAAATGTTTTTTCGCCTTGCAAAATTAGATATTAAAGATTTCAAAGAAGAATATGAAGAGGCAAAAAAAATGAGAATAGACACATTGTATAATCTTTGGAAAGGTAATAAAAATTTATTTTCATACAAGGGTTTGGAAAAAACTATATCGGGCTGTGAAAATTCAAAATGCATGGAAATGAACGCATGGATTTTAACAGAAGAAAGAAATACGGAAAAAAACATTTATTCTGCTGAGGAAGAGATATTAGGAAAACTTATTGCTCAGGAAAAAGAAGGTAATAAAGGAATTCCTGTTGCAGAACTTGAAAATACTTTAGAATTGTTTTTATCAAAACTTGATGATGGCAAAAAAGAAGATTTTAAAGCATTATTGTCTATATACTTCTTAGATAAGGAGATTAATTTTGGAATAATGATGAAAGGACTTTTCAATCCTATTCCGTTTTCTATGAATTTCAGAAAGAAATATCAATCTTTATTGACGAAGGAGCAGATTGTTTCACGAATGAAGCAGATGTCAGAAGATCCAAAATATACCAATGCATTCAATGAGGGAGCAATAGTTAAATTTCAAAAGGAAATTGATAAATTAAAAGTTTATGGTATAGATGATTTAAGGGCAATGTATGGACTTTTAGTTTTCTCAAATTACTATGGTGGGCTTTTGTCCAAATCTTTCGAAAAAATAGGAATGAGGACTAATCATCCGTCTGAAAAACAGAACGCAAATTACAAAGAGTTTCTAAAGTTTTATGATGAAAATCCAATGTATAATAAAAAAGACCTGTATTTTGATGGGATGATAACGGATGTAAGAACGTATGCCGATTTACAGGATTTTATAAGCGGAACAGATGCTCTTATTGTAAAATATAAAGGTTCTTTACCTATCAGAAGTATGGCACTTCAAATGATAGGATGGAAGAAAAATCTTGTGCCAAAGGAAAAATATCAGGAATATCTGTCCATGTTTTTTATAAGATTAGTGGATTTGTATGATGAGATTCAAAGCGTCTATTTTGATAATAATGATTATATGCTTTTAACAAATATTGTACTTGAAGGAGATCAAAGATATAATTATCCAATTTATAATGATTTTTATAAATTATTTAGTAATGATAATTTAGAAAAAGGTTATCAATATTTGCTAAAAAAAAGCAAAGCAAAACCACATCAAAATAATTTGAAAGCTTTTTCAGAAAGTTTAAATAACTTTATAATAAAACATTAATGATAAGGTAACGTATCAGATGTGTTGATTTGAAGTTTTTAAAACATTAGTAATTGATTTACAGTAATTTAAAAAAATAAAATGAATAGTAAAAGAACAACCTTCGGGTTGTTTTTCTATTTTTGCAAGCTCAAAATCGCCTAAAATGAGCCAAGAATCTATCAAGTGTTTCAGATGTGTTGATGAAAAAATTTTAATGGTAAAGAATGGAAAAACACGATCAGGTAAACAACGTATTTATGTAAAATTTGTAGGGCAACAAGAGTAGAAAATTATACTTATTATGCTTATCAAATCAATATTGATGAACAAATTACCCTATTGACTAGAGAGGGCTTGGGTATTCGAAGTACGGCAAGAGTTTTACAAATTTCCACGACAACCTTACTAAAAAGAATTCTACTAATTGCAAAAAACATTAAACAACCAATAATTCCGATGGGTAAAGAGTATGAAGTTGATGAACTATGTACTTATGTTGGAGATAAAAACAGGAGAACTTGGTTAGTTTGTGCTTTGGAAAGACAAAGTCGTAATATCGTGAATTTTAATGTTGGAACAAGAACTAATCAAACACTGAGAAAATTAACTGAAAATCTACATCTTTCTCGAGCAAAAAAGATATTTACAGACAAACTTCCTAGTTATAGAACATTGATAGAGAAGAAAGTTCACAAAATAGTTCGTTATGGAACTAATCATTTGGAGCGGTTTCATCTCACATTAAGTATTGACTAATTCATATAAACATTTTTAAATAGAGTTTTGAGCTGTTTTTTCTTCTGCAAGTTAATAAATTCCTAGGGTTATCATTCAGAGAAGAATGAGGACGAAAAAGATTATAATCCCATTTCCAATCCTCAATTTTTTTCTCTGCATCTTCCAATGATAAAAACCGATTAACCGATAAACACTCATCCCTGAATTTCCCGTTAAAAGATTCTACATAAAGATTATCCGTGGGTTTTCCGGGTCTGGAAAAATCTAAAACCACTCTGTTTTCATACACCCATTTATCCACTTCTTTGGAGATAAATTCACTTCCATTATTGCATTGTATCCTTTCCAGCCTACATTTTTCCAAGATGCAAATCTTTTCTAATTCTATGGCTACATCCGTTCCTTTTAATGATTTTCCAGTCATAAGTCCCAAACATTTTTTACTAAAGTTATCCACTACAGTTAAAACCCTGAAACGATTCCTATTATACAAATAATCCTGAATAAAATCCATACTCCAGACCTTGTCGATTTTGGAGTTTTCCAACCGTTCTAAACGATGAGCTCCCGCTCTGTTTCTTCTGGGGCTTTTGCTTCTTAAATCAAGTCCTTCTTCTTTATAAACCCGATAAACCCGCTTATGATTGTCGGTAAAGCCTTCCCGTTTCAAAAGTATATAAATTCTTTTAAATCCGTATCGAACCCTTGTTTTGGCTATTTCATTGATCCGCATTCTGAGTAAATGATCTTCGCGAGAATGAGACTTATAATAAAAAACTGATCGTGCCAATAATGCACATCGCCAAGCGTGCTGAACCGAGATTTGATATGATTCTATCAGCCACAAAGACATTTCTTTCTTCTGAGTCGCCGTTATAGCTTTTTTTATTACTTCCTGAAGCATCTGTTTATCCAAACTTAAATATGCAACAAGTTTTTTGAGCTGAGCATTTTCTTCCTCCAGCTGGCGAAGTTTTCGAAGTTTCGAAAGACCTAAATCTCCGTATTTCTTTTTCCAATTGAAAAATGTGGCCTGTGAAATCCCATTTGTCGACATATTTCATCAACCCGGGTTCCTTCTTCCGACTGTTTTATCGCAAATACAATCTGATGTACTGTGAATTTTGACTTTTTAATTGTACCAAATTACCTTTTTTTGTTATCTGATACCCAAAATTCTCTATTTTTAAACTGTCTAGTTTTTCGGGAAGAGGTCATCTTTTTGATGGCAAAGAGGGTGTTTTTGACCGATGTAAAGGGGGCTTTTTAATGTGGTTTATCCAGTATAATCTTTTCAACTCTTCTTCTTGAGATGGAATGCCCTTTTCGCTTTAGCTCCGCTGCAATTCTGGGACTTCCATAGGTAATAATTACTTTGTTGATGAATCTCCATGATCAAATCTGCATATCTACTTTCCTACAATCTTCTTTTTCTAAAATCAGGTTAAACTATTTAATTCTTTATCCATTAGAATTGTTAGTATAAACTTTAGCCGTTACGTACAATTAAAAAAAAATAATTACTCCTACTTTTGAATGAGCACTTTACTTTAGTTAAAAATCAATTTATAAAACTCTGTAGAATGAAAAAAAATTTACTATTAGGAAGCATTCTGTTTTCTACTTCCATATTTTCCCAAGTGGGAATAGGGACAAGCAATCCACAGGCTACATTGGATATCGTGGCAAAGATTCCCACCGGCACAGCATCCGGTGTGGATGGAATTATTATTCCGCGAGTTGATAGAGAACGTGCACAGAGCATGAGCAGCGTGGTTACCTCCACTATAATTTATGTTAACAATGCCTCTACAGGAAGTATGACAGGAACAGCAGCTCATATTGACGCAATAGGATTTTATTATTTTGATGGAACATCATGGGAAAAGTTAATGGGTTCGGGAGGAGGAGAGCCTGACACCAGTATTTACAAGAGTGACGGTACTCTAGTTGACAACCGTACGGTTACGATGAGTGATAAGACGCTAAATTTCAATTCATCTGCATCAACCGGCACAAGCCATTTTGCTGTGGATGGAAATACATTTTCCGTAGATGCACTCAATAACAGAATTGGAATCGGTACTACAAGTCCCAACTCAAAGTTGCAAGTAGCCGGTGGTATTACCTCTACAGCCACAGGTATAGCTTTTACAGGGAACGGAGTATCGCTTAGCTCGGAAACTAATTATGACAGATTGCAATCTTGGAATTCACGTCATCTGATACTAAATTCTCAAGGTAACAATGTGGGGGTAGGTTCCACCACCGTTCCTGTTGCACCTTTCCAGGTAGGAGACAATAAGTTTCGTTTCTATCCCGCTGGTACTGGAAGCAAAACCGACCCTATTTTCATGTTGGGAAATAATGGGAATTGGCAACGAATCACTACAGGGTCCGCAGCCAACATAGGCTTTTGGGCAAATGGCAATGGAGCAACTGATGACGCTGCTCAATTGATGTTGACCTCGGCAGGAAACCTGGGATTAGGTACCACGGGTCCTGGCACCAAACTGGATATAGTGGGACAGGCGGTCCGTTTGACCAATTCAGCATTTACTTCTTATTATGAAGCTACCAACGGTTCCTCACGTTTACTTTTACAAAATGATAATGGTGCGGGGTACGTGGGCATGCTAGGTGCTCAGGATTTTGCCATTAGAACAAACAATCTTGCAAGATTAACGGTACTCTCGGGAGGAAACGTGGGTATTGGAACAGCATCTCCCTCAACACTGCTTCATGTAAATGGTACAATTACAGCCTCCAGAATACAAGGTCCTTCGGACATCCGTTTCAAGACCAATGTAAAACTTATAGAGAACGCATTGGGGAAAATAATAAAGCTGAACGGTTATACCTATGATTGGAAAGATGCTTCTCAATTTCCGGGACAGACATTGGGAAAAGGACATGATGTGGGGATAATAGCTCAAGAAGTGGAAAAGTTATTTCCCGAAGCGGTAAGTACTAATGCTGAGGGATATAAAGCCGTAAACTACTCCGCATTGATTCCGGTACTAATAGAAGCATTGAAAGAGCAGCAAAAACAGATTGAAGGACTGAAAAAGCAAGTTAATCAGTCATACCATCCGTCGGTTTCCCTTTAATAATGATGATCATGAGCATACATTTGAAAAAAATAACCATCATGGTGTTATTGCTTGGCATATGGGCAACATCAATATTTTCCCAAAATACAGCTTCTACAAGCGGAGATTGGGATAAATGCCAGACTTGGGGCTATCCTGTCACACTCTTTCAAAATAATACGGATACCAAAACCGTTAATACGGGAATTGTGGTTACATCCAATGTTGGTTGGAGCACACAGGCATTAGTACTCAACGGGACGGGTGCGGTTACATTTTCCGGAACCGGTAATTATGTGAGATTTAATGGGGACAACGGTGACGATAAAACATGTCGGACTAACGCCGTGCAGAATCCGGGTGTATGCAGCAATTCAAATGGCTGGAGTCTCGGAGGATGGAATTGGGGTACCTGTGAACTGTGGACGAGTGCCGATGGTACAAGCACTGTTACAGCAACTCAAAGCCTTAGTAATGTGGTAACAACCGGAAATGTACTGCGTTTCAGCGTATGTGTGAACAATAGCATTTCCCCTCCTAGTGGTTCAAAATCTTACCTGCGGGTAAAATATAATGGAGTCATTTATGCGACTTTGGATAGTCGGGGAGGCGGTGGCACTACTGTTACAGTAACACCGCAGAATGGTGCTTCAGGCTCAACTTACAGCTTCGGCTGGACTAATTGGGTGGATATATCTTTCAACCTTCCCACAATTCCCAACTCTGGTGTATTAAGTCTGGAAGGGCAGGGAACAGGCAGTATTGGAGATGATTTACAAATACGGAATATAGAACTAACAGGATATCTCCCATAAGACATTTACTAATTTTATTGAGTATTAGCAATCGACCTCATTCAAGAGTATAAAAAACTGAATTTGCAACAAAAAGTTGGACAAATTAAAAGATCTGTTTTATGCAAGTCATGGTCGGAAGATTTTTTCTTCCGACTTTTTTGTTAAAACCAAGGGAAGTTATTTTGGTCAATTATTTGATTTTTGTGATTTTTTTTTTATTTGAACTTATTTTGTTATATCTAAAACGATTATCTTACAACTTCCAAAACAGTTACCTCCAACGCACCTTACTCCAGATTTGTAGTATATAAATCGTATGGGGAAACCACTAACGGGACCTATCGTGATCTCATTGCAACATCTTCAGGTTATCGTTTTTATCCATCAGCAAGTTCCCCTACAAATCTGATTGTTCAGCAAAATGCAGGAGGATCTGCACCTATGCGTGCCGATGATAAAGTTAAAGATAATGTGTCATTTATTGCGAATGCCAATTATCTTGGAACTGCTGCCAATGCATTATATATTAACGGTACTAATGCGACTACCGGAGTTAGCAATACGGCAACTTACTCTAATGATGCCCTCCAGATTGGCGGAAGGAGCGGAAGTGAGTCTCTGCGCGGTATTGTTGCAGAAGTAATAAATTATGACGGTACCGTTTCACTTTCTGATATACAAAAGATAGAAAGCTATTTGGCTATAAAATATGGGATAGGGATAGGACACGATTATATAAGTGGATCAGGAACTACACTCTATAATTCCGATGGTTCCGGAAGTACGTATGGCTTCGACAATAATATTATAGGAATCGGTCGGGAAGATGCATCAGAACTTTATCAGAAGCAGAGTGTTGCCAATGAGCGCGGAGACATTATTATCATAAGTAACAATGGCACTCTTGCTGTAGATAACGCTAACAATACCAGCACCCTGAACAATGGCGATTTCTTTGTAACCGGCAATAATGGCGGTTCTCTTATGGGAACTCTTAGCCTGCCATCCGGACTGACAGGGGTCAATAGGATTCTTACCCGTCGCTGGATGGGTAGAGTTACGGGAACATTAATGCCCCCGACTTTATTGCGCTTTGATCCTTTGAGAATCAACAATCTTGTATCAGGAGCTCAAGCATACCTTATTGTAGCAGATGATGCAGCTTTTACTACCAATGTTCAACAAATACCAGCTACACTTAATGGTAGTTATTATGATGCTGTTTATAGTTTTAGCGGGATTAAATATTATACATTAGCCTGGCAGAATCCAGTTACGCCTACTGCACCAACCGGAAGTAATTTACTTGCGAACGGTGATTTCAGCAACGATTATACAGGCTGGACAACAGACTATTCTATTACAAGTGGCACTAACGGTGTTATTATCAGCAACGCTCCCCCTGCAACTCCTACCTATTGGACCTATCCATCGGGTTCAACGCCAAGTGGTGGTAAATATCTGGTTATAAACGGTGCCAATGACTATAGAGTGGCTTATAGGCAAACAGTACCTGTAACCCCCGATACGGCCTATAATATAGGCATGTATATTTCTAATGTTAATGGAAATAATGCCAATATGGGTGTGTATATCAATGGTGTTAAAATTGGCGAAACAGGAGCATTGCCCAGTACATATGTATGGAGACAGTATTCTTGGCAGTATGACGTCCCGCCAGGGATTGTCAGTGTAATTATGGAGTTTAGGGCAGAATATTCTGCTGCCTCCGGCAATGACTTTGCCATAGATGATATAAGTTTTATTAAGAAAAACTCTACCACAGCAAATGTTGACAAAGCACCGGGAGGAGTTACCAACGGACTCTTAGTATGGCATAAGGCAGACACAGGTGTTACTGCCAGTGGAACCAATGTAAGCAGTTGGCTAAACATGCCGGATGGTACCTTTGCCACTAACGATGGTTTGTTGCAGCATACCCCCCGGCTGATGGCTGCTAACAGCAACAATTATAATTTTAACCCATACTTGGATTTTGTTCAGGTTATTGGATATGGCGATACGAATTTCTTGGCCAATACGGGTACTATAAATTATTCCCAATATTCTACCAACTCTACAGGATATTGGAGCCCCACCGGTACAAAATCCCTTACTGCTTTTTTCTCTATGAAATATCCAATTAATGACATAGGTACAATTTTTTCAATCTCTGAAAGTGGCAAGACCGGAGGTGAAGCTTTTGATTCCGGCGAGCTTGCTACATTCAGTCAATTTACATTAACGGGTGGATTAAATGGCCTTTCAACCCCGGCTAACGGACAGTCGATCTTTGAACATAAACTGGTTGATGAAACATCTGATAGGCGTTACTTTTACCAAAATCTCAATCTTCTCAATACAAGTAATCTTACTGTAACTATAGGGAATGGGGGGTATTTAATAGGTTCTGATCAGAGCACGTATTTTAGTGGAAATAACAGATCATTCAGGGGAACGATAAATGAAGTAATAGGTTATGATACTAATATGAGTGCTGGTGAAGAACACCGTATCCGTAGCTATCTTGCTGTGAAAAACGGGATTACCCTGGCCGAAGATTATATTGCCAGTGATGCTAGTACCATCTCCTGGACCCATGCAGCTAATTCAGCCTACTCCAATAATGTGACAGGAATAGGAAGGGATGATTTTACAGATTTGCACCAAAGGATCTCCACGTCGGCGAGTGCTGTTAATAGGTTGGTGATCTCTACAAATTCCGATTTTATAACGGCTAATACCTCTGCCAACCATACCGATATTTCAGCTGACAAAAAATTTCTGATAATGGGAGATAACGGCCAGGCTTATAATAATATGACAAATGTAACAATATCCGGTCAGGCTTTCGCAAGATCTAACAAGATTTGGAAAGCACAAGATACGGGAGATATGGGTTGTATCAACCTGAGATTTAATATGACCGGAGCAGCAATTTTGGGAAGTGGACTCAAATGGTATGTCATTGTTGCCGATGATGCAGCCTTTACAACTAATGTGAGAGTAACTCAGATAGATCCGGTATCGGGCTATATCTCAGCACCTGTAAGATTCAATAATGCGAATTCGTCTAATAACTATGTTACATTGGCACAATCGGTTCCCATAGCAGCACAACCACAAGGACCAATATTGCCATTCAAAGATGTAGCAGTAAGTTTACAAAGCGATTGGCTGCCATCAGCAACTAATACATATTTGGAAGTCTATGCCAAAAGCCAGGGTTTTGTAGTTACCAGAATAAACGGAACATCAAACATTGCTTCCCCGATTGAAGGTATGCTAATCTTTGACACTTCAGACAGCAAATTCAAGATTTACAACGGAACCGTATGGAGAGAATTTAAGGATTTTAGCGGATCTATCGGGTCTGGTTCTTTATGTTTTTAGTTTAAATTTTATATCATAATTAAAATGAAAAATAAAATAATCATATTAATATCCCTATTTTCAATAGGTTTATTCACAATAGCAAAGGCTCAGATTGCTATAGGGAAAACTATCATTACAAATTCCAGTGTTTTGCTGGAATTTGGTTCAGACCCAAAGGGAATTCGCTTAAATCCTGTCGAAGACGTAACACTGATGACTGCAAGTGCTGGTACAATAGCTTTTGACGAGATTACTGGAAGTTTCCGTTATTACAACGGGACTGGTTGGAGTGTAGCTGATGCAGGTGGAGTGACGGGAGGTAATCCCACAAATACGGATACTAACACCAAAGGTGTCATAATAGGAGCCAGTGCTTCTTCTGTACAGGGTGCCGTCATATTAGAGGCTTCTAATAAGGCGCTTGTATTGCCCAAAGTTTCAAATGCTTTGGTTATAGCTTCGCCTCCAAAAGGTCTTATAGTATATGATATGGCTCTAAAAGCCGTCCAGGTTTATAATGGTACGTCTTGGGTAGCTTATTAATATTTGGTATTTTAAATCTAAATTTGAAAGTTTTGTTTTAGATAATTCTTTCAAACGTTTAAAAAGATCAGGGTGTACTTTTTCTATACTATTTTGGACTTCATTATAATCATTATCATTAAGCTGTTCTTCTTTTTCTAATTGTAGTACTAATTCTGTTTCGTGTTTTTCTTTTTCCAGCAAATCGGTTTTCTGTCTGTTTAATTTTTGTTTCAATCTAAAAAAAAGCTAAAAATGTAATTCTCAAACAGGCGAGTAAAGCAGTACACAAGTAAAGAAAATTTTGTCTGGTATACATTTCATTTTTTTCTTCAAGCTGTTTTTATGTGCATATTTTCGTATATTCTTGACAAATTATTCAGAAAAACAAGCTTATGAATAGTGAAGATATCCTTATTATTCTTTGCTAACTGATAAGCTTTATTGTAATATTCTAATGCCAAATGACGGCCATGCAGGAAACTATATTACCACAACGGAAATACCTTCTTCTATGGATATAATGGGTACAACAAATGATAGTACTGAATATCTTGCTATAGGAAACAAGCAGGGGACAAATGGAATATTTGTAATGTATGGTGACGGTGGAAGTATATCAACATCTATTACTACAGTTTTGGGTAGAGGAGTTCCCACAAGCAATATGGCGAAACTTTATATGAATCTTCTGGCGCATACTGTTCATTTGTATAGGATGAACCAGAAAAGCTTAGGTCTTGCCTGTTAATATCATTTATTAATGAGAATTTTGGGCAATTTGTATTCTTTTTTATGTAATGCTATACGATTGTCTCATTCTTAACAGTTTTGATGGATGCTTTATATAAACAATCTTAAAATACAAATAAAAAATAAGTTTATAATGTTTTAGGGATTAAAGGGATTTTTCGAACCTGGTCGGGTATTCATGTGAATGTAGGTTCCAATAAATTATTATTACACCCAAATCTGGTAATCCCGCTTTTTTAAGGCGGGATTTTTCTTTAAATAAGATCCATTCTGATATCTAACTCTCTTGATTTTTATAAAAACAGATGATGTTTTTTATACCACGCTGTTTACTTTTTGATGACCTTATAAGATTCACTACTTTTATCTGTCAGAATTGAAATAATATAAATCCCGGAAGTAAGCACTGATGCTTCTAGCTGATAATCTGAAACATCATTTACCTCTTTTTTGATCACCAGCTTTCCCGATAAATCAAACAAATTGATTTGCTTTATTTTTTGGTTTGCCGTAATAATGAACAGCTTATCGGAAAAAGGATTTGGATATAATTTTATGGAATTATTGTTCTGTATTTCTTCTACTGAAAGTGTAGAAGTTTTTGCTTCCTGGGTACGGTTTCCTAAAGCATCATAGGTATACTGAATTCCTACACCATTGGGGTAGCTGGCCTGAGTCAAACGATTAAGGTTGTCGTAAGTGTAGTTTACTGTTATTTGAGCTTTTGCTAAAGCAACAACAAATAGAATAAGTAGTGTTATAATTTTATGTGTCTTTTTCATTTTGTAATAATTTTAGTTTTAAAATTGAATCTCTTTTTGATCTGTATTCATACAAGCCCCATAAAAATAGGATTTTGTGTTGTTAGACCAAGCTAGGTGACACTATTTGTGTTTTGTAGTACGTTAACTACATTTATCTCAATTAGTACAATAGTTGTTACCAGCTTGGATATAAAGTTTAATATTTGTGAAATGTAATGAATTTGAATACTATTTAAGCCCAAATCTACTTCTTAGATATTGCCTATTGTTAAGCAAATAATTTTGAATTCCTAGAACTTGTGATGTATAAATAACTCCGATTTCCATTTTTTTTCCAATCCACTGACTGGATTTATCTATTGTATCAATAATAATATTTTTAACAGGACCGTATTTAAGTAATGGATTTATAGCCATTATAAAAGGAATATTCTTAGACAAATAGTTAACTCCTTCAGTATATAATTTTTCTCTTAATTTTTCTTCAATATATCTTGAGAGAATATTAATCATTGCCTTTTGTCTTACTTTATCATTCCTATTAAATGCACTTAATATATCATTTCCATTCTCTTTCAAAAATAATGTAATATCCACTATTCGGCTTAAATTGTCAAACTTTTTAGAACCTAAAATATTTCTTAAAGCAACATCAGGTCTCCTTGTTGCTTTACCAATCGGATCAATACCCATAATCGGATTATTATCCGCATAAGGATATAAGTTCAAATGCCAAACAGGATCTTCGCTTACAAAACGTCCTGTGGTGGGATCGTAATATCTGGCACGCATAAACATTAAATCATTATTCTCGTATTGTACGCCATGCTGTCCTACATATCGGTATGGATTAAAATCTGCTTCTGTATTCGCAATGATTTTTCCGAAAGGATCGTAGCTGTAACTATGAGTTACGGTTTGGGCTTCATTTGTAATAGCGGTGGTACTTCCCCTGAAATCATAATGATAATAGCTGTATGCATTATTGGCTTTTACCCTGTACAATAAACCAGTGGGTCCGTATACATAATAGTTCTGTACCATATTGCTGCTGTTGTTTTCCATCAATACCTGGCTCATTCCCAATATATTCAATACATATCTGGTTGTGATCCCTGCTGATGCTTTTTCCCTTCTGTTTCCGGAACCATCGTATTTAAATTGTGCATTTATATTTCCATTTACACTGAGGAGGTTATCATTTAAATCATAAGTGAAATTATTATTTCCTTTATTGGTAATTGCCCCTGCTGTATTGTGCGTAAAGCCAGTACCTCCTTGTGTGCTGATACGGTTATGAGGATAGTTGCCGTAGCTTTCCGTTCCGGGAATAATATTCTGTAATCCTGCTATAATAGAAGGCTCGCTAATGGTTTCCGCTAAATGGTTTCCTGCATTATCTAAAGTAAATGTGTATTCACTGATCACAGCATTGTTGTTTTTCTTATTACTGATGCCGGAGGGTCTTCCTGCAATATCATAAGAATAAATTGTTTTGGTTCCGTTTGGCAATGTGATTTGAGAAATCCTGTCATCCGTAAGATAAGTATATGTGGTTGTTTTTGCGTTCCAATCCGTAACAGATGTACAGCGGTTATTGGCATCATATACATAAGAAACAATCTTATTTCCAGGATAGGTAATGGTTTTTACGTTGTTGTTATTATCATAACCGTATGAAACAGTTTGGCCATAATAGTCGGAATAGCTTGTCAGCCGGTCATTGTTATCATAATTCAGCGTTAATGTGCCATTGGTATTTGTGATCGTTTTGATATTTCCTCTTGAGTCATAGGTATACTGTGTCTGCCCGTCATTCAGAAGCCTTCCTGTATTCATATCGTATGTATAGGTAAACATACCGTTTCCTCTTGTAAACGTTGCTAATGAACCATCATCATTGTAAATATAAGTTTTGGTGTGATTTCCAAACGATTCAGAACCAGGCAGATCATTATCAAAATTATAGGTATTGGTTTGAGTTTCGTTTTTGGGATTCTTAATAGTCATATGATTGTTGTTAGCATCATATGTATGCTGTACAATCTCGCCGTTTGCATCTGTAACCTTCGTTACATTGTCATTGAGGTCATATTCGTAGGACGTTGTTTTATTATTGGCATCCGTTACACTCAGTAGCCTCGAAGCACCATCATAATTGGAGGAAGTAGTTATTCCCAATGGCATGGAAGCCTGATTGGGCAGGCCATTAATGTTGTAATCATACGAAGTCTGTATTCCAGATGGGTTGGAAACCAATGAAATCTGTCCGAAACTGTTTCGGGTAATGTTGATAGAACCGCCTGTTCCGGGACGTATAATTTTTGACAGGTTTCCGTTTCCGTCGAAATTGTAGTTTGTTGTATTCCCGTTTCCGTCTTTATGAGTTAAAGCATCATTAAAAGAATTGTAGGTATATGTATTGCTGATTCCGTTCTTTGTTGCACTTAAAAGATTTCCTTGGGGGTCATAGCTCATCGTAGTTGTAATTCCGTCCGCTGTAATGCTTGTCGGAAGATGGGCATTGTTTCCTGGAGCATAACTATTAACAGCTACAGTAGCAGATGGTGCTGTTATGCTTACCGGATTTCCCAAAGTGTTGTACTGATAGGATGTCTGCCTGTTTTCTGGGTCGGTAACCGTTGAATTACTATTATATCCTGAAGAATTATAAGAAGATGTCCAGTTTACCTGGGTTGTACTGGAAGCTATTCCTGTTTGTGTAAAGGTTTGGCTGGATTTCAGCTTTCTCTGTAGATATGTATTTTTAATTTTATTTCCTTTTGGTAATACTATTTCAGTTAAAAGATTGGAGGTTAAATACCCTTCCACGTCATAATTGTAATTTGTAACCTGGCCTTTTGGATCTGTATAAACCTTAAGGTTTTTGGCAGATGAATCTACACTGAAATAAATGGTTCTGTTGATAGAATTATCGGTTACACTTTTCAAGTATGGAGAAATTGTGCTCATATAATTGAATGTGAGGCTTCTTCCCAAGCTGCCGTTATTGGCTTCTTCCTGTACACTGGTTAACCTGTATTTTGCAACAGATGGTGTGCCGGAAGTTGGAGACCAGATTAGTTTTATCCCATTATTGTTTCGATCTTTAATGGATTTACAAAAGAAATGATTGTTATTATTGAAATTTTCAAAAATATATTTTATCTGATTTTTAGTGGTAATTGTTATCCTTTCGCCTCCAGAGATGGTAGTTCTGGTCATTACATCATAGATCCCTGTCCCTTCTGGCTGAGAAGTGGCATAATTGAAAGCTGCGATACTTCCGTCAGGATAATAAAACATTATTTTCGCAGGTTCAGTATAAGAACCAATAGTATAGCTGTCTGTCTTTATAGCATAAATATTGTAAGTATGGGTCCAGCCGGTTCCTAGTGGAGAAAAATTTTGTTTGGGCAAACTTATTCCGTCTTCAAAATACCCTTTGGGTAATTCGGTTAAAAATGAATTATAGGTATGTGTAAAATCAAGGGAGAGAGAGCTTCTTCCTCCGATCGAGAATGAAGTTTTTTGATAATGACTGAAATTACCCTGTCCCAGATCCGGAATATTTCCAAAAGTTGATATACGGTTATTTCCAGGTACAAAATAATTGCTGATATTTTCCAGTTGAGCCATAGTTGGTTTTACGATGCCGGAAAATGTGAGGATTCTCCAGAGAATAATGAAAGCATCCTGCCTTGTTAAATTGGCATCAGGATGAAAGCAGGTTCCTGCAGTGCATTGCGGTGTGTATTCCTGATTTCCCAAAACAATTCCCAGTTCGTGAGCTTTTTTAATATACCCGTACATCTCATCTGAAGTAGAAACATCAGAAAATGGATTATTGGTATTGGCTGACGGGGCAATATTAAATGCTTCTAAAAACATTTTAATGGCATATCTCCTTGGAATAGATTCATCGGGCCGGAAAAGAATAAAATCCCTGTCGAAAGGTGTTTTGTCATCGTTGTATTGTAGGTAAGCAAGTACTTTTGCAGCATTATACCAATATTCGTTTCCTGTGTGTGAGGCCTGCATATCCAAAAACGGAACAGGAAAATGGCTTGCCGGGCTGTTCGGCGTATTACCTTTGTATAGCCCCAGATAAGTGATCTTGGCAATATCTTGCCTTAAAATGGCATTGTTGTAATTGCTGGTCCAGTTTTGTTGGGGAATGATAATCCCGTTTTGACATAAATATTGGGTTGCTTGGTATTCCGGGCTGGATGTTGAAGGAGGATTGCCTGTACCCTGCACACAGGTCGCCGGACTTGAGATTACCGTTACTGTTTTAGAACAAATCACATTGCCATTTGCTTCCTCAATATTCAGATACCATGTTCCCGGGGCAGAAGCAAGAGGGTTGGAGCTTGCGGTAAAAGTGTGTGAAGCCCCTGCGTTTAATCCATTTAGAGTATTTCCCAGCTGAAACCCGGATGTGGTATTTCTCCACATCATCCTTAGCTGTCCGGTATAATTACCTGAACCAATATTTGAAATTACAAAAGAGAAATGTGCGTCTTGCCCTTGCACCGGCTGGGCAGGAGTAACAGTAGATGTACCACAAGTTAAATCAGGTTGGGCAGCAGAGGTTCCGGTAACACTTAATTGATTTGTATAATAAGTATTACTGTCGGAATTTGAATATAGAGTTACTCTATAATAATTTGTGCCGGTATGAGATACGGTAAAAGTAATATCTTTATATGTGTTACCTGTACTTATGCTTGTTGATTGTACCTGAGAACCACAAATATTGTTAAGGATAACTTTTAATGTTCCCGCAGATGAAAATGATGATCCATCGCACTTCCTTACTCTAAACGTAACGGAACTGCCGTTAATGGTTTGTACATTGGCTTTAATTATGTTACCATAGTTAGGAGTGTTGCTGCAACTCTCCATAGTGGTTGGGCATGTAGCCGCACTTGCTGTAGCTGGGGTTCCAGAATAGGTAATTTGTCCTGTTGCTTTTCCTGCTATAAAAATGAGTAACAGTAAAAAAAATCGATTGAGCAGTAATCTTGTTTTCATAGTTTATATGGTTTTCAACAAAAATAAAATAAAAATCCACTGATTTTCAGCGGATTATATTGATGTGTGTGAATGGTTTGGTCTTTATCTTGTTCAGACGGTTCTATTGAGTGAATAAGGTACTTTATTTAGTTTGTTTTCCGGTTAAAAGAACGTTTTTTACTAACTCCATGTATAAATCACTTATGGGAAGCTCAATATTTTTCAGATTTTCAGGATTCAGAGTGTTCAACCTTATTTTCTTTTTAGCAGTATTGAGCATCTGTATATATTTCGCGTTGACGATGTAGCTTTTATGGATGCGGATAAAAGGAGCCGGTAAAATACTTTCTATTTCCTTAAGTGTTTTGGTCACAAACATTGGAGAATGATTTTCCCTGAAGATTCTACAGCAATTATTATCAGACTGAATATATTGTATATCCTCCAATTGGAGGAAAAAATGCCCTTGTGTATTTTTTATCGTGATATGATTTTGTATTTCTAAAAACCTTTTTTCAAATTTATGCAAGGCAATGATCAGCTCATCAGGATCCACAGGCTTATCAAGAAAATATAATACATCACTGTTTACGGCTTTTTTAGCATATTTGTCAAAATCAGTGGTTATAATGATAAAAGGCATTTCAGAAGTAAACTGTCGGATTTCTTTGATGAGTTCGAAACCGTTTTCTTCCCCAAGCTGAACGTCAAGGAAAATAATATGAGGTCTGGCTGTCAGTGCCAGGGAAATTCCTTTTGCCAAAGTATGTGCCATCCCTGTCTCTATAAAATTTTTATGAGGCCTGAGAGCCATTTGCAGGTTTTTAATACTGCCCGGATTATCTTCTATGATAATGTAATTGTAGTTCATGGCTAGCTGTATTTATAATTAAGGGGAATTTTTACCTCTACTCGGGTACCTTCTTCTTTATCTATAATATCAAAAGAAGCATTCTCTTTGTTTTTATGGTTGAGCGTAGCGAAGAGTTTTTGGTAAGTTGATGTTCCTATTCCGCTATAAGAAGGAGAAATGCTTTTTCTTCCTTTTCCCGAATCATCTACCCAAATGTTAATATAATTTTCTTTTTCAAAAAGGGAAATGATTATCCTTCCTCCGCTTTCTTTTTCTTTAATGCCATGTTTTATAGAGTTTTCCACTAGGTTTTTCAGCATTAATCTTGGGATCTGCAACTGGATATTTTCAATTTTATTTTCGATAGAGTATTCCAGTGGCACAAATAGCATGTTTTGCTCCAGGCTTAGAAGATCTTTTATCTGCCGGATCTGATTTTCTATGCTATCCGTTAAAGAAGTATTATTTAAGCTGGCTTTTGTGATATTGAAAAGCTTAATCATTTTGGAGTAGGAATCAGGGGCTTTTTCCTGGATTTCCGGAGAAATGTTTGCGAGCAGATTCTTTATTTCATGTGGGTCCAACTGTCTGTTAAGACTTTGAAGCTCCATTGCGTTGAGGTTTTGTTGTAAACCGAGCAGGGTGTTTTGGGTTTGAAGTTCTTTTTGTTTTTGGCGGTTTTTAATGAACCAGAATCCCCCACTCGAAAGAAGCAGCAAAAATCCGGCCCCGGAAATAGCAATATTCCTAGTGGTTTTTTCTCTTTCTAATTGTAATTGCTGAGATTTTATCTTAGATTCCTTCTCGGCTGTTTTGTATCTGGTTTCATATGATACAATTTTATCAGCAAAAACTGTATCTAGTTCTTTTTTGGATACTTCTATCTCATTATTTTTGTATTCTAGTGCTTTTCCCATATTTCCTTTGGCTTCCTCTAATAGCACTTTCTTTTTATATAAAAATCTTTTGCTTGATCTTTTTTCATCAAGTATTTTTTCTGCCATGTTAAAATAGCTTTCAGCTTTTGAAAAAGCTTTTAGGTGTGTATATACCTCTCCCAACTCGATATAGAAGTGTGACAAATCTTGCTTATCCTTTTTGTATAATCCTTCCAATTCAGAAACCATTTCAATACATTTGTCATATTTTTTGTTTAGCCTGTAGTAGGTGAAAAAGGCATTTTTTGTTTTTAAAATTCCATCAGCATCTTTAATATCATTGAATATATTAAGAGCTTTATTCAGGTAGTTCTCTATATTATTGTGAAGATTCAGCTTTCTTAGTGTTTGGGCAATATGCACATAAGAATACGCTTCAGTTTTTTTCTCATTAATTTCTATCGCAATTTTATTCTCTAAAAAATAGTATTCTAGTGCCTTTTTGTTCTGGTTAAGCTCAGTATATGTCTTTCCAATATAACCATACTGGATGGCTTCGGTTTTTTTATTTTTTAAATTCTTTGCCAGTTTTAGAGTACTGAAAAGTAAATCTATTGATTGCGCGTATTTCTTTTGAAAGGAGTAATTTATACACAAATTTGATTTAAGATTTAATAAAAGATTTTTATTTTTTACAGAATCAACAATTGGATTATAAAGGTTTTTTTCTACCAGGTCAATACTTTGTTTGATGTAGATTTCGGATTTCAACAAATCATTTCTTTTACCATAATATATACCTTTATGCTGTAGAGATCTTGCAGCTCCTATAAAATCCTGAAACTCTATTGCTGCCTCGTAAGATTTATCTATATAGTAAAGAGCTTTTTCAGGTTCACCGGTATCTTCGTAAATGGCTGCTTTACCTCTCAATATATAAGTGGCATAATTCCCTAATTTATCTGAAAGATAATTTTCTGCTATTTCATAGGTTTCTATTTTTTTCTTAATATCTGATTCCTGTATTTTAGGTAGGACCTTAAATAGAAGAGAATCTAAAATTTTTTTTTTGTTCAGATCCTTTTCATCCAATTTTTTCATTTGTGTAAACGATAAAATAGGAACTAAGCATAAGCAGTTTAGTAAAATTTTTCTCATCATCAATAATTGTTTTAGTTATTAGTTTGATTTTTCATCCCGAATAGTAAATCTATTGAGTGAACAGGTATTTATCACCAAATCTGGATATAATGAATCTTAAATTTAATAAAAAAATAAGTGTAAAGAATGAAAAATATGAATTATCCGTAGTAATTCTATAGAAAAATACAATATGAAAATTTTATGTATAAATATGTATCCCAATAATAATTCCGTATTTTGTACACAATATAATTCTATTGCTTTGTAAAGGAAAAATGAAGAACGGCAAAGTTAATTACGGGATCATTTAGAAAAATGGTAAAGGAAGTGCAATAAATTAAGATCTATTCGATAGATATAAACCCACTTTCATTTGAAAGTGGGTTTTTTATGCATAAAAAAAGCATCTGGATAGATGCCTGTTTTTAAATATTGTTGTTTTTAAACTTCGTCGTCTGAATCTATAGTGAAAGATCTGCTTTTAAAATCTTTATCATGCTTTTCAGAAATTACATCCTCACCCTTTTCGTTAATGATGAAATCTGTAGACTCATTGAACATTTCCTGGAAACTTTTGAAATCCTCCTTATAAAGGTAGATCTTGTGTTTCTCGAATGTAGCTTCTCCATTCTCCCCGAAGTTCTTTTTACTTTCGGTAATCGTAAGATAATAATCTCCCGCTTTCGTCTCGCGCACATCAAAGAAATAAGTTCTTCTTCCTGCTTTTAACACCTTCGTGAAAATTTCATTTTCGTGGCGTTCCTTGTATTCACTCATTGTTAGATATTTTTTAATCTTGTTAAGAACAAATATAAAAGTTTTCTTTTAATCACAAAATTTTTTTTATGATTTATTTAACAATTCAAAAAGAAACAGCTAAGCGGTTACAGAATTGGTAATTTCGGTAAGATTAATGATTTTATCTGCTTTTTGAGCACTGGATTCTCTGTGGGTGATAATGACAGATGTTGCATTCTGAATTTTCGCCTCAATATTTTCCAGGATGTTTTGTTCTGTTTCCGTATCCAGTGCAGATAATGAATCATCAAAAATAATGATGTTTGGCACTTTGATCAGGGCACGGGCGATACAGATCCTTTGCTTCTGCCCGCCTGAAAGCATCACGCCGCGTTCTCCAACCATGGTTTTGTATTGGTCTCTAAACTCTGCGATGTTTTTGTGAACATCTGCAATTTTAGCATATTCAACTATTCTTTCGTGAGAAGGGTGATCAACGGCAAAGCCGATATTATTCTCGATGGAATCCGAAAACAAATAGCTTTCCTGAGGAATATAGCCAATGAAATTTCTATAGTTTTCCAGATTATGGTCTTTGAGGTTTTTACCGTCAACTAAAATTTCACCTTCGGTAGGATCAATTAAACGGCAAAGGAGCAGTGCAATAGTTGATTTTCCGCTTCCTGTTTTACCCATTATAGCTAAAGATTCTCCAGCCTTAATGGTAAAGCTTAGGTTCTCCAGTGCTTTAATTCCCGTATTGGGATATACATAGGAAACATTTCTGAACTCAATATCTCCTTTAATGGGATATACCTCAAAATTTGTATTGACAATTTCAGATTTTTTATCCAAAAATTCATTGATTCTCTGCATGGAAGCTTCAGCCCTCTGGTTTACAGAAGTTACCCAGCCTACCATAGAGAATGGCCAGATCAGGATGTTGATGTACATGAAAAAATCAGCGATTTTACCAACACTTAGCTCTCCGGCAATATATTTCTGGCCACCGATTAAAATAATGGCTACATTCAGCAGCCCGATCACAAACAGGATGATCGTAAAAAAATAGGCTTCGGTTTTAGCGAGATCCAAGGCTTTATTCTGATAATCGGAAACCTTTACCCCATAATTTTTTTCAATATATTTTTCTTTGGCAAAGAATTTTACCACACGGATCCCGGAGAAGCTGTCCTGTACAAAAGTGGAGATCGCAGACTGGCTTTTCTGCATGACCTTCGATTTTTTATTTATGATCGAGCTTACCTTAAAGATGATATAAGATAAAACGGGCAGAGGAAGGAGGGTCCACAAAGTCATCGACATATCCGTTTTTACCATATAAATGCTGGTGATCAGCAATAAGATCAGCAAATTAACCACATACATTACCCCAGGCCCAAGATACATTCTTACAGCGACCACGTCTTCACTCAGCCGGTTCATTAAATCTCCTATGGTGGTTTGCTTATAATCCGTTAAGGACAAATCCTGATAGTGTCTGTAAATCTTATTTTTCAGTTCATATTCGATCCTTCTTGAAGCTACGATAATGGTCTGCCTCATCATGAATGTGAAAAAACCTGTCAATAATGAGCAGCCTACAATAATGGCAACATAAATCAGTACCTGCCTGTTAAAACCCAAATGACCACTTTTGGTAAGCTCATCTACCGACTTCCCTACAAACTGAACCTTGTAAATATTAAAAAAATTACTGGCAATAATAAATAGCAACCCCCAAAACAATAATATTTTGTGTTTCAGGAAGTAAGGATTCAGGGTTTTTAAAGCTTTCATAAACTTTACAAAATTACAAAAATACCCCCAGACTAAGAATCTCATCAATTTTAAATTTGTATCTTTGCACCCATAAAAAAGCTCTTTGAATGTTAGGAAGAAGACAAATCCGTGAGAAAGTAGTTGAAAGTGTGTATTCATACTACCAAAATCCTTTAAAGTTTGATGTTTTAGAGAAAAACATGTTCTCTGGAATAGAAAAAATCTATCATCTTTATATTTATCAGCTTAATTTTCTGGTGGCTTTGAAAAATCTGGCGGAAAATCAGATAGAAATAGGTAAGAAAAAGTTTATCAAAACTGAAGCTGATATCAATCCTAATCAAAAATTCATCAATAACCAGATCCTGATCAAACTGGAAGAAAACCCTGAAAGGCTTTTCTTTACGGGGCAGCACAAAGAACTGAAATGGGATCTGCATGACGATCTGCTGGTGAAAACCTTTCAAAGGATTACTGCCGGAAAACGCTATCAGGATTTCATGAAAGAAGGTGAATGTTCTTTTGAAGATGACCAAAAATTCATAGGGAAGTTGTTTCTACGTTATATGGCTGAAAATGATGATTTCCATGATCATATTGAAGATAAGGAACTATCATGGTCAGATGATATTCATATTTCCAATTCCATGGTTCAGAAGACAATCGGTTTTATGAGAGAAGATGAAGAAAGCAGGACATTGATCAAAATGATCAAGGACGAAGACGATAAAACTTTTGCCGGTAAGCTTCTAAAAGATACTCTGAATAACTGGGAAAATAATGAAAAGAAATTAGGAGAAAGACTAGAAAATTGGGACCTTGAAAGAGTTTCTTTAATGGATAAAGTGATTTTATCAACAGCCATGGCAGAGCTGGATAATTTTCCTTTTACCCCATCAAGAGTGATCATCAATGAATATATAGAGATTGCCAAAGTATTTGCTACGGACAGGTCCAATATCTTCATTAACGGAATTTTAGACAAGTATTGTAAAGATAAAAATAGAATTTAACAAAATATAGCATGAAAAAGACGTTATCAATTATCGCTTTATCTATTATAGGATTCGGTTTGGTCTCTTGCAAAAAAGATGAAAACAAACCTCAGGAAGAAACTTTATTATCAGGACATCCTAAAGACGGAATAGTAAAGGATACAGCAGCTCAGGCTCCGGTATTGCCTGCAACAGGTCAGGAAAATACTACGCCGCAACCTGATCAGCCGCTAACTACAATTGCTTTATCCGAAAGTAACTTTGATTTTGGAAAGATCAAAAAAGGAGAAAAAGTACAGCACGTTTACGAAATTACCAATACAGGTACCAACCCGCTTGTCATTTCTGAGGTGAAACCTGGGTGCGGATGTACCGCTCCGGAATTTACGAAAGAACCTATTTTACCCGGTAAAAAAGGAAAGATCACTTTAAGCTTTGATTCCACCAATTTTGATAACAATGTTCAAAAATATGCGGATGTATATGCTAATGTGGAAAAAGCTCCGATCAAATTAACATTTACAGCGAATATTCAACCATAATTTAAGAACAAATATGCTGACAATCTTTTTACAGGCACAGCCACAGGGTGGCGGATCAACAATGCTTATCATGATGGGGATTATGGTCGTAGGTTTATATTTCATCATGATCAGGCCGCAAATGAGAAAGCAAAAACAGGAGAAAAGCTTCCAGGATACGCTGAAAGTGGGAAGCAGAGTGGTGCTTACATCCGGTCTTCACGGAAGAATTGCCCAGATTCAGGAAGACGGTTTTGTGATTGAAACCTTATCCGGAAAATTGAAATTTGAAAAAGCTGCTGTTTCCAGAGAATATACGGAGGCACGTTTCGGAGAAAAGGCAGTAAAGAATGACAAGTCTTCTGAAAAAACCGAAACCGAAACCGAAAAGAAATAATCTGGTTTTTGAAAATATTTGCTCCGGCGCCGAACGAAGTTCGGCGCCGGAGCTTTTGTATGGATCATCTGCAAGCTTTTATTTCTCATCATAAAAGGTCCCAAAACTTCTGAGCTTGTTTTATAAATAAGAAATTTTTGTGGTAAAAAGAAAAGTTTGAACATTATAAAAGGTCAAAAAACTTTTGTGCCTTTTGTGGTTTGTTTTTTTGATAATAGAATATCTTTGCCGGATGAATCATGATAAAAATGTTCTCATATTAGGCGCCAATTCCGATGTGGCCAAGCAATGCATCTTACAGTATATTGAAAAAGGCTTTTATGTTATGGCAGCTTCCAGAAATACGGTATCATTGGAGAGCTTTGTAAAAGAACATCATTTGGAGACATCAAAAGTGAAGATTTTGTATTTTGATGCTGAAGATTTTAACTCCCATCAACAGTTTTATGATGAGCTTCCGGTGAAGCCTCATATTGCTGTATATGCTGCCGGTTTTTTGGTTGATAATTCAACTGCTTTGCAGGATTTTAAAGGGGCAAAACAAATGATGCTGGTGAATTATATGGGTGGGGTTTCCATCCTGAACATTGTTGCGATGGATGAAAGCAATAGGAATCTGGAAAGGATTATCGGGCTTTCTTCACTTTCGGGAGTAAGGGGGAGGAAAAGCAATTTTATCTATGGAAGCACAAAAGCTGCCTTTACCCAGTATCTGGCTGGCTTAAGACAGGAATTGTCTGACAGGAAGATCATTGTGAACGCTTTAGTAATTGGGTATATCCGGACTAAGATCAATGAAGGATTGCAGCTTAATGAGTCTCTGATCATGGAACCGGATTATGTAGCCCAATTTATAGTAAATGCCGGGAAATCATTTACCATTGTCCCTAATTTTAAATGGAAGATTATTTACTGTATCCTGAAAATTTTACCTGAAAGCTTAGTAGCTAAATTACCATGAAAAAAACTGTATGGATGAAGAGTATATTAACAGGGCTGATCGGAATACTAGCGGTTTTTAGCTGTAGCACCCGTGAAGTTTATGATCTTAAAATTACCAATGCCAATGTCTTGAATGTAAGGTCAGGAACAGTAGAAAAAAACCGGACAGTATTAATTCAGAATGGCATTATAAAAGAGATCTCCGGAAAAAAAGATTATAGAAGTAAAGAAACGATTAATGCTTCGGGAAAATTGGTAACACCCGGTTTTATTGATACCCATATTCATCCGACGGATATATTTGGAGATTATGAAAAAGCACCGGAGTATTTACAGGAGGATAAACTGCCCATGATGAGGAAAGCGTTATCAGATCAGTATGTACCATACGGTACGACTACGGTGATGACCATGGGACAGCCTGAAAAATGGATTAAGCCCCTTTTAAAATGGCAGAATCAGCCGGATCACGGATCTGTTGAGTTTTATCTTTGCGGCGGTGCTTTGATCTCAAAAGACAACCGTACCCCTTATATCGCCCATACAGAAGTTACTTCCCCGGAAATGGCCGGGAAAAAAATCGTTGAGTATCATAATTTGGGAATCAAAAACATCAAATTATACTATAGATTAAAAGAACCTGAGTTTTCGGCAGTGACTAAAGCGGCAGACAGCCTGAATATGAAAATGTTCGGTCATATCGGAGATTTTAATCCTGAATACCTGAATATCAACCAGACCCTGAAACTTGGGCTTACGAACTATGAACATCTGGCAACCATTCCTAACAGTATTATTACCAGCGATGAAGATTGGGCACTCTTGGATAAACAGTTCAAAGACCATTTTGGAGACTTAAATTCAGAGGCAAAAGTTATAGAATTTTTCCTGGAACAGTTCCGGTTCATCAGTGAACATAAAACCGCAGAAATGCAGGCCTTTATCAAGGAAATGAAAGATAAGAATGTCACTTTTTCCACTACTCTTCATAGGATTTATGAACAAATTGAACCTACTTTTTTTACAGACCGTAAGGATACGGCTTTAACTCAAAAGCAGCTGGACAGGAGCAAAGAAAACTTTGCCATCATGATGAAATATGTAAAAGAGATCAATGATAAAGGCATACTCCTGAGATTAGGTTCTGATATGCCCAATGGAGGGAAAGTCAATTTGTCGGAACTGATCATTCTTGCAAAGCATGGCTTCAGGATTTCGGATATCTTCAAAATTGCTTCTTATAACGGAGCAAAAACCATCGGCATTGAAAAAGAAACAGGCTCTGTTGAAAAAGGTAAAAAGGCAGATATGATCATTTGGCATCAGGATCCTTTTGAAAATTATTCAAATTTTACTTCTAAAATTACAGTTATTAAAGGCGGGAGAAAATACGTTGAATAGCAATGGATAATGACTAACTATCCGGATTGGAATTAATGAAGTACCAGTACTAACAGAGCCTTTGGTCATGTTTAAATTCTATTTATACCTTTGATTTTTCAGGACTGTTATTTTTACGGATGGACTAATACCATAAAGGTTTTCGGCGCGGCGGCAAAGCCGCCGCGCCGAAAACCTCAACAAGTAAATTTTTCATAAAAGTAATTTTAAAGGTAAAATGGTATATGTATATAGTTTGTCATGCTGAAAGCATCTCAACACGGTACGGATCCCCTCTGAATGACAAACTATGCTTTAGATTAATTATCTCATTTAATTTTAATCCTGATAAAATTGAACTCCGTTCATTCCTACAGGATAAATTTTTCCATTCTTAATAAAAAAATACACATGGAAGCTTTTGTAATTATCATCCAAAGATCTTGCATATTGTATAGTAGAGAATTTCTCATAAATCGGCGGAATAAACTGGGTATCAAAATCAGTCCTTCCATCATTGATTTCAAATAATCCTATATTCTTTTTGTCTTTAACCAAAAGGATATTTCTTATTTTGGAAAGAATGATGTCATTGTAGGCAACCTCAGTAACCCAGACAAATTTTTTCAGGTCGAAAATTCCCCATTTATCTTTTTTTCTGAAAAAAGCTACCTCGTTCCTATGGGAACCGCCTTCAGCAATCAATTGTATTTCATCATATTTCGGAAGAATTTTTTTTTCTTCATACGGATCGGCAATCTGTAAGCCGAATTTATTTTTTTCGTGCAATATTTTTATTTGTCCCGGCCCTCCGGAATAGGAACTTAACCTATATACTTTAGAGAAGTCAGAATTGTTTTGGGTAAAGCTTTTCTTCTCAGGCTCTCCGGAATCCCTAAAGACGGTGCTGTATGTTTTGGCGGCAGATCTTTTGTCTTCAAAAAAATCGTCATATTTGTTTTTGAATTCCGCTATCTTAAAATCCTCCGTACACAGATAATAGGTGTCGCCTTTTTTAGCGAAATATCTATAGTCTGAATATTCTTTTTTCTTCTCATAAAAATCTTTATAGTGCAGACTGCCTATTTCGTCATATTCAGCATTAAAGATCCATTTTTTAAGAGATACATTATAAAATCCCCATTTGTTATTTTTTTTGATCGAATAGTTTCCCTCATAGAAATTTTCAAATTCCTGGATCTGATTAATCTGAATATCATGATTGTAACCCTGCAGTTCCCAGAAACTCCCGTTTTCTCTTTGTATAAAGAAATTTGAAATTTTACCGATAAGGATCTCATTACAGGCAACGATCTCTTTATAATCACAAGGAAAGATTATTTTTCCGCCTATATCGGCATATCCCGTTTTTTTATTTTTAAAAAGGTAAAAATCATTATCTCTGCTGTGCAAAGGTTTTCTTTCAATAGAATCATATTCTGTGGCTAATTTCTCATTGCCTGAAGAATCAATGACACCGGTCTTATTATTTTTATAGACGAACCATCTCAAATTATCATTACTTATCGAAACAGAATCATATTTTGGGGTTACTTTGATTTTCCCTGTTTTATCTGCAAAACCCCAGAGATTTTTCGACCTGAACGGAATTCTGAATTCCTGAGAATATATCAAAAGGGAGATTAAATAGAAAATGAGGATAAAAAGTTTTTTCATGGGATATCATTAAAAAAGCGGAGAAAAATCCCCGCTTCTAATTTATGCTTTTAAATTCAATTGCAATTCCAGTTCATCCAGTTGTTCATTAGCGATGGAAGAAGGGGCATCGATCATCACATCACGTCCAGAATTATTTTTAGGAAAAGCAATATAATCCCGTATCACTTCATTTCCGTCAAGGATCGCTACCAGACGGTCAAATCCGAAGGCCAAACCACCATGTGGAGGAGCTCCGTATTTGAAAGCATTCATCAGGAATCCGAACTGTGCTTCCGCCTCTTCTTTAGAGAATCCCAACAGATCAAACATTTTAGACTGAAGGTCCTTATCAAAAATCCTGATAGAGCCGCCGCCGATCTCGTTTCCGTTCAAAACCATATCATAAGCGTTGGCTCTTGCTTTTCCCGGATCTGTTTCCAATAAATGAATATCTTCCGGTTTTGGAGACGTAAAAGGATGGTGCATCGCGTGATAGCGCCCGCTTTCTTCATCAAATTCCAATAATGGGAAATCCACGACCCAAAGCGGGGCAAATTCGTTTCCTTTCCTTAGCCCCAGACGGTTTCCAAGCTCCATTCTTAAAGCCGAAAGCTGGGTTCTTACCTTATGCTCATTTCCGGAAAGGATCAGCATCAGATCTCCTTCCTTAGCTCCGAATTTTTCAATGATTTTTGCCAGGTCTTCTTCGCTGTAGAATTTGTTGACGGAAGAAGTCTTCACTCCGTCATTCTGGAATTTCACCCAAACCATTCCTGATGCTCCTATTTGCGGGCGTTTTACCCAATCCACAAGCTCATCAATTTGTTTTCTGGTATATTCTGCACATCCTTCAACATTGATTCCTACTACTAATTCCGCATCATCAAATATTTTGAAATCTTTTCCTTTTACCAATTCATTCAGCTCTACGAATTCCATTCCGAAACGGATATCCGGTTTGTCATTTCCGTATGTTTTCATAGCCTCAGCAAATGTCATTCTCGGGAAGCTTCCGAATTCCTGGCCTGTAATATCTTTTAAAAGAATTTTGGTCATTCCTTCAAATACATTCATCACATCCTCCTGCTCTACGAAGGCCATTTCACAGTCGATCTGGGTAAATTCCGGCTGTCTGTCTGCTCTCAGGTCTTCATCACGGAAACATTTTACGATCTGGAAATATTTATCCATTCCGCCTACCATCAAAAGCTGTTTGAAGGTTTGCGGAGACTGTGGTAATGCATAGAATTGTCCCGGGTTCATTCTGCTCGGAACCACAAAATCCCTTGCCCCTTCCGGAGTAGATTTGATCAAAACAGGGGTTTCAACCTCAATAAAACCTTCCTCTGAAAGATAATTCCTTACTTTTTGTGCCATTTTGTGACGGAAAATGAGCTTATCTTTTACAGGATTTCTTCTGATATCCAGATAACGGTATTTCATCCTTAATTCTTCACCACCATCTGTTTCATCTTCAATGGTAAAAGGCGGAAGTTGGGCTTCATTCAGAACCGTTAATTTTTCAACTAAAATTTCAATGTCCCCGGTTGGAATATTAGGGTTTTTGCTGGCTCTTTCAATTACTTTCCCGGTAGCCTGAATAACAAATTCGCGCCCCAGTTTTTTAGCTTCTTCCATCAGTTGGGCAGAAGAACGCTCCTGGTCAAAAACCAGCTGGGTAATTCCGTAACGATCCCGAAGATCTATCCAAATCATAAATCCTTTATCACGGATAGTTTGTACCCATCCTGAAAGTGTAACTTCTTCATTAAGATTTTTTAGAGACAGCTCTCCATTCGTGTGTGATCGAAACATTGGTTTTAGATGTTAGATATTAGACTTTAGATGTCAGACTTTAATAAGCCTTATTTTTCGTCTGCAAAGATAGGTTTTTTATACAAAAATCCTTTCAGATTTTGAAAGCCTGAAAGGATTTGCCTATTTATATTTTCAGAATAAATCGGTTTTATTCTAAAAGTTGAATGACTTCCGGTTTTTCATATTTTTTTGCATAATCCAGAGCTGTATATCCTTTATCGGTTTTGGCATCTTTTTTTGCCCCGTTTTGTAAAAGCTTTTTCGCGAGATCCGCATTTCCATATTTGGCAGCAAACATCAAAGGAGTTTTCCCGTCACAGCTCTTTTCCAGATCTGCCTTCTCATCAATAAGCTTCTGGAATATCTGGGTACTGTTCATTTTGATAGATAAAGCCAGTAATGTATAGGAATTGTCTTCTATACGGTAGCATTGATTAATATTTTCTTTGTTGACCAAAGTGGCAAAATAAGCAGTATTATCGTATTTCAACATCTGTTTGTGTTCGTTGGTCAGTTCTTGGCCGTAAGTATAGGATACAAGAAAAATAGTGAAGATTGAAATGATTTTTTTTGCTAGTTTCATAATATTTTTTTAAAGTTTAAATTCCAGTATATCGCCCGGCTGGCAGTCTAAAGCTTTGCAGATCGCTTCTAAAGTGGATACCTTTATTGCCTTGGCCTTTCCGTTTTTTAAGATCGAAAGATTGGCCTGTGTGATCCCGATCTTTTCGGCCAGTTCCTGAGACTGCATTTTTCTCCGGGCAAGCATTACATCTATGTTAATAATAATAGGCATAGCTATATGGTTAGATCAGTTTGAGTCTGCAGTTCGTAACCTTTTTTAAAAAATTCCATAATGAACAGGATAATGATTCCTGTTGACAGATGAAGCAATATGAATATAGGATCGATTTGGTATAATGACTGATCAATAAAAAACAGAAGAATACAATAAAATGGGATAAACAGGATATTCAGCAATGCGAATTGTTTTAAATAAATGATCACTTTTTTATTAAAAATAATATCATTGCTCATTCCCTTAAAGATCTTAAATAAATAGAAGGTGAACATACTGTAAAATCCAAGGAAAAAAATAATTGAGATGAGGGTGTGTATAGTATAGTCTCCTTTTGTTACCGCATCTGAAAACGGCATTTTGAATTGGAAGCTTAAAGCTTCGGGATTTGTCTTTTTGATTTCATCACCAAAATTCCCCACCCTGAATGTCTGCGGAAAATAATGACTTCCCGTATTCTGGTTGATAAAGCTGACGATAAATCCGAAAAGTAAATAGCCTAAATATAAGACCTGTCCGAAAAATCCGATTAACAGAAGTTTATTCAATATCGTAGACAGAGAGTTCTCACCAATAAGTTTCATATCTTTATTTTAATTTGTTGTAAATTTATAAAATTTTATTGTATTACGATAAAATTTTATTGTAAAATTACTTAACTAATTTAAAAATGATTTGTTTACAGCATCGTTAATAACAAAAAAGCTTCCTTTCGGAAGCCTTAAAATTATTTTCTGATCATTTGTTTTAAGATTTGCTATGGAGCCAGTCAAGGGCTTTTTCCAATACTTCATCTTTATTGTTTTTTATGCCGTTAACAGTTGGCTTTATCTCCACATCAGGGACAATCCCTATTCTTTGGGTTTCTTTCCCGTCCGGATAGTAAACACCTATTCCGCTGATCATGGTAGAAATATTGCCCGGTAACAGGATTTTTGAAACATTTCCGTCTGCTCCTGCCGTGGTGGAACCAAAAACTTTTGATTTAGGCGCCGTTCTGAATGCCATCGTATGATATTCTGCACTGCTTTGGGTAGTTTCATTGATCAGGATAGCAATTTTTCCTTTGTAAGCTGCATTTCCATCTCCCGGAACCTCAGGGCCGGTAGAAAAGGTAAAAAGGCCGGGAGTTTCATTTTTAGTTCGCGTGAATTTGACAAAATTGGTAGATTTTTCTTTTAACAGCTTTCCTAATTTGAATACTACGAAATCAGACGGATAGCTTCTGAAGTCGATAACAAGCCCGTCCGTATTTTTGATCTGATCGAACACTTCAGGAAGCTTTTCAGCATTTACGCTTCCCATATAGAAATATGCTGTATTTTTATCGAGCATTTTAAAGAAATCTTTCGGCTGCCTGGCTTCCCGGATCTCGGAAAGGGTATATGTCTTTAGTGTTTTGTTTTCTTCCTTTCCGTTTCTTGAAAATTTAATGTCAATGGTTTCGGAGTTGCTTATCAGCAGTTTATCAGCAACATCTCTCAATTGGGTAGGGTAGTTGGATGCAGGGATGTATTTCAACAGCTCCTTAATGATCTTCTCAACCGGTTTTCCATTGATCTCGGTAATGACATCTCCTTTCTCAAGACCAGCTTCCTCAGCCAGGTTTTTATTATAGAAATCATTGATAACGGCTTTGTTTTCTGCAAAAGTCAATTCAAATGGAGTGTATCTTTTTCCGAAATATTGGGCAAGAACTTTATTATTTCCCCAGACATTGGCGTGGGTATCATGGATCCGTGCGATGATCTCTAAGGCTGAAAGCGTGTATTCCGTTTCATTCTTTGCGTTGATGAATTTCGGGATAAATTCCGAAAGTACATTTTTCCAGTCTTCCTGGATCAGATTTTTGTAAGGGAAATAATATTGAATGATATTCCAGTACCTGTATAGGGAAAGCAGACGCACACCATCATCCGGATAGGCTGTTTTTCCATAAGGATTTTCATTCTTGAATTCCGGGTTTCCGGCGTTTCCAAAGCCCACATAATAGCTCACATTTGGCCTTTTGGCATCTTTTAGCCTTGCAAGTATATCCACCAGCTCTTTTGAAAAGCCGGAAGTAGTGATCCAGTCCAGATCAGGAGCTATTTTTACTTCTTCATTCCTGCGGTCAGATGGTTTAGTAGTCTGGAACTCTCCAAGCCCTTTGATCCATGCAGCCAGAACCTGATCTCTTTTTGCGGAGGACGCCATGTTAATTTTAGGAAAGATCCTGAAAAGTTCATAATCCCAGTTATAATTCCCTTCGGCTACACTTGGATGATAGTATTTTAAGTACCCCCAGATAAGCCCCAGGGCTTTTAAATTTTCCAGATTATTCTTATCCAGATTGATAGTACTGATTGCTGAACCGTTGTCAAACTCTTTATCCAGGTCGGCCTTGGATAATTTCTTTTCAAAAACAGTAGCATTTTCAATATCCTTTCCGTCTACAGTTACTTTCAGGTTGTCTACCCACATCTTTCCTTTTCCTACCAAAAGGGCTCCCAGGACGATCTGCGTAGTATTCTCAGGGGACATATCAAGCGTTATTTCATACTTTTTCCAAGGGTTGGTTCCTTTAATGCCCCTCTTATTCATATTATCAAAGGCAATTTTAGGGTCTATCCTCATCCACAATCCTGAAAACCCTTCATCCGATACATTTTCTGTTTTGATGTATCCGGAAAGTGTGATCTTTTTTCCTGCATAATTTTCAGGAAGTGTAAAAGCGATGGCTTTGAAGCTTTCTTTATCCGGAGATTCAATAACGGCAGAGGATTTTCCTTCCTGTTTTTCCTGAGTGTCAGCAAAAATTTTTGCATGGTTTTCTCCGAAGGTCTCCCAGTTTTTGGGAAAGTTATTCTCGAAATTCTCAAAATTCAGGTTCTCGATCTTTTTTTGAGCGTGAAAATGAAGGAAGAATGCCAACAGCATAAGAATGGTAAGGCCTTTTTTCATGGTTAAAAATTTTTTCAAAACTATAGAGATAAAATATAGGTATGGTAAAGGCGGATTTTAGTTTAGGAAAATTTATAATGAAAGCTAAAATTTTAACAAATTATTTAATTATGAATTCTTAAAGAGTCTTAATGTTATTTCAATGGCCAGAAGATTATTTCTTGGGATGATGCTTTAAAATACAAGTATTTTAATAGGTCTTAAAATAAAAAAAACTTCCAAAAAGGAAGTTTGATCTTTTATATTGTATGCTGTTTTATTTTTTTGCAGCTCCTTTTTTGGTAAGGAGTTTTGCAACGTCATTTCTTCCAAATTTTTCCGCAAGAGCAAGAGGAGTCTGGCTGCCGCAGTTCTTATTTATATCTGCCTTATTGCTGATCAGAAACTCAACAATGCTCTTTTTGCCAAACATAGAACTGTAAGCAAGAGGACTATAAGAGTCCGTTTTGACCTCAAAACATTTGTTGTAATCAGCTGCTGCAAATTGTTTTTTGAATTCGGCAATATTATCGGACTGTATCGCTTTTCTTTGTTCTTTTGTCATTTGCTGGGCAAACAGCATATTGGCGAAAATTGAAATTCCGAATATCAGAGTAGTAGAGATTATTTTTTTCATGAATTTTATTTTAAGACTATACAAAACTAATTTATTTTTTTGATACTTTCTACTAATCATTCAATAGTTCTTTATAATAAGCCGGTAAAATGATAATGGCGGGAGCAGGAATTCATCTTTACTTAATACCTTCCTAATAGGCTTTATTTCCTAAATTTCTATCTAACCCTTGATGAATAAAGGGCATTTAATTCTTAATCGGAATATGAATTGTATTCACCAGAATCTATCAGTTTAATTAAATGCTCTTCTCTTTTCTATCTTAGCTCTTTTTAATCTACGACTCTAAAGGAAGGAATCCACACCATGTAGAGATACTTCTATCATGACAAACTGCATGTTTAATGAAAATAATACTAAATTAAAGATAGAAATAAAATTTAAATCTCCTGTTAATTAAAAATTTAAAAATGAATGATGGAAAGTTTTTCAAAAACTTTCCATATGCCAATTATTAATCATTTTTGAATCTATATTTTTGACACAGATTTTAACAGCTATGACAAAATATATAGATTTTCTGAAAAAAGCATTTAGTAATGAGGAGGTAGATTATACTAAGATCAGCATCAGAAGCGCGGTACTGCTTCTGGCGATCCCTATGATGCTGGAAATGGCCATGGAGTCTGTTTTTGCTCTGGTAGACCTTTATTTCGTAGGGCATCTTAAAGAAAGCGGTTTTGCCATACAGACTGTTGGGTTGACGGAGTCTGTCCTTACGATCATCTATTCTATTGCGATAGGAATGAGTATGGCGGCTACTGCATTGGTAGCCAGAAGGATCGGTGAGAAAAACCAGGAGCAGGCTGCCAGAAGTGCGGCACAGGTTATTCTGGTCTCTTTTGCCGTAACCTCTGTTCTGAGTTTACTAGGGGCAATATATGCGGAAGAAATCTTAATATTGATGGGTTCGAAGCCTGGAGCGGCGGCATATGGCAAAAACTTCACCAGGATCATGATGGGGAGCAGTATCATCATTATGCTGCTGTTTTTAATTAACGGAATATTCAGAGGAGCTGGTAATGCAGCCATTGCGATGAAGAGTTTGTGGATTGCTAATATTGCCAATATCATTCTCTGCCCTTTACTGATCCGGGGATTTGGGCCGATTCCTGCTATGGGGCTTACAGGAGCAGCCATAGCTACTACGATAGGGAGAAGTACCGGGGTTTTATACCAGCTGTATCATCTTTTTGTTGCCGATTCATTGGTTCGTATCAGGCAGAGCTATTTTAAACCGGATACTAAGCTTATCCAATCCATCATCAGGATCGCTACTCCCGGAATTTTCCAGTTTGTGATCGCATCCTGCAGTTGGATATTCCTTGCCCAGCTTGTAGCTACCACGGGAGGTGAAAATGCTTCAGCGGGATATCAGACGGCTTTAAGGCTGGTCATGTTTTTTCTGCTTCCTGCCTGGGGATTAAGTAATGCGGCTTCCACCTTAGTGGGACAGAATATGGGTGCCAATGAAATGATGCGTGCCGAGCAGTCTGTGATGAAAACAGTGAAGTATAATGTTATTTTTATGCTTACCATGAGCCTGATCTTCTTTTTTCTGGGCGATCTTTTGGTCAGTTTTTTTACACAGGAAGAGATCATAAAAAGTTTTGCCAAAAATTCGCTTCATATCATAAGCATAGGTTTTGTTTTCTATGGGGTAGGGATGGTGATGATCAATGCATTCAACGGAGCAGGGGATACGTGGACGCCGACATGGGTTAATTTTTTTGGATTCTGGTTATTTCAGATCCCTTTTGCTTATCTGCTTTCAAAATATTTTGAGATGGGGCCGAAAGGGGTGTTTATATCCATTCCCGTCGCAGAAACCCTGATAACGGTTATAGCCTTTATTTTATTTAAAAGAGGAAGATGGAAAACGATCAAAGTTTAGATTTAAACCTTTAAGCCTATCAAAAAATCTTAACCACAAAAGTCCAAAAGTTTTTCAGAGTGTGTAGATTTTGAAAACACTTTAGTTATTTAAGTTAAATAATTTGTGTGTATTAAAGTTCACATGAGGTAAAATCAGAAACCCGGAATGTACTTTGTTTATTCTCCGGTCTTTCTTAATGGTAAAAACTTTCAAAATATAAATTTAAACAGGCTCTAAATTATTCTTATAAAATTTTAACAGCCTGAGGCTTTGAGTTTTGTGACTTATTTTTTAATTTCGTATTCATCATTAAAATACTTTATTATGGGAAAAGGAGATAAAAAAACAAAGAGAGGTAAGATCAATATGAGAAGTTATGGTAAGACCAGGCCTAAAAAAGCTTCCCGGTCTTTTGCTGCTTCCGAAAAAACTGAAGCTTCCGCAGAAACTCCAAAAGCTAAAAAAACAAAGAAGGCCAAAGATTATTCTTTGGCCTTTTCTAGTGATTGTATTTTAATTCAATTATTTACCTCCTAAAATACTTCCCAGGATATTTCCTAATCCTCCGCCTTGCTGTTGCTGTCCGCCACCAAGAACACTTCCTAAGATATCATTTAAAGGATTTCCTGAAGATTGCTGTTGACCACCTCCAAGAACGCTTCCCAGGATATCATTCAATGGATTGGACTGCTGACCCTGTGCCTGGTTTGAAGCACTTCCAAGGATACCTCCTAATAGGTCTCCTAATCCTCCGGCTCCTACATTGTTCTGTTGTTTTTCTTTCCCGATATACCCCATGATCACCGGAGCAAGCATTGCCAATATAGGACCGATCTTGTCGATAGAAATTCCTGTATTTTGTGAAAGCTGATTTTCAACATTGCTTTTCTGCCCTCCAAAAACGTGATCAAGAATAGAACCTCCTTCGGTCTGTCTTGATTCTACCTGGGAAACATCATCTAAAATACTTCCATCGTGATCCTTGTCTAAAGCATTATTTAAAGCTTCAGCTTCATTAGCATCCTGAGATTTGTTTCTAAGGTAAGAAATGATCAGAGGTGCTGCTACTGCCAATAAAGCAATAATCTGGTTTTTGCTGATCCCGAATTTGTTTTCAGCCTGTTCAGCAACCTGATTGCTGGTGTTCCCTGTAAGTAGGTCGATTAAACTCATAGTTTGTGTTTATTTAAATTGTTAAGAAAATCAAAGGTATCAAAAAATATTCCGTAACAATTTTTTTAAATCTAAAAATTTGTTAAAATTTTTTTATCTGTTCTTCAGTATACCCTTTACTTTTTAATAGCTGTATATATTCCAGGGCACTAAATGTCATCCAATTGACAGGTTCCGAAGCTTTTCTTTTTTCAATGGTAAACTCAACGATCCCTACGTTATTGTTCATCCAGGGGAGCATATAGTACTTCATTCCTCCCTTGTATTCTTTAAACCGGTGAAAATTTTTGCCTTTTTCAGTGAATAACGCAGCTTTATAGGGCAGGTAATAGCCATATAGAGGAATGAAAAGACATATCCATGACCATTTTTTTAAAAAAGAATATTTTGCAGAAGATAAACCATATCCTATTGAAAGAGCAAAAATGATATTGAAGGGAAGAAAAAAGACATAGTTGTCAGAAACAGCATAAAAGGTGGAAAAACCATAAACGCATACGGCGCCGGCAAAGAAAACAAAAAACATTCTTTGATCTGAGCGGTATAATAAGAACGCTCCAACAATTCCGAAAAAAGTAAATACGTTAAAATTATAAACCAGGTAAACAAAAGATTTAATAAAGTCTTGGAAATATTGAAGAGTTGTTTTTTTTAGTGAATTTTCTACCCAGTTTCCCTGATCAGATGTGAACGGAGAATTGGCAGGTAATCCCTGCAAAACATTTAAAACGGATAAAGAGCAGAAAAGCATCAGGAAGATAAGTAAAGAAGAGTAAGCAAACTTTTTCTCCGTCCTGAAATAAAACAGGAAGAGCAGAAAGGCGGGGATCAGTAAAATATTCTGGATGTGGATCCAAAGGCTTATTCCTAAAAAAAGGCCAGTCAGAATAATATATACCTTTTTATTTTCCGTAAAAGTTTTGATCATACAGTAAAAGAACAGGCTTATCCATAAAGAATGATAAGTATAGACTTCTACTATTTCGGCATTTCTCCAGAACGAAAAGCTGAGCCCGAATATAAAGGCGGTTGTTATCGCTATCCAATCGGTTTTTGTAATGCTTCTGACCGTAAGGTATATAACAGAAACCGTAGCTGCTGCTGAGGCGATCACTAAAAACCGGCTTGCTTCTATAGCATTCATGCCGGTTAAATTTTTGATCAGAATAGCGGTATTGGTATATAGGAAATGGGTGGTGGCCGTAGCAGTGGTCATCCATTCACCCTTTTCCACCAGAAGGACAAAACCCACACAGTCAGCAAAGGGAATTCTGGCAAAACTGCCTGTATAATAAATAAATAAAAAGATGAAAAATATAAATATAGCAGGCGCGGGATGCTTCATACGTTAATTCTTTACAATCGGGACATTAGAACATGCCTCCCCGAACATCAGGGATTTTACGAGAGGTTTCAGCTGTTCTACCAATTCTATATAGGCATTTTCCGGAATTTCTTTATCCGAGCATCCTTTTACAAGTACTCTTTTGCCTCTTAACTCTTCAAAATCGTGGGTTTGAATGGCATTATGCATTAAAATAACTTCCAGATCTTCACGGTCTCCGAAAACGATCTTTTTGGCTGCATCAGTAAGCTTTGCTGTCAATAAGAAATAGGCCCAAAGCGGAACAATAGCATCTGCAGAATTATAGATATAAATATAAGCTCCTTCATATTCTTCAGTATCAATGGCAGCTACTTTTTCACGGAAATCTTTTTCCTTAAGGATCATTTCCTGAAAAAGAAAATCCTTAAGATCTATACCCTTTCGAATCCCTTTGGGAACAAGATCTGTAAGATCAAAATTCACTAAACCGCTTTCTGCAACTTTATTTCGGATTTCAAATTCTTCTGACATTTTTATCATTATCTTTGAGCAAATTTACAAATTAAGATCAATAATGCCCTTAATTTGTTCTCTATCCTAATCATAGAAACCTCCCATAATGTATAACAGCCGATGATTGGAAAGCCAGAAGGAGGTTGCTGATGACCAAAACAATAAAAGATTTCAGAAGAAATGAAGTATTATATTATTGCAGGAGAAGCATCCGGGGATCTGCATGGAAGCAATTTAATGAAAGCATTGAAAGAAAAGGACCCAAAGGCGGAATTCAGGTTTTGGGGCGGTGATCTCATGGAGAAGCAAGGGGGAACACTGGTAAAGCATTACCGCGACCTTGCCTTTATGGGGTTTCTGGAAGTGGCCATGAACCTAAGAACGATCCTGAATAATATTAAATTCTGTAAAGATGACATTAAAGACCATCAACCCGATATCCTGATCCTGGTAGATTATCCGGGATTTAACCTGAGAATTGCAAAATTTGCCAAAGAGCTTGGAATAAAGGTGGTTTATTATATCTCTCCACAGCTTTGGGCATGGAAGGAAGGAAGAGTAGAGACCATTAAAAAATATGTGGATGAAATGATGGTCATCCTTCCGTTTGAAGAAGATTTTTATAAAAAGCACGGAGTTCATTCCCATTTTGTAGGACATCCGCTGCTGGATGCTATTTCCAGGCTTCAGGAGATTGATGCTGAAGCTTTCAAAAAGGAAAACGGCTTCAATGAAAAAGAGATCATTGCGCTCCTTCCCGGTTCAAGGAAGCAGGAGGTAGAGAAAATGCTTGAGATCATGTTGTCCGTAAGGTCTTATTTCAAAGATTACCAATTTGTCATTGCAGGTGCGCCAAGTCTTCCTAAAACATTTTATCAGAAATATGTGGATGATCATGTTCATTTTGTTTCCAATAAAACCTATGACCTTTTAAGATGCTCCAAAGCGGCTTTGGTCACTTCAGGAACAGCTACGCTGGAAACCGCCCTGCTGAATATTCCCGAAGTAGTATGCTACCGCGGAAGCAAGGTCTCATATGCCATAGCCAAGAGGCTGGTAAAGAATATCAAGTATATTTCACTGGTCAATCTCATTATGGATAAGGAAGTAGTGAAAGAGCTGATACAGAATGACCTGAACACTCAAAACCTGGTAGAAGAGCTGAACAAAATGATACATGGCGAAACACGGCAGCAGGTTTTAAAAGACTATGAGCTTTTAAGAAAGAAGTTGGGCGGGAAGGGAGCCAGTGAAAATGCCGCTGAGGTGATTTTAAAAGTTTAACCATCGATCTGTCTTTTATAGCAAAAAATTAAGCGCTCTTTTTGTTCTTTTTCCAAAGAAACTCTCTCAATCCTGTTAATTCAGAGCTGTTCATATCCTGATTAATTGATTAATTTGGGAGCTTAAATGATTGCAGTTGAACAAACAGCCGCTTCTTATACTGGTCATATGTTTTGTTCTTGGAATATTTTTTCAGGAGCAGGTATCGATGGGTAAAGCATATATTTATTGGGTTATCGGGAGTTTTATACTGGTATTGATTGCCGTGTTTTTTCAATCCTATTTCCTGCACAGAATCAGATCTTTTTTACTGGGAATCCTGTTTTTTGTGTCAGGAATTCTGCTTCACTCTTTTAATACGAGGGTGTTTAAAGACATTCCGGTTCCTGCTGGTAAAACTGTGGTTTTCAGAATCTCTAAAAAGCTGAACTCAACCGAAAAACATAAGAAATATATGGCTGTTATTCAGTTGGATAAAGAATATTTGAATTCAGTTGTGTTTCTTCCTGAAAATAGCCCGGAGCTGGATTTTATCCATTATTATAAGGCAGAAGCATACTTGGTACGGCCAAAATCCCCGAAATATGATTTTCAGTTTGATTATGCGAAGTATCTGAGACGTGGAGATGTGGGATATCAGTGCTATATTTCCGGTCAGGTTACCTCTGTAAGGAGAAATGATATGGCATTCAATGATGTGATCTTACAGAAAAGATTTGAAGTATTACAAAAGATTGACCATGCCGGAATATCTCGTCAAAGTACTTCATTCCTGAAGGGAATCATTCTGGCAGACAGAACGGAAATGGATCCTGAAACCGTAAAGGATTTCAACCGGTCGGGATTGGTTCATTTTTTAGCGATATCGGGAACCCACATCGTCATTATCTTCGGACTGTTTTATTTTTTTCTTACCCGTTTTCTCCCTTTGAAATTCAGAAAGTATACCGTGATCTTAAGCCTGATTTTGATATGGCTGTTTGCAGGATTTATCGGGTTTGGAAATTCGGTGCTGCGTTCTTGCATCATGCTTAGTGTTTATTTTGTGTATGTTCTTCTTCAAAGAAAGCCGGATCTTCTGCATTCTTTATCACTATCGGCTTTTATCATTTTAATGCCGGATACCCATCAGCTTTTCGATGTTGGTTTTCAATTGAGCTTTGCTGCCGTTCTTGGTATTTTCTGGTTAAATCAGCCGATCTTAAAATACCTGCCAGATCAGGACAATTATTTCAAAAAACTGATCTTTAATACGGTTTCAATTTCCATTTCTGCGCAATTGGGGACACTTCCGCTCGTGTTGTATTATTTTCATCAGTTTTCCTTCATTTCAATTGTTGCCAACTTTTTTATTGTTCCTTTTTCAGAGGTTATTATCATCTTTTCGTTCTTAATGACAGCTCTTATTGCTTTTGATCTTGATTTTCATTTGATCAGCGTGGTGTATGACTTTATAATTAAAATTTTGTTAAAAAGCATTCATTGGTTTGCAGGTTTCGATGGTTTGTTTTTTGAAAATATTCCATTAAACCTGACCGAAGTTTTCGCTTTGTCTGCCATCATTTACTGGCTGAGGTTTGTGATTGTAAAGATTAACTTTAAAAATATAGGCAGACTGGGAATAGCGGTTTTAGTATTTTTCATCATAAGAGCCGGTTTTAATATCGTTGAAGACCGGAAAGAGGAAACACTGCTTCATGATTTCTATAAAGACAAGGTTTTTTCAGTAAAAAGAAAAGATGAGGCCTGCTTTTGGGTAAGTGAAAATGCAGATAAAGAGAAAATTGTCAGATACATTGTCAACCCGTACGCTGCTTCGAGAAGACTGAGGAAAACTGAAATAAGGACTTTTTCGCCTTCAATACAAAAGGTGGTGTATCAGGGTAAGATTTATGAGATAAATTAATTGATGATAATTCCCCTTTTTCCTTTACTTATAATGCTTTACATTTCTTATTTAGAAAGATTACAAACTGGCTAATTGTGAGATTTCTCACTTTTCGATATTGTTAACATTTCTTAATTTTGTGGAAATTCAAATTTAAGCTTAATATGGCAGGTTTAACAAGTTCTACAATAGGTAGGAAGTATGCAATGGCACTTTCGGCAATGTTTCTGCTGATTTTCTTAGTGATGCACATGTCTACCAACATGACATCTGTTTTCAGTGAAGATGTTTTCAATGAGGCTTCTCATTTTATGGGATACAATCCGTTTGTGCAGTATCTGATGCAGCCGGTTTTGATGTTTGCTGTGATTTTCCATTTTGTGATGGGTTTTGTTCTTGAGATAAAAAATAACAAAGCTCGTCCGGTAAAGTATGCTAACAACAATGGTGCAGCAAATTCTTCCTGGATGTCAAGAAATATGATTATCTCGGGAGCGGTAGTTCTTGCATTTCTTGCCCTTCATTTCTATGATTTTTATTTCCCGGAAATGAACTATAAATATATTCAGGGAAATACACCGGATGAAACAAGATATTGGGGCGAGCTTCACCACAAGTTTCATGATGTATGGAGAGTCGCTCTTTATGTAGTGGCATTCGTGCTATTAGGTCTTCACCTTGCTCACGGTTTCCAGTCTTCATTCCAGTCAGTTGGAGCAAGACATCCAAAATATACCCCGGTGATCAAAGCTTTAGGGAACTGGTATTCTATCCTTATTCCGCTAGGATTTATCATTATCGCAATTTTCCATTTTGTAACTCAATAATATCAATATACTAATATGAGTAAACTAGATTCAAGAATTCCGGCTGGTCCTCTTAAGGACAAATGGAAAAATCATAAAGACCATATGAACCTTGTTGCACCCAACAACAGAGATAAGATTGATATTATTGTTGTAGGTACAGGTCTGGCAGGAGGTTCTGCAGCGGCTACTTTAGCCGAGCAGGGCTATAACGTAAAGGCATTCTGCTATCAGGATTCCCCAAGAAGAGCGCACTCTATTGCCGCTCAGGGAGGTATCAATGCCGCCAAGAATTATCAGGGAGATGGGGACTCTACCTATAGATTATTCTATGATACGATAAAAGGAGGAGACTATAGAGCAAGAGAAGCAAACGTATACAGATTAGCTGAAGTTTCTGCCAATATTATCGACCAATGTGTTGCACAGGGTGTTCCTTTCGGAAGAGAATACGGAGGTCAGCTAGATAACCGTTCATTTGGTGGGGTTCAGGTAAAAAGAACTTTTTATGCAAAAGGACAGACAGGTCAGCAGTTATTATTAGGTGCCTATTCTGCCATGAGCCGTCAGATCGGTAAAGGCAGAATCAAAATGTATAACCGTCATGAAATGTTGGATCTTGTAATCGTTGACGGGAAAGCCAGAGGAATCATTGCAAGAAACCTTGTAACAGGAGAAATTGAAAGACACTCTGCTCACGCGGTAGTCATTGCTTCAGGAGGGTACGGAAATGTATACTTTCTTTCTACCAACGCAATGGGATCGAACGTTTCGGCTGCCTGGAAAATCCACAAAAAAGGAGCGTACTTTGCCAATCCTTGTTATGTACAGATCCACCCGACCTGTATTCCGGTTCACGGAACACAGCAGTCTAAACTAACTTTGATGTCTGAGTCATTAAGAAACTCAGGAAGGATCTGGGTTCCTAAAAAGCATGAAGATTCAGTAGCGATCAGAGAAGGTAAATTGAGACCTGAAAATATTAAAGAAGAAGACAGGGATTATTATTTGGAAAGAAGATATCCTGCTTTCGGTAACCTGGTGCCTAGAGACGTTGCGTCCAGAGCAGCTAAAGAAAGATGTGATGCCGGTTTCGGAATCGAGAATAATGATACTCAGGAAGGTGTTTACCTGGATTTCTCTACAGAGATCATGAAAAAAGGGAAAGAATCCGCCATCGAAAAACATATTCATAACCCTACAGATCAGCAGATCTATGATCTGGGTAAGAAATGGGTTGAGGAAAAATATGGTAACTTATTCGTAATGTACGAAAAAATTACCGCAGATGATCCTTACAAAACCCCAATGAAGATCTACCCGGCAGTTCACTATACTATGGGCGGTGTTTGGGTTGATTATAATCTTCAGTCTACCATTCCGGGATGTTTCGTAATCGGTGAAGCTAACTTCTCAGATCACGGAGCCAACAGGCTGGGAGCATCTGCACTGATGCAAGGTCTTGCTGACGGATACTTTGTATTGCCATATACAATTGCAGACTATCTGTCTGCAGACATCAGAACGGGCGCTATTCCTACCGACTCAACTTCATTTGATGAAGCTGAAAAAGGGATCAAAGATAAAGTAGATTTCTTCCTGAATAATAAAGGTACCCATTCGGTAGACCATTTCCATAAGAGATTAGGACACATCATGTGGAATAAAGTAGGAATGGGAAGAACTCCTGAAGGATTAAGAGAAGCGATCAAAGAGATCGAAGAGGTAAGAAATGACTTCTGGAAGAATGTAAAAGTTCCGGGTGAAGCTGATGGAATGAATACAGAGCTTGAAAAAGCATTCAGAGTGGCAGATTTCCTTGAATTGGGTCAATTAATGGCCATCGATGCATTGCACAGAAATGAATCCTGTGGAGGACATTTCCGTGAAGATCATTCAACCCCGGACGGAGAGGCAGAAAGAGATGACGTAAACTACAAATATGTAGGAGCCTGGGAATATCAGGGAGCAGACATCAACCAGGAGGTTCTGCATAAGGAAGACCTGATCTATGACAATATTGAGGTTAAAACAAGAAGTTATAAATAGCAGTCAGTTATGAAGAATTTAACAAAAGTATTTTTATTATTTGCCATTTTCTTTGGCTTTTCTGCTGCTTTTTCTCAGAAAGTAACCACGCAGGCTATAGATAAACCTTCAGAAGGCAAGTCCCTGGTTTATATTTTGAAAACCGGAGCCGGAGCTCTGATCAATTTTAGAATTTACGATAAAGATGTATTCTTGGGATCGCTTGCAAGTGGGAAATATTTAGTGTATGAATGTGAACCCGGACAGCATTTATTTTGGGCAGGTGCGGAAAACAGGGATTATATTGAGGCAGATCTGGAACCTAATTCTGTATATGTTATCAATGCGGAAGGACAAATGGGAGCTTTTGTTGCTGGAGTAAACCTCAGGCCAATGAACCCAAATGAATTCAAGGATAAAAAAGTTTTTTATCAGGTTGTAAAAAATGGTACTAAACAGCTGTATGCTAAATCTGAAGAAGATAAATCTGAAAGTATTGCAAAAGCAATGGAAAAATATCAGGAGCTGAAAAGTAAAAATTCAAATAAAATTGCAGTTTTAACTTCAGGGATGAAATTTGAAAATGCAGATAAACCAACAAAATAATCTCCAACCTATAAATATACAACTATGAGTGCAAAAAAAGGCTTACATCTTACGCTGAAAATTTGGAGACAAAAAAATAATAAATCAAAAGGTCAGTTTGAGACCTATAAAATATCGGATGTTTCTACAGACTCTTCATTTTTGGAAATGCTGGACATCCTTAATGAAAACTTAATTAACGAAGGAAAAGAACCTGTAGCTTTCGACCATGATTGCCGTGAAGGGATTTGCGGGATGTGTTCCCTTTATATCAATGGCAGGGCTCATGGCCCGGATACAGGTATTACAACCTGTCAGCTTCACATGAGAATGTTTAAAGATGGAGAAACCATCGTTATTGAGCCTTGGAGAAGTGCTGCTTTCCCGGTTATTAAAGACCTTATGGTAGACAGGAGTGCATTTGACAGGGTTATGGCTGCTGGAGGTTTCGTTTCTGTGAACACTTCGGGAAATACGTTGGATGCCAATGCAATCCCGGTTCCTAAGGATGATGCAGATAAGGCAATGGATGCTGCGGCATGTATCGGTTGCGGAGCCTGTGTGGCAACCTGTAAAAACGGTTCTGCAATGTTGTTTGTGGGAGCTAAAGTTTCTCAATTCGCATTGCTTCCGCAAGGTAGGGTAGAAGGAAAACGAAGAGTTCTGAATATGGTAAAAGCAATGGATGAAGAAGGATTTGGGAACTGTTCTAATACAGGAGCCTGCGAAGTAGAATGTCCTAAAGGAATCTCTTTGGAAAATATTGCCAGAATGAACAGAGAATACATGGCAGCTCTTGTAGATAAAGGATAAAATTATTTTAAATAGATGAAAAAATCGTCTCCTCCTTGGATGGCGATTTTTTTAGTTAAATCTTTCATAAAAAATACTTTTAAATTGGGTTTAGTATACCGAAAAACCTATTTTTGTTCAATTATTAAAAATCAAAATGAAAAAATATCTTTTATTGTTTATCATTGCAGTATTTGCAATGTCTTGCTCTAAAAAAGTTGAAGTAAAAGGAAAAATTACAGGAAGTTCTCCATTGGAAAGAATAGAATTTATTGAAGCTTCAGGAGTAGCTACCCTTCCATTGATCAATATCGGATTGAAAAATGACGGAACATTTTCCGGGAGTTTTGAAGCTCCTAAAAATGGCATGTATGTGGTTTCCTATGCAGGAAAACAAAACCTGATCTATCTGAAAGGAGGACAAAAGTTGGAGATCTCAGGAAACGGATCCACATTCCCGATGGAATATGTAATTACAGGTGATGCCAAACAGAATAACGACTTCCTTATGGCAACCCAGAAATACCTAGGCAACTATGCCCAGACCGTAAATATGAATGAGTTGTTGATGAAGGATGAGAAAACCTTCCTTAAAGGAATTCAGAAAGTGGAAGCTGATATTAATAAGAATATCGAAGAAAACGTTAAGAAATTCAACCCGGATAATGAGCTTGTTCAGTGGAAGAAAAATGATATCGCAGGTACATTGCTTACCATCATGACACAATATGACCTTAGTCATAAGCAAATGGGTAACCCTTCATTTAAAGTGACGAAAGCATTTACGGACTACGAAAACAAACTTCAGACCAATAAAGATGAAATGGTAAAAGGAAATCCGGCTTACAGAAGCTATCTTTTATCAAAAATGAGTCCTGACTTCCAGAAATATGCAGAAGGAAAAACCAAAGGGAAAACAGATGTTACTACCTCAGAACTATTCAGTCAGTATCTGAAAGATAAAAAAGATCTGTCACAGACAGCAAAAGATTATCTTTTGGCGTTCGTAATGGCTCAGTCGGATATACATCCTACCACCCCTGTGGCAACTGCAGATAAGATCAGAAAAATTATTGATACAGACATTAAAGATGCAACGATCAAAAGTGACCTGAAGAAAATTCAGTTTGCCATCAACGGTTTCAAAGTGGGTGAGCCCGCTCCTGAAGCTTCCTTGGTAAAACAGGATGATAAAGCCTATAAAGTTTCTGAAAACAAAGGAAAGCCTTATATGCTGGTTTTCTATGCATCCTGGAACCCTTACATTGGTGAATCTGCCATTCCGGTATTGAAGGAAGTGGTGAATTTCTATAAATCCAAAATGAATTTTGTATTCGTGAACGTAGATGATACAAAAGAACAATTTGTAAAAACAAGCAATTCATTATTAAAAGGAATTACAGGTACTAACGTTTATGCAACTGGCGGATTGAATTCAGATATGGCACAGAAATATGGAGTATATGGCTTTAAATTACCGTGCTTCTTTATAGTAGATAAAGACGGAAAAATTGCAAGCAAGCCATTCTTCAACCTCGGAGATCCTGAACTGGTAACTGTGCTTGACAAGCAAACCGGCCTTACTGCTCCGAAAGTAGATCCGAGAGTTCAGTTACAGCAAGGGTTGGGAATAGATCCGGCAGCGATGCAGGCGACTCCTCCTCCGCCACCTCCGGCAGCAAACCCTCAGCCGGCACAGGCAAAATAATAAACTTTAATATAGATAAAGCCTTATCTCCGGATAAGGTTTTTTTTATCGTATTTTTGCAGGATAAATCAGAGGCAATTCAAAAGCAAACAGATAGAGAAGAAGGGAGTGCCCGAAGTCCCGAAGGGGCGATTTAATACAAGGATAGGTTGAATCCTGTTAACTTAAAATGGGATATAAAACCATATAGAAAAAATAGAATTTGTGGAATGAAAAAGAAGAAAAATATTATTCTTGAAAATATAAAGCTTCTAAGTGCAGGTGCAAAAGGAGTGGCTATCGGGAAAACAGAGGACGGGAAAACAGTGTTGGTTTCCGGAGCGATCCCCGGAGATGTTGTGAATGCAAGAGTGAAAAAATCCAAATCCAAATATTATGAGGCCGAAGCCGTAGAAGTACTGGAAAAATCGCCCTTCAGAGTTGATCCCAGATGTATGCACTTCGGATCATGCGGAGGCTGCAAATGGCAGAATATGAGCTATGAAAAACAGTTGGATTTCAAGCAGGAAGAAGTTTATAACAATATCAAACGAATCGGAGGGCTGGATGATTTTGAAACCCTGCCGATCTTAGGTTCCGCGGAAGAGTACTTTTACAGAAATAAAATGGAGTTTTCATTCTCCAATGCACGCTGGCTTACCGCAGAAGAAGTAAACTCACAGGGGGATATTAATGATAAAAATGCCCTGGGCTTCCATATTCCGGGAATGTGGAGTAAAATTCTGGATTTGAAAGAATGTTTTCTTCAGGAAGACCCATCCAATGCGATCAGGCTTGCCGTAAGAGATTATGGAGATAAAAACGGCCTGGATTTTTTTGATGTGAAAAACCAGGAAGGCTTCCTGAGAACACTCATGATGAGACAGAACTCCAAAGGAGAATGGATGGTGTTGTTCCAGCTTTACAGAGAAGAAAAGGAGAATAGGGAAAAGCTCTTTGAATTTCTATTAGAGAAATTCCCGCAGATCAGCACTTTAGTATATGCCATTAATCCTAAGCAGAACGATTCCATTTACGATCTGGATATTAAGATATATTCCGGAGAAGGCTTCCTGATGGAAGAAATGGATGGTCTGAAATTTAAGATCGGCCCGAAGTCCTTTTTCCAGACCAATTATAAGCAGGCATTGGAGCTCTATAGAAAAACACTTGAATTTGCAGATCTGAAAGGGAGTGAAGTAGTTTACGACCTCTATACAGGAACAGGAACAATAGCGCAGTATGTGGCGAGAAAGGCTAAGCAGGTAATAGGAATAGAATCCGTTCAGGAAGCAATAAATGCGGCCATTGAACATGCCCAATTGAACGGCCTCGAAAACTGTACGTTCTACTGTGGAGATATGAAAGACATCTTCAATGACGAGTTTTTACAAAACCATCCTAAAGCAGATGTATTAATTACCGATCCGCCAAGAGACGGCATGCACCAGAAAGTAGTAGAGCAGATCCTCAAGCTGTCTCCTGAAAAAGTGGTGTATGTAAGCTGTAATTCCGCGACCCAGGCGAGAGACCTGGCTTTAATGAAAGAGCACTATACACTGGTAAAGATCTTGCCGGTAGATATGTTCCCGCAGACCCATCATGTGGAAAATATTGCTTTACTCATTAAGAAATAAATTATTTAAATTTGAAGATCAAATCGTTATATGAAATATTTTAAATTCCTCATATCCATTATCTTTTTAGGGCTTGTGTGGTCCTGTGGCGGAGATGACGATATCTGCGAAAGCGGTGAAGGAACCCCAAGAATGAGGGTCATGTTCAAAAATTCCATTGGCAAAACTGTAACACTGGATTCCTTACAGGTATTCGTAAACTATGGTTCCGGGAAAGTAGATTTAGGCTGGAAAACAAATATAGATAACGTTCTCATTCCGGTACGTGTAGACGATTCTCCCTCTACGCAGTTGTATTTTAAAACCAGGAAAAATAGCAATGAATCTGAAGTTAAGGTTAGCTACACGACAAAATCATCATACGTTTCTCCGGGATGCGGTGTGAAGAAGAACTATGAAAACCTGAGTTCAGAATTAATAATATCAAACCCTGTTCTGGGAGTAGAACTGGGACAAAATTTTATAGAGAATGAAGACAAGACTAATCTTTACCTTCTTTTTTAGTCTGGCAGGTATCCTGGGGTTTGCTCAGGATCAGGATAAAGGAAAAAAAGAAAAATGGAAATATGAACCCAATTTCATGGTGGGAGTTGATGTTCTCAATACAGGAGTTTCCTTTTTTTCAGACAGGAAGCTTTATCAGGGTTTCATTTCCTCAAAAATAAAAAACAATCTTCATGGTATTGTGGAAGCCGGTTTTGAAACCAATGTATACCAAAAGAACGGATACGATGCAAAAGTAAACGGCCCGTTTATAAAACTGGGTGCTTTATATATGCTGGCAAAAGATGCTGAAAACGAATTCAACGGATTCTATGCAGGAGGTAAAGTGGCTGGCTCATTTTATAATCAGGAATATATGGCGGTTCCCGTTCGCGGATTTGGGGGAAGCAGTTCCTCCGTTGCCTTTCCGTCTTCTGCACAATCTACCTATTGGATAGAGGGAGCCATAGGAGGAAGGGTGCAGCTGTTCGAGTCCAGTTTTTATATTGATGTCAATATGCAGCCTAAATATCTTATATATACTACAAAGCAGGAAGAAATAAGCCCGATGATCGTTCCCGGATTAGGAAGAAGTTCATCCAAATTCAATATGGGTTTCGCATGGAATATCGCTTATAAATTTTAAAAATTTATTGTATAATATTATTGAATATTTACAATTTGAATGCTATTAAATGAAAATCTTTAGGTAAAACCTAAGGATTTTTTTATTTCTTAAATCATAAAGTAAATTGTTGCGAAGTTTGTATAAAAAAAATGGTAGTGCTCATAAATTAGTACAAAAAAATGACTAGATTTGTATGATTAATATAATATATTGAGAAAGTTATGAAGAAAATTTTTACTTCTTTCTTTCTCCTCTGTTTGTTTGCGATCTCCAGTGCACAGTGGAGACCCACGCCTTACAGTGGAGAAAAAACCAGGGGAAGTTCAGACATTAAAGAATACTATGTTCTGGATATTTCCGAATTAAAATCTCAATTGGCAGGAGCACAGGAAATGGGGAAAAATGCAAAGCCCGTTACCGTATCATTGCCAACTATGGATGGAAAAATCGAAAGATTTGCGGTCTACAGCTTTCCTGTTATGGTGAAAGAACTGGCAGACCAGTACCAATTAGGTTCTTATGTGGGAGTGGGGATAGATGATCCCGGTAAGCAGTTGAGATTCAGTTTGGCTCCTAATGACTTTCAGTCGATGATCATCAAAAACGGGCACTATGAATTCATAGAACCTGTTGATCAGAATAAAACGGTTTATGGTGTGCATCCTAAGACCGCTAAAGACAAAGAAGGCTTTTTATGTTCTACAACAGAAGATCCGGTTGCCAGACAGGAACTGGAAAAGCTTTATCAGAAAGGGAAATTATTTACCAATCAGCCTAATGATTTCGCAAAAAGCTCTGATAAGAAATACAGGACCATGCGATTGGCCATATCCGTTACAGGTGAGTATACCCAGTTCTTCGGAGGTACTGTTGCAGGGGCATTAACGGCTATTAATGCAACCATGACGCGTGTGAACGGGGTTTTTGAAAAAGATTTCGCTTTACACCTTAATGTTCAGAACTTTCCGAACATCATTTATACAAACGCAGCAACTGACCCGTATACAAACAATTTAAACCTGCAATTACAGCAGACCCTTACAGCGAATGTTGGAAATGCCAATTATGATATCGGGCACGTATTTAATGCCGCAGGAGGAAACGGAAATGCAGGCTGTATAGGATGTGTATGTATCAATCCTGCGAGTAGCACTGCACTGCAGAAAGGATCTGCTTTCACACAGAATACAAACCCTCAGGGAGATACATTTGACATCGACTATGTGGCTCACGAAATGGGGCATCAGTTGGGGGCGTATCATACCTTCTCTCACAGTATGCAGGGAAATCCGGTACAAATGGAGCCGGGATCAGGTTCTACGATTATGGGATATGCCGGAATTACAGGCGCAGGTACAGATGTTCAGTCTAATTCAGATCCTTATTTTCATATTGGAAGTATTGTTCAGGTTCAGGCTAATTTAATAAGCAAAACCTGTGACGTTGAAACTGCGATAACAAACAACCCGCCGGTAATTGCAGTACCGCCTACATATAATATTCCTAAAGGAACAGCATTTGTATTGACGGCCTCAGCTACGGATCCTGAAAATGATCCAATGACCTATACCTGGGAAGAAATTGACAATGCAAATGTGGTGGTCAATTCTGCCAATTTAGGGACAACGACCAGTGGAGCTACATTCAGATCCTTAAATCCGACCACAAGCCCGACAAGATATTTTCCCAGATTATCTTCTGTATTGGCAGGAGTTCTGAATAACTCGAACAACCTTTGGGAATCCGTTTCCATGGTTCCAAGAACTACAAATTTTGCCGTAACGGTAAGAGATAACAATGCCAATCCTACCCAGCAGCAAACCGAATATGAAGAGCAGGTAATTGTTGTAGGTAATGACGGGCCTTTTACGGTAACGACTACTACTGCCTATAACAACGGGCCAACGAATGTAACCTGGAATATTGTCAATACTGCATCAGCACCATATAACGTAGCCAATGTAAAGATTGATTTCACAACAGATAACGGAAATACTTGGACTGTTCTTTCCGCTTCAACGGCGAACGATGGAAACGAAGATGTAAACTTCGGATCATTGCCGGTGGGAACTAACGTTAAGATCAGGGTAAGTGCCATTGGAAACGTATTCTATGCTATCGGAAATGCCACTATCGCGAGTTTAGCGGTATGTACGGGAGCCCCACCTGCGAGTGTGACAGTTTCTGCCGTTACCCAGACCCAGGCTACGGTTACCTGGAACTCATCTGTAGGTGCAACCTATGTGATCCAATATCGTCCGGTAGGAAGTACAACCTGGTTACAGACTACATCCACTACAAACAGTGTGGTATTAAACGGATTAACTATGGGTACAAAATACGAAGTGCAGGTAGCGAATGTGTGCTCTGGTACACAGGGAAGTTTCTCTCCTTCGGTAATATTTATAACAGCAACAATAGGTTACTGTCCTGTAACAGCAAACAACTCCAACGGGCATATTACGAATGTGACGGTAAATCCTACGAACTCTTACGCAATGAGTAATAACTCAGGAGCAAGTTTGTACACGGATTATGCAACGAATCCGGCTACCCTGATTACTATGGTAAGAGGTACTGCTAATAATACAGTTTCAGTATCCAGATTCATTCCGTCAAGTACATATGCTACATCCATCTGGGTTGACTTCAATGGAAACGGAGTTTTTGAAAATAATGCTACTGAAAGAATAATGAACCTGGGGTATTCCACTACGACTCCGGTAACTGCTAACTTTAATGTTCCTGCTACTACTGCCACAGGTATTGTGAAAATGCGTGTGATCATGTCATGGCTTACGATCACGAATCCATGTTCTAACCTTACAGGAAGCGGAGGCGGAGAAATTGAAGACTATGCTGTTGAATTTGTGGATATGCAGCCATGTACTACAGCGCCGCCTAGCAATCTTAACGTAGCCAATGTTACTGCTTCAACGGCAACTGTTTCATGGATCTCTACTACAGGAGCAATGTATGTTTTAAGATACAGACAAGTAGGGGCACCTGCATGGATCACTGTGAACCCTGCAACTAACCCGTACGTAATAGCTAACCTTAATGGCCAGACTCAGTATGAGGTACAGGTTTCTACAATCTGTGGAGGTACTCAGGGAGCATTCTCACCGTCTATAATCTTTACCACACCTACGATTACTTACTGTAATTCAGGTACGGCTACCGTTACGGATGGCTATATCAATAATATTACCATGACAGGTGTAAATACTCCGATCATGAGCAATAATTCAGGTCCAAGCACCTATACGGATTACTCTACAGATCCTTCAAAGATCATTACATTAGCCCGTAATACAACGAATAATGTATTGTCAGTAGGAAGAACAATCCTTTCAAGTACTTATTCTACTTATGCATGGATAGATTTTAACGGTGACGGGCTTTTCAACAATAACCCTTCTACAACGCCGGGAGGTGAAAGAATAATGAACTTAGGATATTCTTCCACAACGCCTGTGACGGCTAACTTCGCAGTTCCAGCAAATGCTTATGTGGGAGTGAATAAGTTGAAAATGCGTGTGATTGTATATTTCTTAACACCTGCTGATGCCTGTTCACCTCTTACAAGTAATGGAGAGGTTGAAGATTATCAGGTTAAATTTATTGATGTTCAGCCATGTACAACAGCGGCACCAACAGGTATTACAATGTCTAACATTGCGGCTACTACTGCAACGGTTTCATGGATCGGAGCAACGGGTGCCACATACTATGTAAGATGGAGAACAACCTCTCCTGTAGGAGCATGGCAAACTTCCCCTGTAATTAATGGTAACAGCTATAATATTACAGGTCTTACCGAGCAGACGCAATATGAAGTGCAGGTATCTACAGTATGTGGCGGGACACAGGGACCTTGGTCTACTTCTACCGTATTTACAACGACACCGATTACTTATTGCCCTATGACAGGTACAGGAACTAACGATCATATTTCCAATGTTACCATCACTCCTGTCAATCCGGGAATACCGCCAATGAGCAATAATTCTGCACAAACCAATTATATCAGCTATACAACGCCGGCTACACTTATTACTTTAGATATTGGTTCTAATGGCAATAAGATATCCGTTGCCAAAAGCTGGACAGGTACATCTTACAGTGATGCAGTATCTGCATGGATTGATTTTAACAGAAACGGAGTATTCGAAACCAGTGAGCAAATACTGAACTCAGCAGCGAGTACTACTACCCCTGTGACAGCATTGTTCAATGTACCGGCTACTGCTTATAACGGTCCGTTAAATACAACAATGAGAGTAGTATTGAAGCGTACAAGTGCTTCGGTGATGTGCCAGAATGCACTTAACGGAGAAGTGGAAGACTATGCTGTGAAATTAAGGCCTTGTGCCAATACCACACCGGGAGCGCCGACATTTACTACGATTACCCATAACTCGGCCATAGTTAACTGGACGGGTGCTACCAATAATATCACTTATCTTGTACAATACAGGGTACAGGGAACAACAGCCTGGACGGATGTATATGCATCTGCACTTTTAGGAAACGTTCCGTTGACACTGACGGGTTTAACGCCTGCTACGACTTACCAGGTGCAGATCTCTGCGGTTTGTGGAAATACAGCAGGTACGCCTACAACGATCAAGACATTCACTACAAGATGTGATCCTACTCCTCCGAATGTTACGGTAAGTAATGTTACGACCAACTCTGCACAGATTGCTTGGGCTCCGCTTGTTGCAAGCTCAACCTATGTGATGAGATATAGGGTAGTAGGAACCACTACATGGATTACGGTAAATTTACCGGCACCTCCGGCAAATACATACACGCTTACAGGCTTGAGCCCATATACAACTTATGAAGTTCAGGTTGCTAATATCTGTAACGGCGAAACTACAGTCAATCCATGGTCTAATCCTAAAGTTTTTACAACCGAAAGAATCTGTGAAATACCTCCTCCGGGATTAACGATCACTAACCTTACTCCTACAACTGCTGTAGTGGTTTGGGATCCGTTTGCCGGTGCAACTTCTTATATCCTGAGATATAGAAAAGTAGGTATTCCGAGCTGGACTACTGTATCGGTACCAACCAATACTTACACGATCACAGGTTTAACAGAGCTTACCCAATACGAATTGCAGGTTGCAAATATGTGCAGTGGTACTCCGGGTAACTTTACTCCACCGTATCATTTCACAACACCTACCGTGATATACTGTCAGATGTCTTCTGCCAGCTCCGCTACAGTATATATCTCAAAAGTTACCGTGAAGCCGAATGGAAAACCTACGATGGAAAATACCTCAGGAGCATCTAATTACACAGATTATTCAGGTAATCCGGCTACATTTATTGAATTGATCCAGGGGTCTACGGGTAATGAGCTTTCTATTGAGAAGTCAGGAGGAGCTAACAGCAATACAGGTCTTGCCGTATGGATTGATTTTGACAGAAGCGGTACTTTTGAACCGAGTGAAAGGATTCTTGCTTCTGCACCAAGTACTACAACTCCTGTGTCAGGAACATTTACTGTACCGGCGAATGCATTTGTTAGTATGACCGACTATAAATATGTAGTGATGAGAGTAGCCATGCAGAAAGATGGTATTCCTGTAAACTGTATGAGCTTCCAGAATGGAGAAGTGGAGGATTATACGGTAAGAATTTCCAAGCAGCCGGCGCCTAACTCTGCCAACCAGGATGATATCATGATCTATCCTAACCCGGTGAGTACGGTACTGTATGTTAAGAATATCAGCAAAAAAGCGAATTATAAGATATACGGTGCATCAGGACAGCTTATTGCTAGTGGAATCCTGTTGAATAACCAGATCAATGTGAGCAAGCTTGTCAACGGTGTTTATGTAATAGATATTGAAGACGGTCCAAAATCTATTCAGAAGAAATTCATCAAAGAATAGTAATTGAACATTCATAAATAAAATAAGCTCTCAGAAATGAGGGCTTATTTTTTTGTATTATAGTTTACTGATTTGAATTGTCATTCTGAACAAAGTGAAGAGTCTCTCCTCATCATTGAAGTTATAATGGAAGGAAAAAAGATAGAATCAAATGAAAAATAAATAGTGGTATTATATAGAGTTAGTCATACTCTACGAAAAACCCGTCAGAAATCTAGTGACGGGTTTTGTTTTATTCAATTCCGAAGATGATTTTTTCTGTTTGCTCTTTCAGGTCTTCCAGATTAGTGTTGTTATAGATAACACAATCTGCGAGTTTTATCTTATCTTTTTCAGGCATTTGCTTTTCCATGACTGCCTGTACCTCCCGGTAGGTTTTGCCGTCACGATCCATTACCCTTTTTATTCTGATATTATCTTCCGCAGTTACCAAAACTGACCGATAGCATTGCAGGTTAAGTTTTAATTCAAATAATAGAGCCGTTTCCTTAAAAACCATATATTGGGGCTGTCTCTTTACCCATTCTTCAAAATCTATCCGGACTGCAGGATGGATAATTTCATTTAATTTTTGGAGAAGATCGCCATTATTAAATACCATTTCAGCCACATACTTCCGGTCATAAACACCAGATTCGTCATAGGCATGCTCTCCTAAAAGATCCTTGATCTTAACTTTCAGCTCCTCATTATCATTAACGATGGTTTTTGCCCTGTCATCAGAATAGTAGACCGGAAATCCGAGCTCCTCAATAAAACGGGCAACAGTGGTTTTCCCCGAACCTATTCCTCCGGTTAAACCGATAATTTTCCTCGCCGGTGGCTCTGTCTTAGCTGCTTCTGAATATAATTCTTCCATATGTAAAAATTAATATCCAAAAACTTCATTAAAACTATAGGTCTCATCGAGCCTTACCCCTTTGTCGGTCATTTTAAGGCTTGCAAGTTCATGATGGGCATCGTGCTCAAAGAACAGCAGATATTCATTGTCGATACATTGCTTTAAAAACTTCCCTTTTTCCTCTAATGTTAGAAGAGGCCTTGTATCATAACCCATCACATACACTTGGTTGATATGTCCGGCAGTAGGAATAAGGTCGGCTGCAAAAACAATAGTTTTTTCCTGATATTGAACTACGGGAAGCATTTGCTTTTCCGTATGCCCGTCAACAAAGATCACATCCATTTTCAGATCCGGGGCAAAACCATAATTTCCGGTGGTTGGAAGCGGTAAAAAGTTGAGTTGTCCGCTTTCCTGCATAGGAAGGATATTTTCTTTCAGGAAACTTGCTTTTTCCCTTGCGTTAGGTTCGGTTGCCCATTGCCAGTGGTTTTCATTGGTCCAGAACTGGGCGTTCTTAAAGGCAGGCCTGTATCCTGTCTTGTCATCATTCCATTCAATGGCACCGCCACAATGGTCAAAATGCAGATGCGTCAGGAAAACATCAGTGATGTCCTCTTTTACAAAACCATATTTTTTTAAGTTTTTATCTAAATTGTCATCGCCCCATAGAGAATAGTGGCCAAAGAACTTCTCATCCTGTTTGTTTCCGAGGCCGCAATCCACTAAAATCAGTTTTTTGCCGTCTTCAATGAGCAAAGCCCGGGTTCCCAGTTCAATTAAATTTCTTTCGTCTGCGGGATTAGTCTTTTCCCACAGACTCTTCGGGACGACTCCGAACATGGCACCTCCGTCCAGCTTAAATTTTCCACATTGTATAGGATATAACTTCATATAATATTTGTTTATTTTTTTAATAGTTTCATTTTCTCAGCGATTTTTCTTCCATCGTTATCTGACTTTTCAAGATGGTAAATAATATTCTGAAAATCTGCTTCTTTTCTGTTTTGGGAAAGTTTTTGTTTAATAAATATTTCAGCAGGGATTATTTTTATCCCAAAAGCTCCTTTCATTTCCTTTTCCACATATTCCCGGCCCATATCTTTGACGAATACCGGGCATTGCTGAACTTTTTCGTATGTATAGGTTAGTTTTTCAAGATGATTATATAGTTCTTCCCGGTTCATCAGTTCTACCTTTCCATAGATCTGAACCGCTTCATAATTCCATGTAGATACATTGATATGATCATACCAGCTGCTGGAAATGTAAGTATGAGCTCCTAAAAAATCACAAAGGACTTCATCGCCGTTTTTCAGGATTTTTGCCTGCGGATTGGCTTTTGAAATATGAGTTTCCAGATAAATATGTTCCGGATCGTCCTCATTCAGCATCATCATTGAATGCGTAGCCCTGATTTTATCCACTGACGAAATGAGCAATGCAAAAGCATTCTCTCTGATGATCTCTTTCATCACAGTATAATCTTCGCTTTTATATAATTTGGGAATATACATATCTTTTAAAACAATTCTCCCGGATTTTTGGGTCTGGAAATTTTTAAATGCTGATATGCCTTTTCCGTAGCTTCCCTTCCTCTTGGCGTACGAATGATGAATCCTTCCTGGATCAGGAAAGGTTCATACACTTCTTCCAGGGTTTCCGGATTTTCCCCAATAGATGTAGCTAAAGCCGAAATCCCGACAGGTTTTCCCTTAAAGTTTTCAATCATCACCCGCATGATCTTATTATCCATCTCATCAAGCCCGAATTCATCTACATTCAGGGAATTCAACGCATATTTTGTAATATTGATCTCAATTTCTCCATTACCCTTTATCTCAGCAAAGTCCCTTACCCTTCTCAAGAGTGCATTGGCAATTCTGGGTGTTCCCCGGCTTCTTCTTGCAATTTCAATCGCTGCATCTTCATAAATTTTTACTCCCAGAACTCTCGAACTCCTTTGAATGATCATTGATAAAAGCTCGATCGTATAATATTCCAGTCTGCTCTGGATCCCGAATCTCGCCAGCATAGGCTTGGTAAGCATCCCGCTTCTTGTGGTGGCTCCCACCAGAGTAAAAGGATTTAAACCGATCTGGACACTTCTCGCATTCGGGCCGGTCTCCAGCATGATATCAATTTTATAATCCTCCATAGCAGAATACAGATATTCTTCCACAACAGGGGACAGGCGATGGATCTCATCAATGAAAAGCACATCATTTTCTTCAAGATTCGTCAGTAAGCCTGCTAAACTTCCGGGTTTGTCCAAAACAGGTCCGGATGTAATTCTGCAGTTTACACCCAATTCATTGGCAATGATATGAGCCAGGGTGGTTTTACCCAAACCGGGAGGACCATGTAAAAGGACATGATCGAGAGCAGACCCCCTTTTTTTGGCTGCAGTAACAAAAACCTCCAGATTCTCTAACGTTTTTCTTTGTCCGGCAAAATCTTTGAAACTCTGCGGACGTATCTGTTCTTCCTGTAAAAGCTCTTCACGGGAATAATTATCTTTATCCGGATGTAAAAAATCAGGCATTAAATCATTTCATTTACCTCAAAGATAGGAAATTTAGTCTAAAGTTCAGGATTCAAAGTTTACGGTTTAAAATCGGGATATTTTAAGTATTTTTGAGGGAAAATAAGATTGAAAATATTAATGTTCTGTTTAACGTAATCGGATTCTCAGGAAATGGCAAACTTTATATATGCATAGAATAGATAAGATACACTTTGTCATACTGTAAGCATCTGAACAACATAAATTATAGAAAACAAATATTTAAACCTAGCCATAACCTTAAGACCTGATGAAATTAATAGGACCATTTAAGCAGATCGTGACGCTTTCGAACCTTTCTTTAAGAGGAAAATTATCTGATGAACAGCTTGAAATTATTACTGATGGAGGCATTTTAATCAATGATGGTAAAGTTCAGAAGACGGGTGATTTTGAAGCATTAAAGATCGAATACCAGGATGCAGAAATCGAATCAACAGAAGGGGAACAAATAGCGCTTCCTGCTTTTGTAGATTCCCATACCCATATTTGTTTCGGAGGAAACCGGGCCAATGATTTTGCCATGCGCAATGCCGGAAAAACATATCTGGAAATTGCCGAAAGCGGAGGTGGGATCTGGAGCTCCGTACAGCATACTAGAAATGCTTCCGAAGAAGAATTGCTGAAAACTTTATTAGAAAGGATTGATTTTCTGATTGCTTTGGGAATCACAACAATTGAAATTAAAAGCGGCTATGGTCTGGATGTTGAGAATGAGCTTAAAATGTTGAAAATGATCAAAAAAGCTCAGGAGAAAACTGAGGCAACGCTTGTCCCAACATGTCTTTCGGCTCATCTTAAACCAAGAGATTTTGAAGGAAATAATCAGGAATATCTGAATTATATCATTACCAAAATCCTGCCAAAAGTAAAAGAAGAAAATCTGGCAAAGCGTGTGGATATTTTTATTGAGAAGTCAGCTTTTCAACCCGAAGAAAGTAAAGATTTTCTCCTTAAAACTAAAGAATTAGGTTTTGAAATTACCGTTCATGCAGACCAGTTTACACCGGGAAGTTCAAGGATTGCAGTGGAAGTAGGAGCGAGATCTGCGGATCATCTGGAAGCAACCGTTGAAGAAGATATTAAATTTCTGGCACAGTCCGATACCGTAGCAACTGCTTTACCGGGAGCAAGTTTAGGTTTAGGAGAAAAGTTTACCCCGGCGAGGAAATTGTTGGATGCAGGAGCTATTTTAGCCATTGCAAGTGATTGGAACCCGGGCTCTGCCCCAATGGGAAATTTAATAACCCAGGCTTCTATTTTAGCAGCTTACGAAAAGTTGACCACAGCTGAAGTTTTGGCTGGTATAACTTTCCGCTCGGCTTTTGCACTTGGCTTAGAAGGCAGAGGAAGACTGGAAAACGGCTGGAAGGCGGATTTTGTAACATTTAAAACCAATAATTTTCAGAATGTCCTGTATCATCAGGGGAGCCTGAAAACTGAAAATGTATATATTAATGGAGATAGGATTTAAACTTACAGTTTGTCGTGCTGTAAGAATCTCAACTCACATTATATAAGTTATTTAGATGCTTACAGCATGACAAACTATACGCAATTAATTAAGTATGAACAATATTTGGCAAGGCAGATTGGATGGTGAAGAACCTCTTTTTCACAGGGTTTTTCAAAGAATAAAAGAAGAAAATAACTACGAAAATATTTCAAAGAATGATTTCGTTTTACATGGATTCGCAGTTGATGAAGGGGTGAAACGAAATAAAGGAAGGGAAGGTGCGAAAGATGCCCCGGATGTGATCAGGAAAAATATGGCCAACTTTCCGGTGATCCTTCCTGATTTTTCATTTCTTGACTTTGGAAATATCAGCTGTGATGACCAGAATCTGGAAAGTACGCAGGATAATCTTGCAGAAAAGGTTTCGAAAACCCTTCAAAAAGGCGGGAAGTCTCTTGTACTGGGAGGAGGCCATGAAGTTACCTATGCCCATTATTCGGGGATCAGAAAAGCTTTCCCTGATAAGAAGATAGGGATCATTAATATAGATGCCCATTTTGATAACAGGCAGCCGGAAAACGGAGTAGGAGCCAGTTCGGGGACAGGCTTCTGGCAGATTGTTCAGGAAGGAGAAATATATTCTTTACATATAGGGATCCAGAGAAATTCCAATACGTTAAAATTATTTGATGCAGCTCATCAGTTTGGGATGAAATATATTCTGGCTGACGAATTGTTTTTTGAGAATCTGCCATCAGTTTATCAGCGTATTGATGATCTGCTGGATGAAGTGGATGTTGTCTATCTTACCATCTGTATGGATGTTTTTAATGCATCCATAGCACCGGGTGTTTCGGCATCTGCCTATAACGGTATTTTTGCTGATGCTGCCTTTATGCATTTTTACAGGCATATTTTAAAAAATCAAAAGCTTGTTGCATTGGATGTTGCCGAGGTCAATCCGTCTTATGATATCCAGGATCGTACGGCCAGGCTGGCTGCCAGCCTCGTCAATGAATGGCTGATGATATAACATAGCTTACCTTTCCGATAGAGAAAATCATTCTACTGTTGACGCTTAAGGAACAAAATTTGTTGCTTTCATCATGCTTTTGTAAAGGAAAAAGCATGACTATATTATTTTAAGAAATACATCATGGAACAATCAATTGAAAATAAACTCATTAAAGCAGATCATACTTTTTCAGAATGGAAAAAAGTACCATTTGAAGAAAGACAGGAGCTCATCTCAAAAGCAGTCGAAATTTTAAAGAACCATTCAGGAAAATATGGTGAAATGATCACTATGGAAATGAACAAGCCCATTTCCCAATCTATTGCTGAAGTAGAGAAATGTGCTTTAATGATGAATTATTATGCAAAATCCGAAGATGTATTAAAACCTGAGAAAGTAGATTCTGAATATGCATTTTCTGAGATACATTATATTCCGAAAGGAGTGATCTTAGGCGTTATGCCTTGGAATTTCCCCTTCTGGCAGGTACTAAGATTTGCTGTTCCTGCAATTTTATCAGGTAATACGGTCGTTTTAAAACATGCTTCCATCTGCTTCGGAAGCGGAAATGCCATTGAAAAAGTATTTGAAGAAGCCGGTTTCCCTGAAGGGGTTTTTCAGAATTTAGAGGTAGGACATAGAGAAGTAAAAGAAATTCTGGAACATGAAACCATAAAAGGAGTAAGCCTGACAGGAAGTGGAAAGGCTGGGGGAGAAGTAGCTTCTATTGCGGGGCTGAATATTAAGAAGTCTTTGCTTGAATTGGGTGGAAGTGATGCCTTTATTGTTTTGGATGATGCTGATCTGGACGAAGCGGCGAAAACAGGAGCCTGGGCAAGGCTTCAGAATTGCGGGCAGACCTGTGTTGCTGCAAAAAGGTTCATTATTGAGGAGAAAATCGAAGATGAGTTTCTTCCTAAATTTATAGAGGAATATAAAAAATATACTCCGGGAGATCCCATGAATAAAGATACTAAGCTGGCAGGAATGGCAAGGCCGGATCTTGCGGATGATCTGGAGGGCCAGTTTAAAAAAGCTCTTGAGCATGGTGCAGAGATCATCATTCCTTTGGAAAGGATTTCTGATACTGAGTTCAAACCGGGGTTAATAAGGGTGAAAGAAGGAAATCCTATCCTGCAGGAAGAACTGTTTGGGCCTTTGGGAATGGTAATGATTGCCCAAAATGATCATGAGGCATTACAGATGGCCAATGATATTCCATTCGGGCTTTCTAATTCTGTTTGGACTAAAAACAGAGAACGCCAGCAGTTTTTTATTGAAGGTTTAGAATCCGGAACAGTAAATATCAACAGAATGACGAGCTCTGATCCCCGTTTTCCTTTCGGAGGGACAAAAGCTTCTGGATACGGGACAGAACTCTCATTATTAGCCTTAAAAGAATTCGTAACCGCAAAGACCATTGTAGGAAACTAAGCAGATACATCTAAAAATAAAGAACTCCCGAAATTTTCGGGAGTTCTTTATTTTTAATTGCAAATTTACTCTTTTGCCTTTTTGCTATATTTTTAAACCGTAGTTAATCTCAATGTATTGGTTTTTCCGCCTTCATATGACGGAGTTGCATTGATGTTGATGACAAAGTCTCCTGTTTCGATATACCCGTAGTTGTGGGTCAGCATATTTACTTGCACGATCGTTTCATCCGTAGGCTTCTTCATGTCATAATAATAGGCATGAACTCCCCAAAGAAGGTTCAGCATGGTGATCACTCTTTTGTTACCACTGTAAACAATGATATGAGAGTTAGGCCTATGTGCTGCAAGCTGGAAGGCAGTGTATCCTGAATGTGTTAATGTAACGATTGCAGAGACGTTGGTTGTTTTAGCAATTCTAACTGCTGCCAGACATACCCTGTTGGTAATAAACCTCTCATCGATGCAGTTATAATCTTTCTCGATCGGCTCATTTTTGTGCTGATAGAAATGGGTCATTTCAATGTTCTTCACAATTTTAGCCATATTTTCCACTACCTGAACAGGATATCTTCCTACAGAAGTTTCTCCTGAAAGCATTACTGCATCAGCACCATCTAAAACGGAGTTGGCAACGTCATTCACCTCAGCTCTTGTAGGAGTTAAACTGTTGATCATCGTCTCCATCATCTGGGTGGCAATGATCACAGGCTTGGAATAGAATCTGGCTTTTTCCACTAAGGTTTTCTGAATGGCAGGAACCTCTTCCATAGGGACTTCCACACCCAGATCTCCGCGGGCAACCATCAGTCCGTCGCATTCCAGTAGGATCTGCTCAATATTTTTTACCCCTTCTGGCTTTTCAATCTTCGCAATGATAGGAGTTTTGAATTTACCGTTCGGGTGATTTTTTATAAGTTCTTTAAGATCGATAATATCCTGTGCATGACGAACGAATGAAAGAGCAATCCAGTCTACCTCCATATCCATCATGAAATTGGCGTCCTGTACATCCTTTTCTGTTAAAGCAGGAAGGGAAACGTTCGTATTAGGAAGGTTAACTCCTTTTTTAGAGCTTAACGGGCCCCCTTGGATTGTTTTAGCTCTTACAGTGTCTTTTCCATTGGTTTCAATAACCTCCAGTACAAGCTTTCCATCATCAATAAGGATCCTTTCGCCTTCTTTAACGTCTTGGGGAAACTGCTGATACGTCATATAGACCTTGGTGGAATCCCCCTCTATTTTTTCATTGGTGAAGGTAAGAACATCACCCGGATTAAGATAGGAACCTTCTTTTACAACACCTACTCTTAATTTAGGGCCTTGCAAGTCTCCCAAAATACCCACTGAAAAACCATATTCTCTGTTAAGTTCCCTGATGATTTCAATATTGCTTCGGACTAAATCGTAATCTGCGTGTGAAAAATTTATTCTGAAAATGTCAACACCAGCCTTCATAAGCCCTAGCATTACTTCTTTAGATGAGGAAGCGGGTCCCAGTGTTGCGATAATTTTTGTCTTCTTTAAATACTTATTCATAATATTGGATAATTTGATAAAGTTCTTCCTCAGAACTTAACGTGTATTCCTGAACAGGAAACACAAGATTTTCAGGGAGCAAAATTACGGAAAAATCAGGAAATTGTTCCGAACTATGCAAAATATATTCTACTTCTGCCTGATTATTTAATAAAAACTTAATATTTTCTTCTTCTGAGAAGAGTTCAGTCTGTTGTTTTTTTTGTTTACTTTCCGATGATCTGTTGGAAATGAAAGTAAAACAGGTCTTTGTGAATTTATGATAGGCCTCAAACCTTGGAAAATAGTAGTCATAATAGAGTCCGTGGAAGATAAGGTCTTTTATTCTTGAAAACTTAAGATCATTGTTTTGGTTGATCTTGTAGAAAAATTCATGATCAGGTACTGTTTTCGCCAATCTTACCAACCCTATGGTAATATCTTCGAATTCTATTTCATCTGCATCATAAAGTTTTTGAATTTCCAAGTATATTTTCTTTTTTATTTAAAATATAAAATGCTCTTTGGGCGGCCTTTTCTTCTGCTTTCTTTTTGGATGTTTCCGTGGCATTGGCAATCTTTTCTTCTTCCAGCCATACATGGCACCGGAATACTATTGCCTTATTAGCCTGGACTTCTTCACAGGTTTCATATTTTATATTTACCTTTTTCTTCTGGCTCCATTCCAAAAGAAGCCCTTTATAGCTTACAATCTTATTTTCGAGCTTATTGATTTCGGTTGGTGTAAGAAGCCTTTCCAATATGATCTTTTTGCAGTTATCATACTGAAAGTCTAAATAAACGGCACCAATTAAAGCTTCAAACAAATTCCCGGAAATATTTTCACTTAAAACTACAGAGTTTTGCTTTTGTAAGAGCTCTATAAGTTTTAAGTTTTCTCCTAATTTATTGAGGTTTTTTCTGTTGACAATTTTTGATTTCATCTGCGTCAGATATCCTTCATTAGCCTGAGGATAGGTTTGAAACAAATGACAGGAAATAATCGTACCCAAAACAGAATCTCCTAAGAATTCAAGCCTTTCGTAATTGATATCCTGATTTTTAGAAGAATTTTTTAAAGAAAAAGCTTCCCGATAGAGACCAATATTTTGCACCTCAGTACCTAACATTTTGGTGAGTTCAGTACTAAGGAAGTAATCTCTCTCTGTGAATTTTCTTTTTCTGTGTTTGAGAAGGAATTTAGAAAGGTATTTCTGTAACTCCATTCAGTAATTTTAGATTTTCTTAAACAGAACACAGGCATTATGCCCGCCAAATCCAAAAGTATTACTCATGGCTACTTTTACATCTTTTTTTACAGCTTCATTAAAGGTAAAATTAAGTCTGCTGTCAATATTTTCATCATCAGTAAAATGGTTAATGGTAGGAGGAACAATACCATGAATAATAGTTCCCAATGCAGCAATAGCTTCAATAACCCCCGCGGCACCCAGAAGGTGGCCGGTCATTGATTTTGTAGAATTAATCTGAATGTCGTAAGCGTGCTCACCCAGTAATCTTGAAATTGCATTGGATTCGGCAATGTCTCCTAATGGAGTAGATGTACCATGCATATTGATATGATCTACTTCATCAGCAGTTAGCCCTGCATCTTCCATGCAATTTTTCATTACTAAATAGGCGCCTAAACCTTCAGGGTGCGGTGCTGTCATATGATGTGCATCCGCACTCATACCGCCTCCTTTAAGTTCTGCATAAATTGTTGCACCACGTCTAACCGCATGCTCATACTCTTCCAAGATGATGCATCCTGCACCTTCACCCAGTACAAAGCCATCTCTGTCCTTGTCAAAAGGCCTTGAAGCTGTTTTCGGATCATCATTTCTTGTAGAAAGAGCCATCATTGCATTAAATCCCCCAACGCCACTTGCTGTTACTGCAGCTTCTGAACCTCCGCATACGATCACGTCCGCTTTTCCTAACTGGATCAGCATTTTGGAATCGATGAGAGCGTTTGCAGAAGATGCACAGGCAGAAACAGTAGTATAGTTAGGCCCATGGAAACCATACTCAATAGAGATATGTCCAGGGGTAATATCTGCAATCATTTTTGGAATGAAGAAAGGGTTAAATCTCGGAATATCCGTATTGGCCCATCCTAAAACTTCAGTTTCAAAGGTTTCCAATCCTCCTATCCCGGAACCCCAGATTACTCCGACTCTGTTTTTGTCTACATTGTCTTCTATAATTCTTGAATGTGATACGGCCTCTTTAGCCGCTACCAAACCAAGCTGGGTGTTTCGATCCATTTTTTTTGCTTCTTTTTTATCAAAATGCTGCAACGGATCAAAACCTTTCACTTCACAAGCGAATTTTGTTTTAAAGTTTGTGGCATCAAAAAGAGTAATCGGAGCAGCACCGCTCTCACCTTTAACAAGATTTTCCCAGTATTCTTTTGCATTACTTCCAATTGGTGTTATTGCGCCAAAACCGGTTACAACTACTCTTTTTAATTCCATAAACTTTTTGAATTTTCTTTTTTGTTGAAGAATATTATTTATTTACTACTTCCTCGATATAAGCGATAGCGTGTCCTACAGTAGTAATTTTTTCAGCCTGATCATCAGGGATCTGAATGTTGAATTCTTTCTCAAATTCCATGATTAATTCAACAGTATCTAATGAATCAGCTCCTAAATCATTAGTGAAGCTAGCTTCAGGAGTTACTTCTGTTTCTTCAACGTCAAGCTTATCAGCGATGATAGCTTTTACTCTTGATGCAATGTCTGACATAGTAAATTATTTTTTTAATTGTTAGATGGTGCAAATATATAAAATTCTTTACGATAAAACATTTTTTTACTCTTTTTTGTGGATGGGCGGCAGGTATTTTAGAATACACAGATTTAGTATTTTAGTTTTCAGAGGCTTATGGTTTTTATAGTATAGTAATTATATGCGGAAAATATTTGCTTTTTGGGGAACCTGCAATAAATTTACAAGCTTTAAATATCTTATCTGATTTTAATAGGAGTTTTAATACATTATATAGAAGAAAAGAGACCTCGTAAGAGGTCCATGATTTATATCGAGTAATTCCTTATTAGTATGAAGGCTCAATACATACGTTTAGGTCTATTGTCGGTTTATATGATGAAGATGTTTACTTTATAGCTTTATATCTTCTAAAATCAAATTGCGTATCAGCTCATTACTGCCTTCACATTTAGCTGGCTGTTTAATAACACGATCAATTATGACATCTTTAAATTCAGGATCAAGCTTGTATTGATTGTCCTCGGCATATATTAGTCCTATCTGCTCTGCCGTTGTATAGACTCCATAAACAATTCCGGCATACATAAATAAGTTTCTCTGCCATGTCAATAACACCAACTCCATGCTTTTGAATTGCTAAATCAAGATAATCCAGCGTGCTTTGGCGTAATGTATAATCAATAGCAATACTCTTCTTGTCGCTTTGTTGAAAAATCAGTAAAATGCTAATTTCAAGTAAACAGTTTCTATTCACCACAAATAATTCTGAAAGCTCTCTTTTTGACAAACTTTTCATATTAATTTCATTTTTTAGTTTTCCTAAAATTAAAAATGATGGAATAGTTTCACAATAACTATTTTGTGTAATTCTTCTATACTTATTTATATGGTAATGGCAGAGAATAGTAAGTGTTAAAATTGAAGTACAAGATAAAGTGACGCTTTATGAATATCAGATGATTTTAAATAATACAAAACCCTCTATATTTCTCTAATATAAAGGGTTTTTAGTTGTTAAAAAGGTTTCATAACCTTTTATATCAGTGGAGTTGGAGGGATTCGAACCCTCGTCCAAACAAGCAATACATAAGCTTTCTACATGCTTATTCTACTATTGGTTTTCGACTGAAAGCAGAGAGCAGACACCCAACTTTCAGCTTATCTTCTAAATTTTCGTGCCTTAGCCGAAGCTTCTAAAACCTTATTTCCGCATTCCTATATCCCAAGATCAAACGCCGCAGAACAGAGCATTTGTGGAATATCTTGCTTCCCTACTGAAATCTTCGGGAAAACGCTTGATCTACTATACTTCGATATTAAGCTGCAAGAGCGAACTCTTCGTTGCCAGTTAAAATTTTGTAGCAAGGGATTATAGAGATCGCGCTACGGTTCTCTGCATGCTTACTTACCCATTGATCTTGCTGTCGAAACCAGTCAACCCCATGAATAATGAATGCAAAGATAGAATTTTTTGTTTAAATAATATATATTGATTATTGCTTTTGTGAATAGTAATTATAAGGCGAAATTATGATTTCGATCAAAAAAGGTGGCCGGATTTTGTAGTTTAACAAAAAATATGTACTTTTGCCATCCAAAATGAGATGTAATATATGTTAATAATTCCTGTAAAAGATGGTGAGTCCATCGATAGAGCGTTAAAAAAATATAAAAGAAAATTTGATAAAACTGGAACAGTTCGTCAACTAAGAGCGAGACAACAGTTTATTAAGCCTTCTGTAACTTTAAGACAAGCAAGATTGAAAGCGGCTCACAAACAAAGAGCGCTTAGCAAAGAAGAGCAGGCTTAAGAATTTTTTTCTTAGACACATACTAAATTCACTTCTTAAATACGTATATTTGAGAAGTGAATTTTTTGTATATGCGTGATAAATTTTTAGAATATTTACAATTCGAAAAGAGATACTCTTCTCACACCATTACAAGCTATAAAAAAGACCTTGAGGACTTTTCCCGTTTCTGTCTCAGAACAGAGTCCTCTGAAGAGATTTCCCACGTAGATAAAAAAGTGATCAGGAATTTTATTGTTGAGCTCAGTGAAAATAAGATCTCAAAAAGAAGCATCAACAGAAAGCTTTCCTCACTCCGTAGTTTTTACCTTTTCCTTTTGAAAATAGGAGAGATCAAGGTTTCTCCCATAGAAAGTATCCCTTCCCTAAAATTTTATCCGGAGAAGCAGATCCCGATGTCTGAAGAAGAAATGCAGGTGCTCAGCAATTATGTATTTGAAGAAATGCATGATCTGTTGGAGAAATGTATCATGGAAGTCCTGTATCAGACGGGTATTCGTAAAGCTGAGCTCTGCGGGCTAATGTTTGAAAACGTTGATCTTGCCGGAAATGAATTGAAAATCATAGGAAAAGGAAACAAAGAAAGATTTATTCCGGTATCTGGTGGATTAATGGATATGCTCAGAAGTTATTTGGAAATAAGACGCCCCCAGAAAGAATATGAAGCCTGGTTTTTTGTGAACAAAAAAGGGAAAAAACTCACTGAAAAATTTGTTTATTTGGTAGTTAATAAGTATCTTAGTCTTGTAACATCTAAACAAAAAAGAAGCCCTCATATCCTAAGGCACAGCTTTGCTACACATGTTCTGGATAATGGGGCTGAGATATCAAAAGTAAAAAAAATATTAGGGCATTCCAGTCTTGCCAGTACTCAGGTGTATACGAATGCTAACATCGAACAATTGAAAAAAGTGTTTAATCAGGCTCATCCAAGAGCTTCAAAAAAAGAAGAATTATGAAGATTTCAGTACAATCAATTGGTTTAACTCCTCACGAACCATTAGAATCACACATTGACAAAAAAGTAAACAAGCTTGCTACTTTCTATGATAAAATTCAGGAATGTAAAATATTCCTAAAAGTAGAGAACAATGCGGAAAAAGCTAATAAAACGGCCGAGATCATTCTGGTAGTTCCGGGAGACGATATTGTTGTAAAGAAGACAACCACAACTTTTGAAGAAAGTTTAGACCTTTGTGTTGATGCTGCTAAAAAGCTACTAATCAAGAAAAAAGAAATGGCTTAGAAAAAAAAGTTTAAAAAAGTCATTGAAAAATTTGAGAATTCAAAAAATCCGCTCTATATTTGCACTCGCAAAAAGGAACAGCGATCTTTTGAATTCTTTTTTTAATTGCCTCCATAGCTCAGTTGGCCAGAGCACGTGATTTGTAATCTCGGGGTCGTGGGTTCGAATCCCTCTGGAGGCTCAGTTTAATATAATATGAGGGGAGATTCCAGAGTGGCTAAATGGGACTGACTGTAACTCAGTTGCTTCGGCTTCGTAGGTTCGAATCCTGCTCTCCCCACATTTATATTAATAAAGAAAAAGTTGCAGATTTAAAAGGTTTTTTATAAGTTTGCACAGCGTTACCAATAGTTTTGGAAACAAAATTGCGGAAGTAGCTCAGTTGGTAGAGCGTCAGCCTTCCAAGCTGAATGTCGCGGGTTCGACCCCCGTCTTCCGCTCAGTAAAATCACACCAAAAGGCGTGATTTTTTTTTACACCTGAATAGCCGGGGTAGAGTTTCCCCGAAAACTTTCAGTTTTTTCAAATTGCCTCCATAGCTCAGTTGGCCAGAGCACGTGATTTGTAATCTCGGGGTCGTGGGTTCGAATCCCTCTGGAGGCTCAGTTTAATATAATATGAGGGGAGATTCCAGAGTGGCTAAATGGGACTGACTGTAACTCAGTTGCTTCGGCTTCGTAGGTTCGAATCCTGCTCTCCCCACATTTATATTAATAAAGAAAAAGTTGCAGATTTAAAAGGTTTTTTATAAGTTTGCACAGCGTTACCAATAGTTTTGGAAACAAAATTGCGGAAGTAGCTCAGTTGGTAGAGCGTCAGCCTTCCAAGCTGAATGTCGCGGGTTCGACCCCCGTCTTCCGCTCCAATAGAATCACGCTGTCTGGTGTGATTTTTTGTTTAGGCCGATATAGCTCAGGGGTAGAGCGCTTCCTTGGTAAGGAAGAGGTCTCGGGTTCAAATCCCGATATTGGCTCTCTTCAATCCCGAATTTTTTTCGGGATTTTTTTATGCCTGAAATTGATGTCATGGTTTTTCAAAGAAATGATTTAAAAACTGCCATTAAATTTTAATGAAATTTTAAGGACATATTGAAGATACCATATTTCAGTCTTTGAAAAAAATGATATAATTTCTCTTAACTGTTTTATAATCTTCATATTTCAGGAAATAAGAAGAATGTATAGAGGAAGCATCAGTGTTGAAAATCTGGAAGGTATTTAATGTGATTTTAAAGCTAGGTGTGGTATTCTGAAACATTCAATCATAAAATTTAGCTAAATTCGTATAAAATAATTTTTCGATGAATATTCTTTTATTGGAAGATGATCTCATTCTTTCGGCAGAACTGTGTAAGTTTTTGGAGTCAAATCATTTTACCTGTGACAGGATTTATGACGGGGAGACTTTTCTTCGCCAGATCAGGAACGGCACTTACGATCTGTATCTGCTGGATATTAATGTTCCCAAAATAAACGGGCTGGATGTATGCCAGACCATCCGTTCCTTTGATAAGAATACTCCTATCGTTATTATCTCGGCCTATGGTGATCTTTCGGATAAAAAAGATGCTTTTAACAGATTGGCTGATGATTATCTGGTGAAGCCTTTCCAATTTGAAGAACTAATCCTGCGGATCAATTCTTTGATGAGAAGAAAGGGGCCTTCTGAACACCCGGATCAGGATATCATCAGGATAGATGATCTGATCATCAATAAAACAGAACAAAAAGTTTACCGTGGCGGAAATGAGATCGCTCTTACCTTAAAAGAATTTCAGTTGTTGGTCTACCTGGCAGAAGAGCAGGGGAGAACAGTATCCAAACAACAGATTACAGAACATGTCTGGGAGCATAACTTTAATACGAACACCAATACCGTAGAAGTCTACATCAATTTTTTAAGAAAGAAGATCGACAAAGATTTTAAAGTTAAACTTATCCATACCCGTTCCGGTTTTGGATATTATTTGAGCCCTTTGTAAATGTCCTTAAAAAGAAAGATAGCATTAACGATCAGCATCGCATTCTCATTACTTTTCGGGATTGTGATGAGCGTTATTTATTTGTCTTTTAATGATTTCAGAAAAGAGGAGTTTAAGGAAAGATTCAGGCAGAGACTGGAATTTACTTCTCATTTTATCTCAAAATCCAAAAACTTTGAAAGCGAGGCACCTATCTTTTTTAATGAGAATTCGGATAACATTCTCTTGAACGAAAGGATCCTGATTTTTAATAGTGAAAAAGAACTTATCTACAGCACTATAAAAGACGGGAATGTTGCTTGGGATAAAAGCCTGCTCAGGGAACTGGATGAAAAGAAAAGTATATATACCGAAAAAACGGTGCCTGAAGTGTATGCGGCTTTGAGAACCATTAACGGAGAAAATTATTATATCCTTACCAGTGCATTTGACACCAATGAAAAATCAAAACTGGCTTATTTGAAATACCTCTTGATTTCCGCATGTGTAATGAGTACTCTTCTTATCGGTTTTTTCAGTTATTATTTTATGGGGCGGTTCCTTCGTCCGCTGGAGGATCTGAATAAAGAGATTTCGGAGGTTACTGCCCACAGGCTGACCACGCAGATCCCTGTTGAAGAGTCTGGTGATGAGATCAATGTTCTGGCAAAATCCTTTAATACCATGATTGTGCGACTGAATGATGTCTTTCAGTCACAGAAAGATTTTACGGCAAGTGCCTCTCATGAAATACGGACACCTATCACAAGGATGGCCTTCCAGTTGGAGAACCTGATTAAACTCGGGCAGCATTCCCCGGAAACCTTATCCTCATTAAAGCAGATTCGGCAGGATGTATATCAGCTGTCTGACCTGACCAATTCTTTACTGCTTCTGACCAAGTTTGATAAAGAAAATATTCAGAGTATTTACGAGGAAGTGAGAATTGATGAAGTGATCTTTGAGTCTTTTGAAGCGGTAGAAAAAAGCTATCCTAACCTTACCATGGATTTCCTGATCTCTGAAGATACTTCTGAAAATGCCCATTTAACGATAAAAGGAATTCAGTCTTTGCTGGATATCGTTTTTATCAACCTGTTCAAAAATGCTGCAGTATATTCTGATCATATGGAAGTAGATGTGATGATTACGGAAACCTATACCAGCCTTACAGTGGATGTACTGTCTCAAGGGAATACAATTCCGGAAGAAGAACGGTTTAAATTGTTCGATGCTTTTATGAGAGGAAACAATTCTCAGAATATTTCAGGTTCCGGCCTGGGGCTTCGGATCGTGAAAAGGATCTTGGAGTATCATGGTGCGGAGGTTGTTTATTCATCCCCTTCGGAGAGTATCAATAAATTCAGTGTGGTTTTTAACAAATAAAGGTAAAAAGTACACCGGTGAAGCTTTTTTAGTAGTGCTGATTTTTTTTGCAAAAGAAGACGTAACGGGGGAGTTGTCTATGTTTTAAGTTTTTACAATCTTGTTTGCTTGTTTTGTGTAATATTTTGATTTTCAGAATATAATATATAAGTGTTCTGAATGGGATAAGATGTCTGCCGGGTCGGAATAAATTGTACTTAAGCTTTTTCTTAAAAGTTTTTTTCAATCAAGAAATTTATGTAAATTTGCAATCTCAATACTGAGAAATATCAGGTTGTGATTCTTTGGATCCTAAATGTTGAAACTTTTTTTGATAAAAAGGTTTTGATATTTAAAAAATCGCTATATTTGCACACCGAAATTTTGAATAAACAATAAAATAAAATAATTTTAAATCATGGCAAAGGAAACGTTTAATCGTAACAAACCACACTTGAACATTGGTACTATTGGTCACGTTGACCATGGTAAAACTACACTTACTGCAGCTATTAGTAGTGTATTAGCAAACAAAGGTCTTGCTGAGAAAAAAGACTTCTCTGCTATTGACTCTGCTCCAGAAGAAAAAGAAAGAGGTATCACTATTAATACAGCTCACATTGAGTACGAAACTGAAAAACGTCACTATGCACACGTTGACTGTCCAGGTCACGCCGACTATGTAAAGAACATGGTAACTGGTGCTGCTCAAATGGATGGAGCGATCTTAGTATGTGCTGCAACTGATGGACCAATGCCTCAAACAAGAGAGCACATCCTACTTTGCCGTCAGGTAAATGTACCTAGAATTGTTGTTTTCATGAACAAAGTTGACATGGTGGATGATGCTGAGCTATTAGAGCTTGTTGAGCTTGAACTTAGAGATTTATTATCTACTTACGAATATGACGGAGATAACTCTCCTGTAATCCAGGGATCTGCTCTTGGTGCTCTTAACGGAGATGAGAAGTGGGTTAAAACTGTAGAAGAATTAATGGATGCAGTTGATAGCTGGATCGAGCAGCCGGTAAGAGATCAGGATAAGCCATTCTTGATGCCGATTGAAGATGTATTCTCTATTACAGGTAGAGGTACTGTAGCAACAGGTAGAATCGAGGCTGGTGTTATCAATACAGGTGATCCTGTAGATATCGTAGGTATGGGTGATGAGAAATTAACTTCTACTATTACAGGGGTTGAGATGTTCAGAAAGATCCTAGACAGAGGTGAAGCTGGAGATAACGTAGGTCTATTGTTGAGAGGTATTGAAAAAACTGACATCAAGAGAGGTATGGTTATCGCTAAGAAAGATTCAGTGAAGCCACACAAAAAATTCAAAGCTGAGGTTTATATCCTTTCTAAAGAAGAAGGTGGACGTCACACTCCATTCCACAACAAATATCGTCCTCAGTTCTATGTAAGAACTACTGACGTTACAGGTGAGATCTTCTTACCGGAAGGTGTAGAAATGGTAATGCCTGGTGATAACTTAACGATCACTGTAGAATTGTTACAACCAATCGCTCTTAACGACGGTCTTAGATTCGCGATCAGAGAAGGAGGTAGAACAGTAGGTGCTGGTCAGGTTACTGAAATCTTAGATTAATAATATCTTAAAATAATATAAGCTTCCGCAAGGAACCTTGCGGAGCTTTTTATCTACGGGCATCGTCCAATGGTAGGATACCGGTCTCCAAAACCGTTGATCAGGGTTCGAATCCTTGTGCCCGTGCAAATATAAATTATGAGTTCATTTATCGATTTTTTAAAAGGTTCTTATAACGAATTCAGACATAAAGTTGAATGGCCAAAGTGGAGCGACTTACAGTCCTCTACTATTGTGGTAACTATTGCAACAGTTATTCTGGCGTTATTTACCTTTGGAGTTGATGAATTGTTTTCTAAAGCAATCAGCAACATAATAGGAATGCTAATCAACGTGTTCAACTAAAAAAGTATTTTCCCATAATGAGCGAATTGAAATGGTATGTGCTGAAAGCAATCAGCGGACAGGAAAATAAAGTGAAAAACTACATTGAGACGGAAATCAAACGTTTAGGATTTGAGCAGTACGTTACTCAGGTGGTTATTCCAATGGAAAAGGTTATTCAGCTTAGAAACGGTAAAAAAGTTCCTAAAGAGAAACCTTATTATCCTGGCTATCTGATGGTGGAAGCAGATCTGATGGGAGAAATTCCTCATATTATTAAAAATATTCCAGGCGTTATTTCCTTCCTGAGCCTCACAAAAGGAGGAGATCCTGTTCCGATGAGAAAATCTGAAGTCAACAGAATGCTCGGAAGAATGGATGAGCTTTCAGAATTTGCTACCGATGTTGAAATTCCTTTCATAGTAGGAGAGAACGTTAAAGTAATTGACGGACCTTTCAACGGATTCAACGGAACAGTGGAGAAAATTCTTGAAGATAAAAAGAAAATTGAGGTTTCTGTACTGATCTTCGGTAGAAAGACTCCAATGGAACTAAGCTATATGCAGGTAGAGAAAATATAAACTCTGCTATCATTATAAAAATTAAGACTGCCCAAAAAGGCAGTCTTAATTTTTATAATATTTTTACAGCATTTGATTCTATAAAAAATGGATCTGGTTTGGGATCATAAATAAGTAAATACCTGAATGGCCGGAAGTATGAAGGAGAGTTATTAAAGCTAAAAAGCAGTTCTTCTCCTGCAATGTTGATACAAGATAAATTACGAAAAAGAATGTAGTTAGAGATAATCATTTTTTCTGCTGAATGCCGGATATTGAAATCAGGTAAGAACAAATGCTAATATATTTGGAATGTTTTTTAATTATGTAATCCGCCCGATTGTGGCGAAAATTTTTCCAAAATTAAATGTATCTGGTGTTTTCCTGTAGAAGAAGAGTTGATATAATCCCTATAGCCGTAAAAAGTAGCCCGATATAATGATCCGTCATCACCTGTAATCCTGAAGGTTGAAATACTGGTTTCCAGATAACCCTGATTTCCCCAGCCCAGGATCATATCTGAATCTATATTGAGATAGCCGTTATTGCCGGGTAAAATGTTGGGGATAGGCCATTGATATAATCCGGATATGTCTGCTCTGGTAACACCTACCAAATTTTTAGAGGTCGCATTGGTATTAACAATGAGGGGCCTGTATAATACAGCGCCTCCGGTTGTAGACGTGCTGTAAAATACAATGTCCAGTCTTATCCCGTCTACTATGGGGATCTCGGCTACCTGTGAAGGGTCATTGGCCTGAAGCCAGTTAGACATTGTTGTTAATGCATTGCTAAGGGTTCCGCTTCGAGCCGAGTTATCACCTGCTGATGTGGGTATAGTGCCTGGAAATGCATAATGAAAATGTTTGGAATAGGAGACAGCATTATTTCCTGAATTTCCGCCAATGCATTGCCAGTTAGGAACTGAAGGGGTGCCATTATTGGTCATTAAACATTTTTGGTCTGTATCATAAACAATAAGACCTGTTGCTGGAGAAGCAATAGAGTTTCTTTGTACTGTAGTTATTGGGTTTAAAAGAGTTCCTCTTATTGTAGTGCTATTGGCAACATGAAGATTAGCAGAAGAATTTGGCGTAGGCGTGTTAATGCCTACCTGGGCAATAGTGTTTGAAAATACAAGCATTCCAATAAATAAACTTGTTCTTTTTTTCATAATGCATTTTTTTATTAATGATCACAAATTTATCTGCTTTAGGAATATGAAATGCTTGTGTGTTCAACAGAATATTGAATAATGTTTAATTTTTTATTAGTCTGTTAATCAGTATTTTACTTAAGTTGGATATTGAAAAGTGTTTTTATTGTAGTAATTTTGCTTCATAAAGAAAAGTTTTTTTGAACTATAAAAAATAATAATCTGTTATTTTGTCTCCGAAAAATGAAAACCGATAATATGCTTTTGAGTTTCCTTTTGAAAAAATATATAATGTATCAGATGGTATCAGTTACTTGTATATTATTTATTCATGCTGCACTGTACAGGTATCTTGAAATGACCTTTTTCTATTATTACAATTTGCTTGCAGCATTCATTGGTGTACTTATATTAATATATATAAGGAAACTTACTTTTCAGCAGATAGAGCCTTTTATCAACCTGTACCAAGTTTTTAAATCTTTGTTTCTGTTTATGTATGCCGTATGCTTTTGGGAAAAAACACCTATTGCATTTTTCTGGTTTTTTCTTATCCCCTTTTTCTCTATGAATATTTATTCGCAAAGGTCTGCTATTTATTGGATCCTTTATACGTTTATTTTGATAGCATTAACGATTGTGTGCTCCGGGTATATTCAAAAACTGCCTGTTTATAAATATATAGTTGTGTTTCCTTCCAATGGAATTGTACTTATTAACGTATTTGCACTGATTTCAATACTTTATTTGTTCGCATTAGGAAACTATTTCAGCAGAAAGATCCATACCATGAATATAACCGGTACAGAGGCTATATATGAGGAAGAAAATGACAGGCATATATACGATTTCTCTGATGAGCAGAATAATGAAAACGATGAAAAGATGAAAAAGCTTTACGGAGAAATTCTGGATTATTTCCAGGAATACGAACCTTTCCGAAGGCCGGACTTTTCAACAACACATCTTGCTAATGCCTTAGACACCAATGTAACCTATATATCAAAATCTGTCCGGTTTAATGCCAATACCAGCTTTACCACCTTTGTTAACAGGTACCGAATCGGTTTGGTGAAGGAGCTCATTGATAACAATGAGTTGGAAAAACATTCCTTATTATATGTGTATACTTCAGCAGGCTTCAAGCATCAGTCAACATTTAATAAAGTATTCAAACAAATAGAAGGAATTACCCCAACCGAATACGTGAAAGGAAAAGCGGAAAAAGATTCAGATGATTTCCACGATTGAGTTATGTGTTTTATGGAAAATATTTTCTAATCTTTCTAAAAATCAATAATTTCCGTTTGCTATTTCAAAAAAAATTTATACTTTTGCAATCCGAAAAGTAGGTTTTCCATAGGTGAGAACGGTAACCTACTGAATAATAAATGCTTCCAAACTCATTAATTATTCAAACTTAAAAAACAAAAAATGGCTAAAAAAGTCTTTAAAATGGTAAAACTTCAGGTGAAAGGTGGCGCAGCTAACCCTTCTCCACCCGTAGGTCCGGCTTTAGGTTCTGCAGGTGTGAACATTATGGAGTTTTGTAAACAATTTAACGGAAGAACTCAGGACAAGCCAGGGCAAGTTTTACCTGTAGTAATTACAGTGTACGAAGACAAATCTTTTGAATTCGTTATTAAAACTCCACCTGCAGCGATCCAATTAATGGATGCGGCTAAGATCAAAGGAGGTTCCGGTGAACCCAACAGAAACAAAGTAGGTTCTGTATCTTGGGATCAGGTAAAGAAGATCGCAGAAGATAAAATGGCTGACCTTAACTGCTTTACATTAGATTCAGCAATCAGTATGGTTGCAGGTACTGCAAGATCTATGGGATTAAGAGTAACAGGAACTAAACCAACTAACGCTTAAAACTTATTGAAATGGCAAAATTAACTAAAAAGCAAAAGGAAGCTTTAAGCAAAGTAGAAAAAGGAAGAATTTATAACCTTGAAGAAGGTTCTGCTCTTGTAAAAGAAGTTAACACAACAAAATTTGATGCTTCTGTAGATATCGCTGTAAGATTAGGGGTAGATCCTAGAAAAGCGAACCAGATGGTAAGAGGGGTAGTATCTCTTCCTCATGGTACAGGTAAAGATGTTAAAGTATTAGCTCTTGTTACACCTGATAAAGAAGCTGAAGCTAAAGAAGCCGGTGCAGACTATGTAGGTCTTGACGAATATTTAGATAAAATCAAAAACGGCTGGACAGATGTAGACGTTATCGTTACTATGCCTGCTGTAATGGGTAAACTAGGGCCTTTGGGTAGAGTTTTAGGACCAAGAGGTTTAATGCCAAACCCTAAATCAGGAACAGTAACTATGGAAATTGGTAAAGCTGTTACTGAAGTGAAGTCTGGTAAAATTGATTTCAAAGTAGATAAGTATGGTATCATCCATGCAGGTATCGGTAAAGTATCTTTCGATGCTGCCAAGATCAAAGAAAATGCTCAGGAGCTTATCCAGACATTGATCAAAATGAAGCCGACCGCTGCTAAGGGTACTTATGTGAAAAGCATCTACTTGTCTTCTACAATGAGCCCGGGTATTGCAATTGATACTAAATCTGTTAACTAATATTAAATCCTTAAGACAATGACAAAAGACCAAAAAGTTGTAGCAATACAAGAGATCAAAGACTTGCTTCAGGATGCAAAAGTAGTTTATGTAGCAGATCTGGAAGGATTGAATGCTGCTAAATCTTCAGATTTCAGAAGACAGGCTTTCAAACAAAATATAAAAGTAAAAGTGGTGAAAAATACACTTTTACAAAAAGCAATGGAGCAGATCGAAGGAGTAGATTACTCTGAGATGTTCCCTACTTTTAAAGGGAATTCAGCGATCCTGATCTCCGAGACCGCAAATGCTCCTGCAAAATTAATCCAGGGGTTCAGAAAGAAAGAAGAGAAGCCGGCTTTGAAATCTGCTTATCTTCAGGAAACATTCTATGTAGGTGACAATAACCTGGATGCATTGGCAAACATCAAGTCCAGAGAAGAAATGATCGGTGAAATCATCGGATTACTTCAGTCTCCAATCCAGAGAGTTGTTTCTGCTCTTCAAAACAAACCTGAAACAGTAGAAGCTAAAGCTGAAGAAGCTGCGCCTGCACCTGCTGTAGAAGAAACTCCTGCTGAAGCGGCTCCTGAAGCTCCTGTAGCAGAAAGCACAGAGGAAACTCCAAGTGCTGAATAATTACACTCAAAAAATTAAATAAATAATCAACAAAAACATTACAACAATGTCAGATTTAAAAAATTTAGCTGAAACGCTAGTAAACTTAACAGTAAAAGACGTAAACGAATTAGCTGCTATCCTTAAGGATGAGTACGGAATTGAGCCAGCTGCTGCTGCGGTAGTAGTTGCAGGTGGAGCTGCAGGTGGAGATGCTGCTGAAGAAAAAACTGAATTCGATGTGATCCTTAAATCAGCTGGTGCTTCTAAATTAGCGATCGTTAAATTAGTAAAAGATTTAACTGGTGCTGGTCTTAAAGAAGCTAAGGATATCGTAGACGGTGCTCCTGCTCCAATTAAGACAGGTGTATCTAAAGATGAGGCTGAAGCTCTTAAGAAGCAACTTGAAGAAGCTGGTGCTGAAGTAGAATTGAAATAATTCAATTTGAATTCCAAATATTAAGCCTGGGCATAACGCTCAGGCTTTTTTTTGTTTAATATATTTAAGATTAATCAATTATTAATACTCATATTGAGACATTGTTTAGTTATGTTTATTTATATTCAATTATAATTATCAATATGATAAAAAAATATTGCTTAAAACAAATATTATCTGCTAAATATTTGTATAATAGTTTTTTTTATCAAAAAAAGTGCTGTTTATTTGAAAATAGTACTATATTTGCATACGAAAAAAACACACACTAAATTTGGAAAGAAGTTACTTTCTTTTCCTTGGTTTTTTAGCCATTTCTCTAGTATCGTTGAGGGCTATAACCGTAAGGATTATAAAAGCTATAATTCTGTCAATAGGGCTAGGCTCTGTTGGCAAATCTTTATGCACCGGAAAAAAACTTCAATCTATAATTTATACTGATCTGTATTTTGCTGATAGGATCAATTCTATTCGTTCCTTATGTCAGCAAATTGTTCCCAAGTTAAATAGGACTGCACATGTAGGCATTGGAATATTTCAAAATTTTAACAATTATATAAAGTTTGTTTTTGTAACGGCTGTTTCTGGTATACAGTATCTGGATCCTTTTTTATGGAGATCAAAAAAGGAGCTATTTATTCGGGAATATTCCGATGTATATACCTGATGATTTATAATTATTGAAAATAAAACACACAAAAAACACACACAAAAAAACAACAAATATCATTACAAATGAAAAACAAATTATTTACGATCGCTGTTTTATCCTTTTGTGGATTTACAGCCAGCGCGCAAGTTGGGATTAATACACCAACGCCAAGTGCGATGCTGGATGTAGTGTCCAATGGAAATACAGCTTCTACTAAAGCGGTGGAGATTAATAATTCGTCGGCTAATGAAATGCTTACAGTACTCAACAATGGGAATGTGGGGATTAATGTTGCAGCTCCTTCTACTAGGCTTCATATCGTAGCGTCGGCCGGAACAGGCTTTCGTTTGGTAGATGGCTCACAGGCTGCCAGTAAGGTTTTGACTTCTGATGCAAATGGTGTAGGGACATGGCAGACTCTGCCTGTTTCAAGTGGAGGAACAGTGACAAGCTTCTCGTCAGGTAATCTTTCTCCGTTGTTTACAACATCAGTTTCAAACTCTACTACAACGCCTTCGTTGGCATTTTCCTTATCTAATGCCCCCGCAAATTCTATTTTTGGAAATAATACGGGCTCAGCTGCAGCTCCTACATATTTTTCAGCTTCTTCTCTTCCTATCAATGGAGATGTTACGGGAACTTTGGCCAGTACAACAGTTGTCAAAATCAATGGGTCACCGCTTGGAACCACAACAGGGGCAACAAGTGGTCAGGTTCTGACATTCAACGGAACAAATTGGGCTCCCGCAGCTCTTCCTGTTCAATCAACAGACTGGCGTATTGATGGGAACTCGGATGTTACGGCTACTAATGTAAGCTCTTCAGTGGGAAGTGCTACAAGCAGTATTTCGAATCTTAAATATTTAGGAACTCAAAATGCTAACGATCTGGTTTTTGCTGCTAACGGAACCATTCGTGGGGTTATTAATAATGCTAATGGATCACTTACCGGTGGTGGTACAGACGGGAATTCATATTTTATGTGGGGAAGCCAGAATACTGCTGCCACTACAGGAGCGGCTGTACATACTTTTAACAACGCAATTATTGCGGGGTATAAAAACTCTCTGATCAATTCTAATATTATTCCGTCATCAGGGTTAATGGCAACCGTACTTTTAGGAAAAGAAAATTCCGTTAGTTATAATGGAATGGCAATAGGTTTCAAAAATACAGTGAATGGATCGATGATTTTTGGGAATAATAACACGGGTACCTCAGGAATTGTCGTAGGTATGAGTAATGATTTAGGTTCAGGAGGCCATATTGTTATTGGTAGAGATTTTGATAACACCGTAGCTCCTAATACAACATTGGTAAATAACAGTAATATCTATGCCAGTGAATATCACTTTTTCCAGTCCCAGAACGCGGACGGTTCATTCAAGTTTTCTAAAATAGGAGTAAATACAGTACCTGGCTCTACCCAGGTTGCTGATATCAAAGTGTCAAAAGCTGTACAATTTGTGAATGATACGACAATGACTTGTAATGCGGCATCCGAAGGTTCTATCAGATATACTGCCAGCGCAAGTACAGGACATTTTGAAGGATGCAGAAGGATATCTTCAGCCCCTACTTTTGAATGGAGACAATTAAATAATCCATAATTAAAATAATACTATTTTATATAACAAAAACAAAACGAAGAAAAGAATGACTAAAAAATTATTTCAGAAGCTGACGGCAGTAATGATGCTGTTGCTTTCGGTAGTTGTGATGGCGCAGGGTTATACACCTATCCGTGGGATGGGTGTGGAAGCCAGGGCTGTAAACAGTGGTGGAATATGTTTAGGCTGCTATAACGGGAGTTTAAATCCTCTTGTTGATGCAGATCTGAATAACAATGTAAGCATGGGTAACTTTGCTACATTAGTAAGCGGAAATGGTGTTTCAGTAAAAAATACCAATACTACTTATCCGGCCGGGTATATTACCGGTTTCAATGTTGATCTGGGAACCAGCGTAATTACTGCGACCTTTCTGAGCGCATTGAGGATCAGTACCTATAAGGCAGGTGTGTTACAGGAATCTTCTACAAGTGCTACCTTATTGTCCGTACCGGCTTTTGGAGGTACTAAAACAAGGATTTTCCTGCACTTTAAAACATCAAAAGAATTTGATGAAGTAAGATTGTATCAGATCAATACCTTATCATTGTTTGGTGCGATGAATGTATACTATGCTTTTGCATTCGATCCGAATAAAGTACCAGTAGACAACAATGGTCTTTGTGATGATATTATAGCAGGAAGTGGTGTGGATGGCAATGTTTCAGGAAGCAGTAACTTTATCGCTCCTCTTTCTTATGTACAAAACAGAGAGAGAATTGGAGACGGAGATAAAAACTCTTATGGCTCTATTGTTTTACCTGCAGGTCTATTAGGCTCTTACGCAGTTGGGGTATTGGATAAAAATCAGGTTTATCCTGCCGGGAACAGAGCTGGGTTTGTCATTGAACCGGATGACCAGGGAAAACTTTTAAGTGCTGAATTCTTAAAGAACATTACTATTGAAACTTACTTGTTCGGCCAGTTACAAGATTCTAAAAACCTAAGTGATGGAGGCGGGCTTATTAACATTAAAGTGTTAAGATTTGGTTCCAACAAACAAAAAGTTTCCCTTATAACTTCTAAACCTTTCAATGAGATAAGATTGAAGGTAACTCAGACTGTAGGGGTAAATTTAGGTGCATTGAAAGTGTTCTATGCATTTGAAGAACCGCAGGGTTGCGATTGTAATGAATATATTCAGACTTCAGGAACATCCAGATTAGGGGATATTGTACCGGGTGCTTCATGGACGGGTACTTCAGGAACTCTTTTTGGACTTACGAACATTGCGAATACAGGAAATGTAGTGGATACCAACACGTCAAACTTTGCCACTGTAAATTTTTCTCCGATCAACCTTTTGATTCCTACAGTAAGACTTACTGTAAAAAGTAACACGGGAGATTATCCTGCAGGAACATTTGGAGGATTTACATTAACAAAAAGTGCAAACCTGTTCACGATAAATGCATTGGATTATATTACCGTTACTTTCTATAAAGGAACTACGGTAACAGAGTCCAGAACTTCAGGAGGTCTGTTCAGCGGACAATTTATTACTTCAGCTTCAAACCAGTTTTATGTAGGATTTACCTCTACAAAGCCGTTTGACAGGATGAAAATTGAAATTAATCCGGGAATCGGGATTACTTTAGCCCAGCAATATTATATTTATAATGCATTTGTTCAGTTAGATTCTGACGGAGACGGTGTTCCGAACTGTAATGATAAATGTCCAAATGGAGATGACAGTATTGATAATAATGGAAATGGTATTCCTGATTGTGCAGAAGGCTGTGTGGCATTAAATGACAAATCGCCTACAAGAGACTCTGATGGAGATGGTATTCCTGATGCTTGTGACCTTGATTCAGATAATGACGGTATTCCTGATGTTATGGAAGAAGATATCAATCACAACGGTCTTTTTGAAGATGATGATGTAGACGGAGATCTTACATTTGTGAGCGTATTGGGAGATGGTGTTGCCAATTATCTTGATCTTGACTCCGATAATGACGGGATTTTAGATCTGTTTGAGTCAGGCATTCCTGCTTCAGTAATCAATCAGATTGATACAGACCATAATGGTATTATAGATAATGGTGTTCCATCCGGAGAAAATGGTATTCCTGATGTTTTAGAAACTTCGCCGGATTCAGGTGTCTTAAAATATCCTGTAAAAGACTCTGACGGAGATGGAGTACCTGATTTCTTAGACTTGAAATCAAATGGTTCAGACTATGATTTATATCAGATTGGAAGAGCAGATCTGGATCTTCTTGGAGGCGGATTTATCTCTACGATCAGTGATTCTGATGCTGACGGTATTCAAGCTGTGGTAGATACAGATCTTATTAACAGAGGAGCTCCAAACTCTCCGCTTTCGCCTTATGCTTCATTTGCTAAGAATGGAACTACCGGTAGAGAAAAAGCTACAGATATTGCAGCTACTGCTAATGATATCAAAGTGTACCCTAATCCTGTAAAAGCTGGTGAAAATCTTAACATCAGAACTACAGAAGAAGGAACTTATACTGTATTCTCTGCTCAGGGGCAGTTGGTGAAAAATGGTAAGTTTGCCGGTAATGCGGAAATCAATACCTCTTCACTGCCTACAGGTATGTACATCATCAAAGTAGAAACAAAATCAACTGTAAAATCGTATAAGGTTATTGTTAAATAACTTCGAAGAAAAACAGTTTTGCTGATAAAGCCACCCGAAAGGGTGGTTTTTTCAATACGCTGAAACTCTCAAACTTTATGTTAAATCGTAAAGGTACTATCCTCTTATAGTACCAGGGATATAACTTAATCATAATTAAAAAGAACACAATTAAAAAAAGTACAACTTAAAATTAAAAAATGAAAAAAAGTCTCTCTTTTATAGCCACAGTGCTATTTGTATTTGTTGCTTTTGCACAGAACTATAAACCCATCAGAGGAATGGGGATCAGGGCACGCCTTGCCCAGAACGGACAATGTGTAGCAGCTGCAAGTTCTTCAAACATTAACACCTTAATTGATGCCAATATAAATAGTGGGGTCAGCTTAGGAAATTTAATTAATAATACCGGAAGCAATGGTATTTCCGTAAGTGATAATAATACCATGTATGCTGCAGGATCTGTTGCCGGATTTAATGTGGATATGGGAAATGGGGCTATGACTTCTACTGTAGCAAATTCCCTTAGTATTGCTACTTACAAAAACGGAGTGCTTCAGGAAACTTCCGCGCCTGGTGCTTTTTCTTCAACTCCTGCATATGGAGGCCAGAAATCCAGGACATTCCTGCATTTTAAAACCACAAAGGCATTTAATGAGATCAGATTATTGAGATCAGGAAGCAATACTGCCTGTAATGCAATGAATATTTATTATGCATTTACTTGTGCTCCCAATGTAAAGCTTGATAATAATGGAGTATGTGATGATATTATTGGCGGGGCTTCAGCAGATATAGAAGCTAATATATCTTGCAGCAGCAATCTTACCTCTCCTTTATCTGTAATAACAAACAGAGACAGAATTTCAGATGGAGATAAAAGTTCTTTTGGTACGGTTACTCTGCCTTCTGGTTTTTCAGGAAGCTTCAGTATAGGGGTTTTTGATAAAACCCAATATTATCCTGCGGGGAACAGAGCCGGATTTGTTATTTCTCCGGCTAACTCAAATGCAGTTCTTACAGAGAAAATGCTTAATAACCTTGTTATTGAGACTTATCTTTTCGGACAGTTGCAGAATTCCCAGTCCTATAACAGTGGGTCTGGAACAATGAACGTTTCTTCAATGAATCTTGGAGGAAATAAACAAAAGATATCTATTGCAACCACTAAGCCATTCAATGAAGTAAGATTGAAGATCTCTCAGAACTCAACTTGCTCTAATATGGGGGCCATCAATATTTATTACGCTTTTGAAGAGCCTCAGAACTGTGATTGTAAGCAGTATCTTCAGTGTAACAGAACAGCCCCTTATAAAGGAGCTTTATTATGTGGAAATCTTCCGAACGGAGCCTCTTATTGTGGCAGACGTGAACCATGGTCAGGAACCTGGAGCACCACAACTTCTTATTTAGGAGTTTATAATGCAGAATATGTAGTGGATTCTAACCCTTCCACTTATGCAACTTTTTCCGTTCCATCCTACAAATATAACCTTACGGGAAATATAGCTGTGGAATCAGTGGGAACTACTTACCCTGCCGGTACTTATGCAGGATTTACAATTGGTAAAAGTACTTCAACAGATTGGAGTGCTTTAGGAGTTATTACCGTACAGCTGTATAACGGAAATACTCTGGTAGAGCAGAAAAGTACAACAAACGGCTTAAAGCTGATCACGGTTTCAGGAGGTAAAACAGAAGTAGGATTTAAATCTACGAAAGCATTCAACAGGATCAGGATTTCTATTAAGCATACGGCGAGCCTATGCCAGTGCGTGAACTATTATATCTATAACGTATTTGTGGAGCTGGATTCTGATGGGGATGGTGTTCCGGATTGTAAAGATATCTGTCCTAATGGAGATGATAATATAGATTCAGATGGTGATGGTATTCCGGATGCCTGCGATACAACAAGCTGTGTCTCTACTAGCGATAAGAGCTCAACAATTGATACAGACGGAGATGGTATTCCTAACGGATGTGATGGTGACTCTGATAATGACGGTATTCCGGATATTATGGAAGAAGACGTTAATAATAATGGTCTTTTTGAAGATGATGATGTAGATGGCGATCTTGCATTTGTTGAAGTACTGGGAGATGGCGTTGCCAATTATCTTGATCTTGATTCTGATAATGACGGAGTTTTAGATCTGTTTGAATCAGGTATTCCTGCTTCAGTAATCGATCAGATTGATACGGATCATAATGGAGTTGTGGATAGCAATATTCCTGTGGGTGCCAATGGTATTGCAGATATTCTGGAAACAGCACCGGATTCAGGAGTGATGAAATATGCTATTAAAGATACGGATGGTGATGGAGTACCTGATTTCTTAGACTTGAAATCAAATGGTTCAGACTTCGATTTATACCAGATAGGCAGAGCAGATCTGGATTTACTTGGTGGTGGATTTATTTCTATAATCAGTGATTCGGATCTGGATGGTATTCAGGCGGTTGTAGATACAGATCTTGTAAACAGAGGAGCTCCAAACTCTCCACTTATACCAGGTACGCCATTTGCTAAAAATGCCAAAGCTGGAGCAGCTCCGAAGGATAAGGAGACTAAAGACGCAAAAGCTGTTGCCAATAATGGTATTAATAATGAGATTGTGATCTATCCTAACCCTGTAAAAGCGGGTGAAAATCTTAATGTAAGATCCGCAGAAGAGGGGACTTATGCAGTATTCTCTGCTCAGGGGCAACTGGTGAAAAATGGTAAATTTAACGGTAATACCGAGATCAATACCACTTCGATGCCTGCCGGAATGTATATTATTAAAATAGAAACAAAATCAGCAGGAAAAACTTTCAAAGTGATTGTAAAATAAATTTTGAAATAGTATTTATTATTGCGGAAGGCCTTTATTAAAGGCCTTCCGCTTTTTTATTAGAAAGGCAAAGTAGTAAAAATTAAAGATTTCTTTTTTTTAACATAATATTTAACTTGTTTTGCTTATTTTTATAATAATTAAAGTATAAATTATGTATGAAAAATTTATTATCTGACCTAAACATCAGAAGGTGCACTGTCAAAAAAAATCTTTTTTTGATAGGAGCAATGTTCTCAGTTCTTTTTATGAAAGCTCAGACCAATCCTTCTTTAGAAATGGCCGATGGAGATAGTAATCCTACGACCAATGTTACAAATGTGGTAGGCAATACTACAATAAGACTTAGAAATAATACCAACAACCCTACGGCTAGCACGTTCGCTACCTATGCCAATCCTACTGCCCTTAATGTTACTTATACGTTAAGTAATCAGCAGTATACACAGGCTAACTTTGCGGGATACAATGGGGTTGTCTTCATGGGATATCCAAATGAACCTATCCTGACTTTAATGAATGCTTTTGGAAGTACCACTGCTAATACTCCTTTTACGAGCAATGGCGCATCGGTAGGGACTGGTATAGATATTACGGCAAACAGGGCTGTGAACTTTTTTACAAACGTTCAGCCCTTAACTACGGCAGCTAGAGCGACAAACCAAAGGTGGCAAATGGCAGATCTGACGCTGACGTTCAGCAGGCCGGTCAATAATCCGTATTTACAGGTTAATGCATTAGGAGGAGTATCTGGAGTGTCTTATTCTACAGAGTTTGATTATTTGTCTTCTAACGTCCCGGTTACTTTTTCTAAAGTTTCCGGAACTACCTTTTTGAATGTAACTTCTACCCAGATTTTGAATTCAGCCACAACACCTGATGGGGCCGCTGCAAATGCTTCCAGAGGTACCGTTCTGGTTTCGGGTACGGGTATAACAACACTTACCCTGAGGGTTTATGTACGTGGAGCAGCAGCTAATGCAGGTACTAACTGGCATGCAGGAAGCAATATTGCCGGAGAAGGCTATATGATTGGTGTTACGGCAGCAGAATCTAATTTGAGTGTCACAAAAACGGTGAATAACTCAACACCTACTGCAGGAACGAATGTTAGCTTTACCGTTACGGCTACCAATACCGGAGCTTCCAATAATACGAATGTTGTTGTAAACGATCTCCTTCCATCCGGATATACTTATGTGAGTTCCGCAGTATCTGCAGGTACTTATGTCAGCGGTACGGGAGTCTGGACTATTGGAAATTTAAATGCCGGGGCAAGTGCCACAATGGAAATTGTTGCTACCGTGAAAAGCTCAGGTAGCTATATGAATACTGCGACTATTTCAGGTGACTTGATAGACCCTGATGCTACCAATAACACCGCAAGTATAACACCAGCCCCGGTTGTGCCTGATACAGACGGTGATGGAATAGATAACACACTGGATCTGGATGATGATAATGACGGTATTTTAGATACGGCTGAAGGGTATTGTACTTCTCAAAGTGTGTATACCCTGAATATTGCTAATACCTTAGCAGGGGCAACTTTCGGAGCCAATGGGGGAAGCTTTAATCTGGTATATACTTTAACGTCAGGTCCTGCAGTGGCATCATTGGGAACCAGTTTTAACGTTCCTTTTTCCTATTCGGATTTTACGAATACGGTAAATGCACAAAACCATACTTGGAGTGCATTCAATACTTCTGCAACAGAATTTAGGATAATTCCTAATACGACACTTTTGTATACAGGATTACCAACTAATAATACTACCACTGAAGATCAGAGCGGTGCATCACCGAATACCCCTGATTCCTGGTTTAGGTATTTTTTAAGTACCAACAGGATCACTCAGTTAGGTACTTATACCACGACCATAGGAAGTTTACCAACAGTAACCGGGGTATCTTCTTATAGCAGCAATACTGCTTTAAATTTATTCTCGACCTTTAATGCGGCCAATTCAGGAGCAGTTCTGGCAAGTGGGTATTACGCAAGGATGCAGTTTCAGAATACGACCAATCCATCAGCAGGAGCGGCAACATTGCCTTATGGGGTAAGCTATGGAAGTACTTATACCTGGAATTACACAGCATTTACAAATACTGCGGGTTCCGGAGCCGGAAATGCTGGAGACAGAGGCCTTATAACTATTTCGCAGAATACAATTACTTATTGTAATCATAGAGATACGGACGGAGACGGTACACCGGATTACTTGGATTTGGACTCTGATGGAGATGGCTGCTATGATGCAATAGAAGGGGATGAGAATGTAACGGCCGCTCAGCTTAATGGAAATGGAAGGATCAATAGCAGCGTAGATGCCCAGGGAGTTCCTGTTCTAGTGAATACCGGAGGTGCGGCAGATGTTGGTAGCGACCAGGGACAGGGCATAGGGCAATCTACGGATATGACCAGGAATGATTGTACAGATACGGATGTAGACGGGTATCCTGACTGGCAGGATCTGGATGACGATAATGACGGGATTCCGGATAGTTCCGAATGTAATTCGAATGACAGAATTACCAGTGGTACGTTTCCGACTACTGGCGGAAATACGAATACGGTTGCGGGATGGACGGTCGGAGGGACTTATGCAGCCTCAGGACCATGGGTTTCTCCTACAGGGAGAGTAAATCTGAATACAAATGGCCTGGAATTCAGAAGAGATGTAAATACTGTGACCACTTTACAACAAAGCTTAACGGGGGTAATGGGAGGATCTTCCTTATCACTTAATCAGATGTATTGGTTCAGGACTGCAGGTACTGAGACTGATAATGGCTTTACATTCACGGTTTCTTACGGTGGAGTAGTATATGCTACGATAACTTCCACCGGTACGCCGGAACCTTCTATAGTGGCATCTAACGGAGCCACTGTAAATATAAGCTCGTTGCCTGCTGTTGCCACACAGGTAAATCAGTCTGCAAAAACAAATTTAATAATTACATTACCTCAAACGGGAATTCCTTCAACGGGAAATTTGCTTTTCACCTTTACTGCAGGGCCATCTGCTACACAGGTAAGAGATTTGGGGATGCAGTCAGTATCTCTGGTTTCCTGTAGAGACCTTGATGGGGACGGAACACCAGATTATCTTGATTTGGATTCCGATGGAGATACTTGTTATGATGCAATAGAAGGAGATGAGAATGTAACAGCGGCTCAGCTTAACGGAAATGGAAGTATCAATAGTAGTGTAGATTCCCAGGGAGTGCCGGTTCTTGTGAATACAGGCGGAGCAGCAGATATAGGAAATGATCAGGGACAAGGGATAGGATATTCTGGGAATTCATCACTCAATGCATGTATTGATACAGATAATGATGGTATTCCAAATGTTGATGATCTGGATGATGATAATGACGGAATTTTAGATACAGTAGAATGTACACCTACTTACACTGTAAGACCTGTAACCACAGCTTCCATCACAGCAGATAAACCAATAACATCAGGAAATGCACAGCAGCTTGTCGATGGAGAAGGTGCAGGCGGTTCCGGTCCAGGTACCTTTCCGTATTGGTATACTAATATTTCCAATCTTCCAATTGCATTTAGTATGAACATGCAGGCATCATCAACAATTGATCATATTAAGCTGTATGGACCTTGGGGAATCAATGAATGGATTAAGGACTTTGCAATAGAACTGTATAATGCAAGTAATACACTTTTAGGCACGGAGAGTTTTACTACTCCTGATCAATATACAGGTACCCCGGTTTTTACTTTCACAAAAGAGTATACAAATGTTACACGGGTTAGGTTTACTATTATTTCCAGTCAGGGTTATAGTAGTGCTGTACCGCAAAGAGCATCATTGAATGAGATTGTATTTTTGGATTTACTGCCATTGACTTGTGATACAGACGGAGATAGCATTTTTAATCATCTGGATCTGGATTCCGATGGAGATGGCTGCTATGATGCAATAGAAGGGGATGAGAATGTAACAGCAGCTCAGCTTAATGGAAATGGAAGTATCAACAGTAGTGTAGATGCCCAGGGAGTACCTGTTCTTGTAAATACAGGCGGGGCGGCAGATATAGGTTCAGATCAGGGACAAGGGGCCGGATCTTCCGCAAACTCGGCGATACAGGATATACAATGTGCGAACACTTTTGGCTGTTCATCAGCGATGTATCTTTCCCAAAACAATACCTTATATAATGTAAACACTTCAAGTAATCCATTTACTTATCCGCTTATTGGTACATCTACATCCAATTATAATGGGATAGGAATTAATCCGTTGAATGGCTATATGTACGGATTGATCAATAATACCAATACCCTGATTGTTTTAAATACTGATGGTACTCATATTACATTAGGCCCTGTAACCGGTTTGCCGACCGGAGTGATCTATAATGCAGGAGAAATAGATAATCTGGGGAACTATTATGTAAAGGTGAATACAAATAACAATCAGCTTTACAGGATCAACCTGACTACAATGACCGCTACTTTGATGACACTTTCGACAAGTGTTAATTTACCAGACCTCGCTTATAATACTACCACAGGACTTTTGTATGGTGTTCACTTAGGAAACGGACAGTTAGTCTCAATTAATCCGGGGACCAATGTGGTAACAACAATAGGAACCGCGCCGGGAGCAGCAAGTTTTGGAGCAATGTATGGCTCCAGCACCGGTGAATTGTACGGAGTTGAAAATGCAGGAGGTTTTTATCAGTTCAACCTCACTACCGGGCAGAGAGTCCTGATTTCCAATGCTCCTGCCAGCTCAGGAAACGATGGCGCTCATTGCGTTACGTCGCCTATAGCCTTCAGTGCGGATATTGCTGTAACTAAAACAGATGGTGTGGGTACCTATGCATCAGGTACTACGACTACATATACGGTAACGGTAAGCAATGCTGGTCCGTTCGGAGTGCTTGGAGCTACCGTTTCCGATCCTGTTCCGGCAGGTATTCCTGCGGCGAATGTCAGTTATACTGCGGCTGTGGCTGGCGGAGCTACAACTTCAGTGGTAGGAACCCAGACAGGAGCAATTAACGATCTGGTAAGCCTTCCGGTTGGAGGTACCGTAACCTATACCGTAGTGGTAACTATTCCTTTGGCTTACTCTGGAGACCTTGTTAATACAGTAACGGTAACACCGCCTTCCAATATTACCGAAGTAAATAACACCAATAACTCGGCAACAGATACGGATACCCAGGCAGTGTGCTACAAACCTGCAGTAACGGCCGGAACCGTTTTGAATACTCCTCAGGGAATTACTTCCTTAGGAAGAGCCGGAGCCGATACAGCCGGCAATAACTGGCCAATGGTGAGGAAAGGAGCATGGACAGTTCTGGAAGCTAAAACAAAAGGCTTTGTACTCAACAGGCTTACTTCAGCACAGATCACGGCTATTCCGTCTGCTGATCTAGTAGAAGGGATGATGGTGTATAATACTACCTTAGATTGTCTGCAGGTAAACACTGATGGAACTGCTGCAGGATGGGCTTGTTTCAATACCCAAACCTGTCCGACTAACTAATTGACTAACATGTAATAATCAATTCAAGATGAAAAATATATTCATAATCATATGGGCTTTGTCTTCCGGGGTTGTTTTTTCTCAGGTTGCAATAGGTAAAACATCTGTTTCCTCCCCGTCCGTTTCTTTGGATTTCGGGGCGGAGAATCGGGGGATGATATTACCGTGGGTGACTTCCACGGGAGCTGTTACAGGTGTTGTAAACGGGACAATGGTATATGACCTTGCCGATAAAAAAGTAAAAGTAAAATATGCTTCAGGATGGAAAGATCTCTCAGTAGAAACTACTGGGACTACGGTTGATCCGTTGACTACTGTGGATGGAGTTCTCATTCAAAATGCGGCTACGGAAAATGCGATGGCAAAAACCTCAATAGGGGCCCCTACTTCAGCTCCGGGGATTCTGGTTTTGGAAGATACCAATAAAGCAATGGTCTTACCGAAAGTGGCCAGCCCGCATCTGAATATCATCAATCCTTCCCCCGGAATGATAGTATATGATACCTTTAATAAGCAGCTGGCTGTTTTCAACGGAACCAATTGGAGTTTCTGGAGACAGTAGAAGCATAATATAATAAATAATAAGACCACTTCGTTCTGAAGTGGTTTTTTATTTGTGAATGTGGATAACTTTTTGTACCTTTGCTCCTCTTTTGGCGCGAATAATTGTTTGTAAATCTATAAAATATTGTAAATCAGCTCTTTCATGGAAATGAAAGGGATTTCGTGTATATAGGTATTGCGGCAAATTGATGCCTCAAAAGTAATGAAAATATTTTGCATTACGCTGTGAAAAGATATACCAGTGTTGCAGTTAGAAATTAGAACTTAAGAATAAAGAACAAAGAACAAAGACTAATTCTGATAGCGCCAAAACATCTTAATATCTTTTCCTTTTCTCTTTTCTCTTTTTTCAGTTTCTGATATTTTTTACAAAATCAAAATATTTTTTAACCCTTTCTTAAAAGTTTTATGAGTAAAACAACAGCAACAACTCAGGGAAATCAGAGAATTAATTTCTCATCGGCGAAAGGAAAAATTATTACTCCGGACTTCCTGGATATCCAGATTGAGTCTTTTAAAGAATTTTTCCAGCTTGATACACTTCCTGAAGACAGAAGGAGTGAAGGTTTATATAAGACCTTCCAGGAAAATTTCCCCATTACGGATTCCAGAAATCAATTCGTATTGGAATTCCTTGACTATCTGGTAGATTCTCCACGTTATTCAATTGATGAGTGTGTGGAAAGAGGTTTAACGTATTCCGTTCCTCTGAAAGCAAGACTTAAATTGTATTGTACAGACCCTGAACACGAAGATTTCCAGACGGTGGTTCAGGATGTATATTTAGGCCCGGTTCCTTACATGACGCCTAGCGGGTCTTTCATCATCAACGGTGCTGAAAGAGTTATTGTTACCCAGTTACACCGTTCACCTGGTGTATTCTTCGGGCAGACTTACCACGCCAACGGAACTAAACTTTACTATTCAAGAATTATCCCTTTCAAAGGATCTTGGATGGAATTCACTACGGATATTAACAGCGTAATGTACGCATATATTGACCGTAAGAAAAAATTACCATTAACTACTTTATTAAGAGCCATCGGATACGAATCTGATAAGGATATCCTTCAGATCTTCGACCTTGCTGAGGAAGTGAAAGTTTCTAAAGCTGCCCTTAAAAAAGTGGAGGGAAGAACATTAGCTGCGAGAGTGTTGAACACATGGTTCGAAGACTTCGTAGATGAAGATACAGGTGAAGTAGTTTCTATCGAAAGAAACGAGATCATCTTAGACAGAGAAACTATTCTTGAAAAAGAGCATTTAGACCTTATTCTGGATGCAGGGGTGAAATCTATCCTGATCCATAAAGAAAACAGTAATGAATTCTCTATCATCCAGAATACATTACAGAAAGACCCTACCAACTCTGAAAAAGAAGCGGTAGAATATATTTACCGTCAGTTGAGAAACGCAGATCCGCCAGATGAGGAAACGGCAAGAGGAATCATTGAAAAATTATTCTTCTCTGAGCAGAGATATTCTCTTGGTGAAGTAGGACGTTACAGGCTGAACAAAAAATTAGGGCTTAATATCCCTGAAACTACGGAAGTTCTTACAAAAGAAGACATCATCGCGATCGTAAGACACTTAATAGAATTGGTAAATTCCAAAGCTGAGGTTGATGATATCGACCACCTTTCCAACAGAAGAATTAAAACAGTTGGAGAGCAGTTGGCAGGACAGTTCGGAGTAGGTCTTTCAAGAATTGCAAGAACGATCAAAGAAAGAATGAACGTTAGGGATAACGAGATCTTTACACCGCTTGATCTTGTAAATGCTAAGACTTTAACCTCTGTAATCAACTCATTCTTTGGTACCAACCAGCTTTCTCAGTTCATGGATCAGACGAATCCATTGTCAGAAATTACTCACAAGAGAAGATTATCTGCATTGGGGCCTGGAGGTTTATCAAGAGAAAGAGCAGGTTTCGAGGTTCGTGACGTTCACCATACTCATTACGGAAGAATTTGTCCGATCGAAACCCCGGAAGGACCAAACATCGGTTTGATCTCTTCTTTAGGGATTTATGCAAAGATCAATACATTAGGTTTCATTGAAACACCTTATAGAAAAGTAGAAAACAGTAAGATTGACCTTAATGCCGATCCTATCTACTTAAATGCAGAAGACGAAGAAGCTAAGGTAATTGCCCAGGCGAACGTAGAACTGAACGATAACGGAGAATTCGAAACAGACAGGATTATTGCCAGGCTGGATGGAGATTATCCTGTAGTTGAACCACAACAGGTTGACCTTATCGACGTTGCACCAAACCAGATTTCCGGTATTTCAGCTTCATTAATTCCGTTCCTGGAGCATGATGATGCGAACCGTGCCTTGATGGGATCTAACATGATGCGTCAGGCAGTTCCTCTATTGAAGCCGCAGGCTCCGGTTGTAGGAACAGGGCTTGAAAGACAGGTGGCTAAAGACTCCAGAATTCTTATCAATGCAGAAGGTGCAGGGATTGTAGAATATGTGGATGCTGATAAGATCGTTATTAAATATGAAAGAAGCGACGACGAAGATTTAGTACAATTCGAATCCGCTACCAAAACATATAACCTGACGAAGTTCAGAAAAACCAACCAGAGTACTACCATTACACTGAGACCAAACGTAAGAGTAGGAGATACAGTAGAAAAAGGACAGGTACTTTGCGACGGTTATGCTACTGAAAACGGAGAACTGGCACTTGGTAGAAACCTTGTGGTAGCGTTCATGCCTTGGAAAGGATACAACTTCGAGGATGCGATCGTGATCAACGAAAAAGTAGTTCGTGAAGACTGGTTTACTTCAATCCACGTAGATGAATATTCATTGGAAGTTCGAGATACCAAATTAGGTATGGAAGAGCTTACGGCAGATATTCCTAACGTTTCAGAAGAAGCTACCAAAGATCTTGACGAGAACGGTATGATCAGAATCGGTGCTGAAGTGAAGCCTGGAGACATCATGATCGGTAAGATCACTCCAAAAGGAGAATCAGACCCTACTCCGGAAGAAAAACTTTTGAGAGCGATCTTCGGTGACAAGGCTGGTGATGTGAAAGATGCATCATTAAAAGCAGACTCTTCATTAAGAGGGGTGGTTATCGATAAGAAATTGTTCTCAAGAAACATTAAAGATAAAAAGAAAAGAACTGAAGAAAAACTTAAACTTGAAGAGATTGAAAACACCTACAAGGCTAAGTTTGATGATTTGAGAAACACTTTAATCGAAAAATTAAACACACTGGTAAGTGGTAAAACATCTCAGGGAGTGAAGAACGACCTTGATGAAGAAATTATCGGTAAAGGGGTGAAGTTTACTCATAAATTACTGACTTCAGTAGAAGATTACGTAAACGTAAGCGGTTCAGACTGGACGGTTGATGCAGATAAAAATGAATTGATCAAACAGTTGATCCACAACTATAAAATCAAATACAATGATATCCAGGGAGTTAAAAACCGTGAGAAATTTGCAGTTTCTATCGGGGACGAGCTACCGGCAGGTATCATGAAGCTTGCTAAAGTTTACATCGCTAAAAAACGTAAACTGAACGTAGGAGATAAAATGGCAGGACGTCACGGTAACAAAGGGATCGTTTCAAGAATCGTTCGAGAAGAAGATATGCCGTTCTTGGAAGACGGAACACCGGTAGATATCGTATTGAATCCACTTGGAGTACCTTCCCGTATGAACATCGGACAGATCTATGAAACAGTTCTTGGATGGGCTGGTCAGAAATTAGGAATGAAGTTCGCTACACCTATCTTCGACGGAGCAAGCCTTGATCAGATCACTGAGTATACAGACAAAGCAGGTCTTCCAAGATTTGGAAACACTCACCTTTATGATGGAGGTACCGGAGAAAGATTTACCCAGCCTGCAACGGTAGGGGTGATCTATATGCTGAAACTGGGACACATGGTTGATGATAAGATGCACGCACGTTCTATTGGTCCTTACTCATTGATTACTCAGCAGCCGTTAGGAGGTAAGGCTCAGTTCGGAGGTCAGAGATTCGGAGAGATGGAGGTTTGGGCTCTTGAAGCATTCGGAGCATCCAATATCCTGAGAGAGATCCTGACTGTGAAGTCAGATGACGTGATTGGTAGAGCGAAAACTTATGAAGCCATCGCAAAAGGAGAAGCAATGCCTGAACCAGGCATTCCGGAATCCTTCAACGTATTACTTCATGAGCTACAAGGTCTTGGATTAGACGTAAGATTGGAGGAGTAATTTAAAGATTTAATTATTAAAAAATTAAAGCATTAATAAACTCCGAGATGATAAGAGCGAAAGTAATTTTTAAATCTTTCAATCTTTTAATCTTTTAATCAAAATAAAAATTATGTCAAATAAAAATAAATCAAGTAGATTTAATAAAATAACCATCGGTTTAGCTTCGCCCGAATCCATTCTACAGGAATCGAGAGGAGAAGTTCTGAAACCGGAAACTATTAACTACAGAACGCACAAGCCTGAAAGGGACGGGTTGTTCTGTGAAAAAATCTTTGGTCCTGTAAAGGATTACGAATGTGCTTGTGGGAAATATAAGAGAATTCGTTACAAAGGGATTGTTTGTGACCGTTGTGGAGTAGAAGTTACTGAGAAAAAAGTAAGAAGAGAGAGAATAGGGCACATTAACCTTGTAGTTCCTATTGCGCACATCTGGTATTTCCGTTCATTACCAAATAAGATCGGTTACCTTCTAGGAATACCTTCCAAGAAATTGGATATGATCATCTACTACGAAAGATATGTAGTGATCCAGCAGGGTATTGCTAAAAAATTAGACGGTTCAGATTTTGAACATATGGAATTCTTAACAGAAGAAGAATACCTTGATATCATGGAAACTCTTCCGGTTGAGAACCAGTATCTTGATGATTCAGATCCGAACAAATTCATCGCTAAAATGGGTGCTGAAGCTGTTGAGGAACTATTAAAAAGAATCGATCTTGATGCATTGTCTTTCGATCTGAGACACAAAGCTCACAATGAAGGTTCAAAACAAAGAAGAACTGAGGCGTTAAAAAGATTGAACGTTGTAGAAGCATTAAGAGGTGCTAATACAAGAATGATCAATAAGGCTGAGTGGATGATCATGCGTGTTCTTCCGGTTATACCACCAGAGCTAAGACCATTAGTTCCATTGGATGGAGGACGTTTCGCAACATCCGATTTGAATGACCTTTACAGAAGAGTTATTATCAGAAATAACCGTTTGAAGAGACTATTGGAGATCAAAGCTCCGGAAGTAATCTTAAGAAACGAGAAGCGTATGCTTCAGGAATCAGTAGATTCATTATTCGATAATACAAGAAAATCTTCAGCAGTAAAATCTGAATCAAACAGACCATTGAAATCACTTTCAGATTCATTGAAAGGTAAGCAGGGTCGTTTCCGTCAGAACCTGTTAGGAAAAAGGGTAGACTACTCTGCGCGTTCCGTAATTGTTGTAGGTCCGAACTTACAACTTCACGAGTGCGGTATTCCTAAAGATATGGCTGCGGAATTGTACAAACCATTCATCATTAGAAAACTAATTGAAAGAGGGATTGTAAAAACAGTAAAATCTGCAAAGAGAATTATCGATAGAAAAGAGCCGGTAGTTTATGATATCCTTGAAAACGTGATGAAAGGTCACCCGGTACTATTGAACAGGGCACCTACACTTCACAGACTGGGTATTCAGGCTTTCCAGCCTAAGATGATCGAAGGTAAAGCGATCCAGCTACACCCATTAGTAACAACAGCTTTCAACGCCGATTTCGATGGTGACCAGATGGCGGTACACTTACCGTTAGGACCAGAAGCGATCCTTGAAGCTCAGTTATTAATGCTGGGTTCTCAGAACATCTTGAACCCTGCAAACGGTTCTCCAATTACCGTACCTTCTCAGGACATGGTACTTGGACTTTATTTCATGACAAAACAGTTGGATTCAACTGAAACTATGAAAGTAAAAGGAGAAGGTCTTGCATTCTATTCCCCTGAAGAAGCGGAAATTGCTTATGCAGAAGGAAAAGTTTCTTTAAATGCTAAAGTAAGATGTAAATTACCGGTTAAAGAAGACGGAGAATTAGTAACAAGACTGATCGAAACTACAGTGGGTAGAATCCTATTCAACCAGATTGTACCTAAGCAGGTAGGATATATTAATGAACTTCTTACTAAGAAATCATTAAGAAACGTTATCGGTAAGATCCTTGCTGATACGGACTTCCCTACAACTGTGAAGTTCCTGGATGCGATGAAAGACTTAGGATATTCAAACGCATTCAAAGGAGGACTTTCATTCTCATTAGGAGATATTGTAGTTCCTGCTGAGAAAAAGCAGATGATTGCACAGTCAATTGAAACTGTAGACGAAATTAGAGCTAACTATAACATGGGTCTAATTACAGATACAGAACGATATAACCAGGTGATCGACGTTTGGACAAACACCAACGCTGGATTAACTGAAATGATCATGAGCAGAATGAAATCTGACCAAGGTGGATTCAACTCTGTATATATGATGCTTGACTCCGGAGCAAGGGGATCTAAAGAACAGATCCGTCAGTTATCAGGGATGAGAGGTTTGATGGCAAAACCGCAAAAAGCCGGTTCTACGGGTGCGGAGATCATCGAAAACCCGATCCTTGCCAACTTTAAAGAAGGTCTTTCCATCCTTGAGTACTTTATCTCTACCCACGGTGCACGTAAAGGTCTTGCGGATACCGCTCTTAAGACAGCCGATGCCGGTTACTTAACCAGAAGATTGGTAGACGTTGCACAAGACGTTATCGTTACAGAAGATGATTGTGGTACATTAAGAGGTACAGAAGTTACTGCACTTAAGAAAAATGACGAGATCGTTGAAAAGATTTCAGAAAGAATCTTAGGTAGAGTTTCCCTTCATAACATCTATGATCCGGAAACAGATGAATTAATCGCTGGAGCAGATCAGGTGATCAACGAAGAATTAGCTAAGAGAATTGAAGAAGCAGGATTAGAAGCAGTTGAAGTACGTTCACCATTAACTTGTGAAGCTAAGAAAGGTATCTGTGCGAAATGTTACGGTAGAAACTTAGCTACAGGTAAAGTGATCCACATGGGAGAAGCGGTAGGTGTAATCGCAGCACAATCAATTGGGGAACCGGGAACTCAGTTAACATTGAGAACCTTCCACCAAGGGGGTACTGCAGGAAACGTATCAGAAAACCCTTCCATTGTTGCAAGAAGAGACGGTATCGTTGAAATGGATGAAGTAAGAACAATTACTTCAGAAGATGAAAACGGTAACACAGCTGAAGTTGTGGTTTCTCGTTCAACAGAATTCAGATTAGTTGCAGATAACGAAGCAAGAACACCATTAATGGTTGCTAACGTACCTTACGGTTCAGAATTAGCAGTAAAACCTGGTGATAAAGTGAAGAAAGGAGATCTGATTTGTAAGTGGGATCCGTATAACGCGGTTATCATTGCGGAAACTTCAGGTAAAGTAGAATACGAAGACATTATCCAAGGGGTTTCATTCCAATTGGAAATTGACGAGCAAACAGGATTTGAAGAAAAAGTAATCTCTGAATCCAGAAATAAGAAAGCCGTACCTACCTTGAAAGTGGTAGACTCTAAAGGAGTTGAGCAAAAAGCTTACAACTTACCGGTAGGAGCCCACTTGATGGTAAATGATGGTGAAAAGATCAAAGCTGGTAAAGTCTTGATCAAGATCCCGAGAAAATCTGCAAAAGCAGGGGATATCACCGGAGGTCTTCCGAGAGTTACCGAATTATTCGAAGCAAGAAACCCTTCAAACCCGGCGGTTGTTACAGAAATCGATGGGGTAGTTTCTTACGGAAAAATTAAAAGAGGTAACCGCGAATTGATCGTTGAAGCTAAAACTGGAGAAAGAAAAATTTACCTAGTAAAACTTTCTAACCAGATCTTGGTTCAGGAGAATGACTTCGTAAGAGCAGGAGCACCGCTTTCAGACGGTTCTATTACTCCGGATGACATCTTGAGAATTAAAGGTCCAACTGCGGTTCAGGAATACTTAGTGAATGAAATTCAGGAAGTTTACCGTCTGCAAGGGGTAAAAATTGACGATAAGCACTTCGAGATCATCGTAAGACAGATGATGACGAAAGTAGAGATCGTTGATGGAGGTGATACTCAATTCCTTGAAGGAGCTTTAGAACATAAATATGACTTCTTGGAAGAGAACAACAGAGTATTCGGTCTTAAAGTTGTGGTAGAAGCTGGAGATTCTAAAGAATTCAAGCCAGGCCAGATGATTACGGCAAGAGAACTAAGAGATGAAAACTCTAAGCTGAAGCGTGAAGATCAAAACTTGGTAGAAGTAAGAGAAGCACTTCCTGCCACGGCAACACCTGTATTACAGGGTATTACAAGAGCAGCTCTTCAGACTAAATCATTCATGTCTGCAGCATCCTTCCAGGAAACTACAAAAGTTCTTAACGAAGCAGCAGTTGCAGGTAAGGTTGATGATCTGAACGGTCTTAAAGAAAATGTAATTGTAGGGCACAGAATTCCTGCAGGTACAGGTCTTAAAGAATATCAGAATGTAATCGTGGGTTCTAAAAAAGAATTCGAAGATATAAATTAATTTCGTAGTTTCGTGGCGCGAGGTTTGGGAGAACCGGATCTCGTAGCTTGAAACTTTAATAAATATAATATTTTAATAAAAACATGGACAATCAAAATCAAAATCAAGACGGAAACATCAACATCGAATTAAACGAAATGGTAGCTGCTGGTATCTATACTAACTTAGCTTTAGTAAACCACTCTCCATCTGAGTTCGTAGTAGATTTCATCCAATTAATGCCGGGTATTCAAAAAGCTACAGTAAGATCAAGAGTTATCCTTGCTCCACTTCATGCTAAGAGAGTTTTATCTGCCCTTCAGCAAAATATTGCTAATTACGAGCAGCAATTTGGAGAGATTAAAGAAGTTGAGCCTTTCGTATTAGGTGGTAATAACGTACAAGCTTAAGATACTTTTAAATAAATAATCAGGATGCCTCAATTTCAATTGAGGCATTTTTTATGCTTTAAAATTTAAATTAAAATCAGCTGCATGAAAATTCCCCTCCCTTGGAGGGGTGTCAAAAATTAGTTATAATTTTTGACGGGGTGGTTTTTATCATAAACATAATCATATAAAAACACCAGAATACCTTCCGATAATCATTAAAAATCCTGAAATAGATTAAAAAAGTATCATACAATTATCCAATTTTATATATTTGTTTATGAACTTAACATAATGGATATGGTAGATAATCAATTTATTCTCAATAAATTCGGGTTTTTAGGGAATAATTTTTTAAATGAAATTCAAAAACATGCTATAATAACTAATATAAAAGCAAAAACAGAAATTATTAGAGAAGGACAAAAAAACAAATATGTACCCTTTCTTATAAAAGGTTCTATAAAAGTCTACACCTTAAATGATGGCCGGGAGCTCATCTACTATTACATCAGGCCAAATGATAGCTGTCTGATGACTTTTTCCTCTATTTTTACCGACTATGTGAGCAGGATATATGCGATTGCGGAAGAAGAATCGGAAGTACTTTTAATACCGGTTTCCGTAGTGCATGAATGGCTGATCAGGTTTCCGGAGATCAACAAGGTTTTTTATCATGAGTACGATAAGCGCTTCTCAGATGTGATGAATATGGTAAATGATGCCGTATTTCACCGGCTGGATAAAAGAGTTTTAAACTATATCAGACAACAGATTGCCATCACGGGAAATAATCCTGTAAAATTAACGCACAAGGAAATTGCCAATAACCTCGGAACTTCCCGGGAGGTAGTCAGCAGAGTGCTGAAAAAAATTGAGAATGAAGGAGAAATTGTCCAGACCAAAGAAGGGATAAAAATAATGGCCAATGAAAATGTTAGAAGTATCTAATAAAAAATGTTTTATTTATTTTAAACTTTCGATTGATAAAAACAATGTATTAGGTGACTTTTATCACCTACTTTTGAAATCATAACTCAATAAGTTTGTTATATAATATTTAACCCGAATTTTATATGACAAAAACTTTCCTTTTTTTGTCAGTATTGCTTTCAGGTCTTGCCTATTCTCAGGAAGATCTGCTTAAGGATATTGACACCCTCAAAACCACCGAAAATTCACAGCCTGCTTTTAAGGCACTGCAAGTCGTCACAGGACAGTCTACTAAACTATCAGCAAAAAATGAATGGTATATTGTCGTTGCTCACCGTTTTGGAGACATCAGTGACGGATTTAAGACCTTTTTTGGGCTGGATGATGCATCTACCAAACTGGGAGTTATCTATGGGGCTACAGACGGGATTTCCCTCAGCCTTTCAAGGGAAACCAATATGAAAACCTTTGAAGGAGCAGCCAAATACCGCCTTGTAAAACAAGGGGATAATTTCCCGTTGGATATTGTAGGGTATAATGTAATCGCTGTCAATACAGATCTGGATAAAGATAACTATCCGCATCTTAAATTTGGCGACCGGCTTTCCTACCTTACACAGGCTTTGATCTCAAGAAGATTTAACGATAAGCTTTCTTTACAATTGACACCATCGTACGTTCATAAGAACCTCTACGACCCGAATATAGAAGATAAGGACCAGTTTCTGGCAGGACTGGGAGGACGTTATAAGATCTCCAAAAGAGTTTCCGTGAATGCGGAATACTTTGTCAATTTTGATAATCACAGTTTTTATAAAAACCCTCTATCATTGGGAGTTGATATAGAAACCGGGGGACATGTTTTCCAGCTTTTGTTTACGAATTCCCAGCTCAATTCAGATATAGGATATCTCACCAATGTTACGGGAGATTGGGGAAAAGGGAATATTTTCTTTGGGTTTAATCTTTATAGAGTTTTTTAAGATGAAAAAAATAGCTTACATATCATCACTGGCCATAATCTTAATAGCCTGTGAGAGCAGAACCTATGAAGAGATTTCCGATAACACCCCCATAGTGGAAGAGGTAAATTATACCAAAGATGTAAAACCGATCATAGAAGCCAGTTGTATTATGTGCCACGCTCCCGGCGGGCAGGCTTCCTTTCAGCCGTGGACGAGCTATGACCAGGTGAAGACCCATATCGACAATATTTTGGACAGGATCCAGAGACCCAATGGCGATCCTTTGAAAATGCCACAGGGAGGAGCTTTATCACAGTCTCAGATCAATGTTTTCATCAAATGGAAAGCAGATGGTCTCAAAGAAAATTAAAAAAGAGAAAAAATGAAAAATCTGATATTAATCACGATCTCGTTACTGTTAAGTAATCTTGTTGAGGCACAAAAATATAATTCCAAAACAGGTAAAGTAACGTTCGAGGCATCTGTGCCTTTATTTGAAGACGTTTTTGCACAGGACGATAACAATGTGATCGTTCTGAATGCCGATACAGGGGATATGGCATCGATTTCCATTATTAAGAATTTCCGTTTCAAAGTGAAACTGATGGAAGAACACTTTAATGAAAGCTATGCAGAATCTGCAAAATACCCCAAAACGACTTTTAAGGGAAAAATTGCAAATTTTGATAAGACAAAGCTTACGGCTGCACCTCAAAAGTTTACTATTCAGGGAACTTTAAATTTTCACGGAGTGGATAAAGCTGTTACTTCAACAGCGAGTATTTATACCAAAGACGGGAAAATTTATATGCAGGGTGGTTTTGTAGCCCGGCCGGCCGATTATAATGTGAAGATCCCTAAAATGGTGACTAAAAAGATCGCTGAAAATGTGAATGTTGAATACAATTATGTACTGGTAAAACAATGAAAAACTTAATTCTGATCATATCTTTCCTTGTGAGTGTTTCATTCACTGCTCAGGAAAAAACAAAATCCATTTTTGATATTGCCAGAAGCGGAACCGTTGCAGAAGTTAAAGAGCTTATGAAGCAGGACCCGGATATCATCAATCGGACCAATGACAATGGATTCTCTCCATTAATATTAGCATGCTATAGAGGAAATACTGCTGTAGCAGAATTTTTAATAGAAAATGTAAAGGATATTAACCATGGCAGTGCGCAGGGTTCCGCGTTGACTGCGGCAGTTTTTAAAGGTAACAAACAGCTCACTCAGAAATTATTGGCTCATGGTGCCAATCCAAATCTTGCCGATACCAATGGTATTACTCCTTTAATATATGCCGTTCAGCTTCAGGATAAGGATTTGGTAGAAACATTATTAAAAAACAAAGCTAATAAAGAATTGGCAGATAAACAGGGCAAAACAGCATTTGAATATGCTATTTTTACTAAAAATCACGAAATTATTAACTTATTAAAAAATTAAGTATGAAACAAATTTTATCTTCTTTATTATTAACCGTAGGATTTTTGGCAGCCTCCCAGCAAAAATCTACAGGAGTTATGACATGTACCGTTGGCGCAAGGTCCGTAACGGCTAATTTTACTTTAAATAATACCACAAATAAAGTGAGATTAGATTTAACGGGGCCTGCAGACAGATGGTTTGGATATACATTCAGAAGCAGTGGAAACTCCGGAATGTCCGGAGCTCCTACAGAAGCTTTAACCTACAGCAATTTAGGGTTTAATGACATGAATCTGGGGGGTGTAGGGGTTTATGACTCAGATACTCAGGATTGGACGGTCGTAACTGCACCTTCCATATCAGGGGGTATCGTTTCAATGTCTTATGAACGTAATTTGACAACTGCTGATGGTGCTGATGATTATCAGTTTAATTATGCTACAGCTGCCGGTATTACGAATAAATGTGTTATCACGGGCTCGGCAAGCTTAACCATAGCACCTCATGGGGGTGCAGCTAATACGGCTGTTACCAGTGGAACTTTTACAACAGTACTGGGAGTAAATGACATAGCTTCAGAAGGCAAAAAGGTTGTTCTTTATCCAAACCCTGCAAAAGAAACCGTGAATATCAAAAATTTTGATAAGATCAGATCTGTTGATATTTATGAATCATCAGGAAGAAAAGTAAGATCTGTAAAACTGGATGGAGGAAACATTAGTGTTGCGGATCTGAGATCAGGCAGTTATTATTTCGAGATCACCCTGAAAGACGGAAGTCTTTCCTATGAAAAATTGATCAAGGAATAAATAGTTATTAATTAAAAATTATCATGATCCCCTGCTATTGTAGGGGATTTTTATTTGCATTACTTCTGAAAAATGCTTTTAATGTTTTTTTAACCTGCGAAATTTTTATCTGAAAAATACAGGCAGTAACTTTATCAAAAAATTTTGAATGAAGGGAGGAATACTATTTTTACTGTTGTTTGTTTCTTTGACGGTCTTTTCTCAAAAAGGGAATATTGATACTGCCCAGATCATTATTCCTGGCCGGTATAACAGTGCCGAAGCACAAGCTAAACCTTATGTAATTATGATCTCAGCGGATGGATTTCGCTATGACTATGCAAAAAAATATAATGCCGTAAACCTTCGGGAATTTTCGTCCCGGGGAGTGCAGGCTGAAGCAATGATCCCAAGCTATCCCAGTATCACTTTTCCTAACCATTGGAGCCTGATTACCGGCTTGTATCCATCCCATCACGGTTTGATAGATAATTATTTTTATGATTACCAAAAAAAAGAAGGATATGCCATGAGCGACAGAAAGAACGCCGAAGACGGTAAATGGTATGGGGGAATTCCGCTGTGGGGATTGGCTGAAAAACAAGGGATGATATCAGCTTCCCTGATGTGGGTGGGTTCTGCGAGTGATGCCGGAGGAATCAGACCTACTTATTACTATCCTTACCATGAAAAATTTACCCCTTCTGAAAAGGTGGAAAAAGTTGTCAACTGGTTGAAACTGCCTTCGGATAAAAGGCCGCATTTCATATCCTTGTATTTTCCGGAAGTAGACGGCAGCGGACATCACTATGGCCCGGATACTAAAGAAACCGAAAATGCAGTTCATTGGGTTGACGAAGCAATTGGAGATTTGGTTCAAAAAGTAAATAAGCTTGGATTGAAAAATGTAAACTACATCTTTGTCTCAGATCACGGAATGATAAAAGTGGATGGAGACAATCCTTTAGAGATCCCTTCTATCCTCCTTAATAGAGACAGATTTGATTATTATAATTCCCAGACACTTTTAAGAGTATATGTTAAAAATCCCGCGGAAGTCAGAGCTGTTTACAAAGAACTCAAAGCCCATAAAACTGATGATTATGAAGTATATCTGGATAAAAGGCTTCCCGCATATCTGCATTTTGCCACAAGGGATGACCTATATAACAGAATAGGGCAGATCCTTTTGGTTCCAAAGGCCCCGAAAGTTTTTCTGCCCAAAGGAAAAACCACTTCCATAGGAAAACATGGCTATGATCCGCGGATTGTTCCCGAAATGAAAGCCACGTTCTTAGCCTGGGGACCGGAATTCAAAAGCAATCTGGTGATCAGTGAATTTTCCAACGTAAATGTTTACCCTCTGGTTGCTGAAATATTAAACCTGAAAATTCATCAGCCCATTGACGGAAAAATAAAAGTATTGAGAAAGACTTTGAAAAAATAAAGTTCCGGCGCACCGAAGGTGCGCCGGAACTGCTTCATAAAAATTTAAATCCGATAAATTAAGAGGATTGTACAGTTTTAGAACTATTCAATTTGTCATTCTGAATATAAGTTGAAGACTTACGAACATAGTTCAGAAGTGAAATGAATAATCTAAATCATCAATAAGATGGCAAAGTTTCATATATTTCAGAATGTCAGTGGGCATAAAATGCTTTATGATCACTAAAATTAGTATCTGGAAGCAAATTCTTTGGCCAAGTCCTCTAATTTAATTCCTCCGTTAACAGGAGAGTTGTGCTCAATAAAATCCTTTTGTACAACGCCTGTTCGCAATCCCCTTCCCATTTCAGTATATAATTCGGCCATTTCTTTGGGAAGGCCGGCCTGAAGCATTCCGTTCAATGAATCTTCATCCTTAAACTCTATCCACGGAAGTTCCGGCTTTCCGATAGCAGTACCTAAAACTTTGGCAATGTCAGAACTCTTGCGGACATCGCTTACGATATATCTGATATTTTTACCTTCAGTATCTTTTACCAGCTCGCTGGCTGCTGCTTTGGCAATGTCTTTTGGATGAACCAGGGGAATACTTACATCCCCGGAATAATTTCCACCCATAATTCCTGCATTTTTGATCATGGGGATATCATTAAATAAATTAATGTAGAAATAGCCCGCTCTCAGAAATGTTACAGATGTATTTTCTAATTCGTTATAGAACTTTTCGATATGATGAAGACCTTTTATAGGACCGTTTTCTACAGATGATTCAGCTCCTATGCTGCTCAGCATAACAATTTTCTTAACCCCGGTATTCTTTATAGCCTCAGCATAATTTTTTCCGGCATTTACAGTGTTTTCAACAATGTTCTCAACTCCCATATTGGGTGGGGTCATCAGGAATGCCGCATCGGCTCCTTCAAAGGTTTTAACCAGAAATTCTCGGTCGGCAATTGAACCTATGGAAGCTTTTGCTCCTAAAGATTCGATTTCGTTTTTCTTAGAGGGATTGCTGCTGATTACAGTGATATCGTGCCCTTCTGCAACGAGTTGCTGGGTTAAAGGCTTTGCTACATTTCCCAGTGAACCGGTGATAACAATTTTCATAATGAATATTTTTTTATTTCCGGGAACAAAGTTATATTTGTACTTACTTTTACACAAGTACTTACCCTAAAGTATGTATCATGGCAGTAATCAAAGAAAGCTCTACCATCCAGCAAAATAAGAAATATGCATTGGATCTTTGCCCGGTAACCTATGTGATGGAAAAGATCGGCGGTTTCTGGAAACCCATTATCCTGTACCATCTTTCCAACGGAGATAAAAGGTATAGTGAATTAAAGCGGGCAATACCGGCTGTTACGGAGAAAATGCTGATTCAGCACTTAAAACAATTAGAGGCAGATGGGCTGGTGATCAGAAGATCAAGACCTGTGGTTCCGCCCCATGTTACCTATGAGTTGAGTGAAGCAGGAAAAGGCCTGATTCCGGTGATTGGGGCAATGGCAGACTGGGCAATTCAGGATATGAAAAAATCTAAATGAATCTGAAAAAATAAACTACCTTTTCACAACTGTTGTTTTTTCCATAATGAGACCTGCCTTTTCGGGAGATACGGGGATTGAAATGCCGTTTTTCAGATTAAGCCAGCCTCCGTCTGATTTACTGTAAGAAACGGCCTCATCAAAGTTGGCAATATATGACCGGTGGATCCTCAGAAAACGCCTGTCATTTTGCAAAACATCTTCGAAATTCTTGAGGCTTCTGCTTACCAGGTATTTAGTTGCATCAGTCATGAATACTTCAGAGTAAGGGCCTTCGCCTTTAATATAAAGAATATCACCAATATTAAGCAGGAGCAGATCTGTACCGGAGGGAATGGCAATTTTATCAAGCTTTTCGCTATGGATATTCTCATACAGGATACTGAACTGATCCCTCTTTTGCTTTTTCAGCCTGGAAACAGAGGCTACTAATTCATCAGGAATAATAGGTTTTAATAAATAATCTAAAGCGGAAAGTTTAAAGGCCTGAACAGCAAATTCATTATAAGCTGTAGTGAATATAATGGCAAAACTGACTTCCTTTTCATCAAAAAAATCCAATAGCTCCAAACCGCTGTGGCCGGGCATTTCTATATCGAGAAAAATTACATCTGGTTTATGCCTTCGGATGGCTTTTACACCCTCCGGAAGATTTTCACAGTCTGTTACAATTTCTATTTCAGGACAATACTCTTTTAAAAGCAGCGAAAGGGAAATTCTTGCCTGTTTTTCGTCATCAATGATTATAGCTTTCATAGTTTTATTCTAACGGTATTTTTATGATAACAGTAGTTCCTGTAGCATTTCCGGCATCATTAATTTTATCTGTATAGCTGAGGCGGATCATATTTTTATTATTAAGATTAAGAAGATCAATTCTTTGCTGCACTGCATCCGTTGCAAAGGATTTATGCTTCTTTGTTTTGATGAGGTTCAGTTCCCTGCTTTTTTTCCGGCCTATTCCATTATCATCGATCCGGATTTCTATATTCCGTTCCTCTCTTTGAAAATGAATAAGAAGTTTTTTTTCATTTTTTTTGTGAAGAAGCCCATGCTTCACTGCATTTTCTACAAATGGCTGTAACAGCATGGAGGGGATTTTTTGATTGTCCGTATCTATATTTTCATCTACAAAAATTTCATATTCAAAATCATTATTGAATCTTGCTTTTTCAATTTCAAGATAAAGTTCCGTAGTTCGGATCTCTTCCGATAAAGTTACCCATTCTTTCTCGGACATTTCAAGAATGGTTCTCGTTAAAAGGGAAAATTTGGATAAATAATTAATAGCTAGTTTTTTTTCGTTGGACAGGACATAAGCCTGGATCGTATTAAGGGCATTATAGAAAAAATGAGGATTCATTTGAGATTTTATTGCTTTGAGCTTTGACTGATTCAGGTTTTTTTCCAGGCTTACCCTGTCCAGTAAAAGCTGATTTTGCTTCCTTATTTTGTTGATCCTGAAACGGAAAAGCAAATAAAAGAATATAAAGAACAAAAGAATTACCGGTATAATAAATCCGGCTTTCAGCCAAAAAGGTTTTGAGATAGTAAACTTTACCGGGTATATATCAGAAAAATGGCTGCCTGTTTTTGTGCGGAAATCAATTTTATAATTTCCAGGGGATAAAGAATTAAGTATCAGACTTCTGTTTTCCTCTTCAAACAGCTTCCATTTATGATCATTGATCCTGTAAAATACTTCGGGTTTTTGGCTTGGGACATAGGATAACACAGAAAAAAGAATCTCTATTGTATTTTGGGAGTTATCCAGATTTTTAAGTTCATTCTTATCCGGTACCTTATTATTGACCAGAATTCGGTTAATGATGAATTTTGGAATAACAGTCCTTTCGGTTGTTTTTCTTTCGGTAATAAGTAATCCTTTGGACGTCGCAAAAATAACCTGGCCATTGTGGAGTGCAACATCACTCACATCAAGATTATTGGTGTTTGCCAGGGTTTTCCGGAAGCTTTTATTAATCAGGTCATATTCAAAAAGAGTATTTTCACCAAACAGGAAAAGACTGTTGCCAATAACCTTGATCTTGTAAACGGATTCTTCTTTAATCTCGTCAGGAACCTGAAAATTCCGGATTGTATTATCTCTGGACAAAGTATAAATTTTTCCGTTAGTAGATAATGCAAAGACATGATCTTTATATCCTGCCAGTTTTGAAATATATAGCCTTTTATTTTCAAAGAATAACTCTTTCTGGCCTTTCAGGGTTCTCGAAAACAGCCCGACATTGGTTGCATAATAAATGTTTTGATTATAGGGGTTGTAGGCTGTAGACTTTCCGTTGCAGTATTTTAAAAAACCAATTTCACTGAATTGGACATCCGGGGTTTCCAGGGAACGGTAAATGCCATCCCAAATACTTGGGCCCGAATTATCCATACGGAATATTCCGCATATTCCGCTTGCTGCAAAGGAGTAATACTTATGGTCTATTTTTCTGATTTCTTTTACGGCAGTAGAAGCGTCAGTCTGTACTTTATTGAAGTTTTTTAGAATTTTAAAAGAGGATGAGGTAAAGAATATATTTTTTAAATCATCATCAGCAAGCATTTGATAGATAGAATGGTTACTGTTTCCGGCATATACTTTTTGAAAATGATTGTCTTTTAAAGAATACAAAATCAGCTCATCCTTTTCGGAAGATATCATGAGCTGATTGCCTGAAACCTCTAATAAAACAGGCTTTGAAGGTATTGAAAAGAATTTTGAATGAAAATCTTCGATCAAAAGTAAGCCCTGATTGATCGTTGAAACCCAATAATTTCCCTGACGGTCTTTATAAATAGAGGAAATATTATGATCGGGAAAATAATGGACTATAGGTTCATTCTTTTTAGAAGTATCCAACCTATAAATTCCCTTTGTAGAGGAAATCCAGTTTTTGCCGTCAACAAATGAAACATTCTGAATAAAACTGATCTCCGAGGGAAATTTCTTTTCGGTGAATTTTCCATTTGTAAATAAATAGTAAAATTTTCTTTCCTTGGAGACGATGATAAGACCCTGTTCCGATTTCTGAATAATGGCAGAGCGGTAATTCTTTTTCAGATCTTCCGGAACATTATACTTTGAATAAAGCTTTTTCCCTGAAAATACATATAAATAATCAGATAAAACATAAAAATGAGAATCATCAGAGAATGTAAAATAGACCTTTTCGCCCTCTATTTTATGACTGGCCGCCCCTTTTAATGTTTTTAAATCATAGATCAGCAGCTTGTTTTTCTGGATGAGATACAGATCGTCCTGTATGATGCCGTATTTAAAATACCCTATGGTTTCAGGCTGATTGAAAGTACGCAGTTTTCCATTTTCCACATAATAAAGATATCCGTCAAAATTGCAGTACCAGATTCTTCCATACCGATCTTCAGAAATAGTAGATCCGGCAACGGAAGACTGCTGATCTGAAGTATAAGATATAAATTTTGAACCGTCATATTTGCAGATTCCTTTATTGGTAGCAAACCACATAAAGCCTTCATGGTCCTGAAAGATATCATACACGGAATGGGAAGGCAACCCGGAAGCTTTATCAATAGTATGGAAATAAGGATTTTGCCCAAAGCAGAAATGGACTACGCATACAAAGAAAAAGTGAAAAATATTTTTCAATCAGGGAATTATAATATAACAAAAGTATCAAATCACATTTAATATAAGATATGCGGTTACTGAAAACATGTTTACAGTTACTGAAATCAATAATTACATTCAATAGTATTTGTTCATTAACTGAAAATGGGGTTTGGTTAACTGGATCCCCTTAAGCTTGTATGAAAGGGGTAGTTTTGAATAATCAATAAAACTGAATCCTATGAGAACTACAATTACTTGTTTATTATTTTTAATTTTTCAGTTTGTAAATGCCCAGGTTACTAATGGACTGATACAAAGTTTCAGATTTAATAACAACTATACCAATGATGCCGGAGACGTGACATTTTCAACGACATCTTTAACGGCAGACAGGGATGGAGTTCCTAATTCAGCCATTAATATTACTTATTCCAGCCAGTCACAGGCGGTGATTCCCGGACTGCCTTATGGTAGTTCTCCGAGAACGATAGCTTTTTGGGCTAAGGCAAATTCTTTTTCCGGGCTTAATTATGACCCTGTTTTTACTTATGGAACAGGAACGCCGGGAAATTCCTGCGGAGGTTCCTTTAGTGCAGACAGGGTAATGTTTCTTGGGCATACGGATAACCTGACATTGATCCTGGGAAATCAGAATGTTGCCGGTGCATGGTACCATTTTATAATGACGTATGACGGCACTGCTGCTAAGATCTATAGAAATGGAAGTTTACTGGGGCAGTTGGATAAATCATGGAATACGATTAATAATAATGATATTTTCAGATTAGGAGTAGGAGTGGGAGGTGAGCAGTGGTTTAGCGGTGCTGTTGACGAACTGAAAATTTATAACAGGGCTTTGGACTCCTCAGAAGCGGTAGAGCTATATAAAGGGGAAATAAGGCTGTGTGATAATGTGGCCGGATATTTTGGCTTTAACGCTTCAGCATCCAGCCATAACGGCTCTTCTGTTTTCACAACAACAGATCCTGTATACCCTGTTATGTATACACCAGATAGGAATAATATGGGTAATGGTGCATTGCAGACCTTTCAGGCGGCAACCCAGCCCAGAGCAGCTTCCATTCCCGGCCTTCCTGTAGGGAACAGTGCAAGGACGATTGCCTTTTGGATGAAAACGAGCACGGCATTTACCTCACAGCCTACTTACTTTACTTACGGCAATAATGCAAATAACCAGACATTCGGATTATACAGTGCAACAAACGGGAATCTGGTTTTTCAGGGATTTGGTGCAGGGAATGACGTTGTAATCACAAATTCGCAGCTGGCCCTTAATAATTGGTATCATATTGCCGTTGTATATAATTCTTATACTGTGAAGGTTTATGTAAACGGTGTTTTAAGGCATAGTTTTTCCAATGCCGCATTAAATACAGGGAACTCTGCATTCAGGATAGGATCGTTCAATGGAGCTGTGGATGACTTACTGATCTATAGCAGGGCTCTGTCTTTCGGAGAAATAGAAAGCTTATACAGTAACGGTATCGTTAGTTGTGGAACTTTGGCAGTAAGTGAAAGTAATATGACTGTAAAAGGAAATATTAGTCTTTATCCCGTTCCTGTAAAAGATTTCCTTACTATTAAGACGGAAGAACCTGTTGAGAAAGTAGAGATTTTTAGTTTTTCAGGAAGAAAAATAATGGAAGAAAGATCTTTAAGAATTGATATGGGCCAATTGCCTGCCGGAAATTATATTATTAGAATTACAGGCAGGAAAAATAACGTTTATTCAAAAGTTATCACCCGTTCAGATAAATAACTCGTACCGGGTATTTGATAAGATAAAAAGAGAGTACATTTTTGTGTACTCTCTTCTTTTATGTTTTTAATTATTAAGGCTTTGCATATCAATAACGAAACGATATCTTACATCGCTTTTCAGCATTCTTTCGTAAGCTTTGTTAATATCCTGCATTTTGATCACTTCAACCTCTGAAACAATTTGATGCGCTCCGCAGAAGTCCAGTAATTCCTGAGTTTCGGCAATTCCTCCGATCACAGAACCCGCTACGGATTTTCTTCCCAGGATCATGGGAACGGTATTCAGAATAGGTTCTAAACCTCCTAAATATCCTACTAAAACAAGAGTTCCGCTGATATTTAAGGTGGAAACATAAGGATTGATATCATGTACGTAAGGAACGGTATCAATAATTACATCAAATTTTCCGTTTACTGACTTCATCTGCTCTTCATCAGTAGAAATAACTACGTGATCAGCACCCAATTGTTTCGCATCTTCCGATTTCCCGGGAGTTCTTGAGAATAAAGTAACCTCAGCGCCTAAGCCTTTTGCTAATTTAATGGCCATATGCCCCAGCCCTCCCAAACCTACAACAGCTACCTTTGAATCCGGGCCTACGTTCCAGTGCTTTAGAGGAGACCACGTAGTGATTCCTGCACAAAGTAATGGGGCTACTGCTGCCAGATCCAGATTTTCAGGCACTTTTAATACAAAATGTTCATCTACAACCACTTTTTGTGAATAACCTCCGAAGGTATGACCTCCCAGGTGCTTATCCTGCCCGTTATAGGTCCCTGTAAATCCGTTTAGGCAATATTGTTCCAGATCCTGTTTACAGCTGTCACATGTTCGGCAGGAATCAACAAGACAGCCTACTGCTGCCAGGTCTCCTACTTTGAATTTGGTGATCTCGCTTCCCACTTTTGTAATTCTTCCTACAATTTCATGTCCGGGAACAGCCGGGTATAGGGTTCCGCCCCAGTCATTTCTTGCCGTATGAAGGTCAGAGTGGCAGACGCCGCAATAAAGAATTTCAATCTCTATATCTTTGGATGTTACCTCCCTTCTTTCAATATTCATTTCTTTCAGGTCTGCTGTCGTAGACTCTGCTCCGTAAGCTTTTACTGTGAATGTGCTCATTTGTTTTTGGTTTAAGTTTAATTGTAATATGGTTTTCCCGGATACAAAAGTCGAAACTTTTACCTGAACATCACTTATATAAATTACAGAAAGATTTACCAATTTTACAGAAGCTGATAAAAGAGCCTTTTAATATATTAACTTTGAATCACTTAAAAGAATACCCTCATGAAAGATGTGGAAATAATGCACTTCGATAATATCCCGGAATATAATAAAATGGTTAATAATGAAACCCTGCATCCATTGGTAAGCATTGTTGATTTTTCCAAATCCAATCCTATTTGCCAGCACAAAAGGAACTTTGGATTTTACACTGTTTTCCTGAAAGACGTTATGTGTGGAGATATGTATTACGGGAAGAATTATTATGATTACCAGGAGGGGACTTTGGTTTTTATTGCTCCCGGCCAGATAAGCGGAATTGTAAATGATGGTACCTATATTCAGCCGGCTGGCTATGCCCTTTTATTCCATCCGGATTTAATAAAAGGAACGAACTTAAGTAAAAATATGAAAGATTATACGTTCTTTTCTTACGATGTCCGGGAAGCGCTGCATCTTTCTGAAAAAGAAAGAGAAATTGTTCTGGATTGTTTTTCCAATATTAAATTTGAATTGGAGCAATCTATTGATAAGCACAGTAAATCCCTGATTGTAAATAATATTGAACTGTTCTTAAATTACTGTATGCGTTTCTATGACCGACAGTTTATTACCCGGGATCATGTCAATCAGGGAGTGATCGGGAAATTTGAAAATTTACTGGATGATTATCTCAAATCTGATAAGCCTAAAAATATTGGTTTCCCGATGGTTAATTACTTTGCTGAACAACTAAATCTTTCGGCGAATTATTTTGGCGATCTGATTAAAAAGGAACTTGGGATCTCTGCACAGGAATTCATTCATAACAAGTTAATTGATGTTGCAAAAGAACACATCTTCGATCCTTCAAGATCCATCAGTGAGATCTCCTATGATTTAGGCTTTAAATATCCGCAGCATTTTACAAGACTGTTTAAAAGCAAAGTAGGAGTTTCCCCAAGCGAATACAAAACGCTAAATTAAAACTTGTCAGGATATTCATTGTTGAATGTTAAGGCTTTTTCGGCCTTAAAAAAGGTATAATTAACAAAAAATCTTAGTGTCCTTTGCGCTAAAAACTAAAAAATAAAGCTTAAATTTAAGACTAGAAGTTATTGTTTTAGATAATGACATCACAGCAGACTATAGGAACACATACCTTTCATACTCCATTCGGGAAAATTATTGGATTAAAGGAAAATGGCGTTATCAAAGCCCGGAGCATTCGTTATGCCCGTTCCGAAAGATACCAAAAACCTGTTCCAGTACCACCTTCAGCCTCAGAGATCATATTTACGGATAAGATCCCGGTCTGTCCGCAGGTGATAAGCCCTCTTTTGGAAAGACTGATAGAAAAAACAGATCCGGAAAAATTTAAGATTGATGAGTCTACCCAGTTTCTTACGGTCACCTGTCCTGAAAATACTACCGGAGAAAAGCTGCCTGTAGTGGTCTGGATTCATGGAGGTTCTTATGAGGTCGGCTGTGGAGATCTCCCGACTTCTGATCCTGCTGTTTGGGTGAAAGAGAAAAGCATTATCGTAGTTTCTGTATCCTATCGTCTCGGGCTTTTCGGATTTTTGGGTGGAGATGAGGAAAGGCCGGCAAACCTTGGGCTTTTTGACATTATTGAAGCCTTAAAATGGATCAAAACATATATCGGGGGTTTTGGTGGCGATCCTGAAAATATTACACTTTTCGGGCAATCTTCAGGAGGAGATGTCATAGCGCATCTGATGATCTCGGAAGGTGTTGATAATTTATTTCAAAGAGTTATTATTCAAAGTGCGCCTTTAGGATTTCGTCACAGGAGAGAAAAAATGTCTGCCGAGCTTTTCCGGAAAACAGAGTTTTTGAAAAATGAAGCTGATGTTATGAAAATGCTAAACGGATATGCATTGCATGTGCCTTCTGTAATGAAGCATGGCCTTAAGGCATCTATGCCTTTCTGTACGCAATATGGTTATCCTCCCTTGTGTAAAGAAAAGGAAAGTCTTCATCAGTGGAAAAAGAATGCTAAAAAGTACGATGTATTAATAGGACTGAATAATGATGAGACGGCTTTCTATATTAAAACGGCCGAAAAAGGAATTTATACATATTTAAATAACAGGATCCTCGATAGGATCGTCCGGACAACGACAAAATTCATCTACGAAAAGCCGGCCCGGATTTTTGCTGAAAATTATGCAGAAGGCGGAGGGAATATTTATCTGTTCAAAATTCATTCAAAGATAAAACATAATCATATCGGTGCCTCGCATTGTATTGATCTGCCCCTGATTTTCGGAAATGAATCCGCATGGAGATCCTCAGAACTGCTGAAAGGTATTCCCTGGGAATATCTTCAGGAAAATGGGCGGAAATTAAGAGCTCTTTGGGCAGAATTTGCACGAAGCGGAAATATTTCAGATCAATCGGAAAGGCCGGAAATCTTAGAGCTCAGAAAAGTTTAGTTATGAACTTGCTATTCTGAGCCACCAAATTTGCAAAAGAGAAAACCCATTCGTGTTATTTGTCATCCAGGGAAAAGTATATTTAGTAAAAAGGCAAAATCATAAAGCCGTAAATTTGCAAAATAAAAATCAGCAGTATGTTTGTCACTCAGAGTGGAATGAAATGGAGCGTGGAATCTAAATGCTCATAACCCTCAACTGTAGAAAATCCTAAAGAATGACAAATGACGGATATAAAATGATCTTAAACCAACGATGTAATCCAAGATGTCTAAAAAATGTGATTAAAAAGAGAATTACTCAGAGATCCACACACTCACATTACCGGCAGGTACAGGAAAATCTCCCCATCCGTTCTCATCAATGATCACTTTTTTTCTGGATCTTTTAAGCAGATCACGGAATTTCTTTCCGGCATACTGTTTCCCCATCTCCATAGGCTTATTATAAGCATCTTTATTACTTAGAACCACAGCACAGCCGCTATGCTCATCATCACCTTCCCGAACCCATCCCAAACAATTGGCATCTTCAAAATAATCTCTCTGGGCTCCATATACATGTTCTTTTCTGGCTTTTAACAGTTCTTCAATACGATCAACCTTGTTCAGAAAAATTTCCTGATCATTTCCTTCCCTATCCTTATCTACATAGTGGGCACCATACAAATCAGGGTAAAAGACACACGGATATCCGTTTTCCCTTAATAAGATCAGGGCATATGCAATGGGCTTGAACCAGCTCTCAACCGGAGCTTCCAGATCCTGTAATGGCTGTGTGTCATGGTTGTCGACAAGACTTACGGAATGCAAAGGATCAGCTCCGGTAAGGGTTTCATCAAAAATTCTTCTCAGGTCATAAGAAGCTCCTTCCCTGGAAGCACGATGAAAATTGTTTTGCAGTGAACTGTCGAAAAGGCTCATGCAGCCTTCCGTGACTTCAATATATTTCTGGAGCAGATTTAAATATCCAGGTGCCCAGTATTCCCCGACTGCAAAAATATCTTTTCCCGAATTGGAACGTAGCAGCGTTAGCCATTCCTTATAAAAATCAAAAGAAATATGTTTTAAGGCATCCAGTCTTACCCCATCGAAATCGGTCTGATCAAAATACCATTTTGCCCAATTATTGAGTTCTTCCCGGACGTGAGGGTTACGGTGCTCAATGTCATTATACATCAGGTAATCATAATTTCCTTTCTCATCATCTATCATTTCTTCCCAGCCGTCTCCATATTCGGACTGTATCTTAAAAATATGGGAGTCCAGCCCTTCTGCATAGTCCACCCCGCTGAAGCAGGTAAAATTCCATTCGAAGTCCGAATATTTTTTTCCTCTTCCGGGAAATGTAAATTTGGTATAAGACTGTATATCGAAAAAGTCTGAGATTATTTTATCCCTGTTGTCTTCATCTACTTTGGCAGCCTTGAAGGTTTCCAGTTCATCACCGCCGCCTTTATGTCCCAGAACGATGTCGACGATGACCTGGATATTATTTTTTTTGAGCGCCTTAACAGCTCTGATATATTCCTGTTTGGTTCCGTATTTTGTGGGAATCGTGCCTTTCTGGTCAAATTCTCCTAAATCATAGAGATCATAAGAGTCATAGCCGATGGAATAACCACCGTTTGCGCCTTTATAAGCAGGAGGAAACCATACAGACGTTATTCCCAGTTTAGCCAGATGCCTTGTCTTTTTTTCAGCTTCTTTCCATAATTTTCCGTCACCTTCCGAGTACCAGTGGAAGAACTGAATCATCGTTGGGTTCATAGATTCTAAGATTTAGTCAATACAATGTAGTGAATTTTTTTAACTATTGATTTTCAAATTCTTTAAACGGTATTTTTAGTTGAACGGAAACCTGCTTCTGCTCTTCAGTGTTGAGGTGTGATAATGATAATCCTAACAAACGTACCGGCTTATCAAAGGGACGAAGGTCCCAGAGTTTTTTTGAAGTATTGAAATACTCTTCCTCTGCAATGAAATATTCTTCCTTGGTGATGCTTCTGGTAAAGAGTGAGAAGTCTTTATATTTGATCTTTAAAGTCAAAGCCCTTCCGAGGATATTATTTTTTTGTAACCTCTGATGAAGTTCCGTACTCAGGCTGTTTAATTTTTCATTGATCTGCTGCTCATCAAAAAGATCCTCAAAAAAAGTCCGTTCCACGGCTATACTCTTCTGTATCCTGTGCGGTTTAACCTCCGAGCTATGAATGCCACGGACAACATTATAGTAATAAGATCCTGATTTTCCGAATAACTTTACCAATTCCTCTAGGGATCTTTTTTTAATGTCCCGGCCTTTGAAAATTCCAAGAGTAAACATCTTATTGGCTGTCACTTTTCCCACACCGTAAAATTTCTCAATGGGCAATTCCTCCAAAAATTCCTCAATTTTATCCGGATGAATTGTTTTTTGCCCGTTGGGTTTATTGATATCGGAGGCAACTTTGGCTAAGAATTTATTGATGGAAACTCCGGCTGATGCAGTAAGTCCGGTCTGCTCAAATATTTTCCGGCGGATTTCTCTTGCAATCTGATTGGCAGACTCAATTCCTTTCTTATTTTCTGTAACATCTAGGTAGGCCTCATCTAAAGATAAAGGTTCCACCATATCTGTATATTCATAGAAAATTTCCCGGATTTTTTTTGAGATCTCCTTATAACGGGCAAAACGAGGGGGAACAAAAATAAGCTGCGGGCATTTTTCTTTAGCTGTTTTGCTGGGCATGGCAGAGCGTACCCCAAACTTTCTTGCTTCGTAGCTTGCCGCAGAAACTACTCCTCTGTGCCCGCCTCCTACGGCAATGGGTTTTCCCCTCAGTGCAGGATTATCATGCTGCTCTACAGAAGCATAAAATGCATCCATATCTACATGAATAATCTTGCGGATGGGAAAAGGAAAATCCATATCACAAAGATATGGATTCATTTATTTTTTTAATAGATAACTATTTTAAAAGTTGATCTATTGTACTTTGAATTTCAGGATCTTCCGGAGAAACAGCGTAGTATTTTGCGATCGTGGATTTTTGATCAATGACCATGTATCTCGGAATCCAGTTGAGGTCTATGTAATTATTGAAATCATTTTTCCAGCCGGCAGCAAACCAATAATTGTTTTTGTCTTTCATGTTAAACCTTTCCAGGCTCTTATCAAAACCTTCTTTTGATTTTTCTAATGAAAGGAACACAAAATCCACATTGGGATTATTCTTTTCCAATTCTTCAACTTTTGGAAGGACTTTTAAACAGTCTTTACACCATCCGGCCCAGAAATCAAGTACTACCACTTTCCCTTTATGATGATCAAGAATCTGCTGTATAGTAATGCTTTTTCCTTCCTCATCTTCCAGCTTTTGATTGAGTGCTTCTCTGGAGAAAGCGGTTTTAAGGACTTTTGGTGTTTCCTGTGAACAGCCCAGCCCGAACATTCCCATCATCAGCAATAGCAATAGCTTTTTCATATCAATTCTTTTTTGCAAATCTAAACAATGAAATGTAAATGGAGACTGATTTCGTATGAATTGGGAAAAATTTAATAATTGAGAGATTCTATAATTATTGATGCTTTTCGTAAAGCATTTTGGACCATATCCCTGATGAAACCGGTTGTTTTTCCCTTAGTTTCTTCTTACATAATCCAGGATGAGCTGGTTAAATTCTTCCTTTTTATCAATGATCACATTGATAGGCCAGTAGTAAACAATATCCCTGAGATAATCAAAGGTTTTAAGACGGACGTAATCTTTTTCGGTAGTCAGGATCAGTTTGTATTCTCCTAATTTTTTGTATTCGGCAATGATCTTTTTAATATCGTCATCGGAAAAATTATGATGGTCCCTGAATTTTAAATGTTTAACTCTTTGGGAGAATTTTGCAAGGTGTTCAACTAATGGTTTAGGATTGGCGATTCCTGTAATCAGCAGGATATCATAATAATTCAGGTTATTATCTGGTAGCATTTTTTCTCTTCCATATACATTTTCATCATATCCGATGGAAGTAAAGAATACCTTTTGATTGTATAAAGGCCTGATCCTCGAGATATAATACTGCTTGGTTTCTTCGGTCAGTTCATCAGGACATTTGCTTACCATAATAACATCGGCTCTTTTTACACCAGCCCTTGATTCCCTCAGATCTCCGGCAGGCAGCAGATGGTCTTTAAAATACGGATCATTAAAATCCGTCATCAGAATATTGAACCCTGCTTTAATAGCCCTATGCTGCATGGCATCATCCAGCACCAGAACATCCAGGTCCATATCGGAAATAACCTTTTGAGCCCCGGGCACCCGTTCTTCCGAAACAGCGATCACAAAACGGTTCTTGAAACGCTCAAATAGCTGCATGGCCTCATCGCCCACCATTTTGTAATTGCTTTCATAATTCGTTACGGCATATCCTTTCGTCAGCCTTCCGTATCCTCTGGAAAGAACCCCTGTTCTGTAATGCTTGGAAAGATATTGGGCAAGATACATTACCATCGGGGATTTTCCGCTTCCGCCAACGGACAGGTTGCCGACATTGATTATCGGTGTATTGAATTTCGTAGATTTAAAAATTCCCAGATCATACATGGTGTTCCGGATACCCGTTACCAAATGATAACCTAAAGAAAAAGGATAAAGGTACCATCTTTTCATACGTTTGCAAAAATAGGAATTTCCCAAAGGATTTGCTTCAATATTCTCAATGACTTTTCAACAATTATTTCATTTAATTAAAGTATTTTTGTGGAGTTATTGTAATACATTGAGGTACTTTATTGAGTTTTCTTATAACGGCAAAAATTATTTCGGTTATCAGATCCAGCCGGATGCCGTTTCTGTGCAGGAAGAATTGGAAAAAGCCCTTTCCACTATTTTAAGGGAAGAGATTAAAACCACGGGAGCGGGAAGGACGGATACAGGAGTGCATGCCAGGAAAATCTTTGCCCATTTTGATACGGAAAAGGCTTTGAATATCAATCTGCCTCAAAGGCTGAATAGTTTTCTTCCTCCGGATATCTCCGTTAAGAGGATATTTCAGGTGAAAGATGATTTTCATGCTCGTTTTGATGCCACATACAGAACGTATGAGTATTATATTTCTCTGGAAAAAAATCCTTTTACCCTAGATTCGGCATGGCAGCACTGGAAGAGGCCTTTAGATATTGACCCGATGAATGAAGCTTGCAAAATTCTGTTTGAATATGAGGACTTTACAAGTTTTGCTAAATTGAAAACCGATAATAAGACCAATATCTGCCAAATATATAAAGCAGAATGGGAACAAAGCGGAAGTGAATTGAAATTCACGGTTTCGGCCAACCGTTTTCTGAGAAATATGGTAAGGGCAATTGTGGGAACAATGGTGGAAATAGGGGCAGGAAAACTGAAGCCGGAGGATCTCCGAAAGGTCATTGAAGATAAAAACCGCAATGCTGCGGGAACTTCCGCACCGGCTCAGGGCTTGTTTTTAGTGGACGTGGGATATGAATTTTAATAATCTCTTAGTCACAAGAATTTTTTAGAAATATATTGAATTTCATACATAATTTTAAAATTATTCTGTACACAATTCACATTAGGGGATATTATTTTATTTTCTCCATTTTCATTCTGTAGGAACCCAAATTCATAAATGATAAAGTATTACCGGGATTCCTGCAGAATGACAAAATGAGAGTAAATTTTTTTTACCTGTATCTTTGTTTAGCCTGTTTAAATAAAATTGAAAACTATGAACGAAATCGAGAAATTGGGATATGCCTTACAGCAGTTTGCCGGCCTTACGGAAGAAGACTTTAAATTATCCGAAGACTTCTGGCTGCCTAAAGGATATAAAAAAGGAGAGTTCTATAATCTCCGGGGAACGGTTTGCACTTATTTCGGGTTTATTACTGACGGTGTTTTTCGTTCCTATACGATCGATGAGAAAACGGGGGAAGAGAAGAATGTTTTCCTGTACTCTGCAAACGGTTTTGTCGTTTCTTTCAAAAGTTTTATCAATCAGATCCCGTGTGATTACCATACCCAGGCCCTGACGGATGCCTCCATTATTTATATCCGGTATACGGATCTGCTTTCCTTATATCAGCGGTCGCACCGGTGGGAGAAATTCGGGAGGCTGTTGGCGCAGGAAGCTTTTAATGTAACCATGACCAGGATAGAAGGTTTTTTACTGAAATCCCCGGAAGAACGGTATCTGGACCTCATTAAGCAGCATCCTGATATTTTCAATAATGTGCCGTTGTACCATATTTCTTCCTATTTAGGCATTCAGGGACCGTCTTTAAGCAGGATAAGAAAAAGAATTTCAGGAAAGTAATACGATTTTAACCAAGGTTAAACTGATCGTCATTTTATATACGGAACTTTGTCTCATCATTTAAAACAATAGAAATTATGAAAACAAAAACTATCGTATTGATCCACGGATTATTTGTGAATAATACAAGCTGGAAAGAGTGGAAAACTTATTTTGAAGCACAGGGATATACCGTGCATACTCCTTCAAATCCCGGGCACAATGGTGATCCTGTGCAACTGAAAAGAAATATTCCTTCTGAACTAAGAAATGTGGGTTTTGATGATGTTGTGGATCATTTGGCTGGATTTATTGATACTTTACCTGAAAAGCCAATTATTATCGGGCATTCCTTTGGCGGATTAATGGTTCAGAAGCTGATCGATATGGGCAAAGCGGTTGCCGGGGTAAGTATTGACGGTGCACCTCCTAAAAATGTAATGGCTCCTTTTTCTACAGTTAAAGTGGTGTGGCCTGTAGTAAACTTTTTTAAAGGGAATAGTCCTTACATGGGAACTAAAGAATGGTATCACAAGGCATTTTTTAATAATTATTCGAGAGAGGAAAGCGATAAATTGTATGAAACCGTTGCTGCTCCCGAAAGCAGAAAGCTGGCCAGAGACCCGCTTTTCAAATCCTCAGCAAAACTGGATCTCAATAAGCCTCATCAGCCACTATTATTCATAGCAGGTTCCAGCGATCATATATTTCCTGCTGAATTTTCAAGAAAAATTGCAAATGCTTATCAAGATAAAAACAGCATTGTGGATTTTAAAGAGTTTGAAGGAAGAAGCCACTTTATCTGTGGGGAAAAAGGATGGGAAGAAGTGGCCGGTTATATTCTTAACTGGTTGAATAAACTGCAATAACATTAATATTTTAAATGACGGGTATCTGCATTTTTCTATGACTATTTTAATGAGTTGTTAATCCATTAAAATTTTAAAGTCTTATTTTTGCAAAGGAATTTTTATTCTTTCCATCAATTCATATAATGAAAAAACAAGATACCTGGGAAATTATCAGGAGGCTGTTCTTTATCGGAATGAAGTTCCGTTCCTGGTTCATCCTTACTTTGATCATTTCCATCATACTATCGGTAGTTTCTACTTACAGGCCTTATCTTACCATGCAGGTGGTGGATAATGACATTACAAAACTTCAGGATAAGGCTTTGATGATGAAGCATATTTATATCCTGGTGGGACTGGTATTTGCAGAAACCGTTCTAAACTTTTTCCTGGTATATTTTTCCAATTATATTTCCCAGAATGTGATCCGGGATATAAGAGAGAGATTATATGCTAAGCTGATTTATTTTAGGACTTCATTTTTTGATAAAACCCCGATCGGTCAGCTTGTAACCCGTTCCGTGGGAGATGTGGAGACTATTGCTACAGTGTATACAGATGGTTTCCTGATGGTTTTCGGGGATATTTTAAGGATTGTATTTGTATTGGTGATGATGTTCAATACCAATGTTCATCTCAGTTATATTACACTAGCAATTTTGCCTTTAATGGTACTTATTACAAGGTTTTTCCAAAAGAGGCTGAAACAGGCCTTCGGAGATGAAAGAAACTGGACATCTAACCAAAACTCTTTTGTACAGGAAAGATTGGCGGGAATGCCCATCATTCAGGTGTTCAACAGGCAGAAAGCAGAGTTCAAAAAATTTGATGATATTAATATTACCCTGAAGGGAGCATTATTGAAGACCGTTTTTATATTCTCATTATTCTTTCCTGTTGTAGAGCTTATTTCCTCACTTTTTATAGGTTTTATTCTTTTCTATGGTGGATATATTACTATCAGTGCTGGAGTTGTGATTGCATTCATTCAGTATATTTCCATGCTGATCCGTCCGTTGAGGCAGATCGCTGACCGGTTCAATAATATCCAGCGGGGTATTGTGGGAGCAGAAAGAGTATTGGGGTTAATGGATGAGGATTATGCTATGCAGAATGACGGAAAAGTGATGAAGGATCATTTTGACGGGAAGATCGAATTTAAAGAGGTGCGTTTTGCTTACGATGAGAAGCAGGAAGTGTTGAAAGGGATCGATTTTAAAGTGAGTCCGGGAGAAACTGTCGCTATTGTAGGAGCAACGGGAGCAGGGAAATCTACCATCATCAGTTTAATTACGAGATTATATGATATCAATTCCGGGAAGATATTTATTGATGATATTGATCTGAAAGAGTATGAGCTGTATAATCTGAGGAGTCATATTGGGGTTGTGCTGCAGGATGTTTTCCTGTTCCACGGAAGTATTTATGAAAATCTTGCGTTTGGCGATGAAACCATTACTCTGGATAAAATAAAGGCTGCGGCCAGAGAAATAGAAGTAGATCAGTTTATCGACTTGCTTCCGGGAGGATATGATTATGTAGTGAGTGAAAGGGGTTCTTCAATTTCATTGGGACAAAGACAATTGCTGTCATTCCTGAGAGCTTACTTATCGGATCCGAAGATTCTTATCCTGGACGAGGCAACCTCTTCTATTGATCATGAAAGTGAAAAACTGATCCAGAGAGCGACAGAAAAAATTACCAGAAACAGAACATCCATTATCATTGCACACAGACTTTCCACTATTGAAAAAGCAGATAAAATTATCGTCATGGAACAGGGCAAAATAGTGGAGGAAGGAAAACACCTGGAACTTCTGGATAAAAACGGTTACTATGCTACCCTGTATAAGGCTCAGTTAAGACATGAGGTAGAAATGGAAGAGGAAAACCAGAAATTATAGGCCGTAAGGAATAATACCGAGGTCCTTTTTCCACATATCACCATGCTTTTCAGTTAAATATCCGGCAACGGCTTTATTATTGTTTTCGGCTTTTTTTGAGAGAAAGGGACTTATTACACAGTTTTCATAAACAACATCTACTCCATATTTGTTTTTGAAACTTTCATGGTTCCTGGACATGATCCCAAACTGAATGAAATGAGGCGTTTTTTCTTTTTTTACTGTTCGTTCGGTTTTTTCTCCTTTATCTGTGGTGATCGTAACACGGGTTTCATCTTTCTTTTGCGCAAAACTTAAAGTAGAAAAAAGAATAAATAAAAGAAATAATTTTGAGTTTTTCATGGGGTCAGGTTTACTATATGATTGGAAAGTATAAGTAAGGTTAAAATTCCTGTATAAGAAATTGTCTTTTAAAACTGCAGAACACAAAGTTTTGTTTTGTATCAAACGGAGTGGTGTGGTTTTCCATGATAACGTTTATTTTTTCAAAACCATTTTCAAAAAGGGCTTCCAAAGATTTCTCATCATACTGCAGGATATCCAGTCCGCTGCATTTTGTGGGACCGTTTTTAGAGAATGTTCCAATAACCATTCCTTTCTTTATGCAGTTTTGTGCCGTGCTGATGTATTTTTGAATGTGCTCAGGCTTTGTCAGAAAATGAAAGGCGGCCCTGTCATGCCAAAGATCATAAGCTTCATCAGGTTCAAATTCGGTAATATCTGCTTCAATCCATGTTACGTTTGAGGCATTAGGGCCTAAACGCTTTTGCGCTTTTTCTAAAGCTTTTGCGGAAATATCAAGAACGGTAATATTCTGATAGCCTTCTTCAAGAAGGAAGTCCGCAAGGTTGCTGTCGCCGCCCCCAATATCAATGATTCTGGCATTTTTCTCTAATTTGAAAGAATTGATGAGGTCAAGAGATATCTGAGGTTTTTTCTGGGTCCAGCTTACCTGGTTGGGATTTTTTGTTTCGTAAACGGTTTCCCAGTGATTTTTATTTGCAGCATCTGTCATTGTGCTAAAATAGACATAAATTTAAAAGTTATCCACATTGTCTGATGGGAAAATGATATATTTGTTAACAATTATTTAATATAAGGTATGGTTTTTGTATCTTTATAGAAATTAAATAATAGCATGAATTTTGCAAATACGCTGATAAATTCACTATTTTTTATCGTTTAACTTATTAAAAAACATTTAGAATGATGAATAATATACAAGATGAATTTCAAACGTTGAAAGACGAATTAAAGAAACTGAACATTGATGTACAGCGAATCGTAAAAGTAGGAAATGGAAGTATGGACTTTCATGAGGTTTTTTACAGATCCCCAAGGTATGATGAGATCAAAAGTGTCTATGTACAGCGACATAATCTGGACCATCTGATCGAAAAATTCAAACAGGTTTACAGTTAAAAAATAAAGTCCGCGCCTCAGAAGAATTCTGAGGCGCGGACTCTTTTAAAGCATAAGTATTAATCTTTATCTAATTCCGAGTTTTCTTTGGTGTCTTTCATTCTTGTATATACAACCAGCGAAAAGAAAATACATGCTGTAATATACCAGTAAAAATAATGTTCTATATTTTCCTGTTTAAGCCACAGAGCGATATATTCCGCAGATCCTCCGAAAATAGCAACCGTTAATGCATAAGGCAGTCCGACCCCTAAAGCCCTCACTTCCGATGGGAAAAGCTCAGCCTTTACCACGGCATTGATCGAAGTATAACCGCTCACGATGATTAATGCAGACATAATCAGAAAGAAAGCACTCCACATGGATGTAGTGGTACTTAAAGCATTCAGGAGAGGATAAGTGAATAGGGTTCCTAAAATCCCGAAGCTTAAAAGCAGCGGCCGCCTTCCTATCCTGTCGGACAACCCACCGAAAACAGGCTGTAAGCAGGCGAAGATGAACAAGGATATAAATGAGATGAGGGTAGACTGTTCTTTGGTAAGATGAACGGTATTCACCAGAAACTTCTGCATATAAGTGGTATAAGTATAAAATGCCAAAGTTCCGCCTAAGGTCAATCCTACCACAGTAAGCAATGCTTTCGGATGTTTCAGAAGCTCTTTTACGGTTCCTTTTTTCTTTTCGCTTACGTCTTTCTTATTTTCAAAAGCTTCAGTTTCGTGAAGATTGGCTCTTAAATATAATGCAACTACTGAAAGCATAGCCCCAATTACAAAAGGGATTCTCCAACCCCATTCTTCCAGCTGGGTTTCAGTTAACAGGAGTTTTTGCAGGATGAGTTGAATTCCCAATGCAATTAATTGCCCGCCGATCAGGGTTACGTACTGAAAACTGGAATAGAATCCTCTCCGGTCCCCGGTTGCCATTTCGCTGAGATAGGTGGCGGAAACCCCATATTCCCCACCAACGCTCAAACCCTGTAATAATCTTGCAAGCAGCAGCAGGAGGGGAGCCAGAAATCCGATTGTTTTATATGTAGGAGTAAATGCGATGAGCAGTGAACCGAATGACATCAGGAGTACGGAGAGTGTCATCGCTTTTTTTCTCCCGACCTTATCAGCAATGCTTCCGAAAAGCCATCCTCCGATTGGGCGCATCAGGAAGCCTACAGCGAAAATTCCTGCCGTATTGAGGAGTTGTGCAGTAAGGTCAGAGTCCGGGAAAAAGGATGGGGAAAAATAAATGGCAAATGCGGCATACGCATACCAGTCGTACCATTCTACCAGGTTTCCGATGGAACCGCCGACTATGGCTTTGATTCTTTGTGCTGTGGTGATCTGTGGTGAATTCATAAAGGAAAGATAATTTCTTTTTCTTTATGAATCAAAATTTAAATAATGAACTTATTTGAATATGTACTCTTAGCCGGAAAATGAAAAATCCGGGCAGCGAAGCTGCCCGGATTTCAATGAGTATTAATTCTGTTATTTACTTTTTTATAAGTTTTGTAGTTTCCGTTTTTAGGTTTTTTCCGGAAACCTCAATGAAATAAGCTGCAGGTGGCAATTCTGAAACCTGAACTTTTCCAGCTCTGATGTCTGATGTTTTTACCAGTTTTCCATCCAGGCTATATACTTTTACTGTTGAATAATCTTTACTGTTTCCTTTAATTTCAATAAAGTCCTGTGCAGGATTTGGATAAATTTTAAGATTTTCTTTTTTGGAGAAATGATCTTCGGCAGCCAGAAAGGCTTCGTTTAAAGCCTGTGCACCCGTTGTCGTCTGATTCATGCTAAGAGCCGGTATATTGATGTTGGCAGATGTGAAGCTAAGCAAAGGGAACTTGTGGGTATTGTCATAATATGAATAAGCCGTATTCGTGATTGTTCCCACAGGGAAACCACTTACGGTCAGATTAAAAACCTGAACGGATTTTATTCTTAAAATATTGGTATAGGTTTTTGCTCCGATCATTAAAACTCCGCTTGCATCTGCTGAAATATTAATGGTACCGCTAAAATTCCCATTGGCTGCAGATGAGGTAAATGTTCCTTGGGCGTTATCGGTTTCAGTATACCCGTAAGCTGCGGGGTAGGAAATAAATGTTCCGTTATTGGTTGAGAAATTTAATGTAGCATCCGGTGTTATAAGACCTGTGATTTCCAGTTTTGAAGAAGATTGTTTATATAAAATGGTATTTCCACTACCTGTCATTTTAATAGTTGTACCGGGGAAAGTAGAAATTTCAGAAGCGGTTGGAGCCGAATAAATAGTTGGTGCCGCAGCTCCCTGCGTTAAAGAAGCATTGTTGAAGGTGGTGTCGGCTCCTGTTGCGGAATTATCTACAGTGCCGTTTACCGTGTTATTGTTTACGGTCTCTCCAATGATAGGGTCGTTAAATGCTTTTGTAATTGTAGTTTGTGCTGAATATAGGCTGCAAGTAGCCAATAAAAGAAGTACAGGTTTTCTCATGGTTTATTTTTTTATTAAAGATATAAATAATGAATTTGTTTTTAGTTATAAACGTTTTTTTTTACGGATTTAATAAAAATAAAGCCACCCAATACGATTGGATGGCTGTTTTCTGTGCGCTAAATACTGTGGTTAATTCTGACTGATGATCATTTTTCGATAGGTATAAATATCTTCTATTGTTACGACACTCATTTCCTTTTTCACGGCAAAGTCTACAATTTCAGGGAGCCTTGCCATAGAACCGTCTTCATTGGTCAGTTCACAAAGTACCGCATCTTCTCCAAGATTAGCCAGTTTTATGAGATCCACGCTTCCTTCCGTATGGCCACGCCTTTCAAATACCCCATCCTTTTTGGCGATCAGGGGGAAAACGTGTCCCGGACTTGCGATGTGATTTGCTTCAGCATGTTGTGAAACGGCAGTTTTAATGGTTGTTACGCGGTCTTTTGCCGAGACCCCTGAAGATACCCCCTCTTTAGCTTCAATAGAAATAGTGAATGCAGTTTGGTTTTTACTGGTATTGTTATCTACCATTGGCCGAAGATTGAGCCGGCTGCCTTTTTCTTCAGAAATGCATAAGCAGACAATTCCGCTGCATTCGCGGATCAGAAGTGCCATGTCCTGTTCTGTGATAGTGGAGGCAGGAAAGATGATATCGCCTTCGTTTTCACGGTTTTCATCATCTACCAAAAGGATGCCTTTGCCCTGTTGTAATTTGAGAAGTGCATTTTCCACACGTTCTCTGGAGGTAACTCCGAATTTTTCTAATAATGTTTCCATGTGTATTTACTTTTAAAAGTTAAATAGCTCTTCGGTACATGGAAATGAAATACAACACAATAAGTCTATATAAAATAGCCTTACTGATTGCTCCATTTTCTTCTCCCATCCAGACTGTAACTGTCGGTTTTGGAATTTCACCAAATCAGTCCTTTCGAATGAAAGGAGTCGCGGACTGTAACCGCCGGTAGGGAATTTCGCCCTGCCCCGAAGAAAACTTATCCTAAGTTTTACTGTATGTTTTAATTAAATTTTCGTTTATTTCATAGATTATTATTTAACGCACAGACTGCTAATTTCGGAAAGTTTTTTGAATTCCGAAAAGATTTTGTAAACTTATTAGAGGTTGAACATACAGTATTAAATGAACGAAAATTTATTGAAAATCCAAAGGCATTTATTCTTTTCTTAACCAGCTGAGGATTCGCGAATTCTCAATTTTCCAGCTTACATTCGTCTTTTTCATCAAATAACTTATTGTTATTGCTGTCTTAAGTTGCGGTCATTATTATTTTGGTTGAACTTTGGATGTATTTTCAGTTATTCACAATGTAACTTGAAGGTGAGATCTGCCTGAAACTTTTCCCGAATCTGTCAAAAACATACAGACAACCGGATACTTTTCATTGATAAGCTTATCTTTCAACTGGTTTATTATAAAAATAAGTAAAATAGATTTTATAAAAACAGAAAATTCCTAAACAGCCTTCTTTATGTTTTAAAATAAAGGTTCCCCATTTAAATCTGTGGTGAGAACTTCACTCATATAATCAAAAAAAGGACGCATGGCCAGTAAGGTGAGAATGGCTTCTTTTTGAAAACTGCCCGATAAAACCTCCTTATCCGTAAATTTCCGCATCACTACATATTGCTTTTTTCTGACCAGATCTATGGCGGGATGATTTTTATCAAAGCTTCTCGGAGCTGTTTTTACAGCATCGCCTTTAATTTCTCCGAAATACTTTATGAATGTTTTATCGGAAGTTATCTTTTCAATTTCTGTGGTACTGATTTCAAATTCTTTACGGATACGGAGCAGATCTTTAGCATCAGGGCCCCAGAATCCCCCTCCTACAAAACTGTTGCCAGGTTCCAGTTGAATATAATATCCTCCTCTCAGCATCGGTTTTGAACGGGAATATCCAACCCCGAAATTGGTCTTGTATGGAGTCTGGTCTTTGGAAAAACGGACATCTCTATAAATCCTGAAAATATGGATTCCTTTTAAGTTATCATGTTCCTGAAGCTCGGTATAAACCTGGTTGAAAAAAACTTTGTTTTCTTTTACAGCCAAATCATATTCCGGCTTGTGTTGAGCAAACCATTCACGATTGTTGTTTTTTTCTAACTGTTGAAGGAATTCAAAAGCTTTTTTCATCTTAACGTATTTTTGCAAAGTTAGATTATGTTTTATCTGGTATAGTTTCCTGAAACAATAGATTCTTCCATTGTACTTACAATCTCAGAAACAGGAATGGTAAATATTCCTGCGTTTCCATTGTCAAACTCCTTTTTCCAATAAGAATATCCGTCCATTTCAATGGAGTCGGGCATTTTACGGGTTTCATTTTGTAGCTCGGTGACACTTTTGTTCAATGCTTCTTCAGAAATCGGAATGTGACTTAGCTGTTTTGCAATGCCTTCAGGGCTGTCAGGGTTTTTAATTTTTAACCCACTCACAGAGATATGAAGCACTTTTCCAGTTTCAGGATATTCCTCGATCTTTAAAATTTTAAGGGTAGAGCTTTTTTCTATAGGGCGGGTTTTGTATTTCCATTCCTGGCCTACACTGTATTTTGCATCATTTTTCGTACAACCCGAGAAGAATAAGAGTACTGCTGCTATTAAAGTATATAGTCTAATCATGAGTTAATTGGTTTTAATTTTTTAAAGGTGGATATAAGAGCAAAATTACGAAACTCCGGACACCTATGTTTTAATTACCGTAGTTTATATTTAGTTTAAAACAGGGTAATTTGTAATCAGATACTTTATCCGTTGGTTACAAACAATCTTGTTTTTGTTAAAATCCGTTCTCCGAAGATCTTACGCAAGTTGCAGGAAACAAAATACAACTATGTTTGGTTTCCCACAAGAGTGGTTGTAATGAAGTACTAATAGCTCAAATGGAATGAAACAGTTAATTTAAGGTGTACTTTGTGGAGCAGAGCGGGTTATCTTTATTTCTTTCCTCTTCTTTCAAGGATGAGGTACGCTGCATCTAGCATTTTGGTAAGGTGAATGTATGGGCTTATCATATTCCTTTCCGGCAGATTATTATGGATTCCCAGTGAGAAATAGACCATTCCGGAAATAAAATAATCAAATTCCTTGATGCTGTATTCTTTGAATGCTTTTTTAAAGACCAACAGCGGATTTTGGTACTCTTTCTCCGAAAGCAAGCCAAGAACCAACGGAGAAACATCTTCCAACTTGGGAGCTGTAGTTGTTTTCTTTTCCTGCAATGTTATGAAGTAGCCTGCACGGATGAATGACCGCATCGCCTGCTGAAAATGAAAAACGACGGACGGATGTTCTTTTATCCAGCTGTTTCTTTTTACCGCATAACTTATAATGTCGTTTAGCAGCTCTTTGGATGCTGTCAGGTCATTGAGCTTAAAATAGTTTTCCATTAGCTGTATGCCGCAATGTTTCTTCTGGTCTTTACCAAGCCGGGATTGAAGGTCTGTTTTGTTTTTTTTCATGAGTTTGTATTTTTTTACTGTACGATTTTATTGGCCGTAAAGGAGGAAGTCCGCCTGAACTTCCTTCCCATACAAACAAAGGGTAATATGATAGAATTTGTGTTTTTATAAAAGCCCTAAAGCCACAATGGATTGTACACCCCATTGTACCGTATCATGATACTTTATGTTGTAAAGCTGGCTTAGAAAAAGATGATTGTAGAAAAACAGAACTGCATGAAAATAAAAACGGCATGAGACTCTACAATATCCGCTTTTGAGGCACTGGTATACCATTGGAACAGATAAGAGAGCCCACGCCTAGGTCGTGAGCTTCCTGCTTATCGTCTTGTTCCTATTAAAAATTACCAGTTTTCAAAAGCAAGATTTCTAAGCAATAGCTTCTATATTTCTTTGAAGTATCGCAAAGCTACATTTATTGTAGCTTATTGTACAAATATAATATAATTTTTCAATTGTAGGTTAATTCAACTACATTTTTTTATTGTAAACTTTCCAAATTGCTCTGATAATGGTAATTGCAATGGATAGAATTGAATTTCGAATAGCTTTTGGTAAAAGAGTTGAAAAATTTAGAAAGAAGTTAGGATTAAGCTATCGGGAGTTAGCTCAAAAATGTGATGTTGACCATAGTAATATCAGTAAAATTGAAAAAGGAGAAGTTGATTTAAGAATTTCAACAATACAGGAATTAGCTAGAGGCTTGGAAATTCATCCTCAAGAATTATTTAATTTTAAAATAGATGAAAAATCCTGAAGAAAGTGGGATTTGTTTTTATTAACTTATTAAGTAATAGGAGAGCAGAAAAAGTATTAACAAAGTGCTGGCTAAAGGGGAGCGAATGTTTAATTTTCACACCTTCCACCCCTCATTTCGCCAAACTCTTGTTACTTGCAGTTTTTATTTATTCTCTTAAAAGGTCTGATAATTGTTCTTTTGTAATAATTAGAAAATTTGTCGTGTCATATGTGTTTTTTTCAACACGTTTTAGAAAAGCCAAATAATTCATTATTCTTAAGAAAGTTCTTTTAACAGATTCATTGTAAGCGATTCCAATTCCAATACGTCCAAGAGAAGCTGCATTAATTAAACTTCCCATAATGTGTTTTTTTGTACTTGTGTTTTCTATTTCTAATGATAAGAAACATCTGGCATTCTGATTTTTACGAGTTACAAAATCAAATTCAGGAATACTTAATTCGTTCATCCATTCGTCACCTATATTTTCAACGTGTAAATCATATATTCTTTGAAGAAATGTATCAATTTCGGGATCTCTGAGTAATCTGTTGTATTCTGCTGTTTGATTTCCATTTGGAACAATGCTAAATGGTCCAACTGCAATGTCAACTCGAGGAGAATATTGATATCCAATTCCCTCGAATGCACGCCATTCTTCGATAACTTGAAGTTGCGGAAATTTTTCTTGTAATCTCAAATTAATTTGTCTCTGATATTCTTTAGCGCTCATATTGGTGAAAATTTTAGGTAACGTTTCTGGGCTTGGCTAAGGTGGCGATTTTCACCACAAATGTTGATGCGGAGAACCAATGCTTGATTAACCACAAATGTGTCTGCAGAACACTGAACCGCCACTTTTGCCAAACCCGTGTTAGTAGTTGCCTTTCTGTTGTCATTAGGGTTAATCATAACTAAATAACCAAATAATTAATTCCTTCAATAATCTCTAAAGAAGTCTGTTCCTCAAATTTTATATTAAATCCGTTGCCACCTTCACTTTGAATTAAAATATTTGGTTCGTATTGAGGGATTTCCTTGCTAAATATTTTTTCAGGATTATTGTCAATACTACTAATAAATTTCTCGTATTCAGTTAATGCACTGAACACAGCCGTTAATATTTCAATGTCTCTTGATGTACTTTCGTATTCATTAAATTCGTCTGGGTAAAAATAATTACTGTTATTTTTTATGAAAGGTATATCAAGTTTAGTTGGTGATACTTCAAAATAATGAAGTAGGTACCTTGTATATTGAACAAATGATTGCTGAAGTCCATAAGGAATATAATCCTCAGACAAGTCATATTTTTTGTAATTATTCTCAATTGTATTGAGAAAATAAGAAAGTGTCTTTTGAAATTTTATTGCAATTATGTCTGCAATAATTTCAGAGGTTCTGTCTTTGCCATAAAAAAAGAAAAAGAAATAATTTACTTCACAACGATTTAAATCAAATTTGCCAACTCTAAAATTATGTTCCTTTCCTTTTGCAAATGAAACGCTTGGATTTTGAGATGCTGCTTGACTATCAATGTCAGCTATGGATATAAATTTTGTTTTACGAATTAGCTTACCAGCATTTGCTTCTAATTCGTTCATGTCCGCTATTAAAGGCAAAGCATAAACAACGGCATTTCCTTTGGTCAGTCCTATTCCATTGGCAAGGTCTCTTAATACAAAGTGTTGGTCTGTAGTCGTACCATTAATTTTGAATTTGAAATGGTCGTGTGGTGCTTTGTTGAATTCACTTTTTGGATCAGGACTTGTTGTTACAAGGTCGCCTTTTTTATACTGTATGAAAAGTAAGTGTCCGCCTAAACCAGTTTTTATTCTTACATCATATCCTCCACCCGCATTTCCTGTTGGGTCGTTTTTACCTTCTGTTGTAATGTGGAAACCACCTGATGTAGATTTAGGAAATTTGAGAAATGGTAATCGGTGTCTTGGTCTCCAATATTTCCAAAGAGGAATGTCTGTTAGAAACCAATACCAACTGTCTGCAAGATTTAACAACTCGTGTGTTATATTTAATTCAAGTGTTTTCTCGTGAAATTCCATATTGTATGTTGATATTACTGTTTCTCGTCATAAGGTTGCCACTAACTCTCTAATTTAAGCATTGCGTCAATAATAACAATGGATATTGCGTAAATTTTTATGTTTTTTATAATAAATTACTCTGTTGAAAATAATGTCATTAAAAAACCGCTCTGAAAATCAGAACGGTTTATATATTAAATTTGTCTCAAAAATGCTGTTACATCATTCCCGGCATTCCACCACCCATTGGCATAGCTGGTTCGTCTTTTTTCACTTCAGTGATTACACATTCGGTTGTTAAAAGCATTCCGGAAACAGAAGCTGCGTTTTCAAGGGCAACCTTAACCCATATTTTGCCAATACAATGTTATCTGTAGTTGCATTATTCGGTTTTTGATCGAACGAATTTAAGTGTGTCAGTAATTATTGGTTTTGTCCAACCAATGTTTTCATCGGGATTTTTTTGTTCAAGGACTACTTTTACAGTATCAGAAAGTTTGTCAAGATAAATTATTTTTCTTCCGTTTCCAATTTCGCTGGAATTTTCATCTGTCGATAATCGAAGTTCAAACGGAAAATCTATAAAGTAGTCCCTATAATCATATTTAAAAATTATTTCCAATGGATAACTGATATTTGAAATTTTATTATTTTCATCGTATTCTATTTCAATTTTTGCAGTGTAAAACATTACATCTTTTTTGTTTAATAAGGTATAATTATTTTTTAATGGTTTATAAAAAACATTTTCAATACGCTTTTGTTTAGCTTGTTTTACATCGTTTTCTTTTGTTGCTGCAAATACTATAAATGAGTAGCTTAAAGCATTTCCAATTAAAAGAGGAATAAATAATTTTTTAAAACTGAATTTGAAAATTTTTGATATAGCGAAAGTTTCAATACACACACTTCCCAAACACATCAAAAAATAAGTTGCAATCCAGTTAAATTTGTCAAAAGTTGCATTTGGAAGAAATCTATCAATTGCAAAATGCCAAATTAACATTGCAAACATCATCACAAGAGTTCCAAGAAATCCAGAAATTAAATTTCCGATTATTGATATTAGCACAGATTTTTTCCAACCAATTTTAAGAAATACATAAATAGTTATGGTTTCAATAATTATTGTAAGGAAAATTAAATACCAAAATTTTTGAACTTCTTCACTAACATAAATAGCGGGCCAAATTACATTTAATAAAGTCATTTATTTTTTGCGAGATATTGGTTTTGCAATTACAGATAACGTCCAAATATACGCATTGCGCAAATATCACATATATATTATTGCGCTTATTTCATATGTGTATTGTACAATTGCTTGTTAAACAGCGGTTTATTTTTAGTTGTTTTTGGATAAACGCAATAGTATATAATAAATGATAAACAAAGGAGTTATCTACAAAATAAAAAAACCGCCCTACAAAAGCAGAACGGTTTATATATTAAATTGTCTTAGCGACACGCTGTTACATCATTCCTGGCATTCCGCCACCCATTGGCATAGCTGGTTCGTCTTTTTTCACTTCAGTGATTACACATTCAGTTGTTAAAAGCATTCCTGAAACAGAAGCTGCGTTTTCAAGGGCAACTCTTGTTACTTTAGTAGGATCGATGATTCCTGCTTCAAGCATGTTTACATACTCGTCAGTTTTTGCATTGTATCCGAAGTCTCCGCTTCCTTCTGCCACTTTAGCAACGATTACAGAACCTTCAGCTGGGCTTTTGGTAATATCTTGTAGCAGATGTTTTTATTTATTAAGTTTGATTACTCCGGCATAAGTCGCAATCCAAATCGAACCATCTTTGTCTTTTGTTATTCTCTCGCAATGAATACTTGGAACATTTGAATTTTCATTTGTGTAAGTTTCCCATTTTTTTGAGTTTGTGTCATAACATAAAACACCAACTCCGTTTAATGTTATCCATAACAAATTGCTTTCTTCGTCTAAATAAAAATCATTGATTGCATTTTTACTGAACATGTTAGGATTTGGATGGCTTATCCTTGTCCATTTTCCCTGCAAGTCTAATAAATAAATTCCCGCTTCATCAGATTTGTCGTTGTATAGGTCAAACCATAAATTACCTTTTTTATCTTCATAGATTTTTGAAATGTATGCTTTTGATAAAGGTGAATTTTTCTCGTTTAATGATTTCGTTACTCCGTTTTCAATAATCACGTTTCCTTCAAAAGTTCCAATCCAAATTCTATCATTTTTATCCACATAAACGCCAAGAGTTTTGTCAGTTGGAAGATTTGAGTTTTGCTTGTTAAATATTGACCAAGTTTTTCCATCAAATTTTGTTACACCGTCCCAAGATGTAAACCATACATTATTTGAATGATCAACAAATATTTTTCTTGCCCAATTTATTGGAGAATTTATAGAGTCATATTTTGTCCAGTTTTTATTGTCATATCTATAAACATCCCAACCAGCAATAAACCATTTATTGTTGCTTTTATCAACTTTTAAATCTCGTACAGATTGTGTTTCATTTTTGTTATAAGCAGGAGAAGCGATAGAAGTGTTTTTTGAATTAAAATGTTCCCATTTTCCATTATTTATTTTTACAATTCCATTGTCTGTTCCAATCCAAATATTATTGTCTAAATCATTTGCAACTGCTCTAGTCATATCCCAAGGTAATTCTGAGTTCTGTTGAGTGAATACGGTCCAACTTTTTGAAAGTTTGTTTTTATCTGTTCCTTTTACTTCAGGGCTTCCAACAGATTTTGCATTTGACAAATTTTTAAAATCAAAGATTCTGCGTTTTGCAGAAAAATCACCATTTTCAAATTCAAAAACCAATGAAACTGAACTATTAGTTTTTTTATTGTCTGAAATAGCAGATTCCCAATTTGATGTAGAGTTTATTGCTTTCTGTAAACCTAATTTTTTTGATGAAATATTTGTTTGATTTACTGAACTTAATAAGCAGGCTTTTCCATTTTCGTCAATTAGAATTTGCACTTCAATGCTTCCTTTTATCTTACTCAAACTCTTTTTGTCAAATTTTTCTAACAATTCATTCATTAAAGTTTTTGGAGGTTCGGCTTTTGTGTCTCCACAATCAAGACAAAAACTCGTTAAACTACAATCACTATATTTTTCTGGATAAAGATTTTGAGAATAACTTAATGTCAAACAAAATACTGTCAATAGTAATAGTATAATTCTTTTCATTGTTTGGTTTTTTTAATATCTGCTAACATCCAACATCCAAATTTTTGCTTTGCGTCAATATACAATATATATAATTGCGCTAATGTTGTTTTGGTTTTTGTCATGTTTTTCTATTTGCTTAAAGTCAGGACACTTTGCACAGTGGGAGAGTTCATTAATAAGATTTTATATTTTAAAATTCAGAAGGCTTAATATGAAAGATTGGAGATTCCCAATTGTCATCATCTAAGCAAATGCTTTCCCATTCACCGCTTGCATCCAATTCTAATTCACAATATTCAGTATAACATACCTCTGGATCAAATATTTTCATCATAGAGATTACAGCAATTGGATATAGAACCATGTCATCAAAATCATAAGCTAATTCAATTATATTCCCTGTATCATTATATAAATCACAAAAAGTTTTAAACATTCTCCAAGATTGTTCCTTTGACTCATCCAAATGCTCAGTCCTGCCAATTTCTTCTCTAATTCTTTTATATAATACCTGCCAATACCGTTCTAATTCATTCTGCATCACAGGAATAAATTTTGATTTTTCTATTCCTGCATCTAAGTAAATTTCACCCCATATATGTTCATTCGTTTCAGTGTAGATCTCAGAATAACTATAGTTTTCAATATAACTTTTCAGATGTTGTGTAAGACTTTCATAACAAGTAAGTTCGTAACAATTTTCTTTTGTTTTAAAAATTATTATTGAATCAAGTGATTGAGCTTCATATTGTTTTCTATTTAACTTACTGTATTCTTCAAATGCATTTATAAAGTCTTTATACTTTGGAATTTGGTTATCTTTATTTTTTAAATTAAACAAAAACTCTTGTAAGTTTTCAATATTCCCATCAATAATCATATTTAAGTTATTTATGAGTTTTTGAAAAGCAACTTTATTCTTACTTGTTTTTTCAAACTCTAATCGGAGGTATCTTTCAAAATTTAATAATGTATAATAATACTGATTTTCCCAGATTAGAAATGATTTTTCCCCATCCCATTCCTTCTTTTTAGGTGTATAAAATAGATCTAATGCAGTGAAATTTCTTTTGTATAGAAGATTTACATTCAGTCTGTTATTGATTTTATTAATAGTAAAATTTATAAAAAAGTTACTTTCTCTTTTTTGTTTAACAGGAAGATTAGAAAATGGGCGTATTAAATTATTATAATGTCTATGATTATGAAGTACATTCAAAAATTTTTGTTTGGAATTAATATCAATTATGTTGTGTTCTGGAATATCAATTTTCCAATTTTTAGGAGTTTTTGAAATGAGGGATTGATTGTAATATTGCCAATAGATAGTTTCAGATTTTGGGTCTTGGAGAATGATAAATAAAGGATAGTTTTCACTTATTGCATTCCAGTAATGGAAATGCTTATCTGGAAAATAAAATGTTAAATAATTTTTCTTTTTTTGAAAATTACTTTCACCACCTTTAATTTGTAAAGCAAAAATATTAATTTTCCCATTTTCATCTATTGGAGTCTCTACTATTGCATCAATACCTATATCGCAAATAGGTTGTTCACGAAAAATCCATCCACATTCGTTAAAGAATTTAGCTGTGTCGTAAATAGCTTTTCTTTCTGTTTTAAAATGATTCAATTTTAGTTTTGTTTATTTTGAAGAAGATTCAAATTTACAAATTAGGTTAATACAAAATCAAAAAACCACTCCACAAAAAGTAGGGCGGGTCGGTATATAAATTGTCTCAACGATACGCTGTTACATCATTCCCAGCGTTCCATCACCCATTGGCATTGCAGGTTCGTCTTTTTTCGCGTCAGTGATCACACACTCGTCAGTTAAAAGCATTCCTGAAATAGAAGCTGCATTTTCAGGCATAACATTTCTTTAATTTTGAAAGCTTTATTTCTTTCCTCTTCTTTCAAGAATGAGGTACGCTGCATCCAGCATTTTGGTCAGATGAATGTATGGGCTTATCATATTCCTTTCTGGCGGATTGTCATAGATTCCCATTGAGAAATAGACCATCCCGGAAATAAAATAATCAAATTCCTTGATGCTGTATTCTTTGAATGCTTTTTTAAAGACCAACAGAGGATTTTGGTATTCTTTCTCCGAAAGCAAGCCAAGAACCAACGGAGAGACCTTTTTCAACTGAGTATTGGCGGTCCATTTCTTTTCTTTCAGGGTTATAAGGTAGCCTGCGCGGATGAATGACCGCATCGCCTAGTGAAAATGAAAAATAACGGACGGATCTTCTTTTATCCAGCTATTTCTTTTGATGGCATAATTCATAATGCTGTTCAGCTGCTCTTTAGATGCTGTCAGATTATTAAACTGAAAATAGGTTTCCATTAGATGTAAGGCGCAATGCTTCTTGCGGCCTTTCCCAAGCCGGGATTGAAGGTCTGTTCTGGTTTTTTTCATGAGCTTGTATTTTTTTACTGTACGATTTTTTATTGGCCGTAAAGGAGGAAGTCCGCTTGAACTTCCTGCCCATACAAGCCCAATGGATATGATAGAATTTGTGTTTTTCTCAAAGCCCTAAAGCCGCAATGGATTGTACACTCCATTGTACCGTATCATGATACTTTATGCTGTGAAGCAGACTTAGAAAAAGATGATTGTAGAAAACAGAACTGCATGAAAATAAAAACGGCATGGAACTCTACAATATCCGTCATAGGGGTACTGGTATACCATTGGAACAGATAAGAGAGCCCACGCCTAGGTCGTGAGCTTCCTGCTTATCGTCTTGTTCCTATTAAAAATTACCAGTTTTCTATGACAAGATTCTAAGCAATAGCTTCTATATTTCTTTGAAGTATCGCAAAGCTAAATTTATTGTAGCTTATTGTACAAATATAATAAAAAAAACAATATAACACATATATGTGTTGATGAAAAACTTTAGAAAGTCTAAAATTTACTTAATGTATAAATGGGACATTGAAGAATTAAAATTTCAAATTGGGAAGCTTATTCAATTACATAGGCTAAAGAAAAATCTTTCACAGTTCCAACTTGGAAATGAACTTAATCTATCAAGTAATCACGTTGGTAGGATTGAACGGGCCGAAACTAATCCAACAATAGAAAACCTTGTTAAATTCTGTAATTTTTTTGAAATTGATATGTTGCTTTTATTTACGAAGCTAACTGACAAAGAATTAAAAAATATTGAAAGTGAGATTGAATATCTACAAAAAGAATTTAAAAATAAAAATAAAACAAAATCCTAGCGAAAGCTGGGATTTGTCTTTATTGACATACTAGGTAATAGAATAACGGAAAAAATGTTAGCGGCTAAATGAATCAGGTAGTTCTACTTTTTTATATTTAGCCCCGCATTTTACCAATATCGTGTTATTTGCAGTATCTTTTCAATTGAACATTATAATTTTTTCACAAAATTTTTCTTTGTCATATTCATATTTCTTTCCTAATTCTTTCTTATTAGGAACTTCTTTATATCCATATTTTATTAAATGAACTAATATTTTTGGATTATTAGTACTGGAATTTAAGATTTTATAGTCTTTAATTTGATATTGATTTGGAATTCTATATTCAAAGTAACTAATATCTTTATCTTCTATGAAATAAAAATTAAACGCATTTTGACCTCCATATTCATACCCAAAATCTAAAATGATTTTTCCTTCCTTTATAATTTGAGGATAATTATTTATTGCATAAATTATTTGACTTTTTGTGTCAAACAACAAATAACTATCAATTTCAAATGCATCTAATTTGAAAATGTAAAAATTAAATTTCTTTTCAATCAATTTAATATTATAGCCATCATTACAAAAAGAAAGATCTCTTATACTGTCTGTTTCATAGATTTTAGAATTCACACAATGTTTAGATATTTTATTTGGGAAATTCTTCTCAAAACTTTTTGTTAACTCCAAATTTTCTATTAAGATCTTCTTCTTTTTTGCTAAAGTGTCATTCTTTAATGAATTGTATCTTTCTAAATTTATCAAATCAACATTCATTCGTTTATTTGCAGAAATATTTTGTGCAAAATCATCACAATCTAAATTCAAAAGAAAATTATCAGATTGTGCATTCAAACTTAATTGTATAAAAATGAAAATTAGTGTTATATAATGCATTTTTGTAGTATTTCAACCCAGCTTTTGGCAAACCCTTGTTGGCGGTTCGTTCTTTTTAATTCCAATTTAAAACGTCTTTTATTTCGTCACGAATTACAGATTTTGTAGTACCATCAGAAGTCATATAAGGACTTTCTCCAGAACCCATTCCAAATCCGAAACCTCCTCCAATCATATAGACCAAAATATGTCTATTATAAGGTTCATTTATTATCTGTATTATATTCTTGATTTCAGTGTCGTTGGTTGTAATCTCAAAATTCTCTTTAATAAAACTAATAAGTGTTGAAGGACTTACAGCACCACCGTCAGAGTCAAAATCTTCTAATAAATGCATAAGTAAACTATAAGCGATGATTTTATTTTTGCTATTTGGATTTAAATAATTAAGTTTTTTTAGAGGGTCAATAGCTTTTTCATACTCGCCAATTCTGGTATAGCATCTACTATCAACAATTCCAAAAAGCCGGAAGCTCATTTCCAAATTGCCGAAAAAAATATAAACTCAAAGATATAAAAAAGCAGCCACTTAGTTGTGGCTGCTCTCATATCCGATCATTAAGAGATCAGGTTTGTAAATATCTTTGACATTGGTGTCCGGCTCAAACGTACTAAACCTTTTATCCTGCGGTGTCTTCTTTACAATTCCATTTAAAACGTCATTAAGGGCTGTTTCTAAGAGTTTCAGTCCCATCGGGAGTAATGTATCGCGCCAAAGGCTTACAGCCGATTTTTGAGGGCTTAAATGATATTGCGGTGGTATCCAGCACCAATCCTGATAAGCAATATCTCCTCTGTCAATACCTGCGTTGAGCCAGAACACAGTTCCGCCGGTTATGGGTTCCTTCATTCTGATTGCCCATTCAATGGAGCTGCGTCCGCGATGCCTTGGTAATAATGACGGGTGATAACCGAGCCAACCCAAACGTGGAATATATCTGGTTTTCTTTCCGATATAATCGAATGAATGTGCAGTAATGCCCAGATCACATTCCGGCATATTGTCAGCGTTTAAACTTCCGGCGGGAATAATCGGTATATTCCAACGCCGGGCAGCCTTGCCGATATATTTGTCATCTAAAGGGCAACAAACCCCAACAATTTCAATATCTAATTTCAGGCAAAGCCTGAAAATTTCTTCAGCAAAGAATTTCTGACCTGATATAAAAACTCTAAATTTATTCATTTCCTAAATATTTAAAACTCTGAATTGCCCTAAAATGCCCACCATAGCCACCCGCATGGATTTTACCTGTCCTAATTCCTCCAAAACCTTTAGATTTGTATAGTATAGATTTGTTGCTTCTTGCTTTATTGTCCCCATAAAATCTGGCTCCGGTCTGTTTCCATTTTTTTGAGTTACGCAAATAACCACATAATTGAGGGTGTGAAGTATGAAAAAAAGTGTGGAACTTTTTGTTACACCTTCCGTTTCCATCCAAATGATATTGCATAATTTCATTCAAGAATGCTGTTCCCACCCCAGCTCCTTGCCATTCCGGCATGACAACCAATCTGGTAGCCCTATATGCGTTAGCAGTGAATAATGGGCAAACAGCAACATGACAAACCAATTCACCATCAACGGTTCCGACAAAATATTCAGCACAGGGCGGATGCTTTAAATCTAAATAATAATGGTCTTTAAAAAATTTCCAGTAACTTCCGTTGACCTTCCAAATTCTGAGTTCAATAGGAGGTCGTTTTGAGACTTTTTTTTTACTTCACCTGTCCGGGTGTCATATACCCAATCAGGTTGCAGCCATTCCACAATATCATAATGGCAGGAAAGTAATACAATCTGTTTTCCTTTCGTTTTCCGCCAAGCTTTTGAAAAAGCAGAAGCCCCGACTTTTGCAATTTGCCTGTCTACCACAGAAGTAAATTCATCAACAACAACCTTATCCGGTTGATCACATATTAATCGGGCAAGCCCGGCTCTAAATTGTTCACCATTGCTTAATACTTTGAAAGGTCGGAGCCAAGCCGGAACGTCTCCCAATCCTACGGCAGACAAAGCACTTGTTACGGTATTCATATCTGAGTCCGGAGCAATGTCATCAATAATTGGCAGACCTGGGTTCCAACCTTCAGAAAGGTTTATAATTCCATTCTCCCATATTTGACTACCTATTGATGTTTTACCACTTCCTGAAGCCCCAACAATGAGTCCAATCTGCCATCCTTCCTCCTCAATTGGAAGCTGGGCGGTATGTTGCCAGTCATGACCGCTTTCAGCGTTAAATAAGCTTTTAACTTTTTCTGACCTGAATGAATTAAAATTTTCACAGGTGTGCTTGATTTGTATTTTTTTCATACGGATACTACTTTTAAATTTTTAAATCCCATTTTCTTCAATTTGTCGAAGAGTTCCTTTTGTTCTTTTTCGCTGTCCACTTTTATAATGACGGCGTGCTGTTCTTTGTATTTAAAGTCTGACATATATTTGTTTTTTATAGTATTCTACATTTTTACAGGGTAATTCCACTGTCTTTCAATTTTGTTTTAAGCATCGTATTTTCCGCTTTTAACAAATTATTTTCCGCTTTCAATTGTTCGTTAATTCGTTTCTGAAAGTCGATTTGCTCCTGAAGCATCAAAACTTTTTTGTCTGATAAATCCGAAAATTCCTTAAACTTTGCTTCATACCGCCCGCCCAAATCATCTAAAACCTCCTTATAGAGTTTGACCAATTTGTCAGCGTTTTCAATTTCTTTACCCTCATTATCGGCGTTCATTCCGGCAACTTCTGCCCTGAGCTTTCTCTTTCCGAAAAGAAACCCTGCAATCCCGGTCAAAACTGCTCCTAAGAAAGTAACAAGAGGTTCGGTTAATAATTCTTTCATTTTTCTATTAAATAAGTGTTTAAAACTGATCCCATCATTATATTTCGTTAATCTCTGTTTCAAATAGTAGAATATAAAGCCCCATAAACCGGGTGAAAATATCTGCTAAATGTGCTGACTTTGTTTTGATCAGAAAGCGGATATATTGAACCGATTGTGCCTTTAAGGTTTCTTCACTCTCTGACAATACCTCACTGTTTTCATCTTTTATCACACGCTTTCCTTTCAATAGTCCGTTTTGTCCCATTACCTCCTCTACATTATTTTCATGGATCATCCAGTCCGGCATTTTAATTCGTTTGTAAACCGTATTACCTTCTTTTAATATCAGATATTGACGAACGCTTACATAGATACGGTCTTCTGATCCTTCCATATCAGGAGTGTTGAAACCTGCAACCACAAGCTTACGGGAAAACTGCGGATAGACAGGATGATCCGGCAGGGTTATCTCATGCCATGATTTACCGGTGTTTTTTATAGCATCTATAATTGCCTGTACCTCCGGGTCTATTATTAATTCTTCTGTATTCATTTTTATTGTAATTATAATTGAACGATGCTGTCTATTTTGGCTAAAACATCTACATTATTTGAACTTGGAGCGATCAAAGAGCCTAATGTAAAAGCCAATGAAAGCGGTATTGTGTTACTATATGCGAAACTTGTCTGCTTAAATCCGTTATTGGAGTTATAAATCATTGTGATAACATTTGCCCGCTTAATGATGTGAAGCCTGTTGATTGATGCCGTGATATTACCGGCAGAAGCATTAGTGGGGATAAAATTTTGAGATCCTCCGGGATTGTAGCTTAAACCAAAATCATAACCCATTGTCAGGTTTACAGGCGTAGTGGATGGCATTAATCCAAGAGTATAACCTCCCTGATATGCGGTTGTGATATAAGATTGATTAATACTTATCGTGAGCCAAAAATCTGTGGACAATAATCCGGAGGTAAGTAATTCCGAAGATTTTAAAGCGACAGAATTACCGTTAAAGGTCTGATTAGGGGCATTTACATAAAACCCTGTACTGTTAATGTAATCAGAAGCATCTACCGTAATACCGGATCCGGTTATCTTATCCCAGGTCAAATTTGGAATAGGTAAATGCGTCAGGGTACTTACTAAATCCAGTTCGACAGTGTCAATATTTTGCAAACCTGAAATATGATTATACACTATAATTCTATACTTACCTAATGGCATTGTATTGAAGTTTAAAGCGAAAGTCATATAGGTGGGATCATTCTGATTTACTGAAATATTTGAAATTGGAAATTCCTGCCCTGTTGATACGTGCTTTAACTTTGCATATGAACCTGTTCCTGAAGTAGTGTCCAAAAAAAGATTTAAACCCCTTAATACAATTCCCTGTGTATAGTTTGTATTTTCCAAAATTGGAGGCGAGATAAAATCTATACGGGGCTGGGCAATAGAATAAGTTTCCCCTGTTTTTCTGTTTTTTATTCTTATTTCGTCTTTTTGAACATCAGTTAACAGAGATAGTAAAGCAAGATAGTCCTCATAGGTCTGATACATCAGTTTCCTGCGCACTCCCACACTGTCAGAACCGTAATAAGAGCGGTTTGTCCCGTCATAGGTCAATTGTTTCGGCAGTACTTCCGTATTTTCGTCAAACACGACCGCCTTCGCCCTTATCCTTCCATTATTAAGGTGCAGTACTTCGCTCGGAGTGTTTGTACCAATTCCATATTTACCGGAATTATAAAATATGTCCGAAGCCGTAAAATCTGTAGTATTCCAGAAAAGCAGTGCATTGACTGTTGGATTAATTGCCCTGTAGCTTGTAGTCCCGTTTTGGTTGATAAAATAATTCCCTAAAGCGGTCGGCTTATCTATTTTTCCATCCAATGCAGTCTGTAACCCCTGAACCATTGCGATAGTAATATTGGTTAAACCGGTTACAATATAATTTCCGGCAGTTGTTTTATTTCCGCCTTTGTATATAAATAAAGAATGATTTCCAGCTCCATCCGGAATAGCGATAATATCATTTTTTTCATAGCTGTAATTAGCATTATTGATCATGAAGGCAGACAAAGACGTTTCCGTTACTGTGATCATCTCAGTAAGCCCCAACGCTTCGATCTTGTCCGCCCTAATCTTCCCGTTTTGTACAAACTCATCTACGCTCATATACAAAGCATCGCTCTGCTCTTTAGACCATACATTCCCATATAAATTATTATTAAGATCATCGACCGTGGCAATATTGGCAGGAAGATCATCCACTTCCAAAATAGCCTTCCAAGCCTGAATATTTATATCATTCAGATTGGAGCCGTCTAATTTCGCGAGTGTTGTATGGTGCGCAGTTTCATTTGTTAAATGCGCCTCATAAACGGATTTGTCCGTTTTGTTTTGTAATGCTGATTGAAGACCTGTAATTTTATCCATAGCAATGGTTTCATCTTTATGATAAAAAGATGACCACGAAGCCGCAAATTGAGCTTCTGTCGGAAAATCTCCGGTCTGAAAATAACTCAATATTGTATGTAAAGGTATAGACATGATCTTAAAAATTAGGTTCTATAAAAGCCGCTATGGTATGCGGGATCATAATGTTAATGGGTGTATTGTTTCCGAGTTCGTTGGTGTCCTGCGTAGAAATATTGAATTGATTTCCGCCCCCGCCAAAACCGCCACTGCTTCCCGCAGCCCACGGCAGGGTTCTCGTATATTGAAATTTTATTTTTGGAAGCTGCCCGACCGTTAATTGGACGGTTTTACTTCCGCCGGAATTTCCAATGGTGGAAAAATCGTTGTCATTTGGGTTCCATCCGACAATTGTTTTTCCCCTTACGTTGGTGCATTCCTTCCAACCGGCGGGTATTTCTGCCACCGGCTTGAACCATGCCCACACAATACCACCGTTAATAATAGGCGCGGTTTTCTTTTCCAATACAATTAAGCGGTCTTCGTGGTTGTCAACCTGTGTTTGATCGGCTTTTCCGTCCAATTCAATTTGTAACTCCTTTAAGGTGCTAAGTCTTATAAAATCATCCCAATTGTGATTTGTGGCTCCGGATCCGAATTTTACGGTTTTCTTTATAATAAGTACTTTATCCGTGGTGTCCTGAAACGTTTTTGTAAATTCTTCCGTATGTACATAGACCGTTGAAACTATTGTACCGCCTTCAAAATACAGGACGTCGCCATCAATGATAACAACTCCGGGGCTTACATTCTGCCCGGTAATAGTACAGCCAGAAATGATGGTCAGATTTCCGGCAAGATCACCCAGAACATTGTACGTTAAAATGGCGTCCATGATCGTTGCCATTAAGTCGTTAGTCAATGGAACCCCGCCGGTCTGTAAGAAATTGATATTAATTCTCATTAGTTTATTATTTCAATTTGATAGCGTTTGCATATTAATTTGTAAAAGTCGATCTCGGCTCTGAGCTGATGCATATTAATGGGCGTATTCGGAATTTTTACAATAAAATCATATTCACTCCCCAGTTCGGCTTCAGTTCTTAAATAAATGGGGTTTTCGTCTCCATATAACCATTGTGTTTTTGAAAAATAGGTATCATCCTCGGCTTCCGTGTATAAATAAACCCCTTCATATTGTACAGCGTTAACAATCTCTATTCTCCTGTCAATCGGATCGAAAGCATCGTTCAACCTTCTTTCCATTGAAAATTTCTGGTAATTGAAATTCATCTTGATCAGATTTTGTTTTCTTCTTTTCAGAAACTCGATGTATAAAGCTTCAAGGGGAAAAATCAGGCACCATAAATAATTTAAGGTCACAGATTTTCTTCTGAAGGTCGGCAGCCACCAAAGGACTAACCGCTTATAATTGATATTAAATAATTCATCTTTCATCACTCGGTAGGCTGATAGTTAATATATTCTATACCGCTCCAGTCTTCAATTTTAAATCTCCCGGACTTCGGGATCCTGCTGATCTCAATGGGCTGAAATAATCCGTACCCTGTACCTGGTTCAATCCATTTGCTTGAGACCTCTAATTTTTGCAAATCAGTTACCCCGTTAACTCCCTGAATAGTATCTTCCAACGCTTCCACAGAAAGTTCACCGTTGAATGGCAGGTTTTTCAAAAAATTCTGAATGGCAATTTTAACGGGATATTCTGCTGTTATAATGCTCATACCGTCCGGATAAAGGATTAAAGGATCAAAACAGAGTTTATATTGTAACAAAAGAATATCCGGCAGGAAATTCACCACTACGATATGATCGCCGGTTGCCTGTATTCTTTCGATATAAGTTTTAAAAGCAAGGGCTTTTTCATCCGAAATCACCTCGTCCATATTTTCACCGGCAATTTTCATCGAAATTTTCTTCACCCCGTTTCCGCTGATATTGGGTGTAACCGAAGCATATTTTATAATTTTTGAATCTTCAATTTCCTGCTCCGTAGCAGTAATAATATTACCGTTTCCATCTTCATATACCCCCAGAAACGCCCCGATATAGGAAAGCGGATCTAATTCAAACCCATACTGAAACCGGAGTGCCTGTTCCCGGTACCATTTTTCATTCGGTACTTTCTGACTGGCTATTTTTTCATCGATCTCTTTCATGTGCAGCCGGAGGGCTTCCTGAAAATTAAAGATCATAAAAGCCACCGTTTCCAGAATATTACGCCAGACCGCTGTTTTCGATGTGGAAGTAAGCAGCTGTAAAAAAGGGTTAGCTTCTTTTAATGATAGAATCAATCCGATCAATTCCTGAAGTGTAGAGTTCATTTTAGGTTACTTTAAAACTGTTTCCGATCTGCATATATCCGATACCTTTTAACATCGGTATCTCTTCGTTCTGTTCTTTTGCCCATCCCGTCGCGGGTTCAATTTTCTTAGCGTTATAATAATTTAGGACATCCGTATTCTTAAATACATCCTCCGGAATTTCAACGGGTAATCCCACGGACAATACATCCGAAACCGAATGACCATTGACAACGGCAATGGCGAAACAATTTTCAACGCTTCCCGTATGCTGTAATGCCACGTCCAGAATAGACTGATTGTTTAAACTCAATACTTTCATTACGTCACTTTTCCTTGTGTTAAAGGACTTCCCGCACCGCCACAAACCCCGGTAACGGTTCCACTTTTGACATATTCCTCAATTGCATCCGCCAGTTCCTGCGCCGCCGTATCAACATTGCTTGTCGTTTTTGGTTTGTTTAAAATGGTTTTAAGCCTGATTATTAATTGAGGTTTGTCAAGTGGCATCTCTCTGGGCGTTTATGGTGAAATTTTCGGCGTCCTCAATGTTGAAATCAATATTGCGGAAGCCATCATATTTTAGTTGTTCGCCAATCTCACGGGTGATTCCCTGTCGGGTATTTCTTGCCTTTAACATTCTGGGAATTTCGGCACCCAAAAGCGGTGTATTTTTAAATTCTCCTTTAAATGCTATTAAAATGCTTTCAATTTCCTGCTGTTCCGACTCTCCAATCTTAAAATCACCGTTCACAATGGAAATATCGTTTTCTTCGTTTAAGAGTATATCAATCATAACTTTAGGTTAATATTTTGTTTAATGCCTGTTTATTGGTGTTTACAATGTTATTTTTGATCTGCATGATTGCCGGAACGTCAGGGGTTACTCCAATAGAAACCACCACTTTTGCCAGTTCATCACACAATTTTCCGAACCCGTCCTGAAACCCGTTGAGGACTTCTTTTAAATTTTCCCCATCCCGGTTAAATTGAAAGCCGGAGCTGTCGAACGTGAAATCTGATTTTTCGTTCCTGAAGTAAATTTTTTCAACTTCACTTACGGAAACGATAACAGCTTTATTATTGGTAGAATAAATGCCTATTGTAACAACACTGTTTATTTTAGGATAAATCAATAATTTATTATTCCTGTTTTCAATGATTGAATTGATTGAGCATTTTCTAAAATCATTACCCGTAGTAAGGCTTATAACATGGCATTTATCATCAGTTATACTTACAACTTTTGCCGTATCTAAAACCACCGGAAACCGGTTAAGTAATTTTTTTAAACTCTCCATCCCTGTATGTTCTTCCTATATCAATTATTCTCCTGTAACCTCCGTTTGCACTTATATTGATCTCGACTTCATCCACAAAGTTTTTGGTGTTCCTTTCTTCATACTTTTTATCCACTACCTGTACTACCTGCCCATGTTCCACCCGTGACCAACCGAATGAGGTTATTGTGCCTTTATATCCGCCAAATCTTTTAAGACTTTTAAGACGGTTTTCAGCCATTGTTTTCAATTCCTTTTCTTTCATATCCATCGCAGGCACTTCCCAATGTTCAATATCCCCGCCCTCTTCTCCAACTTCGACCTGTGTATAGCTGCCATCTTTATTTTTAGACTTTGCATACAGTTTTACCTTTGCTTCATCCGGAAAAATGTACTGGAGGTTGTGATCAATAATATTTTCGCAGTACTGAAAAACAGGTTGAGCCTTAGAAACTTTTTCGTCGGAATAGATTTTCCCACATACCAGGCGCCCGTCTCTGAAAAAAGTATAAATCCCTGCTTTTTCCTGAAGCTCATTAAATACTTTTACAGCTGTGGTTTGTTTCATGGAAAAATCCCCGTAGAGTTCATCAATTGAGTCCAGTTCATAACCCGGAGCCACTGCCTGAATAATCTGCCGTACCGTTGCATTTTCAATGGAGACGCTCGTTTCTTTTCTTTTGAGCTGCCACATTTCGTCTTCACAATAGAGTTCATAAGGAATATTAACCCGCGGTGATCTTGCCACATATCCGGTAAACTCGGTAAATAACTGGCGATTGTACCCCAGTTTGATTTCCACCTTATCACCGACTTTTATAAAATTTCCGAGGTGTTCCACCGGTTTTAAAATTCCGTTCACATCATAATAATAGATGGCTTTAGGAAGTTTAACCGTTGCCGTATCCGTAAAGTTTCGCCAACTCTTTTTAATATTAATTTCAGTGGCGGCGGTGAACCTTAGTTTTCCGATCAATATTTCAACACATGGAACCATTATGGGGAAATGATAAAGGGGGTTTTACTTTTTGCCTCCAATTCAAAAGCCTGAATATGGGAATACCCAATCGAAGGTGTCAATATCAGTTTATGAATGCTCATATAATTAATGCCAAGCATTGTTAATAAGGTTCCCTCACACTCTAATAAAGACGTTTTCAATTCACAAACCCGTTGAAGCTCTTTAACCTGCTGCTCAGGATAATCGGTGCTGTCATAATTAATAATAAGCCCTCGGATCGTTAGCTGCCAGTCATCCAGTGCAATGAGTTCTTCCACGTTTCCGTCGCGCCCGAAAATATCGGTTTCCACAATCTTTTTTGGTCTGATGAGTTCAATAGTGGTTTCAAGCGGAAAAGAATATCCGCCGAACTGCTCACCGGTTCCTTCTATATAAGAGGGTTTCAAATCTATAAAATCCCAAACCGGCGTTCCCATTACGGAAACTTTGGCAAGTTCATTATGGGTTGGTAATATCTGTATATCATCAAACCCGTTAAAGAGTGCATCTGCGACGGTTTGGGTGGCAAAACCCAGCTTAAACGGAAAGTGTTGTTTAATCAGTTCTTTGACATTAATATTATAACTCGACATTTTCTCCCTCTTTTGCGTTAGCTCTTTTATTTTCAAAAAAAAGTACCCATTTCAGCTGCTCCCATTTATTCCAGAAGGTCTGGTCGTCTAGTTCTTCGGGGTAAGGAATTTTAAAATGATAACTTAACAGTGCACCCACTTTACGGATAAAATCAAATCCGGCTTCCTTATTAATGGGAAGCCCTAAACTTCCCCCAGTTCCGCCTCTAAAAATTCAACAATTCCGGATGCTTTAATCGCAGCTGAATCCGCAATGTCTCCCTTTATTTTTAGTCTTTCGTCCCCACCAAGCCAGCAGTTATCCCGGATAAACTCTCCGCACTCTAATAATTTGTGTTGTGAAAACATAGATAGCGCGGTGGCTTTGATTTCCCTTCCGGGTGGTTTCAGATAGCCGACAATAGAATTTCCGTCTTTATCTTTTACTGCTAATCTGTGGATTTTCCCGGTTGGGGATTTCTTTTTCCACTCTGCGATCTGTTCTGCGGTGATATTACCTTCTTTTGTTTCGTTTTTCATTTTTTTAAGTCTTATTTTTTCAGTTAATTGATTGTTAGTGTCTTTTGATGTAAAGGGGATACCCATTTCACGGCATTTGTCCCTTAATTCCTGCCGGTTCATTAGGCTGCAAAGTCTATGTCGTGAATGTATAATGGACTTTCTACTACAAGAGCGTCGTTGCTTCCCGCTTCGGCTGATCTTCCGTTCTCTTTGAACTTGCAGCCATAAAGGACGTGACAGACCTGTATTCCCGCATCATCCACATAGGACACTGTGATCGGGAAAGGTGCGATGTCCTGAAGCGTTTTACCTTTCGGAAGTTTCGCCTGAATGGCGTCCACCGTTTCACTTAAAAGCCCAATGCTTCCTTCACAGATTTCATCCCCTTGGGTATATCCAACCGATTTTGTAGTTCCTACGACTTTCACCGGATCAATGGCATCGGTTCTTTTATATTCTATTTTGGTAACGCCCATAAAAGTGGCTCCCAAAGCGGTAATGCGGACATTTCCGTAATTCCTGTATTTTCCGTTAATTCTTGTCTGAGTAAACATTTTATTGAGTATTTAAAGGGTTTGTGAAACCTACTTTCAGGGTAATCCTTCTTCCGATGGCTACCGGAATAAAGGTTAATAGCACGATAAATTCACTTGTTGCCAGTACATTCTGCTCCGGGTTAATGTAAGCATCCACACCGCCGCTTATATCACTGTTTGCCACCATCGGGTCAAGCGAAACCTTTGTCGTTGTTTCCAAGTCCTTAACCGTTTCCGGTGCCATAAATCCAGTGTTTTCATCGACATATAAACGTCCCTTTACTTTTGGGGTCAATGCTGCCTTGGCTAGTTTGATCGCCTTTTTTATGGATCGGTTATTTTCCCCATAAGCAAAATCTGAGGTAATTTTAGCGCAGGTATGCGTATCATTGATGTAGATTCCCGCCGTTGAAGAAATCCCGCCCAGATTGACAATAGGGGCAAAATAGATGTAGCCTTTTTCATCCAGAGTATCCAGATCCGTATCCGAATAATCGCTGAGCTTATTACCGGAACTAAGCCCTGGAATAATGAAAATTTCTTCCGAAACATTCGTCAGGTTAAAATCATTGATTTGTTCCCCTGCATTCTGCGAAACGTCCGACTTAGAAACCATTGCGGTGTAATCTTCTACCGCCGCATATCCTTTATAGAGATCATCACGGCTTGAAACCTGATAGTCGGCACCAATTACCACGGAAACGTCCGGGCATTCACTTAAAAGCATTCTTAAATTAAGAGCCGCTGCCGATGTTCCTGAAAAACTTCTGCCCTCAATATAGAGTTCTGAGTAGCGGTCTTTCACCCATTCTGAGTCCGCCAGAGCCTGCGCTTTATAAATAGCATCGATACTGTCTTTATCAAGCCCTGTTTCTATGGTCGGCGTATAATCTTCATCAGGATTTAAGGAAACACAAGCCTGAACAATTTCTCCGGCTTTTTCCCGTAATAATCTGGCTAAATAATTATTGTCTTTATCCACCATCTGCGTCAGGGTTACGCCCTGAGCAACCGGCATAAAATGCACTGTTATTGACGGATTGTGAATAAAAAACCTGCGTAGCCTTTCATATACGAGTACCTTATTGGTGGTGTCATATTCTGCGGTAATTCCGAGCGTTTCCACCTCCTGAATATTTTTTAGCGTGTAAATATTCCCCAATACCATTTCGGAGGTGGCGATAGCATTCATCACGCTGCCGGTCACCATTTCGGTGGATGGGTTTCTTCTCCCAAGCCCGCCGTTAAGCTTTTGTACTATCAGTCTGGGACGTAGCATCTTTCTTGGTTTTAGTGGTTGGTGTTTTATGTAAAGCTTCCATCTGTTTATTAGCGGCTTCCAGTTGTCCTTTTAGATTTTCATTTTCCTGAGCCACATTTAAAAGTTTTTCCAGTTCTGTGTTTGCTTCGGTAAGCAGGCGGTCTTTTTCAGCGTATTTTTCACGGAGTGAAATAACGGAAGTAACAGTTTCGTCGGTTTCTGCGTTTGCCGGTTCATAGTCCTGATCAAGATCACAAACTGCGTTTACATCTTCGATAATTCCTTCTAAGGCTTTTCGCGCCAGTTCAGAATTATGCAGAGCCTCCTGCAAATCCGAATCGTCCTCGTCCTGAGTCCCTTCACGAAAAAAGACTTCCGGCTCATTGTCAAACCCTCTTAAATCGTGGTAATCTTTAGCCGCCTTTTCGTCAAAAAAACATTGTCCGTTTTCTGAAATAAAAATTTTATTAGCCTCTGGGTATTTTTCAAAAAGCGCATTGGCTTTTTCCTGAAACTTCTTTTTGTTAGACATGGAATGAAATTTTAATTAATGTTTCCGGTTGCTCTGCTTTCTGCATTGACAGAAAGCAGGTACAGCCGGAGTTAAAATAGATATAGAGTTAAAAAAAGATTTAGTCATTAAGGGTTTGCTGAAATGATCGCCCCGAATCCGTATTCCTGCTTTTTATCACAAAGCCCATACCCCTGTAATCTGAATTCAGATTCCGGATCAGCATTGGTGGTGTCCTGATATTCCGGTTTATAAAGGATTTTTAATTTTTCCAGATGCCAGACCGTATTCGGGGAATAGAAAAATGTTGAGGCGTATTGATCGCCGGCTTCTTTAATTGATCCCCTTGCCTTGAGTTCCCCCGTTGGCGAATACAATGGAGCCGCATTATTTTCCCACATTCTTATTTTATAGAACCTTTTGAACTCTCCGGTATCTTTGTCAAATTCCAGATTATCCCTGTGGTTAGCGGTTCCGGCTTTATCAATTTTAAGATCGGAACGGTGATCAGAGTTCAGGATCATATTCCAGAAGTTGGGAGACTCTGAGGTATCATCGTCAATAAGGTTCAAGGTTTCAATTTCATTATAGAAATTGATCATATCCTGAAATGTCAGCCTTTTTCTGCCGTTAAATACGGCTCCGGTGGTTCTTAGTACCGGCATGGCTCCTGAAACGTTTTCCGCGGGTGCCAGTTTATTCAAAACATAATCCCGTATTCCTATCCTGAAACCCTGAGAATGCTTCACACGAACTTCGGATCTCTTGTCAAACGCTAATGCTCTTATCTCGGCATCGTTTACTTTTGTCGGGTCGGTATCCAGTTTGTCCCACGGGATGATGCTATTTTTACCGGTCATTGATTTTGCGGTAAAAGGAGCCGTATTATTGACATAAAACCCGACATTATTGATCAGCTTATTCTGACGAAGACCGTCAGCCGTTTTTGATCCTTCGGGTGCCGGTTCCAGTGCCGCCAGAAATTTATCATTGTAGTTTTTAAACTCCTTCAGTAATTGTGGGGCTACAAATTTGTTCAGATATAACCCGTCTATTAATTCTGCCATTTTTTAATCTTCAAATTCAGCGTTAAACAATTTTTCAAATTCTTCACGAGCTTCTTCATTAAGCCTTTCCAGACCTTTCGGGTCTTTTTCCTGCCAGTCGGAGAAGCTCCATTTTTCACGCCCGTTTAACAGTTCGTGTTTGTTTGCATCCACCACCGGCTTTTGTCTTTCCAATGTTCCGTTGGGATCCGGTTTGCCGGACATTCTTTCCAGTGATTTTGCTACCAGTGCATAATTTTCGATCGCATCATTTTTCCATTCGTCCTTTTCAGCATTGGTGATTTTACCGGATTTCAAGGCTCCGGAAATAAGAGCTTCCGCCTGCGTTTCCTTAAATACCTTTAGCTCATTTTCGAGTGTATCGGTTCTTTTTGCCTTTCCGAGTAATTCTTCCAGATGCTGTTCAAATTCTTTATCCGAAGACAAGACGGTTAATGTTCCCGCCAATCCTGCCGCAACCAAAGCGGCGAAAATTGCTTCCTTTTTCATTTCAGTATGTTGATTAATATTATTGTCTTCCGGTAGTTCAGAGTATAGGTTGAAGCATTCAAAGGCTTCTTCCGGAGTTTTATTCGTGATACTTTCAGCGTCCTGCCCGTTTTTTCTTTTTTTTGTCGGTTTGATCACCTTGTCACAAATTCCCAGTTGTAAACACTTATCGGAATCCAGCCAGTGATCCTGTCCGGAATCAAACCAATTTTTAATGGTCTTTTCGTCTGCATTTGTTCTTTCACCAAAGATTTTTCCGAGTCGGTCTTCACAGTTTTCAATCTGCTGTATCCCGTTTTTAAAATCATTTTTATTTCCGAAACATCCCGCCGTTACGGCGTGCATCATAAAGAAGGCGTTATCGTTCATTTCGATCTCATCACCGGCAAGGGCGATCACCCCGCCCATTGATGCCGCCATACCCTCAACAATGACTTTGGTGTGTCCTTCTGAATTCAGGATCAGGTCATAAATGGCGAGTCCTTCATATACGCTGCCTCCTCCGCAGTGCATTCGTATGGTTAAATCATGATTGTTGGTTAATGCATCCCTGAAAACCTGTTGAAACCTTTTATAATCGAACTCATCATATTTTCCGATATACCCGTACATCCTGATTTCAGCACCGCCGGAAACCTGATTTTTGAGCTGATAATGAAAGGGTTTTTTAGACATTTCTTTGATTTTGATAAGGCAAAGATTGGCTTAAAAACACCCCGAAAAAAGCTGCCCGTTAGCGGCTATAGAGTTTCATTTAGTGGTTGTATATTTTCATTTAGCCGCTAATTGCCAGCTTCGGTAAAGCCCTTATATAAAGCAATTTTGCTTCATATATATAAGGAATGAATGAAAAGAAAAAGCTGACGGGTGACGAGAAATATGCAGTTGCTCAGGACCTCTATTTAGAAACAGACAAAACACAGAAGGAAATAGCACAAATCATTCACGTCACAGAAAAAACTCTGGGTAAATGGAAAACCGAGGGAGAATGGGATATGCTTAAAAGTGCATCAACGGTTACAGCCCGAAAGATCATCGAAAACCTTTACAAAAAGGCGCACGCCCTGAGTGAAGATCCGAAAAGTAAGCCCAATGATATTATTCAGATCGCCAACAGCATTGAAAAGCTGTCGAATAAAAAAGTAACGGTCAGCCAGATCATTAATGTATTTAAGGATTTCACGACGTACGCCTTCACTCAGGACGCAGGACTGGCAAAGGAAATCAACCTTTTGCAAAAAAAATACGTGGACTATAAAATCGGGGAAAAGTAATGTCGGCACCGGCGATAGCAAAGAGGGATTATAACGAGTGGCTGGAGTTCTGTTCACAGGTTCAGAACGCCGCCGCCGTTGCTTTTAATGATACGGAGGAAACACAGAAAATAAGGATCAAAAGAGCATTAACAGACTACAATTATTTTGTTAAAACCTATTTTGAATTGTATGCCGATGCGGACTGCGCGGATTTTCATATTGAGTTTGCCAATGCCTGCCTTGAGGATCCGAACTTCTTCGGGATTGCAGAATGGGCAAGGGAACACGCAAAATCCGTTCACCTGACCATTATTATCCCGATGTGGCTCATTGCTCACAAACAACTCACGGGGATGCTTTTAATGGGCAAAAATGAGGATGATGCCTGTAACCTGTTATCCGATCTTCAGGCGCAGCTTCAATACAATAAACTCTTTGCCCACGACTTCGGGGAGCAGTACAATTATGGTTCGTGGGAGGACGGGGATTTTACCACAAAAGACGGGATACGCTTTCTAGCCTTTGGTCGTGATCAATCCCCGCGTGGAGCAAGAGAAAATGAAAAGCGTCCTAATTACGGCGTGGTGGATGACGTAGATGATGACGACATTGTACATAATCCCAAACGGGTGGATAAGGTGGTTAAGAAAATTCTCGGTGCCATGTATTTTGCCCTGAGTATCAAAGGGGCGCGTTTCGCAATGGGCGGGAACCGTATTCACCATAATTCAATCCTTTCCAATATAGTGGGTGACACCAAACCCGGATCCAAAAAAAGAGAGGGCATTTACCATTCTAAAGTAAAAGCCATTGAAAACGGAAAACCGGCGTGGTGGCAGCGGTATTCTTTGCAGGAACTCCTGAGGAAAATTGCTAAGGCGGGAACAGTTCTCGCCAAGCAGGAATTTTTTCACGAAACGGATATTGAGGGTAAAATCTTTAAAAACAAATATTTCCGTTTTGCCAAGCTTCCGCACCTCTCGAAAATGGATATCATCATCGGGTATTTTGATCCGAGTTTTGAAAACAGCCAGACTTCGGATTTTAAAGCCGTTTCGGTGTGGGGACAGGACAGGTTCAAACGCTACTGCATTAAAAGGTTTACCCGCCGCTGTGAACTGGAAGACGTTTTCGAGTGGATGATCAAAGTGGAGAAAAACCTGCCACCCGGTGTGGGGATCATCTGGTATATGGAGAAACAGTTTTATACGCGACCGGTAAAAAAAGCCCTGCGCCGTGCCTGTAAAAAATACAAATACCCGCTCAGTGTCCTGACGGACGAAAGACAAAAGCCCAATAAATACACCCGTATGGTAAGAATGGAACCAGAATATTCTTCCGGTAATGTGGTCTACAATGTAGAAGATGAAAATGATCCGGATATGGTGGAGGGTAATTTACAGGTCAAAGGAATAGAACCGGGATATAATACCGCAGACGACGCTCCGGATGCCGATGAAGGCGCGTGGTTTTTTCTGGATCAGTTTGTCGTGTCTGATTCTGAGGACTGGGACGAAAATTCCCTCGGTATGGGAAAACACGAAAGAAACAATGATAACACTTATTAAAAATTGTAACAATGCCTTTTTTAACAGATACAGACTACGAAGTACAGATCCGCAACTGGATCAAACAAATTATTATCCAACGGAAAGAAGATGTTCAGCACCAAGCCGAGCTTGCCGCTCAGGCAGAAATGGAAAGTTACCTGCGACAAAGATATAATGTAGCAACGATTTTTTCCGCCACCGGAGACGACAGGAACGCTCTTATTATTATGTATATGGTTGACATCGCTGTATATCATTTACACGCCAATTCTGCCGGAGATGTCATTCCCGAAATGAGGATTATCCGCTATAACGCTGCCAAAGACTGGCTCAAAGCTGTTGCTAAAGGTGAGATTTCGCCGGATTTATCGGAAAAGCCCAACGAAGGAGAAGATGGTGAAGGAACCGGAAACCAGATAATCGAATTCGGAAGCAACCCGAAATATTCGGAACGCTATTAATTACCCTTTAAATACCTTTTAAATGAAATTTAAAATGCAAGCGATCACCGATTTTTTACATAATGCCTTCGGTGGTGGTAAAGATAAAGACTATGAAAAAGCCGTCACCCAAATGGTGGACGCGATCAAGCGTCAACGGACTTTGTACAATAAAGAAATAAGGGACTGGAAAATAGCAAAGTATACCGCTCTTGATCCGATCATACCTCGCCGTAAACTACTTATTGATATTATGGAGGAAGTTCTGGACGATCCTTTTATTTACGGACGCAGTGAAACACGAAAATTAAGGGTTTCCAATAAGGCGATTGATGTAATTGGAAGTGACGGAGAAGTTGACGAAGAAAAAACAAAGCTACTACAAAAGCTATGGTTTAAAAACCTGATCAAATATACCCTTGATAGCATTTACTTTGGTTATACCCTTATGTATCCGAAGGAAATGGATGAAAACGGGCTGATCAAAAAGCTGTCTTTTGTGTACCGGGATCATATTGTACCGGAAACAACGGAACTATTGATTAATCCCTATGATCTGCACGGCGAAAACTTTACGGAAGGAAACCTTAAAAAATGGACGCTCTGGGTGAATCATGAACACTCCATTGGGATTTTAAATAAAGCAATTCCGCTCTGGATTTTTAAAAAGCATTCATGGCAGAACTGGGATGAGTTCGAGGAAATGTTCGGAATACCGATGCGTACTGCCAAAGTGGCTTCCACTGATCCCCGCGTAAAAAATGAAATTGATAAATGGTTAAAAGATTTGGGTTCCGCCGGATGGGCAAGGTTCCCTGAAGGGGTGGAAATTGATATTAAGGAGTCGAACAGCCGCGACAGCTTTAACGTGTTCAACGAAAAACGAAAAGCCTGTAACGAGGAACTTTCCAATCTCTTTGATGGAAATTCTGAAACATCAAAAGATACCGGAAGCCGTGCCAAAACCGGTGAGATCATTAACGCTACGCAAAAGCTCATCACAATGGATGATGAAACCTTTGTGATGTTTTTTATCAATGACGAAGTCCTGCCGTGGCTCCGTGGGATCGGATATCCTTTTGATGAAAAGGACACCTGCCGGTGGAATGATAACGTTAAATTATCCCCAAAGGAAAGACTGGACATTTTTAAAGGCGTTAAAGATTTGGGATATAAGGTCAAAAAAGAACAGATCGAAACCGAGCTTGATGTGGAAATTGTCGGGGAAATTTCGGGCGATCAGCCGCCGCCAATTCCGCAAAACAGATACAGAAATTTTAATACGCCTCAGGGGTTTGGAACCCCAGCCCACTATAAAAGCTCAACCGGGGCGACTTTAGAATTTGAAACTCCGGCAAATGTCAGGGATATAACACCGCAGGAAGAAAATTTTTTACGGCTGCTGTATGAAAATCCCGGAACCATCAACTGGAGCTACAACGAATTTAAAGCATCACATACGCCATTATTGGAGGCAATAAAACAGGGGTTCGGGAAAATGGATTTTGATTTTGACAGTACCGACCATCGCAGAATGAGGGCTTGGATGAATAATATACACCGCTTTGGGGCAGATAAAACACAGGCGGAAGTCTACGAGCTTAATGAAATGCTGAAGGATCCGGAAGTAAAAAGTTTTAACGATTTCAGGAATAAGGCAAAATCAGTATTTCCGAACTATAAAGAATTTTATCTGAGAACAGAATGGGATCACGCGAATGCATCCTCCAACATGGCAGCGCGGTATCTGGAGATGATGGACGATATGGAGATTGCTCCCTATTGGAGATTAAACGCCATCATAGATGAGGGTACGACGGTTGTTTGTCGAAGTCTGGACGGGAAAGTCTTTGATAAAAGAGATCAAAATTCATGGAAATTCTTACCTCCGTTACATTGGAAATGCCGCACAGATGCAGAGGATATTTTTGATGACTACGAAGGAGAAATAACCAATTTTGAGGAAGCCATACAAACAGATCCGTACGGATGGGAACGAATGCAAAAACAGGGATTTGATGTCAACTGGGGAGATAGTGACGAAATCTTTACCCGTGCGCAAAGCTATTTAAAGAAGCTGCCGCAAGACTCCACGCCTATCGATGTTGATGATCTGGGGATTACCGACTATGGACTTGCCGAGTGGGCGAAAGTCAAAAAACATACTTATCCAAAAAAAGTGGTCACCATCAAAAGCCACATCGATAAAACGGGAATGGCGCGGGTTATTACATCCGAAAACCTACCGGTCTGGGTGGATACTGAAGCTACAAAAATGAATGATGATTTGTTTACCCAATTAAAGGAAACATTAACGGATCCGGATGAAGTGTACTGGAGTGATTCCGGTAAAATTCCTGAGACGGTATTCATAAGATTTTATAAGGACGGAGCTTTCAAAGTATCCACCCAATCTGTCAGAGTGACACACTCTGAAATGATCACCGATGTAGACACCGTCCGTAAAGGTTTACTTGTGAACACTCCAAAAAAATAAAAGAACAATGAACGGTTTACAGTACGCTTTAGATTTAATTGATCGTTCCTTCTCCGGCGGGATCAACCGCGCACGAAATGAAACGCGGGGCTTGGATAATGCCATCAACTCTACCAATAACGGGATAGGAAGATTAAGAAATACCGGACAAAATACCTTTAGCAGCCTTGCAAAATATGCAAAGACTGCGGGGATTGCTATTATTGCTGCGTTATCGGTGGGTGCCGTGATCAATTTCGGAAAAGAGATCACCGGCATTACTTCCAAATTCGAGGGAATGGAAAATGCCATTGTCTTTGCCTCCGGTCAACAGGGGGCAAAAAACATGGCGTTTCTTGACACCACGATAAAAGATCTTAATCTTAATATGGAGTCCTCATATAAAGGATTTCAGACATTAACCGGATCACTGAAAGGTACTGCTCTGGAAGGACAAGGGGCGCGGGATATTTTCGAAGCGGTCGGGATCGCTGCTTCTGTTATGAATTTATCGGCGGAACAAAGTGAAGGAGCGTTTCTGGCGATTTCTCAAATCGCCAGCAAGGGAAAAGTGTCGGCCGAGGAACTGCGTGGCCAGCTGGGAGAAAGATTACCCGGAGCATTGGCAATTGCTTCCCGTGCTATGGGAATGACGCAGGTACAGTTCAACGAAATGTTAGATAGCGGTAAAATTATGGCGGAGGATTTCCTGCCTAAATTTTCAAAGGAATTAAAAAATACTTTTGAGGGCGGTTTACCGGCAGCCATGAACTCCATGCAGTCTGCGATCAACAGACAGGAAAATGCGTTAACCCAGTTTAAACTCAAAACCGGGGAAACATTCAGACCGTTGATTATCGGGGTATTGGATGCCGGAAATTTCTTGTTCGGGTTCCTGGCTAATATGATGAATTACACCGAGCCGGTAACAAATGCTCTTTCAGGAGTGGCGGAAGCTTTTCAACCGGTGGTGGATGCGATCAGAAATAACGGTTTCATTCAGTTTTCAGGAGATACCAATTTCGCAAAAATGGCGATGGAAGGTATCGCAGGAATGATCCGGTTTTTAACGCCACTTTTTGAACTGATTGGAAAGATCATTGCCGGCGTGCAAACAGCTCTTAATTATGTTCGTATTGCTTTAGTGGATAATATTAAGGCTATGTATGAATCGGGAAATGTGGCGCAGTTCCTTTCTAATGTCATGGGGATTTTAACATGGGTGTGGGAATTGATCGCACCGGCAATCAGCTACGTTGGGGAAATTCTGGGCGCAGTGATCGGGGTTGTTTTTAAAGCTGTGGATGCCATACTTGGGGTTATTAATGCCCTATTGGAATGGGGTAAAAAAACGGTCTGGGTACAGCGGTTATTAAATGCACTCGTCGGAGTGGTTCATTCCGTATTTAAAAGCATTAAAGATATTGCGATAAATACTCTGGGTGGCGTGGGCGATTTGCTTGTCGGTATTTTCACCCTTGATACGGATAAAATAAAGTCGGGATTATCGAAAGGATTTAATGCGGTCAAAGACACCGCAAAATTGGTTCCTAATGCAGTAAAAGGGGCTTATGACGGATGGAATAAGGAACTGGAAAAACCTATCAGCAAAGCCGTTAAAATCACCACTCAAAATAAGGTAATTACCCCCGCCGGTGTTCCACCTCCTTCCGGCTTGGCTGCTCCGGGTGGAAAACCTTCTGCCGCTTTGGAGCCACAGGCAGGCGGAAATGCAAAAGGTAAAAAGGATATAGCCAAAAATTCCCTGTCAGGAACCGGAACCGGTGGAGACGGAAAAAAAATGATATTCAATATCCAGTCTTTTGTGAAGGAACTCACCATTAAGACCACCAACATCAAAGAAAATCCGCAGGAGATCAGAAAAATACTGGAACAGATATTTAATGAAATGATCGCCGATATAGAAATAAGAGCCAATGCGTAGACAGAACAATGCACAGGAGCTAGACAGGCTCCGTGCTAAATACAGGAATTTTAAAAGAACTATTCCGCAGAAAGCTGCCATTACAATGGTGAACTTCTTTAAACGAAATTTTAATGTCGGTGGCTTCGTGGATGTCCCTTTTCAGAGATGGAAAAAAAGCACGTATCCCGGTGCCAGAACCACAATGGTACGTTCCGGGAATACGCGCCGGGAAATTAAAAAAATACAGGTTTCAGAGTCGCGTGTTGTTGTGGGAATAGGTAATCATAACCATTACGCAAAAATCCATAATGAGGGCGGGAAAATTTTGATCACTCCGAAAATGCGTAGGTTCTTCTGGGCAAAGTATAAGGAAACCGGAAAGGAGTATTGGAAATGGCTTGCCCTGACCTCAAAAACACATATTGAGATCCCGCAGCGAAAATTTATTGGGGACTCGAAAGCACTCGAAAAAACATTGGATCGTATGGTACTATCGGAACTTAAAAAAATATTATTATGAGTATAAAAGGAGTTGTTTTTAAAGAAATATCCGACCATCTGGAAGCGCAGGTTGAGGAATTGATTTACATTGATAAAGACCGCGGACAGGTTGAAAAGGAAAACATTGTAATGGTTCCAAAACCCGCCGTTTTAATCTCTTTCATGCGTTTTGAGTGGTCAGACATCGGGAACGGGATTAAAGAGGGAAAAGGAGCCGTTCGTGTGCGTGTCATTTGTGAGAATTATGCGGAAAGCTATACGGGAAGTATTGATCAGGAGCTGGCACTGGCATTTTTTGATCTTAATGAAAAAGTGGATGGCGCACTGGAGGGACTCAGCGGTACAAAATTCAGTGAATTGAAAAAAGTGGCAGACGAAGACGACCTGGATCATAATAACATCATCGTAACGGTTTATGAATATGAAACCACCATTACCGATGATACGAAGGCAAACTGCTCCAAAATGATAAAGGTTGATGCCGAGCCAATTGTAAAATATGTTGCAAAAGAAAACCTGCCGGAAAGGCAGGTTAATATTCAGTCGGATTTTGTCGTTAAAATGTGATTATTTATAATAATCTTTTGCCGTGGTTACCACTATTTTAGATTGTCCGTTTGTTCCTACAGAAAGGGCGGCCACGTCTGATAAAAAATGGGTGGTAACAGTTTCTCCCGCTTTAGTATCTTTAAAGTTTATGGCGCGACTCCAAAAATTGATATAAAATTTGATAATGTTTTCAGTATCTCCAGAAATATCTACTTTCTGAGTAACAGGGAAATCATATCCTTTAACTTTCTTGTTTAAATAGCGTATCCATATAACGGCAGGTTTTGCATTCCCTGATACAATTTGTTGCACATATTTTTGTTTAAAATATTCGCCATGCTGTGTAAATTTTTCGTCAGGGGTAAAACCCATTTTATGCAAAAAATGATTGATTGCAAACCCTCCTTCACGATCTATTCCAATATTAGTTAACAAAGTTTCATATTCATTTCCGGCAGCCGCAGATATATCTTCATCTTGCAGTTGTGTTTGAGAAAAGCATAAAAAAGGAAATAATAAAAGGAATAATAACTTTTTCATAATTAAAGGTTTTTATAATGCCCAGTTCTTCTGACAATTAACCAGATTGTCTCTCTTTTTAATGATCCGATATATTCATCAGCAAGCAAATCTAAAACATGCTCACTGTCGAGATGTTTTGTATCGGTATAATAAGCGAATCGTTTACGGATACGTTCATTTCGCTTCATTATATCGTCCTGTTTTGTGTCTTTTACTTCTGTCATAATACAAAAGTAAAAACTATTCTCATTTCCTGCAAGTTGGCGTTATTTGTCTATGAGGAAACTATAATTAAACAAAGCTACACAGAAAAATAAAATTTGAATTACGAAATACCGTAAAAATACGGTGATTGTATTTGAAAAATATTATTATTTTTGGAGCATAATTTTAACGATACACAGCGTAAGCTATCGTTTTGGACAAGGAAAACTGCGAATCTTCTAACGCCCAAACTCGATAGACTTACGCCCGTGCTTACCTATATGGGTGCGGGCTAAGTCTTTCTGGGCGTCAGGTTCTTCGCAGTACCTCCTTGTCGGATTGGCTTTAGTTCCGCACCTTTTGCATTTACAACCTGGCGGATCTTGTCACTCATTTTTAGCTTACCTGAAAATTTAATAGAAATTCATGGTTATTAGTTTCGGTATGGAGATATACCGGTGATGCTTCCCTCAATGGAGGGTTTTGTGTAGTGCCGCCCGATCTGTATGATCAATGCCCGTAGAAATAGTGGGCGGTTCTACCTTTTTTTGAATATGAATAATTATATAAATATAAGAATCATGGAAGTACTTAATCGCTCGGATTAGAGAATAAGTTCCGTAATATCCCGAAGAAAAAATAGGGTTTTTACGGATCATTGAAACAACCAAATAAAATAAGTTCGCAACACTAAACAATTCAAATATGAAAAAAAGTTACATTGCTGCACTTTTCTTGTGCGCATTCCTGACTGTATATGCTCAGGAGGTTATTTGGCAGAAAGACATCCAATCCTCTACACAGGATTTTCTAAGCCAAATTACCACAACAATTGACGGACAATACCTCATTACAGGTAGTTCCATCCAAAAGAGTAAGCCTCAGGCTTCAGATAGTAAGCAGAACAGCGGTTACGATTTCCATTTGGTCAAACTTGACCAGCAAGGGAAGGAAGTCTGGGAAAAATATTTTTCTGGAAACAATCATGACTTTCTCGTCGCTGCCGTAGCTACAGAAGAGGGCGGATTTCTCCTTTCAGGCACTAGTTATTCATCGACAGGGCTGGATAAGAAGGAGAATTCCAAAGGCGGTTCAGATTTATGGCTCATTAAATTGAACGAATCGGGCGATGAAATCTGGCAGAAAACCATAGGTTCAGCCAGTGACGAAGAAGCTAAAGCCGTGATCCAAGCCACAGATTTAGGATACTTTATCGCAGGAAACGTTCAGAACTCGGCTAGAGGCTACGGCTCTAAAGATGCACTTATTATTAGACTTGATAAGAACGGAAAAGAATTATCACAACTTATTTTAGGGGGAAAAGGGCTAGATGAAGTAGAGAAAATGATTCCCACGAAAGACGGAGGAGCTTTATTAGGAATATATTCCCGAAGTAATACAGGAGGAACTAAGAAAACAGAAAACTATGGCGAGGGTGATTACTGGATTGTAAAACTAGATAAATTCAGTAAAATAGAATGGGAAAAGAATTTCGGGGGAAAAGCAGATGATCATTTGAGAACATTGGCTTTAACTTCAAATGGGTATGTCATAGGTGGTGAAAGTCGTTCAGCACGATCAGGAAACAAAACGGCAGATATAGAAGAGGGAACTGATCTTTGGCTTATATCGTTGAATGAAATAGGAGAAGAAATCTGGCAGAAATCTTACAATTTCAAAAACAGGGATGTGTTAATGGGAATAAGTATTTTACATTCTGCGGATGATAAATTTTCTAAAGGAGTTTTATTAGGGGGTTATACGCAAGCTGAAGGAAGAATTGAAAATGACGATGAAACCTTCTGGATGCTGTATCTGGATCAAAATGGGGAAGAAAAATGGAGAAAATATGTGCAAGGTGAATCACGTCAAAGAGAGGAAAGACTATCTGATATAAAATTGAACAGGGATGGTTCCATTATTCTGGCAGGTACTAGTGCAGAAGAGTTAGGCAAAGAGAATTGGAAGATTGTAAAGTTGGGAGACAGTCAGGTGGATAAATTGATTGAAAAGCAAAATATTAAGGTTTATCCTAATCCGGTGACTGATTATACCTATGTTGAGATTGGAGAAGACTTTAGAGAAGCGGATATTCTTTTATATGATATGAGTGGTAAGCTTTTGCATCAGACCAAAACCAAGAATAAGATAACCAAGATCAATACCCAGCCATTGATTCAGGGAGCTTACCTGATCACTATTAAAACCGATACTAACAAATCAGCAAATGCTAAAATTATTAAACAATAAAAACATATATTATGAAAAGATTATTAGCAATTATATTTGTTTTTTTTCTTACTTATTATAATGGTCAGATTGAAACAGATACATTATCAAATACAAATTCGGTCACAGCTACCATAGGAGATGCGCCATTTGATGCGCAGCCTGATAGTAACCCATTTAATTTTAATACATTAAATCCCAGTTCAATAAATACATATACAGGAAAAGCAGATATTTCAATTCCATTATATGATGTCAATTTCGAAGGCATGGCCATTCCCATTAGACTTATTTATAATTCAAGTGGAATGTTAGTTGATCAATATGCTGGGGAGGCTGGCTTGGGATGGTCATTATATTCGGTAGGAGAAATTACCAAGGAAGTAAACGGAAATTATGAAGATAATGAGGGGCGGGATAATTGGAAGGCATATTTGCGAGGACTTCCTACGGTACCATCGACAGATTTTCCTGACTTTTATAGTATTAATTCACCCAATCTTTCAGGGAGATTTTTTATCGATAAGGATTTAAATATAAGAGAGCTGGAGGGCTTTAATACTGCAAGTATAAACTTTGTTAGAGCGAAAACAGCAGAAAGTGAAATTCTTAAATATGGGTATGTTTCAAATAAAAACTATGGATGCCCTCCTGGTCCTTCGGGACCTTTTGTTTCCTATTTTATACATACATTAATAGGAACCTGTGCTACCTCTGAAACACCCGGAAACCATTATGACACGCAAACTATTAAAATAAACAAGAATAAATTTACATATACCTTTTCAGAATTTGAACATGTCAATATAAGGACTAAAACAAAAGATGAAGCATTTAGAGGATCAAATACATTACCAGAGGAAGGTACTTCTGGTTCTGACATGGAATATCATAACAGTTATAAATTAACAGAAATAAAGGATAACATATCTAAAAAAACCTTACAGGTTAGTTACATACCTTTGGCCAGATTTGATCTAAATTTTAAGAAAGACAGAATATGGGAAAAATTAATCCATAGAGTAGATAATGGTTCTGTAACGAATAAATTTAGGACATTTAAAAATTTTGACATTTCAACAAGGGAGGAATATATAAGAAAATTAGTTTCTAAGATCAAAACCGATGATGTGGAAATTATTTTTAATTATGAGAACCTAAGAGAAGACAGGATTACAAAGAATATGGTTTTAAGTGAAATTCCTCTTTCTCCCACGGTGGAATATACTGGACCGTTTTGGGGAGCAGAACTGATTAACCCAGCTGTTAAAGAGCCTCTTTTAAAGTCAATATTTATTAAAAATAATTCAGGTCAAATAATTTCCCAATATACATTTATTTATGATTATTTTAATTCAGGATGTACAGACAGCCCGCTTTGTAAAAGGTTAAAACTTGTGGCTGTTGAAAAAGGATTCGGAGAAAACAATATCAATAAGGAGACCTATAGGCTTTCATACTACGAAGACAGGAACTTACCTAAGATTACTTCTTTCAATAAAGATGTGTTTGGATTTAAGGGTGATTTTAATGAGGCTTCTTTAACAGATTCTTACGGATTTCCTGTAAGGCCTTATTTATATAAGTATAATGAAACAAGAAATACTATTAATTTTTCGTATTTCTCACCTTTAAAGGTTCCTACACTAAATCCTGTTGCCGTTTCAGGATCTTATGATCAAGGAATTTCAGGACTTGAAAATATTCGAGCATGGAGCTTGAAAACTATTACCTATCCTACTCAAGGAGTTCAATCGTTTATTTATGAACCTCATGAGTTCTTTTGGAAAGGAACCAAGATCATTGGAGGAGGGCTTCGAATAAAAGAAATCAAAATGTTAGATCCAATAAAAAATAAAACATTAATAACAAATTATAAGTATGGTGATGGCCAAGTATCAGCTTTACCAATGGCAACAGGTGAGCAGGATATAGCACAATATGGGCCAACTGAAATAAAAAGCAGTATCCCCCAAAGTTTTAATACAGTAATGAGCAGATCTAAAGGAAGCTATGTAGTTTATCCAAATTCCAGACAAATAAATCCAGATGGAGGTTATACTGATTACAGGTATAGCAGTTATACTGAATACCCTGAGTCTTTAAAATATAAATGGCTGATGTCAGGTTCTTATATAGATGTAGATTTGGATAGCTATTTATTTTCAAAAAACAGTGTTAATTCTAAAATCTTTAATTATGATTACCTAAGAGGGAATCTATTAAGCCAGAAGATTAATGATAAAAACAATAACTTATTAAAAGTATCCGAATATCAGTATACTGCAACGCAGTACCCATCTCCTGTTTTGGGAGAACAACAGAGATATCCTAAAGTCCGATATTTGTATTGGCCGATTAATGGTACCTATGATGGTAATTTTCCGGAACAGACAACTTATCAAAATTCAAGTCTTATCAAACGAAACAATGTTACCAAGAAAATTGAAACAGAATATTTCGCTGGAAACACTATTCAGAAAGAATCAAGCATGACTTATACAGATCGTTTCAATCTTCCTAAAACCATTACCATTACAGGGCCTTTAATCAATGAAACAAAAATATACAACTATGCTTTTGAAGGCAGTGATGCTTTATTGAATGCAAATGTAAATTATGAACAGCTTCAACTAGGGAATGAAAGGAAAATGGGTAATGAAGCTGTAGAAAAAACAAAAATCACCTTTTTTAGTACAAACAATCTCGTAGTACCCAATGCTAAATATACTTATAATTTTGCTGTAAATGATTGGATGAAAGAAAAGGGATTTGATGTGTATGACAATAAGGGAAATATTCTTCAGCAATCTCGTATGGATAAGCCGACTGTAATAATTTGGGGATATAAACAGACAAAACCGATCGCAGTAATTGAGGGTGCTACTTATGCACAGGTTATGCAGGCATTTGGGTTAGATCCTAATAATAACATTTCATATTTAGATTTGGATATCGTTAAAAAATCCGATTTGGATATTGACGATTCAACCGAAGATAATCTTATTACCGTCCTTGATAATTTTAGAAATAAACCGGAATTGAAAGACTTTAAGATTACTACTCACACTTTTGACCCATTGATTGGTGTAAAATCAAACACACAGGAGTCAGGAATCCGGATAAAATATAAATTTGATGGTAGTAACAGAGTAGAAAAAGTATTAGATAATAATGAAGATACGGTAAAGCAATATAATTACAATTACGCTACTACCAGATACTATAATTCTGAAAAAAGCCAAAGTTTCACTAAAAATTGTGGAGGTACTGGTATTGGAAGTACCCACTTATATATTGTTCCAGAAAACAAATATTCTTCATTGGTAAGTCAATCTGATGCTGATGGCAAAGCAGAAAATGAAATCAATTCCAATGGTCAGAACTATGCAAATAATATTGGAACTTGTACGACATTATCTTGCTCGATAGTAAAAGGATCAGGAATTAACGTGTTAAATTATGGTTCAATAGTATTGTATGGTAGTAGTAGCCCTTCTAATTTTAGAGTTCAAATGGGTTACCCAATTAATACCAGCCTAAACTGGAATACAGGAGTGATAGTTGGAAAGATTATTGGGAACTGCCAATCACCAAATATCAGGACTTCTACAACGTACTTTAACGGAGTATGGGGTATTACGGTTAATCCAGATGGAAATATAATTGTAAGATTTGTTCCCGGTGCAACCTCTACAGTACCACCTAACAATACACCAATCAATTTGGACTTCGCACTTCCAATAAACTAAATATCGGAATTATGAAAAAATATATTATACAACTGATTATATTCTTTGTATCATTTGCAGCTTCTGCGCAAACTACATTATCCAATACAGAGAATTATACTTATATTAAAAATTGTTTAGATCAAAGTTGTTCCAGAAAATCAGAAGCAGTTAAGTACTTTGATGGTTTAGGTCGGCCTATACAGACCATAGGTATAAAAGAATCTCCTACGGGAAAGGATATTGTAGTTCCTGTTGTCTATGATGATTTCGGGAAGAAGATCAGAGATTATCTTCCTGTTCCTCAATCAAACACTACGAATGGAGCATTATATCAGCAGAATTCTGGTTTGGTTCCGTATCCTGTAAATGATGTTACAAATTTTTATGCAGGAGAAAAGATTTATTCAGAACAGATTATTGAAAACTCTCCTTTGAATAGAATTCTTGGACAGATCCAAATCGGGAATGATTGGAGTAATAAGCCTATTACTCTTGGATACGCAGCTAATACAACCTCTGATAATGTAAGAAGCTTTAGTGCTATCTCTATATGGGAAAACGGAGCAACTAAGAATACATTGACAGATTCGGGTATATATGCGAATTCTCAACTGTATAAAAACAGTGTTAAGGATGAAGACGGTAATGAGACAATAATATTTAAAAATACTAGGGGATTTATTGTTTTAGAGAGAAAAGTGCTTGGGGCCAATAATTACGCGGACACCTACAATGTATATAATAAATACGATCAACTTACGTATGTACTTCCTCCACTTGCAGCAGCAGCTTTGGACATTGCAACCAATGAAGTTAAACAGAGTAATCTTTGTTATCAAAATAGATATGATGGTAAAAATCGATTAGTAGAAAAAAAACTTCCCGGCAAAGGTTGGGAATATATGATCTATGATAAACAGGACAGGTTAGTAATGATCCAAGACGCTGACATGCGTCCTACAGGTAAATGGTTGTTTACTAAATATGACAAGTTCTCACGACTTGTTTATACTGGAATAGCCAATATAGGAGCTAATTTTGGAAGAAGGCCGGTACAAGAGTCTGTAGATTATTATGTGTCTACAGGAGTTCCAGCCAATGAAGAAAGGAATACTTCAGGAATAACCAAAAACGGTATGACAGTTTATTATACTGGTGGGGTATACCCTTTTGAATCTCAGTATGATGCAATTCTTTCTGTCAATTATTATGATATTTATCCAGCTTACAGTTTCAATCCTCCTTTTCCAACAGCAATATTTGGAAACCCTATTTTAACAGATAATCCATCAACTAGTGGAAAAAGTACCAGAAGCCTTCCTTTAATGTCTTTAGTAAAGAATATTGAAAATGACAGCTGGACAAAGATCTATAATTATTATGATACCAAAGAAAGAGTTATAGGGATCCATTCTATAAATCATTTGGGGGGGTATACCAGAATAGAAACCGAATTGGATTTTACAGGAATGGTCTTACAGACCAAAACTTACCATAAAAGGCTGAGTACTGATACCGAAAAGGTGATCACAGAAAACTTTGAATATGACAACCAGAATAGATTACTAATACACAAGCACAAAGTAGATAACAATCCTTATGAGATTTTAACCCAAAACGAATATAATGAGATTTCTCAGCTGAAAACTAAAAAAGTAGGGGGAACCAACCCTGCTTCACCACTCCAGACAATAAATTATGCTTATAACATCCGGAGCTGGCTGACTAAAATCAATGATCCTGAGAACTTGGGTAATGATCTGTTCGGGTATGAGATCAGATATCAGAACCCTGTTAATACTACCCTGTCCACCGGAAAATATAACGGAAACATTGCAGAGATCAATTGGAAAGTCTCTAACTCCAGCACCTTCAAACGTTATTCCTATCAGTATGATGGACTTAACCGTCTGACTTCAGCAGTATTTTCCCATCCACAGGCTACTGTACCGGTAAACCATTTCAATGATGAAACTGTGCAATATGATCTAAACGGAAATATTACCCATCTACAAAGAAATGCCAAAAGTCTTGTTGGAAATACCCCAGAACAGATTGATGATCTTGTTTATGAATATACGGGAAATCAGTTACGAACCATCGATGATGATAGCGGAAACCCTACAGGCTATGAAGGTGGTGGAAATGATATACTATATGACGTCAACGGAAATATGACCAACATAGAGGATAAGAATATCCAGCAGATCGGGTACAATTATCTGAACCTGCCTAATGTACTGTCTATTGCTAATAATAAGAAGAAAATACTCCATACTTACAGGGCAGATGGTGAAAAGCTCAGGAAGGTCTTCAACAGCAATTATGAAAACGGAACTTCTTTTGCCACAATTACCGAGTATCTGGATGGTTTCCATTACCTTACCACCCATGGAACTCCCCAAAATGATGTTAATCCCACAGAATTTGCTTATGAACAAGAAGTGTTTATAAGCAAGGTTCTGGAGTTGAAGCCCAATCCTGAGCTTCAGTTTTTCCCTACTGCTGAAGGATTTTACGATTATCAGAAAAATGAGTATATTTATCAGTATCAAGATCATCTGGGCAATGCAAGGGTAAGCTTTAGGAAATATATATCCGGAGGAGTAGAGATCACAGATCAGAATGATTATTATCCGTTTGGGATGAATATCCCAAGGGAGGAGAAGGCGGTCTTTGGAACAGCTAGTTTGTATAGTTACAAGTTTGGTGGTAAAGAGTTACAGGAAGCAGGAATGTATGATTATGGGCCGAGATCTTATTTTGCTGATTTTGGTAAATTTGGAACTCATGACCCATTAAGTGATTATACTTTAGACCCATACGGTTTTGCTTATAGCAATCCTCTTTTCTTTACAGATCCTACAGGGTTAAGAGGAGACCCTATAAACGGAGAAGGTGGTGATGGTGGCCCAAAGCTTGACCCTAATGCTTTAGGTGGGGAAAACAATCCTTATCCTATACAGGAAGTAGTAATAAATGGTCCTTTAAGGGCTATTGCTTCAAACCCGGCTTCTATTATGCCTTCTAATTGTCTAGTGTGTTATGGTGGTCTTGGTATGACAGTTAATTTACCTCCTGCCTCTGTTGCACCTCCTCAAATCTTCTTTCCTGCTCATTATTATGATAGAGGAGTAACATGGATGGGGCCGGCAGACCTTGGAGCGATGTTAGCCACCAACAAATTAGCTGATCAAGTTGGGGAGAGAGATGCCGAATTTATAATGATGTTAGCTACTGTATTGTTGATACCAGCAGGTATGAATAAAACACCAGCTCCTAAATCAAATTTATGGAAAGTCGGGCCATACAAAAAAATGAGAGGATTAGAAAAAGGCCTTGACGCACATCATGTAGGGCAAAGTGCTGCAATGAAAAGACTTGTACCTGGATATGATCACAGTACGGCACCGTCAATATTAGTCCCAAAACTAGGACATACAGTAAGTCAAGCAGGTGCTGGCATCGTTTCAAGATCAACGAAAGGCTTTACAAATGCTCGTCAAGTTTTAGCTAGGGATATTTTTGAACTGAGACGTGTTTATGGTGAAAAAGGTATACCCAATAGTGCTTTACAAGAATTAATACAAATGAATAAAACAATGTATCCTAACGCTTTTAATAAATAAAATTTATGACTAATCAAGAATTAATAGAGAAAATATATTTAGAATCTACGAAAGGGATAAAAGAAGAATGGTTTATTAGTGAAGTCCCTCATTGGTACAGCTATATTATTAACCTTCCGAAAGATTTGCAAGTTACATATTTAACTGTAGTGTTAGAAAATCAAGTTTTGAATGGGGGCTTCCATCAATATTTTGTAAATGGGTATGGGCAATTTTCAAAGGAAACAATAGAAGCTTTGATAGAAATAGGCGCTTTTAAAAAATCAAATTTATTAGATAAAGCCTTAAATATTGTAAAAGATGAATATTTGAGTGATGAAGAGTTCCGAAGAGAATTAGTAGATAAAACTCTTAAAAAACTTTTTATTGATGATGATTTATTTGATCCTTTGGGAGAATTAGATGATATATACTATGATATTGAAGATGAAGACATAGAGGACTTATTAGGAGATTATTTAAGAAAATCATTTAAGGAAATTTAAAATGAATTCTGTAGAATTAGTGAAAATTTTCAATCGAGATGTCATTGAAGAAAATTTAGGTTTATATAAAAATTTATTGGAAACAACAACACAAGCTATAGATCCAGTTTGGAAAGCCATAATTTCTATGTATATAGATTTTTCAAGAGAAGAAAAGGATGCATTTTTAAAATTCTTGAGAATTGTAGAGATAAATACATTGTCTCATGCATTAGGTATCTTGGATGGTTCAACTTATGCAGATGGAATCGATGATGAATTTTTACTAACAACAGAAAATAGTAACACAAAATTAAATGAAGACTTACAAAGTCTATTTTTAGAATTGGTTGAAAAAGAATAAAGCTGTACCAATTAATATTATAGATAAGGGTGTTGAAAATTCAACACTCTTTTTCTATAATGGATTTATATATGGGCAGAAGAAATGAGAATTCAAGCTAAAAAATGTATCTTTATAAAAAGCAAATATGGAAACAATTGATTTATTGGAAATTTTATTCGTTGTGGTTATTCTTATGGCTCCAATTATTAATAAAAGCTTCCGTAAAGAGAAAAATAAATAACAAGAGGCTGTCTCAAAAGGTAAACTAATGCTCTGAGAATCTCCTAAACGACAAAATTTGTCAGAAGGAGTCCGAGAGAGGGGGTACTTTTGAGACAGCCTCATTTTTATTGAAAACTTTTATAAATATCATCGGCAAGCTTTTTTAAAACCACTTCAGCCATTTCCATATCTTTCTCTGTTATTCTTTGTTTACCGTTACCTACAATATTTTCGTTAAGCTTATTAGTTAATTTTGATGGTGCTGATTTATTATCCGACCACATTTCCTTTGCTAACTGTGCCGAGTTTATAATGGGATTTCTCTCCAAAAATTCTTTTAATTTCATCTTACAAATATAATATAAAAATTTTATACAAATTGCTTGCTTTGTATAAAACAAATGTTTTATATTTACTTCAACGAAACATTAAATAATCTCAACTATGAAAACTTTAAATAGCCAAATCAAAGAAGGAATATTAGAAACAAAAGACGGTGAAATTTTGAATTATAGGGTTTATTCAGACGGAGGGGTTAAAATTGAAGGAGAGAATATGAGAAAAGACTTTGCTAATCTAGCTTTGGCAAGTAAATATATTACCTCAAACAATATTAAAATAATCAATTTAGAAACTAAAACGAAAACCGCGGTTTATTACAATCAGGCAAAACAAGAAACGTATGAATTAGCAGGAATTAATAATATGCAGCACGCATACGATTTATATGAATTTGTTTGCAGAAGAAATAACTGGAACCCCAAAATGTTTACACACGACGTAATAATTAAACTAAAGTAAAGAAGCCCTCAGTAAGAAAATATAAAAAAATATTCCCTTATTAGTTCAAACTAATAAGGGATTTTATTTTAAATCAACCATTATTATTGTATTTGTTTATGGTATTCTATTTTTGGCATATTCGGAGTATTCCCGATCATTATAAACGTTAAAAATGTAAGTCAGACTATAGAGCCGAAAAATTGAGTTCTATACGTTCAAATTTGCCCTCAGTGTTTTGTTTTTCAAAATCATATTGGTAACCTTTCAAAAAATTACTGTAGCTCTGTTTTAGGAGCCTTAAACCTTCTTTCCATCTTGCATCATCAAAACGGGTTTCATGGCTCAGTAAATTCATTACACTGGCATAATCCAAATCCCCTTTTTTATTTTTTACTAAGAACCCGATCAACATTTCAAATAAATCTTTGTCCCTCTTTTTTACAGTATCATACAGAAAGGCGTGGATCAGTTCCAATGCTTTTGTGCTTCTTTCGTCCCAGGTGGGCTGCGTATCCCTGCGGCGTTTAATTCTAATTGTTTTATTACTGTGCATTAGAGAAAATCCTCCTTTAGAATTACTGCGGATTTTTCCATACTCGTTTAATTTCTCCTGATGTTTTTCCATTTTGTCGTGAGTAAGCTGCTTCAGTAGATTGGATTTATTTTCAATTTCCATAGCCAACGCTATCAATTCGCCCATATCGGTGTCGCGTTCGGTTTCATAAGCGAGTCTTTCTCTTTCCAGTCTGTCAGCTTCTGTTTTTCTTTTGTACTTCAAGACGGTTTCCATTTCTTTTTCCGACAAATCAATAGTCGGTTTTTTTAAAAGTTCGTCGATATTCATAATATGTTATTTTAATGATTAGTTCTTTTGTGTAAGGAAGTCGATTTTTTCCTTTTTCCCGTCCCGTTTTCCGTCTTTGTATCCCTTATCATAGGTTTTCTTTGATTCGGCGTTTAAAAGCTCTATATTGGTTTGATGAGCCTGTATTTGTTGCGAGACGGTGGTTGCCATCGTATAGTTTTTTAAAATCTCATCTAATAATTCTGTAGCTTCCATGTTTTAAAATTTAAGTTTGTTTAATTCCTGTATATATTCCGGGAAATAGTTTAAATAATTTTCAGTTTCTACCCATAGGTCTAATTCCGGATCGTGGAAATATTGAAATCGGTCTACACCGTACATCATAGTTGGAGGATTCCAATTTTCTTTGATTATCCATTCATACGCTGCCTGAATTCGTAATGTCGTAGAGTTAAATTTCTCTCCTCTGTACAAATGGATCCTGATCCGTTCGCTCCAGTCTAAAAACCGGACGAGGCTGTCCAGTTGTAAAATTTTTAATAATATATCGTTGTTCATTGTATTTCTATTTTTAGTTATGTTCCCCAATAAAGATTCGCTTTTTCTTCATTGATCATTAATGTACCTCCGGGGCATCTGCCAGAAATAATGGCTTTTAGTCCTTCAGCCTGAATAATGATTTTAGCGAGCTTTCTCCATGTTGTTGCCAGTGCATTGTCCGGCAGTCCTTTTACTTCATGGCAAACCATTATTATTAATTTATTGGGATGGTTCTGTTTTAATTCTGATACCATCTTCCTTGTGATCTCGTCCCTGTATATTGTTGAATTATCTATAAAAATAATTTTAGCACATTTTCGGGAGCTAAAACGAGCCTGAAGTTCTGTCCACGGCTCGTAATCTATAATGTGAAATTTTTTGTCTTTGTCTGATAATCCCGCAAATTTCATGGCGGCAATAATGTCCTTTGATAATCCTTCCTCTGCGGATATATAAAGTACTTTTCCAAATGTGGTAAGGTATTTAGCCAGCATCATGGCGAAAGTTGATTTTCCGTTCTTTTCTCCTCCACCCAAGTACCAGAAACCGGTTGTTTCCGGTTTTCCAAAAGCTTGAAGCCAAAGTCCAGTAAATTCAAACAGTTTAAACACAATGGAAAACGCTTGTTTTACTGATAGCGCCTTCATTATTCCCTGACTTTGATAAGTGTTTCTAAATATGTTAATGATTTGATACGTCCGTCCTGTTGTCCTCTCTGTTTGCCTTCAAATGGATTTGCTACTTTGACCATACATTTTTTAACCACTTCGTTAACTTGATTTTTATCTTTAAGGTTAACATAAGCCACGTCCCCGAAAAGTTTTACATAAAATTCTTTTCTTTCCTCGGGATTTTTTGGAACAATTGTTACAAAATCATCGGATAAACGTCTAAATATTTCGGCAAAACCTACCTTGTGGTTATTAATTCCTTTCGTGATTTTTGCCTTTAATCCGTCAGCCCCTATTGCATACCAAGTACAATTATGTTTCGTAGCGTTCATAATCCCTTTTAATTCCAAATAGGCGTTGTATTCAAGGTCACCGAATTCGTCCACACAGATAAACGGGTTTTCAATCATATTTAAGGCATATTTAACCGTTTCCAAGATGTCGTAGTATTTTCCGGTAGTATCACAGCCTAAAGTAGCTGCCAGTTGTTTTACGAAGCGTACTTTAGTATGTGATTGAGAGCAGTCCACATAAAACGCATTTTTCATTTTGGAAACAATATCCATCGAGCATCTTGTTTTCCCAATTCCGCAATCATCAGCCAACATCATCGAGGTTCTGGTTGCCTGACAAAAATTGAAATTATCTTCCAAAACTGTGTACACCTCGGTTCTGACTAATTTCATTTCATAATTGTTCTTTGCGGTTTGAAATTTTGAACCGATATTAAGCCACTGCCCGAAGGACAATATATTTTCAATTGCTCCGTCTTTTATTTGACTATAAACTGTTTTATCAATTCCTATGGATTTAGCATAGGCGATGTCAGTCCCGTTAAATTTTCCCCTGCCGTTAAGTACAGCATTACAAATGTTTTGTTTTTGTTCTAGTGTTATCATATCTATTTTAATTTTATTAGAAATTAGAAGCCCAGCTTCTTCCAGTTGATTTATTTGTATTGTGATTGTAAATATTTTCGTCAGCATCTGTAAAAACTTCCTCCGGTGTATTATTGGCAGGAGTGTATTTGTTACGACCTGCAATCTGAAATTTGTTATTGAGTGTTTTTTTACGGTGGTCAATAATTAAAACCTGATCAATTTCGCGTTTGCGCTGAGCCATGAACTTGTTAACCGTATTTTCGTAAGCATTCATTAACCTGCGGTTGATTTCACCCTGTTCATCTCTTTCATGGATTGACTTTGAATATTCCGGCTGTGGAATGAGATCACAAAGCATGATGTCATCATAATAGATCATGGCTTTTAATACGTTTCCGTCGTTTCCGTCAAGCCAATAAATCGTAAACTCTTTACCATTGACATACTTCAGAAGCCTTATTAAATTATCATCCAAAGCAATTTCGCCATCGAGTCCTAACAAAAAGGTGGTATTTCTGAATTTGATAATTCCAGCATTACAGCTTGAGGTTTCAATTTTACCGAGGTGAGGGAGTATTGCTGCCCAATTAGTTGGTTGTGTGTTTTTGTTCTGCATTTCACAAAATACTTCCCATCTGGTTTTATCGGTATGAACTGAGTGAGGCATATTATTCCACGTTTCAATATCGCTGAGCGATTGGTCTACAATGGTGTCAAAAGGGATAATGACTTCTTTTTCTCCGCTTTTCTGATTTTCTTCTTTCAGGGCGTGCGGTCTTGCCATCCACCCTAAACGGCTTTTTTCGTGTCTGTATCTTAATTCCTCAAATTTTCGTTCAACAGCTTTTGACCTTGCACGATTTTTATAAATGTTCACACGGTCAAACATCGCCCCGTTCCGTAAGAAAGTATCCTTAAATCCACTGTTAAGTGAACTTTCGCATTCCAACCCTAATGGAAGATTAAAGCCCCATTCTGAGTAGTTTCTGACCATTTGGCGGTAAAAATCAATAATGATCCCTTTTTTATCTTTTCCCCAAACCCAACAAGTCCAAGCTTCGGAACCTAAATCAATCCCCATATAGAACCAAGCACGCTTTCGGTTTTCATTATATATAAATGGCGGTTGTCTGTCATCAATGGAGATGAGTGTTCCCGCTTCTTTAATTTTGGTCAGCTTGTGTGACGGCGTGAACTCCTGCATCAATTTCTGACGGTCACCGGAACGTTTGGCAAAGGTTCCGATTTTGTTCTCCCATTTACCAAGCCATGCAATAATGGAATTGTCGGACATTTCCCTGAAATTTGGATTGGTGCGGTCGTACTCTTCGGCGGTATCTTTGTTGATAATGTCCAATTGACCGTTTAAAAAAGCCTGATATTGGTCTGCAACTTCTGTACGTGAAGGTTTATAATCCTGTCCGGCAAACATATCATTGAGCAGATCCATCATTTCGTCTGTCATTAATTTTCGGTTCTGATTTTTCAGTTTACCGGAAATCAGGCTTTCAAAATTCAGTCCTATATCAAAAGATTGAAAGAAAGGTTTCCAAACCCGGTCAAAGCCTCGTTGAGAAGAAGGCAGGGTGTGGGTAGCGTTATGTACTTTCGGCAGGAACTCGTTAAATGTGGTGATGTCAGTTACTATGGATGGCATCAACCCACGTCCGGAAGTTTTATTTAACTTTTTCCATTCGGTAAGGCGTGCCTGTCTTAATTTTTCGGCTGCAATGAGTACGCTTGCGTTGGTTATATATTCCTCTTTGAAACTTTCTTTTAACGGTGTTCCATCATCAAATCTAAAATCGGTATAATAACGTACTGCCGCGGCATCAAATTCAAAGAATGAAAGCAAAGGATGCTTCATTTTGCGGGGATCACCCATACTGTCCTGTACACCTTTTGAAAGGCTGTCAAAGTCAATATACATCTGTCTGCCGTTTCCTCCTTTCTGAACTTTTTTGATTCCATAAGGCAAATTTTTGTATCTGTGGATTTCAACTTTAAGCGCACTTAGACTATTATAATATCTTGGTATCAGTTCGTCTTTTGTAACTACTAATATATTTCCCCAATTTCGTGGCATAATTTCTTTTTTTAACTTGTTTATAAATCTATTCTCTAATCTATCGGTAAGCTTTTTCTGTAATTCTGAATGAAGCGTTTCCGGTTTTCTTGTATCAGGTACATAGCTCTTACAGCCTTCTTTTCATTTCGTTTGTATCTCTTGCGGGCAGCATCTGAAGAAACACATAATAATTCTCCAAGCAGCTGATAGTCGCCATAATTAATTTTTTCTTTTTCTGTATTTTCCATGATAAAATCAATTTTTTGTTATACATTTGTTCAAATGTCCTGACAAATATATACAGAAATTTCTTAAATTAAAAATAAAAATGCAAGAAAATACAAATATTTCTTCACGTTTACAGAAAATGCTTGATTATTTGGGGCTTAATGCCGCCGAGTTTGCAAAAAAATTAGACTATAATAGACCGCAGACCATCTATGATATATTGAACGGCAAGGCAAAGCCAAGTTTTGACTTCTTTCATAAGCTTGAAAATTCAGAATATTCTGATGTTTTTGAGTATAAATGGGTTATTGGTGGAAAAGGAGAAATGTTAAAACAGGATTTGGTCATAACTCCCATGAATATCAACAGGAAGACTAAAGATGCCGTTATTGACACTCAGGAAGTACCGCTTTATGATTTTACTGCTGTGGCAGGTTTAAGAGAGCTTTTTGACAGTGGTGCTCCACAAAAGACTTTACAAACCATTAAGATTCCCAATCTTCCCAAGTGTGACGGAGCCGTCCCTATGACCGGGGACAGTATGTATCCGCTTTTAAAATCAGGGGATCTCATTTTATATAAAGAAATTAATGTTTCTGATATCTTTTATGGTGAAATGTATTTATTAAGTATAATTCTCTCTGGTCAATTTAAAGAGTATGTCACGGTAAAATATATACAGAAATCAGATCTGGGAGACGACTATATTAAATTGGTTAGTCAGAATCACCACCATCAACCCAAAGACTTTAAAGTAAGTGATGTCTCTGCCATTGCATTAATAAAAGCAAGTGTTCGGTATAATACAATGTCTTAATTTTCTGATTATCAGCAGGTCGACTTAAAAACCCGATGTCCCTATACCCCCTTGAATAATTCAAAAAGGGGCTTTTTTTGATGTTTTTTAGCCCCTATATATACTCCAATCAGATTTAAAAAATCAAGTTTTGTAACCCCAACTGTAACCCCAACTGTAACCCCAACTCAAAAAACAGTATTTTTTCCTGTAATTGTAGAAATACAGAAAATCCAGTATTTTCTCAGTCCAAAATAACCTTAAAATTTTATTTCAATACTCAGAAATGCCTTATAGCAAAGTTTTTAGATGGAATAGTAATTTTGTATCTTAGTGAAATAAAAAAGCCCCAATAGGGACTCGATAATAGTAATTTTTTGATTAAGAATAGTAGTAAAATGGTAGCAAATGGTAATTTTTCGGCATTTCGTTTTTTTTCATTTCGAGGCTTGGATACGCTTTCAAACCTTTTATTAATGGGTGTTTTCAGCCTTTCATGTCTGTTAATCAATTTCGCTTTTTCGTTTTAAGGGGAGTACATCTACATAGATTTATTAGTGCGTCATCGTTTATAGGCATTATTTTCAATGCTTGTTGAAATTTTTCTATTGCTAATTCTATATTTCCATTTTCATAAGCAGCTGCACCTTGATTATTTATCAAATCGGTTTGAATAGCAATTTGCATTTTCTCTGGCATTGCCATTGTACGAAATCGTTCGATAAAATTCTCAAAACTATCACTCTTTGAGTAGTTATCTAATTTCGATGATTGGGTTTTGTTTTCTGCTTTTTCATATACAATGTCAATATTTCTATCGTGCATATGTAATGTAACTTTAATCACATTAATGTTTGATTTATGAAGTGTCAAACCATAATCAGCGAAAGACACACCCATTGCATCTGTACCAAAACCACGAAGAACAGTTTTATCATTATTTTCTTCAACAACTTTCATTTTTTTTTCTGCCATTTGAATATTGTCACCCCAAACTGGGTGATTTTCATTCATATTGTACATGGTAATGAAAAAAGTCGCATTGTCAGACGTTTTAACTCTAATTCCTCTCCAAGCACCTTTATTATTAGCGTTTGTTGGTCGACCATTTTCAATTCTTGTGTGGTCGTCGGATAAAAATTTAAAGTCTGTTAAATCAATGGAAGGTTTTTTGTTCTCATCTGATTTAAAAAAGTCAAATATTCCCATTCTGTTTTGGTTATGTTTTATTACTTACTCTATTCAGTTTTCAGTCTCCCTCTTGTATTAGTACGGTTGTCAATAGAATGACCGCCTATGCATTGCGCCACAATATATACATTGTACTAATGTTGTTTTTGTTTTAGCTATCTATTTGTTAATCATTAAATATATAATAATAAATATACTATTTCCTTACGGGAAACCATAATTTAAACAAAAAACTGCTCCAAAAAAAATAGAACGGTTAGTATATTAAATTGTCTCAGCGACACGCTGTTACATCATTCCCGGCATTCCATCACAAATTGGCATAGCTAATTTGTTTTTTATTAGTTAACATCATGATATATTGTTTTTCGAAAGCAAAGCTAATATGATTCTGTTTTCTCTAAAAAATACATTATATTTTTTATAAAACCTTCCTTTCCAAAATAATTTCTTACAAGTTTATTATCATTTTTACAAAAAGTTACATCATTATAAATAGAATAAGAAATTAGATATTTATTTAATTCTTTTAAGCTAGGCATTCCAGAAAAATTGTCTTCATAAGTTAATTGATGGTTTTGAGTAGTTATTATTATAACGAAAGGAGAACCATCAATAATTGAGCTTAGTAAATCTGTAATGCTTTTTTCTGAAATTGAATTTATTGTGTTAAAATCTATAATAATTTCTTTCTGTTTGAGTAATGTTAAAAATGTTGATTCAGAAATTTTGTAAATTTTATTTCCTTGAAAATCTTTTTTATCATAAAGTTCTTTCATCATTTTTAAATCATTATCACTAAGATCAATTTTATAAGATTTAAGATTAATTAAGCTATCTATTTTCTTTGCTTGTTGCTTAGATATTTTAGTTGATTTATTCTCATATCTTATAGTTGGCAAATATGTGATTTTACAATTTATGGTATTTCTATTTTGACCAGAGATCAAAATATATGAAATTGTAATAAGAATTAAGGTTAACAAGTTTTTCATGAATGTTTTTTTGCGAATATAAGAAAACCGCCCTATAAATAAAATAGAACGGTTAGTATATTAAATTATCTCAGCGACACGCTGTTACATCATTCCCGGCATTCCACCGCCCATTGGCATAGCTGGTTCGTCTTTTTTCACTTCAGTGATTACACATTCAGTGGTTAAAAGCATTCCTGAAACAGAAGCAGCGTTTTCAAGGGCAACTCTTGTTACTTTAGTTGGGTCGATGATACCTGCTTCAAGCATGTGTACATACTCATCAGTTTTAGCATTGTATCCGAAATCTCCGTTTCCTTCCGCTACTTTAGCTACAATTACGGAACCTTCACCACCTGCATTAGCAACGATTTGTCTTAATGGCTCTTCGATAGCTCTTTTAACGATCTTGATCCCTGTAGTTTCATCAGGATTAATCCCTGTAAGATTTTCTAAAGCAGAAATAGCTCTTACCAAAGCAACACCACCACCAGCAACAATACCTTCTTCAACAGCAGCTCTGGTTGCATGTAATGCATCATCCACTCTGTCTTTTTTCTCCTTCATTTCAACTTCGGAAGCTGCACCTACATAAAGAACGGCAACTCCACCAGCTAACTTAGCCAATCTTTCCTGTAATTTTTCTTTATCATAATCAGATGTAGAAGTTTCCATCTGAGCTTTGATCTGGTTTACTCTTCCTTTGATCTTGCTTTCTTCACCACCACCGTTTACGATTGTAGTGTTGTCTTTATCGATAGATACTTTCTCAGCCGTTCCAAGCATATCTAAAGAGATATTCTCCATAGTGAAGCCCTGCTCTTCGGAGATAACCTGTCCGCCAGTTAAGATCGCAATATCTTCCAACATAGCTTTTCTTCTGTCTCCAAATCCCGGAGCTTTTACCGCAGCAATTTTAAGAGAACCTCTTAGTTTATTTACCACCAAAGTGGCCAAAGCTTCACCTTCCACTTCTTCAGAGATGATCAATAATGACTTACCTCCCTGTGCGATCGGTTCAAGAACAGGAAGCAATTCTTTCATGGAAGAAATTTTTTTCTCTACCAAAAGGATGTATGGATTTTCAAGCTCAGCTAACATTTTCTCAGGATTGGTCACAAAATAAGGTGACTGATATCCTCTGTCAAACTGCATACCTTCTACAACGTCTACTGTAGTATCGATACCTTTAGCTTCTTCTACCGTGATCACCCCTTCTTTTCCTACTTTTCCAAAAGCTTCGGCGATCAAAGCACCGATAGTTTCGTCATTGTTTGCAGAAACGGAAGCAACCTGCTTCACCATTTCCGTAGAGTCTCCAACAGTTTGAGATTGAGATTTCAGATTTTCAACAACTGCAGTTACCGCTTTGTCGATCCCTCTTTTCAGATCCATTGGGTTGGCACCTGCTGCTACGTTCTTAAGGCCTTCTCTTACGATTGCCTGTGCCAGTACAGTAGCGGTAGTAGTACCGTCTCCTGCAATATCATTGGTTTTGGAAGCTACTTCTTTTACCATCTGAGCTCCCATATTTTCTACCTTGTCTTCAAGTTCGATCTCTTTTGCTACAGAAACACCATCTTTAGTAACGTGAGGTGCCCCGAAAGATTTTTCGATCACTACATTTCTCCCTTTAGGTCCTAAAGTTACTTTTACTGCATTTGCCAATGCATCAACCCCTCTTTTTAAAGCGTCTCTTGATTCGATATCGAATTTTATTTCTTTTGCCATAATGTTAAAGCTTTAAGCTTTAGGCAGTAAGCAGTAAGCTTTTGCCTTGAAGCTGTTAATTATTATTTAATAATTTTTTTCTAAGTTGTATAAGTTTTTGTCTGATTAAATTCAGTTTAGGATTAAGGCTTGATAATTTATCTTCGGATGTGAAACCCAAATCGCAGGAGAGAAGAAGTAAATATTCTGTTTCGTTAGTTGAACCGATACTTATTTCTAAAAATCTTGCAAATTCTTTATCAGTGGATCTTCCACAACCTTCAGCAATATTTGTTGGAATAGAGACTGATGCTCTTCTTATTTGAGATGTTAAACCAAAAAGTTCTGATTTTGGAAAGTTTTAAGAAATAATATAAATTTCTTTAACTAACTCATGGGCAATTTTCCAAATGTCATATCTTTTATAGTCTCTCATGCCTATTGCTTATAGCCTAAAGCCTACTGCTTTTTACCCAATAATTCCTAAAAGGTCTCCCTCTTTTACAATTAAGTAATCTTTCCCTTCTAATTTTAACTCGGAACCTGAATATTTTCCGTAAAGAACTTTGTCACCTACTTTCACAGTGGTAGGCTCATCTTTTTTACCGGGACCTACTGCTACTACCGTACCTTCCTGTGGTTTTTCTTTGGCAGTGTCCGGAATAATAATACCTGAAGCTGTTTTAGTTTCTGCAGCGATTGGTTCTACTAAAACCCTGTCTGCTAATGGTTTAAAGTTTACTGACATAATATATCTGTTTTTTTAATTATTATCTGCCTTGAAGTTCTCTAAATGTATGCCAAGGGCATGAAAGGAAATTTTTGGCAGAATTTTATTTTCGAGTGTGAAATTTTGGCAGAAAAAAAGTTTACCGGAAGAGTAAACTTTAAATAGGGTAGGTACTATTAATTTTTCTTTTCTGCGGCCTGCATTGGATTTACTTTTCCGCTGCTTCCTCCTCTTACGGTCCCCTGCTGTTTCTGCTTGAATACCTCAAACTTTGACATTTCAGTGGCAGTTCCGTTATTACTCCAGAAGTTATTTGAGGTGTCAATATCGGCAGTTTCTCTCATAGGATCGAGCTGGACAGATTTTAGCTTCTTATCAAAATAATAGGTCTTCGAAACCTTCTGCTCATCATGTCGCCAGATCTGGGCAGAAGACTTGTCATATAGTTTTGATCCGTCTTCAAATGTGAACTCAAGAATAATTGGCATTACCAGTCCGCCCTTATTCACAAAATCGATCTGATAGGCGGCTATATTCCTGAACTTCTCCTTATCTTTCGGATCAAGGGTCGTCATATTATCCACCTTGAATGAATATTCCTTACCGGTATCCACTTTTTCCTGGCCTCTGTCATAGCGGTAATAGAAATCCTGGAGATCCTTATCCTTGTCTACATAGAAGGTAATGTTTTTGTCTTCTTTATTCCTGATCTTTGAAATATCTGTAAATCCGTTTTGTATAGGCTTGTCAACCGTGTACTTTACCTCTTCGGCTTTAGGGATGGCTTCCAGGTCGGGAGTGGCAATGGTAACTTTGGCAATGGCGATATCCACAGGGTCTGTGCCATAAAACCATCCCCTCCAGAACCAGTCCAGGTCTTCACCGCTTGCGTCTTCCATTGTTCTGAAGAAGTCCGCAGGCTCAGGATGCTTAAATGCCCATCTTTTTGAATACGTTTTGAAGGCCTGGTCAAAAAGCTCCCGGCCCATAATGGTCTCCCGAAGAATATTAAGTCCGGTTGCTGGTTTTGCATACGCATTCGGTCCAAAGTGGGTGATATTTTCTGAATTGGTCATGATAGGTTCCAGTTGATCCTTAGGTAGTTTCATATAATCCACGATCGTCCATGCCGGGCCTCGTTTTGAAGGGAATTTATTATCCCACTTTTCCTCCGTAAGATATTCTACAAAAGTATTGAGGCCTTCATCCATCCAGCTCCACTGCCTTTCGTCAGAATTGATGATCATCGGGAAGAAGTTGTGCCCTACTTCATGTATGATTACCCCGATCATCCCGTTTTTAGTTCCTTCAGAATAGGTTCCGTCTTTTTCCGTTCTTCCGAAATTGAAACAGATCATCGGATATTCCATTCCGTTGGCAGCTTCTACCGACTGGGCAACAGGGTAGGGGTAAGGGATAGTAAATTCTGAATAGGTTTTAATGGTATGTGCTACGGCTTTGGTAGAGAATTTTCTGTATAATCCGTAAGCTTCTTTCGGGTAAAAGCTCATTGCCATTACTTTATTGTTGTTTTCCGGGATTAAAACCTTCATTCCGTCCCAGATGAATTTCCTTGAAGAGGTCCATGCAAAATCTCTTACATCATTGGCTTCAAATACCCATGTTTTTCTTTGTTTGGAATGGCTTTTTTCTGCTTTTTTAGCCTCATCCAGTGTCACGATTTCTATTGGTTCATCGGCATTTTGGGATTTCCTGTATCTGGATAGCTGGTCAGATGATAATACCTGCTCGTAATTTTTACATTCTCCCGTTCCCCCTACAATATGATCGGCAGGAACGTTCATAGAAACTTTAAAATTCCCGAAAACCAGGGCAAACTCACCTCTTCCGGTAAACTGATGGTTCTGCCATCCCTGAAAATCACTGTAAACGCACATCCTTGGATACCACTGGGTTATGGTATACAGGTCGTTTCCGTCTTCCGGGAAATTTTCATAACCGCCGCGGCCTCCTTTTGCGATCCTGTTAGGGATATTGTAATTCCAGTCGATCTTAAAAACTAATTTTTCCCCTTTTTTCAATGCTTTCGGTAAATCGATACGCATCATCGTTTTATTGACTACATATTTTAAAGGGTTTCCAGATGCATCGGTTACCTTTTCCAGATTGACTCCGTATCCGTTATCTTTTGTAGGCAGGTCGGTTGTTCTTAATTTCTGATCGTTGGCAACTTTGGTGAGGGTGCCGGAGAAATCATAATCCGCATTTTTTATACTGGATTGCTGGTTTTCATCCAGTTGAAGCCATATGTAATCCAGGTCATCTGGGGAATTGTTGTGGTAGGTAACTGTTTCGGAACCTTTCAGGCTTCTTTTGTCTTCATCAAGGTAGGCTGAAATTTCGTAATCGGCCCTGTTCTGCCAATATCCGTGCCCAGGGGCTCCGGAAGCGGTTCTGTAGATATTAGGAGTGGGAAGGACGCTGCCTAACTGCTCAAATTTATTCCCATGATTGCTCCCGGGATTGTGTTGGATATTTTGAGCTGTCAATCCTGTACATATCAATGCAGAAAACAATGATGCCTTTAGTTTCATACCAGAAATTATTTAAGAATTTTCAAATATAATAATAAGTAGTTGAAAAATCGGAAATGTTTCATTTCTAAAAAGGAATTCTTTCCAGTGTCATTTTTAAGGATAATGCGAAGACACCTGAAGAAACAAAAAGGATCCAGTCTTTTTTGTTGATCTTGAAAATATTCAGTAAAATAAAAAGCATAACCAGAATGATAAATACAATGACAATCTGGCCTAATTCCAAACCAATGTTAAAACCGAGGAGAGGCACTGCAATGCTCTGGCTTTTGGCGATCATTACCCTTGCTGTATTGGCAAACCCCATCCCGTGGATGAGTCCGAAAATGAGAGCCAGGTAATAATTTGCTTTCATCAGGGGCTGTTTTTTATTTTTCATGATGATATTGTCCAATGCAGTGAGGACGATGGTCAGGGGAATTAAGAATTCCACCCAGTCCGAAGGAACTCTGAAAATATCCAGAATGCTTAATGCTAAAGTGACAGAATGCCCTATGGTAAAGGCAGTCACAAGGATCATGATCTTTTTCCAGTCCTGATAAGAGTAGGAGGCAATTAAAGCTAAAACAAAAAGCTGATGATCTAATGCGTCTAAGGAAATAATATGTTCCCATCCAAGGTTCAGATAAAATAAAAAATCCTGCATGATAAAGGTATAGTGCTTACGAAAATAATGATTAATTTCGGAACAGAATTTGAAGACCTGCATTTATGAAGAATTTGTGGCTGTTTCTGCTTCCGGTTATCTTTCTGTTCTCTTCTTCCAGAGAGAAACATCCTTATCATGTGGGCTCGGTAGAATTCAATTATAATTCAAAGTCGAAAACATTTGAAATCACTGGTCGTTTTTTTTTGGATGATCTGGAGAATGCACTGGCTGCAAAATATGGTAAATCTTTACATTTCAACGATCCGAGGTATAAGGCACAGCTTGATGAGGCATTAAAAAATTACAGTGCAGAATATCTTAAGCTTAAAACAAATAACAGATTCCTGAAAATAAATTATCTGGGATATGAAGAAGATGGGGAGTCTGTAAATCTCTTTCTGGAATCAGAGGTGGCAGATCAGCCTAAAAAAGTAGAAGCAGCTGTAAGTATTCTCTATAATTTGTTTGATGATCAGATCAATATTATTCATATTATTATAAATGGCGAAAGGAAAAGTGAAAAACTTAACTATCCTGACCGCTATTTATACAAACATTTTTAATCCGGTCCGGAACTGGCAAGAATGTCCGTTATTTGCTGGTTTTTCCCACTTTTCCGAGAAATAATTCACAAAAGACCTAGTGTTGATTCGGGTTTCTGACAAGAAAACAATAAATAATACACTTTATTGGGAATTTTTGTATTTTTATATTCTGTTTATTTCCAGTAATTTATATTGATTTTCATGTCTCATAAATTACTTTTGATTAATATTTGTTAATAATATTTGTTTTATAATGGAAAATTACTATATTTGTTTTATAATTAATCAGTTAAAATTTTATAAAAAATTACATTTTATGCAGTGATTTTTTTAAATAAAATAATAATTGATAAGTTGATAAGTTTATTGCTGTTGTATTGTCAATTTTTAACGAAATATTTTTGGATTAAATTTTACAAATTATAAGGACTGCTTAATTTGCTCCTTTTCGTCATCTGGTTATTCAGGTAGGGATTAGGATGTGGCTGTTTAGTATGATATATTTAAATTAAATAAGAGATAAAACAGGTAAAAGTTCCCTTTACCCTAACACAGGCAAAATTCTAATAGCACAAATCTCATAAAAACACTTACAAAAGGTAGGTGTTTTTGTATTGTTGAAATCAATTTTCTATTTGCAGCAGGGCATTAATTCCTTCGGTATGGGTCTGCAGGTCGGGGAAAAAGTTATGGTAGCAATCCCTGAGAATTTCTTTATTCTGAAGGAAAGTTTCAAAAACCGGAATTTTTTTATCAAGATATTGGGCTTTATAAAGGACATTTTGCATGCTGAATCGTATTCCCTGATCTTCACGGTAATTATACAGCCAGTCTTCTTCTTCCATTCTGGTAAGCATTCTTTTCAGATTTTCAGGTAGCCATTTTTCGTTGTGGCGGAGAACTTTATAGACCCTTAAAGAATGTTTTTTCCAGTCTTCCGGCGAATTCAGGGTGTTATCATTAGCTACAAAATAATCCATTGCCACATCTACAAATGCTCCGGAATATAATCTTACCAAAGGGCTGAAAATTTTTTTTGCTTCATGAATGGCCGGGTGCGAATCTGTAAAAGTATCAACAGCCCTGTGCAGCGTAATTCCATCCTGAATGTCCTTGGGAAAAGAAAAACGGTCTTTGTTTCGTATAAAATCTTCTAAAAACTGTCCTACGATCTGTCCGTCCGAAAAAGTAAGAAAAGAATGAGCCAGATAATTCATGCCGCAATATTAGATATAAATTTAAAATCCTCTGAATAAAATTAAAGATATTCGAAGGATTAGAATGATTTTTTTTAAATAATTATCTGATTATGAATTTTTTATTGGCGAGTAGTGAGTTTTTTTCATTATAAATACGTATAAAATATTCACCAGGTGCCCAACCTTTCAGATTAATGCTTCTCTCGGAAGTGGTGGTCACCAGCTGTCCCAGAGAATTGTATATTTTAAAAGAATATTTTCTGTTATCGTTGATGGAAACATTAATGACTTCCCTTGCAGGATTTGGATATAATGTGAAATCTTTAATTTCAGGGTTGGCTTCCATTGCAGCAAGGGTAGATTCTGCCATAAAAGTAGAGACAACACAGGCAAAACGTGAGAAACCATAGGCTTCATTTGAAGGATTGGTGTTTCCGATAGCAATTCCTGTAGGTTCCGTATTGTAATTTACAGCCGGATTGGCCCAGCGGTTAATTCTTGAACAGTTAATACCTATATCAACGCATTCGTCACTATATGCCATGATGGTTCTCCATCTTTGGGAAGTAGTGCTGGATGCACCTAGGTTAATAGCAGTTCTGTTAACATAGCCATGGTGATGACTGCAGGGAGTAGAGGCGGTATCCACATACCAGTCATGCCGAAGTCCCATATTGTGTCCCATCTCATGAGCTAAGGAATAATTGGAAACTACGCAGTTATAAAGGGTAACTGAAAAAGCGGCCCCACCGCTGTAATTGGTAGGATTCGTATTGAGATTTCCAAGGCCGCATGTGCTGGTAGGCGTGGAGGTGACCAAAGCACAGACGTCAGCTCCGTAGGTGGTTCTCATGGTATGGATGTTGTCCATGAAAGTATCGTTGTTAGTTCTGAATCGGGTAAGATCTGTACTGATATTCCCGGATTCTGTATAAGTTATCTCTCCCGAGTACACCAGATTGATGGTAACGTTTGAAACCCCGGAATTAGTAAGAGCGGTATTAAAATTCGTAATGGCTGTCGCTATAAAAGAATTACTTTGCGATACTCCGCCCCAGGCTGCCCTTGCAGCACCGGTAAACACAACCATTACATCAATCCTTGTAGTACCGCAGACAGGCGTAGCTGCTGAACAGATATCGGGATTAGCTTTATTGAAACTGGCAGAATTGTCAAGGATATAATCATCTTTGGAGTCCTGACTGATCATTTTTGCGTCATTTACTACAGATAAGGCAAAAATATCTCCCTTTGTCTGATGAAACATTACTTTCTCTGTGCCTGAAGCATACATTCCGGTTATGATATTGTCATATTTAGATAATACCAGTTCTGCTTTAGGATCATTATCAAAATGATACAGATAAGATTCACTACCATTGCTGTACCTGAAAACACGGGCGAATCGGGCTGTGATTTCTTTATTGGTAGGTAAAGATATCTGAAGATCTGATTGCAGGTTGAAGGAAGGCTGTGTGTAATATTGGGTGAGTGAATAAGTAGAAGAGAGTTCTTTACTTATTTTTTGCTCATTACTGATGCTGTTTTCATGAACGGAATTCTGAAAGATCCGGGTTTGTGCAGACAGTATGCTTATACAAAAGCAAAAGATTGCCAATGCAATTAATTTGGTTTTCATGGTGTTTTGAGTTTAAGGTTACTGATATACAAATATATACATTCGCCTTAAAATTTGTTGAATTTTTATTTTATATTAAAAAATTCTTTCATGAAAATCTTCAATCTTGCTTACTTCTTCTATCCTTATTCCAAACTTTCTTTTCGGGATCTTATTAAGATTCGATACAAAAATTTTTTCGTAGCCCAGCTTTTCGGCTTCCGAGATCCTTTGTTCTATCTGTGCTACCGGACGGATCTCACCGCTTAATCCGATCTCACCGGCAAAGCAGTAGCGTTCGGGGATGGCTATATCTTCATTAGAAGAGAGAATAGAGGCTACTACAGCCAGATCTAAGGCAGGATCATCCGTTTTTATCCCTCCTGTAATGTTCAGGAAAACATCTTTGGCTCCCAACTGAAACCCGGCTCTTTTTTCCAGGACGGCCAAAAGCATATTCAGTCTTTTGGCGTCAAATCCGGTTGAGCTTCTTTGCGGGGTTCCATAAACTGCGGTGCTTACCAGGGCCTGGATCTCCAGCAGCATAGGCCGGTTGCCTTCCAGTGTTACGGCAACAGCATTTCCGGAAAGCTCCTCAAATTTTTTAGTGATCAAAATTTCAGAAGGGTTTCTGATCTCTCTTAATCCCTGTGCCACCATTTCATAAATTCCAATTTCGGAAGTGGATCCGAAACGGTTTTTGTTGGCTCTTAACAATCTGAATAAGTGATTTCTGTCTCCGTCAAAATTCAGAACTACATCCACCATATGCTCCAGTACCTTAGGGCCGGCGATCTGGCCGTCTTTCGTAATATGGCCGACCAAAAAAACAGGAGTGCTGTTTTCTTTGGCATATTTTATAATCTCATTAGAGCATTCTCTGATCTGAGAAACCGTTCCGGGAGAGCTTTCAATGAGCTGGGATTGTAAGGTTTGAATAGAGTCTATGATCACAAAATCGGGCTCCAGCTTTTTAGCTTCATGAAGGATTTTTTCCAGCGAGGTTTCGGTATATAGAAAACAGTTCGGATTTTGTATGTCTGTGAGCCGGTCTGCCCTCATCTTGATCTGTGAAGCACTTTCTTCTCCTGAAACATAGAAGATCTTTTTCTTCATTTTCAGGGCAAGCTGTAAAAGAAGCGTTGATTTTCCGATTCCGGGTTCCCCGCCGATCAGAGTAACGGAACCCAGGACAATTCCTCCGCCCAGGACGCGGTTTAGTTCTTCCGAAGGTGTTTTTATCCTTGGCTCTTCACTGGTTTCAACCTCAATAATATTAATGACATGCTGTTTTGATTTTGAAGAGGGAAAGCTTTTGTGGGAAGGCTTCTCTATGATCTCTTCTGCAAGGGTATTCCATTGTCCACAGTTTTTACATTGCCCCATCCATTGAGAATACTGTGTCCCGCAGTTCTGACAGAAATATGCTGTTTTTAGTTTTGCCATGCTGCGAAGTTCAAAATTTTTTTTGGATTTTCCTTTTGAAAATTTAAGTAATTTTCACACATGAAAAATATCCTGCTAAAAAGTTTAGTGGTTTTTATAGTGATGTCACTTCTGAATGTGCAATTTTGTGAATGGTCAATAGGTGCTACAAATTTACCAGGTGGGAGTGTTGGGATGTTACCAATATTAATTCTTATTTTTTGTTTAATTATAATTGTAGTAGGGCTAATAACAGTGATAATTTTTAAAAGAAATTATACCTCATTATTAAAGATTGCCATTTTGTTTGAATCTCTATATTTGTTATTATTAGTGTTAATGAGAGCTAATCCGTTCTCATATTTTCTTGATAAAACAGATGAAAATTTTTTAAATGTGATGCTTTACGTTAATTCGATCATCATTTTTTTAATCATGTATATATTTAATAAGATATATTCAAAAATGGTTTACGGTAATAGTGATAAATTATGAAATAGTATTTTCCTTGTTTTTAATATAAAATTTTTTCTGAACTTATACTGCCTTTTTATATATAATCATCTGCGTGATCTGCCAAATCTGCGGGATAAAATAGCGGAAAATAAATCTAAAAAGGCCAATTACAAAATTCAAAAAATTGCTTTGTATCTCTTTTTCCCATAACTTTGCACAAACCTAATCTAATGAGTAAAAAGAATACAAAATACATCTTTGTAACAGGAGGTGTAACTTCATCTTTGGGGAAAGGAATCGTTTCTGCTTCTCTGGGGCTTCTGCTAAAATCACGCGGTTTTAATGTAACGATACAAAAGCTTGATCCTTATATCAATATCGACCCGGGAACACTGAATCCTTATGAGCATGGAGAATGCTATGTCACTGAAGATGGTGCGGAGACGGATCTGGATTTAGGTCATTACGAGCGGTATTTAGATGCCCCTACTTCCCAAAACAACAATGTTACTACAGGGAAAATCTACCAGACTGTCATTGAAAAGGAAAGAAAAGGAGACTTTTTGGGAAAAACAGTTCAGGTAATTCCTCATATCACCAACGAGATCAAACGGAGGATTAAGATCCTTTCCAAACAGAACTACGATATCATCATTACAGAGATCGGAGGAACTGTAGGAGATATTGAATCCCTTCCCTACATTGAAACTGTTCGTCAGTTAAAGTGGGAATTGGGAGAGAAGAATTCTATGGTAATTCACCTTACCTTATTGCCTTATCTGGCTTCAAGTGGAGAATTAAAAACAAAACCTTCACAACATTCCGTTCGTCAATTGATGGAAAGCGGAATTATGGCAGACGTTCTGGTGTGCAGAACGGAACATAAGATCCCGAAAGATCAGAGAGCCAAATTAGCCCAGTTCTGTAACGTTTCTTTAGATAATGTTATTGAATGTAAAGATCTGGATACCATTTATGAAGTTCCTATGTATCTTCAGAAACAGAATTTTGATGATGTGGTTTTAAAAGAATTGGACCTGAAAAGCGATAAAGATGCAGATCTTAAAGACTGGAAGAACTTCCTTAAAAAGTTCCAGAACCCTAAAAAGAAAATAGAGATCGCATTAGTAGGTAAGTATGTTTCCCTTCAAGATTCCTATATTTCCATTGCAGAAGCTTTCAAGCATGCCGGTGCCGATCTGGAAACCGAAGTGAAAATAAGATGGGTGTACAGCGGAGATATTACGGAAGATAATATTAAAGAAACCTTAAAAGGGGTGAACGGGATTCTTATTGCGCCTGGTTTTGGAGACAGGGGGATTGAAGGCAAAGTCCTTACCGCGCAATATGCAAGGGAAAATAAAATCCCGATGCTTGGAATTTGTCTGGGAATGCAGATCATGACTATCGAATTTGCGAGGAACGTTCTTGGATACTCCAAAGCCAACTCAATGGAATTTGATACTTCTACCGAACATCCTGTAATCTCTCTGATGGAAGAACAGAAGAATGTGGTAGATAAAGGAGGGACAATGCGTCTTGGAGCTTGGAAGTGTACACTAAAAAACGGTTCCAGGCTTTCTGAAATCTACGGAAGCAAAAATATTTCCGAAAGACACCGCCACCGTTATGAATTCAATAGCGATTACCTTCAGGAATTTGAAAAGAACGGTTTCCTGGCTACGGGTACCAATCCTGAAACGGGGTTGGTTGAAGCATTGGAAATGCCGGATCATCCATTTTACGCAGGAGTGCAGTATCACCCGGAATACAAGAGTACGGTTGCTACACCTCACCCTTTGTTCAGAGCTTTCATCAAAGCCTGTGAAAAGAAATAAAGTAATTTTTAAACTACAAACGTCATAAATAAACTCAGACTGATTATTCTCAGCCTGAGTTTATTATATAGTAATAGATTATAGCATAGAGTTTTGATAAAAAAACAGTATTTTTGTCGACTCAAAATATAGAACATTGCTCTGTAAAATATAGAACATTGCTCTATGCATATACAGATAAAAATTTTAATAAAAATCAAATGCAACAGAACAACGGACTCGATAAAGGTCAAATGATCAGTTTTGCGGTTTTATGTTTGGTACTTTTCGGCTTTATGTTCTATTTCCAGAACAAGCAGCAGAAAGAAGAGCAATTGAAGGCTCAGCAGCAGAAAACTGAACAGGTGAAAACTGCCGTAAAACAAACTCAGGCAAGTAATATCAATCCAAATGTAACTCCAAATGCCATTCAGACCGCTAATTTAGCAGGTAATGAACTGAAGCTGGAATTTTCCAGCCTGGGAGGGCAGATTTCCAAAGTTGAGCTTTTAAAATACAAAGCTTATGATCAAAAAAATGACGAGGCCGATCTTCCGCTTTACTTAATTACTAAAAATAATTCCAGCTATGGGTTCCAGTTTAAAGATAAGACAGGTAAAATAATCAATACCAGGGATTTGGTCTTTTCATCTGCTGTTGCCGGAAATTCTGTAACGATGACCGCCAATTACGGAGGGGCAGTGATACAGTTTATTTATACCTTACTTCCAAAATATACCTTAGATTTTAAAGTAAGAACCCAGGGACTTGCCAAAGTGACTTCCGATACAAAAGCTGATTTCATCTGGAACTATAATGTAAGAAACTTGGAAAAGGGTAGAGCGCAGGAACAGTCTCATACAGAATTCTCTTATGCATTTGATAACTATCAATCTTATGACTATGATGGAAGAACCACAATGGATGAACCTGATGAAACCCTGAACTGGATCGGAGTGAAGCAGCAGTTCTTTTCTTCAGTGATTGAAGCAAAGAATGGTTTTACACAGAGTAAAGGAAATCAGGAAAATGTTGAAGAAGGAGAATATCTGAAAAAATTCAGTTATGAAGGATTTGTTCAGATGACAGGGAATGAATTGAACCAGGATTTTTCATGGTATTTCATGCCTTTGGATCTGCCGTTGCTGAAATCGTATGACAAAAACTTTGATGAGATCTTACCTTTAGGATGGTCCTTTATCGGAGCCATGAACCGATGGTTCTTTATTCCGATGTATAACTTTATATCTTCGTGGGGATTAACGGCCGGCTGGGCAATTTTCCTGCTGACAATCATTGTGAAGCTTATCTTATCACCTATTATGTACAAGCAGCATAAACTGAGTGCAATGATGAGAGTGATCCGTCCGGAAATTGATGAGGTTAATGCCAAATTGAAAGATGCGGATCCTATGAAGAAACAGCAGGCTACTATGGAGGTATACAGGAAAGCGGGAGTTAATCAGATGGCGGGATGTCTGCCGGCTTTGGTTCAGATCCCGATCTTCTATGCATTATTCCGTTTCTTCCCGAACTTTATAGACCTGAGAGGGCAGGGATTCTGGTTTGCAAAGGATCTGACGGCTTATGATGATCTCATTAAGCTTCCGTTTAAAATTCCTTTCCTTGGGGATCATTTAAGTGTTTTCGCGATTGCGTGTACCGTTGTGATTCTGATCTATACCATTATGACTTCAGGAAATATTCAGCAACCTCAGCAGGAAGGTATGCCGAATATGAAAGTATTGATGTACATCTTCCCGATCACATTCCTGTTTTTCTTAAACACTTCAGCATCAGGTCTTTCGTGGTACTATTTCGTATCCAATGCTATTAATATCCTGATCATTTTAGTGATTAAATATTGGATTCTTGATGAAAAGAAAATTCATGCACAAATCCAGGCCAATAAGGAAAAGCCTAAAGCGGAAGGTAAGTTCCAGAAGAGGATGAGGGAGATGATGGAAAAGGCTCAGGAACAACAAAAGCAGGCCGAGCAACAGAGAGGGAAAAAGAAATAACATACTATAACAAAAAAGAGAAGCTGATTATTGTTTCTCTTTTTTATTTAGATAGAATTTAAATTTCAATTTTGGAGTTTGAGGAAATCATAATTCACTTCCTGAAGATTTTTTAATCATATACCAATCTGAAAGACTGCCTGTGGTATTTTGTAGGGCCGTGCTTTATCAGGGCTTTCTGGTGTTGCTTTGTAGCATATCCGAAGTTGGTATTCCATCCATATTGCGGGAATTCTTCATGAAGCTCGATCATTAGCCTGTCACGGTAATTTTTTGCCAGAATAGAGGCTGCTGCGATGGACAGAAGTTTAGAATCCCCTTTAATAATGCATTGATGGGGTATATAATTATAAGGATGGAATTTATTACCATCCACTAGAATAAGTTCCGGCCGGATTGTTAATTTATCCAATGCAAGATGCATGGCATGAATGCTGGCATTCAGTATATTATGCTGGTCTATGAAACCTGCGGGAAGCTCTGCGATAGCATAGTTTTTTACATTTTCCTTAATATAGCTGTCCAGATCCATCCGGGTTTTAAAGTTTAACTTTTTAGAATCGTTAACTAAACTTTGCTTAAAATTATCGTCCAGAATAACAGCTGCGGCAACCACAGGCCCACTTAAACACCCTCTTCCCACTTCATCACACCCTGCTTCAATGTAAATATCTGTCCATTTTTTTAACAAATCCATAAAATTTAACAATTTCTGTAAATCAAAATTAACAATTTTTCAAGAACTATGATAAAAATAACAATTTTTTAAGTTTTTGTTTTGTGTTTTTAAGAAAGTTTTACAAATTTGTATAAGCAAAAATTAATTTGATATGAAGAAACTAACAGCGGGTGTGCTTACATTAGTACTATCTTCATCTCTGGCTGTGGCTAATGCCCAGCAGACGAAGAAGGATAGTGTAAAAACACAAGATATTGAGGGTGTAGTTGTGACTGCACTTGGAATCAAAAGGCAGTCAAAAGCAAGTTCTTATGGAGCTGCAATTGTAGACGGGAATAAGATCAGAGAGGTAGCTAATACAACTCCATTTGAAAGTTTATCAGGTAAAGTGGCCGGGGTTGATTTCTCTTCACCAGCTCAGCCGGGTGCAACTCCTAAAATTATTTCCAGAGGTTTTAAATCATTAACCAGTAACCAACCTTTGTACGTAATTGATGGTACTCCAATGTTGAATGTATCATCAAGTAAAACTGGTTTTGACAGTACGTATGATACCGGTTCCTCAGTAAATGACCTGGATCCGAATACTATTGAATCTATTAACTTCTTAAAAGGAGCAGCTGCAACATCATTATATGGTAAAGATGGTGCGAATGGTGTTGTTTTGATAACTACTAAAAAAGGTAAGGGAAGGTTAAAAGTAGACCTTACATCCAGTATTGATTTTTCCGAAGTATCAAGACTGCCACATATTCAACAGGAATTTGGACAGGGATGGAGCGGTCATAGTTGGTCATTTGTAAATGGAGAAGGTGATTTAGCTGCTTCTAATGAAAATGGTTCATGGGGACCAAAATTTGATGGTAAGATAAGACCTTGGGGCAGAATTTATAATAACATGCAGCAAATAAAACCGTATGTAGGATTAGAAGATGCAGCAAGAGAGTTTTTTGATATTGGAACTACTTATATCAACTCATTAGGGATCTCCGGAGGAGGAGAAAATGCTGATGGGGCATTTACTTTAAGTGATCTGAATTCTGACGGAGTATTCCCATCAGATCAGGATAAATTTATGAGAAGAACTTTAGGTTTTAACGGAGGCTTGAAGTTCAATAAATTCAAATTAAGGGTTTCTACCAACTATTCACACAGAAAAGTAAACGCGGTTCCTTCAGGACAGGGAGATGATGCTTCATTCGGAAAGAGTCTTTTCCAGGAGCTTTTACAGATGCCAACGGACGTAAGTTTTGTAGATATGGAAGATATGGGGAATATTTTCAATACTCCTTCCTATTTCTTTACACCATATGCTGCTAACCCATATACCACATTGGCTAACAATAATGTAAGAGCCAAAGCGGACCGTTTTTATGGTAATACCAACTTTAGCTACGATTTTACCGATAAACTTTCGGCTTCATTACAGTTAGGGGCCGATATTCAGAATGAACAGGTAAAAAGATGGGGAGCTATTGTGGATTACATCCCGGGATCGCCTCAGGATCTTGCAGGAGCCAACGGGGTAGTAGGTGCTGTAAGTGAAACGAAAAGAACAGACAGATTGTATGATGCATACCTTACAGTGAACTATAATACGGATCTTGCAGAGAACTGGAAACTTAGTACAGCACTAGGAGGTGGATATAATGAGAAAAATGGTAATGTATTAGGTGCTTTGGTAACTGATCTGGATTTACCTAACTTCTATGAACTATCAAACTCGGCCTCTACACCAACTCTGATCCAAAATGATTATAAACAAAGATATTATTATGTTTTTGGTTCTGCGGAATTAGGATTTAAAGACAGATATTTCCTTACTGTAACAGGGCGTAATGACTGGTCTTCTACATTACCGGTACAAAATAATTCTTATTTTTATCCGTCAGTTGGAGTAAGTGCAATTGTTCTGAATGATCAAAATTTCTTAAAGCTTAGAGGAAGCTGGGCGAGAGCTGGTAAGGATACTGCTCCTTACAGTGTTTATTCTTTTGCCGGTCAATCAGCGAATACAGGATTTTTTGGACAGCTGGCATATCCTTTCGGAGGAGTTAACTCTTACGAAATTGGTAACAGGATCACCAACGAGAATCTAGTTAATGAGCTAACTACAGAAGTAGAATTCGGAACGGAAGGTAGATTCTTTAAAAACAGATTAGAATTTGATATATCAGTATATGACAGATTGACAGAAGATATGTTGCTGGACAAATTGCTTCCGAAATCTACAGGGTATACAACAATTTTAGGGAACTTTGCTTCCATACGTAATAGAGGTATCGAAGTATTATTAAATGGATATCCTATAAAGGCCAATAATTTCCAATGGAATATGACCTATACTTTTACCAAAAATAAAAGTAAAGTGGAAGATATAGCAGGAGAGGAAAAAGACATCATATTGACAAGTAATTATGGTATCGATTTCAGGTTTGTGGAAGGCGAGTCTTACGGGTCATTTTATGCTCAGGTTCCTAAAACAACAGCTTCAGGACAATATATTATAAATCCGGACAACGGATTTTATGAAGTTACAGAAACCCCTCAGAAAATTGGTTCTGCGGAGAGAGATTTCATTATGGGATTGACCAACAAGTTTACGTATAAGAATTTCAGCTTGTCTTTTGGACTGGATTGGAAACAGGGAGGTGATATGTATTCTTACACAAAAAGATTGAGCCACTTCGTAGGAAATGGTATTGAAACATTGTATAATGACAGAAATCCATTCATCATTCCTAATTCCGTAATTGATAACGGAAACGGAACCTATTCAGAAAATACCATACCGGTTTCTTTTGAGGCTGTTACCAATTATTACAATACCCAGAATAACCCGGGTATTGAGAGAACTCACGTAATTGATAAAACATTCATAAGATTAAGAGATGTTTCTCTTACCTACAGTTTACCTAAGAGTCTGTTGAGAGGAACAGGACTGAATGGTGCTTCAGTTACTCTATACGGTAAGAACCTATTCTTATGGACGCCTAAAGAAAACCCGTATGTTGACCCTGAATCCACTACTTATGGAAATGATATTTTGAGTGAAATGGGAGAATTTAGTGCGAACCCGACACAAAGATATTATGGGGCAATGTTTAAATTTAACTTCTAAAATGATTCAAAATGAAAAAGACAAAAAAAATATTATTGAGTTCTTTGGTGCTATTGTCTATCTGGTCGTGTAATGATCAGTTGGATATCAATAGGGATCCGGATTTATTAGCACCTGAACAAATACCTTTAAATAGTGAATTTACCGGAGCTACCACAGGTGTAGCCACCATATCAGGCTCGAGTTATGCTTTAATTGGTGGATTTTGGGCTCAATATTTTACTCAGAGTGCTACCGCTAACCAGTATAAAGATCTTGATGATTATTCTTTATCTTCTACTGCACAGATTATTACAACTACAGGACCAGGATCTAATGGAGCCTGGGATAGTATGTATGATGCTATATTGGATCTTAGAAATGTTAAAAAGAATGCTTTGGCCCAACAAAACTGGAACTATTATTTAATGGCTACTGTAATGGAGGCTTATGCATTTCAGGTATTGACAGATTCTTTTGGAGCGGTTCCTTTTACAGAAGCTACTAATCCGGAGTTCCCATCTCCCAAATATGATTCCCCTGAAATTATTTATGATGGTTTAGTAGCTAATCTTAAAGATGCCTTGTCAAAAGACCTGTCGAGCTCATCTACTACAGTAATCCCAGGTGCAGATGACTTAGTATTTTCTCCTCTTGTATATCCAACCTTAAATCAAAGAATGGAGAAGTGGACAGAATTTGCTAATACAATGTTATTGAAATTGTATTTAAGACAAACCAATTCAAGGCCATCTGTTGCCCAAACGGGTATTCAGCAGCTTCTTTCATCCGGTGCTCAGTTTTTACAGGCTGATGCTGCAATTACGCAGTATATTGATGAAGCTAACAGAAGTAACCCGCTTTATGAGACGGACAGAAGACAGCTGAATGTTGGAACTAACTTGAGAGCCAGTACTACACTATATTCATTCCTTCAGAACAATTCGGATCCTAGATTTGCTAAGTTCTATAATGCAGGTTCTTCCCAAAATCAGGGAGATTTTGAAAATGCGGCTAATGCCGGAGCAGCAGTTGTTAAGCTTCAGGCTACAGACCCTGTGTTCTTTATTTCAAAAGCAGAAAGTTATTTCCTACAGGCAGAAGCCGCTGTAAGATACAACGGGGGAGCAAATGCAAAAACTTTATATGAGAATGGGGTAAATGCATCTTTTGCTCAGTGGGGAGTTTCACCGGGAGCCTTATTAACGGGTGCTTATGCTTATCCTAACGGTACTTTAGATAATAACCTAAAAGCCATCATTACCCAAAAATGGATATCTTTCTTCCCGGGTAAAGGTTATGAAGGGTTTTTTGAACAGAAAAGAACAAAAATTCCTGCAATAAGCCCTGTTCCTCAAAGCAATATTGCTTATGTGCCGGGACAGTTTTCTTATTCTGTAAATGGTACCACCGGAGGTAAATTCCCAAAAAGAATTATTTATCCAATCACAGAAATTCAGTCAAATGCAAATTTCCCGGGATTAAAGCCGATCACCGATGCGTTATGGTATGATGCTAATTAATATTTAATAAGTAAAGAAATGAAATATAATAAAATAATAAAATTTTTTGCAATAAATGTACTGACATTTTTCGTTGCAACATCATGTTCTTCTGATCATGAAACCTCGAATGTTTCAAATATTACCAATTATCCTGTACTGGAATTAAAAGGAAGCAATCCTACTTTGGTACAGTTGGGATCAAGCTTTACCGATCCGGGAATAAGTGCTACTGAAAATAATAGCCCGATCCCTTACGAAACTACATATAAGGGTGATTATAGAGGGGGCTCTGCATTAAACCTGAGTGTTTCAGACAGATATGTAGCAACTTATAAAGCAACTAATAAAGACGGATTTTTTGCAGTATTTAACAGGAATATCTATGTATATAAAACAGGAAATTTTATAGATAGTATTGAAGGATTATATATGTCAAGAGTGGTAAGAACGCCTGCTCAGGGTGTAGTTTCTCCTACTACTGACTGGAAGTATATCTTAATATGGAGAAATGGTGATGGTACATATGAAGTATCAGATGCAATTGGTGGATATTACGAATTTGGAAGAAGCTATGGTGTTACCTATGCGAGTAGAGGGCTGAAATTAAATTATTCTGCGGGAGTTGCTACTGTTGCTTCACAACCTTCGGGTGTGGGAGCATTTGGTGGGAATATATCAGTTACGAGTGTAACGGTTACTCCGGCAACGAAAAAAATTGTGTTGTCATCTACATGGGATTCAGGATATGACTTTGTAGCAACATTAACTCAAGTAAATTAAAATTATGAAAAAGAACATATTTAAAGTATTATTAGTTTTTATTGTAGCATTGCTATTCATTCCTATTTCTTGTGACAGAGTTGAAGATATTGATGATGAAGGTACTTCTACACAGGATATGGCAGGTGATTGGTTTGTTACAAGAAGTGTTGGCGGCGTAGAAGTTAGTGGTCATGTACTAATATCAACCTATAATACATCAGCCAATAATGGATCTGAAATGTGGATTGATGATCATGAAGGAAATATTTGGGGATTTGCAGATTATCCAATAAAATTTAAAACTCCTATAAACTATTCTCAAAAGACGTTTGGTGGAAGCTCACTCCAAAATTTATATCAGGATTATGATATTACGATAAATGTTTCAGATGGTAAAATTTTGAAAGATGCAGCTACTACGAGTGGAGGTAATAAGTCTGACAGTATCATTTTTAAAGCTGAATTTTCTGATGAGCCAGGTGTTATTTATACATTTGCAGGCTATAAAAGAACTGGTTTTGCTGAAGACGAACATTAATGGCAACATAAAATTCCATACAAACCGCCTTCGGGCGGTTTTTTTATTTCCGTATATTTGTACTTCAAAATTTGAGAAGAAATACGGGCTATTTTATTTGGCCTTTGAAAAATTGAACAGAACCCATGAATATTAAAGATACCATAGAAGTAAAACTTTCTGAAATTATTTTAAATGTATACCAGTTAAAGGATATTAATCTGGAAGTTCAGGAAAATAAAACCGAATTTGAGGGAGATTTTACTATTGTAACATTCCCATTGGTAAAGCAGCTGAAGAAAAATCTAGAAAGTATAGGTGTTGAGTTAGGAGAATCTCTGACAACTCAAACCGAACTGCTGGAAAGCTTCAACGTAGTGAAAGGTTTTCTTAATATTAAAATTAACAATCAGTTTTTCATAGATAATTTCAGGTCTTTAAGCCAAAGTCTTTTAAAAGTTGAAAAAAAGAATGCTACCGTAATGGTGGAATATTCTTCTCCAAATACCAATAAGCCTCTACATTTGGGGCATATCAGAAATAACCTGTTAGGATTTTCTGTTGCTCAGATCTTAAAAGAGGCAGGATATGATGTTATTAAAACACAGATCATTAATGACAGGGGAATTCATATCTGCAAATCCATGTTAGCTTGGGAAAAGTTCGGAAACGGAGAAACTCCGGAAACAACCCATACAAAAGGAGATAAATTCGTAGGGAATTATTACGTTGAATTTGATCAGCATTATAAAAAAGAAATTGCCGAACTTGTTGAACAGGGAGCTGAAGAAGAACAGGCAAAAAAAGAAGCTCCTCTTATGAAGGAGGTACAGAAAATGCTTCTGGACTGGGAAAGCGGAGACAAGAAAGTAAGAGATCTGTGGAATGAAATGAACTCATGGGTTTATAAAGGATTTAATGAAACCTATAAAAGATTAGGGGTAGATTTTGACCAGGTCCAGTATGAAAGTAATACCTATATTTTAGGAAAAGACCTTATTCAGGAAGGGTTGGATAAAGGAGTTTTGTATCAAAAGGAAGATGGCTCGGTTTGGTGCGATCTTACGGATGAAGGCCTTGATCAGAAACTTTTATTGCGTTCAGATGGGACATCAGTATATATGACTCAGGACTTAGGTACTGCTGTTGAGCGTTTTAAAGACAATGATATTCAAAAGCTGATTTATACTGTAGGAAACGAACAGGATTATCATTTTCAGGTTTTATTTAAGATCCTTAAAAAACTGGGCTACTTATGGGCAGATCAATTGCATCATTTGTCTTATGGAATGGTAGAGCTTCCGAACGGTAAAATGAAATCCCGTGAAGGAACCGTAGTAGATGCAGATGATCTGATGCAGGAAATGTATGAAACTGCAAAATCAAAAGCTCAGGAGCTAGGTAAGCTGGAAGGACTTTCCGAGGAAGAAAAAGAAGCTTCTTACGAAATAATAGGTTTGGCCGCATTGAAATATTTTATGCTGAAGGTGGATCCTAAAAAGAAAATGTTGTTCAATCCTGCAGAAAGTATTGAATTTAATGGAAATACGGGGCCGTTTATTCAGTATACATATGCACGTATTCAGTCTTTACTCACAAAGGCAAATTACGAATACAAAGATGTTTCAGAAGTTCCCGTAAATGAATTTGAAAAGGAATTGATCATGCTGTTGGCCAATTATGGAATAATAGTGGAAAAAGCTGCTGAAGTCTTAAGCCCGGCTTTGATCGCTAACTATGTTTATGATCTGGTTAAATCATATAACTCATTCTACCAGAATCAGACTACACCAATTCTGAAACTTGAAGATCAAAATTTAAAACAGTTTCGTTTGAATTTATCATATATAACGGGGAAAATAATAAAGAAATCCCTGGGTTTACTTGGAATAGAAACTGTGAATAGGATGTAAAAAATAAGCTGTCTCATATAAGGCAGCTTATTTTTATATTTGTTTCTAACCAGGCCCTCTCATGAATGAGAACGCGGAGAGAAAGGTTTGAAAAGTATAACAAACTCGTATATGTCGGAAAATTATAAACAATGGGAAATCAGTCTGTACGCATATTCTTGCAGACCGATAGTAATATAAAACGAAGTTTTAGGATTGAAGAATTAAAAGCGGGTAATGTTTTTTTGCTATTTGTTGCATTTAAGTACAACACAATCTTATTTATTTCATTAATGATTATTCTTTTCCAATTGCTGAATGTAATATAATGGTGTCATTTTTACCCTGCTCTTAAAGGCATTGGTAAATGTAGTGGGACTTTTATAACCCAGCTCTTCAGACATTGCCTGAATAGTATATTTTCGAAATTTAGCATTGCTATTTAATTCTTTTAATACATAATTTATTCTCAGATTATTTACATATTCTGAAAATGTCATGCCTTTATGCTGATTTATGATTTGGGATAGGTAGGTTGTATTGGTGTTAAGCTGTTTTGCAATTTGTGCAAGTTTGAAATTATTGGATAAGAATTTCTTATCCGACTCCATTAAGTCTATTTTTTTGAGGATTTGATTAACTAATTCATCTTCTATTATTATAGGATTTTCGATCTTTTCGGTAGTTACAGGATAAATATTGAAATTATGAATTTCATCAATCTTTTTTTGAAATTCCAGGAATGTCTTCTTTTTTCTTTTATTATTCCTATAAACAATGAAAAAAATAATTCCGGAAAATGTCAGTACAAGCAAAACTATTAAGAAGAAAGTAAATCTTCTATTTTTCTTTACCATTTCTTTAGATACAGATTTTATTTCCTGCTGCTCATACATTCCTAAAAAAGCATTTCCTGAAGTATCCCGGACTCTTTTCTTTTCCATTTCAGACAGGCTGAGTTTCGCATATCTATATGCATTTTTACTTTCTCCCGTGTTTTCATAATTAATGCTTAACAGGTGATATATTTTCAGCTTAGTGTCATAGGCACATTTTGCCTCAGTCTTTTTGTTATATACTTTATTAATATAATAAAAAGCGGAATCAGTTTTTTTGAGAAATGTATATATTTCGGCTTTTCCCAGCCAGACTGTCTCACGGGAAAAGTTTTTTTCCATAAGTACCAAGTCTTTTTCACAACTATTATAGAGTGATAACGAGTAATTATATTGCTTTTTTAGTAAAGCAATATGAGCTAACCGGTTGGTGAGTAGTGTTTTAGAGTATTGGGCACGTATAGAAGAGTGTTTCATTATCTGATAAGCTCTTTCATAATTAAGTTTAGAAGAATCCAGAAATTGCTTTTGACCAGTATCTTTATACCATTTAATAAATGCATCTCCTTTTGTGTTATAAGTTGCAGCAATTTCTCCTGATTTCCGAAAATTGCTACAAAGAATATTTTCTCTATCCCGATAAATATCATTTATTCGGAGATCCAATACCTGAATACCTTTTTTATAATTCCCTAATTCTATATACGCAACGGCAAAAAATATTCTTTGCTTTTTCTGATATATCGGGCTTAATCCCTGAGAGAAAAACTTCAAATATTTTAATCCCTGTGAAACATTTCCCAATCTCTTTTCAATATAAAACAATCTTGATATAGCAGTATGCTTTAATCCTTCATAAATAGGTAAGCTCAGTTCGTTTTTATTATTTTCAACCTCGTTTAATGTGGATAAAACAGCTTTTTCTGCATTTAGATATTCTCCTTTCTTGTATAACGCGGTAGCGGAATCAAACTTAATATATAAATGATCACTCAGGTCATATTTAGAGAGTCTTTCAAATTTTATATTTTCCTGGCTCAGTTTAAAATGGGCTAATTCTTTTTGGCCTTTTTTTAATAAGCTGTCTATTTCTAATGAAGCTTTTTGATCCGATGTATTTTGAGAAAATATTTTTATACAGATAAAAAAAATATATAGGGCCTGTACTTTTTTCGTTAAAATCATTATATGTGTTTGTGTTTTTTCAAAAGTATTCAAAATTTAAAATACAAACCAAATTGTAGTATTATTAAAAACATTTTTTAGTCAGCAATAAGAATAATCAAGTAAAAAAGGAAGTCGTCTTTTT
>NZ_JACHLE010000003.1 GCF_014204415.1 Chryseobacterium defluvii | reverse complement strand
CTCTCTGAATACTTACTCTTTTTCATATTTAAATTTAAAGTTTTTTAAGCCAAAAACTCTATCTTTAAATGGACACATTTTTAGGGAAGTTTACACCTTTATTCATGAATAAACAGCAACAGCAAGTCAAGGCTCGCAAAGATTGGCTTAAAATCTATTTAGAATCGGGGTCTGTAACAAAAACAGCTTTACGCTGTGGAATTGCAAGATCAACACTTCATCGTTGGATAAAAAGGTATAAAGAAGAAGGAGAACAAGGACTGTCAGATAAGTCAAGACATCCTAAAACCCTTACCAATACTAAGGTTACAAAAGAAACTGAATCTATTATCCTCGATTTAAGAGAGAAAAAAAGATGGGGAGCTGCAAGAATCTCAATCCATCTGCTCCGAAAAGGAATCATGCTTTCTGCAATGACTGTTTGGCGGGTACTCTTTAAACACAAAGCTAATCCTATAGTAAAAAGGCGTAAAAAATCTGATTACAAAAGATATAGCAAAGAAGTTCCAGGAGATAGAGTCCAGCTAGATGTTACTAAAATCAGGAATAAAGCCTATCAATTTACAGCTATTGATGACTGCACAAGAATGAAAGTCATTAGGGTCTACTCTAATAAAAAAGCAGAAAGTACTATACATTTTTTAGGTGAAATTTTGGATACATTTTATTTTCCTATACAGCATATTCAAACCGATTGGGGTACGGAATTTTTTAATTACTCCTTCCAATATGAGCTGCATGAACATTTTATCAAATACAGACCCATAAAGCCCAAATCTCCTCATTTAAATGGCAAAGTAGAAGTACCCAACAGACTGACAAATCTGAATTCTGGTCGCTAGTGGATCTATCTGATCCAGATCTTAATTTAAATGCTTTAGCTATTGAATGGCAGGAGTTTTGCAATAAGAAAAGGCCACACTCTTCTTTGAATGGAAAAACACCTTGGAAAAAACTACAGTCGTTGGAGCATCTTATCCCTATTCAGCCAGATGTTACCGCGAAATTTTGGGGATCAGATGAAGAAATATTGCCCAGAAATTATACGTATTTAAATTACATAAGGCAAAAAAATACTAATTTAGTCTCAAAGCCAAAGAGGAAGTAGGCTCTGCTGGGGAGCAACCTGCCAGCAATAGGCTTTTAGATATACGGAAATGGAGACCGAAAAGGTCTCCTCTTTTTATTTCCGGTATCTTCTATGGCTAAGAAAACCCTCTCTTAACTTGTAGCGAATCTATTGTTATAGCACATATAATGATGTATAGAAATTATGAGTGATATTAAAACCCGTTTAGAGATGGTTTAAACGGGTTATTTGCTATATTTAAATCTAAAATTCGGTTTCATTACGGCTTTTTTTACATTTGGTTTCGCCGATTATGTAGCTGGCAAAAGATGAGCTGACATATTTCGTAGAAATAATTAATTAATGATTTTATATTGATCTGATCAAATACTAACTCTATCTATATAAACCTCCAGAACAAATCAATATGTGTTTTTAATTCAGAAAGGCGTTCTATACTTCTTTCCAAAGAATAAGTGGGTTCAATCTCATTACCATTCCAGTCTTTATCCTTTTCCATTTTTCTAGAAAGTTCAGTTAATTTGTAACAATAATATTTTAAACTTTCAGCAATTTTATCAATATCGGAAGTTATTTCTCCAATTTGCTCATAGGTATAACTTTTAACATTTAAAGGATTTTCTATGGACAGTTCAAATCCAGACACTATGACAGATAGAAATAGTTCTAGTCTATTTATAATATCATATCCTGCCATTTCTTTTTTGCCTTCAATGACTTCCCTAATCACGGTGTCAGAAACTCCACTTTTTTTGCTGTATTCTTTCGCTTCTCTGTAGCCAACAATTTTAGATAATTCTTCTTTAATTCTTAAAGCCTTACTTTTCCGGTCTTCCTGAATTGCAAAATATATGCGATTAATTTCACTTTCCGGAGGAGTAGAATGAATATACTCATCCCATTTATCCAATGGAATACCAACTCGATACGCAAGCAGTTGGCGTTCTTTAATTTGCTTTTTAATATCAGCCCAGCGGGTTTTTAGTTGTTTCTGAGATAATTCCTCCATACTAATTCAAAATATATTATAACTTTTATTTTTTATATCACAATTTTCTTCTGGGTAGTAAGAATATCTTGTTCCGTGAACTCAGAATATCTTTCAGAAAGTTTATTCCTCAGATTAAATAATCTTTTTTCTGATGAATCTACTATTTGGGAGAACAAACAAATTTGTACTTTTCCCATCTCTACTTTGTTTTCGTTTGATACCGCTTGAATTGGTTGAATTTTTTCGGAGAATGATTCTCCTAATAAGAAAGCATTAATGTATGGATTTCCGATGATGGTTCCACAATTCATAAAATCTTCAACATATCCGACTGCTTGATTTCTTTCTTCTCTACCAAGTTTGAAACCACCTCTCTTCAATTCTATAATTAGAATTTTTTTAATGTTCGAGATACCTGTATCAATATCATTAATACAATTAATTGAAAAAGTAGAGTTACCCATTACGACAATATCTGGTCTTTTTTTATTATTGTTGAAGAGTTTTCTATCAATTTTCTTTCCAACCTTTCTCATAAAATTGCATCTTTAACTATTAGAGTATAATAGAAAATGAAAAGTAATATAAAATATAATTTTTTATGTGTCAAGTTTTGTCGCAAGCGAGCATTAGCTTTGCAAACCATAAAGAAAATAAATATTAATATACTAACTATAAACAGGTGAGAGCTTGAGAAAATTATGTTATGGCAAAATTTCTTGACAAGTTCTGACAGTATGTATAGATAGAATAGGTGACATTAAGTGTGAATTTAATTATATAAAGTTTTTTGTGTCATATTTTGCGTTTCCTCTTCCTTTTTTGTCATAGATAGTAGGTGTAATTTTTATCACCTGATAATTAAATACTTGCCTGAATCAAAACAATGATTAACACAATTTTTATATTATGGTATATCTTTTGAAACAACCTGTCTATTGGTTTTATGATATGATATGACTTAATAATCAGGGTATATGTCAAACAAATTTTGGAAATATTGAAAAAATGTTAAAATACTATTAAATGTAATTTTAAAAGTAATAAAAGTATCATCATAACAGTTATACTAAAAAAACTAAGACACTTAATGGACACCATCACATCACAAAGAATAAAAAAGCTTCATCCGCTGGTACGGGAAGAAGTTTCTACTATCATCACCCAATGCAATCAATCTTTAACCGGCAGATCACAGGTACGAATTACCCAAGGATTAAGAACCTTTCAACAGCAGGAGGATCTTTATGCTCAGGGAAGAACCAAACCCGGAAAAAAAGTGACCAATGCCAAAGCCGGACAAAGTATCCATAATTATGGCTTAGCCGTAGACATCTGTATGCTTATCGATGGGAAAGATATCAGTTGGGACACCACAAAAGACTGGGATAATGACAGGATTGCTGACTGTTACGAATGTGTAAAGATCTTTGCCAAAAATGGCTGGGACTGGGGCGGAAACTGGAAAACCTTTAAAGACCTCCCTCACTTTGAACGGCGCTTTATCATTATAAAAAGCAAACAGGTCAAAACCTCATGGAGAAATCTCATCAATCTTCCTAAAGATAAATCCGGATATAGTATCCTGTAACCTTCTTTATCTTATACATAAACATTCAAAAACAGAATTAAAAGAATTTATATAGATATAAGCTCTCAGGGATTGTTGTCTCTGAATCAAAATTAAAAACACAGAATTTTTATAGCACTAAACGATGAAAAAAATATGCATTTTGTCTCTGGACGGAGGAGGGATACGCGGTATCATCACGTGTATTATCCTGAAATATATTGAAGAGAGGCTTCAGGAATTGGATCATCCCCATGCTAAACTTGGAGATTATTTTGATATGGTAGCAGGAAGCAGTACAGGAGGTCTTATTACCTCTATCCTATTATGTCCTGGAGAAAACAGTAAAGCCAAACACTCTGTTACAAGAGGATTGGAACTGTATTCCAAAAAAGGAGAAGATATTTTTCAGGTTTCCTTTTGGCAAAAACTCATCAATCCTTTTGGACTCTTCAGCGAAAAAATCTCTCAGGAAGCTTTGGAAAAGAACCTTGTCGATTTCTTTGGAACTATTGAACTCAGAGAACTCATTAAACCATGTCTTATTACCAGCTATGATATAGAAAACAGAAGAGCTAAGCTGTTTAATTCTGTGGAAGCCTCCAGACAAAGTACCGATAACTTTTTGGTAAAAGACGTTTGCAGAGCCACTTCAGCAGCACCTACCTATTTTTCACCGGTACAGATACAATCAATGTATGGTCAGACCTTTAGCCTGATCGATGGAGGAATGTTTGCCAATAATCCTGCATTATGTGCTTATGCAGAGGCAAGGAAAATGCCTTTCGCAGAGATTTTCAAGAACCATCAGAAGCCTAATCATCCCGTGGTGAATGATATGATCATTGTTTCTATAGGAACAGGAGCAGAAGCAAAACCCTATTCATTTAAAAGCCTTGAAAATGCAGGAAAAATAGCTGGATTTCCCCTGTGATTGATATCCTGATGTCTGCCAACGCAGAAACAGTAGATTATCAGTTCTGTCAGATCTTTAAGACACTTGGAATAAGAAATCAAAAGAATTACTATCGTATTAACCCTTCCCTTAGAAAAGCCTCCTCTGAAATGGATGATGCTTCAGAACGGAACATAGAAAAGTTGATACAGGCAGGACTTTCTTATGTGGATGAAAATAAAGAGATGCTGGACCAGCTGGTTAGAAAACTTATTTATAATAAAATATAGAAAGAAAAGAATATGGAAATGACAATAAAAAACTATAGATCAATCATCAGAAATAGCAAGGTGAGAAATGAAAGAGGGTCAAAGTTTAATAATAAATGTAAAAATTAATAGTCAAGAATTGAGAAATTAAGGAGGTGAAATTTTTATTTCTGGTTACCAGTAGCTTAAAAAAATAGTCTTAAAATTTCTGTATCTTGTTTTAATACGTCAAGTTTTGTCGCTTCGCCGAACTAGATTTGCCTTAAGAATAATAAAATATGGCAATGTAACAATATAGCAGTATGGCAATGTTATAATATAGCAATATAGAAATTTACAGATAGAAAAAAAATAATCTAAAAAAGAGAATAATTTATAATCTAAAATCCAAAATTCGCAGTCTAATAATGAAGAATACAACAAAAACAAAAGGTGGATATCCATTTAGCGGACACCACCTTAAAAAATAAAGCTAAAGCCGGAAGATAATTCTATTAAAAAGAACCCTTCCAAGTTCAACAGATTAAAAAATATTATAATGAATGTACAACCAATGCGGATCTTGCAAAAACCATTGGTAATACAAATCAATAACTAAACAAAAATACAAAAATGTCAACAAATAACTTAAATACCAATAATAACGCCTCACAGACGCTGTTCAGGTTTGCAACATCACGAAACGCCGAGCTTTCTGATCCAAAAAACAAGGAAAGAAGGTTTATCTTCAGAGATTATGAAACCCTTAGAGGCGTTTTTGATGCCCAGCTCAATTCATCCACTACTTTACAAAAGCTTTGCGAGAACCCTTCTGCCCTTCCACTAACAGTAGAAACGGAAACAACATTAAAAGAAAAAGATTCCAAATTTTATGACCTCGCAGTTTGGGTAGCAAGAAACAAAGCTACGGCGACCAAAGAAGAATTTGATGCTAAGATCAAAGAATACGAAGACTATTTGGCTGCTACTAAAAAAGCAATGCTTTTAATAGACTCAACCCTTTGGGACAATTTGATCTATCAGGTAGTTACTCAAAAAGATTTCTATGCAAAAGAAACGCTGATGCAGTTTTTACACTTGAATCATATTCTTACGGTTTATACGGATGGTGATGAAGAAGTGTACAATGATGTCATAAAAGCTAAAGTAGTTCTTCCAAAAGAACTTTTCAAGGCTGTGAATGAATCTTCAGCGGCATCCGGAACTGCGTCCAAAACGGCTCAAAGCACTCCTAAAGTATTGTATAACGATAAAAGCATGAAGTTCGCTGAAGCTACCATTCAGCTTCAGGAGAACCAAAACTTATCTGCTGCTTTAGAAAAACTGGAAAAAAGCTACAGAAAAGAATCACAGCAGGCACAGAAAGAAGCTTTAAAAGACTACGAAAGAGAAGTAAAACCTGCACGAAAGGAATATCAGACTCGTTTGGCAGAGATAGAATATCAAAAAAAGCTGATTATTGAGGCAGGAAATAAAGAAGAATTGACAAAACTTCCTTACATTCCTGCTCCGGAACTTCCGGAATTTGAATTTGAGTTTAAACCTGAGATCCAACCGGAAGAACTATTAAGAAGCTTAAACGAAGAAAATATTTCTGCATTGAGCAGGATTTTAGGAACTTCGGAACCGGGATCTGCCTTATCAGATATTTCTTCTTTTGCAGACCTTTCCCAAAGTATTGAGCAAAACAGTCTGGTATTACAGCAGACCGTTTTAAATAATACGTCACTCAACCAACAGGTCTCCACAACAGTAGGAGGTGTGGTTATTCCGGTAGCTAATACCCTTAATAGCAATGGATGGATACCATTTAGTGTAAAAACCTACAGCAGGGGTACTTCAGACTGGTTTATCATGCTCACGATAGAGAATTATACCCACAATATTGTTTCCGGATCTTACAAAGTAACCATCAACGGTGTTGAAATTGCTTCTACTAATGTGTTTCAAGCTGTAAGCGGTGTCAATTTTCTTTTTTATAACGGAACGGGAATTCCTGCTTCCCAAACTTCCAATACCGGTGGTTTCATTTTACAGGGAGATGTTGTTTTAGATGATGGGAAAACTTATAAGATGGATGTTACTTTGATCAGGGATAATTCTGATATTGACAGAGTACTTAAACAGGGAGTTTTCAAGGGAAGCGCAGCATTTACCCCTGTACAAAAGCCTGTAGATCCGGAAAATCCCGGTAATCCGGAAAATCCGACAGTTACTCCTACAGGAGCATTCATTCCTTCAGGATTTGGAATGAAAAACATTGGAATCACGGATTACAAAAAAGTAGAACAATCTACCTACTGCTATGTGGAAGGAGACGTTGCCCACATCGAAAACATTATGGCTAGGGAGTATAAGGAAAGAGCTACAAGAAGATTAAAACGTAACGAATCTCAAACTACAAAGTCTTCAGAATCTGAAAAAGAAAAACTTACTGATACAACTTCTACTGAAAGACATGAAATGCAGAGTGAAGTAGCTAAAATTCTACAGGAATCCAGAGATTTCGGAGTTCAGGCAGGATTCTATGCGAAATGGGGAACATCACCAGCAGAGTATGGCTTAAATGTAAGTGCCAATTATGCTACGCACAACTCTAAAGAAGAAAGTAACAGACAGGCCGTTACGGAAGCCAAAGATATTACCGCAAGAGCTTTGGACAGGATTGTTACTAAAGTAAAAGAAGAGCGTATCGACAAAATACTGGAGGAATATGAAGAGAATAACAAGCACGGATTTGACAATACCAAAGGAAGCAGTCATGTCGTGGGGGTTTACCGTTGGGTAGATAAAGTAGTGAAAAACCAGATCTACAATTATGGAAAACGTATGATGTTCGAATTTATGGTTCCAGAGCCTGCCAAGCTTCATAGTTTAGGAATGAAAATTTCCAAGAATACGGAAAACCAATTGATAAAGCCGGTAGATCCAAGAGAGTCAACCATACATAAACTGGAAAACTTCGTGTCTTTGGACGGAGCTTCAGGAGAAACTATTCTAAAGTATTGGTTAGGACGTTATAATGTTGAAATAGATGAGAAACCATCTGCAAGGTTTAACGTCTCTAAAGGATTTCATGGAAACTTTACAAGCCCCGGATATTTTACAACAGGAAGTGATAATATAGTTATTCCTGAAGGATATGAAGTTCACACAGCAAAAGCAAGTGTGGCATTCGATTTCCATCCTGATGGAATGGAAGGATCAGGTGTTTCTGTTTGTATAGGGAATAAATACTATAACAGACAATGGGAAAGACACTTTAATCAGCAGGATATTGCTTTTAACGGATTGGGAGGAATCAGAGATAATATGGCGGTTTCCTATAAAGCATTTGACTGTGGAACATTTGCGCTAACAGTAAGTGCTGAATGTACTCCAACCACAGAATTTAAAAATGCCTGGTTACAAAAAGCCTTCAATAAAATCATTGAAGCATATCAAGCGGAATTATCTAAGTATGAACAGGCTTTAGCAGATGTAAAAACAATGGGAGTGCAAATCAAAGGCTCAAATCCGGGCTTCTATAGAAAGATTGAAAACACAATCTTAAGAAGGAACTGTATTTCTTATATGCTGGAACAAAATCCTGGTGTAGATCTTACTTTTGGAAAAGACCGATATTATACCCATGATGGCTCTCAGGAAGAAACTTTCCTTAATACTGATATTAAAGTAGACGGAAAGCTGGACCAGTATGCCGCATTCGTAAAATTCATGGAACAGGCTTTTGAATGGGAAATCATGAGTTACTATTTCTATCCATATTATTGGGGAGAAAGAAAATATTGGGCAGACCTGTATCAGTTTGATGACAATGATCCTACATTCAGAGCGTTTATGCAGTCCGGTATGGCAAGAGTCATTGTTACTGTAAGACCGGGGTTTGAAGAAGCGGTAAGACATTTCCTATCCACAGGACAAATTTGGAACGGTGGAGAAGTTCCGGTAATTGACGATCCGTTATTCTTATCTATTGTGGATGAAATGCGCTCACCGAAAGCTACCAAAGAAGGAGAACCTTGGAGAGAAAAAATCCCTACTTCGCTTACCATTCTTCAGGCAGACTCAATTGGATTAAAAGTAGAAAAAGCATTGCCTTGTAACTGTGAACCGGGAGTGAAATTCGATGATAACCTGGGAGAAATGTGTGGAAGCAACTTCGAACTGAACGAAAACCAAATCGGGAAATCCGGAGACAAATGGATTAAAATCAGTTTTAATGAAATGGATCAGTTAGCAGGTTTTAAAACTATAGAAAATGCAGACAACGCAGACTTTTTCCCTAAGATATATGAATGTTTGGGTAATACTATTACTGTAGAAAGAGACGCAATCTGGCTAAAAACTGATCCTATTATAAAGATGTATAAGGCTTTGGCTGATGAAGTTTCTCAGATAGAGGGTGTAGAGGCCTATCCTACTGGGGAAAACGGAATTACTTTCAAGATCAATGTGAGTAAAATTCAAAGCTTTGTTTTCAAAAAAGGCTTTTTCGGAGAGCCTCTTGATGTACTGAGATTTACAGTTGACACAGAGAACGGATATCTGAAAATCTATTCTCCTGAATTTGACACTTACGGAGAAAGAATTTTAGATAAGGATGGACAAAAGCTGACTTTATCTGATTTTACAGACAAAGCTCTATTAAGCAAATTCTTGGTATAATTCTTAATTAAGTAACCATGAGTCGGGTAAAAACCGAGGCTATCTGGCAGCACGATCAAGTGCTGCCTTATATCCTCACGCGTCTGAAAGATAAGATTAGTGAGATTACTGCAGTAGAAAAGATTATTCTCTTCGGGAGCAGAGGAAGGCTTCCTTTGGAATACTGGAAGGAGCTGGAAGGAAAAGATTGGGATGTATTGGTGCAGGCGAAATGCAAATTAAAAAATGCAGGAATTTTGGTAGATGATAATTACCACCTGGATCTTTTGGTATTGGATGAAGCACGAACCAAAGAACTTTATAGGCATATTAAGACCAAAGAACTCTATCCTATCAATGAACTAGAATGTTTAATGACTAAAAATGAAGAAAATGAGTGATTTTGAAAATATAGTAGAATTTCTCAGGCTGCATCGAAGGTCTGAAGAAGCTGAAAAAAATGCGCTATCACCAACAGACGTTCTTTTCAATTCCTTGGAAGACAATGAAAGCTATCATGTAAATAAAAATAGCTTTGAAACAGATTTCACTAAGTATAAACGAATTATTGGTATACTGGAATATCACAATGCTGAAAGCATCTACTTACTGAAAACAGGTACCGAAAGAAAGTATTTTGTGAAAACAGCTTATGGCAAGTATCAAAATCTGCTGGATGAAAGTATCGTAATTTTAAATGAAGAATGGCTTATTGAGCTCCCAATAGAGTTTGCAAAGTATTCCTATATCTATGATACGGAGAAGAATATAGTAGTAATTGTTGCCGAAACACTAAAGGAAGTATTTATTTTCCCGGATCAGATATATTATGATCCTAAGGGAAAATATCTGATAGATATAGGAAGTGATACCTATACCTATGATTATGAAGATCATGTGACCACTTTCGGAAAAATTGTGAAAGTATTGTTTGAAGATGAATCCTACCTATGGAATAATCCTGAAAAGAAAGTACAGGTTTTGAAATCGGAAAAGGAAGGAAAGATCAACCTGATTCCTTTTATGCAGGTGGAGTATGGTTTAGGGAATTTTATTCTTAAATACCTGTATTATGAAAAAGACTATCGTCCCAAGTTTTTCCTGCCGGATGATCAGTGTGCACTTGTGCTGAAGTTTAAGGGTATAGGAGGTCTGCTTACCTTTTTAGACCAAACACTGTTTAAAGAAGGGTTTTCTTTAGAAAAAGGAGAAAATGAAAATGTCCTCAGAGATTATTTCCGGGATCAGTTCATGAAGCAGATCATTCATACCATAGAAGACAATCTTAAAAACAAGAGTACGTTTGCCTATTATGATGCGATGAAAACCTTATTTTATCTACCGGAGTCCGTCGCGGTAATGTTTAGCGATGATTTCTTTTGGATGCTGCTGGAAATGGCAATAAGCAGGGACAGCCTGACCAACAAAACAGATCTGGCGGAAGAAAACATTTTTGTGAAGCTCATCAGGGTTATTCTTCAAAAAGAAGGACTGGAAGTAAAGCTCATGAACTGGCTTCTGGAAAGAATAAAAGATGGTGATCAAAATATCACCAAGTTTGAATATATCTATGACAGGATCAATGGTGATAACTTCTTAGAGTTTGCAAAATTGATCGCCCAGGCATGGAAAAAATCAAGATTTATTTACCCAGATACAGAAAAAAATCCCGAATTTGCAACAACAGACGGACCTTTATTCCTGCCTTATAAATCCGGAAAAACTTTAGGTTTTTACTTCAGTAATGTAAGTATGTCTTTTGAAACCCATTCCCAAAAAGGGAGGCTGCTGAAAACAGAGTATGAAACGGGTAAAACTCAGAAAGTCGACAAAGTAGAAGCTAAAACCGGGACGGTCTACCAGGTTGATGAAGAAATAGTCAATCTGTTTTGGTATCATCCTTTCCATCCTGTTTACCTGAAGGACATTCAAAATCAGGAAACAAGCATGAAGCTGGACTCTATTGTCCCCGCCTTTATGCTGAAAGCCAACCGTGATAAGCAATTCTGGAGCAATGTGATTACAGCAGGTGAATATGCACTGGATGTAGTAACTACCCTTTCAGGAGTAGGAAATATCGCAAAGTTCAGGTATCTGGCGAAATTTGCAGCCAAAGCTGGCAAGCTCCGTTTTGTAAGTGAAGCCGGAAGGACTGTAGTAGCGGCCAGAAAAGCCGTAGTGGCAACTGCTGCTGTGGTAGAAATTACCAGCGGCACAGTCAATGCATTGCTCAAGCTTACGGGTGTAAGGGATACAGAATGGGGTAAATCAATATCCGAATACCTGTTTTGGCTGGAATTACTATCTTTATCTGGTGAACTTACTGTCGCTGTCCATAATGGATTAAGGAAAAGTGCCAAAGAAATTCTGGAACATGAAGATGACTTAAGAAAGACCGCTAAAAATGCGGATGAAGCCAAGCAGATTGATGAGCTGTTAGAAGAGCTGCGAAAAGTGGCAGAAGAAGCAGGAGATTACAGTGCAAGATTTGCAAAGAAAGCCTCTAAAAGCTTGGATAATGTTTCATCAAAAATCAAAAATTATGAATCAAAAATTCAGAGATATGATTATGAAACCGGAATGCTGGTAAACAATGCTAAAAAAATAGAAATAAAGGATGTAACACAAAAAGCGAAAAGCCAGATCAGCTGGAGACATATCTCTGATGAAAAATTTGTAAGTTCTACTATCACCCATAATCACCCAAGCGGATCAGGTCTAAGTTTGGCAGATATAAAAATGTTTATTGGAACACGGCTTAATGAAATACGTGCTGTAACGCCTGAAGGAACTGTATATAGCATGAAAAACAAGGGAATTTCAGAAAAAAAAGTTTCCGATTTATTGGAAAAAATAGAAGATCAAGAAAAATTTGCAGAAGCCACTTTTCCTAATGCCTCACAATATATAGATGCTTATGTATTCAGAATTATCTGGGATGATATTAAAGACTTGGTAGACTATGTACATTATGCAGATTAATAACATAAAAAAATAAGAATTATGGAATTTGAAGGAATAAATTTAGGCTTTTTATGGCACGATATCAATGATAAAATATTGGATGCCCCCAATCCGTTTGACGAAAAATGGAGAGATGATAAGATTAAATACAGACATTTTAATAAAACAGGCCCTATAGAAAAAGTATTGCAATTATTGATTATTGCTTATAAAGATGATTCACCAAGAGATTTCTTCTATATTGGTAAAAATGGAGATGCCATTTATAAAGACAATAAAACCGTCCAGTTGAAAGAACATCTCATAAGAACAGATATAGAAAAAATTACAGAAACTAAAAAAGATCAAAATGGTTTAGAAATATATGTAGAGAGATTTTTTGAATTTACGGGTACTCATAATTTCACCAATATGGTAGAGAAGACGCTGAAGGGTAAAGTATTTACAAAATCTTTAGAGGGAAGCAAAACCATATTTAAAGTAAACGACAGCCCAATTGACAGTATAGAGCTTACTCCCAAAAGTTTTAAGCTAAAAATCAATGATCAGATTTACAAGTATAAGTATTAATTATTAACCACCTTCGGGTGGTTTTTTAATAAGTATCTTTATCAAGACCGATCAGGTCTAAGTTTGGCAGATATAAAAATGTTTATTGGAACATGGCTTAATGAAATACGTGCCGTAACGCCTGAAGGAACAGTATATAGCATGAAAAACAAAGCTATCTCAGACAAATTGAGTAAAGAATTAATCGAAAAAATTAAAAATGAAGAAGATTTTGCAAAAGCATCTTTTCCAAATGCAACAGATTTTATAGACGCTTATGTCTTTAGAATCGTTTGGGATGATATTAAAAATTTGGTAGACTATGTACATTATGCAGATTAATAACATAAAAAAATAAGAATTATGGAATTTGAAGGAATAAACTTAGGTTTTTTATGGCACGATATCAATGAAAAGATATTAGATGCCCCTAATCCGTTTGATGAAAAATGGAGAAGTGATATGGTTAAATATGGGAAATTCAACGATTCTGGACCACTAGAAAAGGTATTGCAATTATTAATTATAGCCTATAAAAATGATTCACCAAGAGTTATGTTTACGCTTTCCAAAGATATAGAATCGGCGGGTAAAGCAATATACAAGGACAATCAGGTAATTCAGCTTAGAGATCATCTTGCAAGAACTGATATAGAAAAATTCATAAGAACCAAAAAAGATCAAAATGGCTTGGAAATATACACTGAGATACTTTTTGAGTTTACTGGGTCTCATAATTTTACAGGCATGGTAGAGAAGACGCTGAAAGGAAAAGTATTTACAAAATCTTTACAGGGAAGCAAAACCATCTTTAAGGTAAACGATAGTCCAATTGATAGTATAGAGCTTACTCCAAAAAGTTTTAAGCTAAAAATCAATGATCAGATTTATAAGTATAAATATTAGTTTTTAACCACCTTCGGGGGGGGGTATTGTTATTTTTATCTGGCGAATTTAGAATCGTTTAGATGACATTAAAAATTTGGTAGACTATGTACATTATGTAGATTAATAATATAAAAAAATAAAAATTATGGAATTTGAAGGAATAAATTTAGAGTTTTTATGGCACGATATCAATGAAAAGATATTAGATGCCCCCAATCCTCACCGAATATTAATCCTCCCTGATTTTGGTTCGAAAATTTGTCAAAAGGGATAAAAAATTAAACCATGCTTTTTGAGTGTGGTTTTTTGTTAACCTTTGCAACAGATATAATGGACAGGATTTTTATTTTCAAATAAAGTAAATTTTATCCTTTGGCATGAAAACATAAGTGTTTTTAAATCAACGTGTTCGGATATTCGAACAAAATATTTGTGAAATGATATTTTTACAAAATGAAGAAAAATAGGTAGAATAAGAAAAGAAATTTAAGATCATCTTCTTTCAGTCGGTGGAATCTAAGGAGACGGTTTTATTATGCGAAAAAATAAAGAATAAATATAAAAGTCGAAAACATCCATAAATTATTCGACAAATACAATTTATTAATTATCAATTACGCTATCGTCTTAAAAGCTTTACATCAGTAATTCCTGTTAGCTTCGAGTCTTTTTTCTCTGGCTTCAGCAAGATCCGGGTCTTGTTCCTTTGATTTCAGGATTGAGATGAACTTCATCAGGAGTATAAAGTTTGTGGGCATAATGAGGTCGTTCAAAATTAAAATCCAGCACAAAATTATGAAGTTCCTCCGGAAAAGTATTCTCAAAAATTTCTTTACCCCGAAAATATTTGCTCTTCATTGTTTTATATGGATTTTCCACCATATTATTAGAATAAGTAACATCTTTCAGGGCTATTTTCTTATCAATATCGATATGAGCATTTTTAATAAAATCATGAACAGTCTTATTATTATTTTCAGAACCACCATCCACAATTAAATCCAGTGATGGAGTTTCTTCATTCATTTTTTCCTGATCGTTATTTTCATTCAAGCTCTCCCCAAGCTGTTCCTCCACAGCCCTTCTCAAGCTTTGTACCCTGATAGCTGCGGATAATTTCTTAGAATAATCATAGGCAAGAATCTTTCTGGAAAAATTATCCACCACCGTATAAATATAGAAGTTTACATTATCAGCCGTGATATATTGCGAAACATCCATATGCCAGATTTCATTGGGACGGTCTGCTCTTACGGAAACCTCTTTTCTTTTTGCTTTGTAAATTTTTCGTGTAACATTCAGATTGAGCATTCTGGCATAATGACCATGTAGTTCTCGACATCGACACTTTACCCAACCTCACGGCTTTCGCCCAAACTGCAGAACTTGACCATGAACGATATCTTTTCTTGAGTAACATTCTTTTAAGTTCCAACAATTCTTTGTAAGAAACCTGATTTGGCTTTCGCCGAAAACAAATCCCAATCGGAGAATTCTTGCAACCGCGCTTGATAAAAGGCTTTCATTTGTCCATAAGAAATAGCATTGAGGAAAAAGAATTTATAGAATAGAGATTTGTCTACAAAATCAGGAAGTTTCTCCATAAAATGAACGACCAAGTCACGATTTTGCTTGATAAAAACTTTCATTTTCTTTTTGCCAATGAAATCCATAAGAACAATATACAGTCTGCAAAACGAAAAATATGCAGAAGTGAGTAACCGAAGTTTTTCATCGAGAATAAGTTTGATATTTTCCAAATCGCCATCAATCTTATGAGCAAATTCACTTCCAAGATATTTGCCCGAAGGTGTTTGTCTCCACTGAAAATAAGTAGATCGTGGAATATCTTTGGTAAATGTTTGGGGAAGCAGTTGCTCTTCCAGTCCTAATGAATAACAAATCTTGACTTGAGAATGATAGGAATTGTATTTTGCCATAACTGAAAATCAGGCAAAAATACAAAATCAAAACCCAATCACATTCTCCAACGCATCATCCACATCTTTGTGCATAAAGTTGGATTGATAGTTAACTGTAGTTGTAATAGAGGAGTGGCGGTAAAGCTTCTGAAGCATCTGAATAGAAATCTTATCACCGGAAATATTTCCAAAAGTATGCCTTGAGATGTGCATTGTCAAAGGTTTTTCAATTTCTGCTTTTTCGGCAATCCTACCCAAATACTTATTCAGATTCTTATTCGCACAACGAGTAGCGTCCAATACCGCCTTTTTATCCTTCTCATCCACCAAAGCCAGTTCAGGAAAAACAAAACCGTTATTCAGAATTTTATCTTTCCTGTAAAATTCAATAATCCCCAAAACCTTTTCGGGAATTTTCAGAGAAACCAGCTTCTGATTTTTATTCATTCGGTAGTGGAGTCTACCATCCTTAATATCACTCCATTTTGTTTTCAAAACATCCGCGACCCTGATTCCCGCAAAATAAAAGCTGAACAGCCAAACATTCCGTGAATGCCATTCCTTAGAACCAAATTCCAAATCCAAATTTTCAATACGAACAACTTCTTCCTCCGAAAGACCTATTTTTTGAGTTTATGGAAACTTAATCTGAATTTTATCTTTCCCGAAAGGGTAATTTTTTCCGTTTACCAATCCTTCCTTAATCGCTTTATTATAAATAGTTCGGATAACAACTAAGTGGTTAACAATGGTTCTTTGTGAGATTTTCTTTTCCACCTGAAGATAAGCCTGAAAAGATTTAAGAAGCTGAACTGTTATGTTTTCAACAGCAAATTTATCGGTGTTGAGAAAATCTTTAAAACAACCCACCCTTGGTTTTTCAGCAGAAAGCTGAGTGTACTTTTCCAGCTTTTTGAGATTAGCAAGATAATCCTCAGCAATTAAAAAGAAATCGTGATCCGCATTGATAATTTTCTTCCGAATCGCTTTCACATCAGAAGCATTGCTTCTCTCATTTTCTCCAGCATTGGCTTCCAAATCAATGACCTCTTTACCTGCTTCTGTGATTCTTTTGGAGATGAGATTATTGAGGCGGACAGAATTTGGATGACTTTTTTTGACCCGTTTGGTTTTTTCGTCCCAATCCTTTTTATCAATATAATGTTCAAGATTGATAAAAGTAGATTTTCTGTTTTTGGTGATGCGAAGATAAACGGGATATTGTCCCTGCCTGTTCGCTTTCTTTCGGAGTATGGCGCTGATGGTAGACATAAATAGAAATTATTTAGGTTATACATAATCAATTCGAAGTCATTAATCATCAGGAATGATTAATCAGATTCAGAATAAAAAACTTTAAAAATGAATAAAGAAGGTGGCTGGTATTATGAGCAAATACGCAGGCGGCCACAGCTTTATTATAAAGCCAAATTACACAGGAAATGTGACACACGCAAGTTAATCCTGAAGAAAAATCAAGAAAAGAATTAGGAGAAAAGATAAATAAATCTGTCAAAACGAATAAAAAAATAGGGCAAAATTTGGGACAGAAGCCGCCCATATTTTAGCTAGTTCAAAAAGCTTGGGTACAACATGGGTACAACAAATGGCGATTTCTTACGGCTTATCTTAGTTTATAATGAAAATAAAAATCGCCATAAACGCCCTAAAATAAGCCATTTTACACTTTTTAGAACCAATTCTAATAGGGCTTAAAATCCTGTGCCTCTTTTGGCGTGCGGGTTCAAGTCCCTCCTGTGGTACTGGCTGACAATCAGCACATTAGCTCTCTTTTAAGAGGGCTTTTTTTATGCCCGAAAATTAACGGATACAAGATTAAAGGATCTGCATCCGGACCTATAGAACAATTCACATCAGGCATATCGTCTACTGATCATTGATACTGTAATTCACATAAAACGGGTAGCCAAAACGGCATGGCACATCCATTTTTTATCATTTATTTCATCTTCATTCTGCAGAGTTTCTCTGTCAAAGCGGGTAAAGTTATGGCAGGAATATTTTTGCGATTTTTAAGTTCCTGGCCTTTAGGTTTTTCATCATCGGTTATTTAAATGTAATAAAAACAACTAAAAAGAATTATGAATAACATTCAATCTTTTACATTGAATCCAATAAAACACGAAGAGATCTTCTTTACTAAAAATCAATTGAAATGCGCCTGCATTTTTAAACAGGATATTTGATATTTCTCCGACTATTAAAATAGCACATAATATTCCTGAAATTAATAATTCCGGGAGTGTTTTGCTTGGTTCCTGGTCATGAATTACCTGTAGTTTGCCATTTAAATTTATTAACTCATGATGAAAAATACTTTATTGACAATGTCAATTTTTCTAAGCTGTCACGCATTTTCTCAAGTTGGCATTCAGAATTCAAATCCTCAAGCTACCCTGGATATCTTTTCAAAAGGAGTGGATGGCTCAACCAAAGCTTTAAAAATTAATAATGGTTCCTCTCCATCCAGAGAAATGGTAACTGTTTTAGACAATGGAAATGTAGGAGTAGGAATACCTAATCCTGACGCTTCCCTTACGGTAGGAGCTGCAAACGGCAGTTTTCCGGGTTATATGAAATTAAATCCGCAGAATACGGAGAGAGAAGGAGGGCAAATAGATATAATGGGCTCCCCTGTTGGTTCTACAAAAAACTGGAGTATAGATCAGTTTAGCTGGCCGGGTATTTCTCCCACATTCCGAATTTTTTACTCCAATAAATCCACGGGTGCTGCGGACGGGAGACAATTCTCCATAAGCGAAAATGACAATGTAGGTATTAATGAGATAAACCCTCAGGATTTACTTCATCTTTATGGCACGCCTGGTGGATTCGGACCTGTGGGTGGGATATACCTTACAAATCCCCAGGATGGATCCTGGGCAAGATTAGGCCAGGGGCATATACAATTGAACAGGGTTACACCTTTTGCAGGACATGTGGGAGGGTATATCGATTTTAACGGAGGGTATGAAGGAGGAGGAAGCAGCTTCCGAATAGCAAAAACGGCATTAAGCAGCGGCTTAAATGCATTGGCAGTTACTATAAATAATGTATCCACAGATATTAACGCTTTACCTCTTTATATTCACTCAGATGGCAGAGTAGGGGTAGGCACCAGCCAAAAATTCACTGCGGCTGCCAATATTAGTGTACGAGGTCAGGCTGCAGCAGAGGGCTGGAGTGTAAGACATGGTACCAATGGTTTTTTTACGGGAAATAGTTTTAACATTTCCTGGGATGGGGTTCATGCAGGTGTTTATATTGATGGAACGTTTTTTAGGTAATTTTTCTTATACGAGTGATTATCGTCTGAAAAAAAATATAAAACCCGTTACCGCAAACGCAATAGACCGAATCATGCAGCTGCGGGCGGTTACTTATGAATACAAAGATATTCCGGGCAGTATATTCAAATCGGATGGAAAAATACATGAAGGTTTCATAGCACATGAGCTGAAAACAGTTATTACAGATGCTGTAAACGGGGAAAAAGATGCTGTTTCAGGTACGGGAGAAATGCAGTCACAGACTTTAGATCCCATTCCCGTTATTTCAGTGCTAACCAAAGCCGTTCAGGAGCAACAGGTGCAAATTGAGCGACTTATACAAAGAATAGAACAATTGGAAAAGAAGCTTTAAAGTAAAAGCACTTTGTAAAAAATCAATCCTTATCAGGAGCTTCAAAAACTAATTTTAAGGAACTGAAGATTCAGGATTCCGTATGCTTGTTTCATAAAGTTACAGATGCGGGGTAGAAATATCCTGCTCTCTGTAAACTCTTTGGTTGATTAAAGCGCCTATAAGACTCAATTTTAAAGTTATTTGAATCTTAGATCCTTCTAAGAACTTAAAATACCGTGCCTCTTTTGGCTGTTTTGCGGCTTCAATTTATTTGCTTATACCTCAGATGCGGCTCTCTTTATGAAAGATTTTTTCATACCCTGAAATGAATATAGCATTCAGGATGCTAAATAAATGGTTCAAAATAAATAATCATAAGGTAGCGGATTAAAATACCTCAGAATTAAACAGATTCATTTTTCAAATTCTGAATGAAATAAGACGGTGTTACCCCATTTATTTTTTTGAAAGCAAATACAAATACCTGACGTGATGCATATCCGCATTCTTCAGCCAGGTAGCTTATCTTGTATTGCCTGTATTTGGGATCATTATACAACTTATGAACAATATAATCGATCCTTAAAGTGTTGATATAATTGCTGAAATTTTGAGCTTTGTTATTTTTAATGATCTCTGACAGATATTTTGGATTGGTATTCCACTGATTGGAAAGAAAACTGATCGTGAGATCTTTCCTGAGAAATTTTTCTGAATTTTCAAATGCTTCTAATTTTTTCAGCAATTTTCTTTCCGTCTCATCAGCGATATTGTTCCTGTTATAGGATACAGGTAATTCATTTTTATCTGTCTCTTCTGAATTTTTTAGAGCTTCATTTTTAAGCTTCTCTATCATTTGCTCATACTTTCTGTGAGTGACCCTGTTTTTTCTCCTCCAGAGGATCCATATGCCGGTTGCGGCTATCAGAACAAATATTGAAATGAATATTAATTGTTTCTCCGTATTTTTCTTATGATTATCACTTACCTCCGCTACCATTTCTTTCATTGTTGTGTCTGCATTGCTCTTATCAGCATAGCTTAGGCTGTCTTTAAGAAAAGTATATTTTTCCATATAGAATTTTGACTTTTCTTTTTCGCCGGTTTCCAAATAAGAATTGGCCAGGAATTCGAAAGATTCTACCCTGTGATAAGGATCATTGAACTGTTTTTCTAATTCCAGGGCACGCTTTGCAAAATCAATAGACTTTTTATGTTCCTTTTTCTCCATATACAGCCAGCTTACCTGGTTCAGCATCATGATCTTATTGTCAGGAGGGATATTATACTCTTTATTTTCGTGAATTTTTAATCCTTCAAGAAGATGTTTTTCCGCAGAGTCTATATTTCCTTTCACGTTAGCCTGCTCGAGATAAAATATACCCAGACGCATATCAATAAAAGAAATTTGGTCATATTTAGGTATTGTTTTATTATTGTCTCTGATCTGCTTTGCTGTTTCAAGGCTTTTGTTGAGATAGTACACAACAGAATCTTTGGATGTTTTATTCTCAAATCTTTTATTAATATAATATATAGTCATATTCTCATAGCACAGGGCAAGCAGATATAGTTTCTTGTCTGTGTCAGCAATGGTTTCAGCATAGCTGATCGCTGTTTTAAAGTCCTTCAGACTAACATCGCTAAGGCCAAGATAACCGAGAGCAAGTGCATTCCTGCGATAGATATTGGATATAAAACCGTAAGTGTCTTTTTTATTTGCTGCTACTTTTTTCAGCTGATTTCCCAATTCAAGAGCTTCTTTGTTTCTGCTTTGTTTCAAATACAGGTCCATCAGATAATCACCGCTTTGCAAAACTCCCCAATCATAGTTTAATTTTCCGGATTCCGCTTTTAGCTGAAGTAATTGAGTTTCCATCAGCTTTGGATCAATATCAGGAGTCGTTGCGATATCTTTTAGTTTCTTATCAATACTTTCTTCAGGTTGGAGTGTTGGACCAGATTGCTTCGAATTTTGAGCATCAATAGAGATAGTATGAAAAAAAATAAAGGTGAGAAAGAGGTAAAATAATTTTTTCATTAAAAAGATTACATTTTTTAATTCTTAAGGTTTTTTTTATTGAAATTATATCAATTCTTCGATCATTCCTTTTCGTTTTTCTGCAGCCTTATATCAATAAGGTTTGTTTGCTTATGATGGTAGTACGGGCAAGCTTTTCTTTATTGGTTTTTTCTTAGGAATAACATAAAGACCAACAGAAAAATATAAAGAATAAATCTTTGTATGCCCACCTTGGCATTTGTTCAAAAACCAGCTCAAAAATACAATATTCATATATAATGACGGCAAACATTTCGACAGAATAATTTCCGGTTTTTATAAATATCAAAAAAAATATTAAACGGCGTGATTATCAATAAATGTATTTGTAAAACAGCTGTTTATATATGGAATGATTTCTGAAATTATGATAAGTAATCATTGCCGAAACTGCCGGGTCATACTAATTTTGTATAGTAATGTATAGATCCGAATAATATATTGTTGCCATATAGTATCTGGTAGAATATTAATTACTAAATATAAACTTAAGATGAAAAAGAATGTAATTTTAATCACTGTCCTCTTTACAGGTGCAGTCGTTTATGGACAGGTGGGGATTAATACCGCTGCTCCTAAAGCGACCCTGGATGTTGTAGGAAAACCCTCAAATGCATTATCTCTGGATGGTATTATTCCACCCCGGCTTACAGGAGATGAGCTGGCTGCAAAAATTTATACTGCAGATCAGAAAGGTGCGGTTGTTTATGCTACATCAGCAGCCGGCATACCGGCAGGGCAGGTTGCTAATGTAACCGGCGAAGGAATGTATTATTTTGATGGAAATGTCTGGATGAAAACCTCCGGAGCAGATACCAATATTTATAATACCAGCGGTACACTTACCAATGCCCGCACACTGACCATTGGGGGGAATTTACTCAATTTCCTGGGTTCTGATCAGGTGACACAATGGGCAAGCCAGGGATATTTTTATCAGATGGGATTAGCTTCTTCTCCTTCTGGAGATGCCTCAATGGCTCTGCTTTCAGCAGATAAGGACAGTAATGGAAAACAATCCCGGATGGATATCCAGACCTTTCCCGAAGGAGATGGTGTTATTACTGCAAGTGGTGATGCTACATCTTTAATACTGCAGACTCATATGACAACAAATTCGTCCCCCATATCGTTTGTGACCAGTGCTGGGGGGGAGGCTTCAGGGACAGAGAAGATGCGTATCACAGGAGAAGGCAATGTAGGGGTAGGCGCTGCTACCCCTACCGAAAATCTTCAAGTTGCAGGTAATATCCGGATCGAGAGCCTGCCATTGAATGGCAGTACGAATGCAATTTATACAGCACCTGACGGTTCGGCATCTGCTGCACAGGACCAGACCTTTACAGGAACACGAACTGTAGTGGCGGATGCTAACGGGGTATTAGGATATGTGTCCGGATTGCCACTAAACTCGGGTTCTTGGAATAATGTTGCTACTCATACTTTTGCCACAGCAAACACTCAGGATATTTATCAAATGGGCAAGGTAGGAGTAATGACGGATAGTCCCACAGGTTTATTCCATGCCTACAATAACAGCTCTTCTACAAACCCTTTTACTGTAGAGTCTGACAATGCCGGATCTTTTGCAGGAAATGACACATATTTTTACGGATATGGAACTTCTTTGACGCCCGGTCTTTTCTTTATATCTGCAAGAGGATCCAAAGCCATTCCTGAAATTCTGCAAAACGGGGATTTGATGGGAGAATATAATTTCGGGGGATATCTTTCCACAGGATGGAATTATACTCTTACCTCAGTTCGTTCTTCTTATGATGGTGATGGAACCACAACTGACAGTTCTCTTGATCTTCTTACAAGTGGTTTGGGAAGAATGAAAATTGCTGCTAACGGAAATGTGGGGATCAATACCCAGACTCCCACAGAAAAACTGGATAACAACGGTATAACAAGACTTAGAAACCTTCCTCAGAATGGAGCAACCAATGCGATCTATACCCAAAGCGGCGGTACTGCATCAGCTACCCAAAATCAGACCTTTACGGGAACACGAACTGTAGTGGCAGACGCTAATGGGGTATTAGGGTATGTAACAGGATTGCCAAGCGTTGCAGAGCCTAATACCCAAACTCTGACCTATGCAAGAAAAACGGTAAGCCCTATTGATGCCAATACGCCTACTAATTCTGTTGTTACTATCGGAACATTGAGTTTAAGATTTAACGGGACATCTGCAGGGGCTGCTAATATGGAATACAATTTGTCTTCGGCTAATCATGTGACTATTTTATATCACAAAGCAGGTAGCGGAGGAGCTAATCTGGAAGAATGGGGAAGACAGGCTTCTGCAGCCAATACTTGGTACAGCTTTAATGGTGAAACAGGAAATGCCACCAGAGATATCAATCCGAATAACAGGGATATAGCTTATGCCATTATAACGCTGCATAATACAAAAGAGGTCTACAGGATAACAGCCAATGCTAATGGAAACATTGCTGCCGACGGATCAGTACCGGCAGTAACCTCTTCCATCACATTATTTGTAGAAAGATTGCAGTAATTTATAATCATAAGGTCAGATATGAAATGAAATTATTGGAAACTCTTTTTTAAAGCAATACAAATTTATGACTGATCCGGAGTTTGCTAATTTCGAATCAGTTATCAGTCGAATGAAAATCAAAAGAGTTACGGTCTTAATACTGTAACTCTTATTTGAATGTTTATCTTATCAGATATGAGAAGGGTATTATTATTTAGTACTCCTTCACTATTTATTACATGAAGATTATTAACTGTTAACTAAATTAATTACAATATTATCTTCAAATTGATTTTGACCTAATAGCTCTACACTTTGTACACAATATTTAATCTTTATATTGTAGCTGCCTGGTGAAGCATTCCTTGTCAGCAAAGCAACTTCCCTGGAAGAGCAGGAACAGGGATTTAATGTTTCAAAACAAATTAACTCCTCTGGAACAATTCTCACAGAATTTTCTCCATTTGGAAGTACCTGATTAGGGGTAATAATGATTTCTGAAATCATAAGATTGTTAAATTTGATGTTAGAGTAATTATTACAAATACGTAGATAGGCAATTTCTGTATCGTGTGTCTCTATATTATCCTGAGGTGAGTCTGCCCAATGTAAGCTGAAACAAGGCTTAAATTTCGGAATATTGATAGTTTGACATGCTCCTTGAGCTATATTAGCTTCACAATTAAGACTTTGAATGATTTTGAATTTTCTTTTTCTTTTGTTTTCTACCTCTCGTGCTTTAATAATTTGGTTTAATTTACAGGGGGAGCAACCACATCCACAAAGAATTTCTTCTAAAAATTCCAGACTTATTCTACCTGTCCCCAAATACACAGGCGAATTATAAGGCTCTACATAAATTCTGATTATTTTGCGAACCGCAGCTAAGCTAAGATCAGGGTATTTAGATTTTATTAAGGCAATCATCCCACTCACATGAGGAGCAGCCATTGAAGTACCTTGCAAATACTGAGTAGAACCTGCCTGGCTCAAAGATCTAATCTGCACCCCAGGAGCACAAACATCTACTTTGGATCCGTAATTAGAGAAACCGGCCCCATGATCAGATGGATCAGTTGCCCCTACTACAATAACATCGGGATGATTTTGAGGGAAAATCAAATTAGCATCTATTGCATTATTTCCGGCAGCAAAAACTAAAATTTTATTTAAAGAATTAGCATAATTAATTGCTGCTACCATAGGAGGGTAGCTTGGGTTAGGCGAAGCAGATCCCCAACTGTTATTAATTACTTTTACATCAAAAAAAACAGATGCTGCCCATTGTATTGCAGACGTAAGATCCGACATAAATCCATAACCTAAATTATATAATCCTTTTATAGGTAAAATTTTCGCACCTGGCGCAACCCCGGTAATACCGAATAAATTATTCTGTTCTGCAGCAATGGTTCCTGATACATGAGTACCATGAAATACAGGTGCATTTCCATCTAAAGGATCTGTAAAGTTAGCACTATTATCTGATGTAAAATTTAATCCTTTGACAGTAGGATGATATTCATAAAGATTATTGTTAATATCAGCATGATTATAATCTAAGCCAGTATCTATAACCGCTACTGTTACATCGCACCCCTTAGAGCAATCCCAGACATCTCTTGCCTTAATTTTCTCAAGACCCCAAAGAATATTATATTCTGCATCGTTTGGAACGGGTACGGGAGTGGCATTAATTTCCATAATCTGGTCATCAGAAATTGACTTCACAGCCTTATTGTCCTTATTTTTTTCAATAAATGAAGCCTTCTCTGCTTCAGAAGCAAAAGTAATTTTGAAAAAATGATATAAAGCCTTTTCTTCCTGAGAATAATTACTGTAATTATCTGATAATACTTTTTCTTCATCAAACTTTTGTAGTTTTCCATTATTTTCTACAACTTGTTTTATCAGATTGTTTGTAGAAAATAATCTTTCAAATGATTCTACTTTGCCAATCTCAAGAACTTTTTTAGCATCTTTTAGGAGATATTCTTTTTCTAATTCAACAACGCATGTTAATTTTAAATAATTGTTGAAATCTTCTAAGTTTTTGAATTCTTTTTTCATGATTTTAATTTATTAGTTTGCCTGCTCTCTACGGTTTTAGGCATCTACCGTCTTACTCTTTTATAGGGATTTTCAGAATTGCTCCGCGATAGAAAGGTTGCTTTGCAAAGATTGTATGAATAACAAAGGGATACAATATCCATTGGTTAAACTGTCGGAATGATTCGATAAAAGTTGGATTGTATCGGGAGAAAAGAAAACTCCCGGGAGTTTAATGTATTCTATTTTCTGTAAAAAACAGAAAATATTAAAAGAAAATAAGATAATGCGGAGAGAGAATTATAGTTTCCCTATCAGATCCAGGAAAGCCTCTCTTTTATTTCTTGCAACCGGAACGGAGTGATTTCCATGAAGTTCCACAATGCCGCTGCGGTCATACCTGTTTAAAAAATCTAAATTGATTAGATGCGATTTGTGGATCAGGAAAAAATTAAGGTTTTCCAGCATTCTATAGAAATATCCGATACTGTAAGAGCTTACCAATTGCTCATTGTTTTTAAGATGAAGGATCGTGTAACCCTGTAACCCTTCCAGACGGATGATGTTTTGAATTTCAATAAAATCTAATCCTTTGGACGAAGGAATGGCAATTTTTCTGTTTTTGCCCTGATTGAAATTTAAATTTTCTATAAGCTGCCTGTTTTTAAGAAGAGCTGTTTTTTGCTCAATATTTTTTTTGGCATTTTCCAAAGCCAGTTTTAAGTCGTCGTTGATGATAGGCTTCACAATATATCCTATGGCGCAATGTTTAATAGCTTCAATGGCATAATCTCCGTAGGCGGTCACAAAAATTATTTCAAAAACAGGATTTTCAATTTGCTTTAAGAAATCGAAACCATTCATTTCCGGCATTGTAATATCCAAAAATATCAGATCAGGAGTAAGGGCTTCAATAGATTTCAGGGCATCTTTCGGATGCTGAAACTCACCGGTGATAAGGATATCCGGGGCTATTCTTTCCAGCTTACTCTTAAGAATAGAGATAGCCTTTCTTTCATCATCAATAATAAAAGCTTTTATGCTCATAATGTTTCTATTTTAAGGGTGACTTCTGTGCCCTCTCCCCCGTTAGAGGTCAGATCTTCAATACTGTACGCTATTTTCCATTGCCTGCCATCTCTTAATAACCTTAGCCTTTCTTCCAGTATATGAGTATGGGTGTTCAGATGCCTGTGTGTATTTTTATAGAGTTTTTTGGACTGATTAATCCCTATACCATTATCTCGGATAATCACAAAATAAGAATTATTATTGTTTTTTTTGAAAGAAATCCCGATTTCTCCCGGATCTTTTTTATGAAAAATTCCGTGATTGACGGCATTTTCTACAATTGGCTGAAGGATCATAGAGGGAATTCTGGTAGTCTCTGTTTCTATCAAAGGATCCACCTCTATGGAATATGAAAGCTTGTCTTCAAACCTGAGCTTTTCAATTTCCAGATAATGGCTGATGAATTCCAGCTCCTCCGAAATGGTCAGATCTGTTTTCCGGGCATACTCGAAGAAATTCCGTACCAATTGTGAAAATTTAGCTAAGAAATCTTCAGATTGTTCAATATCATTTTGCTGAATGAAATAGAGTACCGTATTTAAGGCATTAAAAACAAAGTGAGGGTTCATTTGGGACCGAAGAGCTAATAATTCTGCCCGGTTAATAAGGACTTCATTCTCCAGTTTTTCCTTAAACTTTTCTTTAAGAATATCGTTTTTGGTTTGGGTAAAACGATAGAATAAAAACAGAAATACAATAGCCACCAGTATGAAAATACAGGAAAAAACTACAAAAAGTTTTAAGGTCAGTTCATTTTCTGAGGTTTGCATAAAAATGCTAATATATAGAATATGTATAATACAACGTTTAACCCAATGACAAAAAACCGGCTGATGTCATTGGTAAAATCCAGATACTTTCTCAATAAAAATAAGGGAATAATACCCAGATTAAAAATGAGAAGCCCGCACGAAAAGAGAAAAGAAGGAGAACCGGATAAATTGTCGATCTGCTTTTTCTGCATAAGCTGTGAAAAATAATAAAAAATACTTATGATCACCGTACATGCTCCGGTTAAAAACATATAAGACTGGAGATCAGTATAAAAATCTTCCCACAAGAAAGAGGCAATAATACTCATTAAAAATACTCCGCCTAATAAGTAGAACGGAAACCGGATCTGCAGGTTCTTATAATAGATAAGATACAGAAAGAAAGAGATGATAGTATAGATATTATAACAAAAAAAGTTCTGGGGAGCTAAAACGAAACCAATATATATTGCCGAAATTTCTGTGAATAATGCGAGGGCAATAACCCAGACAAATAAACGGTCATTACTCCGGATCTTATTGTATCTGAAAACCCCTATTATCAAAGCAATGAATAAAAGGGGAATAACTATCTTCTGCTGGAGCCAGAGATGGCTTACCATGTCATTCAAAACAGATAAATATCGCATGTCTATTTCTCTTTTGTACAATTATTATATAATAAGGATCTATTGCCTGAATACTTTGGGAGGATTTCCTGCGCCGGCATAATCCAGAGGACTTACGGAATTAATATCCTCACTGTTGTTCCCCTCAATGGTTTCTGTAGAAGCATCACTTCCGGACATTTTTGCATTGGAATTGACCGGAGGTAAAGTCTTTTTTTCCGTAGGAACAATAAATACCGTATTATACCCGATTTTTGAATCAGAAATACTGTTCAGAGGATAAGCTCCCATATATATCCTGAAGCCATTTACGGTTTTACCATTTTTAGAGGCCTCTTCCTCGGCATAACAAATATACTCTTTAAGTTTTTCTTTTGAAAACCAGAAAGAATCCACATCATCTGCATAAACGGCTGCATGTCCGGATTGTATCTGCTCCTGTTTATTTCTGTAATTGGTTTGGAGGTTATAAGCCTGTGAATTCGTAATCAAACCCTGTGGGATCTGTTCCGGGGTGCAGCATTTTTTTATACAGATACAGGAAGTCTGTAAAAGAAGTAAAATGACTGTGGCTGAAAAAATAAAAATACGTTTCATGGTTGTTTTTTATTCAAAGATGAAGCGGATTATTCTAATGTACAACTCATATTCGATAAAATGTAGGTTTCATCCGATGAAGTGTTATTTATCTTTATCCGGTTATTCTGAACTCTTAAATTTTTTCCGTAAAAGGCTTTTACAGATATAATAGTAACAGTTTTTATTAATAGATCAATTTCACAGGCTTACATACCGAAGTGTTTTTGTCGGGCTATTTGTCTGTTTTGTCAGAAAAAATCAGAATAATTTTACACTGTACCACTGGGAAAATTATGTTTAATTATAAAATACTAAGTTATGGAACTGACAAACGATCAAAGAATTTTGCAGTCTATTGTACAAAAAGCATGGAGGGACCCTGTATTTAAAAACAATTTACTGCAGAATCCTGTTGCTGCTGTAGAGAGCTTTTTAGGGCATCCCATTAATCTTCCCGAAGGTAAAAAAATATCCTTTGTTGACCAGACGGACACTTCAACTATTTTCATCACTATTCCCGCAGAGCCGGATATAGAAGACATGGAATTGGATGAAGAGCTGTTGGATATGGTTTCAGGGGGAGAAAACCTCCCGCCGGTAATTGTCAAGCCCGCAAACTATGATGGCAATGGCAACCTGCTAGGTGGAAACCAGCCCTGATAAAGCCCTGAAATAAAATAAGAACGTATATATTCCTCAGATGAGTATGTGCGTTTTTATCATTTAGTTTTTCCCTAAAATATTCTGAAAAATGAAAAATGTTTGGATGAAGATACTATTTTTTCTTTTTCTATTTTTAAATGGAATAGGAGGAAGCACATATGCACAGACTAAACTAAAAGGGAATAATACGATCCTTAAAGAGCATTCGGATAAGCGAGATGCAGACAGCCTCCTTGAACTGGGGATCAGGAACCAGGACTCAGGGAATTTTCCGCAATCTTTATCCTTTTTTGAACAAAGCCTGAAACTTTACCAGAGTATGGGTAAGATCCGCAATATTGGGGATTGTTACAGCTATATAGCGACAACATACTATTACCAGGGAGATTATTCAAAAGCATTGTCCTTTTTCCAGAAAAGTATGGAAACCTATAAAAAAGCGGGGCATAAAAGGGGGATCGCATCAATATTGAACAATATGGGTGGCGTGTATTATTACCTTGGAAATTATCCCAAGGCACTGGAGCTCTACAAACAGGCCATTGTTTTCCAGGAAGAAGCCGGAGACGAAAAGATCATAGCGGCTACCACCCAGAACATCGGGGGGATCTATTCCAAAGTGAAAGATTACCCGAATGCTATGAAATATTATAATAAAGCATATTCCATCTATAAAAAACTCAATGATATAAAAGCTGTTGCCCAGAGTTTGAATGCAATAGGGTTTGTTTACATAAAACAGGACAATTATCAAAAAGCATTGGAAAGCCTTAATCAGGCACTGGCAATTGCAGATAAAGAAAATGACAGGCAGATAAAAATAGAAGTGATGTCTAACCTGGGAGAGCTTTTCTATAACCATTCTGACTTTGAAAAAGCATTGTCCTATTACAATCTTTGCCTGAAATATTCTGAAGAGATCAGCAGCTTACAGTATGAAAGTGATTCTCAGGTTGCCATCGGAAGTACCCTGCATCAATTGGGAAAATACCGGGAAGCGATAAATAAATGTCAGAAAGGACTGAAAATAGCGGAAAAGCTGGGCGCAGTTTCTGGAAAAAAAGATGCCTGCGCGTGCCTGTATAAATCCTATAAGGCATTAGGAAACAATAAACAGGCCCTTGAGTATTACGAAAAGGAGCATATTTTCGAAGACAGCCTTCAATCCGAAGAAACTTCCAACAGAATGATGAACATGGAATTTCAGAAGCAGCAGCTGGTCGACAGTATTGCATACGTGAAAAAAGATCACATCGTTCAGCTCAGGCATAAGGAAGAGGTACAGAAAAAAGAAAAGCAGAAGAATATGATTATGGTATCTTTGGGCTTTATTCTTATTCTTGCAGGGGGACTATGGAGCAGGCTGAATTTTGTAAAAAAATCAAGAGAAGCTTTAAGAATAGAAAAAGACCGCTCAGAAGAGCTATTACTAAATATCCTTCCCGAAGAGATAGCCGAAGAGCTGAAAGAGAAAGGCAGCGTAAATGCCAGAAACTTCAATCTTGTTTCCATTCTTTTTACAGATTTCAAATCCTTTACCCAAACTGCTGAGAAAATGTCTCCTCAAAGCCTGGTACAAGAGATCAATATCTGCTTTAAAGCATTTGACCTGATCTCGGAAAAATATCAGATAGAAAAAATAAAGACCATAGGAGATTCCTATATGGCAGCAGGAGGCATTCCGAATCCGGATGAAAATTCGCTTAAAAATATAGTGCTGGCAGGGTTAGAAATGCAGGAGTTTATGGACAAAAGAAAAACTGAAAACCTTGAAACACAGATACCGGCTTTTGAAATGCGGTTGGGAATACATGCGGGACCTATCGTTGCCGGGATTGTGGGTGTGAAGAAATTTCAGTACGACGTCTGGGGAGATACCGTAAACACCGCAAGTCGCATAGAAAGCAACGGGATCGTAGGAAAAGTAAACATCAGCGAGTCACTTTATAACCTGATCAAAGATGAAGAATGCTTTGCCTTTGAGTATCGGGGTAGCATCCAGGCAAAAGGAAAGGGTGAAATAGAAATGTATTTTGTAGAAAAGAATACATCTTATCTTATGAACAATCCTGTCCGATCAGAGGCTATTACTGTTTAACAAAAAAATATTTTGTTAATTCTTTAATTAATCTTCTTTACAGAACTTCTTCCGAAATATAAACCGGCTTAAACCTGGCAGAATATCTCATACTCTTGAACCGTCAGGAATTATTTTTAAGAAGTTAAGCCGATTTAAGATCAATTATTCTGATTTTTTTAAAACATAGGAGACTTCTTTCTTAGCTGCTTATTAAAACTTAGTGGTTCAAAAAAGCAACAGGCAGGGGTGTTTGTTGTCTATTAATCAATTCGATAAAAAGACGAGCTATAATTTTCTTTTTTGTCGGTTTTTTTGTCAGTTTTATAAAAAATCTCTGTTTTACCTTTACATTATACAAAAAGAAAATTGTTGGGAGTAGATGATTAAAACAACAATTTGCTTCTGAAGAAACAAAAATATCAATGAGTGATTTTGTCGGGAAGTTTGGCAAATCTATAAGAAAAAGTCACTTTACCTTTATATCATACAATATTGAATTATGGAACAGAAGAAACAAGAAATTATACAGCAGGTTATTTCTAAAGCTTGGGAAGATATGAACTTCAGAAAAGAGCTGGTTGTGGATCCTGTAACTGCAATAGAAAAATTAACAGGAGTAAAGGTGGTTTTGCCGGAAGGAAAAGAACTGATTATTGTTGACCAGACAGATAAATCTAAAGTATATGTCAACATACCTGCAGAACCGGAAATGGAAAACATGGAACTGTCAGAAGAGCAGTTAGAGATGATAGCAGGAGGGGCGCAGCCGGTATGGAGGGATTTGGTAGATGGGATGTTCCCGGATTTAAGAGATTATATAAAAATTTAAAATATCAAATCATGGAATTTACACAAGAACAGAAGTTATACGCAGAGATCGTGCAGAAAGCATGGGAAGATGCAGAATTCAAAAAGGAGTTAATCGTTAATCCATTAGAGGCAATTGAAAAACACATGGGAGTCAAATTGGCTCTGGCTGAAGGAAAAACATTGGTAGTAAGAGATCAGACAGATGAGTCGACGGTACATATCAACATTCCAGCCCAGCCAAAGCATACTGTGGATGTTGAATTAAACGAAGAGCAATTAGAGTCTGTATCTGGAGGAGTTTATATTATAGATAAAGATCGTATTGGTGGGCCAATAATATGCTTTCCCCCAGAAGATGTGATTATTTGCGAAAATAATTAAAAAAAAATTGATAAAATCTTCTTTTATATAAAATCATATTAACATTTATTAATTAATAATTATGGAACAAACAAAAAATCAAGAAGTACTACAGAGGGTACTTGAAAGAGCATGGGAAGATGCTGAATTTAAAAAAGAGTTAGTTGCTAGTCCAATGGCAGCTATTGAAAAACTAACAGGTGAAAAATTAGAATTGCCAATTGGTAAAAGGCTGGTGATTTTAGATACAACGGACGAGTCTGTGGTTTACTTAAAAATACCAACTAAAGAATCTTTAGAAGCAGAGCTTACAGATGAACAATTAGAAATGGTTGCAGGAGGTGTTGTTAATCCTGTCAAGGGAGGAGGTCTTATTGTTTCTTGCATGGCTGGTTGTGATGGAGATAGTACATTGCCTTGGCTTCAATATTCATTACCAGGATAATTTCCTAATATTTAAAATTACTGGGGATTATGGAATTTACACAAGAACAAAAACTGTATGTAGAAATTGTACAAAAAGTATGGGATGATGCAGAATTTAAGAAAGCATTATTTAGAGATCCTGTAGAGACTATTGAAAACTTTATGGGTAAAAAAATAAACTTACCAGAAGGTAAAACTTTAGTGATAAAAGATCAAACTGATGAATCTACACTTTACATTAATATTCCTGCAGAACAAAATTTAGAGGATGTAGAGTTAAATGAAAGACAGTTGGAGGCAGTAGCAGGAGGAAAAGGTATTTTAGATGTTATTGTAGATTTATTTCAGTTATCTACTCCCAAAATATAAGTTAAACAAATTAAAATAATTATTATGGAACTCACACAAAAACAAAAATTGTACACAGAAATTGTACAAAAAGCATGGGAAGATGCTACTTTCAAAAATGAATTAAAAGCCAATCCTTTAGATGCTATTGAGAAACTTACAGGTATTAGATTAAATATACCTGAAGGAAAAACTATTGTAGTTCAAGATCAAACTGATGAATCTACATTTTACATTAATATTCCTGCGGAACAAAAAATGGAAGATATAGAGTTAAGCGAAGAGCAATTAGAAATGGCTGCGGGGGGGTATAATGGGTTTTGGACTGGAGTAATATATTATACCACTTTTGGAGCAGTCGATATTAACGCTTAAAAATAAACTTTAAATAAAAATACTATGAATTTTACAGAAACAATACAAAACTCACAGAAAAACTTAGAGAAGTTAGTAAATAAATGCTGGGAAGATGAATCTTTTAAACAAGAACTTATTGCTCAACCTGTTCAAACTATGGAAAAGTTTTTTGGTAGATCTTTAGATTTGACTAAACAAGGTAAATCTAAAGTTGTAGTAAATGATCAAACAGATTCGTCTGCAATATATGTTAATATTCCTGCAAAGCCTAATTTTGATAATATGGAATTGTCAGATAGCGAATTAGAAGCAGTTGCTGGTGGATGGTTTGTTACACTTTTATGGACATCAATCAGTTTTGGAGATGGTGATCCTGGAGATGCTTCTGTTAGTGTTAGTAAATGATTAAAAAGATTCTTAAATAACAATAAAAATACTATGAATTTTACAGAAACAATACAAAACTCACAGAAAAACTTAGAGAAGTTAGTAAATAAATGCTGGGAAGATGAATCTTTTAAACAAGAACTTATTGCTCAGCCTGTTCAAACTATGGAAAAGTTTTTTAGTAGATCTTTAGATTTAGCTAAGCATGGTAAATCTAGAGTTGTAGTAAATGATCAAACAGATTCGTCCATCATATATGTTAATATTCCTGCAAAGCCTAATTTTGATAATATGGAATTGTCAGATAGCGAATTAGAAGCAGTTGCTGGTGGATGGTTTGTTACACTTTTATGGACATCAATCAGTTTTGGAGATGGTGATCCTGGAGGTGCTTCAGTTGGATTCTAAAGGTTAAGATAACTTTTTCTAACTCTTGAGATATGTCATAAAAATTAAAATATACTTTTTATGGCATATTTTTTTAATATTAATAAGTATGGTAAAGTCTTTGTTTTTTAAAAAACTCTATCTTCAATCGCTGACCCCTTTTGAGATTTTAGAATTTTATAATCACAATAATTATTCTGTTAAAAAAAAAGAACAATTATTTTATATAAATTTATGGAAAGATAGTATTAGTAAAGATGGTTCAACCGAGTCATTTAATGAATACTGCATAGCTAATAATTTAAGTGATACAGATATTTCTTTAATGACATCTCAAATAAATGATTTCTCCTCAGAAATTAAATTTCCTCTTTGGATAAATGAACTGAAAAAAGTTTTAAATAAAATAAACTTACAAAATAAAAAATTCGATGTTTTAAATAAAGAAAAACCTTTTTACCAACTGCTTTTCCCTTTTATTAATTCATTTTATTCTTCATTTAAGAAAAATTTAGAGTCTTTAAATATTGCATTACCAAATCAAAATGTAATTAATCAATTAAATGATGCTTTATATAAAGATTTATTTAATGTAGCCAGTTTAGTTCTATTTAATGAATTTAACAAATTCATTAAAGAAGAAAAAATGTGCAATATAATAAATGATCAAGACGAAGGTTTTTACTATGAGAAATTTGTTGATAGTGTTTTATTAAACCAATTTCAAAACCTTTTTCTAAAATATCCAATGCTTTCTAGAAAGTTAGTAAGTAAAATGAGTAGTTACCTTGATTTTGTTACAACTATGTTTGAAAGGTTTAATACTGACATTCTAGAAATAGAAAATTCTTTCAATGCAGAATTGGATAAAATTAACCAGCTTCACCTAAATTTAGGAGATCAGCATAATGGAGGAACTACTGTTATATTCGAATTTAAGAATTCATATAAAATAGTTTATAAACCTGTAAATGTGACAATAACTAAAGCTTTTAATCAATTTTTAAATTGGATAAAAATTAACTCAGATAATGAACTTAAAAGTTTTAGAGCCGTTGATAAAGAAGATTATGGGTGGTTAGAATATGTTGAGCATACAGAATGTAATAATATTGAAGAGGTTAAGCTTTATTATGAGCGAGCTGGGATGTTAGCCTGTATAACTTATTTTTTGAATTCATCAGATTATCATTTTGAAAATTTAATAGCAGCTAGGGATTGTCCGGTTTTAATTGATCATGAAACTTTGATTAATCCACAGTTGAAAAGGAAAAAAATGATAAATAAAAACTCTTCGCAGAAAATTTTCGGAACTGTTTTAGAAACTCTTCTTCTTCCTACTGGGATTAAGGATGCTCCGTCATATCTTAGTGGTTTTGGATCTTCTCTTGAATTAGAACAAATTGCCATAATTCCAAAGATAAAGAATTGTAATAAAAGTAATATGTCAATAGTTCCAGAAGTATTAACAAAAAAGCTTTACAGAAAAAATAAACCAATTCTAAATAACAAAATAGAAAATCTCATAAATTATCAACAAGAATTCAAAATTGGTTTTGAAAAAATTTATAAACTTATTTTAAATAATAGGACACAACTACTTTCTAAAAATTCACCTCTTAATTCTTTTAAAAACCTAAAAATAAGATTTATCAATAGACGGACAAGTGTATATTTCAAAATTTTAAAGTTGTTAACCAAACCAGAATATTTAGAAGACTCTATTAAATATGGATTGAAATTAGAGCTTATGGCTAGAGCTTATAATGTAAATGGAAATTGGTCAAGTCTTTTGAGTTCTGAGAGAAAACAGATGTTGTCGGGAGATATTCCTGCATTTTACGTAAATACACTCTCTAATAGTATTATCTTATCAAATGAAGAAGTAAATATCTTCAGGTTGAATGCGTTAGATAATATAAAAAGTAAAATTAAAAAAGCAGGAATAGATGATTTTCAATATCAAATAAGTCTGATAGATGAAGTAATAGCACTTTAAACTAAATACTCAATAGGATGAAAAATAAAAGCATAGGAAGCAAAATTTTATATTTTCCGTTAACAAAAATATTAGTAGGGATAATTGTTGTTTCAGGTACTTATGGAATTACAAAAAATTTTAGAGGAGGAATAGCCAGACTCAGTTTTCTTTCTAAAGATTGGAATAATTTAATTGTAACAATTATTTCAACCATCTTGGCAGTTGGTGCATATATTTATCTATATAAAGTTTATGAAAAAAGAAATATAACAGAGTTTTCTAAAAATAATATATTCAAAAACTTAATTATTGGTGCTCTTTTAGGAGCAATATTACAATCTTTAACAATTCTATTTATATATATAAAAGGTGGATATTCTATAATTTCTATAAACCCTCTTCTATACATTATTTCTCCTTTAACTATGGCTTTTGCTTCAGCAACTTTTGAAGAGATTTTATTTAGAGGAATCATATTTAGAATTACAGAGGAAAAACTAGGAAGCTATATCTCGTTATTAATATCTGCTATAATTTTTGGGTTGTTACATTTTACAAATCCAAATAGTTCAATAGGTTCTAGTATTGGATTAGCGATCCAAGCCGGGTTGTTACTAGGTGCTGCCTATATATATTCAAGAAATTTATGGTTTCCCATTGCAATTCATTTTGCTTGGAATTTTACACAATCAGGAGTGTTCGGAGCCACAATTTCCGGAATTAAAGCTTCAAAATCCTTAATTGTTTCAAATATAAACGGGGAAAATTGGTATACTGGAGGGCAATTCGGACCTGAAGGATCAATTCAGGCAACGATTTTTTGTTTTACTGCTACCTTGATTCTTATGGTATTATGTCATAAAAAAAGAAGGATTATAAAACCCTACTGGAAGAGATCACTACTAAAACACGATAAGTAGAGACACTTAAAAAAACAAATTATACACTCCTCAAAAAAGAAAACACCCTCATTCATACTTTCAAAAGCACAGAGAATTAATATTTTTTTATGAAATGCTCGAAAATAGCTGCTTGGGTAATTATATATCACAAAATAAATTTGCTCTCAAGGGAATACAAAAAGGAATAGCCAAGATATATTGAGCCAAAAATAAACATATAAAACTTATATTTGTAAAGGAATTTAATATTTATGTTTTGCTTTAGGGTTTAAAATATATAAAAAATTATGAACGGAAAATGCCTAAATTGTAACACAACAACTGAAAATAATTTTTGTTCTGTTTGTGGACAGAAAACGTCTACTCATCGTTTTTCTCTAAAACATTTTATATTGCATGATTTTATTCATGGAGTATTTCATTTAGACAAAGGGTTTTTGTTTACCGTAAAGGAACTTTTTATTAGACCTGGGCATAGTACTAGAGAATATATACAAGGTAAAAGAGTAAAACACTTCAATTACTTTACCTTATTACTTATTATTATTGCAGTTACTCATTTTATTGGAAGCTATGAGAAAGTTAAAATGATTGATATTGTTGAAAATAAGAAAAATTTTGAAGGATTCACAAAAGTAACCAAGGAATATGCTAAACTAATAGCATTATCATGGGTTCCATTTTATGCATTTGCAAGCTATATTCTTTTTAAAAAAAGTAAGCAGAATTACTCTGAACATTTGGTACAAACTATGTATATGATAGCAGGAATACTGATGATAAATTATATATTTCCTATTGTAACTATATTTTGCTCTAATATAAAGGCATTACAATATGTTTCTGTTTTTACAGAACTATTAAAGCTAGGTTATTTCTTTTGGTTTTATTATCAGTACTTTTCGGCTTTCAATTATAAAAAAGTTGATCTTATCATTAGATGTATAGTAATTGTCTGTATTATTTTATTCATAACGGGGATAATAGCTAAAGTTGTAAATAAAATTGGTTTAATGTATTTCCACTAAATCAATTTATTATTGTAGTCTTTGTGATGTTAACCACTTCTATCCCTTTAATTATTTTCTTCGATAGAATTTTTATATTGTCTAAAAAAATAAAATGGTTTCCATTATCTCATTAATGTTGAAACTTAATGCGTAGAGCTTCAAAATTTCTGACTTCCTCTTTTATTAAATAGGATTTCTATCGTGAAATTTTAGTCCTCCAAATATTTGTATTTCTCTTCCATAAGCTTACAATGCCAAACAATATTAGGAGATATGCCCCTTTTTAAATATTCTACTAATAAATCCATCATTTTGTGAATTATTTTTCTAATTTTATGCGGGATTTTGAAAACAAGGCCCTTATGAAAACTAATTAACAAAAAAACACACTCAAAATGTTTCTTAATCTGTCCCAAATAATTATCAGGTACAAAATGAAAAAGAGCCTACTATAAAGAATGATAACATTGCGGTGAGTGTTTTTGAAAACAAAACTGAACAGGACTATCTCAAAGTATTGAAGACAGTCTTAACGATGCCATGGGAAAAAATATCGAATACACGCACTTTGAAGACTTTATAGTAAGAACTCCGGCATTGCACTTTAGTAAAGAAGAGCTCCAGAATCTTAAACCGGAAGAACTCCTCACTTTGTTCACCTCTGATCCGTTTTTCAGAGAAGGTGTTTTTACTGCTTCACAGGTTCTTTACCAAGAGATCAATAAATCTTTGGATAAAGAGCAGCTGGAGCAAAAACTCATAAGTTCCCTGACAAAATATTACGTAAGAAGTAAAACAAGGTGTACGCCTTTTGGCCTGTTTGCAGGATGTGCTCCCGGTAAAGCAGGCCATGAAACAAATGTTTTGCTAAAAAATAAAAAAGAGTATAAAAAGCATATCCGTCTGGATATGGAGCTGGTCTCAAAACTGACTAGCTATTTCTCCTCTCTGCCGGAAATACAAAGGCAAATAAAATTCTCACCCAATAATATGCTTTATGCTGTAGATGATTTTTACAGCTATGTAGAGTCTGATGTTATGGACAATAAAAAAATATATTTTAAATCCACAACAGAATATAACGAAGACCTGTCATCTGCATTAGATTTTTGCAATAAAAGCAGGTTTTTTGATGAAATCGTACAGTTTTTTGTAAATAAAGGATTCGAAAAGAAAGAATCTGAAGAATATGTTGAAAGCCTTATCGAAAGTCAGATACTGGCATCCGAACTGGAAATATCCACGCTGGATACAGATCCTTTTAAAACACTGATAAGTAAATTAGAGCATCTGAACCTAAACAATAATTCCCGGTCTTTTATCAAAAAAAGTAAAATGCTGATGAGCTCCTTTTCGGATATTTCGGAGAATAGGGATCATATTGCCGGTATGGAGGAAGGAGCGGATATCTTTACTTTTATGGAACACGATATCCGGAATATTTTCCAGACCGATTTACAGCTTAACGCCCATCATAATACACTTTCCGAAAAGACACTAAATAAGATCTCAAAAGCTCTTAATATCATAAAAAAATTGTCTCCGGCCTCAGAAGATGATGTTCTTAAAATTTTTAAGGACAGGTTTTATACGAAATATGAGGGAGAAGAAGTTCCTTTGCTGGAAGCTCTTGATGAGGACTTCGGGCTGGGATATCCTCATTTGGAGGAAAAGCTGATGACCCCATTACTGGAAAAAATAAAGTTTTCCGATAAAACGGCAGATAAAAATATCAGGTGGAGTAGTAAAGACTCTTTTTTATCCCGAAAATTAAGTGAATTCTTTTTAAATAGTTCTACAGGATCTCCTAAAGAAATTGAAATTACAGATGAAGACCTTCTTTCCATTGATGATGAAAATGATCAGGACTTCCATGACACCTTGTCAGCGACCATAGAAATATACAAAGAAGATAAAGAGGTTATTTATGTTCCTTCGGTTTCGGCATCAGCGGCAAAATTATTGGGGCGGTTCTCATATTTTGATGAAAGTATGAAAGCGATCATAAAAAAGATCATTAAAAAAGAAGAAGAGTTTTTGGATAACGATACAGTTTTCGCAGAAATTACCCATTTACCGGAGTCCCGGGAAGGAAATGTAATATTGCGCCCTCAGCTTACCGATTATGAGATCCCGGTTTTATCAGGGTCACTCTTATCGGAAGATCATCAGATCCGGCCGGAAGATCTGGTACTGTCCGTCAAAGATGACAGGCTGGTATTAAGATCTATAAGACTGAATAAAAAAATTATCCCCCGGCTTTCTTCCGCTCATTATTCTGGACATCCCAAGAATCTGAGTATCTATAAATTTTTGGCGGATTTTCAATATCAGGATCTTCAGAAAAATATATTCTTCGATTGGGGAATACTGGGAAAAACGTTCAGATATATGCCCCGTGTAACATATAAGGATATCATCCTTTCAAAAGCATACTGGAACATCATGGAAGATGATATAAAGTACCTCAAAAAAATATACAGGCAAAGCGATTTTACTGAGAAAATAGGGCTTTGGAGACTCCGGAATCACATTCCGGATACTGTTGTCATAAAAGATATGGATAACAAACTCTATATAGATTTTAATAATGAATTGCTTACAGACATGTTTTTGGACAGTATTAAAAACAGCAGGGAAATAGTTCTGGAAGAAGTACTTTTTAACGATAATAATATGCTCGTTAAAAATGAAGAGAATAAATATTTTACCAATGAGTTTATAGTTAATTTCTACAAAAAAAATGACCATGAAAGAGGATAGTGCTGTTAAAAGACGTTTTGCAGTTGGCGAAGAATGGCTGTATTTAAAAATATACCTGAGAAGCTTTTTTGCAGATAAGATCCTGTTGAAGATACAGGAATTTATTTCTTCCAAAATTGCTGATGGAAAAGTGGAAAAGTGGTTTTTTATACGCTATTATGATCCCGGCTTTCATGTCAGGGTAAGATTGTTTTTACCTGATCCGTCTGAAACAGCCGGTATCCTGTCCGAAATAAATGCAGTATTGGAAAATGAGATAAAAAAAGGAATTGCAACGATACTTTTAGATACCTATATCAGGGAATTGGAGCGCTATGACCCGAAATGTATTGAACAGGTAGAAGAACTGTTTTTTTATGACACAATAACAGTTCTCCCTTTGTTAAATGGAGTGGAACAAAACCTGTTGTCAGAGAATGACAGATGGATATACGGTCTCCTTGCTCTGGATAAAACACTGTCAGACTTCGGGATGGATTTAAATGAAAAGTTGGTTTTTGTTTCAAATATCAATTCCCATTTCAGTGTCGAATTTAAAAAAGATAAAGTACTGAATAAACAATTGGATAAAGCATTCCGTGAATATGAAGAATTAATTACGGACAGTCTGAAAAATGATAATGCCTTCTCTCAGCTGCTGGCTCACAGATCAGAGATCAGTAGGAAGGCTGTTTCTAAAATAATAATGATGGACCGGGAAAAAATGTTGACGCAGAATTTTCACGGCATACTTTCCAGCTGTATTCATATGAATTGCAACCGTTTATTCAGAATAGAGCAAAGGAAGCAGGAATATATTCTGTACGATTTTTTGACCCGTTTCTACACAAAAGAATTGTATAAAAATAAAAAACTAAGTATAAATGTTATGTCAAACTAAGGTATATTTATGTCCTGAAAAATAAGAGCCCTACTTTAAACATGGGTTACTTATCAGTATATAGAAACAAATAATGAGAAAAGAATTACCATCGCAGAGCTTTATAGAGAAAATTGTAAATTTTGATTTTGATCGTTTTTACACGACGGGAACAAGGCTCATGAGCCATGCTTTGATGTGGCTTATCTTCACATTTTTAGTATTGCTGAATTATTATTACGGCTATCAGTTTGAGTTTCAGTCCTCATTGCTTTTTTCAGTCAGGATGACACTATGTAACATGAGTGTTTTTTATATCTTTTTTTATATGGTAGTCCCCTATACATTTAATAGAAACTATATCATTCTCTTCATTGTCTCTGTTCCATTGCTGATCCAGCTTTGGCTGGCAATTAATCATTATTTTTATAAATTTCTGTATATAAACGATATACAACCTGATTTTGGAGTATTAAAAGACCTTTTGAAGGAAAATTACAATACTCCCGTATCAGAAATAATTTCACTTCGGAATGTTTTGGGGCATCTTTTTGAGGTAATAATGGCTCTTTCTCCTTTTTTCTTCATTAAGATAACATTTGACCTGAGCAAGACCTATGCAAAATCGGTTAAAGCCCAAAGACAGATTGAGAAACTGAACTATGAGAACCTCTTAATGGAAAATAAGTTCTTGCAGACCCAGCTAAACCCTCATTTTCTTTTTAATACCCTCAATAATCTGTATGCTCTTACATTAAAGAAAGACGATCTGGCGCCGGAAGTCATCTTAAAACTTTCGGAAATTATGAGATACACGCTTTACGAAACAAATGCAAATGTGGTATATGTGGAGAAAGAACTGGAGTTTATTGACAATTACTATGAAATGGAGAGAATGCGCTATCCGGATGATTATCATATTGAGAAAAAAATAAACAATGATCATCTTTTCAATCTGGAAATAGCCCCGCTCCTCTCATTTGTCTTTATAGAGAATGCCTTTAAATACGGATTAAAGTCTGAAAATCCTTTTCTGAGTATAATGATTGAGATTAAAGGAAAAAATATTCACTTTATCATTGAAAATGACGTTTCAGAGATCAATAAAAAAGCAGGCAATAATGGAGGGATCGGGATTGAAAATGCCAAAAGAAGATTAAAATTATTATATCCGGATAAGCACACCTTAGATATAAAAAATGATGGGAAACGATTTCTTGTTCAGTTAAAAATAAATTTACACTAAAATGGAAAAGAAAATTAAATGTTTAGTCCTTGATGATGAGCCGCTGGGAAGGGAAATTATAGAAAGTTTTGTTAATAACACCCCCTTTTTAGAACTGGTGGGTTCTTACGGAAAACCATTTGAAGCGTTGAACTTTATCCAGGAAAACCCGGTAGATATCCTCCTTACGGATATTGAAATGCCGCAATTGAACGGCCTGCAATTGATCAATTCACTAGACAAGAAGCCGGTAATCATATTGATCACGGCATACAGGGACTACGCGTTAGACGGGTTTGATTCCGGGGTTGTGGATTATCTGGTAAAGCCGGTTTCCTACGATAGGTTCCTGAAAGCCTTGGTGAGGGCAAAGGAAGTTTTGAATACAAAAAAAAACAAACAGGAAGATCATGCGGATGAAATAGACCGGATCTTTATAAAAGCAGATAACCAGCTTGTCAAATTATTTTTTAAAGATATTATTTACATAGAAGCTCTTAAAGATTATCTGAGAATTCATGTTTCAGAATCAGAACGTTATGTTACCCATTCTACCATGAAGGCAATGGAAGAAAAGCTGCCGCCTTATTTTTTCAGGATACAGCGTTCCTATATTATTAACACAAAGTATATAAAATCCTTTTACGGAAATACCGTTAAGCTTAAAATAGGCGAAAATCTGCCTATATCCCTGTCCCAAAAGACAGAACTGTATAAAAAGCTTGGAATTGAAAATGATTAAAATCATTTATCTAAAAAAACACATCATTGATCTAAAATTCTGAAGACATCGTCTAATTAAATTTCGTTTGACAGGCAGAGTTATCATTTTTGAGTCACTAAAAAGATAACCATGAAAACTCAAACAACTAAAAAAAACGGATCAGAAACTTTAACTTTTAAAAAGCGTGTTGTATCCAGATATGATATGACTACAAATATGGTGTTACTTCCTACACTTGTGACAAGCATTTCAATTTCTTCACCAGCCTAGCCGTTTAAAAAATGTTTATCCGGTGTGCTTGCTTCGTTCAGGATGTCGTTTTAGAAAGCAGGTTAAAAAAATATATTTCTAAAACACCCTTTCTAATCATAGAAGAATATGATCTGTTTGATCTTCACAAAATGAGAAAAAATATATCACAGGCAGATATTATTATAGCAGAAGCTAACTTTCGCACTAAGGATAAATTAAAAGAGATTCAAACTAAATTAACAGAGAAGTGTTTTTTGATATTAACAGATATTAAACAGCTCCTGGATATTAACGAAAATCATCATACACTTATTCTGCCGAAAAATATTTCATATACAGATTTTGTCGAGAGTTTGAGCAATTTGATAGACCAAGGGAGATTTGCGGATATTTAGAATAGCATTTCATCCCCATTATAAGGAATTCTTTTTCAATCGAAAAATTCCTCTGTTTTGAAAATAAAACAACTTTTTAAGCACTTGTCAAAGTAACGCAATTTTTTGCAGCTTATCTGCCCATGTTATATTCATATAGCATGGGCTATTTTTTTCAGGGAGCCGGCTTCCATGCTAACTGATCCCAGGGCCGGATTTCATTAATCGAAAAAAACAGGAGTTTCGTCTTAAAATCTTTGAGTTCCGTCTAATAGATTTTTGGTTGATAAGATTGCTGTCTACTTTTATTTCAGGTTTCTCCATTTTTTACAACTATGAAGAAGATGTGTGAGAAAAGTATAACGCTAAAAACTAATCCAGCCCTATGAATGCTTCAAAGAATATAACAATTGATTGGTCTTCACCGGATGTATTGGAACAGATCGTCCAAAATATTAAAAATCCGTTGGAAAATATCATTACGGCGAGTAAGAGCAGCACCATATACAATAAAGATAAAAAAGATGAAATTATATTTTCCAGCAGTAAGGAAATTAATGACATCATAGAAGAGATCATGTCAAAATCAAAGTCGAAGTCTTTGAATCTGACCTTCCAGGGCCGCCCGGAAATTTTTGACATTTATGAATCCAATGAAAATGTCCGGGAAATGTGCTCGGAGCAGATAAATCCTCAGAAAATTACCAAACAGGACCAGGACTGGCTCATTAACCTGGAAAAAGAGATCTATGGATCCATCACCCAGAATGACCTGAATCTGTATGAATTGTCCTATAAAATGGCAGTAAGCGAGAGACAGCTGCATAGAAAAATAGTCAATCTGGTTTATTTGACACCGAACAAATATGTAAGGGTTCTCCGTCTTCACAAAGCAAAACAGATGATAGACAATTATCTGCAGAGTTCGATCTCTCAGATTGCTTATTCAGTGGGTTATAATGATGTACATTATTTTTCCAGGCTTTTTATAGACCAGTATAATGTATCACCCAAAGAGCTGTTGAGTTCATTTCGATAAAACAACAATAAATTAAAAGAGCATGGAATTAACAGAAGAACAAAAAAAAGGACAGGAAGTATTCTTTAAGATAATTTCCAAAGCTTGGGAAAATGATGAATTTAAAGAATCCCTGCTGATAAGGCCGGAAGAAACATTAGAAAAGTTTTTTGGAAGAAAATTGCCGGTTGGTAAAAAGATCAGGGTGACAGACCAGTCGGATCCGGAATTTTTATACATCAATATTCCGGTAAAGCCACAGCAGTGTGATGCGGAGCTGGATGAAAAAAAATTAGACAAGGTGACGGGAGGAATGATGGAAGATCCTATGATAACAGACTATAACGGACTGTATGACTCCCTGCAAACCATTAATAAATAAGTCGTCAGTAATAACGGCTTTTTTGTCTTAATTATCGATATAAAACAAAATAAATTAGCATAACCTTATTAAAAAATATATTATGAAACGAGTACTTTTTTTCTTAGGCCAATTAAATGACAGAGATGTGGAATGGATGATCCATAACGGAAGCAAGATGGAATTGGAAGCAGGATACAGATTGATCAATAAAGGAGAATATATTGACAGCTTATACATTGTATTATCCGGTCAGTTAGCCGTATGCACAGATGGCAAAACCAATGAAACACTTGCTAAGCTGGAGTCCGGTGAAATAGTAGGGGAAATGTCCTTTATAGAGTCCAGGCCGCCTTCCGTATCCGTTATCGCGGCAAAACCATCAGTTGTTTATAAGATATCCCGGGAGATGATCAATTACAGGCTTTCAACCAATATGGAATTCAGGTCAAGCTTCTATTATGCAATGGCATTATTCCTTTCCAACAGGCTGAGAAAAACAACAGACCAGCTGGGGTATGGCAACCCTGAAGAAGAAGACCTTATAGATACTAATATTCTGGATGGCGTTGCTCAGGCAGGATCGCGTTTCGGCCAGATATTACACAGGTTTTCCGAAGTATAACTAAGCATTAATAAAAATATTTTAAAATGAGGATTTGTAAATACATCTTTACATGCGTATTGGTTGTATATATTAGCAACTTGTATGGTCAGTCAAAAATCAAATGTGATCTAATTGAAATTACCAATAAGGCATTTGATAAAAATCCGACAATAAAAAGAAGTTCTTATACCATACAGGACGCAGAAGCAGATTTACAAGTCCAGAAAGGCACATTTGATATCAATCTGTTTTCGGAGATATCAGCTAAAAAAGACAGGTACACCCTCTTTAATGCAGATCCCAGAAATCAGTTTATAGATAAGGTGCTTAAGTCAAATACAGTCGGTCTTTCGGCGGGGTTGCGTAAAAAGCTCCGTTCAGGACAGACAACAGATATAAGCTTTAATTATGGTTTTAATGATAATAACTTTCCTTTTGACGCTTTTAACCAGCCTGTAGGGCCTTTCTGGGGAAATCATACGACATCCGTTAATCTTTCCCTCACCCAGCCCTTGCTGAAAGGAAGAGGAAGAAGTATTACAACCACTTCGGAAAGGATCTCAAGCCTTTATATAGAGAATTCCAAAAACAATAATGAATTTACCAACTCCTACGAGATCTTACAGGTAGGATTGGCATACTGGAATTATTATACGGCTTTTAAAAGCCTGGAAATTTACAGGCAGAATGAAGGTAGGGTAAGAAATGTTTTGGACATTACAAAAGAACTCGTAAAGGCAGATAAAAAACCGGCAGGAGATCTGGCTCAGGTAAATGCCGATCTGGCTAATCAGGAGAAGCTGACCACAATGGCCGAGCAAAACCTGTATGAAGCAAGGATCAACCTGGGAAGAGCGATCGGATTAAACAACGAGGAAAGCCAGCAGCTGGACATTCCTCTCAATGAGTTTCCTACGATTGCCGAATCAGCATACAGAGATGGGTTAGATAAAAATGCCTTCATAGAAGTAGCTAAAGAAAAAAGAGGAGATGTGAAAGCCGTTGAAAAAATATCTGAAGCTCTGGAAATGCAGTACAAACTGGCGGAGAACAATAAAAAACCGCAGCTTGATCTTACGGGCTTCGTGTACTATGGAAGTGCAAGTGCCGGAAACGGAATAGATAAAGCCTTCACGGCATTTACCAATAACGAAGGACGAAATATAGGGGCCGGAGCAAGGTTAACCTTTTCATTTCCGGTCAATAACAATTGGGCAAGGGGGAATTATACAAAAAGTGAGATTGCTTTGAGAGACCAGAAAGTTTCAAATGATAACCTTCAGAGAAATATAGACCTCAACATAAGCAATGCGATCAATAACCTGAATAACCGGGTGATTATTCTGGAAAAGGCCAAAGAAGCATTAAACTATTACCAGGAAGCATTCAGTAATGAGCAGATAAAATTCCAGACCGGATTGACCACCATTTTGAATCTCATATTGTTTCAGGAAAGGCTTACCTCCTCAGAATTGGAATATTTACAGGCCTATCAGCAGTTTGCCAATGCCATTATAGGTTTCAGACACGAAACAGGAACTCTGATCTCTCAGGATAATAATGGGTTTACTGTAGATCAAAAAGCATTTTATACCATTCCTAATACAGATAATTATTAAAAACTAAAAATTATGTCAGCAGGTTTTTTCAGAAAGTCAGCATTAGAAAAACTTTCGACACCGGAAAAATTAGACCAGTTAATAAAAGTTACAGGGCCAAAAGCATGGATTGCCCTTTTTACTGTTGTAATAGCCTTGGGTACGGGCATAGGATGGGCCATTTTCGGTAAAGTGAAAACAAAACTCAATGCAGTAGGAGTTGTCTTGGGAGGAGAAGTCCATGAAGTGGTAGCCACTTCACAGGGCCAGCTGGTCAAGCTGCAGGTTTCCATAGGCAACAAAGTAAAAAAAGGAGACATTATTGCAACCGTTCAGCAGCCGGAGCTTTTCCAGCAGATAGAAGATGCCAAAGCAGTCCTCTCAGACAGAAGATTCGAAATGGGGAAACTGATGTCTTACGGCAGCCAGGGTAATCACCTGCAGGGAGAAATGATCAGCCAGAACAGAGTAAGCATTCAGGGAGAAATTGAAGCCGAAAGAAAAAAACTGGCATTTCTTGGCAGTCAGCTGGAGTCTGAAAACAATCTCCTTAATAAAGGGCTTATCATCAAATCTCAGGTTGCCGGTACAAGGCAGCAGATAGAAGCCTCCAAAAATACTATAGAAAGGCTGAAAGCCCAAATGGCGGAAACGTCCAGCCAGCAGCATAACTTAGGATTCGATCTGCAGCAGAAAATAACATTACAAAACCAGCGTATTGCCGAAGCAGAACGAAATCTCCAGTTTTTAACGGAAAGACACGATACCCAGACCAATATAAGAAGCCCTTATGACGGAGAAGTCGTTGAGGTTTTAACAGATGCGGGAGTAGTTGTAGGCCCGGGAACCCCGTTATTTAAACTAAAAAATAAATATAGCATACAACATGCTAAACTAAAAGGGGTTCTATATATCCCTTCCCAGGACGGGAAAAAGATCAAAAAAGGAATGGAAGCCTTCGTGGTTCCATCTACAGTTCAGCCACAGGAATATGGGTTTATAAAAGGAAAAGTAACCTATATCTCAGATTTCCCGATTACCCAGCAGGGGATGATGACCTCCGTTAAAAATGACCAGCTGGCTAAAGGATTATTAGCTTCAGGGCCTCTATTTGAAGTGCATGTTGAATTTGAAAAAGACAATCAGTCTTACAGCGGTTTCAAATGGACCTCTGCCAAAGGACCAAATATTGCCATAAAAGAAGGAACCTCATGCTCCGGTAAAATTACCATCAATCAGGAACCTCCGGCTACCATCGTAGTTCCTGCATTTAAGAAATTCTTTGATCTATACTAATCACTAATTGATTTTTGAAATGGGAAGCAATGCAACATTTGTTATTGAAAAGCAGGCAAGGCCGGTAAAGGTTCCTACAGTACTGCAGATGGAGAGCGTAGAATGTGGTGCCGCTGCATTAAGTATTATTCTGGGGCATTTCGGAAAATTCGTTCCATTGGAAAAATTGAGAATTGCCTGTGGAGTTTCCAGAGACGGGCTCAAAGCTACCAATATCATTAAAGCGGCCAAAGAATTCGGGCTGGAAGCCAAAGGATACGCAAAATCCATTGAAAAGCTGATGCAGATGCAGACCCCGGCCATCATATTCTGGAATTTTAACCACTTTCTGGTTTTAGAAGGCTTTACAAAAAATAAAGTATACCTGAGCGATCCTGCACAGGGGAGGTACCAGGTTACCCACCAGGAATTCGATGATGCATATACCGGGGTAGTCCTTACCTTCAATCCGGGAGAGAATTTTGAAAAAGGAAACGAAAAAAGAGGGCTGGCCGCATCTTTAGCTTCCAGGATCTCAAACTCAAAACTAAGTATCATTTATATCATTCTCGCGAGCCTCTTTTTAGTGATTCCGGGTTTGGTTATTCCGTCCTTTATTAAAATATTCATAGATAAATATCTGATCAACAGCTATTCCGGATTTGTAATGCCTTTATTGCTGATCATGGGAGCGGTTTTAATTATAAATTCAGTTCTGGTTTATCTTCAACAGTATTATCTTCTCAAATTAGAGACAAAACTGGCCTTAACGACTTCCAGCAAATTTCTGTGGCATGTTTTCCACCTGCCGATAGCCTTTTTCACCCAGCGGTATAGCGGGGAGATCGGTAACAGGGTTTCACTTAACGACAAAGTGGCTAAGCTGCTGAGCGGTGATCTCGCCAATGCAGCACTCAATATCATTGTAGTTATATTTTATGCATTCTTAATGTTTTCATATGATATTGTTCTCACCCTGATCGGGATAGGGATGGCACTCGTGAATGTTGCTGTGCTTCAATATGTATCCAGAGCCAGGAAAGACGGAAACCGCCGTTTAAGCAACGAAACAGGAAAGCTATTGGGAACCACAACATCGGGGATCAGCATGATTGAAACATTAAAGGCCTCCGGAAGGGAAAATGATTTTTTTACAAACTGGATCGGCTATCTGGCAAAAGTAACGAATGCCCAGCAGGAACTGGGATGGTTGACCATCAGGCTCAATGCCATACCACCGCTGATTACTTCCCTGACCACCACCTTCATTCTGGGAATAGGAGCCTTACGGATCATGGACGGTGAAATGACCCTCGGAGCCCTGGTCGCTTTTAGCTATTTGATGGGGAACTTTATCTCTCCGGTTAATCAGCTCATTTCCGTAGGCTCCATGCTGCACGAAACAGAAAGTGATATGGGAAAAATAGATGACGTAATGAACTATGAAGTTGACGGGCAGTTCCAGGAAAAAGAGGAAAATACAAAATCAGACAGTCAGAAAGAAGAGATGGCCAACAAACTGATCGGGTATTTTGAAATGAAAAACGTAACCTTTGGTTACAATACAACTATGCCTGCTTTGGTAGAAAACTTTAATCTGAAGCTTAAACCGGGAAGCAGGGTAGCATTGGTAGGAGGATCCGGCAGCGGAAAATCCACTGTTGCCAAAATAGCATCAGGACTCTATGCCCCATGGAGCGGAGAAATCCTGTTTGACGGGAAACCTAAAGATGATATTCCGAGACATATCATTACACAATCTTTAGCAGTGATTGATCAGGAAGTATTGATATTCAACGGGACCATTAAAGAAAACATTTCTTTCTGGGATTCCACTATTTCAGATAAACATATTATCCAGTCTGCCAGGGATGCAGAAATTCATGATACCATAGCAGCCCGAAATAATGCCTATGACAGTTCTGTATTGGAAGGAGGGGCAAACTTTAGTGGTGGGCAAAGACAGCGTATGGAAATAGCAAGGGCTCTGGCCACCAATCCCTCCGTACTGATTATGGACGAGGCAACAAGTGCACTGGATCCTACCGCAGAAAAGCTGGTCATGGATAATATCAAGAAAAGAGGCTGCACCTGCCTGATTGTAGCGCACAGACTGAGTACCATCATCGATTGCGATGAGATCATTGTAATGGAGTATGGCAAGATCGTAGAACGGGGAACTCATCAGGAATTAATGAAACAAAACGGAGTGTATGCCCAATTAATAGAAACAAAGTAAATTTTAATCCTATGTCTGCAAAAGAAAAAATATATATCGGAGTCGAAAACCCTTTTACTCTGAATGATACAGATAAATTTTGGATGGTGCTTTCGGGGGAAGTCAATGTTTTCTATACGAAAGTGGATGAAAACGGAGAATATTTAAACCCTCTGAAGCATTTCTATACCGTTCAAAAAGGAGAAATATTATTTAGCTTATTAACTAAGGAGCACACAGACAATACAAGACTCATTGCTTTTTCAAACCAGGCTGTACTATTGGCCATTGATAAAAGCGAAGTTTTTGAAATAGACCAGTTCTTTTTAAAGAATATGGTCAATAAATGGATATTAAAGACCACTTCAGTCATCAATACAGGCAACAGTCCGAGAGTTTATAAGGCGCTGGATGATTTTGAAGTGATAACTTTAGAAAAAAATACTGTTGCTTTCCCCTCAAACGGGATCAACTGGATCCAGCTTCTTAAAGGGGAAATCAATGTGTTTTCTGAAAATACACCTGTCAGTTTTGAAGAATATCCCGGTTTTCATGTTCCGGTATCCAATAAATTATGGATAAAATCAGTAACTGGTGATACGGAAGTTAAAGTATTAAGTACCAGAGAAGCATTACAGGATGAGATCTATTTTTTGCACTCTTTGCATAAGTTGGAAGGCTATTTCTATTCACAGCTTAATACGATCATAGAAACCCAAAAATCAGATGAGAGCAATTATTTTCAGGAGAAGCTGGTAAATGAAGAAGAAGGGCTGAAGAATACCCTGGATAAGATAAAATCTATCGTAGCCGGGAATGAAGGAAGTTCCCATACTGTTCCGGTTCAAAGATCAAACGGGCGGAATATTCTTTTTTCGACATGTCAGTTAATAGGGGACCAGATCGGATTTAAGCTGGAGATCCCTAAGCATATGGAGTCTTATCAGAACAGTATGACCAATCAGCTGTATGCCATAGCCAAAAGTTCCAATATCAGGATCCGCAAGATCATCCTGAGAGGGGTATGGTGGAAAGAAGAAAACGGTCCTCTGTTAGCATTTACCAAAAAAGACAAAACCCCTGTTGCCCTGCTTCAAAAAAATTCAGACAGCTATATTTTAAAAGACCTCTCAACAGGGGAGGAGACAGATGTCAATAATGAAGTTGCCGATACTCTGGAGCCGATAGGGTATATGTTTTTTTCAGGATTTGACGGTAAAATGAGCTCCATAAAAAAAGTGGCGGGTTTTGCCCTGAAAGGAGTTAAAAAAGATGCAAAAGTATTGGCACTGGCAGCATTGGCAGGTAGCTTGATCGGTCTGCTTGTTCCTATATTATCCGGGAAAATGTATGATGACGTTATCCCGACAGCAGACAGATCCTTACACGTGGAGGTTTTCATGATTCTGATCATGATAGGACTGGTTACTGCAGGATTGCAGCTGGCTCAGGGTGTATTGCAGTTAAGGGTTGAAACAAAATCCAGCATTAATTTACAGGCGGGAGTAATGGATCATATGCTCAGACTTCCGGTAACATTCTATAAAAGATTTACGGCAGGAGACCTTACCAACAGGGTGTTGAGTATCAACGCGATACGACAGATAGTTTCAAGTACTCTAATGACAGCCGTATTGAGCGGGGCTTTTTCTTTCGTGAATTTAATACTTCTTTTTTATTATGACTCCAAACTGGCTTGGGTAGGAGTAGCTCTAGGGGTGATTGCGGCTGTTTTTATGATCAGCATGGGATGGCTTAAATTAAAGCATGATAGAAAAGTATCTGAATATCAGGGTGAAATACAGGGCTTTCTTTTCGAATTCCTGTCAGGCATTACCAAAATAAGAGTAACAGGCGGAGAAAGAAGAGTTTTTACCCTTTGGGCGGATAAATTTTCAAAGCTGAAAAAACTGGGCTTTAGTTCAGGAAGCTATCAGAACTTTGTAGAAACATTTAATGCTTCTTATCCTTTGCTTACAAGCATCTTCTTCTTTTCTTTCCTATATTATACGGTACTTCATTCAGATGCGGCAACCAGCATGCTGACAGTGGGAGCATTTATGGCATTCATTACGGCATTTAACCGGTTTTTAAGTGACAGCTTAAGATTAAGCATGGCTCTGATCACCTCTCTTAATGTAATTTCTCTTTATGAAAGAGTAAAACCCATCCTGGAAGAAGAAACGGAATCTGCAGAACAAAGTGTAGACCCGGGTGAGCTGGCAGGAGATATTGAAATGAATTCGGTTTCCTTCAGATACAATGAAGACCTGCCTTTAGTGCTGAATAATGTTACCTTTAAAATCAAGCCGGGAGAGATGGTTGCCTTTGTAGGAGCCTCAGGTTCAGGAAAATCTACCATTATGAGACTTCTTTTAGGGTTTGAACAGGCGGAAGCCGGATCAATATATTATGATGGGGACTCGTATGACTCTATGAATAAAGAGCTGGTAAGGAGACAGATTGGGGTGGTTCTACAGAATGGAGCACTGATGTCCGGAAGTATCTATCAGAATATTGTAGGGAATTCAGAGCTTACCCTGGATGAAGCCTGGGAAGCTGCCCGTATGGCGGGTATGGAAGAAGATATCAAGCAGATGCCTATGGAAATGCATACCGTGGTAAGTGAAGGAGCAGGAACTTTTTCGGGTGGACAGAGACAGCGTCTTATGATCGCAAGAGCCATAGTGCACAAACCAAGACTCCTCTTTATGGATGAGGCTACCAGCGCATTGGACAACAGGACGCAGAATATTGTTTCCGAAAGTTTGGATAAGCTTCAGGCTACCCGTATTATTATCGCCCACCGGTTAAGCACCATTAAAAATGCCGACCGCATCTATGTGATGGATAAAGGGACCATTGTGGAAACCGGTACCTATGATGAGCTTATGGAAAAAGAAGGCTTATTCTCACAACTTGCCAAACGCCAGATCGCATAGTATGATACCTGATATTTCATATGTAAGGCCTGAAAAAAAAGAACAGGATTTTTCGGAGAAGCTGAATGAGTATTTTCAGAATAAATTCTGTTCGCAGGAAAAAAAGCAGGAAACATCTTTTCCGGAGGAGTCATATATTAGCTCATGGGAAAAATATTGTGAAAGAGCTATGGAAGAGGGAGCCCTATCTATATTGAGAAGCTGCTATCCCCAATTCCATTTCCCTATAGAAGAAGGGGTTGACAAAACCCAGGTGTACGCTGAAGCGGTCTTAAAAGGAAAAACAGACCACCTGAATATCAGTGATCCTCTGAATCTTAACGATCCGGACGGTCTAAAGATAAAAATACACGAAAGTATTGCCGGCAAGATTCCGGTTCTCGTCATACCGGATGCGGAGGATTTTATAAAGATCATTCAATGTATTTTATACAAAAATAATCCCTTCCCGGTGCCCCTGTCTATGGGAGCGCTCCTGGCTAATGGGGTGAATAATTGGGACAGGATCCGTTCCCTTAAAAGAGAGTGGACAATACACAACCCTTTGGGAAACTGGAATCAGGAATTTTCAAAGAATATTTTGCCTGTGCATGGGTTATATAAGGATAAACTGGTCATATTAAGCACAAAGCCCTATAGTAATGTGCCTGCCCGTAGCCTGGGACTTGCGGATGAGGTCTGGGAATCCTATTCTTTTTCCATAAGGCTCGAACATGAGTGCGCTCATTTATATACCCTGAAAAGATATGGGCAGGCCTCCAACAATCTGCATGATGAACTTATAGCAGACTATATAGGAATAAGCAAAGCCGCAGGGAGTTATAGGAAAGAATGGATGCTGGCATTTATGGGACTGGAAGAGTATCCCAGGTACAGAAAAGGTGCCAGGCTGGAAAACTATATAGGGGATGTTGCTGTATCTTCTGAAAATTTTGAACAACTCATCGATATCATCAAAAACGCGATAGATAACATTGCAGAATTTGATGAGGTACTAGGAGTAATGAGCTCAGATAAAGACCAGATGTACAGAATGGATGCTTTGTGTGAAACCGATCTCCTGGAAATTGCATCACGGGGAGGTGCTGGCTTACTGATTGAGAAGTATAATGAGATTAAGGATATAAACTTCTGACCCCCGCCGCGCTTAATTCAAAATAATTTCTTATTATATATCTTTGTAATATACAAGTAAAAAATTCTTTTAAATCATTTCTATCTAAATCCATAAAAGCCATTTCTATCAATAAATAGAAAATCTATTCCTATTACAGAAACGTCTAAGTAAACGAAAGGCAAGCTATTTGCATAGAGATAAAAAAATCTTAATTAGGATATTATTATTTTTATTACCATTTTCATTACCTATTTTTGTATTTGATTTAACGTTTATGTCAGATATTATTCAGCTTTTACCGGATCATGTAGCAAACCAGATTGCCGCAGGTGAAGTGGTGCAGAGACCTGCTTCCATCGTGAAAGAACTTTTGGAGAACGCCATAGATGCAGATGCCTCAAAAATAGAGCTGATCGTAAGAGATGCCGGGAAAAACCTGATCCAGGTGGTGGATGACGGAAAAGGAATGTCTGAGACCGATGCAAGAATGTCATTTGAAAGACATGCCACTTCCAAGATCAGAGGCACGGACGATATCTTTAAAATTGTTACAAAAGGATTCCGGGGTGAAGCTTTAGCCTCCATTGCAGCTGTTTCCCAGGTAGAGCTGAGAACCAAGCAGAAAAATGCAGCCGTAGGAACCAATATCTATATTGAAGGCGGGGTTTTCCAGTTTCAGGATCCTGTCCAGACAGCGGACGGATCTAATTTTTTAGTAAAGAATCTTTTCTATAATGTTCCGGCAAGAAGGAAATTCCTTAAAAATAATAATGTTGAGTTCAGGCATGTGATCGATGAATTCCAGCGTGTGGCACTGGCCCACGAAAATCTGGAATTTTCCCTGTTCCATGATGATGAGCCTGTTTTCAGACTGAGAAAAGGAAGCCAGATGCAGCGTATTGTGGATATTTTCGGGAGAAAACTGCAGCCGCAGCTGATTCCCATAAAAGAAGATATCATCTGGTGTAAGCTTCACGGGTTTGTGGCCAAGCCTGAAGGCGCCAAAAAAACAAGAGGAGAGCAGTTCCTTTTTGTCAACGGGAGGTTTTTCAAAAGTCCGTATTTCAATAAAGCGGTTCAGGAAGCATTTGAAGGGCTTCTTCTTCCGGGGTATGTGCCGACCTTTTTTCTTTTTCTGGAACTTGATCCGGAAAAGATAGATGTCAATATTCATCCGCAGAAGACAGAGGTGAAATTCGAAGACGAGCATCTTATTTTTGCCCTGATCCGTTCTACGATCAAAAGATCCTTAGGGATCTATAATGTAGCGCCAAGCCTTGATTTTGAGAAAGATCCTCAGCTGGATCAGATCATGCATGCACCTTCCCCAAGCAAGGGAAACAGTGTGAGCATCAAAATGCCTGAAATTGTTGTTGATAGAGACTACAATCCGTTTTTACAGGAAAAAGAGGTAAAACAGGCGGAAATCCAGAATCTGGCAGAGATGTATCATCAGAATATCGCTGCGGAGCCATCAAAGATCAATCTGTTTGAAGATGAAGATTTTGATGAAGACCTGATGAGGCTTCCGAATGGCTATTGGCTTTTCAATAAAGGAGATATGACACTGATGCTTGATCTGGGAAGAATGCACCGCCTGGTGGTTTCTGAAAATGCCAAACCGTCAAAACAGGGAACAATAAGCAGCCATTCCCTTCTTTTCTCTCTGGAATACCATATGAATGAAGTGGAAAAGAACAAGTACCGGTCGATCAAAAAATATCTTCCTGAGCTTGGATTCGATATGAAGATTGCTCATGAAAATGTATTGAGGATAGATGCCGTGCCCGAAGGCCTGAAAGAAACCCAGGTCATGAAATTCCTGGAGGATCTGTTTGAGATCCTGGAATACAAAACGGAAGAAGAGTTTCTGCAGTATTACCAGACTCAGTGGAATAAAATGCAGTCCAAGTCCCGGTTCGATTTTATTTATAAAAAGGATGCAGAACAGCTGATCAAAGATTTTACTGCTTTGGGGTTCCCGGAATTTTTACCAAACGGGAAAAGATGCTTCTATGAAATTCCTTTCAATGATTTTAAAAATAAATTTTAAAAAAGATGTTTGACAATATACCGCCAATTACGAGAAATATTATCCTCATCAATATTGTTGTGTATGTGGTGTCGAATTTCTTTTTGTACGTACTTTCTAATCCCGAGCTTTATATCGTTCTTTCCGGTTATTATCCTTTTTCTCCATTGTTCCACTCATGGCAGGTGATCACCCATATGTTTATGCATGCTGAAATTGGGGCCGGGATAGGGATCATGCATATCGTATTCAATATGTTCACCCTGTGGAGTTTTTCTTTTTTAGAAAGAATATTGGGAGGCAAAAGATTTCTGATCCTGTATTTTTTGAGCGGGATAGGTGCTTTTGTATTGTTTAATGCCTGGGAATTCATTCGCATTCAGCAGATCGCTTTTGAATTACAGAATACTTACGGACTAAATATTTATGATTATTTCTCAGGGGCAGATCCGAATATAAAAGGAGCCCCGGAATCTATTGATGCCCAGCTGGGTTTGATAAATGATATAAAAGGGGTTATCCTTACTCGTTTAGTAGGAGCTTCAGGGGCTATTTTTGGAGTGGTGGCTGCTTTTGCAACCCTATTTCCTAATGAAAGGCTTATTTTTATGTTTATTCCTTACCCCATTAAGGCTAAATATTTATTAGTAATTACTGTTGTGGTTTCCGTTTATCTTGGAGTTAACGGAAGTATAGGGGGAATTGCCCATTTCGCCCACGTAGGCGGAGCTTTGGTGGGCTATATACTGGCGAGGATATGGAGAAAGCATCTTAACAGGTTTCAGCAGCAATAGGATAAGGATGAAATTGCTGCGGACTATATTGCTGATCACCCATATTATGGTACTGTTCCTTTTATTGGGAATATTCATGAATGCTTATGTCCCGCCAAAAATATTTCCCTGGTTTAACCTGCTGTCTTTAGGATTTCCCGTATTAATGATCCTGTACCTTTTCCTGTCTGTTTTCTGGGTAGCCAGCTGGAAGAAAAGAGCTATTGTATTTATTTTAGTGGGTATGATCTTTCTCAATCCTGTAAAAAGATGGATCAATTATAATTCTGATCCCAAAGAAAATTTTGATATTAAAATTGTTTCCCTCAATGTAAAAGCAGGTTCAAAAGGGATCAGCCATATTGAAGAATATATTAACAGCCTGGATGCGGATATTGTTCTGCTGCAGGAATACAGCAGGAAAGAATTTCAGTTTGAAAAGCTGAACAACACAAAATCCGATGCCATCAATGCTATTTTCACCCGGTATAAGATCATTGACCAGAAAGAACTGATTAAAAGTGATTTTGAAACCAACAATGCATACGCCTCCCAGACGGACATTGAAATAAAAGGAAAAACCTACCGCTTCATCAACGTATATCTGCAGCCATTCAAATTTGAAAAAAGTATGGTCAGGCTGAACAGCAGCAATGAAGAAAATGAGCAGAAACTAAAAGATGTCGTCAAAAGGCTTATTCCTACCTTTAAGAAACATCAGGAACAGGTGAAAGCAGTCCGGAAGGGGATCGATAGCTCGCCTTACCCGGTGATACTCGCCGGAGATCTGAATTCCGTTCCCAATTCTTATGAATACTATCAGTTATCTGAAGGGCTGAAAGATGCTTTTGTTGAGGTGGGAAAAGGAAGCGCAACAAGTTTTCATGATTATAAATTTCCTTTAAGGATAGATTATATTTTTGCATCAGAATCAATACAGCCGGTGAGTTATAAGGTTGACAGGTCTGTGGGCCTTTCTGATCATTACCCCGTGATTGCGACTTTTAAGATAAAAAACTAATGTTCATAAAATTATCAGACCATTATCCGGAGATTGCGGAAATTCTGTTAAATTAGTCCCATGAAAAATGGATTATTTGGAGGCTTTATTTTCTCATTCCTATTGATGACCGCCTGTTCTAAAAAAGAAACGGCAAATGCGGATATAGTCCAGGATTTGAAAGCACATTATGACACGGCAGCTATTGATTCTTTTTCTGCCGGAGCTACCTCTATTGATGTAGTGAGGCAGATCAGGATGTCTTCCCAAAAGTATCAGGATTCTTTGAAAGAAGCGGCAAGGCTTGAACAGGAAGAAAAACGTATAAAGGAAGAGCTGGAAAAAGAAAATAAAAAGAAACAGGAGGAAGAGAAGAAAAAACCGGAAGAAAAAAAGACAACGGAATCTTCAACGCCGGATAATATAAAAACCGAATAGTTCGTTATATAATTGAAAAACAACCAATATGAAAAAACACATTTTAGCCATAGTAATGGTTTCAGCTGTCGCAGCATCATGCACCAAAACAACAAAGACAGAAAAAGTGGAAAACCCGGACGGATCGGTTACCACGACTACTACAACAGTGTCGCATCCGGATATCGTAGATACATCCAAGATCAGTAAAGCGAAAGAAGATGTAAAAGCAAAGGTGGATGAAGCGGGGGATAAAATAGACAATGCTGCTCAGAAGACGAAGCAAGATCTTAACAAGGCAGGAAAGGACATCAAAGCCGAGGCTAAGGAAGTTGGAAAAGATATCAAAGACGCAGCAGCTAAAGGAGCTGAAAAAGTGGAAGAAGGTGCAAAAAAATTAAAAGAAGATTTAAAGAAATAAAAAAGAAACCGCAGACTGCTGCGGTTTCTTTATTTGTTCATTTCTAACAAGGGATTTATATATTCCCGGTCATTACTCAGCCTTGGGACCTTATTCTGCCCGCCGAGCTTTCCTTTGGATTCCAGCCAGTGATAAAAAAGATCAGGTTTTGCAATATGTACAACAGGCCTTTTTAAGGTCATATTATTGTATCGTTTGGCCTCATAATCTGAGTTTACGGCTTTCAGGTTTTCATCAAATGCGCTTATGAAATGTTCCATATCATCAGGCATTTTACTGAACTCGAAGATCCATTCGTGGGCTCCGCCCTCATTTTCCTTCATAAAGACGGGGGCTCCGGTAAAATCTGTAACGGAAGCTCCTGTAACTTCGCAGGCTTTTGAAAGGGCCGATTCTACATTGGTGATCATCAATTCTTCACCAAAGGCGTTGATGTAGTGCCTTGTTCTTCCGGAGATCTTTACCCTGAACGGATCGGTAGAAGTAAATACAACCGTATCCCCGATCAGGTATCTCCACAATCCGCCATTGGTCGTGATGAGCATTGCATAGTTTTTGCCGATCTCCACATCTTCAATGCTAACCACTTTCGGGTTTGAAAAATGAAACTGATCCATGGGGATGAATTCGTAGAAAATACCGTAATCAAGCATCAGAAGCATCTCATCACTGTTCGATCTGTCCTGTATCCCGAAAAAGCCTTCGGAGGCATTATAAATTTCATAATAATTGATGTTCTTCCCGATGATCTGTCTGTATTGCTCCCGATAAGGCTTAAAGCTGATCCCGCCATGGAAGAAGACCTCCAGGTTGGGCCAGAGTTCTGAAATATTTTTAACGTCGGTTTCTTGTAATACCCTCTGCAAAAGAACCATCATCCAGCTTGGAACACCCAAAATGCTTCCTACATCTTCATTCTTAACTTCAGATATGATAGCTTTCAGCTTGCTTTCCCATTCGGACATGAGGGAGACTTTTTTGCTCGGAGTGGTGGTAATTTCCACCCAGAAAGGGAGATTATCAATTAAAATAGCAGATAGATCGCCAAATTTTGTATTAAAATCGGCATAGAGTTCCGAACTTCCCCCCAAGCGTAAGTTCTTATTAGTGAAAAGCTGGTTTTCAGGGTGATTGTTGGCATAGATGGAAACCATATCTTTTCCGGCTTTCATGTGGCAGTATTCCAGGCTTTCCGCAGAAATGGGAATGAATTTGCTTTTGGCATTTGTAGTTCCGGAAGATTTGGCAAAATGCTTGATGTAGCCGGGCCAGCTTACGTCTTTTTGCCCCTGTCTTGCCTTTTCAATATAAGGTTCGAAATCTTCATAGGTAACAATGGGAACCTTATTTTTAAAGTCCTGATAGCTGGAAATGGAACTGAAGCCGTATTTCTTGCCGTACTCAGTATCTTCAGCGTGAAACAACTGGGAAAACAGGATGCCTTTCTGTGTTTCTACAGGATGGTTCATGAAGTTCTGTATCTGATCTATCCGCTGGCGGATAAACCAATTGACCACAGTATTGAAAAGTGCTTTCGTTGCCATTTTCAAATATAATGATATTTGGCTTTTTAGAGAATATTTAACAGAATTAAATAAAAAAACCGTTACGAAATTTGTAACGGTTTATGAATAAGATATAATTTGTTTCTTAGCAGTATTCATCATAAGCAGCCTGAAGGTTGGCCGCAATGGCTCCTGCAGGATTTCCTTCAATGTGATGTCTTTCCAGCATATGAACCAGTTCTCCGTCTTTAAAAAGTGCTACGCAAGGAGAGCTTGGAGGAAATGGTGCCAGGTGTTTTCTTGCTTCTGCAACCGCTTCTGTATCATATCCTGCAAAAACAGTGGTTAAATGATCAGGTTTTTTATCTCCGGTCAAAGAATAGACAACTCCCGGCCTTGCTGCTCCCGCTGCACATCCGCAAACGGAATTGATCACTAAAAGGGTTGTCCCTGATTGTTTTAAAGCTTCTTCCACCTGAGCGGGTGTTGCTAAATCTTCGAAGCCTTTATCTGTAAGTTCAGCCTTCATAGGCATTACTAAATCTGTTGGATACATTTTTTGTTTTTTTAAATCCTTACAAAGTTAAACAATTATTTATTTTCCTTCAATATATAAAAACTATCAGCCTCATATTGGAAATAAAAGAACAAAGATATTTGAATGATAATATTATATGCATAATTAAATTATGTTTAAAATTAAATAATAAATATTCGTAAATTTTTATTAAATTTGAAAAGGTTCTAAAAGAAACAAATAACCATGAAAAAAGGCTATCCCAAGTTTCCCTCATTTCAATAGAGAATTTAAACATTCTGTCTTTATCAGAATTTTAAGGATGAAAAAATGAAGCCCGGAACAATCGTTCCGGGCTTCTTTAATCAAATCGATATGCAAAGGTTGAATATCCGTGTGGAGTAGTTTGTAGTTGAGAGTTTATAGTTGAGAGTAATGTCCCCGGCAACTGTTGACTATCAACGGTTAACTTACTTAAGAAAGCAGTTTTTTAGCCATTTCGGAAATGCTCTTTCCGTCTGACTTTCCTGCTAATGCTTTTGAGGCTGATCCCATTACCTTTCCTAAATCTTTCATAGATTCGGCACCGGTTTCTGAAATGATCTTTTTCATTTCTGCTTCCAGCTCTTCCAGAGTAAGCTGTTTTGGAAGAAATTGCTCGATCACTTTCATCTGGGCTTCTTCCACTTCTGCAAGATCCTGCCTGCCCTGAGCGGTAAATTGCTCATGAGAGTCTTTACGCTGCTTGATCATTCTCTGCAGGATGGCAATTTCCTGTTCTGTGGAAACTTCTGCACCTTTGGCCTCTGTTTTTAGCAGCAGGATTTGGGATTTCACAGCACGAAGAGAGTCCAGAGCAACTCTGTCTTTCTCTTTCATGGCTGTTTTTATAGCTTCGTTTATTGTATTTTCTAAGCTCATTTTAATTAATTTAACAATGTAAAAGTGTACCAATGCACCAATAATTATGAATGCACAGAATTGTTACATTACCAGATTGATACATTGTTATATTATTTTAGTCAACATCCTTATTTAAAAATCTGTTTTCCCTAACCTGCATAGAGCCGTTGTTCTCGGATAGATAGGTATTGATATTCTGATCCGAAGCGTTGGTCCCGTCAATAGAGATGTTCTTTCTTTTGAATGCAGGAATGGATTCAAATTCATTCACATTATCAAAACTCTGATAACGGGAATTGAATTCTTTTAATTTGTTTCTTCTTTCTACTACCCTGTCCTGATCAACGGCTTTATCCACAAAAGTGAACTCGCTTCCTGCCGGTTTTGGAGCTTCTGTTTCCGTTTTATTCTCGAAAACGGGCTTTTCTTCAGCTTTCGGCTCTTCTTCTTTTACTGGAAAAAAGCTTTCTGTTTTCTGAACAGGCTCTTCGCTGGTTTGAGCTACAGGCTCAGCCTTAAATTCTTCTTTAGGCTGCCCAAAATCAGCTTTTTGCTCATTGATAGGCTCGTTAACAAAGAAGCTGAACTCGATCGGCTTTCCTTCTTCGTGAGAGCTGGTGAAGGTGTTTGATCCCGGTTCCTGTTTCTTTTCTTCTGTTTCAAATGAAAAGGACTGGATCTCCAGATCACCGGATTCTTCTGCTTCTTCATCATAAGAGAATAAATTGAAGGCTTCCTGCTGAGGTTCTTCTTCGTTTCTCCAGCTCTGAACAGGGTTGTCAAGCGTATCTTCCTCTCTATCAAAGAATTTTATTTCCGTTTTAACGTCTTCTTCTTCAACAATCATTTTTTTTTCAGTGGACGTTACCTTAAACTGTGGGGTCTCCTGGTCTTCGTCATCTAATCTGAAAAGTTTTTTGCCTCCGAAGTCATGGCCCTGTTCAGAGACAACTTCTCTTTCTTCCTTTGTTTTGAATGGTGATGCTTTGGGTGCGTCAAAAGCATCATTCAAGCCAATCCTGATCTTTTCCGTAGGACCGGAGAATTTCTGATTATCATTGGAAAATCCTGTTGCGATAACCAACACGCTTACTGCATCCCCCAATTCATCGTCTGCACCTACCCCGAAAATGATATCTGCAGTATTTCCTGCTTCTTTCTGAATGTGGTCCATGATGATGCCGATCTCGTCCATTGTTACTTCTTCCGCACCGCTTCTGATCAGTAATAGTACGTTTTTGGCGCCGGTGATCTTATTGTCATTCAATAATGGGGAGTCTAAAGCTTTTTTAACGGCTTCTTCCGCTTTATTTTCACCTGAGGCAGTACCCGTAGACATAAGAGCCGTACCGGAATTCTGAAGCACAGATTTAGCATCTCTGAAGTCAATGTTTACATCAAAGTAACCTGTAATAACTTCCGCCATTCCTTTTGCAGCATTCGTTAAAACTTCATCGGCTTTTGAGAACCCTTGCTTGAATCCAAGGTTTCCGAACTGCTGTCTCAGCTTATCGTTATTGATCACGATTAAAGAGTCAACATTATTTCTTAGTTTTTCGAGACCATTTTCAGCCTGTTCCAGTCTTCTTTTTCCTTCAAAGCTGAAAGGAACGGTAACGATACCTACTGTCAGGATTCCCATGTCTTTGGCTACTTTGGCAATAACAGGGGCTGCACCTGTTCCGGTTCCACCGCCCATTCCGGCTGTGATGAAAACCATCTTGGTATTCTGACCCATGGCAGCCTTGATCTCTTCGATGCTTTCGATAGCTGACTTTTCTCCTACTTCAGGGTCTGCACCTGCTCCAAGCCCTTCGGTGATGGTAGTGCCTAACTGAACTTTATTTGAAACCGGGTTGTTGTCCAGGGTCTGGGCATCTGTATTACAAATCACGAAATCAACACCGTGAATCCCTTTTTCGTACATGTGCTTCAGGGCGTTATTACCACCGCCGCCAACACCGATTACTTTTATGATCGATGAATTTCCTTTTGGTAAATCAAACGAAAATCCCTGTGTTCCTATATTTTCCATAATTATAATTTTTATAATTGATCATTGATTCATGATAGCTGACAAATCATTTATCGCGTATCATTCATCATTTATATTTTTTATTCTACTTCTTCAAAGAATTTTTTAACTTTTTCCATAAGCGACTGACCAAAAGTTAATTTTGCCGCTTTTTTGCTGTCCTGAGCCTCACTCACGATTTCCTGTTCCTGAACCGGTGTCTGCTGAACAATGGTACTGGCTTCAACGGATATCGCTGCTGATTCCGCATGAGGCTTTTCCTGAGTAGGTTGCTCTTCCTCTATGGCAAATTGTTTTTTATCGCGGATCTTCAAACTTTCCATTAATAGTCCAATGGAAGTTGCATATTCAGGACCTTTCAGGTATTGGTTTTTGTCATTGGCAATGTATTCGTTTGCAAAACCAATTCTGCTGTCGAAACCGGTTGTATAATTTGCTAGCTGACGAAGGTGTTTCAGGTTGGATCCACCGCCTGTGAGAACAATTCCTGCAATGAGTTTTTTCTTTTGCTCGAAGGCGCCATAAGCTTTTAGCTCTGTATTGACCATTTCCAGGATTTCCTCTACTCTTGCATTAACGATCTGCGCCAATGTTTTAAGGGAAATCTCCTTATCCGGCCTTCCGTGAAGCCCCGGAATGGTAACGAATGTGCTGTCTTTTTCCAGTTCAGGAACGGCTGAACCGAATTTCACTTTCAGTTGTTCGGCATGCTTTTCAATGATTGAACAGCCTTCTTTGATATCTTCTGTAATGATTCCTCCACCATAAGGGATCACGCAGGTATGACGGATGATATTGTCTTTGAAAATAGCAATATCCGTAGTACCGCCACCAATATCTACGATGGCGACACCTGCTTCTTTTTCTTCTTTGGTAAGAACAGCTTCGGAAGATGCTAAAGGTTCCAATGTAAGGGCTTCCATTTCCAATCCGGCTTCTCTTACACATCTTGCAATATTCCGGATGCTTCCCATTTGTCCTACTACAACGTGGAAGTTGGCTTCTAAACGTTTTCCGTGCATGCCGACAGGTTCCTGGATTTCTCCTTCGGAGTCCACTTTATATTCCTGAGGAAGCACGTGGATAATTTCTTCTCCGGGAAGCATGACCAGCTTTTTTACCTGGTCTTTTAATGCTTCAATATCATCATCTGTGATAAATTTGTCCGGGTTTTCACGCATAATATAATCCGAGTGCTGCAGGGAACGGATATGTTTGCCTGCAATTCCCACCGTTACCTTACGGATAGGAACTCCTGCGCTGGACTGTGCTTCAGCTACAGCAGCTTTGATTGAATTAATGGTCTGTGAAATGTTATTCACAATCCCTTTGTGAACCCCAAGACTTTTGGCCTTTCCTACACCGAGAACTTCTATTTTCCCGTGTGCATTCCTCCTTCCGACAATCGCGACAATCTTTGTTGTCCCGATGTCCAGACCTACTGAATACTCTTGATTTTCCATTGTGTATATCGATTTGATTTTTTATTCTTTTTTATAGGATTTGCATCCTATTCTATATTAGATTGTCCCCTTGGGACTCTTTTATTCTATTTTAACTTTTGCTTTTGTTTTGGGTTTTGCTGCTGCCGGTTTTTTCTCTACTGCTTTTTTCTTTTCCTTTGGTTTGGCTGTTGTTTTTGGTTTGGCTTTGGTGCTTTCTTTCGGTTTTGAGGCAGAAGAGCTTTGTTTTTTAATTTCTTTTTTTTCCTCCGCCGGCTTTGGCTTTGTTTCTGTTTTTTTAGCGGTTGCCGAAACCGGAACGCTGGCTGCCAGTTCTTTATGCCCGGCTTTTAGAACACTGTCATTTTCTTTAAAATAAGGATTTAAAGTTGTGACAATCTGGTTCTGGTATTTCACGGAAACCATGCTGTATTTCTGAGGATCCTGAAAGACCAGAAACTTCTCCACAAATTCTTTAAAACCTTTTACTTTAAATTCAATCTGATCCAGATCTCCGATCTCTACTTTATAGTTCCCTTTGCTGGTGAGAAGATTGTAATCATCTTTATCTTTTGAGATACCGATGAAATATTTTTTGCTGAAATCATCTTTGTCAATCTTTTTTACCAATTCGGCCAGCTTTTTATATTCTGAAGGCTTCACATCTCCGGTTACCAGCATGCATGTATGGGAATAGGTTTTTGAAATCGGGAATTCTGCTCCTTTTTCATCTACATAGAAATCTTTTCCGTTTTTATTTAATCTGAAAACCGGAACTCTCTGTTTGATATCAAGGTTGAGCTTTCCGTTCAGGTTTAAATACACATTGGCACTGTCAACAGCCGGAAGGGCGTTGATCTTCTTTTCCAGTGCCGGAATATTGAGTTCTCCGATCTTTCCGGACAGATTTTGTTTTTTTACAATTTCCCGGATGTCTTTTTCATCAATGAAATATACCGGAGTTTTTTCATTCATTTTTACAGAAATCTTATTATCCGTGATCTTCTGCCCACTGAATCTCTTCAATGAGAAACTCAACAGGAATCCGAGAATGATCACCGTGATAGCAATTTTTAATATTCTGTATTTATTTTTCATATTTTTTTGTACAATGCAAAAAGTACAGTGTACTTATGTATTTTTATTTATTTTCTAAATTCGCTGGTTTTGTACATCATACTTTTTACGTTGTACTTTGTACAGATTTTAACCATTCTACAATAGGGTCATATAATGTATCTATATTCCCTGCACCTACTGTGAGCAGAATGTCAAATTCTTTTTCTTTTATTTTTTCAAAGGCATCTGACAAGATAACTCCCTCTTTCTTGTCTAAAGTGACTTTTTCCAGCAGCCAGTCTGAGGTAATTCCTTCAAAGTTTTCCTGAAGTTCTCTTGCTGGATAAATATCCAGTAAGATCAATTCATCGCTTTTGCTCAGACTTTCTGCGAAGCCATCTGCAAAGTCCCTTGTCCTGCTGAACAAATGCGGCTGAAATACCACCAAAAGTTTCTTATCCGGGTAAAATGTTTTTATGGAGCCCATCACTGCATTGATTTCTGTAGGGTGATGTGCGTAATCATCAATGTATATTTTACCACTTTTATAGATATGCTTGGTATATCTTCTTTTGATCCCTTTGAAATTGGCAATTGCTTTTTTCAATGTTTCAAAGTCTACCCCTAAATTGTGAAGAATAGCCAAGGCAACTGTGGCATTTTCCACATTATGAATGCCGGGAATTTCCCAGACAAAATCTTTTACTGTTTCAGTGGGAGTATGGAAGTCAAAATAGATCTTATCATAATCCATCCGAAGGTTGTCAGAATAATAGTCTGCTTTTTCATTCACTGCATAGGTTCTGTGATCTCTTCCGATCTCAATACCTTTTCTGATGAATAATTGTCTGCTGTCCGGAACTAAAGCCGCAAATTGCTTAAACCCTTCTTCAATCTGATCTTTATCTCCATAAATATCCAGGTGGTCCGCATCGGTGGAGGTTACCACTGCCCAGTCAGGAGCAAGATTCAGGAAGCTTCTATCGTATTCATCCGCTTCCACTACGGAGTAGGTTGAACCGTTATACAAGAAGTTGGACCTGAAATTCTCAGAAATACCTCCCAAAAAACATGAGAAAGGTAAATCGGCTTCTTTGCATAGGTGAGAAACTAAGGTAGAAGTTGTTGTTTTACCGTGTGTTCCTGCAACGGCTATGCAATCTGTATTTTCAGTAATTAATCCAAGTACTTTTGCTCTTTTTAATACTTCGAAATTATTTTGGTGGAAATGATCTAAAATTCCTAGTACTTTGATAGCAGGAGTATAGATCACCAGTGTATTCTCTTTCTGAAGAGAGATTATCCTTTCATCGATGAGATCTTCAAAAACAATATCAATTCCCTCATTCATCAGTTCCTGAGTGAGTTTGGTGTTGGTCTTATCATAGCCCAGAACTTTTTTACCAGATGCATTGAAATAGCGTGCCAAAGCACTCATACCGATGCCTCCGATTCCAACGAAGTAAAAATTCTGATATGTTTCTAAATTGTTCATTTATTAAAAATTAAAAGATTAAAATGATTTAAAGATTAAAAATTAACTCATCATCAAATTATCCTATTATAACATTCATTATTTCATCTACAATTTCCTTGGCTGCATTTGGCTTGGCAAAGTATAGCAGATTCTTAGACATGTCTTTTCTTACATTTTCATTTTCACAGATCTCTTCCAGAGTATCCCAGAATTTGTCCTGCACTTCAGAGTCTTTCACCATTTTTGCGGCATTTTTTTCAACAAGCGTCATGGCGTTTTTGGTCTGATGGTCTTCTGCCGCAAAAGGGAAGGGAACCAGCAAAACCGGTTTTTGCGCTACCGCCAGCTCTGAAATGGCAATAGCTCCTGCTCTTGAAACAATGACATCGGCTGCAGAATAGGCCAGCTCCATTTCTTTGATGAATTCAAGAACCTGAATATTTCTGCTGTCTATGTCTTTTGTTTCTTCAAGGATATCTTTATAATCCAGCTTTCCGGTTTGCCAAATCAGCTGGTAATCTTTATCAATAATTTTGGTTAGGTTAGCCTTCCATGCATTATTTAATGTTCTTGAACCTAATGATCCGCCTACTGATAAAATGGTAAGCCTGTCTTTATTAAGGCCCATTTTTTCTTTTGCTCCAGAGGTTTCTTCCATCCCTGAAATAATAGTTGAACGGATAGGATTGCCTAGAAATTTTATTTTTTCATTAGGAAAACCTTCTACTTTCGGATAGGCTGTAAAAACGGCCTGCGCTTTTTTACTTAAGATTTTATTGGTTACTCCTGCGTGGGCATTCTGTTCCTGAATAAAGATCGGGATCCTTAATCTGCTGGCTTCATATAAAGCCGGGCCACTTGCAAAACCACCTGTTCCTACGGCAAAATCAGGAGCAAACTCTTTAATGATCTTTTTAGATCTTGATAAGCTTTTAAAGATCTTAAAAGGAAGGCTGAGATTGGATAAAAGGTTCCCTCTGTCTATTCCGGCGATATCTATGCCTTCAATTTTATAGCCTGCCTGCGGAACTTTTTCCATCTCCATTTTTCCGTTAGCACCAATGAACAAAAATTCAGTATCAGGAAATCTTTTTCTGATCTCATCTGCAATGGCGATGGCTGGGAAGATGTGACCTCCTGTTCCTCCGCCGGATAATAATACTTTTAATTTTTTGCTCATTTTTTTGTTTTATATCAATCTGACAGGATTGCATCCTGTTCTGTGTTAAGGCATCCCTTCGGGGCTCAATGCCTATGTTCTTTTATAACTTTATTTATGCGATATCATTTATTTCTGCAACACTTTGTTTTTTGCCCATTCCTTCTTCATCATATATCTGGATCCTTGAACTCACATTCAGGATGATTCCTAATTGAATGTAGGTCACCAGCATGGATGTCCCCCCATAACTTATCAATGGCAGGGGCTGTCCTGTTACCGGTATCAGGTTGACGGCTACGGCAATATTTACCGCAAGCTGTATAAAGATCATCACCCCGAGACTGAGGACGAGCAACGACCCGAAAAATGCGGGCATTTTACTGGCTATCATCACGATCCGTATCATCATGATCAGATACATACTGATAAGGAAAGCGGCTCCTATTAATCCGTATTCTTCAACAATGATGGCAAAAATGAAGTCGGATGCGGATTGGGGAAGCATTTGCTTTAAAGCGCTTTTTCCTGGTCCCATTCCCGTAATTCCACCATGTACGATGGCTGCTTTTGCCTGCATTACTTGGTAATTTTTGGCTTTTACACTTTCATCATCGGTATCTGCTGTTTTTGCTTTGCTTGAGGTAAAGGTTTCTATACGGCTCATCCATGTATGGACACGGTTTCCACCAATTAAATCGGTATTTAAGGCAACCAGCAGGAACAGGACTATTGCCACAAATGATGCGGAAATAAATCCTGCAATGTATTTCCAGTGAAGTTGTCCTATCACTAAAACCACTACGGAAACCATCAGGATCATTAATGCAGTAGAACCGTTATCTTTTGCCACCAATACAAAAACAAGAAGAATGGGACCGAAGATGTACATGATGTTCTCGATCGGAAGCCTTTCCCGGGTTATTTTCTTGGTCAGATACCTACACAGATAAATGACCAGCATGAGGAATGCGAATGATGACGGCTGGAAGGAAATAGGTGTTCCCGGGATCTTTAACCATCTGGAGGCACTGGCTCCGTCAATGGTTTGTCCGGTGAACATGGTTACCACCAAAAGAATGATCATCAAGCCAAGCAGAATGCTGCTGAGTTTTCCAATGTATTCATATTTTACGGTTCCGACCAGTCTCATGATCCCCAGACCCAGAAGTACAAAGAACATATGCTTGATGACGTGACCGGTTGTGGTCCCGTTGTTCACAATATATTCCAGATTAGAACTTGCAGAGTATACAGGGAAAATAGAGAAGATAGAGGTCACAAGAATGACCATCCAAAGTACTTTATCACCCTTTAGAAATTCAAATCTGCTTTCTGTGTCTTGTTCGTTCATATTTTTGTATTCATGTATCTTGTACAATGTAAAATGTACTTTGTACAACAGACTTTTTACTTTTTACATTTATTTTAATACTTGTTCTTTAAACTGATGTCCTCTGTCTTCATAGTTTTTGAACAGATCAAAGCTTGCGCAGCATGGAGATAATAATACAGTATCCCCGTTCTTGGCAACGGATTTTGATATCTTTACCGCTTCTTCCATGCTTGACGTATCATAAATAAACTCTTTTTTGTCTTTAAAGAAGTCTATAATTTTATGATTATCAATTCCTAAGCATACTATTGCTTTTACTTTTCTTTTAACCAGATTTTCAATTTCCGAGTAATCATTTCCTTTATCCTGCCCTCCTACGATCCAGACTGTCGGGGTTTTCATGCTTTCTAAAGCGTAATAGGTTGCATTTACATTGGTTGCCTTGCTGTCATTGATATATTTTACGCCATCGATCTCTGAAACAAATTCCAATCTATGTTCTACTGCCTGAAAGGTCATTAATGAGTTCCTGATGCTTTCATTGCTGATCTCTAAAATCTTACCGGCAATGGAAGCGGCGAGACTGTTTGCCACATTGTGGTTTCCCAATAATGACAGTTCATCAATCTTCATGGAGAACCCGTCCTTTATCTTGATCACTATATTATCTCCATCAATAAAACCTCCTTCAGACAATGTTTCTTTGGTTGAAAAGGGGATCATTTTTGCTTTTATTTCCAGTTTTTCGAGAATGTTTTTACTCATTTCGTCATCTTTATTGTAGATGAAAAAGTTGTCATTTTCCTGGTTTTCAGCGATCCTGAATTTTGCCAGCGCATATTCTTCATAGTTGTAATTGTACTGATCCAAATGATCCTGTGACAAGTTCAGCAGTAAAGAAATATACGGCCTGAAATTCTGAATATCATCCAGCTGGAAGGAGCTTACTTCCAACACATAATATTCGTGGTTTTCATCGGCAACCTGCTTTGCAAAGCTATACCCGATGTTTCCGCCTAAGCCTACGTTTAATCCGTCATTTTTCAGGATATAATAAATGAGGGATGTTGTCGTTGTTTTTCCATTGCTTCCTGTGATGGCAATGATCTTGGCCTGGGTAAATTCCGAAGCAAATTCAATTTCAGAGGAAAGCCTGATCCCTTTCTGATGAATTTTAGAAATGATCTCTGCCTTTTTTGGAATTCCCGGGCTTTTTACGATCCAGTCAGCATTTAGAATTCTTTCTTCGTCGTGGTTTTCTTCTTCAAATTCAATTTCATTTTCTACCAAAAACTGCTTATAGCTATCCTTAATGGCTCCTTTGTCTGAAAGAAATACTTCCAGACCTTTCTTTTTCGCCAGATAAGCAGCTCCGCATCCACTTTCTCCTCCTCCTAAAACAACTATTTTCATATATTTTTTGATTTAATGATTGAAAGATTAAAGCATTAAAAAATTTTTAAATCGTGAAATCTTTCAATTTTTAAATATTTTATCTCATTTTCAATGTGATCAGGCATACAATGGCCAACATTACTCCTATGATTATCATTCTGTTAACGATCTTACTTTCATGAAATCCTTCTTTCTGATAATGGTGGTGCAATGGTGACATTTTAAATAATCTATTGTTCTGGGCATATTCCAGCCCGTATTTTTTCTTCCTGTATTTGAAAACAGCTACCTGCAGCATCACGGAGATATTTTCGATCAGGAAGATCCCACATAATACAGGGATCATCAGCTCTTTTCTCAGAATGATCGCTAAAACCGCAATTACTCCGCCTAACATCAGACTTCCTGTGTCTCCCATGAAAACCTGCGCAGGATAAGTATTGTACCAGAAGAACCCGATCACTGCGCCCACCATTGCGACCGCAAAAATGGTGGTTTCACCCATGTTGGGGAGGAACATGATATTGAGGTAGTCTGCAAAGATGATGTTTCCTGATACGTAAGCAAAGAATGCCAGTGCAAGGAGGATAATTGTACTTGTTCCGGCTGCGAGTCCATCTATTCCATCGGTGATATTAGCTCCGTTTGAAACGGCTGTTACGATAAAAATCACAATAGGGATGAAAACGATCCAGGCCCACTCATGGGCTTCGTCATCATTCATCCAAAAGAGTATTCCGCTGTAATCAAATTCATTATTTTTGGCAAAAGGAACGGTGGAAACGGTGATTTTTTCGGTTGGCATGAAGTTTTGTTCCACATTATTTCTGTTCACCACTTTCGCATCCGCATATTTTCTTTTTACCGTGATATCAGGATGAAAGTACATTGTAATACCCACGATCAACCCTAGTCCCACTTGTCCGACGATCTTAAATTTTCCGCTTAATCCGTCTTTATTTTTCTTTATTTTCTTCAGGTAATCATCCAGAAAACCGATTGCTCCCATCCAAAGAACAGATACCAGCAGAAGGACAATGTAAACATTCATGATCCTTGTGAAGAGTAAAACCGGAATAATGGTCGCCAGAATAATGATCAGTCCTCCCATTGTCGGAGTACCTTCTTTCTGCTTTTGGCCGGCTAATCCAAGATCACGGACTAATTCACCCATTTGTTTTGTTCTCAGGTAATTGATGATCCTTTTCCCGTAAACCAGGGCTATGGTTAAAGACAGGAGCACGGACATTCCGGCACGGAAGGAGATGTATTTTAACATTCCTAATCCCGGGATGTGTATTCCCTGACTGGTTAAGTATTCGTATAGATAGTATAGCATGTTTCTTTTTTTGATTTAAAGATTTAAATTATTTAAGAATTTAAAGATTCTATGTTCTTTCAATATTCTCTTTTAAATATTTAATGAAGTTTGAGATATTGGAAGAAATTTCTCTTGAAAGATTTATTATTTCTTCTGCTTTATTTTCATCACCTAATTTTAATCTTTTACTTACAATCATCATACTTCTGACTTCAGCACAACTGCCTTTTGCAATTTTTAAATATTTAATAAATTGTCGGTTATTATTATATTCTGAACCTTCTGCAATATTATTTGATATTGAAAAGGAAGCTCTTTTTATCTGGTTATTAAATTCAAACTCTTTTTGAAAGTTTTTCCCTTCAAGAAAACTATAAACCTTTTCAATTAAATCCAAGCTTTTGATATAAACAGGAAAGTTTTCGAAATTTTTTGTCATCTTCTGAATTTTTAAATCTTTCAATCATTCAATGTTTAAATCAAAACTATTTACTCATTAATTTCCAAAGCTCATTAATTACTTCTTTATCATCAAAATGGTGTTTTATGCCATTAATCTCCTGATAGTTTTCGTGGCCTTTTCCGGCTACTAAAACAATATCCTTCGGTTCTGCAAACTTTATCGCCATCTTTATGGCTTCCTTTCTATCCGGAATTGAAGTGTATTTGCTGAAGTTCTGAGGTTCAACGCCTGCTTCAATCTCTTTTATAATTTGTGAGGGATCTTCTGTTCTCGGATTGTCTGAGGTAATGATCGCCAATGTTGACTTCTTCGTGGCAATATTCCCCATTTCAGGTCTCTTAGAGTGGTCCCTGTCTCCTCCGCATCCGAAAACCGTGATCAGCCTTTCATTTTTTGTCCTGATATCATTGATGCTGTCCAAGATGTTCTCCAAAGCATCCGGAGTGTGGGCATAATCTACAATGAAGAAAATCCCTCCATCGGATTTGAAGGTTTCAAATCTTCCGGAAACTCTCTTTAATTTACTGATGGCCTGAAGAATTTCATCCTGCTCAAAGCCTAATTCGGAAGCAATCCCGAAGACTAATAATAAGTTGTAAACATTGAACCTGCCTGTTAATGTTGTCCAGAATTCTTTTCCGTTGAAATTCAGCAGCATTCCATTAAAATCAACTTCCAGAAGCCTTCCGTGATAATCGGCCATGGTCTTCAAAGCATAAGATGTTTTCTTTGCTTTTGTATTCTGAAGCATAATGTTACCGTTCTTATCATCGATATTGGTAATGGCTACAGAAGTGTCTTCAAGTTCATCAAAAAATCTTTTCTTTGTTTTTAAATATTCGTCAAAGGTTTTGTGATAGTCCAAATGATCGTGGGTAAGATTGGTAAATCCGGCCACTTTGAAATGCAATCCTTCGATCCTGTTTTGGGCAATACCATGAGAGCTTACTTCCATGAAGGCATATTTGCATCCGGCATCAACGGCTTTTGCCAAAATTTTATTGATGGTAATAACATCCGGAGTGGTATGGGTTGCCGGAATAATTTCTTCCCCGATTCTTATTTCTACCGTGGAAAGCAATGCTGAGTCGTACCCCAGGTTTTTGAAAACATCAAATAACAAGGTCGAGACTGAAGTTTTTCCATTGGTTCCTGTTACTCCGATCAGTTTTAATTGTTGTGAGGGGTTTCCATAGAAGTTGGAAGCTAGAAGCCCTAAAGTTTTTGATGTGTCTTTTACTTTGACATAAGTAATATTTTCATCTAAGCTTTCGGGAAGTTCTTCACAAACAATGGTTTTCGCTCCTTTTTCAATTGAAGATGCAATAAATGAATGTCCATCCACCACTGTCCCTCTCATTGCGATGTAAAGAGAGTTTTCCGTAATCTTTCTGCTGTCGAAAACCAATTCGGAAACTTCACGGGTGTTGTCACCGTGAATTTCTAATACTGGGATCCTGTTTAATAATTCTGTTATTGTCATCTTTAATTAATAATAGGATTTTGCATCCTATTCTATATTATACTGTCCCTTCGGGACTCATTTCTTTCTAATTCTGCAAGGATAAATAAATTCTCTGGTTTTTACCGATCGTTGTACCTTCCAGCGGGAATTGCTCTTTTATCCTTCCTACACCTTTATAATCAACCCTATATCCTAAATTTTCCAGCTGTGGGATCACATTTTTACCGATTAATCCTATTACACTGGGCATCTGCTTATTATTAACTGCTATTTTCACATTCGGTTCTACCATTTTATTGAGGTTTACCTTTTTGTCAACCAGCATTTCTCTTTCAATGTTTTGTGGTGTTTTCAGGAATGTTTTTCCTGCTATTTCTTTAAACACGGGTGCTGAAACGGTTGCTCCGTAAAACCCTTTTGCCGTATTCGGTTCGCTGATCATGACATAGCATGTGTACTTCGGATTATCTGCAGGATAAAATCCGGCAAAGGAGGCACGGTATTTCATAGGGCCGGGCAGCCAGTATTCGAATCTTGCGGTTCCTGTTTTCCCTGCCATTTTGAGGTTAGGGGTAAAAATACTTTTAGCTGTTCCTTTTTCTACGGCTTTAGTTAATGCACTGGTCATCATTTTTATGGCTTTTTCTGAGGCCATTTTATTCACCATTACTTCAGGCTTTGCCTCGTACATTATTTTTCCGTCTTGCATGATCTTGTCAATGAACAGGGGCTTCAGCATTTTACCGCCGTTTGCGACCCCATTATAGAAAGTGGCTAATTGTAATAAATTAATGTTGGAAGAGTATCCGTAAGAGATGGAGGCCAGTGTGGCGGCATTCCATCTTTTGTTTTCGGGAGTTACGATTTTTGGTTTGGTAATCCCGGGAAGCTCAATATCCATTTTGTCAAATAATTTCCAGCGCTTCAAGTGATCAAGAAAGATCTGAGGCTTATCTGCATAGTATTTTGTGATCAGTTTTGCGGTTCCCACATTGCTGGATTTTGCCAGCACATCGCTGATCTCATACGTTCCGCCACCATGACCATCTGAAATTCTTTGTTTTGCATACGTCCAGACTCCGCCACCTACATTTACGGTTGTGTTTTCATCAATAAAACCGTCATCCATTGCAGCAAGCAGTGAAATGGTCTTGAAGGTTGAGCCGGGTTCTATATTGTCTTTTAAGGCATAGTTGTATGAATCTTCATATTCTCCTTCTTCTGTTCTTTTCAGATTGACCAATGCACGAACTTTTCCGGTGGCAACTTCCATTACGACCACAGTTCCGTGTTTTGCTTCAAAATTGATAAGCTGTTTTTCAAGGGCAGAGTGTGCAATATCCTGAATCCTTAGGTCTAAAGTTGTATAAACGTCCTGACCATCAATGGGTTCCTGAACTTTCCAGTAATCGATCGGTTTCCATTGTGAGGAATTGATTCTCTGTTCTAATCTTTTTCCGTTGGTTCCCGTCAGATATTTCGAGAAAGCTCCTTCCAGGCCGGCTTTGTATTCTCCGTTATCCATACCTATGGTTCCTGCTCCTATTTCGGTGGTTGCCAGTTCTCTTTTGTAGTTTCTGTCAACGATGAAACCGCCTTTGTTTTTACCTTTCTTAAAGATCGGGAATTTTCTGATCCTGTCATACTGATCAAAATCCAAGCCTTTGGCTAAGGTATAATACTGATTTTTCTTTTTCTTTTGTTCGTCGAATTTCTTTCTGAATTCGGCTCTTGGTTTCCCGAACATTTTACTTAAAGAATCTGTTAAAGCTCCGATATTATTAGAGTAAACAGTATCTTTCATGGTTTTGAAATCCAGATAGACATCATAACGCATGACGGTGGTGGCCAGAATAGAGCCATCAGAGGCATATAAGTTTCCGCGGGCAGCTTTTAAAGTGGCTTCACGGTAATTTTTATTGATATAGTCGTCTTTAATTTCCTGAACATTGGTGTTCTGAAGAATGATGATTCTTCCCAAAAACATGATAAACACGCATAAAGCCACCACTGCGAAGAGGTAGCCCCACCTTAACGTATTTTTACGTTTGTTATCGTATTCATTTGGTTTTTGCATCTGTACTGTCTAGTTTTATCAGGAGTTTATGTGGGTGGTTTTCTAATGTCATCAGTGAGTCTTGCGCTACTTCTTTTCCTAGCTCCGATTCCATTTTTACTTTGATCAGCTTACTTTGTGCGTAGGCATTTCTCGATTTATATTCTTCTGTTTCTTCTTTTAAGGCATTTACGATCTTGATCTTTTTATTGACCAGGTGGTTGCTGTAGATCATGGCCATCATAAGCACAAACAATAATAAAAAATACCTGTAATGTATTTTTATCTCATCACGATTCAGGAAGTTTCCTTTTATAATGTCTATAAAAGTGAGCTTCTTCTGGGGACGATATGTTGTCTTTTTTGCCAAATGTTTCTTTTTTAACCACCCCGTCAAAAAATATATTTTTTGACACCCCTCCGGAGGAGGGGAATTTTGTGGGTGGGAATTTTTATACTTTTATTCCTGTTCTCATTTTTGCACTTCTTGCCCTGGAGTTTTCTTCAATTTCCTTATCATCAGGAATGATGGCTTTACTCTTCAGCAGTTCGAATGCTTTTTTATAGTTTCCGTAAATGTCTCTTTCAGGCTCGCCTTCAAACATCCCGTTCTTTAAAAATCTTTTTACCAGTCGGTCTTCTAAGGAATGATATGAGATCACAACCAGTCTTCCTTCCGGTTTTAAAATATTGTAAGCCTGCACAAGCATTTCCTTTAAGACTTCCAGCTCCTGATTCACTTCAATCCTGATGGCCTGAAAAAGCTGTGCATAGAATTTATTCACTTTATGCGGAGGGATGTAGCTGAACAATTTTTTCAGATCCTCCGTGGTTTCTATGCTTTTTGTTTTTCTGTGGTGAACAATTTCTCTTGCCAGTTTTCGTGCTTCTCTTAATTCTCCGTAATGGTAAAAAAGATCGGCCAGGTCTTCTTCTTCATATTCATTGATCACTTTTTTAGCATCAAGGCTTTGCATTACATTCATTCTCATATCCAGAGGTGCATTGCTTCTAGTGGAGAAGCCTCTCTCTGCCTCATCGAACTGATGGGATGAAACCCCCAGGTCTGCAAGAACTCCGTCAACCTGGGAAATTCCATACATTAATAAGGAGTTCTCCATGAATCTGAAGTTCTGATTGACGAGAGTGAATCTCGGATCATCAATGGTATTTTTAAGAGCATCTAAGTCCTGATCGAAACTGAATAATTTTCCTTTGTCAGAAAGTCTCTCCAGTATCTCTCTTGAATGGCCTCCGCCTCCGAAGGTGCAGTCCACGTATATTCCGTCCGGATTTGTCACCAAATCATCAACACTCTGCTTCAACAAAACGGGATTATGATACATGCTTTTATTTGTGTTTTTGCTGTTTATAAGCGTATGCTATTCTTCTTCGAATGAGCCCATTACATCTTCGGCCAGGCTTGCGAAATCGGCTTCATTGGTGGAAATTACCTTTTCATAGGCATCTTTGTCCCAGATCTCGAAGAGCTCTCCTGCACTGGTGATCACAATATCTTTCTGAAGATTTGCGAAATGGGTGAGGTCTTTGGAGATCTGTAATCTTCCTGCATTATCCAATTCTACTGTTTTTACTCCTGCCGTAAACATTCTTATGAAATCAGCATTCTTTTTTATGAATCTGTTCAGTTTGTTAATTTTGTCCATCAGTTTATCCCAGGCTTTCATAGGGTAAACTTCAAGACAGGGCTGGAACACGGAACGCTTGACCACAAAAGACTTATCCTCAAAGTTCTCCATCTGCCTGATCAGGGATGAAGGCACTTTCAGGCGACCTTTGTCGTCTATTTTACACTCATATGTTCCAATGAAATTCTTCATTTGGGACAAATTTATATAAATATTTCCAAAATTTCCCACTTTTTCCCACTTTTTGACTTAATGTTAATAAGTTTTATAAGAGGTTTAATATTTCTATGATAAGTGATTGATATTTTGATGTTTAAGAAGACTGTTATTTAAGCCATAATAAAGAGGTTTTGAAAAAAAACCATAAAAAGGGCAGTATTATATTATTTTTATTTTAAATTAGGGATATCAAAATATTTTTGAGGTTTAATTTGTATTTTTGCAGGGCTTTATTAAAGCATTTTTATGATATTCAGTACAAAAAAAGAAAAGAAATATACCTTTATAGAGGCAGGAAAAGGACATCCATTGGTGCTGTTGCACGGATTAATGGGTGGATTAAGTAATTTTGATAAAATGGTGAATTTTTTTTCAGAGAAAGGATTTAAGGTCTATGTGCCTCAATTGCCTATCTACGATTTGCCGGTACTCAATACTAATCTTACCACTCTTGCAAAATATATTATCAAATTTATAGAAAGTCATGTTTCCGGGCCTGTGACTATTGTTGGAAATTCAATGGGAGGCCATGTAGGTCTTATTTTGGCTCTTGCAAGGCCGGATCTGGTAAAGAATCTTGTCCTGACAGGAAGCTCAGGACTGTATGAAAGGACTTTCGGGGACAGTTTTCCAAGAAAAAACGACAGGTCTTATATAAGGAAGAAGACGGAAGAGGTCTTTTATGATCCTGCAGTAGCTACCGAGGATCTGGTAGATGAGGTTTTTAATGTGGTGAATGACCGGATGAAGGGAATAAAAACCGTAATGCTGGCAAGAAGTGCCATCAAACATAATATGTTGAATGATCTTCCTAAGATCACATGTCCTACGTGCATTATCTGGGGAAAACAGGATAATGTGACGCCTCCGGAAGTTGCTGAGGATATGCATAAGTTTATTCCAAATTCGGATTTGTTTTGGATTGATAAATGCGGACATGCGGCGATGATGGAAAAACCGGATGAGTTCAATGAAATTCTTTATAACTGGTTAAAAGGTAAAGCATAAAAGAGTTATAAATTAAAAGTTATGAGTTGATCGTGGGTTTTCGGATGAAACACGAGATGAGGCTATTAACCATCAACTCTCAACAAACAACCATTAAGGATCTTCTTAATGGTTTATTTTTCTAAAAATATTCGAAAATGGTTATTAAAACAGCAGATTTTGTAAAGAGCAGCGGAAGATGGCAGGATTGCCCCGAACCCAATATTCCCGAATATGCTTTTATCGGGAGATCCAATGTGGGAAAATCTTCCCTGATCAATGCTATGATGAACAGGAAGGATCTTGCCAAAACGTCACAAACACCTGGAAAAACACAGCTGATTAATCATTTTTTAGTAAATGAGAACTGGTATCTTACAGATTTGCCGGGTTACGGATATGCTAAAGTTTCAAAGGTTCAGAGAAAGGATTTTGAAAAGCTGATCACGAATTATATTTTAAACAGGAGAAATCTTGTCAATCTTTTTGTATTGGTAGATGTGAGGCATACCCCTCAAAAAATAGATTTGGAATTTGTGCAATGGTGTGGAGAGAGCGGGATTCCTTTTTCAATTGTGTTTACCAAGGCAGATAAGCTGAAACCCAATGGAGTGTTAAAGAATGTGGAAGATTATAAGGCTGAACTGCATAAAACCTGGGAAGATCTTCCTGAATTGTACGTTACTTCTGCCGAAAAAAAAGAGGGGGGTGATGAGATCCTCGGTTTTATAGAAAAAACGAATGATTTTTTAACGCATAATAATGTGAGTTTCGATGAGTAATATTGTCTGGAAGATTAAGACTTTTGATGAATTTACAGTTTCGGAAATATATCAGGTTTTGAAGGCTCGTATTGATGTTTTTGTAGAGGAACAGAATTGCCCTTATCCGGATCTGGATGACTATGACCAAAAAGCGTTACACCTCTGGGCAGAGGAAAAAGGGTTGGTTTTAGCCTACTGCCGTATTTTTAATAAGGGAATTAAATACGATGAGACCTCAATAGGCAGAGTTTTAACAACTGAAAAGGGTAGGGGGAAAAACTTAGGAAGACAGCTTATACAGTATGCTGTTGAAACCATTGAGAACCGTTTTCATACTTCGGAGGTCAGAATTTCAGCACAGGATTATTTGCTGAAATTTTATTCTGAATTTGGTTTTGAAGATACGGGAAAAAAATATCTGGAAGATGATATTCCGCATACAGAAATGGTAAAAAAATAAAAAGCGAAGATTTTTCTTCGCTTTTTATAAAATATATTGAAGGTTTTTAGTTTTTAATATCTTTATTTTGAACAAACCCCTCAGTTCCCGTTTTCCAGACCCTTACATAGAGCCAAGATCCGTTTTTTTCAATTTTAATCAGTTTTGAGCCTTGTTTTATTTTCTCTATTATAGGGAACTCCACTCCCGGCCCTTTGCGGATATTGACGATCTCTTTTTTTGCATAATATATTATAGCTGAAGATGAATTATAGAATGAGGTCTCAGGCATAAGGTCTGTATGATTTCTGATGTTTGCTTTACCGGACTTTTTAGGAATCCTGCTTTTTTTCCTATTGTTGGAAGTGTTATAAAAAGATGTTCTATCAGACCCACCGCCACATACACCACAACTTCCTCCGGAGCTGCAATGTTTGCAGCTTGAACAGTTGGAGCATGCTGTACAGTAGGCTGATCCGGTACATTTTCCGTCATGGCTTATGCTGTCATTGGCTTTGAAGCAGGAAAATAAAATGGATAGGCTTGAAAATACTGTAATAAAAAATAATACTCTTTTCATGATTAATAGTTTAATGAATACCCTTAAGATATTTCAATCATTTTATTAATAGTTTTCTAAAGTTTTATGAAGTTCTTCTCTGAAATTATATATTTCATCAAGACTATTTAAAAGTATTTTTTCTCCCGCATCTTTTCCGTTATGGAATGTTTCCAGATATTTATTTACAGTATTGAAATGAAATCTGCAGATAGGTTTTCTATTATTATCATCCAGCAGTACACCAAAGTAAGATAACGTATCTCGATGTGCAATTCTTACAGAAGGAATTTTTTCTCTTAAAATTGCCTTTACAATTTGAAAGGCCTCTATTTCTTCTTCAGTTGTAATTATCTTTGAATCATTATTTTCATCGATATGAGCAGCCTTTATTATATCCTCCTGTTTTTCAATTTGCTCATTTATATTCAGGGCAGATTTCAATCGATGACTGATAGATTCATTAATTGATGTAGCTAATGCTTTCTTCGTATATTCCTTAAATGGGACCATTCTGTTCGCAGTTAAGGACTTCTCAAAAAATCTGTTTACCAGTAATTTTACCAGCTCATCAGAAGGGTTCTCAATTTCTTTTTCAAACTCTTTTCGGATAGCTTTTATATATTTCAGGGCTTCAGCGGAATCTAAAATGCTCTCCAGATTATAATCATTTTTAGTAAAGCTTTCAAGGATTTTTATGGAATTGTCTTTCAAGTCTTCAATATTTAAAGTAAAAAAAGGTTTTTCATCCATAATGTTGGGTTTTTCCAAATCCGTATAGAAGTTGTATATGATTCCATTTGTCAGGACTCCAAACCGGGATTTTGAGACATGGTAATAACGATGAAGCTGAGAATTGTGTGCATCAGCACTTTCTTTCCAATGCTTACATTCGATGATTAAAATAGGCTCATCATTTTTCTTGATCACATAGTCTACTTTTTCGCCTTTTTTTGTTCCTATATCGCAAATGTGTTCAGGAATTACTTCAGTAGGATTGAAAATATCATAACCTAAAATTTGTATAAATGGCATAACAAAAGCATTTTTTGTAGCCTCTTCGGTATTGATCTGCTCTTTCAGGCCAACGACCTTTTGTTGTAATTGCTCTAATTTAAGTTTAAGATCCATAATTTTAAATATTATGGGTTATACCCGTTTCTTATAGCATTATCAATACAGTCAGATTTATTTACATATCCTTGTGCTGAAGCGCCTACAATATTTCCATTGGGAGATGTTCTTCTCCATCTCCATTTATTGGCTGCATCTTTATAAAATTCCCATTTGTCATTTAGTGTTGTCATTATAATATGTTTTAAAGATTTATTTCAAAAATATTTATATGAAAACAATTTTCCTTACGGGAAACCGTAAAAACAAAAAACCTTTTCAACATTTGAAAAGGTTTTATAAGAATGAGTATCTGTTTAGATAAATCTCAAATCCTTACAGAGCGCTATTAACTGTTCATTGCTGTTGACTTCGAGAGAAACTTTGATAAGATTTAATCTTTTTTCAATACTGCTTAATTTATTCGGCTTGATATTATCATTTTGAAGGTGTTCAGGGATATCTTTCTGCCGGACACCTTCAGCAAGAAGATTGATAAGCTTAAGGTCATAAGTAGAGAGCTCATAGGTGTTCATTTTCTTTATAGACCGTTGCAGATCTTGGGGAAGATGTTTTTGATTATTGTTGACCGCATTGATAGCCTGTTTAAGCTCTTTCGCATCATGGCGGGCCTTATGTACAAAACCATCAATCTGATATTCCTTGAACAGATTATCCACAACTCCGTTGCTTCTTTCTCCTGAAAAAACAATAACTTTTATATCGGGATATTTCTGTCTTACTATTTTCACAAGTTCTTTGCCGTCTTTAATATTTTGTGTATAATGATCTTCTTCAAAAGACAGATCGGTAATCAGCAGGTCATAAGGATTGTTTTCCCGGAGGCTCTTTTGTATTTTGGCCAGGGCATCATCACAGTAATAAACGTAATCCACATTCTGAATATCCAACTCTTCCAAAACTTTTTGGACAGATAAATTAGCACATTGCTGGTCTTCCGCAATTAAAATCTTTTTAAACATTTTGTCCTTTTTAGGAAACAGGGAATGAAATGGTGATTTCCAGTCCGGTTTCTGTTTGTGTATCAAAAGTAATTTTTCCATTCAGGCTGTTAGTACGGTTTTCCGTATTCCGGAGACCGTTTTTAGGATCTATGCCGTTTTTAATGCCAATTCCATTGTCATAATAGAAGATGCATATTTCGTCTTGAATTTTTTCAAACCTGAAAGTGACCTGGCTTGCACGGCTGTGCTTATCCATATTGACGATTAATTCCTGCACTATTTGAAATACATCTTCTTTTTTTGAGCCGGAAAGCCCTTCCCATACAGATTGATCATTTCCTCCTATAAAAACTTTCCTGTTTTCGTTTTGAAAAGCATCTAACAAATCTTTTATTTTCTCCCTAAAATGATCATGATTTTCAGTGGCAATATGATCATAAGAAAGATGCCTGGATTTATTGTAAAGTATTTCGAGCTTGTTCAAAATTCTTTCTTTATCAATTTTCTGAAGATTTTCAATTTCAGCCATAGCATAATAAAGACCATTGGCAACCACATCATGCACTTTTTTAGACATGGCGATCAGGGTATTCTTAACTTCCAATTCTTTTTCCTGCTTCAAAATCTTCTGCCTTTTTTTATACCAGATAATAATGATTAATAATATGACTAAAGCCGCCGCTAAAATTCCCAGAATAATATATTGTTTCAGTATTTTTTCAGCACTTTCTGCTTTTACCTGCTGAGTTTTTGTCTTTTCTTTTTCTACATCATACTTTAAAAGCGAAAGCCGTTTGATACTGTTATCCCGATACGTTTGCAGGCTATCTCGAAGAGAAACATATCTTTTAAAATTTTCCGGAGAATTTTCCGGATCAAGTATCATGATTTTATGTAAAGCTTCAAGCCTGTCATCAGGACTTTTATTCTTACCGGCTACTGTATACATTTCTTTGGCATAGAAAAGGGCTTTGTTTTTATCCTTTTTCATATAGTAATCGGCTATCGTAGCGAGACTTGAGTTTATTCCGGGATTGTCTTTCTGGCGGACCCTTATCTTTAATGCCTGATCTAATTCCGGAAAAGCTTCATACGTTTCATTTTCCAAAAAATTGGCTTTAGCAAGATTATTTAAAGCTCTTGCATAATCTGTAATGTCAGGAGTTTTCAAAGCTTTTTTGAAATAAAGTTTGGCTGCATTTACATTCTTTTGCTCAAGATATGAATCTCCAATGTTATTGTAGTATTTTAAAGAATCTACTTTTGTCGTTGAATATGATAGGGCTAATTGATAATAATGAATAGCGTCATCAAAATTTTTTAAATTCTTGGAAGATATTGCAATGCAGTTATAATTAGAAGAAGAAATACCTTTAGAATTGCTATCCTTTTTCTGAGATAGAAGCTTCTCTGCCTCAATGGAGCTGGCGATGCTTTCATGATAATCTCCTTTGTCACTTTCTATAATGGCAATATTTGTAATAGCGCGGGCAGCTTCTGTGTTATCATGAATTTTTAACAGATCTTCTTTAGCCTTTATATAATATACATAAGCGGAATCCTGATTCCCGATATCCCGAAATCTTTCAGCATTTTTTAAGTTTTTATAATCATTTATATTAAAAAATGATTGGGTTTCTTTTTTGCAGCCTATAAAAATTACTAAAATGAAGAAAATAATTCTTTTCAAGATTTTCTTTCTAAATTACAAAAAAGGGAGCAATATTTCCATTGCTCCCTGCTTAATTAGAGATTTAATTATGGGTTTATACCTGGTTCAGGAGGTTTTTGTCCGGTATTGCCTCCTGTATCTCCGTCCCCTGTTCCCCCCTCAGGATCGGTTCCGTTCCCAATGCCTGAAGTTTGCTCTGTTGTTGAACCTGTGGAATTATCACCAGGTATAGTACTTGCGTTATCGCCTGAAAATGCTAAACCAAATAGCATTAATATAAATTGAATCATTATTTCTAAAATTTAAAATTGACATTGTTTTTCTTCCTCCCGCAAATACTCACGGGCTGTAACACATTTTGAAAAAGAAGCGCTTCTTAAATTTTTGGGAAGTGTGATGATTCAGAGTGAAAAGTAAAATTGGCTTCCCAATCCAGACATTAATGTTCACTTTATCACATCACTATGAAATCTGTTTTGTACATTTGCTCTGATAGCAAGTCAGAGTTTCTTCTGATTTCTGATGCAAAGTTATGCTCGTCAAATGTCGATGCATAAAAGGATTCCGAAGATTCTGATCATTCTTCAGGAATTCCGAATATTCATTTGGAGATTCCGGAAATTCCGGATTAAAATTTAATATCAGATTTATTTGGGAAATGTTTACTAAGTATGCAGATAGAGTATTTGAAACCTATCAGAAGAAAAAAGAGAGAGGATTACTTTCTCTCAACCTGGCAGAGCCTACCCCTTCAAAACTGAAACAGGAGTGTTCCATAGTATATTTGGAAAGATATAAGGAAAAGGATGGGAAAACATTAAGACTGTTTTTCCTGCCAAAAGAGGATACATCAGATTATGGCTTAAGCATCAGAAACATTGATACGGATAAACTTAAGCCATTAAGTAATTTTTTAAAAGGCAGAACAGTTGAAACAGATGATAAGAATATTGAGCTATTAGCTTGGCTTATTGATTTCCAGCCCAGGCCTTATGATCATAAATACGATTATACAGAAGCAGGCCTTGATGATTATGATCAGGATGATGAAACTGAAGAAAGCGAGAAACCCGATCAGAAGATAACGGGGCCGGATTCCGGAAATTCCGATGAAGGGGAAGCACAAGGCCAGGATCAGCCAATTGAAAATGAACGGGCTGAGCCACTTGGATATAGAGTGGGAAAGAGGTCTGAACCTTCTGGTGGAAATAATGGAATTGGAAAAGTCTTTATGGGAAGTACCTTAGCAGTTTCGATAGCTTTGGCAGGCTATTTTGGATTAAAATATAAAAGATCTGGAAATATTACCCCATCTGAAAAAGTGATAGATTCCCCAAAGATACAAGGGGATTCTGAAAAGGCTTCAATTCGGACTGATATACAGGAAACCTTACAGACTATAAAAAGAAAAGATAGAGGAAAGGAAGGAATAAATTTTGTAAACATTGCTGAAAAAAAAGAAAAACAATGTATGTACTGGAATGAAGATCATTATGAAAAAGCTTTTTGTAATGATGAAGATATCCCGGCATCTTTAATAGCTCTGGATAGAGAATTACTGGAAAATTTCAGAAAAATTACTTTTCCCGACACAATCACTTATCAATCAATTAATAAGGTGTGGTATCTGAAATCAGGAAATAAGTTTGAATATTTTACAGCTCCAGGAAATCATCCCGTTAAAAATATCGAACTCAAAAAATTATCAAAATATATTATAGATACACATATTTTGAAATGATTGAAATGAAAAACTCACCTAAGTGTTTAGATGAGTTTTGTTTTTTTATTCTGATTTCAGCATTCCCTCTTCCCCGAAATACGTTTTAAACTTCTGAATTTTAGGGCCTACCACCGCACTGCAATAAGGCTGGGTAGGATTGGCATTATAATATCCCTGATGATATTGTTCAGCGGGCCAGAATTTCTCAAACTTCGTAACTTCCGTTACATATTTTCCCGGCCATTTTCCGGATGCTTCGGATTTTTTGATGGCTTCTTCTGCTTTCTGTTGTTCGGCATCATCCTTATAATAAATTACTGAACGGTACTGCGTTCCGATGTCGTTGCCCTGTCTGTTCAGCTGGGTAGGATCGTGAAGGAAGAAAAATACATCCATTAATTGTTCGTAGGAGATGATTTTTGGATCATAGGTGAGATGTACCACTTCCGCATGTCCTGTTTCTCCTGTACAAACTTCTTCATAGGTCGGATGGTCTTTATGTCCTCCCGAATATCCTGATACTGCAGATTTAACACCTTTCAGCAGATTGAAGCAGCTTTCCACACACCAGAAGCATCCGCCACCGAAAGTTACCTGTTCTAAATTATTTTTATCCATTGTCGGTTGATTATTTTGTGCGATTGTCGTCTTCTCCTGGCCATTGCAGGAAATAAGTAAAAACTGATCAAAAGTAAGAAAAACTTTTTCATTTTATGAAAGGATGAGCGCCCATTTAACAATAAAAAACACACTACTTTTTGAATGAGGTGTTGATTAAAAATAAACACAAATTTTTTTGAAAACTCCAGAAATTCAATATAAACATCTGTGCAAATCCGTGGTAAAAATAAAAAAGCACCCTGAAAAGGATGCCTATTATATCTAAAGATACTCAGCTATTTTTCCCAAACCAAAGCACTTGCCCCAAGAATAGCAGCATCAGCCTCATCAAGCTCACTGAAAACAAGCTTTACCTTATTTCTGAAGATCGGAAGAAGGTTTCTTTCCATATGAAGTTTTGCCGGTTTCAGAATAAAATCTCCTGCTTTGATCACTCCCCCGAATAAAAGAATAGCTTCCGGTGAAGAGAACATCACGAAATTAGCCAGTGCTTCACCCAGTTTTTGACCAGTGTACCTGAATACCTCAATGGCAGTAGGATCACCTTGTTTAGCGCATTCAAAAACTGTCTTTGAATCTATTTCTTCTTCAGGATATTGGTTGAGTACGGATTCCGGGAATTCAGCTCTCATTTTTTTAGCGGTAATAGAAATTCCGGTTGCGGATGCATAGGCTTCCAGACTGCCTTCAGATCCGGTGCTCCAGTGTTTTCTTCCGCCCGGTTTTACGATTGTATGTCCCAGTTCACCCGCAAATCCGTCGTGCCCATAGATCAAATGTCCTCCGGCAATAATGCCGCTTCCAACTCCGGTTCCCAAAGTGATCATAATGAAATCCTTCATTCCTCTTGCCGCTCCGTACATCATTTCTCCGAGGGCTGCCGCATTCGCGTCATTAGTCATTTTGCAGGGTTTCCCGAACTTTTCCGTCATCAGATCTGCAAAATTGATTACTCCTTTCCAGGGAAGGTTAGGGGCCTGCTCTATAGTCCCGCGATAATAATTAGCGTTAGGTGCACCTACACCGATTCCTTCAAACTCTTTTCCTTCACAGTATTCATCAGCCATAGGCTGAATCTTTTCATAAAGAGCGTCAATAAACTCTTCAGGAGTTTCAAATTCATCAGTGGGTATGGAGCCTTTTACTAAAATCTCTCCCCTGTGGTTCACTAATCCGAACTTGGTATTGGTTCCACCGATATCAATACCTAATGCAACCTGTTTTGACAAATCTACTAATGACATTTCTATTTTTAAATTCTAAGGGCTAAATTTATAAAAAAGATTGTATTAATATATGATTAACTAAAGATTTATTGAAAAAAGTTTAAATGGCTTTTAAAGGCTTCTTTTTTCTTCTTCCCCACCAGATCATGAAACCTGTCACTGGTAATGAGGCGCATATCAGGCTGACAATGAAAGCAATAATCTTTGTAGGTAAGCCTAAAATAGCACCTACGTGAATGTCGTAATTGGCTGCGACCACTTTTTCTCCAAAATTTTTATCCTTTGGATCGTGAGTATGAAGGATCTCTCCGGAGTTTTCATCAAAGATAACACTGCTGTTTTTGTGGTAAGAGTAGGAAAGATGTTTTATAAATACTTCAAAATTCGGATGTTCATGATCGTCCATGTGCTCATGGCCCAAATCAATAGCAAATCCATAAGAATCAGGATACTTTTCTTTTACCGTATTGATGATCTTATCTAACGTGGTTTCTGTTCTTAGTTCTATAGGAGCTTTGGTTTTGATATGGGAAAAGTCGGGATAAACGGTATTTCCTCCTGAGAAAATCACATAGATCATGGCCTGTACGATGAAGAAAGCATAAAATAAACCTGTGATCGAAAAAATTAAAGCAAAAATGGACGCATAAAATCCTAAAACATTGTGAAGATCATAGTTTTTCCTTTTCCAGCTTTTCACATTTTTCCATTTGAAGGAGAATCTCTGTTTTCTTGCGGCCTTATTTTTAGGCCACCACAGGATGATCCCGGAAATAAGCATGATGATAAAAATGATAACAGGAATCCCAACGACATATTTTCCCCAGTCCTGTTTCAGCAGGAAACTCCAGTGGATCATTTTTACAATATTAAAGAAGCCATTTTTTTCGTCATATGTCCTCAGAACCTTACCGTTGTATGGGTTTACATAGGCTACTTTATAAATAGGGAATTCATCGAAATAATTCCATGCTGTTGTATCATGTTCATACCAATAGAACATATAGGACATCTTCCTGTCAATAGGAATATTCACCCAGTGGATAGGGTATTTTTCTTTTACCTGTTCAGCAACGGATCTTTCCAGAACCCGGATCGGAAGGATGTTTTTTTGTTCAATATTTTGTTCATGATGATAGATGACATCTTTTCGGGTAATATTTTCAATCTCATCTTTAAAAACATACAAAGCCCCGGTAATGGAGATAATGAAAATCAGGAAGCCAATGCCCAGCCCGAACCACAAATGCAGTTTTCCCGTCCATTTCTTGAATATACCCGGCTTCTTTTTATTATTATGATGTTTTTTCTTCATACTTAACAAAAAAATGAAGCCCAAAGATAGGGCTTTCATTTTTATTTAGATTAATTAAAATTTATATTCGATCATGAATGTTCCTCTCATACCAAGCGAGTTGGTAAAATCATTGTCTCTTGCAGCCCACCAGGAAATTGCAGGTTGATAGAGCTTATTGAACACGTTCTCAATACCTAATGATACCTTCCAGTTTTGATTGACTTCATAGCTTGATTTAAAATTAAAAACAGTATACTCCGGAACCCTTCCTTCTCCATACACATATAAACCTGTTTTGGTACTTGGGTCAAATCTGTCCTGCTTAAAGGCATGAAGCATATCCAATCCTACAGATAAAGACCGAATAGGCTTTACCTGAACATAAGCCAGGATTTTAGGGGCAGAAATTCTGCTGTTATTGATCTTGGCCGAATAATCTCCATCGTCTTTTAATGAAGTAATACCCTCCATCCAACTGTAGCTTCCTCCAAAATTGATCCATTTTACAGGAGTGAAATGCAAAAATCCTTCAACTCCATATACTACTTCCGGTGCTCTCTGGATGGTGAGTGCCCTGTCAGGACTTTGAATAAAAGTTGCTCCTAATTTTGAAGTACTTACATAAGATGTTACTTCATAGTTGACCCACTTTGAGAGTTGTCCTGTAGCACCCAATTCATAGTTGTTAACGATAATGGGTTTTGTTTCAAGGTTGGTAATCGTATCGGATGTGGAGGTTCGTAAGATCCTTCCAAGCTCATTAATAGAGTAGGCCTGTGAGAAACTTCCGAACAGATTGATGGAAGAGTTAATATTATAACGGATACCGATGTTGCCAACTAAAGCATTGTATTCCAGATTTCCGCCCTGTACAAATATGCTTTTTGTGAAAGTACCATCCGCTTTAAGGGTTGAAAGAGTATCAAAATCACCTACTTTCACTTTCATATTTTCATAGCGGAGCCCTCCTTTGATCGTTAATTTTTTCAGCAGATCAATTTTAACCAAAAGGAACGGGGCGATATTGGTCATATCCATATCCGGGGTCCAGTAGCGGCCGTCTTCGAGTTTCTGAACAGTCTGGTCATTAAGGATATCCACTCCGTAAATGACTTCTCCCTGAGATTTCTGGGTATTCCACAATTGAGTGTCGAAATTAAGTCTTGCGCCCTTTTTTTCTGAAATTACATTAGACTGCCCGCCGTTGAAAAAAGTATCACTATATCCGTAAACCGTCCTGAAATCCTGATAATAAAGATTAACGTTTAATGAAGTACCACGGAACAGGTTTTTATTGTCATAACTTAGTTTATAGTTGTGGTTTCTCGGAGTTCCCTGTGGAGTGGTATCGAGATTTAAGCCTCTTCCTTCACCGATCGTAGGAGTGATGCCATATTTTCCTGTTTTCAATCCCAGATCCAGATCGGATTTTGATGCATAACCAATGTATGATGCTTCAATCCGTTGATTATCATTGATATTGTAACCCAGTTTCAGCATCCCGTTATAATTATCCATTTTTGCGGGGCTGTAGGTCGGACTGAGGTTAACACCGTCCGCATCTTTCAGGTAGCCGGTCCTTTCATAGGCTAAAGAAGCAACATAATCAAAATTTTTGGTGATCTGCCCTGATAATAGCTGGCTGGCTCTGAAACCCAACGTCCCGCCATAAGGTTGGCCGGTAATGCCGATTTGTGAAATTCCTGAGATGTTTTTATCCGATTTGCTTTTTCTTGTGATATAATTGATAATCCCTCCGTCTGCGCCGTTTCCGTAGATAGATGAAGCCCCTTTTATCACTTCTATTCTTTCAATAACAGAAGGGTCTATTACTCTCAGGTCTCTTCCCCCGTTTCTGAGTGGAGTAGACTGGGGAATTCCGTCGATCAGGACTAAAACCTGGCGCCCTCTGAGGGTCTGTCCTGTGTTTGAAGTCTGTCCTGTGCTTGTTGCCAGACTCGGCACCGTGTATTGCAGGATGCTTGTAATATCTGAATTGACGGTCAGCTGAGCCTGTACCTGCTTTTCGCCGACAATGGTAACGGAACCCGGAATTTCTTTAATGTTTTCTTTCTTCCTTGAGGCCGTTAATATAATCTCGTCTACATCTTTAGTTTGTAAACTGTCCTTCACTTGTGCAGATAGAGTAACGGTTCCCAGACACGCTACTGATAAAAGAGCTTTTCTCATTGTATTTTCTTTCCTTGTTTTTTTCTTTTTCCCCACCAGATCATAAAACCCGTTACAGGTAATGAAGTACAGATCAAACCAGCCAGGAACCATATGATCTTCCCAAACAGTCCAAGATAAGAACCGGTGTGGATATCATAATTGGCATTAGCATATTTTTCAGCATTGCTGAGATTCTGATGAGGTTTATTTAATAATAGTTTTCCTGAATATTTGTCAAAAACCAACTGGTTTCTTTCGCTGAATCTTCCGTCTTTCTGATAAACAGTGACGGGGATGTTCTTTAATTCTTTTCCTTTTTTATTTTTTCCGTTCAGGGGAATCCTGAAGCTTGATGATGCCGGATAAAGCTTTTTGGTTTCCTGCACAGTGAGGTCAAAAACAGCACTGCTTTTTGCTAAAGCAGAGTCCGGAGATTTGATTTCCTTTTCTTTTGGAAGGTCAATGGAGCCGGATAAGGCGAGGTTGAATACTTTTTTTACATAAGGATAAGCAAAATAGATCCCCGAAAGGCTCAGAAGTAGGGCAACAAACGATGCGTAAAACCCTAAAACATTGTGAAGGTCATAATTTTTGCGTTTCCAGGTTTTTACATTCTTCCAGTCAAACCCGAAGCGGCCTTTTCTTGCATTTCTGTTTTTAGGCCACCACAGGATGATCCCTGTGATCAGCATGAAGATAAAGATTACTACAGGAATCCCGATCACGTATTTCCCCCATTCAGAATTGAGAAGAAGGCTCCAGTGAATAGATTTTAAAATAGGGAAGAGGTCATACTTTTCATTATACACTCCCAGAATTTCTCCGGTATATTGATTAACGTAAACCAATTTGTTAATCTTTATTTCCTCAAAATAATTCCAGGCTTTCTTATTCTTTTCATAATAGAGAAACCCGTAGGATTTATTTTTGTCCAAAGGGATCTCAACAGAGCTTACCGGGTAGTCTTCATTGATTTCGGAAGCAACTTTTTCACGGAGAATATTGAGTGATAAAGGCTTTTCTTTAATGGTTTCCTTCCTGAGACAAAGAACTTCCTTACGTGTATAGTTTTGTATCTCATCCTTGAAAACATATAAAGTACCGGTTAAAGAAACAATGAACACAATGATACCAACGGATAAGCCAAACCACAAATGCAGTTTGGCAGACCATTTTTTGATGAAAGAAGGTTTCTTTTTATGTAGATGTTTCTTCCTCATATCAAAAAGTTAACTGTTTGCAGCTAACTTTTGGGTGTTTTAAAATTTGTATCCTATTGATAATCTCCAGTTTCTAGGTGCATCAGCCTGATAGTAATAATAAGCACCATAAGGAGAGCCGGAATATAAATATCTGTTGAATACATTGAAAACATTCAACCCTAATCGAAACTTAGTGTTTTCCCAGGAAAGGCCGGCATCAAATTTTACATAATCGGCCATATCTATCTGTGCGCTTGTACTTGCCCATGCCCAGGTACTTCTGTCAGCAAGGTATGTCCCTCCGAAACTTAGGCCGAATCCTTCAAGATCACCTTTGGTAAATGTATAATTTAACCATCCGTTTGCCGTATGTTTTGCATATCCCGGAACTCTCATTCCAACCGGATTACTTGCGGGATCATTAGATTCAGTGACTTTATTCTCTGTGAATGCATAATTGAAGATAGCATTAAATCCTTTTGTGATCTCTCCTTTTAAGTCAAATTCTACTCCCTGAACTCTTGTTTTCCCTAATATGATGGAGAAGCTTTCATTGGCAGTATTTGTTGGATCAGCAGTGGTAGCATTTCTTTTCAGGATGCTATAAACAGATAGAGTTGTATTCCATTTTCCGTTGAACCAGTCTCTTTTTACCCCTACCTCCAGGTTATTCCCGGTGATTGGCTTGGCAATCTCTCCATTTCTGAAAATAGCAGCTTGGGGAACAAATGCCTGGTCATATAAACCATACACGGATGTGTTTGGATCAATAGAATAGCTTATACCAAGGCGGGGTGTAATTTTCTCAGCGTCTGCTTCCGTACCATAGGAGTTCTCTTTTACGGTCGTATAACGGGCTGCAAGGGTTATTCTTAGAGCATCATTAAAGAACCCTAATTCATCCTGAACATATAAGCCGGTATAGTTTTGTTCGATTGTTCCATAAGGAGTGGCCCTTTGTACCAGAGGCTTGGTTCCGTCAAATGTCGGATAGCCGTTGCTTGGCGGAGTGTAGGTCGTAGAATGGATATTGAAAGGGTTAGCCATTGTGTCTAAGGCTCCTCCCTGATTCCAGTCGGCTAAGTATTTTTTAGAGCCCAGATCCAACCCGGTTAATATTTTATGAGAGACATTTCCTGTTTTAGCATATCCGTTTAGAAAAACCTGCCCGAATTTCATCACATTGCTTGCTTCCCAGAAGTAAAGAGCCCTGACCATAGTTCCGTCCGGATTAAATGCTCCCGGCCAGATATCGCTTCCCAGGGTATATTCGTTGATATAGCTTAACTGAGATGTTAACTTCCAGTTTTCATTGAATTTATGCTGTAAATTTACGTTTACCGTGTGATTGTCTACATTGGTTGGGTCAATTCCCGGATCTGAGATCGTATAATCAACCGGTTTTGTACCATAACCATCATAGCTGAAAACATAAGCAGAACCTACTTCAGACATTTTGGCTTTCTGGTAAATGTATTCTGTAGTTAAAGTGGTTTTATCAGAAAGATTGACTTTTAAAGACGGATTAATGATATATCTGTCATTAAATTCATATTTTCTGAAGCTTTTTCTGTTTTGAGCCATTAAATTTAATCTGAAGAAAACTTTATCGGTGATTTTGGTGTCAATATCGGCTTCCCCTCTGTACATATTGAAGCTTCCTAAAGTTACTCTTGCAGAGCCGTTGAAAGACTGCCCTGTCGGCTTTTTAGTAACGATATTATAAATTCCGCTTGGCTCACCGTTAGACATTAAAAAGCCGGATGGCCCTTTAATGAATTCGATATGATCTACAAAGCTCATATCTTCGCTTAATGGGCCCCAGTTTGAAGTAACATTTACTCCGTTCATGAAAGCTGCTGCTCTTGATCCTCTCATGTTTACCCGGGTATACATATCACCCCAGTGTTCAAGTCTTTGCGCCCCGGCAACATTTCTAAGAACACCATCGCTTAAAGTTGTTACCTGCTGATCTTCCAGTGCTCTGTTGGTAATGATAGAAATATTCTGGGGAATTTTGATAAGCTCCTCATCTAAACGAAGAGAAGAAGATCCTTCTTTTTCCACATATTTTTTATAATATTTTCCGTTGACTACAACTTCTTCAATATCATTAGACTTTACAGAGTCCTTTTCTTGTGCAAAAGTTATGATAGAGCCTAACAGGGAGGCACAGATCAGTACGTTTTTCATGTAAGCAATTTTTTTGCAAATATATTGTTTTTAATTATTCTAAATAAACCATAAAATTGATTTTTATCATAAAATTAATATCCATAGAATAATAAAAGCCGCGTCAACCATGTTGACGCGGCTTTTAAGTATGCTTAATTAGGTCTTTCTTAAGCCGGGATTTCTCCTTTGTATAAGAAAGAAATAATCTCTTTGTTCAATTTGTCGATCATTTCACTGAAAAGATGGAAAGATTCCTGCTTATAAATCACAAGCGGGTCTTTCTGCTCATAAACGGCCCCTTGTGAAGATCTTCTCAAATCATCCATTTCACGTAGATGAAGTTTCCAGTTTTCATCAATAATGGCTAAAGTAATGTTCTTTTCAAAATCATTGATTAAACTATCACACTGCGTTTCATAAGCTTCTTTCAGGTCGGTAACAATAGTCATGGTCTTGTGGCCGTCTGTGAAAGGAACCTGGATCATTTTAAACATCGATCCCTGGTTTTGATATACATTCTCAATGATCGGGAAAGATTTTTCTTTTAAAAGATTAAGTTTCATCTGGTAATCCTCCTGAGCAGCCTTGAAAAGAATATTGGTAAGATCCTGAACCGTTTTGTTTTTGAAATCATTTTCAGAAACAGGGGATTCCATGGTGAAATTCTTAATGATATCGAATTCAAAATCCTTATAGTTCCCGTTTGCTTTACCTTTTGAAACAATAGAATGGGAAACATCAAAGATCATGTTGGTAATGTCATACTTCAGGTGATCTCCGAATAAGGCATTCTTTCTTCTTTTATAGATCACATCACGCTGCTTGTTCATTACATCATCATACTCAAGAAGCCTCTTTCTGATCCCGAAGTTGTTCTCTTCTACCTTCTTCTGTGCTCTTTCAATAGACTTGGTGATCATGGAGTGCTGAATAACCTCACCTTCCTTATGACCCATTCTGTCCATCATTTTAGCAATTCTTTCAGAACCGAACAAACGCATCAGGTTGTCTTCCAGGGAAACATAGAACTGAGAGCTTCCAGGGTCTCCCTGACGTCCCGCTCTACCTCTGAGCTGTCTGTCAACACGCCTTGAATCGTGCCTCTCAGTACCAATGATCGCTAAACCTCCTGCATCTTTTACTTCTTTTGTAAGCTTGATATCCGTACCACGGCCCGCCATGTTCGTTGCAATAGTTACTACTCCCGGCTGTCCTGCTCCCGCAACAATTTCTGCTTCCTTTTTGTGAAGCTTTGCATTCAATACCTGGTGTGGGATTTTTCTTAGTTGAAGGGCTTTTGAAAGCAACTGAGAAATTTCAACAGAAGTTGTACCCACAAGTACAGGCCTTCCGGCTGCTGTTAAGCTCTCAACCTCTTCAATAACCGCATTATATTTTTCTCTGTTTGTTTTATAGACCAAGTCTTGTCTGTCGTTTCTTAAAATAGGACGGTTGGTAGGAATTACCACTACATCCAGTTTATAGATCTGCCAAAGCTCGCCAGCCTCAGTTTCGGCTGTACCGGTCATCCCCGCAAGCTTGTTGTACATACGGAAATAATTCTGAAGTGTAATAGTCGCAAAAGTTTGGGTTGCAGCCTCAATTTTTACATTTTCCTTAGCTTCGATCGCCTGGTGAAGCCCGTCTGAATAACGGCGCCCTTCCATGATACGTCCCGTCTGCTCATCAACGATCTTTACTTCACCATCTATCACCACATATTCATCATCTTTTTCAAATAATGTATAGGCTTTTAATAGCTGGCTCATCGTGTGAACACGCTCGGATTTTTCAGCAAATTCACTGAAAAGTTTTTCTTTAGCTTCAAATTCCTCTTCTTTAGATAAATTTTTGGCTTCAAGCTCTGCAATTTCAGTACCGATATCCTGAAGAACGAAGAAGTTAGGATCCTCATTCCCTTGGGACATATAATCAATTCCTTTATCTGTAAGATCAACCTGATTGTTTTTCTCCTCAATCACAAAATAAAGATCTTTATCTACGATCGGCATATCACGGTTGTTATCCTGCATGTACTGGGCTTCAGTCTTTTGAAGTAAGGCTCTGTTTCCGCTTTCTGATAAAAATTTGATCAGCTGTCTGTTTTTCGGAAGGCCTCTGTATGCCTGAAGTAATTTAAAGCCGCCTTCTTTTGTGTTTCCGGCAGCAATTAATTTTTTGGCTTCATTGAATATGGTAGAAACTGTTTTTTTCTGAACTTCAACAATTCTGTCGATAGAAGGTTTAAGCACATCAAATTCCTGTCTGTCTCCCTGTGCAACGGGACCGGAAATGATCAATGGTGTTCTTGCGTCATCTACCAGTACGGAGTCCACCTCGTCCACAATGGCAAAGTTTAATTCTCTTTGTACCAGTTCGGATGGCGATGTTACCATGTTATCTCTCAGGTAGTCGAAACCGAATTCATTGTTAGTTCCGTAAGTAATATCTGAGTTATAGGCTTTTCTTCTTCCGTCTGAGTTGGGCTGGTGGTTATCGATACAATCGATCGACATTCCGTGGAACTGGTAAAGCGGTCCCATCCATGCAGAGTCCCTTTTGGCAAGGTAGTCGTTCACGGTTACTACGTGAACTCCTCTTCCTGGGAGGGCATTCAGATAGATAGGAAGAGTTCCCACCAAAGTTTTACCTTCGCCGGTTGCCATCTCGGCAATTTTACCACTGTGAAGAATAACCCCACCGATAAACTGAACGTCATAATGAACCATATCCCACACAACAGGAGTTCCTGCAGCATCCCATGAGCTTTTCCAAACGGCAGTGTCTCCCTGAATTTCAACAAAATCTTTAGTGGCAGCCAATTCTCTATCCCAATCGGTGGCTTTTACGCGGATCTCTCCGTTTTCTGCCCATCTTCTTGCCGTTTCCTTTACTAATGCAAAAGCATCAGGAAGAAGCTGGCCAAGAATTTTTTCTTCAATTTCGTAGGATTCTTTTTTCAGAGATTCAACCTTTGAGAAAAGAGCTTCTTTTTCATCAACGTTGGTTGAATTCTTTATCTGCTCTTTAATCTGTTCTATTTGAGCTGTTATTTTGCTGGAAGCAGATTTTATATTTTCTTTAAATTCAGCAGTTTTTTCTCTCAACCCGTCATCAGATAATTGCTGAATACTAGGTTCTACAGCTTTGATTTTTGTTACAACTTTTTTTACTTCTTTCAGGTCCTGCGCTTTTTTGTCTCCCAAAAACCCCTTAAGAACTTTGTTTAAAAAACTCATACATTTTTTGCTTTATGCTTAAAGCAATATGCTTTAAGCGTTTTTAACAACACGCCTATCGTGCCAATTTGATATTATAAAAAAGGGAATAAGCTTTAAGCATATTGCCTAAAGCTTATTACTTTTAATATTCGTCTTCGTTCCAAAGGAAATCCTCATCCGTTGGGTAGTCACTCCAGACTTCTTCAATGGATTCATAAATTTCTCCTTCATCTTCAATGGCCTGAAGGTTTTCTACTACTTCCATAGGTGCACCAGTTCTGATCGCATAATCAATAAGCTCTGCTTTTGTCATTGGCCAAGGTGCGTCACTTAAATATGAAGCTAATTCTAATGTCCAGTACATAATTTTCTAATTTTTTGCAAAAGTATAAAAATAGGTTATAAAATAAACTTTTTTATGCTTGATTTTCAATTCTTTTTACTATTTTTTGTTCATGCTATGTAACAAGCCGTACTACAACCTGCCTATAGCAATTCCGTTGTCATTTTCTCAAAAACCATTCCACAAATTTTTTTATGCCATTTTGGAAATGGGTGTCTGGTTTGTACCCGATTAATGTTTTGGCCTTGGTAATATCGGCATTGGTTTTCTGCACATCTCCTGGTTGCATAGGCATTGTTTTTTTAGAGGCTTTTTTATCCAGTGTTTCCTCAATGGTAGAAAGCATTTCGGATAAATTGATCACTTCGCTTTCTCCAAGATTAATGATCTCATATACCCTGGAATTGTTTTCCAGATAGCGGATAGATTTGGTAATCCCGTCAATGATGTCATCAATATAGGTATAATCTCTTGCAGTCGATCCGTCCCCATAGAATGGGATCTGCTGATTTTCCGCAATAAGCCGGGTAAATTTATGGATGGCCAGGTCAGGCCTCTGCCTTGGCCCGTAAACAGTGAAAAACCGTAACTGGATCATGTCAATATTGTATAACTGATGATAGACATGACCAAGTATTTCACCACATTTCTTGGTGGCGGCGTAAGGAGAAATAGGATTGTCCACATTATCCGTTTCAGCAAAAGGGATTTTTTCGTTATTTCCATAAACACTTGAAGAAGAGGCGCAAACAAATTTTTTGATGTTGAAATCTTTACACAGTTCCCAAAGATTCATTGTTCCGCGAATGTTTACTTCCTCGTATTCCAATGGCCTTTCAATCGAGGGGCGAACTCCGGCAAGAGCCGCCAGATGGACCGCCAGATCGATCTTATGCTCCCGGAATATATTTTCAAGACCGTTTTTATCCCGGATATCCTGATAGTATAGGGTGTAATTATCTGATTTTGATATTGAAATCAAATTTTTAATATCAGTTTCCTTATCAGAAAAATCAAAGTCAGAAGACTGGCCTAAAGACTCCAGGGTATTTTTAATTTTGATCCGATAATCGTAAAAATTATCAAAGTTGTCAATGTTTATGACAGAATGTCCATTTTTAAGCAATTGTTCTACCAAATGAGAACCAATAAATCCGCTTCCTCCGGTTACAAGATAAATCATCCGTGATTTTTTATTAGCGCAAAAATATGAAATTTACTTTTTGAAAAAATATTCATTAAATTTACTTAAAAAAGAGAACAGTTATGCAGTTTCAAGGGCAAATTTTAAAGATGACGAGCTATGATGCTCAACCCATACAATATTATCTTAACCTTTCGGGAGACCTGATCCACATGAATGAATTGTTCGGAAAGGAACTTACTATACAGCATACAGGATTTCAATGTGTGAATTGTGGAGAAAATAAGCCGATCTACAGAATGGGTTTCTGCAAAAGCTGTTTTTTTGAGAGCCCTTATGCCAGCGATACTATTATCCGTCCAGAGCTTTCTACAGCCCACTTAGGAGTTGCAGAACGTGATCTGGAAGTGGAAAAAGAAATTCAGCTCCAGCCACACACAGTGTATCTGGCGTATACCGGAGAAATAAAAGTAGGAGTGACCCGAAATACCCAGATCCCGACACGATGGATCGATCAGGGAGCTACATTTGCATTGCCCATCGCAAGAACAGAGAACCGTTATGAGGCGGGAATGATAGAAGTTGCTTTAAAGCAGCATGTACCGGATAAAACAAGTTGGAAAAAAATGCTTCAGGATGATTTTGAAGGAGAAATAGACTTGGCAGATTTTCAGCAAAAGGTGAAGCAATACTTTCCCGAGGATTTCCAAAAATTCTATAGTGAAGGTGAAAATTTATGGAAGTTTGATTACCCGTTTGAAAAGCCCGAGAAAGTAAACTCTTTTACTTTGGATAAAAAACCTGAATTTTCGGGTCGGCTGACAGGAATAAAAGGCCAGTATCTTGGTTTTGAAGGTGGAGATTTTATCAATGTAAGAGGACATGAAGGATATGTGATTCGTTTGAATGTAAAAAATTAATCATATATTTAGAATGTAATTCACCAAATTACAAATATGAATAAATGGGTTAAAAAGATACTGATTGCAGTTGGAGTTTTGTTAATAATTTTTTTATTGGCAAACTTCGGCTTAAATATCTGGCTGAAAACCCGGCTTCCCGATTACATAAAAAACAATACTGATTATAAAGTTTCCTATAAAACGCTGGATGTAGATATAGGGACCGGAAACATTATTTCAACAGGAATCTCGGTAAATAGTAAAAATCCTCAAAACACTAATGTTATTGGGCTTCAGGGAACAATCGATACGCTAAAGATCAGTCGTCTGGGTATTTATGATGCTGTTTTTAAAGGGCAGATCAGTTCTTCGGATCTTCTGCTGGCCAGGCCGGATCTGAATGTCACCCTTGCAAAACCTATTGATCATAAAACGGGAAAAAAAAGAAATCCCGTGTTATTTGATAACATAAGGATCAATAACGGAAATATTAATATTTTCAGACATACAAAACAAAAATTTCTATCGGTGAGCCAACTGGATCTGTCTGTTGAAAACCTGCAAATGACGGAAAAGTCTGTAGAAAACAAATTACCTGTTGTCTTTGATCGTTATGATATTAAAGGAAAGAACTTTTTCTTTCGTCCGGATAACCTGTATGTCCTGAGAATCGATAAAATTACCACCACGAACGGGCAGATGGCTGTGGATAATCTCAGGCTGATCCCTCTATTGACCTTCGAACAATTCAAAAGGTTTTATCCTCAAAAACCAAAGCTGTTCCAGATTGATATTCAGAAAATGGAATTTACGGATGTGGTGTTGAAAAAAAATAAAATTTCTTTAGCGAATGCCGGCTTTCAAAACCCTGTTTTGTCGATCTATACAACCAATGCCGCGGTCAAAAAATCAGATAAACCGCTGAATTATGAAGTAGATCTGGAGAACATAAAACTGAATAATGCTGTCGTTCAGGTGATGAAGCCGGATGGAAATAAATTGTTCTTTGCCCGAAACCTGAATGTAAATATCGATCAGCTAAAGCTTAATAAAGAAACACAGGAAGAAGTCATCCCGGTAGGATACAAAGACTTCCGGCTTTCGGGAAATGATATTCTTTTTTCCAATCACAGGACGATCAGTGCGGGAAGTATAGCACTAAACCCTAAAAGCGGAGAGCTGAGAAATGTTTCAATTGTTCCCGGTACGCCCGTTTCCGGGGAGACTGCGATAGATCTGTCGGTATCTCATGTTGCCTTCAATGTTAATAAATGGGAATTCATTGATAAGAAACTGAATCTGGATGTAAAGGATGTTTTGGTGGATAATGTAAAAGGAACGATCAAAGCCGGAGAACAGAAAGCCCGGGGAAAGGCTAATCTAAAAGGTATTCAGTTTCCTGTTGTTATAAGAAAGGTAACCCTGAAAAACTCAAATATTGTTTATGATAAAGGAAATCAGCCTTTAGCCTTTAATGATCTGAATGCAACTATTAACGATATCGAGCTGAACGAAAAATCCGGACATGGCGGGATTGCCGTAAAAACAAAAGATTATGTGATCACCACAAAAAACTTTGCCTACAGGACAAAATTCTATAATATGAGCGCTGGGCTTTTGAAAGTGAACAAGAATAAAGCTCAGATCAGTAATTTTACTATGAAGCCTCTCATTTCGAGAGCACAGTTTATCAAAATGATACCCGTGGAAAAAGACCTGTATGATCTGAAAGTAAGCCAGATAAATGCAGACGGCAGTTGGGATCTCTTTTCACAGAATAAATTCATCAATGCATCCCATGTGACCATTCAATCGGCAGATGCCAATATTTTCAGAAGCAAGATCCCCAAAGATGACCCGAAAGAGAAACCTTTGTATTCCAGAATGCTCCGTTCCATAACATTCCCTGTCTCTGTTGATCATCTGAATGTAAAGAATTCCGTTTTAGTTTATGAAGAAGATACTCCGGAGAGTGCAGGACCTGGAAAGCTGACATTCGGAAACTTCAATATGGATGTAAAAAACCTGAATTCTGCTAAGACTAAAGGAAAACCGACCCGTGTGGATATCCGGATCGAGTGCTCCTTTATGAATCTGGCACCTTTGGCTGTAAACTGGAATTTTGATGTTGCCGATCAGAGAGACGTGTTTGCCATTTCAGGCAGAACGGTCAATCTTCCGGCTCAGGGAATCAATCCCTTCATTCGGCCTTATCTTCATGTAACGGCAACGGGAACTATCCAGGAGATGCTTTTTAACTTTAAAGGGAACCCGGAAAAGATATACGGTACATTTAATCTAAGGCATAAAGATTTGAAAGTAGCTATTTTGGATAAAAATAACCGTGAAAAAAAAGGAGTCCTTACTGCAATCGCCAATCTGGTCGTACGATCCAACTCCGGGAAGCTGCCCCAGGCTGTCAATATAGAAGATATACCGCGAGACCCGACGAAATCTTTCTTTAATTTATTCTGGCGGGGAATAGAAAGCGGGCTTAAAAAGACCCTTATCGGGAAAAATATCGATAAGACAGAGAAAACAGTTAAAAATACGGTTTCTGCAGTAAAAGATATGAAGCAATCTGTGAAAGAGCTGAAAAATGAAATCAACTCAATACAGCATGATAAAAAATCTGCCTCACCGGATGAGAAAAAGAAAAAAGGATTGTTCAGGAAGGTCTTTAAGAAAAAAGAAAGCCCTGAAACTGAATGATTTCGGGGCTGCTATATATATTTAAAGATTGAATTCATCACTTTCATGAACGGGAATATCTCTTAAAAATGCATCAAAATCTTCACCGGAATAGTTACTGTCTGCCCCATAAGAATCAATGATCATTCCTAAATTTCCGTCCGTGTCTTTCACAATATACAATACTGCATTATCATCAGGGCTGCTGTCCCCTTCAAAGCGGTATGTTTTGAGAATGCTTAGATCGGAAGGTAGGTAATTTTTGCCGGAATTTTCGAATTTCATTTCGCCCGAATCATTCATTCTGAATTCCCGCGTTATCCCTCTTTGAGAGATCTTTTCCATGACCTGGCTCAATGTGGCCATTTGCTCTGAACTTTCCATTGTATTATATTTTAACAGATTACTACAATAATTAAACCATTATTGGTCAGAATCCTTAGTCGAAATGAATTTATATTTTTCTTAAAAAAAGTAATGAATGTTAACAAAATTTATAATTGACAAGAAACGAATGGGTACACTTTTTGCAATAGCCAAAGCATAAAAATCAGACAAAATATGAAAAAAGAAGTTGGAGTATTACTGGCAGGCGGAGTAGGCCTTTTAGCAGTACTGGGTTTTTTAGGAATTAAGAAAATTTTACATAGAAAAGATAAAAAATATTGGGAATCTTATTCAGATTATCACAGGCACTTTGATGGAAAAAATCATGATGATGAGTATCATGGTGTTGAATTTTATGCACTGAAGTAGTAAAAAAAATATATTTAATTAGTTTTTTAATCCAATGCTTTTCTTTAGGTATTGGATTTTTTTGTGGAAAACTTTAGTGTTAAAACTCATTATTTTAAAAAAGTTCCATTCTAATTTTACACAGAAATGCAGAATGAGAATATCATAAAAGGACAAGGTGCCCAGCGAAATGTGATCAACCGTTTCGACAGGTATACGTATGAGCCTGAAGATGAAGATCTCGAAGCTGTAAAGACCACTTTCACGGAAGTTTTTCCAAAAACAATTGTCAATCAGGTAAAAAGTGAAGATCTTCCCATGGAATATTCCATGAATCCTTATCAGGGATGTGAGCATGGATGCTCTTATTGCTATGCAAGGCCTACCCATGAATATTGGGGCTACAGTGCAGGAGTTGATTTTGAAAGAAAAATTATGGTAAAGAAAAATGCCCCTGAACTGCTGGAAAAATTTTTCCGGAAAAGAGGATATAAGCCGGCCCCTATTTTACTTTCAGGGAATACAGACTGCTATCAGCCCGCAGAAAGACAATTTGAAATTACCAGGAAACTTTTGCAGGTCTGTCTGGACTACAGGCATCCGGTAAATGTCCTGACAAAAAATGCATTGGTTCTGAGGGACCTTGATATTTTGAAACCAATGGCTGAACAGAATCTGGTGTCCGTATCTTTAAGTATCCCCACAATCAATGAAGACCTGAGGCGAAAAATGGAGCCGAGAACCAGTTCGGCAAAAAACAAATTGAAAGCTGTGGAAATCCTGTCGGAAAATGAAATTCCTGTTAACGTGATGATTGCGCCAATGATTCCGGGATTGAACAGTGATGAAGCATTGAACATTCTGAAAGCAATATCAGATGCAGGAGCTTCAAGTTTCGGGTATACTTTAGTAAGATTAAATGATACCGTTGAACCGGTGTTTGTACAATGGATTGAGAGCTGTTTTCCGGACAGGGCCCAAAAAGTTTTGAACTTAATCCGTTCAATGAGGGGCGGGAAGCTTGGAGGAAAAAGATATTTTGACAGGCAAAAGGGTGAGGGGAATATTGCTGAAATGATCCATAATACCTTTAAAATAGGGAGAAAAAAATATTTTGAAGGAAAGGAATTTCCAAAGCTTTCAACGGCAGGTTTTACTGGGACTAAAGACCAACAGTTGAGATTGTTTGATTGACTACGTTTTTCCGCTACAGATTTTCACAGATCTCGAAGCTATGCAGCACATAAGCGTAATATTTTAGCAGTAACATCTGTGAAAATCTGTGTATCTGTGGTAACTAATTTTATTCTTTATTATCTTTCTTTAGTGCAAAAAACTTAATCCAAATTAGCCATAATAATACAACACTCCCATAGATTACAGCAGGGAAGAAATAATCATGACATATTTTGCTAAAAGACTTGTAATCTACAAGTATAATATTAAGTCCTACTATTCTTAGTACGTTCATTATATGTAGGAAAACTATTCCTATTAATATAAAAATTATTGTTTTAAAACCTTTATAAAATGCAGAAACAAAAGAAATAAAAAGTATCATTACAGAAATAGAATTACATCCTTCAACCATTCTGGAAATACATTGGTTTCTTATATTGAAACAAACTGTTTCATGTTGGGGATAATCTACAAGAGTAGTTGTATAACTAAAAAAATCTTGAATTTTTGCACTTTGTGATGCTACCCATCGTGAATAAGGATCAAGCCCAGTAGAAGTAAAATAATTTAGATAACTTTGATAAATACCCAATAAAAATAAATAGATAAATATAAATCTTATAAGAATAATAAGGGTGGGTTTAAAATCTTTTAACATAAAAATAACTTCAATTTGTAAAGTAATGAGAAACTTTAATAAGTTAAGAAAAAATCTAATTTTTTTCTATTTATTTGAGTAAAGCAATATAATCAGAAATTAAAAAAAACATCTGTAATAAAACAGATGCTCTATTAACATTAAAGTTAGTTTTATTTAATTTATACTTAATTATTCAATATCTAATTGAGGAGATTCTTTTATTCTCCTTTGGTTGGATTGTTCCATTCTGCGTTTTTCATTAGGATCATCGAAGATCATTCCACTAAGATCAGAAAGTGCATTATATTTTATTTCTTTCGTTTTCTTTTTTGGAAATTCCTTATAACTTTTATCTTTAGGAAGCGGAACTATTTTTACTTTCTTTTTAAACTGACTGAGTGTAAATAAGTATTCTGCTTTTTCATCATATATATTTACAATAATACCTGGAAGTCCAGAAAATTTATACGGACCAAAATTTAATGGTAAATCTTCCGTATACCACGCAATCCATTTTCTGCCATAAGCAGTTGTAACAGCTTTTCTTGTTTTATAGCCAGAATAAACCTTTATATCTTTGAGAATAGTCCACTTAAGAGCAACAGGTTCGATATATTTAATTTTAGCGTCTACTACTTTCTCGTAGACGTTATATGTACTATTCTTTTTTACTACTTCTTCTCCAAGTGCTGTACTGTAATTCATACCTGCCATAAAATCATTGCTCTTTATCTTTCCATTTGTTTTTAGAGAGTCCAGAACATACTGATTTGTACTTGTATAATAACTTGTATTCTCTTTAGTGTTTATAAATAAGAGAAATTGTTCAGTATTCTTTTTTTTATAAATAGGATATTCTACATCATAAGTGACAAAGAAATCAGTTTTAATATTTTGTGCAGTATATTTAGTTGAGACTATAAATAATAATAAAAATGCAAATAATTTTTTCATAAGGTAAATATGCTAAAAAAAGCAGAACGAAAACATTCTGCCTTTCTTATTAATATATTGATTTTATATTAACGAGTGATAGTAATATGTTGTGGAATTGTACTACAAAGATCATAGTTAATCGCAGCTACATATTGTTGCATTTGAGCATCTGAAACATTGTCAGATGTCTGGAGTGAAGCTTTTTTTCCACAAGTTGTAGTTACAGTCCAATACGTTGTTGCAAAAGTTGCAATAGAACATAAAAGCATACCAGTTACTAATAGTTTCTTTTTCATAATTTAATTGTTTTTAAATTGTTAATTATTAATTCGAGGTTCAAATATATAATTATAATTCTATATTTTGAGAGTTTTTTTATTATGTTAAACTGTTTGTTTAACGTGGTTTACATTGATAATAAAATTTTTCATAATTTTTTTTATCGTTATTTTTACATGACGAAAATAGAAAATAATATTTGACAGTTTTATAACAAATTTTTCTAATTTTCAGAAAAAAATTTCTGAATTATTTATCTTTACAATATGATAATAGGTGCAAAGCTTAAACAAGCAAGAGAAAGAAAAAAGATGAGCCAAGATGAACTGGCTCTCTTATTGAATACAACTCAAAAAACAATCTCCAACTGGGAAAGTGATAAGAGTGTTCCTTCATTAGATCATTTGTCTAAAATAGAAACTGTTTTAGAGGTTGATATTTTATCATGGTTAGCAGAAAAAGGCATTACTTTTAATCAGCATAATGATAAGGGCGATAACGCAGCCATTATCAATAAAACTTTTTCTGAGGAATTAAAGGAACAATACGAAATGAGATTACAGGAAAAGGATAAGAGTATTGAAGACCTAAAAAACGAAATACTTTTTTTGCGAAAAGTAATAGAAAATAAATAGACTTTTTTAGTATAAACTTGAAAAAATAAAAACCGCTCCCAAAGGAACGGTTTCTTATTATAATGTGTAAATTATAAAAGATCTTCTACATAGAATCATCCGGGCATTTGAAATCATTGCTGCAGGTTGCACAAATGACAACACCGTTGCAATAATACATACAAAATTCAGGTTCCGGAAGTTTAATTCCTCCTGCTCCGGAAATACTTTTTAACTGTCCTTTACTTAGTTTTTTTAAATTTTTCATATTGTTTTGATTTAAAATTTGATGCTAAAGTAAAGATATGGTTAAAAAATGAAATTAATAATACTTTAGTATTATTTTTTTATTAATCCTAATTCAATCAGTCTTTCATGCAGGAATTCCCCGGCAGTGGTATCTTCATATAGTTTCGGATTATTTTCATCCACACAATTTTCCAGAGCATTGAGTGACATCTCACTTATAGGGTGCATGAAGAAAGGAATGGAATATCTTGAAGTTCCCCACAATTCTCTCGGCGGGTTTACCACTCTGTGAATGGTAGATTTCAGTTTATTGTTGGTATGTCTGGACAGCATGTCTCCTACATTGATCATCAGCTCATCCGGTTCTGCAATGGCATCTATCCATTCTCCTTTATGGTTCTGTACCTGAAGGCCTTTCCCCTGAGATCCCATGAGAAGGGTGATCAGGTTGATATCTCCGTGGGCAGCTGCTCTTACCGCATCATTAGGTTCTTCTGTGATCGGCGGATAATGAATAGGCCTTAAAATAGAGTTTCCTTCTGCGATCTTATTATCAAAATAAAACTCATCCAATCCAAGATATAAAGCTAAAGCTCTTAAAACATACTGTCCTGTCTTTTCAAGCATCTGATAAGCTTCCTTACCTACTTCGTTGAATTTTGGAAGTTCTTCAACAGTTACATTGTCAGGATACTCTGCTTTGTATTTTGAATCATCAGACACATATTGTCCGAAGTGCCAAAATTCTTTCAGGTCTCCTTTTTTGAAGCCTTTTGCGGTTTCTTTACCGAATCCTACATACCCTCTCTGGCCTCCAATTCCGGGAATCTCATACTTTTGTTTTGTTTCCACGGGAAGTTCAAAGAAGTTCTTTACCTCTCCATACAGTTCATTCACTAATTGGTCATCAAGAAAATGGCCTTTTAAAGCTACAAAACCAATTTCTTCATAAGCTTTTCCGATTTCATTTACAAATTTCTGTTTGCGTTCCGGGTCACCCGAAAGGAAATCACGCAGGTCTACACTAGGTATTTTATCCATTTTTAGAAATTTAATGTCCTGCTAAAATACATTTTTTTGTTTATTGATTTTCAGCTTTTTTCAACTCATCTAAAATTTCATATACTAATCATAGTTTCAAGAGTGAAGATTATGAAAAAATAGAATTACAAGGAAAACAGTGAACATATTATACTCTTTGAAATTGAATGTTTTCTATCTGTTTAACTCAGTAATTGAAATAACACAATGAATTTGGGTAATGGGGATAAATTTAGAAATCGTATAAAAGCCGTTCAAAAATTGAACGGCTTTTATAAAGTTAAGCTAATTTATGTGATCCATTTGGTTAATTTCCAGAATACTTTTCTTTCAGTTTCTTTTGTTCTTCTAAATATTGGTTCTTTTCTTGGGGAGTCATAAGCAAGAATTTTACTTCTCTAATTTCTTCTGTTATTTTTTTTAGTTCATCAAATTTCGACTGATTATTCTTAATATATTGATCAGCTTCTTTTTTAGTTTGAAAATTAAAATTTTCAAGCAATATTGAAAACTCTTCTTTTCTTTTTAAAAGATTTTTCAATCTATTTGTTAATTCTTCTTTATTTTCCATAAAGTTTATTTTAAATTAATGGTGATTTTATAATTAATCTTCAGAGTATTTTTCTAAATAATCTTTTTGTTGAAGAGGTGTCATAAGTTGCCACTCAATTTTTGATATTTCTTTTCTGATTTTTTCAAGTTCAATAATTTTCGGCTTATTATTACTAATAAAAATTTCACGCTCACTATCTGTCAATCCTAGGGGGTTGTCAAACAGTTTTTTTATTATAAAATCATATTGTTTTATCTGTGATTTTAATTCTTTTAATCTTTTTTCTAAAATTTCATTATTCATGGGGAATTATTTTTCAATTAATGATGGTTTTTATTATAAAATATAAAAACTGCTCAAAAAGAGCAGTCTTAATAATTAATCTTCGGAAAATTTTTCTTTGAGTTTTTTTTGTTCCTCTAAATATTCTACTTTATCTTTAGGAGAAAGTAATTGAAATTTTATTTCCCTAATTCTTTTCTTTGATTCCAAAAACTTCTCAATTTTTTGTTTATTATTTTCTTCAAATTCCTCTGTCATCAAGAACGGATTGTCAAATAACAATTTTTGGAGTTCAGGGTTTTCATTAACAAATTTTTCTAACTTTGATAATTCTATTTTTAATTCTTCTGTATTCATAATCGTTATTTTTCTATTAATTCTATAGTTTTAATTTTTGAAATAAAATCTTCAGGACTAGTTGACTCTCTTATATCTTTTACTTCAAACTTGGTATTTGATTTAAACAACACTTCTTTTTCTGATTTTAGAGTTGATAAATCTTCAATTACTCTTCCATTTTTACCTTTTATTCTTATTAACACCGTATAAGCTCTATTTCTCATAGCTACACCGATTGCGTCCATGTCATATGTACTAGAGGTAAAATGTTTATTCTCAATAGTTTTTCCTATCGTATAATATTCATCTATTTGTTTTGGAGTAAGATTTTCAATTCTATATAACAAACTTTCAGACTGATATTTTGGTAATTTATCCAGTGCTTTGTTCATTAATTCTTTTTGGGTTTTAAATTCTTCTGTCATTGCGATTTCTCCACGAAGAGCTTGATTGAATTTTTTATATCCAGGATTTGTTGTATAAAATCTTAAAATAGCTTCCTCTTCCAAAGATAAATATTTTGCCATATACCTTGTGTTGGAAAGCTCAACTAGGATTTTCTGAAAGGCAGGGTTTTTTCCTAAAACCCTTAAATACTTGGAGTATCTTAATTTTGAAGCTAAAGAAGAAAAACTTTTAAAAGAAACTGTTCCAAACTCAGGTAATAACCCTGCTGTAATGTTTTCCAAGATCGTCCAACGGTCTTCGTCCATTTGTTTTTCAGTGAAATAATTAGCAGTAATTGTCGGTATAAAATAATCTCCTTTATCATCAGGTATTCTCAATGGAGTAAAGGCATCATTTATGCCCAATGTTTCAGAGCTACTTTCTTCGGATGGTGCCCAATTCCCATTTTCATAATAATGAATGGTAAAACCAACCTCAAATTTCTTTTCTTTTTCCAAAAATCCACTCCAATAAACAATTCTGTTTTCAACAACACCATTTTTTAACGTATCTTTCATTTTGAGAGAATAAGAAATCGCGTTTTGATAATCAGAATCTTTCCAGGCATTAATTCCCACTTTTGTCAATGCTATAATGAAATCTTCAACATATTGAGCTTTGAGCTTATTTAAAACTTTTCTTACTATATCAGGATTATTATTAATTTGATTTCCCCACCAAACGCCATTTTTTACTCCTTTCAGCAAATTAGTAATTGAAATATTTTCATTAGTGCCAGATGTATCAATGGATTTTTCGGAAAGGGAAACAAAATCTTTCCAAAGTACTTCATCTGTAAGAGCTTCCAAAACGAAATCAGGAATATTTTCATATAAAGCATCATAATCTTCAGTTGTAGGTTTATAAAAAGCACTATTTTTTCCAAAAGGTGTGCTTAATACATATTCATTGGAAATTTCATCAAATGTTTTGTTGATTCTTATCCCTTCAAAAGAATCTTTACCCTTTCCATAAATTCCTTTTTCAAGTTCTGCAAATTGTATGATACGGCTTCCTCGAAGTATTCGTTTACTTTCTTCGTCAAAATCGTTAATGTCGTCAAAAATATTTTCCATAAATTATGTTTTAGTTGTTTGCTTTTCTGAAACGCTTCTAAAAACAAATGTAAATGGTGGTGACGACAAAACTTGACGTGTTGAAAATTAAGTTTAATAATCTGTAAAAAACTTATAATTTTGCTGTATGAAAAAATATTCTTCCAAGAGAAGTATTCAAATACTTGCCCACCTCCTTCAGCAGTACGGAATTTCAGATATTGTCATTTCACCGGGATCCAGAAATGCGCCGTTGGCCATTCATTTTTCAGAAATTGACAGCTTCAGCTGCTATAGCATAGTAGATGAAAGAAGTGCCGCTTTTGTCGGAATGGGTATGGCTAAAAGTGAGAAGAAACCCGTTGCGATTACTTGTACAAGTGGTTCCGCTGCAGCCAATTATTATCCGGCCGTTACGGAAGCATTTTACCAGAATATCCCGCTTCTGATCCTGACCGCAGACCGGCCGACGGATTATGTGGATATTTTTGACGGACAGACCATTAGGCAGAATAACCTTTTTCATCAGCATTCTTACGGAGATTTCCAACTTTTAGAGGATAGCAAAGAGAATGCGGAGGATATTAATTTTGATACGATTAAAAAAGCGATTGAGCTGTGTTTTGAGAAACAGGGCCCGGTTCACATCAATATTCCTTTGGAAGAACCATTATATGGGCTGGTTTCGGAGCTTCCGATTTTTCCAACGGTAGAAAAGACCATCAAACAGAAAGAATATGAGATCCCTTCCAACCTGGTTGCAGACTGGAATACTTCCCAGAGGATTATGCTTCTGGTGGGAACAAAGGATTACAGCCCTGAACTGGAAAACCAATTGACCCAGCTTGTAAAGAACCATTCCGTTGTTGTTCTGAGCGAGGCTAATTCCAATTTGTATCACGAGAAGTTTTTCAAAAATATTGACCGTTATATTTTTAATTTCACGGAAGAAGATTATAAGACATATGCTCCGGATCTGCTGATCACGATCGGGCAGAATGTAGTTTCCAAAAAAGTGAAACAGTTTTTGAGAAACGCCCGCCCGAAACAGCACTGGCATCTGGATGAGGTATGGCAGCCGGATACTTATTTTGCTTTAACGGAAAAGATTGAAGTAAAACCGGAGCTTTTCTTTTCTAAGTTGTTGAAATTCATAAGCCTTGAGCCGAAGCCTTATTTCAATCTTTGGGATGTTCTCAGGGATAAAAAAGATGCTAAGCACCGGCAGTTTCTTAATCTCGTGGAATTCTCTGACTTTTACTTTTTTAATAGAGCTTCACAAGCTATACCGGAGAATTATAATATTCATTTCAGTAACAGTTCGGCGATCCGGTATGCTCAATTATTTGATTTTGGTAAACGGAGGATCCACTGCAACAGGGGAACGAGCGGAATTGACGGTTCGACGTCGACAGCAATGGGCTTTGCGATTAAAAACCCCAATCCTACCGTATTGATTACCGGTGATTTAAGTTTCTTTTATGATATCAACGGCTTATGGAACCAATATATCCCGCCATTTGTAAGAATTATCATTTTTAATAACGGGGAGGGGAATATTTTCAAGATCATTCCGGGCCCGGGCAATGCCAATCCGAATACATTGGATGAATTTATAGCAACAAAGCATCATAAAAACTCAGAGCATCTTGCCAAACATTTCGGGTTCTCCTATACAAGAGCTGAGGATGAGGCTACACTTGACAGGGTGATGGATAACTTTTTCAAACCAGACATCCGTCCAAAAATATTGGAGGTTTGTTCAGATGGGATGAATAATGCCGAGACATTAAAGGCTTATTTTAACTTTATGAAAGAAGGATTAAAGGTCTAAGTACTCTTCATTGCCCGGTAGATTAATGATCCTGTCAATCGGATAAATGAACATATCATCAAAATCATTTAAAGCGTTAATGATCTGAAAATGTGAGAACTCCTTAATGTTTTGTAAAGTGATGTCTGCCTCCTTGATTTTTTTATGCTTTAAGAGATTCTGTCTTTGTACTCCGTTTAAAAGGTAAGTTTTGGGTGTGAACCAGTCTTTGCCTTTAAGGAATAGGAGATTGGAAAAAGTAGTATCTGTAATATGATTGTTTTTTACAATAATGATTTCTTCGGCTTTAGATTTCATTTTCATTTTTTCCAGTTCCTTACGATCTTCAAACTTAAAGGAATAGTCAAAGCTGTTGTTTTCAACCAGTTGAAAATCATTTATTTCAGGAATAGCATAAGGCAGCATCTGGGTTCTGATCCTTTTATCAAGGTCATACACAATTCTCAGCTTGAATAAGCCGTCTTCATCGTGTTCCAGATTTTTGAATATTTTGGTCAGATCAATAGTGCTTTCTTTCCCAAAATGGGCAAAAGTCTGATCTACACGTTTTTGATGGAATTCCAGAAGGAAAATTTTCTGGTCTTCTACTTTAATGCTTTCAATGAATTGGTACATAGATTTTATTTTTCATTTCCTGATATTCATCTTCTAATCTGCTCATGTGGGTTATCCCGCCACCGCTTTTGAAATATAGTTTGCCATTTTCTTTCTCAATAAAACGGATCATTACACAACTGTCGAGATTTTCACCGTCAAACCAGCCGCATACTCCGGTATAGTATCCTCTGTCATAATCTTCGGCATTGAGAATAATTTCCAGTGTTTTAGACTTTGGAGCGCCTAAAATGGAACCTGCAGGCAGTAGTTTTTTCATAATGCTACCTATTTTCCCATTAAATTCAGCTTTGATATTTCCTGAAATTTCCGAGCTCATGGCATAGAGATCTTTTTGTTGGGTCTTGATGAAGTCGATGTGCTGAAACTGATCGACCTTCACATGATCTGCCACCATGCTCAGATCATTCCGGAGCAGATCTACCACGGTATAATGTTCGGCTTTCTCTTTTATGTCATTCTTTAAAATTTCCTTTGCATTCTCCAATGCTGCATCAATAGTGCCTTTCATGGGATAGGTGAGAATTTTGCCGTCAATGATCTTCACAAAAGTTTCAGGAGAAAAAAATACAAAAAAATCTTTATAAAATACTTTATACTTCGCTTTGGAATGATAAAAAATTTCTTCGAGCGTTAAATTGGTTTCAATCCTGGTCTTCCGGGTATAATTGACCAGATAGGAATTTCCCAGCCGGATATTTCTCTGAACTTCATCAAATCCTTTTTTGAAGCTCTCCGCGCTTTCAGGGAAAGCTATCCATTCAATTTTTTTATTTAAATCGTATCTGTTATCTGTGTTTGAAAATGTTTGAAAATCAATCAACAAGCCTGATTTTTTAGTTTCATCTTCTTTGTAGATCTCGACATTTTCCGAAAGGAAATCAATGATAAAAAAGAAGGGAACTTTCTGAAGAGAAAGCTCATCCATTTCTATAAATTTTTGATGATTCACCGAAAACATTCTGCAAAAATAATTATTGATGTTTACTTTTGCATAAAATTTTTTTAATGCAGAACAATTATCCTCAAAAGCAGGGAATAGATCTTATTCTGAAGCGGGCTTTTTTTTACTGGAATAAATCCCTGTTTTTTCAGTTAGCATTTTCCATTATCTATTTTGGAATTCTTTTGACCGTTTTCTTTTTCTTTGCTTCGAAGTATGGAATTCTGGAGCAGTATCGGGAGCTTTCAGGGTATCTGAAAGATGGTGTGGAAGTATATACAAGAGAAGCAGCAAAAATGGCAGCTACGGAAGAGTATCAGAAGTTTTCTCTGGCTATGGTGGGATGTACGATCTTTTTATATCCTTTAAATCTGGGATTGTACCAGATCTTCAGAAAGATAGACTTAAGTGAGAAACCAGAGCTTGGTGATCTGTTTGTGGGGTACAACGGCTTTAATTTCTTTAAATACATCGGATATTATATTTTCTGGTTTTTCATTTTTATGTATGCATTCCAGACCATTATCCTTGCTGTTGTGTGGGTTTTTATCACCTTGTTTGTTGCTCCGCTTATGTTCTTCATGGATAAGAGGATCTTTGAAGCCATTTCTTTAAATTTTAAAGCCTTAAAAATATATTTTATTGAAATACTGGTATGCGTAATCGTTGCTGTTTTCTTTAAATATATAGGTTTTGCTTTATTTTTTATTGGTGGGCTGTTTACATTTCCTTTCTGGAACGCCATGATTTACTCACTTTATAAAACCGTTTATTCAGAGAAAGGTTAAATTTAAGCAGGGTTAATGTTTTGTTGATCAAAAAAAATTAAATTTGATAAACAATTAAAAAATAAACACCATGTCTGATTTTAACGAATTTGATCAACAGGGCTCCGTTCCAGGTAGAGATACGGGATCTATTATTTCGCATGCTTTCGAAATGTATAAAGGAGTCATCCTCTATGCCATTGTCGCAATGATCGTTTATATGATAGGTGATGTTATCATTCAGTCACTTACCGGTTTCAGTTCCTGGAGCAGTTTCAAAGAAATAAGGGATTATGACGGAGATTATACACGGATCAGATATTGGGACAGTCCGGGAATTGGGTTGTATTATTCTTTTTCAGGTCTTTTTGGAATACTGCTTTCCCCGTTGTATGTAGGGTTGATCTATATTATCAATAAATACAATACTAAAAATACAATAGAGTTTTCAGACCTCTTCATCGGATATCGTCAGAACTTTGTGAATATTCTTATTTATAGCCTGATTTCCAGTATTATTCTGGTGATTTCACTGGCCATGTGTGCTGTTCCTTTCTTTTTTGTATTCCCGTTCTTCCTGATCGGATATCCTATCCTTCTTTTTGAAAACGCTTCAGCTATTGATGCTATGAGTAAGTCTTTCAATATAGCCAAAGAAAATTACGGGATCTTTTTAGGTGCTTCATTTTTAGGAGTTGTGATCAGTCTTTGCGGTATTTTCGCATGCTGTATAGGATACATTGTTACGGGGCCGTTTATTATGGCTGTGATGTATTCTGCCTATTGTGCCTATTTAGGAAAACCAAGACAAATAATGTATAATAAGTGATGATGAATAAAGATAAACAAATAAGTAGCGTTGCAATAAAGCAGGTTGCACTACTCGCTATCATATTGATATTGACAGGTTTGATCTGCTTTAATCTTGCGCTTTTTATCCCTTCTGTTTTAGGAGCAATAACGATCTATGTGGTTTGCCGCAAATATAATTTTTATCTGCAGGAGGAAAGAAAATGGAAGTCATGGCTTTCATCATTGGTACTGATGCTTGCGAGCCTTATCATTCTTATCTTGCCCATATATTTTATTGCAGACCTTTTAATTGAAAAATTAGGGAATGCCCAGGTCTATATGGCTAAATTCAATGTGTTTTTAGATAAGATACATTCATACATATATTCCAAAACAGGTTTTGATATTCTTAGTAAGGAAAACATGGATAAGCTGAAGAGTTCTGCGGGAAAATTTTCTACCTCGGCTCTCAGTGGAACTTTTAATACGCTTACCGTGATAATTTCCATGTATTTTATCCTCTATTTTATGCTGGACAGACCAAGGCTTTTTGAAAGGATCCTTGCTTCATCCGCACCACTAAAGAGAGCTAACGTTTCCCTGATTGGCGATAAAATGAGAAAGCTGATTATGGCTAATGCCATCGGGATTCCTGTTGTGGCGATCGGGCAGGGTCTCGTTGCCCTGATCGGATATTTTATTTTCGGTGCTCCAAGCCCGGTTCTGTTATTTGCCCTGACGGCTGCAGCCTCCATGATCCCTGTTGTAGGGGCTGCGATCGTTTATCTCCCAATCTGTATTTTCATGATCGCGGAAGGAGATACCGGACATGGAATAGGGCTAGCGCTTTACTGTCTGATCGTTGTGGGCTTAACCGATAACCTGTTGCGTTTTACCTTATTGAGAAAACTGGAAAATATTCACCCGTTAAACACGGTTTTTGGGATTATTATGGGAATGAACCTGTTTGGCTTTATGGGGCTTATTTTCGGGCCGATCCTTATTTCTCTTACTCTTCTTCTCATTCAGGTGTACAGCAACGAATTTTCTGATGATGATACCCCGGAACTTCAACTCCCTGATGAGAACAATGATCTGGAAAATAAAGTTGATTTAATTGTATAGAAATGGAAGAAATAAATCCGGAGATATTAAAAGAAATATGTATTGTTACAATGCCTTTTGGTAAATATGAAGGGACGATTCTCGCAGATCTGCCTATCAGTTACCTTGAATGGTTTTACAGAAAAGGTATGCCCAAAGGCAAGCTGGGAATGCAGCTTTCAACGATTTATGAAATAAAACTGAATGGGCTTATGGATCTTTTGATTCCTATTCGCGGGGAAATTAATTATGAGAAGCCTAAAAATAAAACGTACAAGTTTTAATAGGTTTCGGCGGCATCGAAGATGCCGCCGAAACCTATTGTAGCTTATTCTTTCAGGGCAGCAATCTCATCCCGAAGCTTCGCAGCTTTTATAAAGTCAAGATTTTTAGCAGCGGTTTCCATTTCTTTCTGTTTTTGCCCGATCATTTTCTCAATGTCTTCTGTGGCATAATTTGCTTTGGTTTCTGCCACTTTCTGCATGATCTCTTTCTGAGTGTACTTTTCATCAGGGAAATCTTTGCTTCGCCCGACTAAGCTTTCAGAAATCTTTTTATTTAAAGCTTGCGGAACCATTCCGTTGTCTTCATTGTACTTCATCTGTTTGGCTCGGCGGTATTCAGTTTCATCCAAAGTGGCCTGCATGGATTTTGTGATCTTATCAGCGTACATGATCGCTTTACCGTTGATATTTCTTGCAGCACGCCCAACAGTCTGGATCATTGATCTTCTGCTTCTTAGCATTCCTTCCTTGTCGGCATCCAGAATGGCAACCAGTGAAACTTCAGGTAAATCAAGCCCTTCTCTTAAAAGGTTAACCCCAATCAACACATCAAAAAGTCCTAAGCGCAGATCCTGCATAATCTGGATACGTTCCAGGGTTTCCACATCAGAATGGATGTATCTGGTGCGGATCCCGAATTTGGTAAAATATTTGGTCAGTTCCTCAGCCATTTTTTTCGTTAAAGTCGTAACCAGGACTCTTTCATCCACATCAGCCCTTTTCTGGATTTCTTCCATTAAATCATCAATCTGATTTAAACTGGGCCTTACTTCGATCACGGGATCCAAAAGACCGGTAGGCCGGATAATCTGTTCAACATAAGCTCCGCCTGTTTTTTCAAGCTCATAATCTGCCGGGGTTGCGGAAACGTAAATTACCTGATTCTGCATACCTTCGAACTCATTAAATTTCAATGGCCTGTTATCCATTGCGGCAGGAAGTCTGAAACCATATTCTACCAAGGCCTCTTTCCTGCTCCGGTCACCACCATACATGGCATGAACCTGCGGAACGGTAACATGGCTTTCATCAATAACCATTAAGAAGTCTTTCGGGAAATAATCGATCAGGCAGAAAGGCCTTGATCCGGGCTGTCTCCCATCCAGATATCTTGAGTAATTCTCAATTCCCGAACAATAACCAAGCTCCTTTATCATCTCAAGGTCAAGTTCGGTTCTTTCCTGCAATCGTTTTGCTTCCAAAGGTTTTTCAATGGAATTAAAGAAATCCACCTGCTTTACCATATCATCCTGTATGTTCCTGATTGCACCGTTCAAAGTTTCCTTTGAGGTCACAAAAAGATTGGCAGGATAAATCTGGATCTGATCGAAATTAGAGGTTACATTTCCTGTAACAGGATCAAAACTCTGGATTTTCTCAATTTCATCCCCGAAAAACTGAATCCTGATCGCATTGTCGGCGTAGGCAGGAAAGACATCAATCACATCCCCTTTCACACGGAACGTGCCTCTTTGGAACTCGTTCAATGTTCTGGAGTATAATGCATTAACTAAAGAGTGAAGCAATGCTGTTCTGGTAATTTTTTCACCAATTCCGACAGAGATCAGAGACTTATGAAATTCCGAAGGATTTCCGATACCATAAATACACGAAACCGAAGCAACGATCAGTACGTCTCTTCTCCCGGAAAGTAAACTTGCTGTGGCGGAAAGACGCAGCTTTTCTACTTCTTCATTGATGCTCAAATCTTTTTCAATATAAGTTCCGGTCGTGGCAATATAGGCTTCCGGCTGGTAATAATCATAATAACTTACGAAATACTCAACAGCGTTTTCCGGAAAGAATTCCTTGAATTCCATGAAAAGCTGAGCTGCCAGTGTTTTGTTATGAGCCAATACCAGGGTAGGTCTCTGTACATTCTGTACAACATTGGCCACGGTAAATGTTTTCCCTGATCCTGTAACACCTAATAAGGTCTGGTATTTCTCCCCGATCTCTATGCCATCAGTAAGCTTTTCAATAGCCTGAGGCTGGTCTCCGGTAGGTTGATATTCTGATTGAAGCTTGAAATTCATATCTCAAATTTACAAAATAAAAAAGAGTCCTGAAGAGAACTCTTAACATAAAATATTCTTAAAATATTCCTGAGGAACTTTAATTTTATAACCTTTAAATCAAAATAGGTTTATGTAATTTTCAACCCTACAGTTTTCTAAAGCCTATAAGGTGAAAGCGTAATATACTCATTGAGCAAAACTCAATTTCTTATTTATTCTTTTTAGAAAGATTAAAATCCTGAATGTAGAGCTCAGTTCCGAATCTTATCAAAGTCTTATTATTGGCAATAAAACTTTGAGTACGGTTAAAGTTTGCCTGGGGAGCAGATGTTTTGAATATATGTCCCGTGATCAAAAAAAGAGCTTTGGAAAGAGCAGGATCGGTAGGGTTTCCAAACTCTTTGATATTCCCGAAATTATCATAATTATTAATCGGATGGTCGGGAATAAAGCCTTTCGTGGGATGTGAATCATTATTTGAATTGAAATAGGCGAAAGTTATAGGCTGCATGGCCCAGTTATGCCCTTTGCTTCTCGCACTGTATGAGGTAAAATCCTGATTGGGAGAGTCAAATAAGGTGATAGATCCGACAAATTTCCCGTATGTTTCTGAACCTATCGTAACAACATTAATATAAGGAGAAAGTGCATCAATGGTTAATTCGCTGGCAGAGGCCGTTCCGCCCGATGTAAGGATGTATATATTGCCTAAATTAAGGCTGTTGATGGCTTGTTCTCCTGTTTGCTGGGTGCTTCCGTTGACCAATGAATATGTTTTTACTTTATTTGAAAAATTTTCTGTAGTATCATACGCGTTATGCTTATCATTGAAGTCCGTTCTTACATAGGGGTTTCCGGTAAATTGTCCGGTAATCATCTGTCCCAGAGCAACGGCGGTTTCTACAGAACCTCCTCCGTTATACCTTAGATCCAATACCAAATCTGTAATGTGATCCTGTTTCATCTGAGCAAAAGCAGCATTTAATTCATCATTATAATTTGATTTAAAACCATTATACACCAGATAGCCTACCGTTTTACTATTATGAGAGAAGGTTTTGTAATAGGCTACCGGATTTTCTTCAATAACAGCTGTCGTGATAGAGACTGTTTTGGATATTCCTGATGTAGTTACCCCGTTCCCGGATACGGAAACATTTTGTGCGATGGATAAAGAAAACTGATCATTAAGCAACTGGCGGTAATTGTTAACGTTCAGGTCTGCACCGTTTACAGCGACAATTACCTCCCCTCTGGATAATCCTGCCTGTGCAGCAGGAGAATTAGGAACAACATAATTAATGATTCCTGCCACATTGAAATTGCCATTGTCTTTATAATACAATGTAAAATCCATGCCCGAGCTTTTTGAAATTCCGTTGAAGCTTTGTAGCAGGGCGTCTACATCATTTACGATCCAGGAATAGCGGTCTTTATTCGGGTAATCATACAGCAGACTGTAAAAAAGATTGTCAGGAGATTTATCCCTTAAAAAATTTATATAATTGGAAGGTGAGGAAAAAGCATTATCAGCCAATGAAGGTACATTGGGTTTCCAGTAGTACCAGGAATTGAGCCCTTTCCAGACGAAATCATTGATGTCTGATGTAGCAGCCTCATTATCATCGTCTCTGTGGCATGAAAATATTAAAAAAACACTCAAAACCATAAGGAAAATTTTGTGCAAGGCTTTCATAGTTTCATATATTTGTTTTAATAATTCAAAATTATGAAAGTCAGGAACATATACAATGCTATTTTAATATCTTTTTTATGGAATCTGATGATTGCTTCCTGTCAGCACAAGAATATGCCGAAAGATTTTCCTGACATTAAGGCAGAGTATTCTATTTATCAGAATAGAGAAGAAAAAGGATATACCGTTTCATTTGTTTTATCCAACGGAAATTATCAGCCTACAGCAGTAGTGATCAATAAAATAGAACAGAAAATTGTTCCGGAGCACAAAGAGGGACTTCATTATCACATAGATGTTAAAACAGAATCCCGGATATTGAATAATTTTAAGCCTGAAGCCTCAGAAAACCCTAACGGAATATTTTTCAGAACCAATTCAGGAGATTATTTTCAGAAAGTAAACTTTAAACTAAAATAAATTCTTATAAAGAAAAACGGAAGTATTTTATATTTTAAAGAAAGTAAAGCTGCTCTGTTGATGACAAAAAATAAAAGATTTAGTATAATTTTTGCTGGGATTAATTAAAATTGTAATATGAAAGTCAGTACCAGATCTATTTTAACTGCCTCTGTTCTGTTATTAATTTCCTGCACGGGAAAATCTCAGAAAAATGAAAAAGAAAATAGTGGCAGTGTAGAAACACAAAAGCCTAATTCCAACTATAAACCGGCTTTTGAAGGACAAACAAGAATTAATGCAGTGAAAACATCTGCGCCCTACCAGGTAGAAGTTTTAAATACAGATTTAGGAAGGCCTTGGGGAATTATTAATCTGCCGGACGGAAGATTTCTGATTACCGATAAAACAGGCTACATGAATGTCGTTTCCAGTGACGGAAAAAAGGTCTCCAAAATTTCAGGATTTCCGAAAGTAGACTCAAAAGGACAGGGCGGAATGCTGGATGTGGCACTTGATCCCGACTTTAAAAATAATAATATCATTTATTTCAGCTTTTCAGAACCCTTTGGAGAAGGAAACCTGACTTCAGTTGCAAAAGGAAAATTATCTGCTGATCTTAAGAATATTGCAGATGTAAAAGTCATCTTCCGTGCAGAACCTTCTTATGACGGTGATAAGCACTACGGGAGCAGACTGGCTTTTGACAAAGACGGATATTTATTTGTCAGTACCGGCGAAAGGTCAGATAGAATAACCAGAGCGTATGCCCAGAAAACAGATAATTATTTAGGAAAGATCCTTAAGATTACCAAAGACGGAAAACCGGCACCCGGAAATCCTTTTATAGGAAAAGCAGGTTATAAACCTGAAATTTATGCCTATGGAGTAAGAAATCCGCAAGGAATGGCGATTGACCTTAACGGTAGTCTTTGGGATGTAGAAATGGGCCCCAGAGGAGGCGATGAAATTAATCTGATCCAACCGGGTAAAAATTACGGCTGGGGAGATGTAACCTATGGAATAGAATATTCCGGGGATAAAGTAGGGCAGGGAATTACCCAAAAAGAAGGAACTGAACAGCCTGTTTATTATTGGGACCCAGTCATTTCTCCAAGTGGTGTTACCTTCTATACAGGAAATATGGAGGAATGGAAAGGCAATCTTTTTATCGGCTGCCTAAGTGGTGAGCATATCAACAGGATAGTGATGAAAGACAATAAAGTTGTCGGGGAAGAGCGCCTTCTGGAGGATCGGAGAGAACGTTTCCGGGATGTACTGGACGGAATGGGTGGCAACCTCTACGCAGTTACAGATAGTGGCAAATTGTATAAAATTTCAAAAAAATAAGCAGAAATAAAAAGCTCCTGAATAACTCAGGAGCTTTCTTAAAAAAATATTAAAATTTGAAATTGAGTCTTGCAAAAGCCTGCCGTCCCGAGAAGCCCATCTGCACAGGGTCAAAGATTCCTCCCGACTCTGTATTTCCGTCTGTGACATGAGCGGTCTGTAATGTGGGATACCTGTTGAATAAGTTTTTACTTCCTATAGTTAGACTAAGGTTTTTAGAAAACTCATATCCGAACGATAAATCGGTAGTGACTTTTGGATTATAAGTCTGGAAATCGTCTGCGCCGCCGTAACCGATAAGGGTAACTTTATCAAATCTTACAAGCTGTACATTTGCATTGAACTTGTTTATCCTATAGTTTAAGCTTAAATTGATTTTTGTTTTAGGGGCAGAAGCCAATATAAAGGCCTGCTCCCGGGGGCTTAAATAAATTTCTTCCTTACCTCTCAGTCTCTCGGAAGTATGCACATCCGTGATCTCCATTTCATTATAATTTCCTGCTAAAGTGGCTGTTAATCTTCCGTTCCCTATAGTTTCATTGTAGCTCAGGATAACATCCACTCCTTTGGTTCTGGTATCTATGGCGTTAGAGAAAAACTGTGCCTGATCTATATAGGGATTCTGATCCTGAACATCCTGCGGCAGATCGTCTCTTGAAAAGTTACCTGTCAATACGATCCTGTCTTTTACCCGAATATAATATCCATCAACTGTTGCTGTAAATTTCCCGGTATTGAAAGTAAATCCAAAACTGCCGTTTAATGAAGTTTCCTGTTTCAGCTGAGGAATTCCCACATCTTTTGCCAGGCTGCTGTCATTGGAAGCAAGCTGAATGGTCACCAGATCTCCTCCCTGAAAATTGGTAAACTGGAGACTGTAGTATTTTTGAGCCAGCGAAGGCGCACGGAATCCGGTAGAAACAGACCCTCTGAAAGCAAACTGTTGGCTTAAGGCATATCGTGCCGCAAATTTTCCGTTGAAAGTGCTTCCAAAGTCATTATAATTTTCAAATCTTCCGGCCAGGCTTATCATGAAGCTTTTGGTAATATCAAGTTCGGTATCTATGTAAGCGGCAAAGTTGTTCCTGCTTTTTTTGACTTCCTGGGAATATCCCGGAAAACCTTGGGAACCTCCGGGCCTTACGTCTCCGCTTAACGGATTGGTAACCAATAAAGCCGGATCTGTGTCTGCTGTTACAACATTTCCGTTAACATCATACATAGCGTACGATGCTTCTTCTCCTTTCAAGATACTGAATTTTTCATACCGGAACTCAGATCCGAAGGAAATGTTCAGTCCTTCCAGCACTTTAAATTCTTTTGTGGCGTTTACCCCTGTTGTATTCTGGAGGAGAGAATGTCCGCCTGCATTAAAGCTTCTTGGCGAATTCGCACCCAAAGTAGCATTGATCGTATTGTCTATCTGATACGTGAATCTGTTGTTTCCGAAAGCGTTGTAAAAATCAACATTCCAGTCGGCAACTTTAAACTTCAGCCCATTGTCAAAGGTAAAATCCGAGATGCTGGTATCCTGTATCGGATTGAAGCCGTTAGGATAAACTTCCGGGATATTTCCATCGGCATCAGCACTCCTTGTCCATGCATAAGCGTCGGTATTTCTATGGGAGAACCCGGGATGGGAATAGAATTTCAGATTATCGGACAGCGGGATCTCAATATTTCCGAAGAAATAGAAGTTCTGGGATTTTGCATCTCCAAAACGCTGTCTTGGGGCATCATACATGGCAGGATTTGCATTCCTTATGGCATATTCCTTATTCACAAACTCTGCGGTAAAATTCCCGAAGCCTCCTTTAGTACCTATTTTTGTCCCGTAATTACCGCTAAAATCAAAAGTATTACCGTCTATTTTCCGATCTGAAACCACATCGTTATCGCCGGGACTTTTAAAAAGATTCATGCCGTAAAATGCATTTCCCTCAAAACCGCTGCTGCGGTCATTCAAAACCACATTGATCACGCCGGCAATAGCATCAGAACCATATTGTGCCGAGGCTCCGTCACGAAGGACTTCCACTCTTTTTATGGCCCCGATAGGAATGGTATTCATATCGTATCCTGTATTTCCACGGCCTTTTGTTCCGAAAAGGTTGATGAGTGAAGACTGATGATACCTTTTACCATTAAGTAATAATAGGGTCTGGTCCGGACCCAATCCTCTTAAAGTTGCAGGATCTACGGCATCTGCCCCGTCTGAACCGGATTGTTTGTTGGAATTAAACGAAGGCGCAGCAAACTGAAGTAACTGATTTACTTCTACCTGACCGGTAGACATGCTTACCTGTTTGATGTCTATTACATCAATAGGCACTGCGGTGTTCACAACGGTCCTCTTTTTGCTTCTGCCGCCGGTAATGGATACCTCTTCCAGCCTGGCTTCTTTTGAAATGGTATCCTTTACTTCCTGGGCATACAACATGGATGTTGCACCCAGAAAAAAGAAGGCGCCTATACATTTAATTTTCATATCTATCTTTAAGTTTGAGTTATTGGTTATATCAAAAATATTAAATTCTTGTTATAAATCAGTAAAAAAAATCACATTTCTTTGATAAATTTCATTTGATTAAATATTTTTCATAAAAATGAAGAAAAATTTTAATTCTTCAAATCGTTATCCCGGAATTTTTTTTAAAGAATAACAGTAAGCTGTTAAATAATTATGTCTAATTATATTTTCTTGGGAGATTTCTGTAAAAGTGCATTTATGCTTTGAAAAACGATAAAATTTTATACATTAAAAAAAAAGTGTAATTTTGGAGATAACTTCCTGCTAAAGGGGAAATAAGAGTAAAATCCATATTAAATCAAAAAATCAGGAAAATGCATTGGCCCAAACTTTCTACAACAACCATCAGGCAAAAAGTATTTGATGCATTGCATAAAAACCTGAATTATACTACCGAATCTATTCTGGGCCTTCCGGGAACTTATCTGGATCAGGAACAATTTTATGATTCGCCTTTCTTAAAAGAGGCTCCGTTTCTTTCGGTTTTAATGAATAACCCTAATCATATCGGCTGCCATACCTACAGCCAGGGGGAGATGTATTTTTCTGGGACCCAACAGCTGGAAATAGATCTTTTAAGGATCTGTGCCGAAGAAATATTCGGAGCTGAGGAATCCGGCTATGACGGCTATGTGGCTCCGGGAGGTACGGAAGCCAACATTCAGGCGCAATGGATGTACCGCAATTATTTTATGCAGGAAAAGAATGCCGGGACCTCTGAAATAGGGGTTGTATTTTCTGAAGATGCCCATTATTCTGTGTACAAAGGAGCTAATTTATTAGGAATACACCCTATTGCAGTTAAAGTAAACCATAATGACAGGAAAGTTCTATTGGAAGATCTTCACAAGCAGCTGAAAGAATCATACGATAAAGGGATCAGGTATCTGATTATTCATCTTTCTATGGGCACAACCATATTTGGCAGTATAGATGAACCTCAGTCTTTTCTGGAAGTTGTAAAGCAATATTTTGAACATTATTTTGTACATGTGGACGCTGCTTTTGGAGGGTTTATTTACCCTTTTTCTGCACAGAAAACAGATCTGACCTTTCGGAATCCTGAAATCAGCTCCATTACGATCGACGGACATAAAATGTTGCAGTCTCCTTATGGCACCGGAATATTTTTATGCAGAAAAGGCCTGATAGAAAAGGTGCAGACGCCTGAAGCAGCCTATGTATACGGTTCCGATTTTACCCTGTGTGGCAGCCGCTCAGGGGCAAATGCGATATCGATCTGGATGATCCTGATGACGCATGGTTCCGAAGGCTGGACAGAAATAATACAAAAATTAACAGGCCTTACAGATTATCTATGTAATGCGTTGGATGAGATGGGCGTTAAGTATTACAGGAATCCTTATATGAATATTGTGGCAATTGATTCTAATGATGTGTCTGAAGAGCTTGCAAAGCAGTATTATCTTGTGGCGGATAATTATAAGAATCCTCAATGGTGGAAGGTCGTGGTCATGGCACACGTTAAGCAGCCCATGATCGATGATTTTCTACAGGATCTGAAAAAAGAAAGAAAACAGCCGGAACTTACCAGTTAAGATTTTAATGGGATTCGGTGTGTAATTAAGCTATAAAGGATTATTCAGCCTTAAAAATATTCTCCTCAGAATGAAAACCGGCTACACCGCCGCTTACCGCAAACTTCATTGCCGAAGCAGCAGTCATTCCCACTACAGGTTTGATGTTTTTCTCTTCCGTAACAATTACCCAGCCCGAAATAGCATAGGAGTGAGGTAAATAAACGGCTACATAATTATGTTTTTCCACATCAGCCATTTCTTTTTGAGTTAAAAACCCGATTCTCCAGATCTCCGGATTTTCATTGGTTTTTACCCAGACAGGATCGTTGAATTTCTTTTTGTCTCCTACGAATGAGGACATGACATCTTTTGTGGGAGTATAAATATGTTTTACTCCCGGAGTTTTTTCCAGCAGGCTGTCCATGGTATCAAAAAAGAACCTTCCGATCACAAATTTATTTCCTAAATATCCTAAAAGAGCAGTCAGCAAAATGGTGGAAATAAATACCAGTCCCGGGATCTCTTTGGCAACGGACGGAATGATATTATCAATGGAGGTTACAATATACCATATCACGAAAATGGTAAGCCCGATAGGGCCAATGATCACCAGCCCCTGAAAGAAGTTTTTCAGGAAAAAATTAGCAACGCTTTCAAAAGTCAGTTTTTTCAACTTGAATAGTATTATCCGTGTATTGTTTCTTTATTACCATAAGACCGGATGATCTTTGCCTCATACTCCAGCCATTCTTCCCAGCGTTTATTCACATTCTCAGGATCTCCCAGCTGTCTTGCAAAACCGATGAAAGTAGTATAATGATTGGCTTCAGAGATCATAAGTTCCCGGTAAAAGACCTTCAGTTCTTCGTCCTGGATGTTCTCGGTGAGCACTTTGAATCGTTCACAGCTCCTTGCTTCAATCATAGCGGCAAAAAGCATTTTATCAATGATCAGGTCTTCCCGGCTTCCCTGTACAATGAATTTGGCAAGTTCATTCACATAATCATCTTTTCTCGCCCTTCCGAAGGTATAGCCTCTTTTCTTAATGATCTCATGTACCTGATTAAAATGATCCAGCTCTTCCTGTGCTATGGCAAGAAGTTCTGTAACAATTTCAGGGTATTCCGGTAGCATGGTGATGAGAGAAATGGCATTGGTAGCCGCTTTCTGTTCGCACCAGGCATGATCCGTTAAAATTTCTTCAATGTTTCCTTCCGCAATATTGGCCCACCTGGGATCAGTAGGAAGTTTCAGCTTAAACATATTTAAATTTTCTGCAAATTTAAAACAAATTGCAATAAATAAGAAGATTTATCCCTATTTGTGGCAATTTACTTATTTATAATGGTGCAACTCTCAGTGTTATTCTAGGAAGCCGTTTTCTTTCGCAGGTATTCCAGTATTTTCCATCCGGAATTGTCGACTTTCTTTAAGCCTTCCGCTATAATATAGGCCAGGATAATATTAATGATATATATGAAGATCATCAAAAGCCACCAAGCCATCTTTTCCTTCAAAGGAATCACCAAAAAATAGACCAGCGAAGAACTTATTCCCTGCGCAAAATAGAAAAAGATCGCATTTTTTCCGATATGGGTGATGAGGTTGTCTTTAGTAACCTTTAATCTGTTATATAAGACAAATAAGGTTACCAATGAGAATAAAGTCCATATGATATAAGGGATTTTCGGCGGAAATTTATTTTTATTGATCCTATAAAAAATGTCACTTCCGTAATGCCAGAACATCCATACCAGAGCACAGGCAACCAAGCCATAAAGAACAGGAATTAATTTTCCCGGGATTTTTTTTCCGCGCATTGTATTGGCAATAAGGAAAACAGCCAGATAAAATGCAACATACCCCACCTGCCCGGACGGATAATACCATGGAAAAATATTAAAAAGCAGAGTTAAAATTCCACAGATGGCAATGAACCAATGAATATGCTTAGGAAAGAATTTCAGGATCAAAACTCCAAAAACGGTTATGATAAAATAGACTTTGAGATACCAGAAACTTCCCATTACTACCGGGAAAGTATCTGCATTGGTATACTGATGAAGATACCAGTTCCCTAAATTCTGCCACTGAGGCTGTGCCGAAATATCTATTGCAGTGTATTTTGACCCGAATGTGGAATAAAACTGATGGAGCCATTCCGGAGAGAAGAAAGCCAGCCCGAAAACTTTGAAGAAATAATCCATAAAGAACAGGAAGGTCACGAAGATCATATAGGTGATCTGTAGCTTCAGCAGCCTGTACAGTGTTTTCTCAATATTGGAGCCTGAAGTAATGCCGCTTAAGGCATAAAATAAGGCAACATCAAAAACCAGTGAGAAAACCCGTACTTCTGTAGGAATATAAAATTGTCCTGACCAGAAAGCAGTATGGATAAATATGATGGAAATTGTAGCCAGTCCTTTGGCAAAATCAATGTAGAGATCTCTGTTCATTGTGATAGATGATAATAAACTAAACCAAAAGTAAATAAAGTTTATGAATTACAGCCAATAAAAAGAGGTAAGACAATGCTTACCTCCTTCTTAAATATGTTGATAATGAATGTTATTTAAGATGTTTGAATTCCTCAGCAGAAATTTCCCCGGTCTGGATCTTTTTCAATTCTTCTATATACTGGCTCATATAAGCATCGATTTCCGGGTTTCTTGTATTTTTTGCCATTTTGTATGTGCCGTTCAGAACGCCCTGATAATAATAGAAGAAATTATAATCAAAATCAGCTGCTGAAAGGGCATACTGACCTAAAAGGAAACCTAAGCGGACAGCAGATCTTCTCTGAGCGGGTGTCCCGTGGTGACTCGGGTGGGTAGTCTGGTAATCTCCGATGCTTTGGGCAAATTCATAAGCTGCCGCAATCTCGGTAAAGGAAGATTTGTTATACCCTGCAGGCCTTCTTAAATAGTATCCTGCAAAACCGTCTGCTTCCAGCTCATTCGGTCTTGCTGTCGACTCGCTTACGGACGGGAGATTATAGATGTATTGTAACTGATGGCCATACTCATGAGCAAGGATCATTGCGTTTACGATATCACCGCCTTTGGATTTTGCATCATAATAGATGGCATACCCGTAATAGATCTTACCGGTAGAATAGGAAATGGCATTGTAGGTTGAGTTGAAACTGGACGGGTCATCCACAAACCGGAGGGTAGGATTGCTTCTTCCCCAAAGGCTGGCAATCTTGGTCATCTGCGAATTCATAAAGTTGGTGTCTGTGGAATTCTGAAGTGCGGTTTTCAAAACAGAGGATGAGGTCCAGTACTGGTCTACATAGGAGCAGATTTTTTCGATGTCTCCGGGTTGTTCAATTTTTGCACTTTCCGCCTGGGATTCCGGTAATACGGTTTCTTCCATTTTGTCATCGTTACATGCTGTCAGTGAGAATACAGCCATTGCTCCTGCTAGTAAGGAGAATTTAAAGTTTTTTTTCATATAAATAATTTTGGTGAAGACGAAGGTATAAAATTATCTTCTATATATCAATGCATTATGAGGAGAAATTATTCAAAACATAGTGAATTGTTTGTTGTTGTAAAAACATTAAACTGATTGTGTGTTAATTATAAAATAATTTGTATATTTGCACCTCGAAATAACTAAAAATTTATAAACAATGTTTGCAATTGTAGAAATAGCAGGGCTTCAATACAAAGTTGAGCAAGACCAGAAGTTGTTTGTAAACCGTTTAAAAGGAGAGAAGGGAGACAAAGTTTCTTTTGACAAAGTTCTTCTTACCGTAAACGGAGCAATCACTGTAGGCGCCCCGGCTGTAAGCGGTATTACTGTTAACGCTGAGATCTTAGACCATGTAAAGGCTGACAAAGTAATCGTTTTCAAGAAAAAAAGGAGAAAAGGTTACAAAGTTAAGAACGGTCACAGACAATCTTTAACTCAAATTCAAATTACAGGGATCACCGGATTTGAAGGAGGTGCTAAAAAGTCTGCAGCTAAGAAAGAGACGACAGCAAAAGCAGAAACCAAAACAGAAATTCTTTCAGACAATGCAACCGTTAACTTCAGTGAAGATCACGAACTGAACTATCACTTAAAGAAAAACGGTTTATCCCAGTCTAAAGATAACAGAGAAGCTTTAATTACTCTAGGTAAAGAAGTAAAAGCTGAATTAGGAAAAGATGTTCTTACCCATGAAGAAGTAGATGCTGCTATTGTAAAGAATATCGGAAATTTCAAAGCTCTTAATAAATAATATAATCCAGAAATAAAATGGCACATAAGAAAGGAGTTGGTAGTTCCAAAAACGGTAGAGAATCTCACTCTAAAAGATTAGGAGTGAAGATTTTCGGAGGTCAGGATGCTATTGCCGGAAATATTATTGTTAGACAAAGAGGTACTCAGCACCACCCGGGTTTAAACGTGGGTATTGGTAAAGACCACACTTTGTTTGCTTTAGTAGACGGTAAAGTAGTTTTCAGAAAAAAAGCGAATAACAGATCTTTTGTATCTGTAGAGCCTAACGCATAATCTACGCGTTATATAAAATAAAAAAGCCCCGGCATTTGCCGGGGCTTTTTTATGGCCTTTCCGGAATAAAATGTTTTATTATATTTGGTATACCAAATCGAACTGCGTAAGCCGAAAAGCATACAGAGTAGGCGCAAATTAAAACAAAATAATATGAAAAATTTAAAAAGCCTAAAGAGAGAGGCGCTTAAAAATGTAATGGCCGGTGCAGCTCCGGGAACCGGCTGTCTGCCATGTGATATCTACTGCAGCATTCCTGAAGGGAAAAGACCTTCCTGTAATATAGTGTATATCGTAGCCCACTGCAATGGCTGCAAAGGATATCCCTCAGAATATTAACAATAAAAAAACCAGCTTTACATAAGCTGGTTTTGTTTTAAAATCCGAACTGGAATCCTGCTTTGATCCCGAATTTGGAAATATCGGGTCTGTCAAGGTAGTTTCCTCTCCAGTTAAAATCTACCCGGAATATCCTGAGGTTTCCAAATCCTATGTTTTCGATTCCAAACCCATATTCATAGTAAATATGCTCGCTTGGGGCTGAATATTTAAATCCTTCCACATTAATATTCTTTGATTCATCGCTTAATGTTCCGTAAGCTCCTCTGATAAATGCAACCTCTCTCAGCTTTAATTTTTTGATTAAAGGGATAAAGGAAAGGATCTTACCATTAAAATGATGCTCCAAATGAAGCGTGGTATAGGTATCAGCCACAAACTCATAATAATTCAGCTGGGCAAAAGTATTGGTCGCCAGACTGTAAGACTGATTACCAGGGATCACATTCTGCAATGCTAATGGAACAGTATCAAAATTCTTACCGGCCTCAAAATTAATTAAGGTTTTACCCCAGCTTCCTATCAAGACAGGCTTGTAGAACATAAACTGGAGTTTGTTATAATTAAAATCCCCATTGAATAATCCTTCAATTCCTCGTGTGTACTTTAAAACAATAGTTGGGGCCAATGTTCCGTGTTCATACCGGTCTATACCTGTCTGGGAAAACTTGGCGCCCGGCCTTGCAATTAAACTGAGGGTTACATGCGAATCATTGACCGTTTTTCTCAGATCCCCGTTTCTGTAATACATCAGGTTAAACCCTTCCGGATTGGCAGATTTGATGCTCTGCACGGTCCCGTCAACCCTGATCTGGAAGTTTTTCCAAGGTTCTAGGGACGTGAAAACATTCGTTTGATTCACCGAGCTTAAAGAGGCATTTTCTCCCCTGGCAAATACAGTGGATGAAGCAAATGAACGCGACATAATCCCATCATCATTGGTGAGCTGAACCCCAAGCTGCATCACATCTCTCCTTGTTCCGGCCCCGATCATAAACCGGTTTACCCGGTTGAACATATATCTTGCCTCGGCACCATATTTAAATTGCTTGTCTTTAAAGCCGTAAGCCGTATAAAACTGGACTCTCCACGGGTCATTACGGGTGAAATAAGTTCTGGCTCCCAGCCTTATCCGGTCTCCTTCCACTTCGTTTACCCCGTATATGGAAAATATAGGGCCCAGATCAATTCCTTTGGTGATGTTATAATATCCTGAACCCAGAGTTTCATATAATTTTACGATCCTGTTGAATTTTGGGGTTTGCTGAAGCTTATCCAGCATGTCATAAACACCCTGTTCGGCCTTGGATAAGGAGTCCGGCCTGGCTTTTACCCAATAGGCATCATCCTTGTCTGTGAAGCTGTCATCATATTCTTCCTGCTTTCGGGTAAAAACAGCAGGATCTAATGGTTTGTTGAATTCATATTCTGAATAATCTACAGATCTTTTGGCAATGATACTTTTCGCTGTTTTCTTTTTTGAAAAAGGGGTCATTTCGATCTCGGTGACAAACTTTTTAGGAAGGAAAGTATTCTCATCCGGATTGTCATATTCCAGTTCGGTAGATATCGCATTAATGAAATTGACATTTATTTTCTGTGTGGATTTCAAAGTAGCTCCCAGGACAGCATAATTGTCCGTATCAATATACAGGTACCCCTGAAAGGCCAAAACCTCGGTTCTTCGGGGCTGATATCTGATTTTGTAGGCATTTTCCCCTCGGATGGAGATGGTGTCTATCAGGTTATAATCATAAGTGCTGAAGCCGTCTGTTCCTACCGGGCTTGGGAAGCCTATATCGAAATAGTTTAAAGTATTATCGTAAATATTAATATCACGGTAAAGGTTTTTGGCTGTTAATGTAACAATCTGATTATCCTGAAATCCTGATGTCTTCTGGGCCGTTAACAGTTTTTTTGTTTTCTTTCCGGGTTTGTTTTCACCATAATTTTCATAGATGGCCTCATTTAAGAAGATGGGAAGCGCCATTTTGCCCCTTGCAGTGGAATCTGCATAATCAAAAATGAAATCAAGCTTATTAAAAACTTTTTTCTTCATGAAGGCGCTGTCCAGATTATTGGCATCAAACTGTATTTTTTCGTACTCCTTATACGTATAGGTATCGAATTTATCTAAACCGTTATTTCTTTTCCTTTTCCAGACTTCCTGCATAATGGTGTAAGCCGGATTTTCCTTTTTGCTTTTGAATTTGGTTTTCTCATTATGGATCACCACCTCTTCAATATTGCTTACTTTATCCTGGGTCAGTTTTACGGTCAGGTTACGGGGGTTGTCAGTAGTGATGTCTATACTCATCAGGGCATAGTTTTTTCTTAGGAATTTCAGCTTATAGATAATGCTGTCGGACTGCACACTAAAACTTCCGTTAGTGGTTGTTAAATAAGGCTTGTTGCTGTCATTGATGAAAACATCTACACCGGAGACTTCCTTGTTGGTTTTTGAGTCTATAATTTTACCGTTTGCTGTATTTTGGGCACAGACAAGATGAGAGAGAACTATTAAAAAGAATAAATAGTAATATTTAGGGTTGTTATTAAACATCATTCGTTTCTTCAGGCATTTAGCATAAACAAAAAGCGTGCAGTTTATTTAAAAAATTAAAAAATTTTTAATGGTTCAGTAATTGAATTACAAAACTGCAAAGGTAGCAAAATAACGGTATTGGTGTTATTATATTGTGAAGCGGGAACGTTGAAAGATAAAAAACAGATACAATGCTGCCGGAAACTAAAAAAGAGCTACAGATCCTGTAACTCTTTTGTCCTGCAATTCTGTGCAGATCAATAGCTTGTGAAGCAGTGTTATATTTGGAAATATCCGGATCGGGGATATTTAAATTTAACAATTGAGCAAAGGATAATATTTTTCCTGAATAACCCTGAAATGCCAGCGCTGATGCCCTGCCAGCATAAACCCTAATGCCAGAGGACAATACTGCATGCCATTAAAGCCGTTACCTGACTGATGCAGCATTTTTTCATCGAAAGATTTATACATTGCAATAGTACCCTTCCTCACCAAAATAAGCTCTTCCAGAAGATCTTCCACTGTCCGGCTGTTTGCTGTTGTATTCCGGGCGAATGCTTCCTCATCATAAGGGAGCATTTTTTGCTTGTCACCACGGGCAATTGCGGTAATTCTGTAGGCAAACACACGTTCGGTGTCTATATAATGCTGTAAAATATCTTTAATGGTCCACTTGCCTTCGGCATACACTTTTTCGCCCAAAGCCCGCCATTTCTCTATGGGTGCATCTTCCAGTTCCTGTAAGCTTATCTGCAGAGACTCTGATAAAGGAACATCTTCCGCCAAATCAATATACCGGTCAAAATAAGACGGCATTTTTTTGATGTCTGATTTTTTCATTTTTTAATATTTTCTATAAATTGTTTTTCGTAGTTGCTGACCGCTTCTAAAACATAGGGGTCATCTTTGTATTTTTCTTTCAGTAAAAGATAAATTTCTTTGGCACGTTCGTCTTTTAAGAGGTTGATGAGCTGGACGTTCTGGAAAATATCATTCAGGTCATTATCCTGCAAAGATCTCTTAAACCTGTTTATAAGGACCGGATAGCCTGATTCCCCTTTTCCCAGTGCCACCAAAGTATTGACGGCAGCAAACGGATAATCCCAGACGGGTGTTGCAAGATACCATCTGGGTGATCGATTGTCTTCCAGGCGGGTCAGTACATAATCAATAGCTCGTGGGTCTCCCAATTGCTGCAACCCGTTTAATGCACTGATCCGATTCTGATTTTTCCATGAATGCCTGTTCTCCAGATCCATCAATATTTCAAAAGCGTCCGGACTTTTTGTTTTTCCTAAAGCAATGGCCGCTGCATTGACCACTCTGTCGCTTTCGTCATTTAATGCCTGAATATATAGGTTTTTATGTTCAGGAGCGTTGGTGTTTCCGAGCATATTTATAGCCGTACTTTTTATCCACGACTTTTCTTTTTTTATGAGTGATGTTAAAAACGAAATGGTCTTTTCCTTATAAGTTAATGGCATGATTTTTTGCAATGAACCGAGGGCATACCACCGATATCTCCAATACTGCCCGGATTGAATCTCTGTAAAAATGGCATCTATCACCTGATCTTTAAACAAGGTAGTTGCATGGCTGTCATTCGCTGCTTCTGTCAGCTTATCTAAGGCTTTCTGCCGGGCAAGTACATCTTTGCTGTGCTGCAGTTGATAGAAATATTCATCAGTGGATTTTTCAAAAATAGTTTCACATAAGAATGTTTCTTCATAATTAAAGTTGACCAATTTCGGAAGGGTTTTTGCCGGAAAAGTAAATATATTTTCGGCTTGTGGTTTAAGATATAGGCTTTCAATAGTATTGTCAATTTCAACATCTATTTTACCTTCAAAAAAGGAGACCTGATGAAAATCGGTTTTATTTTCCTGATTTTGAACCTGTTTTACCGTAATGAAAAGCTGTTTTTGTGATGTATCGTACTTTTTAATTACTTCAAACTTTGGAAGACCTGTCTTATAAATCCATTGTTCAAAGAACCATTGGTAGGATCTGCCGGATGTTTTTTCTACAGCGCTCTGGAAATCCTTTGTGCTGACCTGTTTTCCGGAATTGTTTTTCACATAGTCCCGAATAGCTTTCCACCAGCTCTCATCACCCATTTCTTTCTGAAGCATACGTAAAATCAATGCGCCGCGAAATTTCGAGTAACTATCTGATATGAATGCAGCAAGGTCTCCGATATTGGTGCTGACAATAGGATGTTTATTTCCTGTATTCCAGTCGCTCAATATATTTGCTTTTTCAAAAGGGTGATAATAAGTGAGGTACTCTTCCTTTCCATTGCTTTTTGCTGTATAAAGCCCGGAAAAATACTGTGCAAAAGCATTATTTAGCCAAATATCTTCCCAGGATGCAGGCATGATCAGGCTGCCGAACCATTGATTGGCCAATGCCTGCATGGCAACACCATCCCACAGATATTTAAAATCTTTATGCACGCCATGGTCATCAATATAGTTATCTGAAAGGATAGATGCAGCATTTTGCCCCACTGATCCCGGAAAGGGATAATCCTGGACAACAACCTGGATGTAGTTTTTTAATGGATAATCATAGCCTGTTTTTTCTTCCAAAAACCGCATCATATCGGGGATCAGTTCTACAGTTGCCTTTACGGCTTCTTTTTCGTCAGGGTAACCGTAATTGTGAATGGCTGTGTGATTGTTTTTTTGTATTACATCAATGTATTCCCCTATCACAACAGATATCAGATAATTGGGAAAAGGAACTTCTGATCTGTAATGAAAAGTTCTTGTATTATTATCCGGATGTTCGATGATATCGACAAGACTTCCATTGCTTATAAGCATCAAAGGCTTTTCAATAGTTGCTTTGATCTCAGTGGTGTGAATGTCGGCAATGTCTTCGTTACACGGGAACCAGTACTTATTATTCTGAGGTTCGCCACTGCTCCAGATCTGCCTTCGTTTATTGGGGGTAGTGGAAGTGGGTTGCAGGAACCTTAATCCTTTTCCAAGGCTTCCTCCGATAGCGTTCGGATCAGTGCGGTTTTCGTAAAGGGTTCTGTAATTAATTTTTATAGTGAAATTTTCAGCAGGCTTATATTTTCGGTCTAAAATAATTTCCAGATTATTGTCCGTATCACCTCCGTCATAGTGGAATTTTAGTTTTTTACTATTTATTTCAATGGATTGAATGAATAATTTTCCGGCATCTAATATGATTTTATCATTTTCACTCATTACAGAACCTGTAATTTCGGCGCTGCCAAAGGCCTGCCGTTGCTGCCAGTCGAATTGCAGACGGAGTGAGAGATGCTTTGTATCTATATTTTGTGCGCATACCATTACCGGAAAAAGGTAAAGCAGGAATATGATCTTGAAAGGAGTCTTCATTTCGTATCAATGGTTAAAATTCTCGACAGGTGCTTTTCACTTTGTAAGCCCACTTTATTGGCGATTTCAATTTTAGACAGGTTGGGATTTTTCTTAAGCTCCACAGCCTTTGCTTTGCGAATCACATTGATGTATTCATTGACCGTAACCCCGGTTTCTTTCTTAAATATTCTTGTAAAATTACGCTCACTCATGGCAGCTATTTCTGCCAGATCATATAAGCTGTTTTTTCTGCTGATGTTTTCGAGGATAAAATCCTGGGTTTTGTGAATGCCTGTGTGAATGTGATTCCTGAATTTTAAAAATTCGCTTTCCTGGCTGTCGTTTCCGTTCCGTCTGCTGAATATGACTAACTCCCTTGCTACCAGATGTGACATATGGCTGCCTTTCAGTTTTTCAATGATATGCAGGATCAGATCTATCCCGGATGCAATTCCTGCGCTGGTATAGATGTTATTCTGATCGGTAAACAAAATGTTTTCAACTACCTTAATTTTTAAATACCTCTTTTGCAGTTCACCGGTTTTCTTGAAATGGGTGGTGCAGTTTTTTCCATTCAAAAGGCCTGATTCAGCCAAAACAAATGCGCCCGTGCAAATACTGCAGATGGCGACATTATGATTGTATAAATAATTGATCCAGTTAAATAATTCTTTTTGCCTTAAAAATTCGTTGGATGATAAGTAGGAATAATCGCAGCCCGGAACAATCAGAAAGTCTCCTTTTTTAAACTGAATTTCTGAGAAATGTTTTACAGTTCCAAAAGGTAAACCACTCGTAGATACTACATTTTTGCCTATGCCACAATATTCAATCTCAAAATCAGCATTAAAATCTATAGCTTCATGAATAGCCTGATCGGGCCCGGCAATATCTAAAATATGTACCTGAGGTAAAAGGAGGAAGATAAATTTTGTGGCCATATGCTAAGTCTTATGACACAAATGTAATCAGAAATTATTTTTTAAAATGGTCAATGTGTGGACATTTTCAGCCATATATTTTTAAACTGCCGAAATACATAATTATTTGGTTGTTTAAGAAGATCGATCGCCAAGGTCTTGGGGAAAGAATAAAAAACGACAAAGCCGCCAATTTGGCGACTTTGTCAGTTGGGCTCCTCCTGCTGGGCTCGAACCAGCGACCCTCTGATTAACAGATGAAAACCATAGGGTTTCATTTATTTGTATTTAGCTTCAAATATGCTGATTTGCATTGAGTTAAGGTGTTGAGTGTCTATTTTTGGTTTCATCCATTTTGAGTATCAAGTACAACATGTTGTACTGATGTTATACTTAAAAATTAAACATATGAAACCAAGTATTAAAACCATTTGCAAAAAGAATCCATTACAAGACGGGCTATTTCCTATTTATTTGAGAGTTACAATAAATAGGAAGTCAAAATTTTATTCTACTCCGTACAAATGTAAGCTAATTGAATGGAATTCTAAAACAGGGGAGTTCAATTCTAAATTTAGAAATCATCTTTCCTTTAATTCATCTTTGAGAACCCTAAAAGATGAGGCAACCGATATTATCGAGAAAATCCAAAAAGAGCAGGGAATGGTTACTTTAATACAATTTGACAACCATTATCGTCTTCGTGGAAATTCCGGAATTCTACTCAAAGAGTTTTTTGAAAAAGAGATTAAAATGATGGAGGAAAACGGACAAATCAGCTATAAAATTTCCTTGGAAACAACAATAAGAGCCCTCGGAAAATTTAAAAGGAATATTGATAGGTATAGGTTTGAAGATATTGACGAACCTTTTTTAAACGGCTTCGAGAGACATCTCCGTAAAAATGCAGATGATGGCGGGATTGCCGTCTACATGAGGAATATCAGAATGGTTTATAACAAAGCAATTAAAGCAAAAGTTGTCTCCAAAATCCATTATCCTTTTTCAAAAGAAGGATATAAAATATCGAAATTAAAAAGTCAAAAGAAGAAAAAGGCTTTATCTGAACAAGAATTCGAAAAGATTATTGATTTTGATGTGGAGAAAGCTCCATCTGTCCGACATGCAAGGTATCTGTATCTCTTCAGTTATTACGCAAGAGGGATGAACTTTACAGATCTGGCAGAATTAGAATGGTCACATTTGGAAGATTTAAAATTTAGTTATAGCAGGATAAAAACGAAAGCACATATCAACGTGAAATTACCAAAAAATGAAATCATTGGGGAGGTGCTAAATTTCTACAGGAAATACAGGATTTACGAGACCCCTTATATATTTCCTATTTTGAAAATGAATAAGGAAGAATATTCTGCGGAAGAATTATATAATAGAAAATATTCAGTAAGAAAATACTACAATAAGCAATTGAAATATCTCCTTAAATTATGTGAAATAGATAAGCACATTACATTCTATACAGCCCGGCATACTTTTGCGACAACAGCTTTGAGAAAAGATGTAAACATCAATATTATCAAACAGTCTTTGGGACATAAGAAACTTAGTACAACTGAAAGTTACCTTGAAGATTTTTCGACTAATGAAGTGGATCTGGTTATCGACAGTATTTTTTAATATGGAATCATAAATTTGAAATCTTTTCTACTTGTTTAAGGTACATACTTTCTTTAATTTTAATATTTTTGTAACAACACCATATTTATGACAATACAAGAACTACAATATCTAAAAGAATCGGAAGATAAAGTAGAATTCAAAGAAGCTAAAAATAATTTCCCCTTTAATGGAGGTTCACATAAAGAACAGGAAAACCGAAGAAAATGTTATTTAGGTTATATTGTTGCACTGGCTAACGAGGGAGGTGGTAAATTAATTTTCGGGATGAGTGATGCTTTTCCGCACACTGTGGTTGGGAGTAATTTTGCAAAAGGAACGCTCGGTGGATTAGAAGACGCTGTATATGAAAAGTTGGAAATAAGAATTCGTCTTGAAGAATTATTTGATGAAAATGGATTAAGAGTATTGGTTTCTCATATTCCTACAAGACCTATTGGTAAAATGCTGAAATTTGAAGGGGTACCACTTATGCGGGTAGGTGATAGTTTACGTAATATGAGTGATGAAGAAATGTTTGCTATACTATCCGAACAAGAACCTGATTTTTCGGCAAAAATTGTTGAAGGCTTTACATTAGATGATATTGATGATGAAGCATTTACAATTTTGAAAGATAACTATGCAATTAAGCAGCGTAATCCTTTATTCGGACAATTAAGCCAAGAGCAAATTCTGACAGATTTAAAGCTTAAAACACCTTCCGGACTTAATTATGCATGTCTCATTTTGCTAGCTAAAAAGGAGGTTCTACATACTAAATTACCTCAATGCAAAATTATTTGGGAATATCGAACCTCTGAAGTTCAAATTCATTTTGATAATAGAATCGTTATTGAGGGGCCATTATATAAAGCAGTAGAAGAAGTTTGGAAATTGATTAACCAACCACTTCTCAATAAAAAGCATCCTATACAAAATGGAACCTATATTTATGATATTTATGATTTCAACGAAGCTGTTCTTAGAGAGGCAATTCTTAATGCAGTAGCACATCGGGATTATAGTATATCCAGTGAAGTAGTTATAAAACAATACCCTAATAAAATTATTATAACTAATCCTGGAGGATTTCCTAAAGGGGTTAATATTGAAAATATTCTAACAGTAAGCAGTACCCCAAGGAGCAGACTATTGACGGATATTTTAGAAAAAACAGGTTTGGTTGAGAGAAGCGGTCAGGGAGTAGATAAAATTTTTTCATTAACCCTTTCTGAAGGCAAGCCTGAACCAGATTACTCACCTTCTGATATGTTTCAAGTTACATTGGGATTATACTCACAAATTACTGATAAAGCATTTCATGTTTTTATCAATGAATATCAAAATAGTGATAAAGAGCCTAAATTAGGGGTGGAACAAATTATCACACTATATAAAGTAAGAAAAGGAATTTTTGCTCATTTAAAAGAAAATATAGTAAGCCAATTACTAACACTGGGGCTTATTCGTCCTGTGTCCACACATACTAACAGATATATTCTTACAGAGGATTTTCATAAATTAGAGGGAGAAATGCAAATGATCGGCAAAAAATATATTGCCACAGAAGTAGAATCCATCGTTTTACTTTTGCAAGGGAAAAAAATGAAAATTGGGGAAATAGAACAGCATTTAAAAAATTCTTTAAATAGAAATCAGATTAAGTATTTGTTGAGTAAGTTAAAGGATGATGAAATTTTGATTACAGAAGGAGTTGCTGGTGGAACAAAATATTTTCTTTCAGATTTATATAAGGATCTTCGTGGAGAATTATTAACAAATAAAGTTGTTGAAGATTTAAAAGCTAAATTTTAATTTAATTCTGGGAAATTCATTTGATATTTTCCAGAATTGTTTTTTGTCAGACAAAATCTGATTTTTTCTAAAACTCTTTTTGAAAAAAGATTCAATTCTCCCCAAAAAAATATTTAAGTTTTTCTCAGAATTATTTTTCAAATAAGATAGGAATTTCTTTCTAAAATTTTTTTCTGAGGATACTGCATGTAAGATTCAATTCTCCAAGAAATTAAAAATTCTCCAAAAAAATATTTAAGTTTTCTCAGAATTTTTTTTCAAAGAGGATGCGGATTTCTTTCCTAAAATTTTTTTCTGAGGATTCTGTATGTAAGATTCAATTCTCCAAGAAATTAAAAAATTCTCCAAAAAAATATTTGAATTTATTCTCAGAATTATTTTTCAAGTAGAATGGGGATTTCTTTCCTGAAATTTTTTTCTGAGGATTCTGTATGTAAGATTCAATTCTCCAAGAAATTGAAAAATTCTCCAAAAAAATATTTGAATTTTTCTCAGAATTTTTTTTCAAATAGGATACGGATTTCTTTCCTAAAATTTTTTTCTGAGGATACTGCATGTAAGATTCAATTCTCCAAGAAATTAAAAAAATCTCCAAAAAAAATATTTGAATTTATTCTCAGAATTATTTTTCAAGTAGAATGGGGATTTCTTTCCTGAAATTTTTTTCTGAGGATTCTGTATGTAAGATTCAATTCTCCAAAAAATATTTGAATTTTTCTCAGAATTTTTTTTCAAGTAGGATAAAGATTTCTTTCCTAAAATTTTTTCCGAAAATTCTGTTATGATATTCAATTCTCCAAGAAATTGAAAAATTCTCCAAAAAATATTTGAATTTTTTCTCGGAATTATTTTTCAAGTAGGATAAGGATTTCTTTCCTAAAATTCTCAATGAGAATTCTGTTATGAATATTCAACTCTCCAGATAATTCATTTGAACTTTTGCAGCTTTCCATTCTTCCCAGTATTACAATAATCATAGCCGAGAATAATTTGTATTTTTGAATTTTAAATAACAGCTTAAGAACATTAATGAACTTTAAAATCGTTCCCCACTTCGAAGAAGTTTTTCCTGAAGAGAATAAGGAAAATCCTTTATTCTATCTTCTTAAAATTCCAAAGGAATTATTACTTAAAAGCATTGGTTTTTGCAATACCTATCCATTACCAACCTATAATAATTTTTTTTTCTGATAAAGAAATAGCGAAAGATATTGCTAAAAGGATAGAAATTTTTAAACGTGGTTCAGATAAGGATATCGAAATAATTTCACCACATTCTTATCTTAAACTTTCAGAACTTATCTTGTCAAACATAGAGAAATTCAGCGTGGATGGAGATAAAAGCTCAAACTCGGAACTAAATCTGTTCAAAGCTTTCCTGGTATTAAATTCAAGATTTACAGAGTATAATCATGATTTCCAAACAAACCAAAACAAAGAGTCTTTCATAAACTTTATTGTTCTGCAAGGATTTCAATTAAGTGAAATTTCAATGTTTGAAGATGATAAAAATGAATTTGTAAAACTAATTTATGCAACAATTTACAAGGTTGAAAGCTTATTAAAATTTCTTTCAATCAAAAATTTTGAATTAATAAAAACCGAATTTATAAAATCATATGGATTGACTAATGAAAAGGATTTTATATACAATATGAAATATTTATTCGCAACCCTTTTTATTGCTAAGCTTAATAATCAATACATATTTACAAGTCAAAATCTTTCTTGTTTTGACTTAATAAAAAATATATCAGCTACAAAAATTACCGAAGATGAAGATTTTACGGAATTAAAAAAGACACCAATCTATTTTATTGATGAAGATCGATTTTCCATTGTTAACTTTTATTTTGCTGTAGACTTATTTTATCGGAGCGCCAAATTTCGATTACAAGAAATTTTTAGAGAAAATGAAATTAAAATTGATAACTTCTTTAGTTACTATAATAAAGAATTTTCTGAGAATTTTCTGATGAGAAACTTGTTAGATGATATTTTTAGCAAAAAATTTTTTACCAAAAAAATCGAATACAAAAATGAAGAGAGAAATGAACCTGATTATTACATAAACTATAATAACACCATATTATTATTTGAAAATAAAGATATTTTAATTAGTAAATCAATTAAGTCAGCAAACGATATAGAAACGATTGAAAATTTTTTAAAAGAAAGATTTTTACAAAGCAAAAAAAAAGGAGTTGGTATTAAGCAATTAGTCAATTCAATTGAGTTTATATACACTCAAAATTTCAAGTTTGATCATACGATTAAATACAATCATAAAATTGAAATTTTCCCTATAATACTTGTACATGACAGAGTTTTTGAATCAATGGGAATTAACTATAAATTGAATAATTGGTTCATTGAAGAACTGAATCTAAGAAATATAAAATGTAATGAAAAATTTAAAATTCACCCATTAACTTTAATGGATATTGATACTTTAATTTTGTGGAATCATAATATTAAAGACAATTTTAAAATTTTAAAAGATTTACTAATAGCCCACACAAAACAACTTAATGAACTGCCAAAAAAAAGTTACAATAATCCTAAACATTTTACTGATTATTTGCAAAGACTATTGAGACCTATTTCTGCCAGAGAAACCCCATTTTTTATTAAACCGGGTGAGTTTTCAAAGCAATTTTTAGATTTACTTTCTAATAAAAATGTATGATTAGTTTAATTTTATTTTTGGTGTATCATCTAAAAAAAATTTAATATCCAAAGGTTTCATTCAATTTTATTAATTGGAACCACACTCATTTCCTCTGGCTTTGTCGACCATTGGACTTGCCAAACTCTACCATCAATCTGGTCAAGCAAAAGAAAACTGTTAAAATTTTGAGTAGGATAAAGATTAAATCTACCATCCATTTCACCTTCAACGGTAGTTAAAGAATTTGAGTTGAGCTTTATTTCGAAACGATTTGTATCCTTCATACTATATTGAACCTGCCAAATTTGGCCATTACGGGTGTTTAACTTTAGAAAGGTCCACATATTTTGGGTTGGAAAAAGTTGAAAGACTTTCTCTGGCTTATTTGTTTGACCAGACAAATATGTGGTGGCAACAGTTAATATTAATATAAAATATGTTTTCTTCATATGTTATAAGTTTTAATGAATTGCTGATCAGGCTCACCCGGCTGTTTTGCAATCTTTTGCAAATAGCGACATATTTTATTGAGCTAAAGCAAAATACTGATTTTTTTTTAATTTAAATACCTTTTTAAATTAGGGGAAGAACTTTCTCGTTTGCCAATCTTACTGAAATGATTTACCTGATTAGTTGTATAACAGGTCATTAACCTAAAGAAGAATCAAATGAAAAAAGAACAATCTCCCACTCGCAGTAAAAATGCCAGGATTACCCTGCGCTTGGACCAGCCAATTAAAGATAAATGGCTAGCTTATTGTCAGAAATCTAATATTTACCTTTCAGATTTTATTGTCAATATGGTCGAAGGCAAAATGCTTGAAAACGACCGTAAAGAAATCATGGCTTTTATTGAAAAGCAGGGAAATATCTTTGCCAGGATAGAGAACAATATCAACCAGATTGCGCGGTATGTCAATACCGAAAAATCAATACCGAAAGAGCTATTGAAAGAATACAATTCTAAGCTTCAGGAGCTCAATAGCCTTAAAACCGAGCAAAATCGAATCATCAAAAAAATTTATACAGAACTTTCCAAATGATCGTCAAAATTTTAAATAAGAGCTCCAAAGATTTTAATGGGGTGGCATACAATGATAAGAAGATTGATAAGGGAAAAGGGGAGCTTCTTTTGATGAAAAATTTTCCTGCTTACCTAAATTCTGCTTCAAGCAGGCAAGAGATTAAAAACTATTTCAAAGCAATCTCCAATAACAATAAACGTGTTCAAAATCCCCAATTCCATTGTACAATCTCTGCTAAAGGGAGATCATATTCAAAAGACCAGCTGGCTTTAACTACCGAAAAATTTATGGATAAGATGGGCTATGGACAGCAGCCGTACATTGTGGTTTTCCACAATGACACTTCCAACAACCACATCCATATTGTAAGTTCCAGGGTTGATAAGTATTCCGGAAAACGAATAGAACGGGATTTTGAAAAATATAAAAGCCAGACTGCCCTTCAGGAAGTATTAAAAGAACTGTATGGAACAGATGTCCATAAGAAGCTGTATCAAATTTTAGAGTATTCTTACAGTAATTCCAGCCAGTTACAAAAACTGCTGGAAAATTCCGGTTACTCTGTGTATGAAAAAGAAAATACTACTCATATCCTTTGCAACGGTTTACATTTAATGTCAATTAATACCGGAGATTTAAAATTTTCAGAAAAGAATATTGAAGATACCAGAAAAAAACAGATATTTGCGATATTCAAAAAATACAAAGAGGTATTTTCAAACGCTGTTTTTAAAGTAGCAGACGACAAAGGAAAATACATCTCCTACCAATCAGAACTTCAATACCAGCTGAAGAAGAAATTCGGTATTGACGTTGTTCTTTCATTCAAGGATGATAAACTGCCGTTCGGCTACACCATCATCGACCACAAAGCAAAAGCAATTTATAAAGGAAGTGAAATCATGAAAATGGATGACCTTTTCAGGACGACCTCCGGCGTATTGGATAAAAAGCTCTTTGAAATTCTGGCCAATTCAAATATAACAATCGAAACGAAGGAAGCTTACAAAAAGCATTTGGAAGACGAGTACAAATGCGAGATCCGGGATTATATGATGTTTTTGAAAAATTCAAAAAAGACATCCTATAATATCTGGAAAGAAACACGAAATTCAACAATGGATCATATCCGGAATTTTGGAAAAGTGAGCAGTACGGAAGATAAGATTAAGATCTTTAGTTTCTCAAATGAATTGTATGTTATTAACCATAACGACAATGCCATTTTTACGTTAAAAGAATTGGTCACTGAAAACTATCAAAATCTTTACTTATCCAGGCTGCTTTCCCCTCAGAATTTCGAACCGCATCCTATTGTAAGCGGCGCGCAGGTTCCGGTTTCATCAGATTTCGGGGAAATGCTTCGATGCTCTTCCTTATTTGATATTGCGGAACCTTCACAGCCGGTAAACGAAGAACATGAAAATAATCGCAGAAAAAAGAAAAAAAAGAGATGATTATCACTTTTGCGAACCAAAAAGGCGGTGTGGGCAAAACCACTATTGCCATTGCATTTGCCAATTATCTTTCCCTGTTTACCGACAAAAAGGTCAGTGTAATCGATTTTGATTTTCAGCGTTCATTTTACAGAAGGTGGTCAGAAGACAAAGAAATAAAAGGGGATTATTTATATGAAGTGGAAAAAATTTCAGAAGATAATATTCACCTTACCCAAAACGAAAAAGTTTTACAACAGCTCAAAACGAGCGAAGAAGTCTTTCTGTTTGATACGGCAGGTAATATCCAAAATAATTATACCCAGGTATTGCAATACAGTGACGTTATCATTATTCCTTTTGGGTATTCCAATGTAACCATGATGTCTACCGTTCTTTTCCTCAACCTGCTCAGACTGATTAAAGTTAATGCGAAATTATATTTTATCAGAAGCAATATGCGGAAAGATGACAACTATGAACTAAAACCTGTAATGGACGCTGAATTTGAAACGATTGGGAAAGTAATCGGCGGCTGGGTATTTACCCGGAAATGCCTGCTTAGTATTAATACCAAGGAGCTCACCTATGAGCAAAAGCTGGCAGTAAAAGAAACATTCGATGAATTAATCTATCATATATGGGAATTTTAGACCGCTATGCCACAGAGGAAGATAAAGAAGAGCTGGCTAAGAATCTACAACTGCCTATAGATGAGAAAACCGAAAAAGTACATACCGCCAGCAAAAGATCCAAAGCTTCAGGAAAAAAAGCTACAGCAAAAATTACGGAATCAAAATCCCCTGTTCCTGACGATGAATTATTATCAGTTATTACTGAATTTGTCCAAACCTATAAGGAAAGAGATAAAACCAGCAGAATGATCAGGATTCAGGATACCCAATACCGGGAACTCGTCAGCTTGCGCGCTGATGGAATTTCGGTAAGCAGGTTCATCAGCTTTGCAGTGCATTTTACCCTGAAGTCGAAGGATTATGATACCATCATCAACATTTTAAAACAATAAGAATTTTAATGGGAAAAGTCTTTATAGTTACCGGCATACTGTACCTGTTGTACTATGCCGGAAATATAGTGTATGACTTATTTATAAAAACACCTGTGGTCCTCAGAAATGAAAATGAAGGAGAGGTGATAAGCCTTGGTAGCATTAGGGATGAAACTCCTGCTGATATTACTCATGTCAGTGAACAGGAAACAGAAGATCTCAATATGCCAGGCTCTTATACCTTTTCAGATGAAGAAGAATTATTTTCTGACGATGACAACGAATCGGGTTTGATACAGGTCCGCTATGAAGAAGAAAAGGCGATTGACAATTATAATACGGAGGCTGAACCTGCCATTGAAGAAAAGAATGAGCAAAAATTGTCTTTTCTTTCGAGAATAAGTTCGAGCCTTAACATTAAAGAGCAGGATGTACAATCCAAAGAAACCGAAATCCTTCCGCCCTCTATATCGGATGAGGTGTTCCGGAATTTCTTTGAAAAAGCTTCCCGCCATATTGTTGTCAGCAATGAAAATGGGCAGAATTTTTATAAATCAAGTTTAGTTTTTTAACAGTTAAATAGAAGAGATACGGCTAAGCCGTCACCTGTTTCGATTCCAAAGTATGCAGTAATACCGTATGCTTTGGAATTTTTTTATCAAAAATCCAACAGCTTTTGAAAGCACAATTCAATACTGTTCAACAAAAATTTAAATATCAAAATGAAAAAATATATTAAACAACCATTCAATAAACTTAACATCATTAAGGAATTTTTTGCCGTTGCCATACTACTGGTTTCTAACCTTGTACTGGCACAGTCAGGAGGTGCAGGTGCTATTTCTTCTGCCACGTCGGATATTGAAGAATATGTAGAGCCGGTATCGAACCTGGTTCAGATGATTGGTGCTGTAGTCGGAATTGTCGGCGGTGTGCGAATTTATAATAAATGGAATAATGGTGATAACGATGTCAACAAAGAACTCATCGGCTGGGGTGGCGCCTGTATTTTCCTTTTGCTCGTTCCAACCGTTATCCAGGCCTTCTTTGGCATTTAAAAAATGGAAAGGAGCTTTTTTCTATACAAGGGGCTTAAGAAGCCTCTTGTATTTAAGGGACTGAAAGGAAAATACATCTATTATGCAGGGGGATCGTTTGCAGGAACAATGATCTTGGGGATTATCTTAAGCAAAGTCATCGGCTTCTTTATAGGAATTGCGCTCGCTTTTGCTATCGGCGGCGGGTTGATATGGAATGTCTTTAGGCTTCAGAAATCCAAGGGGTTGTATAATAAAACAGCGAACCACCATGAGATTCATATCATTCCTGCCAGAATTAAGCTGAAACAGAAGTACGAACCCAATATAAAAATTGACGAAAATGAAAAAGAAAACCTTTAGCCTTCCTTTTATCGGTTATGACTATGGTGCAGAGCAGGATGCCCGTTATGATGCCCTGATTGGCGAATACGGTAATCCCATTGTTGCTATTCAGGTTAAAAATATTGTTACTCAATATTCTGCTGACCGGGAACTTTACCTTAAATATCATTCTGTCTTACTGAATATTATCAGTATCATCGGCGAAGGGCATATTGTACAGAAACTCGACATTTTCGATAAGAAGGTTTACAAAGCTGAACCTCATGAAGAATATTTACAGCAGAAATATTCAGATCATTTTGAGGGCAGGATTTTTAAAACCATCGACAGTATTTTGGTGTTTACCCACCGGATCGACCAAAGTAAAAAGAAAAGCCTGTATAAATATTCTGAAAAAAAATACAAGCATCTGCGTGATAAAGCAGAAAAAGTTTTTATGCTGCTGAAGGATAATGGCTTTGAGCCCCGGTTTTTCTTTGAAAAGGACTTTGAATATTATATTTCTTCCATTCTTTCCATGAATTTTGGAAAAACAACTAAAGCCCTTGATAATATCCGTTCGCTGGACGACAACCTCCAAATAGGAAGATCTTTTGTAAAAGCCATTTCCTTGGTTGATGTAGAAAATATTGAGCTTCCCAATGAAATGTATCCCTATACTACCCTGGGGGGAAACGGGGCGACAAAAAATACGGCGGTTGACAATTTTTCTTTTCTGAATGATCTGGAACAGTATAACACGATCATCTATAATCAGATTATTGTTATTCCCGACCAGGTAGAAAGAGTCAAATTTTTGTCCAATAAGAAAAACCGTCATGAAGGATTTCATAATGAGCCTTTGAACCGTATTTGCGCAGAAGAAATCGGAGTACTGCTGGATAGTATTGCCAAAGAAGGACAGTTGATTGTAGATGCTCATTACAGCCTGGTCATCGGCTGCGAATCGCGGGAGGATATGGAGAAAACGCAGTCTATGATTGAAAACCAGCTCTTTCAAAAAGGGGTCATTACCAGTAAAAGCAGCTACAATCAGTTGGAGCTGTTCCGGGCTTCAATGCCCGGCAATGCCAACGAGCTGAAAGATTATGATCTGTTTACCACTACGAGCGAAGCCTCGCTGTGTTTTTTTTTTAAAGAAAGCTACCCCATAGATGAACATTCCGGCTTTTATCTTCGGTTTACCGACAGGCAGGGTGTTCCGCTTAAAATTGACACTTCCGATCTGCCTATGCAGACCGGAAGGATCAACAATCGGAACAAATTTGTTCTAGGCCCTTCAGGCAGCGGAAAGTCTTTCCTAATGAACAGCATTATTGAGCAATACCTCACCTATAATTATGATGTGGTGATTGTAGATGTTGGAGACAGTTACAGCGGAACTGCTAAATACAAAAACGGGAAATATATCCAATATACGGAGGAAAAGCCCATCACAATGAACCCATTTGTGATGGATAAAGCAGAATTCAATATTGAAAAGATAGAATTTTTAGGAAATTTAATCTTCCTGATCTGGCAAGGCCCTGAAGGTTCGATGACTACCACCCAGAAATCCATCCTGGATAACCTTCTGCTGTCTTATTACCATCAGTATTTCAATGGAGGAACCAATTGGTACGCCCACAAAACATCCCGTGAGCTCATCCTGTACCTAAACAAATACAATATTTACGAAGAAGAATTATATGCGGACTTTGAAAATCAGTTCAGGGAAAACGAGAGCTATTATGATATTTTAGGTATTCCCATGACAGCGGAAAAAGAGGAGATCAAGAAAGCTTTCAGAAAACTGGCTATCCAGTATCATCCGGATAAAAATTTTAACAATGAAGATTACGATGACAGCCAGTTCGACAGAATCCATGAAGCCTATGAAACACTATTCCATGATGAAAAGCGAAAGGCATATGATGAAACACGGCTTATTCTCTCAAAGAGAGAAGTTATACGAAGACCACAGATCAATACCCCGGAATGGGAACAGGCTTTCAGAAGGGCACTCATTAAAAAAGTGGCTGAGCTGGAAGAAAAACTTCATGTTCCGGAGCTTTCGTTCAACAGCTTTTATGAGTATGCCGAAAAATTCCTGCCGATCTACCTGTCCAACAAAAAGTACAGGATTGCGGAAGGCGAGTTTAACCTACGAACTTTCCTTTATGTCCTTGCAGATTTTTACAAAGGAGGAAGATATGGCACGGCCCTCAATGAAAGTACGGATAATTCCTTATTTGAAGAACCTTTCATTGTCTATGAGATTGACAATGTAAAGGATAATCCCAAACTTTTTCCTATCGTGACGCTGATTATCATGGACACCTTTATCCAGAAAATGCGGCTTAGAAAAGACCGCCGAAAAGCCATTATACTGGAAGAAGCGTGGAAAGCTATTGCCAGTAAGCTGATGGGGGGCTATATCCTCTATTTGTATAAAACCGTAAGAAAATTCTGGGGTGAAGCCATTGTGGTTACCCAGGAACTGGATGACATCATTGGAAATGCGGTAGTCAAAGACAGTATTATCAACAATTCCGATACGTTTATACTGCTGGATCAGACCAAATTTATTGACAATTTTGATCGCATCGCAGCCTTACTTTCTCTTAATGATGTAGAACAAAGCAAGATTTTTACGATCAACAATCTGAATAACAAAAGTGGCAGAAGCCGCTTCAAGGAGTTCTATCTTAAACGGGGCAGCAAAGGTGAAGTCTATGGTAACGAGGTCTCCCTGCACCAATATTTGACCTATACAACGGAAAAACCAGAAAAATCTGCTCTTGAATACTATGTTGGTGCTTTTGGAAATTATCAGCAGGCATTGGAGCATTTTGTTCTGGATATAGAAAGCTTGGGAGACAGTCTCCCTAACCTCGTGGCGCTGGTTAACCTGTACCAAAGACCTATTGATAAGTCTCTTATCAGTTATTATCAATCTTTTAAGCATCGGCATAAAGGAAAAGATTTTTTTAAAACAATGAAAAGGGAACTCCTTGACCGTGATATGACTTTACGGGAGTTTATTAAAAACCAACCAACAACTTATGAAAAAATATAATGTACTTCTATTTGTCTTTATCGTGAGTTTCCTTAAAGCGCAGACTCCGTATATCGACGTGCTGACCGCTCCTGCAATGGCATTATATGCCAGCCAGATCAAAAATGAGCAGGAGAAGACAGTGGACGAAATGAACAAGCTTCAGCAGGCCCAGGCTTTTGTCTCCACGCAGATGGTACTTGCCAATGATCTTCAGAATAAGTTCTATAAAGGGCTTAAAGAAGTTAACGGAACCTTAAAGAACGGAATCCAGGTTCAGAATATTTACAACAACCTAACCAAAATCATTACCAATGTAAACGGCATTTATGATGAAGTGCAGGATGCACCGGAATACAGTGTTTTTGCTTACAAATCTGTTCAATTGGTCACGAATAAAGCTACCGACATTTATACCGATGTTGCCGACCTTCTGACCAGCGGTGAACTGAACCTTGCCACTTCCGGGGACCGAAGGCGGCTACTGTTCAATATAGAGAACAATACCCGCCTGATGAATGTGTATCTGATCAATGTGCGGTGGACGATCAAAAGAGCCAAGAAAAAAGGCTTCTGGAGATCCATCAATCCGTTTCAGACGTATGTAAATACCGATAAGCAGATTTTTCAGCAAATTTTAAATAACGCAGGAACTTTAGGATTATGAAACCGTTTTTAATACATCTTCTGTTTCTCCTGGTGATTATATATTCTTCCTCATTACGGGGACAGTTTACCGAAGGCAACTACATCTGCTATTACCTGATCAATTCTGAGATTCAGAAAACGATGCAGGAAAATGAAAAGCAAAAAGAGATGAGAAATAAGCAGCTGACCAACTTAGCGCTGGAATCAGCCAATAAGGAAGAGTGGAACAAATACCGGGAGGTCACAGAAAACATAAGAGGCAGGCTTAACAACCTATCCTTTGCCGTTCAGGCTATTCCTGCTTCTGTCAGCATTGTAAAGGAAATTGATAAGATTTACGAGATACAATCCAAAATTTATGATGAGCTGGCAGATGCCCCTCTTTGGATTCCACTGGCATTAAGCGGGCAATATGAGTTCATCAATAGCCTTCAAATGGATATCAGGCTGATGGCTGGCATTGTCCTCTCCTACGGAACCATCAACGAAATGGAAAAAGCGGAACGCAAAATACTGCTCGACTACGCCCAATCGGAAATTAAAGGGCTTCGCCAGCAATCCTATTCCACTTTGCAAAAAATTGTTAATGCCAAACGGAAAATGAAACTGCGGAACAATCTCCTGCAAAACTGGATCAATCGGGATAAGAAAATCATTCAGGACATTATCAACAACGCAAATCTTTATTAAAATGAGAAAATTATTAATTATAATCATCCCTTTATTTTTCATCAAAGGGAGTGCCCAGTATTATTATCAGCTCTATTATAACCTGGAATTGCAGGCACAGGTGACGGCTAACCAGGCGACACGTGTCGTCTCCGAAAAGCTGTATCAGAATTCTTATGAAAAGCAGCGGAAAGCCTATGACGACATAAAAGAAAAAGCCACACAGGTGGTGGTAATTAAAAACCATATCTACAACCAGCTTCGAAATGTGAACTCTGCCCTAAAGCAGGGAAAGCAGCTTGAAGCCATCTACTATGATTTTTCAAAACTGGTGGGAAACATGCAAAAAATGCTGGAATTGTCCGGTCAAAAGCCTCAGTATACAGTTTTGATTACCAATTATTATTCTAAGCTGTATCTCCATGCTATGAATTCATATGAGAATATCAGCAGCTGTGTGATGAATGAGGAAAACGATTACCTCATGGACAGCTATGACCGGCAGAAGATTCTTTCCAAGATACAACACGAGATCAAAATCATGAACGGGTGGACGGTGCATATTATCAATTACCTCCGGAATGCTGAAAAGAAACCCTATTTCCGGCACATCGGTGTACTGAACAGCTGGTATATCCAGGACAGAGCTATGATTCAAAATATCATTAACAATTATCAATTTAACCTTAACGGGTGGTAAATATTTTAGGCTATGAAAAATATTCTAATTCTGACCCTTATCATCCTATTGCTCCCCTTTACTGAATGGAAAGGGCAAAGCATTAAGAGGATAAAAGACAAGCATATCGTAGGGCAGGAAAAGCGGCAGGTATTCTACGAGTGGGGCGACTGGCAGCCCAAACCGAAATATTTTTTGGGAATTCAGACCAATTATGCCTATGCTATGGTTTGGGGGTGGCTAGCACCAAGCCGTAACCGCGATTACAAAGGTGGCAGCGATATCCGGCCATTAGGTCCGTGGGGGCTTCAAAACCAGCGGTATGCCACAACCCTTGTGCAGCAGGATAAAACAGAAGACATTCAAGAGGAAGCAAAAAACACCTATGAAGAGAACCTTAAAGAGTTTTATCACTATACAAGTGCTACTTCATCAGCAGATCCCCTGTACTTGCTGTATTATAAACATATGCTCAAAAGTCTGGACAATTTTGATACCAATTCTCCGGTTCCGTATCAATGGGGGTTTACCTCCTATAAAGCATGGGAGCGCTTCAACAATTATGGGATTATCGGGGAATGCAGACGAAAGATTGATGTCATGCAGGACAAATATAAAATTGCTAAAACGGTTGATATGCCCAGAGGCAAACGTATCCTTGCGTATCATGACTGCCTGATCGAGTGGAGAAAGATGAGGAAATACCTTGCTTATTTGAACGCTCAGGCTGAAAACAGGCTGAAAGCTGAAGCCAGGCTGGAAAGCTACAAAACCAAGAATCCCAGAAAGATTACCAAAGAACGGCGTGATGCTGAAATATTCATGGATGTGCTCACCGGGCACTTATACTAAATAACAAATAATTTTATGAAACAAAAAATGATACTAAGAAGCATTACCCTGTTAATGCTTCTCTTTATCCCCTGCCTTGTCTTTTCACAGGACACCCATAGTGATGAGTACTATCAGAAGGCCATGGACTTTTTACAGGGTGAAGGCGTTCTGGAAGGATGGTTTACCGAAAAGTTCCTGCCTTTGTACGATAGCTTTATGACAGCGGAGTATGGACAGTTTATTCTGTTCGGACAGGCTGTAGCCGGGGTTGGGGCTTTGCTTTATCTTGGAAATATCGGCTGGCAGATGATCAGCGGAGACAGGGAATGGGAAATCGTACCGATGCTTAAACCGTTTGCCATCGGTCTTGTGATTATGAACTGGGTGTCTTTTGTTGGGCTGCTCAGAGCACCCTTATTGAAATTGCAGGATGTATCAGAGGGAAGCTTTGTGGAAAGCCAGCAGGAGCTTAACTCCTTACGCTGGGTACGGTTCAAGAAGCAACAGCAGGTGGTAGACCGAATTGTTGAAGAGCAGGCAAAAGCGCAAGCAGAAATTCAGCAGCAGGAGGCGGGAGACCAGTCTTTAATTGAACAAGGATTAGATATGATGGGAGACGGCCTTACCAGCCTGATGAGCCCTGTTTATGAACTTTATCTCCGTTTACAGATTAGCTTTCAACTGGCGATTTCCAGTGCTTTAGAGCTCATTGGCTTATGGATACTGCGAATATGTGTATATGGCATATTCTTCATTCAATTGATATTTTCCACCATTCTGATTATTGTCGGCCCAATTCCGGTTGGCTTATCGGTATTCCCTGCATTTTCCAACTTCCTCTCGCAGTGGGTCGCAAGGTTTATCAATGTCAACCTATACGGATTTGTAGCATTCATCATTTTGAAGATCGGGACACTGCTCCAGCTTTTTGCTTTTGAAGCAGAGATTGAAAGATACGATCAGATCATCAATAATGACGGAAGTATTAAAAATATGGATCTGCTGCTCACCTATTCAAGCAGTGGCATTATGTCCTTTGGACTCGTAATCGTGTGTTTTTTGATTACGGCTGTAGGCATTTTATGTGTCCCGACACTCGCCAACTATATCATACCATCAGGGGGCAGCAATACAGGAGCCATGTCTAAGATGAAACGCGCCGGAATTGCAGTCGCCACCAAAGGCGCATCATTAATGAAAATATAATTATGGGACTTGTAAAAAATATCGAACAAAAAATAAAAATAAACCAGCTGACCTCTATAGGTTGTCTTGTTCTATCCGTGATCGTGGTTATGGCGGGATTTGTGTTTTCCTACCTGCAAATCCGGGATGCCAGAAAATCCATATATGTACTTGATAACGGTGTTCCGGTCCTGGTAAAGCAGACCGATCTGCTCATGAACCGTCCTGTAGAGTATAAAGCGCAGATCGATCTCTTTCATTCTCTGTTTTTCACCCTGTCTGCCGATGATGATTACATCAGGGAACAGACCAAAAGGGCACTGTATCTCATTGATGACAGTGGAATGAAAGAGTATATGAACCTAAAAGAGAAAGGATTCTATAATCAGATCATTTCCTCTAACAGCGTAATGACCGTAAAAGCTGACAGTATAAAGCTTGATGAACAAAATTTAAAGTTTGTCTATTACGGAACACAGACGATTAACCGGAAAACACAGCTTATTGTAAGGAAGTTGATTACGGAAGGATTTGTAAAGGATATTCCACGTTCCCCGAACAATCCCCACGGTGTACTGATTGAAAAATGGAAAACCTTAGATAACTCGGATCTATCCGTTAAAGAAAAATTCAGATAATAATGGAACAGCAGCAAAAAATAATCAGTAACGAAAAAATCACGCTCTGGAAAAGAGCGGAGCATTTTGCGGAAAAGCAGCCTAAGAAAACATTTTATATCATGTTCGGACTCATTTTCTTTTCCGTCCTTTTTACCATTGGGAACCTTATTTATGTACATAAGGTGTCAGTCCCGGAATATGAAAAGATGAAAAGGCAAAATATCCTGACGGATGCAACGAATTCTTTCGGTAAAACCGTCAGGGAAGCAGAGAACATACTAGATATGAGGGAAGCTCTCAAAGAACTCGACTATTATAGCAGAAAAAAAGTCCTGAGTGCTTCGGACAGCATAAGGATAAGATACCTGCTGGATAAATACCAAATAAAGAATAAGCAATGAAGAAACTTAACGTAAAACAACCCAAGTACATCCTTCCGCTCATTGCTCTGCCATTTGTTCTGATGATAGGGTATTTTTATACCCAATTCGCAGCCAGTTCAGGGCAGGATAAGAATAAGCTTGCCGAAAGCAAGGATATATCAACGGACTTCGGAAATGTAGGAGAACGCTCGGAGATCAAAGGTAAAGCCGATGCTTATGCCGATTTTTTCGACAAGCGGACGGATGGCAGAACCATGATTGACGGTTTTGGAAACGAACAGGAAAATCTTGAAACTTTTGATGATAACCTTTCTGACCGTCAGAAGAGACATATCGACAGCTTAAACTATGCCAGGGAGAAAGAAAGGTTGAACAGTCTTTCCCGGCAGGCAAGACAGCAATCCTATTACAACGCAAAGGACGGCCGGCAAAGCAGGCAGCGTGAAGACGAGCAGTATGACAGAAGTATGAAAATGCTCAAAATGCTTAACGGTGACAGCCAGGAATACAGTACTACAAATTCCGGAGAACAGAAAAATGAAGCCGCGGATTGGAAAAAAGAACAGATGGCACTCATGCGCGAGCAAATGATGCTCATGGACAGCATTGAAAAAGCCAACAATCCCGAACTGAAAGATCAGGCCAAGGCATTGGAAAAAATGAAGAAAAATGAAAAGGAAAAAGATTTCTTTTTGAATTCTACCCTGAAGGTAACCAAAGCGTCCAAAAGTGCCGATTTCAATTCCATTTACAAACAAAAGGAAAGTTCTTTTATAAAAGCCGTGATTGATGAAAACATCAAGGGGTTTCTCGGAAGCAGGATCAGGATTCGTCTTCTGGAAGATGTCTATGTTGGTAATGCCAAAATATCGAAAGGGACTCCTTTGTATGCCTTGATCAGTGGGTTTTCACTTCAACGGGTGAACCTGCATATCGTGTCTGTTATGCACCAGAACGAAATCCTTCCCATTAACCTTAACATCTATGATATTGACGGAATGGAAGGCTTATATGTACCCGGTTCAGCATTCCGGGAAATGACACGTTCTATGGGTGAAAATATCGTGCAGGGGCAAAACCTATCCACAGGAGGTGCAGATTTTTTCACAACCACGCTGACCTCTGTATACCAATCCACTTCCAAGACCATTGCTGATGTGATCCGGAAGAACAAAGCAAAGATTAAGTACAATTCTTTTGTCTACCTGATTGATAGCAAAGAACTGGAAAATAAGAAAAAGAGCATTTATAAAACCAATACCACCCTTAACCCATGAAAAAATTATTATTAATACTTACCATAACACTTATATCAATATCCGCCTTTGGACAGAGCCAGGTGCTTTCCAAGGTGTATAAAAATAACCTTCCCGAGATTAATATTACCCGGGATGTTAACCTGCATTTCCGAAGCCCCGAACCCATACAGTTTGTAGATTTAAGTACCAGCCGTCTCATTGGCGACCTTCCTGCCGAAAATGTGGTCAGGATTAAAATTCAGCAAAATGAAGAAGAAAAACATTTTGTAAATGACAGCCTGAAAAAGACAGTTGATATCCCAATCACTTACTACGATCATCAGGAATTAGGTATTGTTACCATTGTCGGACAATCCTTCATGGCGCAGTACAAATTGGTTTTTATGGATGATAATTCCTCACATATTATAACCAATAAAGAGATTCTGCCAGAGGATATGCAGCCTTTGGAATATCCGGAATTTCAGATGTCCAATGCCGAGCTGAGAAAATATTCAATGCAGCTGATTGAAAAAAAGGAAAATAAATTACTCAGGAAGAATAAGGATTTAGGGCTGATATCACAATTAAATAGCGTCTATACTTTCGGTGATTATGTCTTTCTGGATGTTAGCTTTAAGAACAGTACCAATCTCGTTTATGACATTGAAAAGCTGAAATTTTCCATAGATGACAAGAAAATTTATAAAGCAACCAATGTACAGTCCATAGAGATAGAGCCGGTATTTAGATTGTATGATGTAAAGAGATTCAAAAAATCTTATCGGAATATTTTTGTGTTCAAAAAATTCACTTATCCTAATAATAAGGTATTGAACATCCGGCTGATTGAAAATCAGGTTAGTGGACGGACGATCAACCTGGAAGTAAAATACTCAGATATTTTACAGGCAGATACATTCTAACCTATAATATTGCCATATTAACCAAACAGTGCAGCCCCGGAAATTCCGGGCTGTTTGCTTTTTATATCCTTAACCAAAGACCATATTATGCAGGAAAGTAAAGAACAACAGAAGATTTACGGCTTCTTTCAGAAAGCGGTGTATATGCTGGTATTAATAGAATGTACCATTTTGTTTTTTGGTGGAACCGAAATTCCGATACTTCCAAAACTATTAAAGTCGTTTGCCAAAATGCCTTTTCTATTCCCTCCACTCCATGCGAAGTTTGCAGAAATTGTACTGATTATCCTGATTGCCATCGGGACAAAGCCGAAGAAAAATCAAAATATCAATATTACCAAAGCTATTATGCTTCCCATTATTTGCGGGTTACTGATGATGTTTGGATCACTGATGTTTATTGATGACACTTTTAATAAAGAGGCAATTCTTCTTGCTCCGCATTTCAATATATATCAGGCGGGATATCTGCTTCTCTCATTTTTAGGAGTGCTGATTACCTTATTGGGAGCGGATAATATCGGCAAAATTATGAAACATAAGCTGGGTAAAGACCGTTGGAATATCGAAGAAGAGAGCTTTAATCAGAATAAAGAGCTGATCAATACTGATTATTCGATCAACATTCCGTATCTGTTCTATTATAACAAACGGATGAACAAAGGTTGGATCAACATCAATCCTTTTAAAGGCACAATCGTAATCGGAGTTCCCGGAAGTGGAAAATCCTTTGGAATTATAGCCCCGGCCATCCGGCAATTGATTCAGAAAGGTTTCTGTCTTTGTATTTATGACTATAAATACCCTGACTTGGGAAAGATTGCCTATTATCATTACCGATTGAAAAAACAGCATGAAAAGGAGTATAACTATGATTTTGCGGTGATTAACCTCAATGAAGTTGAAAAATCCCGGCGCGTGAATCCCTTAAAAAAAGAATACCTTACTACTCTGGCAGAAGCACAGGAAATGGCAGAGGCGATGGTGTCTTCGCTACAAAAAGTGGGTAGTTCCGGAGGCGGGAGCGACCAATTCTTTACGCAATCGGCGATTAATTTTCTCTCTTCATGCATTGCATTCCTGGCAAAATACGAGAATGGGAAATTTTCAACCCTTCCTCATCTGCTGGCTTTTATGAACCGCAGCTATGAGGAAATATTCAATACGCTATTTACCAATATAGAACTGCATTCACTGCTGTCAACCTTTAAGTCAGCCTATGACAATAAAGCTTTTGATCAGCTGGAAGGGCAGATAGGAACACTTAAAATCTTCCTGTCAAGGCTGGCAACCAAAGAAAGTTTCTGGGTATTCTCCGGAGACGAAGTGAATTTAAAAATTTCAGATCATAAAAATCCCACCATTATGGTGCTGGCGTCTGATCCCAATACCCAGGATATTAACTCGGCGCTTTATTCCACAGTTTTGAACCGTTTACTCAAACAGATCAATTCCAAAGGGAACCTTCCCAGCGGGATTATTGCCGATGAGTTTCCGACCATTTACATCCATAAAATCGACAACCTGATTGCCACAGCCCGGAGCAATAAAGTAGCAGTTTTATTAGGGTTGCAGGAGATCCCGCAGTTTAAGCAGTTTTACAAAAAGGAGGTTGCCGATACCATTACCGCCATTATAGGGAATATCCTTAGCGGAAGCGCAAGGGATAAAAGCACTCTTGATTGGCTCGAAAAAGTATTCGGAAAGGTGAAGCAAAAATCACAGTCGATGTCGATCAATAACAATCAGACCACGATTTCCATACAGGAGAAAATGGATAACCTTATTCCTGCCGGAAAAATTGCCGGGCTTAGAACCGGGGAAATGGTTGGAATTGTAGCCAAAGACGTGCAGAATGAAACACAGGAGTATACAACTTCGGCTATTCACGGGAAGATTAACCTTGATATGAAAGCTATCAAAACCGAAGAGCAGAATTATGTTGACCTTCCGGTGTATTACAGCTTTACGGATGAATCCGGAAATGACAACAAAAACAAAATCCTGATGTCCAATTTTCTGCGTATTAACAAGGAAGTTGAACTCATTATCGGGGAATTCTCGCGCAGTGCGTGATACAATTTATTAATACCTAAAAAGTAAATGAAAAAAATAATAATCCTCATTCCTTTGTTTCTTTTCTCAAAATTCTATTCTCAGTTCAATACGGTTTCCTACAGAGGCAAACTTAACAGCATTGCTGTTACCCCGCTTTCTGAGAATCGTTTCAGCGGACATTTTATATTCTATCACATTGAAGGGGAGGTAATTAAGAAAAGAAAGGAAGCAAAGGAAGCAGAAAAAAGAAAGAATTCAGAACTCATAGAAATAAAAGAGCCCTTAAAAGAATCTAAAGTTCAATCGGCAGATTTTTCTAAGGAATTATCACCGGAAGCCGATGATCCGGAAGAGGATCTGCCTTTAAGAAATCATAAAAAAATAGCAGAGAAAAGACTGCGGTATAAAAAGTTGGACCTGATTACTGCCGACAACTATGATTTTAAAGAGGAGCAGGTCGTGTTTATGCCTTTACAGAGAATGATTATCACCTCAAATTATGGGAACCGCTTTCATCCGGTCGATAAAACAGAAAAGTTTCATGCGGGTATTGACCTGTGTGCAAATAGTGACTATGTATTTGCTGTTTTGGATGGTACTGTATCCGATGCCGGCTACAGTGGTGGCGCAGGAAACTATATTAAAATCCGGCACGGTGATTTTGAGACCGTCTATATGCACCTTTCAAGGACTTTTTTTTCTGAAGGTGATATCATCTATGCCGGGGATATTATTGCACTGAGTGGTAATACCGGAAAAAGCACTGCCCCGCATTTGCACTTTGCTGTCAAGGAAAACGGGAGATATATCAATCCCATTCAATTTTTAAATGATTTAATACAAACCAATAACGCTTTAGCAGACTATAACAATGGAAAATAACACAACATTTCTCACCGACGATTTAAAGAGATTCGGAATCATGACTGAAGACAACCAGTTCTCTAAAAAACTCTCGCAGCAGGAAGTCTACAACTTCCTGAAAGGCGGGGTCCTTATTGCCGAGAATGATCAAAACAGGCTGACCTTTAAAATAGCTGAAGATAAGCTCAGTGTCAATGTTTATAATAAAGACTGGATTAGTCATAAAGATTTGTCCTCTGCGGAATTACTGGAGGTTTCTTCTAAGAATACCAACCTTTATAAAGTAATGGCTGATTATGGTACTATAACCCATATCGGGAAAAGCCATTTCAATAACAATCCTGAAAACGAAATTACCCTCTTTGTGGAAGTTGAAAATGATAGAGGAAAAACGAGATTTTTCGGTAATAAACTGGAAGAGAGCCTCAAAAGCTTTAAAATTGGAGAGAAGGTCCAGATTACCCAGACCGGAATCGAGAAAGCTGTCCTTAATGCCAATGTAGATGGAGAAATAAAGGAGATTACCAGATATGATAATCTTTTTATCATTCGTCCTTTTGACGAAAAAAATAAAGAGTTCCAATCCAGACTTTTTGAATTAGACGCAAAAGACAAAACCATCAAAGATATTGATACTATCAAATATGAGCTGCAAACGGTAAACGGACATACGCTGTCGGAAAAACAGCTCCAGTTGCTGCGTAAGGGAAAAGAGATAAAATTAGATGATGAAACCACAATCCAGCTCAGTCCTAAAGCAGATAATGAAAAGAACCTTTCAGCTTCAGTAAAAGTGTTGCTCATTACTTCCCTTGCTCTGGACGGTGGAATTACATTTCTGATCATTAAAGGTATCCAGAAACTGGCAAAAATTCAGGAAGAAAACCATAAGCAGCACGAGAGCCAAAAATACCTTACGGAACTTCAAAAGCTTAAAAGCTTTCTTCAATCCAAAGCAGAGCAGTATCCTGATAATAAGCAAATTATTACCGATTTGAATATTGTGGGAAAGGAAATTTCCAATGTCCAGGCCGCCGTTTCTGAAAATCAGAATCAGGAAAAGAATGATGATGCCGTAAGGCTAAAGGGGGGTGATCCTGACCTGTTTGAAGATGCCAATCAGAAGAAAGAAGAGGAAAGGAGAAATGAAGAAGATAGCCGAAAATCAACCTCTTTTTCTAGAGGAAGATAATATTAAGTTTATAGCAATGCAGCTGGATTTAGAGACCCTTCAATTATTCGAGGGGAAGATTAGTGAGGGCGGCAATCTGTATTTTTCCGGAAGTAATGAAAACTCATGGTGTATCGTTTATCGTGATTTTACAAGTATAGAAACAGAGGATTTTTATAAGATCATCAATCCTTTCGGGGATATGCTGATTTACAATATGTATTGCTTCCGGTATATTCAGGAAGCAATACTATTTTTTCAGGTAAAGAAAGAAGATTATTTCAGAAATGCTAGCATTATTATTTCAGGAATAAAAAGCAATCAATTTATTACATCCTATCTGCTTAGGAATTATATCCAAAATAAGCAGAATATTCCAAGGCTCCTTTTTTTTCATTCCTTAGAAAACTTTGATATGGTCGCTTTATACCTCGAACTTCTGGATAAGGGAATTACATACAGAATGGTAAAATATAATAACAAAAATTTTCTAAAAATCCAGTATAAAGACATACAGATAGAGATTGGCTTCGAGCAGATCAGTAAATCCAGGATTAGTTTCCTGTTGGGAATTAATGACCGGAAATACTATATCCGCAACCACTTTTTATCATACTACATAGATCGTCAAAGACTAGCGTGGTAAATTCAACAATTTTAAAAATATCAAATTATGGAGGCTAATACAGATTTTGAACCTGAGGCTAAAATATTATCCGGTTATTATAAAAATGGGAGCAGAAGTATTTGGCTAAGAGAAGGAAAAGGAGGTTCTGTTTATACTGAAATTAGCTCTTTTCGGTCTTTAATGGAGGTGCTTCACAGCAAAAAAGGAATGTTTGAAGGGATTCCAATTGTTTTAATCCCCTTTAACACTTCAGGTGAAAAGTTTGAGATAACCATTCAAAATGACAAAGAACGAGTGCAATTAATATCTCAATTACAATCTTTCCAATTTAAAGAAAGCAGTGATAAAATTACTGCTCACGAACTGGAAGAGCCCTTTAGTAAGATTTCTGAGGTAAAAAAAATTAATTATAACCCAAACAATCAAAAATTAGAAATTATGAAAAATAACCCTTTTGAAAGCAAAAAAGCAGATTTACAGGTAAAAATAAATTTGCCTGGACAGCAAAAACCATTCTTTGATAAAATGTCTACTCCTGCTAATCTGACCACTCAGATTCAAAAAGCAGGTCAAAAGCTTGAAGAAAAGGAAAGCCTCCGCATAAATATCAACGGTGCTTCCTTTGAAATTCCGAAAGAAAAAACAGAGAAAGGAAACATTCTTGAGACCGTTCAATCGGAATATGAAAAAGCACAGAAAAATAATATCCAGGCAAAAGAAGAAACGGATAATGAAGAGGCTAAACGGACTGAATCCCAACAGAATGAAGCACCGGCTAAACAGAAAGAAAAAACAAACTTTGGATACCTGAAAGACCAAATCAAATATCTCGGAATGGGTGAAGATCCTGCCATGCATAAAGAGTTGGCAAAAAAGACAGGTTCAGGAGTCAAAGAGTTTTCTATGGTAATCACTTCAGATAAAGCTTCTTTTAAAAATAGCAAGGTAGAATTTACTCTTAATTTTCAAAAATCTTCTGCAAACAATAAAGTTTATCTTAATACTTTTCTGGCTACCCTTAAGAACGAAGAAAAGAATACGGAGCTTACTCATACATTTTCAGCAAATGGCAGAATTACGGCTAAAGAAGCCATTAATCTTCTTGAAGGAAGGTCGGTAAAAACAGAAATTAATAGTAAGCATTCTGATGAAAAAGAAGATGCTTTTATAAAGCTTCAGCTGGGCGAAGAAAAAAATGAAAAAGGCAATTTCAAACTCCAGGTATTTAATAAAAATTATGGCATTGATGTGGAAAGAATTATGGCTAAGTCCAAATTGGTTTTTGATGATGAAAAGCATAAAGAGATTACCCAAAAATCACTGGAAAAGGGAAATATTGTTTCAGTAAAGTTCTCGGATCAGAATAACAAAGTGACAGAAGGAAAAGCAATCCTTAATCCCCAGTACAAAATGCTCAATTTGTACGATAGCAAAATGAAGCGGGTCAATTCTAATGAACAAGCCTTTCAAAAGGATAATTCTGAGACAAAGGAAGTGAAAAACCAGCAAAATTATTCGCGTAAAATGTAACAGCTATGAAAAATTGCTTTTTAATGGTAATCTTTTCCCTTTTCGTTTCCTGCAATAAAGACAGCAAAATCCGGAGTGAAAAGGGAGGTATTGATGTAATTACCAATATTTACTACAATGCTTCTAAGGGGCTGGATGACCATCAGCAGATTATCATTTCAAAAATTAATTATTGGGATAGTGATATTATTGAGCTGGTTCCAAATATTCACCTGCCGGAAATTACAGACAGAGTATATTATATCAGGGATTCAGTATATTTTGATGTTGGCAATAAAATGGAAGGCAAAGTTCTTGTTTTCAAAGAAAAACAACTTTCTGACATCCGGAAAAATCTATTCAATAAAAAATCGGGAGCTGTTTGGATAAATATTCCGATCTATGGTTATGAAAACAGAAGGAATTTAACAGATACAATTTTGTACAATAGAAAAGCATTTAAACGTTTTCAGATCGCCTCTAAAGAAAATTTCAGCATTTTTTACATCAACAAAACTGACACTATTCTCCCATACTCTCTTAATCCAATTGCGGACCGCGATTACGGGGGCAGACTTGAGCGTATTGACAGTTATGATAAAAAAAGAGATCTCTTTACCACGGTAATACTTTTGCCAAGAAAATATCTGGATAAAGAAGCAGAGGAGATTTTTCAATATAATCGTGCTGTTGATAGTATTTACTGAAAAAATAAAAAATAATCCAGACCATATTTCCTTAGACTATTAATACTTCGATCACAAATAACGGAAAGATACAGTGATATTGATGTAAGCTGGGTTTCGTTTTCAAATGTTTCCTTTGTAATATTTCGATTTTCAAAAATTTCCGATTAGATTTAACTATTTATAAATCCCAGACTAATATTTAAGCCTGGGATTTTTATTTTCTACTAATGAGTAAGTAATATGGTCAAGAAGCTTTGAAAATTGTATTGTTGTATTTTCGGAGCCTTTTTAGAAATTTCAATCTTAATAATTTCCCCACCAGCGAGATTAAACAGATGCTCATTTATTAACAAATAAGATTCATCTTCCTGTACAAATAGATCAAATTGGATAGTTTTACTGCCAATGAGAAGCAAACCATTGATAAGAGTAACTTCTCCCATTTTAAAAGGAGTATTAACCTTAATTTTGATCTTCTTATTTTTTTTACCCTTTGTCAATAGGACAAATGAAAACATGAACCTCTCGGAAGATTTCCTGCTTCTTCCTCTTAGTAGAAAATAAAAGATCTTTCCTTTTCTAAATTGATTAAAGTTAATAAAAGCGGTAGCAAGATCTATTTTTAGACCTTTTTTTTAATTGAATTATCAATCATAATTTAAAATATTTTAAGTTATTGGATTCTCATTGCAGAATTGATAATCAATGTGTTTTTATCGGAAATTGTACTGCAGTTCCGAGGTGCAATTTAGGGGGATGGGCATTGGAATAAAAGCTGTTATTGGTGCTTTTCAGGAATAAAGACGTACTGTTTCGGGAATTAACACTAATTAAAAATTTTAAGTTATACGGGTATAATCTTAGCCAAAACGAGAGATTTCTTTGATCTTATAAAATTTCGTTAAATTAGATATTGAATTATATCAAAGTAATTTACAATAGAAATTTTCGACTTATGAAACTACCTACTGAATTAGGAGATGAATATGTAAACACAGTCCTTTCCAATCTTTCGCTGGAAGATCTTTCGGATGAAGAATGGAAGTTGATAGAAGATTTTGAAAATTATGCTATTTCTAATTATGGTAGAATAAAAAGTTTGGAGCGGTGGGTTTCAGCTCCCAATGGAGGAGAGCAGAAAATATTGGATAGGATTATGAAACCACAAGCTTTTAGATATTTTAATAAACACCTAAAAGCTCATTTTTATAATGTGAGATGTAACCTTTGTGTTGAAGGAAGAGTATATGGAAAGTCGGTAGCCCGTTTGGTCTATTATCATTTTGTTGAAAAATTTGATATAGACGATCTTTCATTTCGAATATCTTTTAAAGATGAAAATAGGTTTAATGTACATTTTAGTAATTTGGAAAGGGCAACTGCCAATGAGATACAGAGTGATGCACTGAACACAGGTGGGGAAGAAGGGAAATTATCAGCAGGCAGTGAGCTAATACACAGTTGATGATGATTTTGTCGCCAGCTACGAAAGTATTTATGCAACAAGTGAAACTTTGGGAATTCATCCCACCTATATTCTGCCTGTCATCAATAATAAAAAGACTACTGCTGGAAAATATCGGTGGTTTGTAAAAGGCTATACACCTATTAAAGAAGATTTTATCCCGGAAACTAAAAGTAAACCGGAAAAAGTACTCAATACAAGTCTTTGGAAAAGGCTTGGGCAACCACCAATTGATGAAAGCAATCCGCCTGCTTGTATGAATTTGTCGTTGAAAGATCTTCTTGGTGAAAAATGGACACTGGTTCCTGATCTTGAAGAGTATTTTGCCATCTCCAATAAAGGAAGAATAAAGCGGCTGAACACCTGGACTGAAAACAGAAACAAAACTTTTTGGAAGGAGCATATCATCTCACTTTTTGTACATAAGCCGGATAATAAATCATATTATTTTTATACTAAATTAATTTCGCAGGATTAAGATGGTCAATTTTGAAGGTTTCTACACATTTATCCTAAGTAGGTATTTAACCCTTTAATTAACTAAAAATTAACAAAATACAGTTTTCATAGCAAAAAAAGAATTTATACTTTTATTATCCTAAAAACCTAACCATGAAAATAATTTTAACCCCTTTTTACCTCATATTCCCCTGCCTTTCTTCGTAATTAAAGAATAATTCGGGCTAATTGTAAGTCATGTCAAGCTTTTGTATAAGAAAGCTTTAAATGTGTACGGAATGACATTAAAAACATCTGCTAAGTATAATGCGGAATATTTTGATATTGAATATCAATACTTTCAATAAAATTTCTAAAAAAATTAAATCCTTTTTAATACGACACGTTCTGTCGTATTCACGAAGGATCTTTGCATTACTAAAAAACACAGGAGTGAAAACATCTATTAAAAATTAAGGTGGATATCCATTGCCGGACACCACCTTAAAAAATAAGGCTAAAACCTGAAGCAGCTCTACTAAAAAGAGTCTTCAAACCTTAACTTTTTAAAAACCAAACAAATTTACACAAAAATGAAATCAAAGCAAGAATTAAAAAACCTGTTTGAAAATGGGGATAAGCCAGTACAGGAGGATTTTTGGCAGTGGCAGGATTCCTATTGGCATAAAGAGGAGAAAATTACTATGGAGAAGATTAGTGGTTTAGAAGATGGACTTCCCAATCCGAGCCATATCTATGCAGAAATTGATGCCGATGGAAAAGCTTCCTTGAAATCCTATCTGACCAAGAAGCTTATCATTAAAGAAGGCACCTTAAGTGTTCCGGATAATTTTGCCTATGATATGAAATTAACAGAGGTAGAAATACCGGATTCAGTTATCACTATTGGAAATAGCTCCTTTGCGAGTAATCGACTTATGAATATTGACTTACCTGACAATCTGACTTCTATTGGATATTCCGCATTTAATAACAACATTCTGGAAAATCTTACCATTCCATCAAGTGTCACCTCTATTGGCAGCAATGCATTTTCGGTTAATAAATTGACTAGAGTTACTATTCCGGATAGTGTTACCTATCTTGGAAGCAATGCATTTAATACTAACTTACTTAGTGAAGTAAGAATTTCTCAAAACATACAAGGTATTGAAGACGCTACCTTTTCGAGTAACAGGCTAGTGTCTGTTGATCTACCATCTGGTATCACTTATATAGGATATGGTGCATTCTCTAATAATCAATTAACAGCAATTTCTTTACCTGATCATGTGGCTAGAATTGGGGACTATGCTTTTGCCTATAACCAGCTCTCAACCCTTGTTATTCCGCCTGCGGTTATTGAAATCGGTCAGTTTGCATTTCAGAACAATCTCTTAAGAGAAGTTACCTTATCATCAGGATTAACCAAAATTGGAAATTATGCCTTTTTAGACAATCAGATTGAACGAATCTCTATTCCCAATACCGTTACTGAAATCGGCCAGCATGCTTTCATGAACAATCCTCTGAAAGAAGTTACCTTATCATCAGGATTATCTAAAATCCCGGCAGAGCTTTTCAAAGACAAACAGTTATCAGGAATTGAAATTCCTCACGGGGTTTCAGAGATCGGAAGTTTATCGTTCTACAATAATCAACTATCAGAAGTTAGGATCTCTGAAAGTGTTGAGAGTATCGGTTATTATGCATTTGGAAAGAATAAGCTTACTCAGCTGGAGCTTCCTAATATTTCTCTTACAATCGAGGAATTGGCCTTTGCAGACAATGAGCTGACCAGTGTCATAATTCCGGAAAATGTTGCTCTGATCAAATCCTTTGCTTTTGGGAATAATCAGCTTACTCAGGTTACTTTAGGAAGCAATACTCAATATTATCACGCATCTTTCGATGGTAACGTAGAGGTAATCGGTGGGGAAATGATAGGATAAAAACACGCCAAAGCAAATTTTCAAACACAAATATTATCATCATGTCAACAAACAATACATCAACAACTCCCGAATTCACCATCGGGGAATCCTTCATTGGAGAAGGTATTATTAACTATCAATCAACAAACAATATGAATACAACCAACAACTCAACACAAACTTTATTCAGATTTGCCACCATGCGTAATGCTGAATTATCTGACCCTAAAAACAAAGAAAGAAGATTTATCTTCAGAGATTATCAGACCCAAAAAGGCATCATTGATGAAAGGGTAGAAGCTGGAGCAACCTTACGAGGGGTATGTGAAGAGCCTACAGGATTAACAATACTAACCGAAGACTATTTAAAAACACTGGATCCGGCATTCTATGAGTTGGCTGTTTGGGTTGCAAGAAACAAAGCATCAGCAACAAAAGAAGAATTTGATGCTAAAATCAACGATTACAAAACACTACAACATCAGGCAATCCTTATGGATTCTAAAATTTGGGATAATCTGATCTATCAGGTAGTCATGCAAAAAGATTTCTATGCTAAAGAAACACTCATACAGTATTTGCATTTGGATCACATTCTCAGGAAGTATAACGGATCGGATGAAGAGGTATATAACGATGTCATAAAAGCCAAAGTAGTTCTTCCAAAAGAACTGTTCAAAGCAGAAGCTGTGACATCTTCAAACTCTCCGGGTGGAAATAATACCTCACGTGCTGTGTTTGCAGAAAGTAGTATGAAGTTTGCCGAAGCGACCATCCATCTTAAGGAAAATCAGGATTTAACAACAGCTTTGGAAAAACTGCAAAAAGCTTACCAAAAAGAATATGAACAGGCCTATAAAGAAGCTTATGAAAGATATCAGGAAGAAGTAAGACCCATACTGGCAGAATATGACAATGCAGTAAAAGAGCAGGAATATCAGAAAGAGATCTATATTGCAGCCGACAATAAAGAAGGATTATCTAACTTAAGGTATGTTCCTGTTCCTGAAGTTCCATCCTTTAAATTTGATTATCGTCCGGAGATTCAGTCCGAAGAATTGTCAGCAAATTTAGGACAGGAAAATGGGGCTACCTTAAGCAGAGTGTTTGGAGCTTCTGATGCAGCAACCGCATTGCAGGGAGTTTCTACTTTTGCAGAAATTTTTCAGACCATAGAACAGAACGACCAATTGTTGCAGCAGACCGTTTTGAGTAATACGGTCCTTTCACCACAGGTTTCCACAACAGTAGGGGGAGTTGTGGTTCCTGTAAGTAATTCTGTAAATAATAATCCGGTCATTACTTTTTTTGCAAGAACAGTGAAACAGCCGTGGCTTGCCCACAGCATGATCATTACTACAGATATCAACCAGCCCAAGCATATTGTAAGTGGAAATTATACCCTAAAAGCAGGCGGCCAACAGGTAGCTAATGGTTCTATGGCCTATACCTACGGTGCTCCCAATGTCACCACCTTATTTAGTGGTACAGAGAATATTCCCACTGCAGATCTGGATAGATATGAAATCATCGTATTGGAAGGAGAAGTTACCCTTAATGACGGACTTGTATATATCATGCAGGCCACTTTAAATGTAACAGCAAACAATACCTATAAATTTGAAGGTCCGGGAACATTTACTTTAAAGAATAAAGTTACCCCTGTGGATCCAGAAAATCCGGAAAACCCAGAAAATCCAACAGTCACAACAGGAGTATTCATCCCATCCGGTTTCGGAATGAAGAATATTGGGATAGCGGACTATCGAAAAGTTGAACAAAGTACGTATTGCTATGTGGAAGGAGATGTGGCCCACATCGAAAACATCATGGCAAGAGAATATAAGGAAAGAGCAACAAGACGATTGAAACGCAGTGAATCCCAAACGACAAGATCTACGGAATCTGAAAAAGAAAAGCTGACCGATACTACTTCCACGGAAAGACATGAAATGCAGAGTGAAGTTGCCAAGATCCTTCAGGAATCCAAAGACTTTGCGGCACAAACAGGATTTAATGCTACCTGGGGTGGTGGAAAATTAGGAGCACCATCATATGGATTAAGTGTGGGTGCCAATTATGCCACTCACAACTCCAAGGAAGAAAGCAACAGACAAGCGGTAACAGAAGCTAAGGATGTTACAGCAAGAGCTTTGGATAGAATTATTACCAAAGTAAAAGAAGAACGTATTGACAAGATCCTTGAAGAGTATGAAGAAAACAACAAACACGGTTTTGACAATACCAAAGGAAGCAATCATGTTGTGGGAGTTTACCGTTGGGTGGATAAAGTCGTGAAAAATCAGATTTACAATTATGGTAAGCGCATGATGTTTGAATTCATGATTCCGGAACCTTCTAAAATCCATAAGATGGGAATGCAGGTCATGAATACTGCAGAGAACCAATTGGTAAAACCCATTGATCCGAGAGAATCTCCTGCGATGCAGATCAAGGACTGGAGTGCCCTTACCGATTCAACAAAATTGAAATACTGGCTTGGACATTATAACGTAGAAGTAGATGAAAAACTGGAATCCGTAGTGTATGTAGGAAAAGCAATTAATTACTCTTCTACGGAATCAAAACAGGCATCTTCAAAATCGGATCTAATTGCCATTCCGGAACATTATATCACGGAGTCTTATGTGGTAAAGAGAGCGACTTCTTTTGCCGGCTATAATGGTTGGGGAAATGGGGATTCCTTGCTTGTAGGAGGAGATAACAGTGCTAGTGGATTCTTACAATTTGTAAGAGAAGTACCAATTTCTATTGCTACGACCAATGCACACTTCTTCCATGCTACAGTGAGCATTAAATGTGTATTGCAGGAAGAATATAAAAACGGATGGCTGCAAAAAACATTCAACAAAATTATGGAAGCGTATGAAATAGAGCTTGCGAAATATGAAGCGGCCTTAGCAGATGCAAAAGCGATAGGTGTTCAGATTAAAGGATCAAATCCTGGCTTCTACAGAAAAATAGAAAATACCATTTTAAGAAGAAATTGTATCTCTTACATGCTGGATCAAAATCCAAATGCACTACTCACTTTTGGTAAAAAGAGATATTATACCAATGATAATTCTTCTACAGAAGCATTTGATAATACAGATATTAAAGTAAATGAGGAATTAGATAAATATGCTGCGTTTATCAAATTTATGGAACAGGCATTTGAGTGGGAGATTATGAGCTATTATTTTTACCCATATTATTGGGGAGAAAGAAAATCTTGGGCCGATCTGTATCAGTTTGATGATAACGATCCTACATTCAGAGCATTTATGCAGTCTGGAATGGCAAGAGTGATCGTTATCGTAAGACCCGGGTTTGAAGAGGCGGTAAGACATTTCCAGGCAACAGGACAGATCTGGAATGGTGGAGAAGTTCCGGTAATTGATGATCCGTTGTTCTTATCTATCGTGGATGAATTGCGTTCGCCAAAAGCCACCAAAGAAGGTGAGCCGTGGAGAGAGAAAATTCCTACATCCTTAACAATTCTTCAGGCAGATTCCATTGGCTTAAAAGTAGAAAAGGCATTGCCTTGTAACTGTGAGCCGGGGGTAAAGTTTGATGATAATTTAGGAGAAATGTGTAACAGCAATTTTGAATTAAACAATAACCAGATCGGGCAAACCTCTGATAAATGGATCGAAATTACCTTTAGTAACTTAGATAACAGGTTATATTATCCAACTATTGGACATATGGATACTGCACAACTATTTCCAAGGATATATGAATGTATGGGCAATACCATTACTATAGACAGAAATGCTTCATGGAGTGCAACAGATTCTCTTATTAAATTATATGAGGCTTTAGCTGATGAGATTTCTGCTATAGAAGGAGTTGAAGCGTATCCGACAAACGAAGATGGAATTACATTCAAGATCAATGTCAGTAAGATTAAGACATTTACGTTCATAAAACCGGATAGGACAGAAGATTCTGATACCTTAAAGTTCACCACAGACGGGGAAACCTATCTGAAAATGATCACTCCGGAACTTGGAAATTCTGCGAGCGGAAGGATCTTAGATAAAAACGGTCTGAGTATTCCTAATGCTGAGTATGCAGATAAGGTTCCTCTAAGCAAATTCTTAGTTAGTTCTATAAGTTAATTTAAAACTGTAAAGATGAGTCAGGTTAAACCTAAGGCTATTTGGCAGCACGATAAAGTGCTGCCTTATATCCTCTCACGTCTTAAAGACAAGATTAATGAAATAACTGCTGTAGAAAAGATCATGCTTTTCGGAAGCAGGGGAAGGCTTGCTCTGGAGCGTTGGAATGAGTTGGAAGGAAAAGACTGGGATATATTGGTGCAGGCAAGATGTAAGCTGAAAAATGCTGCGGTTTTGGTGGATGAAAACTATCATCTGGATCTTTTGGTGTTGGATGAACATCAAGTCCAAAAGTTTACAGGAAATATGACGATCAAACAAATCTATCCTGTCAATGAACTCGAATGTTTAATGAATAAAAACAAAGAAAATGGAAAAATTTGATGACGAATTCGGAGATTTATCCCAGTACAAAATACTTTCTTTCGAAGAAGTAACCAAAGGTTTTACGGAAAATAAAAATCCTTTTGGAGGAGTGAACGATGTCCGATCTTTTGAAGAAATTTCATATGATAAAAAATTTGGAAATGGTGAAGCTGATGACAAATGTGTAGCAACCAACGGTAATTTTTATGCTGAAAATATGAAATTGAATGATCTTTTGAATGATTTAGATGATCAGACAAATGAAAAATTCTTTTTCTATTATCAAAATTATGCTTTGGATAATCCTACGGTCGATTTAGGAAGCAGCCCCTCAACTATGGTTCCCATAACCACTACTTACGCTCCACCAAAATATTTTGAATATACCAGAGGAAATGAAAAAAAAGCAGCATTGTTATCAGTAGAGCTTAATGATAGGGCCTGCTTTATAAGTTTGAAAGATTATGGAAGCCGATTTTATCTGAGTCCTGAAAAAGAAGAGATCTTATTTGAACTGAAGTTTGTGTATACTGATTATTTAGACAAAAGAGTTTTTAATCAGGCCACAGGCGAATATGAACTTGAGAAAAAATACAACGCTGTTATTATAAGTACATCAGATGGCAATGGATACGTAGCTTTATCTGAAAAACTTAAGCTGAGGAATGATGCAAAAAACGAAATTATCACACTTTTTACAGAAAAAGTAAAAGAAACCCAGGATCCTTCCGCTTTAAAGTTTCTGTATGAAAATATACCTGATTTCGTAATAGAAGGCTTACTTTCTAAACTGGAAGGAAAATTTGATAATGAAGCGGTCCTTACTAAGGATAAAAAGACAGGAAAAGTAAAATCTGTAAGTTCTGCCCAATTACATCTTTGGGGGCACTTGGAAAAACTGGTAAAATATGATGATCAGGGAGCCCTTAGCTGGACAACAGATTCCAGTGGGGCACTGCTCAACCTGTTGAAAATTTTTCGAAGCAGTTCATTTCTTTTTGAAAGCTTCAAAAATGATCAGGCGATGGTAAAGCGCATTTTTGGCAATATGAATAAAACTTCTGTACTGGATGGTAAGGAATGGAGCAACAAAACCCTGTTTGCCAATTTTATTACGGCTCTTTGTATTGATAATGCTTTCAATGGATTAAGAATTCTTGATGAGGAATTTACCATAGGAAATGATTATGCTGTCTCTTCGGGAAGTGTTTTTCAGGGTGAAAAAGATAATGAGTTCTTTCTACAGCAAATGAAAAAGAAAGCAGAAGGAAAAACCGTTTACACTCCCGGAATAGTCCCTGGAAGTCCTGGAAGTTCAGAAGAAGTAACATCCTATTATCTTGAAGAAACTGAAGAAGGAAACCTGTATCATCCTATGGATATCGTCCGTATCAAGTATGCAGATATTAAAGAGGCTCCTTTTCCGTTTGTATCTGCTATGACCATTAAAGCTTTCGCAGAAGAAAGAGACCAGCAATTAAGAGCTGATGCTATACGTATAGGATTTGATGTACTTGCTATTGTGTTGGGAGTCGTCTTTTTCCCAGCTGGAGGAGCCATAGGAATTGCAGCTGAAGCCATTGGAATTGGTCTTGCTTTGGCAGATATTGGTATTACAGCTAACAGAGAAGACATTGAGCAGAGTCCCGGAGGGAAAGAATTTCTGGACACTTGGAATAAGGTATATTTGGTCGGAGGCTTGACCTTAGCATCGGCAGCAATGGTAGAGCAGGTTTTTGCCAAAAGCGTATTTTGCTATTTAGAAGCACTGAAAAGTGGAAGCCCTCTCTTGCAGGCTTATGAAAAAAGTCTGGGTAAAATCCTGTTGGAAAGAGAAATTCTTACCTTTGCAGGGAACACGCTGAAACCCAGTACGGAAATAAGCGTGAAGATTTTAGCCTACAACAGTGATAAAATCTCTAAAGCCACAGCTTTTGCTTTTGGAAAGTATGATAGCTTTTTACCGTTGTATGAAAAAGGTGCTATCTTAGTAGAGATTGGAGAGAAAGAATATGCTTTAGTATATAAAGGTGAAAAGCTGATACAGGGTACACCTAACGATAAAAAGGTTTTAGAGTTTTACCAAAATCTGAAGAAGAACCAAAAGCGGTTGGGCGAAGTTTTAGAAGAACTGAAACATGAAGGAGGTGCATATGGTGAATCAATAGTAGCTACGACAGTTAAGAAGGAGGTAAAAGCATTTGAAGAAGGGTTAAAACAATTCTCAAAAATAACTGCAAAACCTTTTGATCATATAAAAGAGGCGATGCCTTATTTTAACCATAAATCGGTAGGTAATGCTGTGAAACAAGTAGATTACGAAAATTGTGGTAATACCGCAGAAGTTGTAGTTGAGTTTTTGAAAACAGGGAAACTAAGATTAGCTGAACCATCAGGATATCAAGACATAGAAGTAGTAGCGGCAAAGTGTGGGGGAGGAAGTTTTCAACCTTCAACCATTCCAAGAATGAAACAATTAATGGCAGAAGGAGACATCGTGGTAGTATATGGTATTAAAGAGAAGGTTCGCATAAAAGGAACAATTGAAGAATCCACTAAAGGTCATTTTTTTGTGGGAATGAAAAAGGGTGGAGAATTGCATTTATTTGACGGTCAAACGGGCGAATACGTAATTTATGATGTGACTAGTAGTAAAGCTCGTAACTTTCTTCAAAGAAATTATCTAGAGTTTAAATATACAAAAGTAAGAAAGTAATAATTTAAAAATTGATTTTATGTTAACAGATCAAGAAATGCTAAGTATAGCAGAACGCTATTTAAAAAGTAGAGCAGAAAAATTTGGGGGGGCGGATATTGAAGTAGTAATATTAACAGAAAGGATTATTAAAAAACCTTATGGAAATATTTATGATTATCAGTCTAAAGAATTTCTTTTAACGGGAAATTTTAATAAAACATTAGTAGGCAATGCCTCTTTTTTAGTAGAAAAAAAAACAGGGAGGGTAGTTGGTTTTGGTACCGCAGGTAGATTAGAAGATTATCTAAAAGCCTATGAAAATGGAACATTAGTTACTGCTTTAAATACCTATTGGTACCCAGATGAGGATAGGTTTGATTATAAATAATACGAATTTAATTCTTCAACAAAACAGCAGGAATTTCTTGCTGTTTTGTTATTTTCATATGATTTGATGGTCAAATAATAGAGTATGATTGCTTTATAGAGAGTTTAAATATTCAAAAGAAAGTAAGTAATAATTTAAAAATTGATTTTATGTTAACAGATCAAGAAATGCAGGTAATAGCAGAGCGTTTTATCAGAAGAATAGTAAGTAAACATATTGAGCCAATGTTATATAATGATATTATTAAAAAACCATATGGGAATATTTATTCTTTTAATTCTAAAGAGTATATTTTAACTGGTGATTTTAATAAATCTTTAATGGGGGGGGGCCTTTTTTAGTAGAAAAAAAAACAGGAAGAGTGGTTACTTTTGGTACTGCGGGAATATTAGAAAGGCAACTAAAAGCCTATGAAAATGGCACATTATCTACAGCTTTAGATACTTATTGGTATCCTGATGAGGATCGGTTTGATTATAAATAATTCTAAAGGAGTAGAAGAAACCTAAAAACGAGCCGCTCAATTTCTTGAGCGGTTTTTGTTTTTTGGAAGTCTTCTGTAAAGGGAGAACACCCTGAAACCCAATACAGAAATAAGCCTGAAGATTTTAGCATACAATAGTGATAAAATCTCTAAAGCCACAGCTTTTGCTTTTGGAAAATATGATAACGTTTTACCACTATACGAAAAAGGAGCTGTAATAGTAGAAATTGGAGAACAGGAATATGCTTTGGTATATAAAGGTGAAAAGCTGATACAAGGAACACCTAATGATAAAAAACTCTTAGAGTTTTACCGAAATCTGAAGAAGAAAATTTCTAAAAACTCAAAAAAATTAGAAGATACTCTTGAAGAAACTTCCCAGACCATTAAATACGAAAATGGAAGAATGGGATATGTGGATGGTCTGTATGATGGTATTGAGGTAAGCCATAAGCCAAGAGGATTTGAAAGTCTTAAAGATATTGAGGAATTTGATCCTAAATACGGTAGAGGAATTGTGACTAGTTTTGAAGATTATGAAGGATATTTTTATCGGAATTTTGATACCAAGAAAAAGATATTTACTTTTAATCATGGATTTGCAAATGATCTACCAAAATGGGTGGAAGATGTAAAAGTACCATTGGTACAAGGGAAAGGAATTCCTACTCAGGCTTATTTTACCTTGCGGCAGATGAAATTATTGAATATTGCTGAAGGGGAAATACAAATGGTAAAAATGTCTCAGATACAGAATTTGGATACCGCAGCTTTTATCCATCAGGTAACTGGCGGAAAAATTATTCGCAATTTTGATTCGGTAGATATTTTAGCCGCGCCAAGTAATGAATACATGAAAACAGTAATGACACAGGCTGGCTATGAGGCAATGAGTGGCAGAATTACAGGTAAAGGAATATATCAAACGGTAAAGCAGTTAAAAACAGGAAAATTTTCACTTAATCCAAAATTTAATGGTTCTTATGAAGCATTTATGAAAGAGTACGGATTATCTTGGGACAGTAAACTATATATAGATTACAATATCGAAGTAAAAGTTAAATATGTAAAATAGAAAATTATGATACCAATAAAATTATTAAAAATAGAAAATGTTGAACCAGTAGGAGTAGACAATTTGAATAAATTTATTCATGGTTTAAATAATGTTTTAAGTCAGCCCATAGAGACTGTAAATAAAATAGAATCCGATTTCGATGGATATTATTTATTGCCAATGGGTTTTACAATTCCGGAAAGTGGAAATGGAGTCGTGAAAGAAAATATTAATGAAAAAGTTTTTTTGTTAAGTGTAATTAATACTAATATTAGAAGAATATTAGAAGAATGTAAACCCGCTGGCTTAAACAACTGGCAACTTTTCAAAAATGTAAGTACTGCGATAGTAGGAAAAACTGAAGTAATAGAGAAAGTATATACTCGTGAGCAAGACGATGATATATGGTATGAAGAATTAGGGTATGATCAATATGTTCCAATTCCCTATGATGATACCTATGAAACTGTTGCTAAAGCTATTTTAAGTTATTTAGAAATTTACGATAAATGGTTGAAAAATAAATAGTAAACGAAGCCTACTTTTATGTAGGCTTTTTACTTTATATGAATTTCAATATTGAAGTAAAAGTAAAATAGAAAATTATGATACCAATAAAATTATTAAAAATAGAAAATATTGAACCCGTAGGAGTAGATAATTTGGATAAATTTATTCAAGGGTTAAACAATGTTCTGGGATACTTGGTAGAGACTGTAAACAAAATAGATTCCAAATTTGATGGATATTATCTATTGCCAATGGGTTTTACAATCCCAGAAAGTGGAAATGGAGTTGTGAAAGAAAATATTAATGAAAAAGTTTTTTTGTTAAGTGTTATTAATTCCAATATTCCAAGAATATTAGAAGAATGCAAGCCAGCTGGGTTAACGAATTGGGCACTTTTTTTTAGAGCGGGAACATCGATAATAGGTAAAAAAGAAGTGATTGAAAAAGTATCAACTCTTGAGGAAGGTGACAATATATGGTATGAAGATTTAGGTTATGACCAATACATTCCTTTCCTGAAAGATGGCACTTATGAAACTGTTGCCAAATCTATTTTAAGTTATTTAGAAGCTTACGATAAATATTTGAAGAATAAATAGTAAATTAAACAAAGCCTATGTAAAAATAGGCTTTTGTGTTATATCTATTTGGGCAACTAGAGGAAAAATTATTCGCAATTTTGATTCGGTAGATATTTTAGCCGCGCCAAGCAATGAATACATGAAAACAGTAATGACACAGGTTGGCTATGAGGTTATGAGTGGCAGAATTACAGGTAAAGGAATATATCAAACGGTAAAGCAGTTAAAAACAGGGAATTTTTCACTTAATCCAAAATTTAATGGTTCTTATGAAGCATTTATGAAAGAGTATGGATTATCTTGGGAGAGTAAACTATATATAGATTACAATATCGAAGTAAAAGTTAAATATGTAAAATAAAGAATATGATACTAGTAAAGTTATTAAAAATAGAAAATATTGAACCCGTAGGAGTAGATAATTTAGATAAATTTATTCAAGGTTTAAACAATATTTTGGGACACTCGGTAGAGACTGTAAATAAAATAGATCCCAATTTTGATGGATATTATCTATTGCCAATGGGTTTTACAATCCCAGAAAGTGGAAATGGAATTGTAAAAGAGAATATAAACGAAAAAGTTTTTTTATTAAGTGTAATTAACACTAATATTAGAAGAATATTAGAAGAATGTAAACCGGCAGGTTTAACCAACTGGGCTCTTTTCAAAGGTGCAAACACAGCTATTGTAGGAAAAACAGAAGTTATTGAAAAAGTATCAACTCGTGAGGAAGACGAAGAAATATGGTATGAAGAATTGGGATATGATGACTATGTTCCTATTCCTTTTGATGGTACCTATGAAACTGTTGCCAAAGCTATTTTAAGCTATTTAGAAGTTTACGATAAATGTTTAAAAAGTAAATAGTAAATTAAACAAAGCCTGTGTAAAAACAGGCTTTTGCTTTTGGAAAGTATGATAGCTTTTTACCGTTGTATGAAAAAGGTGCTATCTTAGTAGAGATTGGAGAGAAAGAATATGCTTTAGTATATAAAGGTGAAAAGCTGATACAGGGTACACCTAACGATAAAAAGGTTTTAGAATTTTATAGAAATCTGAAGAAGAACCAAAAGCGATTGGGCGAAGTTTTAGAGGAACTGAAGCATGAAGGAGGTGCATATGGTGAATCTATAGTAGCAACAACAGTTAAGAAGGAGGTAAGAGCATTTGAAGAAGGGTTAAAACAATTCTCAAAAATAACTGCAAAACCTTTTGATCATATAAAAGAGGCGATGCCTTATTTTAACCATAAATCGGTAGGTGATGCTGTGAAACAAGTAGGTTACGAAAATTGTGGTAATACCGCAGAAGTTGTAGTTGAGTTTTTGAGAACAGGGAAATTACGATTGGCTGAACCTTCAAGAATGCAAGACATAGAAGTAGTAGCTGCAAAATGCGGAGGAGGAAGTTTCCAGCCTTCAACAATTCCAAGAATGAAACAATTAATGGCTGAAGGAGACATCGTTGTAGTGTATGGTATTAAAGAGAAGGTTCGCATAAAAGGAACTTTTGGAGAATCCACCAATGGTCATTTTTTTGTAGGGATGAAAAAGGATGGAGAATTACATTTATTTGATGGTCAAACGGGCGAATATGTAATTTATGATGCAAGTAGCAGTAAAGCTCGTAACTATCTTCAAAGAGGTTATTTAGAATTTAAATACACAAAAGTAAGAAAGTAATAATTTAAAAATTGATTTTATGTTAACAGAAAAACAAATGCTAGCAATAGCAGAACGCTTTATAAGAAGAATAGTAGACGAAAATATTGAACCAATGTTATATGATGATATTATTAAAAAACCTTATGGCAACATTTATTCCTTTAATTCTAAAGAAACTATTTTAACAGGAAATTTTAATAAAACTTTGGTAGGTGCAGGTCCCTTTTTAGTGGAGAACAGAACAGGGAGGGTAGTTGGTTTTGGTACTGCTGGTAGATTAGAAGATTATCTAAAAGCCTATGAAAACGGAACATTAGTTACAGCTTTAGACACTTATTGGTACCCGGATGAAGATAGGTTTGATTATAAATAATACGAATTTTAATTCTTCAATAAAACAGCAGGAAATTCCTGCTGTTTTGTTATTTTCATACGATTTGATGGTCAAATAATAGAGTATGATTGCTTTATAGAGAGTTTAAATATTCAAAAGAAAGTAAGTAATAATTTAAAAATTGATTTTATGTTAACAGAAAAACAAATGCTAGCAATAGCAGAACGTTTTATAAGAAGAATAGTAGACGAAAATATTGAGCCAATGTTATATGATGATATTATTAAAAAACCTTATGGTAACATTTATTCCTTTAATTCTAAAGAAACTATTTTAACAGGAAATTTTAATAAAACTTTGGTAGGTGCAGGTCCCTTTTTAGTAGAGAACAGAACAGGGAGAGTAGTTGGTTTTGGTACTGCAGGCATATTAGAAAATGAGATAAAAGCCTATGAAAATGGAACTATGGCACCTAGTTCAGATCTCTTTTGGTATCCTGACGAAGATAGGTTTTCCAGTAAATAATTATTATTCAATCGGTAATAAATAAAGCCGCTTCAATTTTCGTATTGAGGCGGCTTTATTTATTGAAGAGATATTATAAAGAGTTTTGAAGATTATGACGGATATTTTTATCGAAATTTTGATGCCAAGAAAAAGATATTTACATTTAATAGCTATTGCTTAGAATCTCGGACAGAAACTGGCACTTTCACGAAGCGAGATGATAATGTCTTTTTTAGCCTATGTTATCGTTTAATTTTTTTAAATCTTTCTTTTGCTTCAATTTCTAAATTTACATAGAATTGTTCTTTTTCAGCAGTTAGTTTTTCTTCGAGACTGTAGGCGTCTTTGATTATTGACAAGATGATTTCCAATGGTTGTAGTACAAACAATGGATTATATTCGATTTTCAATGATTGACAAACTTTAAACAAAATTTTCCAACTTGTAGAATTTTCATATCTTTCAAGTCTTCCAATAGTCGTCTTATTTGAACTTATCAATAAACCTAACTCTTCCTGAGAAAGTTTTTTTCTTAATCTTTCTACCCTCACTATGCACCCAATTTGTAGTGCTAATGCGTCAAGTTCCTCGTTACTATATTCTTGCATTTAGTAAAAGTTGGAATATTTTCAAATTTTATTCGATACAAATTTGTATCGAATAAAATATTTTTATTATATTTGTGAAATAAGTTACATAAATGTAATTTTGCGAAACTTCAACGATTGATAATAATAGAAGCATTCGCTTAGAATCTTGTAATAGAAAACTGGCAGTTTTAAGCACACAAGAGGATAAGTAGAAGGCTCACGACCTAGGCGTGGGCTCTCTTTATCTGTGTGCAAGGTATGCCAGTACCCCTATTGCGGATAATGTAGAGCTCCACGCCGTTTTATTTCCATTACTGTCAGCCTTCTCTATGTTTCTCTAAGCTGCTTTTACTATAAAGTATAAGATTAGGTTGGACACAATGGCGATACATCCATTGAGGGCTTAAAAGCTAAAAAAGAGAAATTTCATTCATATTAATTTTTTATGATGTGTTTAGGCTGGAGGTTTTGGGAGATCACAAAACTTCCTCCTAGACAATATTTAAAAACACAATGTAACCATAAAAGACCATAAAATGAAAACAGGTAGCACCTATTATAATGATACGTAAGGCTGGTACATCTTGTACTGTAAGAAATAAAAAAGCCCTTTCCTTTAAAGTTGGCCGCTTGGCAGGAAAGAGCAGTTAGTTATAATAAGTTTATTAAACCCAACAAATTTATGAAAAAATCCTATACCAGCATAGGAGGCATCTCTTTTGCCCTTATGCTGACGGTAGCAGGCGCCTCTTTTCATGCACAGGAGTGGAAAAATTCAGATACGATTTCCAGAAACAATACCACCGAAGCTACTGTACTCAGGAAAAAGACTGACACTTTATCTCCTTCAAATAAGCCATCTTCAGAAAAAGTAAGTAGCATTGAAGAAGTAGTGCTTAATGCAGGTTATTATAAAGTCAAAGATAAGGAGCGCACTGGAAGCATAGCAAAAGTATCGGCAAAAGATATCGAAAACCAGCCTGTAACTAATGTACTTTCCGCTGTGCAGGGCAGAGTCTCCGGTGTCAATATCACCCAGAATTCCGGAGTCCCTGGTGGTGGCTTTGATATACAGATCCGGGGCAAAAACAGCCTTAGAAGGGAGGGTAATAACGCGATGTATATTGTTGATGGAGTCGTGATCAGCTCGGAAAACCCGTCTCGTTATTCCAATAGCATTATGCCCTATTCTTCCATCAGCCCGTTAAATAGCATCAATCCCAATGATATCGAAAATATCGAAATCCTGAAAGACGCCGATGCTACGGCTATTTACGGTTCCCGGGGAGCGAATGGGGTGATCCTGATTACTACTAAAAAAGGAAAGAAAGGAAAAACACAGCTTAGCATCAATACCAGCTATGCCTTAAGCCGGGCTGCATCCAAAATGAAGATGATGAATACGGAGGAATATATCCGCATGCGTAAACAGGCTTATGCTAACGACGGGATTACCACTTTTCCAGCCACCGCCTATGATATCAATGGAGCCTGGAATCAGTCACGGTATACTGACTGGCAAAAGGTACTCATTGGAAACACCGCTGAAACGATAAGCACGCAGGTTTCTGTCAGTGGCGGAAATGAAGGGACTTCTTTCTTAGTAAGTGGCAGCCACAATGAGCAGACCACCGTGTTTCCTGCTTCTTTCCGTTACAAGACAAATAATATCACCAGCAGTATTTCCCACCAGTCCAAAGACCGGAAATTTACCGCTAACCTATCCAACCTGATTTCCTTCCAGACTAATAATATGCTGAACCAGGAGATCACCAACAAATCAATATTCCTGAGCCCGAATGCCCCGGCATTATATACACCTAATGGCAGTATCAACTGGGAAAACAACACCTTTGATAATCCCATTGCACCCTTTGTAAGCACATACTCTAACGACAGCAAGCAGTTCACCTCCAATGTCAATATGAGCTATGAGGTATACCGAGGAATATCGGTTAAACTCAATGGGGGAATCAACTACAGGGCATTTGAAGAATATTCATTACTACCCCATACGATGTACAATCCATCCTATGGCTTAACCAGCGCTACTTCTTCAGCCTTAAGAAACAGGCGCCAATATTTCTCGTATATTATTGAGCCGCAACTTGGCTGGAAGCATACCTTTGGAGACCATCAGGTCGATGTGCTTGCAGGAGGAACCTTCCAGCAGGATTCAGGCTACCAGTCCCAGAACCAGGGATATGGGTTTGAAAGCAATGCCCTGATCCACAATATCGGCGCCGCAAAAACCAAAATTATTACCGAAGCAGGCAATGAGTACAGATATGCCGCTTTATTCGGTCGCATCAACTATCAATATAAACACAGGTATATTCTCAATATCACCGGAAGAAGGGATGGCTCCAGCAGGTTTGGACCGCAAAAGCGTTTTGCTAATTTTGGGGCTGTAGGAGCAGCATGGCTGTTCTCTAACGAACGTTTTCTTAAAGAAGCTCAATGGCTGAGCTTCGGAAAGCTCAGGAGCAGCATCGGGACTACAGGAAGTGATAAGATCGGCGATTATCAATATTTAGATACTTATACCGTTTCCGGGACAGGCTATGGCGGGATTACCGTCCTGAACCCTTCACGGTTGTACAACCCGCTTTTCAGTTGGGAGAAAACGGTAAAGCTTGAAGCTGCTGTAGAATTAGGCTTCCTGAAAGACCGTATCAACCTTTTGGCAGCATGGTACAGGAACCGCTCTTCCAACCAGCTGGTAGGGGTTCCCCTGCCGGGAACGACAGGTTTCAGCTCCATTCAGGCCAATCTTCCGGCAACGGTTGAAAACAAGGGATTTGAATTTGACCTTAGTGCTTTTCCGGTAAGAACTTCTCATTTCAAATGGAATACCAGCTTTAATATCAGCGTTCCGACCAGCAAGCTTGTTTCTTTTCCGGGGCTGCAAGGTTCAACCTATGCCAATCAATATGTCATAGGATATCCTGTCTCTATTGTCAAAGTATATCAGTATGAAGGGATAGACCCGGGTACAGGGCTCTACCGGTTTAAAGATTTTAACGGTGACGGGAAAATCACTTCTCCGGATGATAACCAGGTGGTCGAAAGAATAGGGGTCCGGTATTTTGGAGGGTTACAGAACCAGCTCCAGTATAAGAACTGGACATTCTCTTTTTTATTACAATTTGTTAAGCAAAGGAACTGGAATTACCACAACTATATGCCTACTCCGGGAACGATGAACAATCAGCCTGTAGAGCTGCTCAATGTATGGTCTCAGGCGAATCCGAACGGGAGCTATATGCCCTATACTTCAGGGGCTGACACCCAGAAAACCGCTCTGCAAACCTTCTTTAAGACCAGTACGGCAGCTATTGGTGATGCTTCATTCATCCGCTTGAAAAATATTCAGCTAAGCTACAGGCTTAAGCCTGAAAACGGGATTGTAAAAGATGCCATGATTTATTTCCAGGGTCAAAACCTGCTGACATGGACTAAGTATTTCGGGCTCGACCCTGAATTTGTCCTTACCGGTTTCTTACCCCCTCTCAAAACCTATTCTTTTGGAATCCAGCTTAACTTTTAAAAACTAAGAAAATGAAAAAATATAATATCAATCTCAGGACTACACCTATAATTGAATTAAATGTAAATGATAGAAATATGCTCCCAATGGCTTTTGTAGCAGTAAAAATACCTTTCTTTTTTATTTTCCTTTTGCTCATCACAATTTCGTGCGACAAGCTGGTGGAAGTCGATGACCCGGATAACCAGATCGGGACCCATCAGGTATTTGAAGACCTGCAAAGTGCCAATGCCGCCCTGTCAGGTTTATATTCAGGACTTTTGAATTCATCTGTTATTTCAGGTGGAAGCGATGGCATGGGGGCTGTGCTGGGAACCTATACGGATGATCTGGACTGCTATTATGTTAATAACAATAGCGGAGCACTGGAACTCTACCAGAACCAACAGATTCCTACCAACCCGATGATTGAAAAAACATGGAATACAGCGTATCAGCAAATTTACGCTGCCAATTCCATTATCGTGGGTGTAAATGGCTCTGTATCTCTGGGGACGGAAGATAAAAACAGGATTAAAGGGGAAGCGCTTTTAGTGAGAAGCCTTATCTACTTTTATTTACAGCAGGTTTATCAGGAGATTCCATATACGGAAACAACAGACTATCAAATCAACAGCCATTTATCAAAGCTGACTAAGGAAGCCTTATTGCAGAAATTAGAGGCTGATCTGAGTCTTGCCGTCAGCTTACTTTCGGATACCTACCGCAATACCGAGCGGATTTATCCCAATAAAAAGGTGGCGGAGCTGTTACTGGCTAAAGTATATATTCTTCAGCAGAAATGGCCCCAGGCAGAACAATTAACAGGAAATATCATTCAAAGTTCCCTTTACCAGCTGGAACAGGATATTACCAAGGTCTTCAAAAAGGGAGGTAAACATATTCTCTGGCAGCTAAAACCGTTGAATTCCGGTGATTCTACCAAAGAGGCTTCCCTGTATTACTTTTCAGGGGCCGCCCCCAATGCCTATGCCCTTAGTACAAACCTGATTAATATTTTTGCCCCTGCTGATCTGAGAAGACAGGCATGGATGACTTCTGTTACCGTTTCACAGAACACCTGGTACCGTGCGGCAAAGTATAAAAACCTTTCAGGAAACACCGATGAGTATTCCATTATTTTCAGGATAGAGGAAGCATACCTAATTATTGCAGAAGCTTTAGCCCGGCAAAACAAGGTAACGGAAGCACTGCCTTATCTCAATGCCATCAGGCAAAGAGCCGGCAGTCCACCGCTAACGGGAAGCTGGACAAAAGATGCTTTTCTTCAGGAACTGCTGCTGGAGATCAGAAGAGAGTTTTTTGCAGAAATGGGACAAAGGTTCATGACCTTAAAACGGTTTGACCGCCTTGGGGATTTGGTTACTATAAAGCCTAACTGGAAAAGCTATCATACGGCATGGCCACTGCCTCAAAAAGAGCTGCTGCTGAATGCTAACCTTAATCCGCAAAACCCGGGATACTAATGAAAACAGTCTGTCGCTTGCTCATGATTCTTATGACGCTGCTTTTACTTTATGTGCTGAAGTGGCTGCCTGTACCGTTGCCTCTATTCTCAGCACAGGACCTCAAAGTAAAAGATATCAATCTTCTCCAAAAGCTGACCTCAGAATCCCATGAAATCCAGCTGCTCAAAATGTCAGCGGACGGAAAATGGGTGGCAGTAAAAAAAGTGATGGACAGCGGGGAAGACACGCTCATAATCTTAAGAACAGATGTCCCCGAATCCATTGCCCTTAAAAGAACCCATATTTCTGATTTACAGTTTCTCGTCAATAACAGAATATTGCTGTTGGATAAAGATGGAAATGCGGAATACCTGAGCTTAAGAGAACAAAAGAAAGGAAAAGTGCATGAGAAAGATAGCGAAAGTAATATTTTTGTCAATGGTACAGTTTTTACTCAAATAAAAAAAATAGAATCTCTTAAAAACGGAAGAGAATTTTTGTTATGGTCTGATACCTCACAAAAGAATTCCCTGTCATGGTTTTCAGCGGAAGGAAACCTTTTACGGGTCTTGGAAGATGTTACAGCTTATGTAATGGAAGATAATTCCGATCTCTATACAGTACAGGAAAAAGCAAGTGAGAATAAAAAAGATAAATGGTATAGTGTTTTCAGATTATCCGGTTTTGTGAAACAGTTGCTGTATCAAACTAACAGGCCCATTGAAGGTTTGCATGTTGTTTCAGATACAAAAAGTCTGATCAGCTTCGAAAAAGACCCCACCGGGTACATGAAAATAGTCTGCACAGATCTGAATGATTTTAAGAGTTATCCATTGGACGAAAGCCTGTTGTTTCATCACGCTACGGTAAAAAGCATTGGGCAGGGAAAACAATTTTTCATAAGCACCATCAACAATAAGACTGAAACGAAGAACCCTTCACCCGAGGTCTGGTACGGTGATGATACAAATCTTGAAGAGAAATTTTTACCGCAATTCCAGGAAAAGCAGTATTTCTGGGAACCTGAAAGCAGAAAGCTTGAAAATCTGAATGATAGCAATGGATCTCAAAAAATCATTCCCTTATATAACCAGCGGTATTTCCTGGCTTTTAACCCCGGTGAGCTTAAAGATTATACCGAAAAAACACCTTCTTTGCTGATTTCTGTATATGACAGAATCAGTAGTACGTCCGCAAAAATAGATACTGTAGGGACTGAATTATACACCTCGGCAAAAGGAGAGTATCTTCTCTACCCCGGAAATAAATGCTGGAAATTGTACCAGATTTCTGATGGGAAAATAACCCTTATCTCAAAAAATGGAGTAGGGCAACCTTACTTTACCCGGGATGGTAAAGGAATTGTTTTTGGTGGGAATGATGCTCTCTGGTATTATGATATCCGGAAAGGAAGCTTTAAACCATTAACCAGAATGACTAAAGGATTCCAATACCGTTTCATAGATGGAGAAAGGGAGTCACTCTTAGCCAATTACGGCTTTTACCGCTCGGTGATCGATGATAAGAGTCCACTGATCGTAGAATATCGGAATGAAATAAATAATCGGTTTGGATATGAGAGATTGCATGGGAATAAAAGATATATCGTTCCACCTAGCGATGGCAGAATAAGTTCCCTGCTGTACAATCCTTATTTCAGCACCTTTGCATATATACAGGAAAACTACAATATGCCGCCTCGGGTCGTAATCACAAAGGATAATAAAAGTAAAGTGATCTATCAAAGCAATCCACAGGATACTAAAATCTCAAAGGTAAGAATGGATGTCATCAAATATATTGGGGCTGAGAATACTCCATTAAAGGGGCTGCTTTACTATCCAAGAGATTACCGTCCTTCGCTGATCTATTCGATGGTGGTACATATTTATGAGAGTCAGCACCACCTAAGCTCACAATACTGGCGGCCAACTTATAAAAACAGCCTGGGCTTTAATGTGAGGCTATTACAGGAAAAGGGATATTTTGTCTTTTTACCGGATATTGCTTACGGCAAGGAGGGCCCGGGAATTTCTGCGCTGCAATCCGTTGAAGCATCTATGAAAGCGGTACTAAAGAATAAAGCTATTGATTCTTCAAACGTAGGGCTTATAGGACAGTCATTTGGAGGATACCAGACTAATTTTATTGCTACCCATTCAAATTTGTTCAAAGCCTATGTTTCCGGAGCAGCTAATGCCGACATCGTGCATGTCTATCATACTTTTAATGAAAGTTACCATATGCCGGAATTCTGGAGGTATGAATCCGGGCAGTACAGAATGGGAAAATCCTTTTCACAGGATAAGGAACTTTATTTTAGGAATAATCCGCTGTATGGTGCCAATCGGGTGACTTCGCCCATGCTTTTATGGTGCGGCATGCAGGATAAAAATGTAAACTGGGAAGAAACCAGGACATTTTACAATGCGTTAAAAAGGAATAAAAAGCAGGTTGTGGCATTGTTTTATCCCGATGATGGGCATGGTATGTGGCAAGAGACTTCTAAGATTGACCTAACCTACAAGATAATGGATTGGTTTGATTTTTACCTGAAGGATAGTAAAATTGGAACCTGGATCAGCAATAAGTAAAAGAAGGGTGCTTTTGACACCCTTCAGATTTTTAGTTAACTCGGTACAATGGTACTCCGCACGCAGTGTCATTGATTTTTTCTCTCAGTACTTCGGAGTTCCAGGTACATTCTGCACCTTCGATGGTGCTGCACTGGGCAACTTCGATACATTTCACTTCTGATGCAGATGGGTCAAACCTGTGGCCAGGTACCATTGTTGAATCTGCGGTTTTAGATACGGTGGATGCAAATGCACCTCCTGCGCCTGTTAAGAAAACTACGACAGGCAAAATAAACTTTTTCATATAAAAAGATTTTGATGTTATGCCTACTCTTTTACAGGTTTTCGGCTTTCCCTGTGCTGAAATGCCGGGTAAGGGACGGATATAACCGATACCTGACCATTTCATTTCCGATAAGGATATAGAAATACCTATCGGTAACCAGCATATGGGACATCTTATCCTTCCCGCGGTTGAAGACATAAAAACTTCCCACATATTCCTGCCGGTCGGTACGGTACACATCTACAATGGCTGCTTGTTTCCAGGCTTTTCGGGATTCATGTTTTCCCATTAGATTAGATTCATTAAACAAGAGCTTGCGATATGCAACCATATTTTTATTCACTGTTAAGGGCGGTGCGCTCATTTTGTGCTGTCCGTCTTTCAGTTGCGTTACTTGTATTTGTGCCCTGGTAACGGTATCAATCGTATGAAGCTTTCTTTCTATATTGAGTTCGCTGTCCATTTCTATGAACTGGTTGCGATAGAAATAGGTATACAAGATTTTACCAGTTACAGGGTCCCGAACCATCTTACCATCTGAGTCGAAGACCCCGTCCTTTTGCTTTTCCAATAAACGGGGATACAGCTTCACTTTTGGGTCTTTCTGAAGATCCAGAATGCCCAGTACACGGTTTTGTGTTTCGCTACTTTGTGTCCTGATGGCGAAGCGTGCAGAATCCAAAGGAATGATCTGGTTGAAGTACGCATCCTTATAGCTGATCGTTTTAGCATTTTGTTTTCCAAGCTCACCTCTGTAAATAACAGGGACATTGCCATCGTATATATAATAGTAAGGCTTCTGCACCTGTATCTGTATTGACCGAAACGGGTGGTTTTTGTGGTCTATAACCAATGTTGATGATGCCTTAGAGGTTAGGGCTGTATCAATCACAGTTAAGATAAGAGGGGTTGTATAGTTACCCAAATATATATTATTATCAGCAGTTCCGGCAAAATAGTAAGAATTCGCTCCCAAGTCCATTTTTTTATCCTCTTCCATTGGATGCTGAAGAAAACGCCGGGTAAAATTATTCTCTGTCTTCATGATATGTTCCGAACTGATGAACAAAAAGATCACCAATCCGCAGCTAATAACTCCAATGGTTCCGGAGAAAATAAGATAACGCTGCCAATTTGTAGCTCTTTGCCTTTCCAAAATGATAATGGCTCCCAATGCAAGAGCAATACATGCTACATTAAAGATCAGGTGTTCCGTCCATCCCAGCTTTTCCAGGATTCCCCCGCATGAACAGGGCACAAAATCACTGAAATTTAAAATCAGATAAATGTATATGGTAAAGCTCACCATTAGCCCGAATGATGCGTAGAGCCCTACTAAACGCATACTGTTAATGCATAATAATGCTGCTATGATGAGCTCAACAATAATAACAGCATAAGAGATGAATCCGGCATATGCACTTAATAGTGGTGACTGCGCTAACTGTACCTGAAAAGCCTCAAAATCTAATAGCTTACTTAACGCAGCATATACGAAAAGCAATACAAAAAAATAGGCTACAATACCAGGAAAATGATAAGAGAACTTTTTCTTCATATTAATTTTATGGTGATTAGTTAGTGGTGTAAAGTTCTGATAATTATATAATTATACTATTATATAATTTGTCCAAAACATAGTAAAAAATGACAAAAACATAGTAAAAAATGACACTTTGTCGAAAAATTGTCAGTTCGATCCAATTAATATTCTTGGAATTATGTATAATGGGAAATTGTATTTTCTTTTAAATAGCTGGTGCATTGCAATGTAGCTAGAAAAATTATTTTTATGGGCTATTTCCTTTAGTGATAGATTGGTCAGCATAATGTCATCGAGTACATTAAGCATTTTCATTTTAATAAAAAAATTGTAGAAGGTGGTTCCCAGGCAGATTTTGCAATCCTTCCTAAACTGCCGGTAGCTTATATTATACCAGGGATATAAGGTATGAATGCTTTGTTTTTCATTATACTGCTCTGCATAAAATATATTCAAAAGGTAATTGCACTTTGCATGGGAAGTATAACTTATATGGTTCACAGGCATTGACATTTCATGTAATAAGCTGTATACTATTGATTCATCCTGCTTATATAGGCTAATTCCCGAAAATAAATAGACTTCTGTATTTGTTGTGAAATGAATATGGATTGGAAATATTTGCTTTTTATCAGAGGAATCGCCAACCAAATGCGGCAAAACAAGATTTTGGATCGCTGTAAGGTAATCCGGATCAATAGTCCCATCAGCTTCAGCTCCGTTGACAGTATGCTTTATTAGAGAATGTACTTTATAGTAGTGATTTTCTTTAGTTAAAATTTGTAATGATTTCAGTAACGAAATATATGTTTTTATTAGAACCCTACTATCATCCAAAAGCTGTTCAAAAAGAGCTGCATCAAAAATAGAAGTATGAACCGGAAGCAATGAAAATTTAACCATTGCTTCTTTTAGTTTTTGATCAATGATAGCAAGCTGATAGATGTGCATTTTATTAGGTATACATAAATATTTAGGTTAAAAGAACTGAATTCAAAATGTAACAATGCGAGCTGTTGCGCTTATATTCTGTAATTCGTTTACGTCAAGGAAAAAAATAAAAGTAACCCGAATATCATTTTTCAGGTTACTTCATGTTGGCTAAAATGATTGATTAGAGTGTATAAGTTCCATTTTGAAAAATTAATTTCTTATCGTTATATTATTGTTTAACTTTCCACCTTATACCGTCTTTAGGTGGTGGTTCAGTTTCCCCATCAGCAGGTGATGTTTCTTGTTTCGAATCATTTAGAATAATTATGACACTGTCCATTTTCTTATCGCGTAAAGCATTTCCTGTCTTTTTTTTTGTTTCCAAGTAAAATGGCTCCTCTGTGATATCTTCTCCTCTACATGATTGAGCGGATATAATCAACAGAATAATCGTTAAAATTGAGATTAACTCTTTCATTAATTTTGCTATTTAAAAGTTATCTCCGGCCGGATTGAAATATTTATTAGAATTCTGTTTTCGAAATTATAAGGTCTTGTTCGATAGAAAAAGAATTTATGGGCACCTTTCGGGAAACGCGACGTGCTAATTCGGGAAAAATAACATCAATAAACAAATATATATTATTAAAATACAGTTAATTAAGGTTAAATCATTTCAAATCAATTTCCATAAAAAAGAAATGATATATTTTATGTAATTTTGATAGCCTTTCACCCACCTCACATCAACGTTAATGGACAAAAAAGTTTACTTTGTTATCTTATTTTTGTGTTTTGCAGTTGTTTTTTCTCAAAAAAGTGACTTCAATGAATATGTGCAACTTCGTAAGAAGTATGAAAACTATCTGGATAGTGACATAAGAGCACTGCCTCATATTAATTTATATATAGCAAAAGCTAAACAGGAAAAGAATTATCAGAGGCTATTCCAGGGTTATAAAGATGCGGTAATGTATTCCGTTACAAAAGAACAGAAACTGATGTATGCGGACAGTACTATTTTTGCTGCTAAATCTTCAGGGAATAATGATCTGATAAGTGTTGCCCATCTAGGTAAAGGTGTTGTTTATTACTATAATTATAAGAAGTTTAAAAAGGCATTGGATGAATATATGGTGGCTTTTGAATATTCTAAGCACTCTAAAGATGAATATTTTAAACATAAAATATTGTACCATATAGGTGTTGTGAAAAGCTATTTAGGTTATTATGAGAATGCTTTAGCTCTATTTGAAAAATGCCGTATTTTTTTTAAATCTAAACTCGTGGCAGAATTGCACCCCAATGAAATATATAATATTACCAAAGGCTATTATAATACTCTTCATCAAATGGCTGTTTGCCACAGGAATTTAAAAAATTATAAAATATCAGATTCTTTGACCGAAATGGGATTGAGGCATACTTCTATTGATAATGATTTATTACTGGAACACAGTTATTTCTTGAAGTGTAAAGGGATTGCAAGTTATCGAAAGAAAGATTATACACAGGCTCTAAAAGAACTTAGTCTATCACTTCCTGAAATCAGAAAAAATTCAGATATTAGCTGGGAGCCCATCATTTATTTTTATATGGGAAAATCCTTTTTAGCCCAGGGTAAGACCAAGGAAGCAATAGATAATTTTCATAAAGTAGATTCAATTTTCCAAAATTACCATTTTATTTTACCTGAGCTCCGGGAAAATTATGAATTATTAATTAAACATTATCAACAACAAAATAAAGAAAAGCAACAGCTCTATTACATGAGCCGGTTATTAAAAATAGATGAAATCCTTGGTGAAGATTATGTTTATCTCATAGATAAAATTCATAAAGAATTTGATACCCGTACTTTACAGGAGGCAAAAATGAAACTTGAAAAAGCAAATTCCAAAGGAACCCTTATCAATAGTGGGCTAATGGTCCTCGCTTCCAGCCTTGTTATTGCCTTAAGTATTCGTTATAAGCGAGAAAAGAAAATCCGTCGGCAGTACCTGGCATTGGAAAATAAACTCATGACAATAAAAAAAGAGACTTCAAAACCAGTTATTAATGTAAGGATCGAAGATGGTAAAAAATACGAGATCGCTAAAGATAAAATAGAAGAACTTTTACACAAGCTTCAAGTATTTGAAGATAAAAAGAGATTCATTCAAAAAGGGCTTACTATTTACAAATTAGCTCAGCAGTTTAATACCAATGATAAATATCTTTCTTATGTTATTAACGAATACAAAGGAAAGAACTTCACCAAATATTTGAGCGAACTGAGGATTGAATATATAACGCAGCTTCTTTTTGATGAAAAAAAATATCTCGATTACAAAATAGAAAGCCTTTCTGAGGAATGTGGAATTGCTTCGAGGCAAAATTTTTCAAGCCTTTTTTATGAAATTAATGGAATACGCCCTACCGATTTTATAAGAAAGAGAAAAGCAGAATTACAGGCTAATCAAAAATCTCAGGCTACAATAAAATCTGCCTGAAAATATTTTGTAGTCAATATATAGTCAATTCCAAAGAATGCTTCTAAATCTTGGTTGGCTAAATCATGAGTTCCGAGTGATTTAAATCCTTTTGTAAAAAGGCAGGATACTCTTTTGATGGGTGTTTTTCATAAAAATGGACGTCCAAAAGGACATCTTGCACCTCCAAAAAAACACGAATAATGGTAAACAAATCTGAATTAATTGTACAATTATATAAGTACAGTTTGATTTACTTTGAAGTTATACATTTATATAATAGTTCAATAGTGTAACTATATAAATGTGTAATTATTGAATTACATCAGTATATATTCCATTAATACTATAATCATATATTCACAGGTTTATATTATTTATTGCAAATACTATTACTTAACCCGTTGTGCATTTTGAAGTAAAATCTCTTTTTTAAGACATTTTTAGTGAAAATAATATCGAAAAGATAAGTTAAAATAGATTTCTTAAATCAAATTATTAATCATTAATAGTTAATTGTAATCAAGATTAACTCTAAACGATGATTATTGACCTAAAATTATCAAAATGCACAACGGGTATATATCAATAAAATCTTTTAGTCTGTCTCCACTTTGTGCAATAACAAGTAGCTTCATCGCGCCAACATCTTCATTGGAAATGAACCTTATATTTTCCTGTATCTCTAATCAATAGTTTTTTTATATGTTAGTAAAAGCATTCTTTAGATATCAATCAATCCTATGATAGACGAACATGCACAACACGATCAGGAAGCTAAACAGATTATCCTTGAAAATATTGGAAAATATGGCTGTCATTTAGCTTTAATTGAGGCGGATAAATTTGTATATACAATAGGATTGTATGAAAAATTTAGGTATCCTGAACTTATTTGCTTTGGTTTAAAAACGGATGTAATGGCTTCTATTCTTAATTATGCCTGTTTGTAGAGCTACGGTTTCAGCCTCCGAAAAATCACTATCTACCATAACACTGAAGGTAAATTATATAAGACCAATGATCTTTTTGAAGAGATAATATAAAAAAGCATCTTTTTGACAGGTGCTCAATGATACAAATTAAATTAAACAAAATCAGCAACTGGTTTGATAAAGAGACATGAGCAGTGAGTAATTGCATTTATCAAAGGAGTTGAACCATTTTGAACGCAAAAAGACTTTCCCTTCCGATGGTCAGGAAAGTCTTTTTGCGTTCCCACTCTAAGGTCGGGCAGTTTGTTATTTTTTAAGTTTAATTCTGATGGACACTTTTTATATCTCTGATTTCTTTGGTTTATGCATATTACTTTTTTATAGGCTCTAAAATTTTCTCGTGGTATTTATTTTATTTGTGGATTTGTTTAAATTTATCCATGTAAAAAGATAAGTCAATAGAAAAAGGAATAGCTCTATATGAACTTAGTAGGCTTATACAATTTTCCTTTAAAATTTTATTGATGATATTATGCAAAACCAAAACAACTTATGAAAATTAATTTCCAGCTTTCCAAACTTACGCTGCTTTTTATACTGTTACTTTGGGTGAATAAAATTTCTGCTCAGGATAAAGAACTTCATATTGACAAAATGGAACAAATGCGAAAGCGGGCGGAAATTTTGATTTATGAAAAACCAGATCAGGCATTGCAATTGGCAGATAAAGTATATCACTCCACAGAAGAAGACAAAAACCTGACATTTGCTCATACTGCTGCTTTACTTGCAGAAATATACTCCATGAAAGGAGACCAGAAAAAATCCATTCAATATGCTGAAACTGCGAAGAGAACATATGAAAATCTGGACAAGATCAATTATTCCGTAGATATGTCGAACATTATTTCACGGGAATATTCGGTGTTGGGATTATTCAATCAGGCAATTCAAACAAACGATGCGGCTGTTTCGCTCATGAAATCTCGGGTAGAAAAGGAAAGTAATAATGATAATATCAGAATCTTAGCTCTTACTTATGATACAAGATCTTATATATATGATCAAAAAATGGAAGTCAGTGATTCCCTTATAAAATATAATGAACTTGCCTATCATTATGCAATGCGTTTGAAACAAACACCAGATAATGTACTTTATCAGCAGATGTCGGCCAACAATATTGTTAATACTTATTTGAAAAAGAAAAACAGGTCTGAAAAAGAAATGAAAAGAGCTTTTGAAATACTCACAAAAGCCAGAGAAGACGAAAAGAAATTTCCCAATAAGAAAAGTGAAGCTTATCTGGCTTTTAATTTTGGTAATTTCTATTTCACAAAAGAAAATGATGAATTGGCTTTAAAAGAATACCTGAATGTACTTTCATTATCAGAAAAAGTGAAAGACATTTATCTTCAAAGAGACGTTCATGAAATGCTTGCTCTTACCTATTCATCTACAAAAAATGCTGAAAAAGAATTATATCATCAAAAGAAATATAATGAATTAAGCAAAAAAATAGGTCTTAGCGAAAAGCAAAATATCAATACAGAAACGACTAAAATCCAGGAAGCCAAAGAAGAATCTTTCTTTAAGACCAAAAGAAATCTTATCATTACTGCACTCATCATCGGAATATTACTATTGATTTCTATTTTCTTGGGAATCAGGAATCATAGAAAATCGAAGAAAGAATATGCCAATTATAAAAAAATTATTGAAAAGCTTCAAAAGAAAGAACCTATTGTACCTCCGGTGGCACATGGAGTCATTGAAAAGAACACATTCTCCGTTCCACAGGATAAAGAAGAAGAAATCCTCCAAAAATTATATGCGTTTGAAATTTCAGAAGGTTTTAAAAACAAGAATATTTCACTATCGTCTCTCGCAGAATCTTTCAATACCAATACAGCCTATCTTTCCACAACGATCAATGCAAATAAAAACAAAAATTTCAATTCATATATTAATGAACTGAGAGTAAATTATATTGTCAATAAACTGAAAAACGATCCTCAGTATCTCAAATATAAGATTAGCCATCTTGCGGAAGAATCCGGCTTCTCATCACATAATACTTTTACGACGTCTTTCTCAAATTACATAGGAGTTTCCCCTTCCAATTTTATTAAATTCCTTTCCAAAGAGTCAGAAGTGTTTGCAGATAAATAAAATTTGATTTATTTTAAGTTTCTGATTTTCATCTATTTACAAATTCTATTATCCCTGAATTATTAATTCAGGGAGTGTTTTGCATGTAATCAGAGTCAGTACGTTAATAGATTTGCGTCATAATTTTAATCAAAAAAATAAGCAAAATGATGAAAATGAATTTAGTGTTGATATCTCTGTTTACAGGTAATGTTCTGTTCGCTCAGGTTGGAATAAATACTTCCACTCCCAGTGCATCATTAGATATTGTATCCAAAGGAGATACCGGAAGCACCAAAGCACTCGAAATTAATAATTCGGCTGCGACAGAAATGATGACAATTTTGGATAACGGAAATGTGGGGGTAGGAATTCAAAATCCCTCTGCGAAACTACACATTAATGCCCCTTCTACGGGCACGGGATTCCGTTTACAGGATGGATCGCAGGGCGATTTGAAAGTCTTAATGTCGGATGCCAATGGAAATGCGAGATGGGACAACCCCAACTCTCAATATTTAGAACAAACAGCTGTACATAATACACAGGATTATCAGATTGCGAAGTCAGCACCTCTTACCCAAATCCCTGGATTAACAGGATTTACAGCTACTTCTACAGGGAAATATTTAATCCAGTTTCATTGTTTTTTGCAGGCAGATGCTGCTCCCGGAAATAAAGCATTTTATTTTATTGTTAAAAAAAACGGGACACAAATAAAAGGAATTGAGACCTATCTGTATCTTGGAGGGGGAACGGATGCTTATCTCGCTCAGCATATTCCTGTAATAATAGATATTTCAGTAGGAGATGTTATAACGTATGAATTTGCTGATGGGACTCCTACTCCTACAAGTCTTACTTTTAAAGCAACAACAGGCAGATTTGCCAATAGAAATATTATTGAAGTAATTTTTTTAGGAAAGTAAGCTTTTCCGGAGACACTATTTCAGAAACTGTGTGATAAGAATCGCGGTTTACTATTCTGATTTTTTCTTTATGTATATACCTTTAACCCTATCATTACATTGGTATATTGATTTGGACTTCTTAAGCTACTAAATCCAAAGCTCCAACCTATTTTTTCATCGAATCGAATATAAGTTAGCTTTTCTTTATATGCTGGTAATCTAAGCGATGGGCCAACATTCCTATCTTTAGTATCAGAAGTCCTAATGGTAATTGCAGCAACAAATAGATCCTCGGATGAAAGCCATTGCTACGATCAGTATGTATGATATGGGAGCAGTTACCAGAAATGGATATGGCAAATCACGTTCAATTGAGAAACGTAAAGAACTTATTGTAAAAGCAGCAGAGCAACGTTATCAAGAGTTTATAACAGGAAAACAGATAATGCAAAACTATATGCCAATGGAGCTCCTCGAAGATGCTGACCCTGTTACAGTCATGTATTGGGGTTTTTATAGAACAAAACGTGGTATCCATATCCCGAAAGATAGAACTCTGGAATTAACGCAGAACCGTACTCTTGTTGGCGAAATGAAATTTAACAATTTCTATTCTTTCAACGATATAGAAACCATTTCACCACGTCCAATACTATTCATTACCGGCGACAAAGCACACTCCAAAGAGTTCAGTGAGGATGCCTATCGACGTGCAGGACAACCGAAAGAATTGTATTATGTAAAAGATGCTAATCACGTAGATTTGTACGATAATGTTACAGGAAAAGCACCTTTCTGCAAATTGGAAACATTCTTCAAAGAACATTTGAAATAAAAAGGGGAAGAATAAATGAAATTCACGTAATAGATTAGAAAGGTAGCAATTTGCTACCTTTTTCATTTTATACTAATCAGCCAAACACTGCGACCGTGCCACTAGCTGCCACATTCTTATTCCCACTCCATATAGCCTTTAATTCACACACGAACATTAATTAAGACTTAAAATAATGCAGGGAGAAGACGATTGAGAATAAATTTCACACTTCTTATAAAATATGGTAGGTATGGATAAATTTTAGATTTTAAAACATGTGAGCTATTTAGACTTGTAATCACTGACTTATTTCCCCAAATGTAAATGTTCAATTAATATTTATAACTTAGTATGTAATATAAAGCCAGCGCCCCGTACACTTTCAATTTTTATCAGGCTGTCAGATTCAAAAAGTTTACGAAGACGTCCTATATAGACATCCAGGCTTCTGCCGTTGAAATAATCAGCTTGTCCCCACAGCTTTTCCAGTACATCTTCACGGCTTACAATCCTGCCGGGTTTCTGGGCTAATAATTCCAGTATGCCGGTCTCTTTTTTAGTAAGGAGTATAGAGTTATTTTCCAGATTAAGTCTCAACTGGGAGGGCTCAAAAGTGAAGCTTCCGATTTCTAAAATGGCATCTTTTTGAGGTATCGATGACTGGCTCCGCCTGAGAATATTTTGTATGCGCAATATTAATTCATCCGCATCAAATGGCTTCATGATATAATCATCTGCTCCAAGAGATAATCCTTTGAGTACATCCTCCTTTTGTTTTCTGGCCGTAAGGAACAGAAAAGGCATCTGCGGATATTTTTTTCTGATATTTTGTGCCAGCGAGAAGCCATCACATTCAGGTAGCATTACATCTAAAACGGCTATATCAAACAGGTTTTCCTGTAGTACAAGCAATGCAGCTGTATTATCAGGAGCAAGACTTACCTCAATACCTTGTATATCCAAATATTTACTTAGCAGACGACCAAGATCTGCATCATCCTCAACTAAAAGCAGTCTGATTTTTTCCATAGGGTAAATGTATAGTAAATGTATTTCCTCCTTTTTTATTCACTCTGTAACTAATGTTCCCTCCAAGCTCTGTTACCTGCATCCGGCACAGGTACAGTCCTAGCCCGAGTCCACGGATATGCCTTCCATCTTCTCTGGGGACCCGGAAAAATTTTTGAAAGAGATATTTTTGATATTTTGATGGTATTGCTTTTCCGCTGTCTTCAACAGCAATGAAAAACTGATCAGAAGTTATTCCGTAATGGATATTTACTGGAGTGTGAGGCTGAGTATATTTTATAGCATTATCAATAAGATTGGCCAGAATGCCTAATAAAAGATCAGGGTCCGTGTCTATGCTAATCTGATCACTTCCGGTACGCGAAAATGGTCGGCCGGCATTGATAACCATATGTTCTGCATCGTCAACAATAACCTTTAATGATGTTCTTTTTATCTGGGGCATTCCCCAGGGTTTATCCATGGCACTATTGAGTACACTGTCCATAATCCTTCTGATCTTATTATGCTGATCGTTTAGCTGGTCCAATAGCTCATTATGCCACTCTTCATCAAGCCGGGCTTCAGGTGTACGTAATGATTTTACGGCTACTCCTGCAGAAGCTAAAGGAGTTTTAAGCTCATGGGTCATATTGTTGGCAAAGCTGGTGGTGATATCAGCAATTTTCTTTTGTTTAAGCAAGGCTCTGAATACCAGAAAAAATAAGGTAAGCACAGCCAGAATCAATACACTGCTGTCAATAATGGTAAGAATCATTCTTTTATAAATGTTCCTGTCCCAATGCTTGGCATAGACTAAAGACTGCATGATGACTTCGAGTCGATAAGGCGTTTCGTTTCCAATATTATTTTTATGTATGTTGAAGCTGAATTTTTTAAGCTCTTCTCCCAGTTCTATTTTTTTACTGCTCCCGTTTTGTAAAGCTGTTGTCAGAAGAAGGGGATTGGACTTCCGGGACAACAGGGTATCTGCTTTCTCCTGAGAATAAAGGATAATCTGCGGGTATTGAAGTGTATGGCTTATTCCTTCCATGATGCAACAGTCTCCCGGAAGACTTTTTAAAGCAATATTTTCACTTACCGTGACTTTAGCTGCTCTCTGCTGGAATTGACTGAGGTCAGGCCGTCTTCCCGATGAAAGTTCATTTTTTAAATATAGCAGAAGTTCAGCCATGACCTTATGATCCAGAGAATCGGACAAATATTCGGGTTCTTTGAGTTTTTCCTCAATCTGCCTGATATATACACGCTCTTCCAGCCTGAAGCTGTTACGCACCAGCCTGTACTGTATAAAGCATAGTATCAGCCAAACGACTAAACAGCCGGCAAAAAGCAGCCATATTTTTTTTGAGAAAGCCATTTGTAAAAATATTAAATATCTAAAACCCGGACAATGAAGAAGATGATTTTTAACCTTCATTTCACCTACGTTTAGCATTATTTAACCAAGAATAGAATTCTAATTTAAGTTCTTTGCTTTAAAGATTTTTAATTGACAGAAATCAATATTAATTTTACTGAAGTAATTGGTTTTATGTAATATAAAACTGTTGTTTAATTATATCCATTGCAGTTTAATGAAAAGAATTATAAAAATACTGAAATATCTGTTAGGGTTCATCGTAGCTTCAGCAGGTATTACCGTAATGTATTTTTACATTAGCAATAGAATATTTTTGGGAAGTGTTGATTCTTCCTGCACAGAATATCTGAAGAAGAACAAACTTGAGGTCGACGGAGAAATTTCAGGTGACTTTTTTAACCGTACTTTTTTTGATTCTGATGTTTTTCTGTTTGGAGAAGTACATGGCTTTGCCACTAATCAAGAACTAGACGGAGATTTACTGTTGTTTCTGCATAAAAAAGCAGGATTAAAAAATTATCTGGCCGAAATGGATAGCACTTCTGCATGGAAGTTAAACAGATTTCTCCACCAGAAATCAAAAGATACACTATTATTGAAAGAATTTATACGGGATATTGAGATAAGTATTCCGCAGCAGGCAGGTAAAGAATTGTACACAAAATGGTCCCGGATTTATGACTATAATAAAACATTGCCCGATTCACGGAAGATTGTTGTTTGGGGAATAGATCGGACTCCTGGGAAAAATACTGCTGTTTCCAGGGATTCAGCTATGATGATTAATTTTAACAAGATTGTTCGGGACAACCGGTTATCAGGAGAAAAATTCTACGGACAATTCGGATTGTTTCATGTATTGCAATCTACACCGGTGGGTAAAGATGCTCCCTTGGCTAAACGGTTAAAAGATTCCGGTCTTAAAGTAACCAGTTTTGTAAGTTATACTTTAAACAGCGAAATGTACATGCCAAAAGGACACGGGATACCGGTTCCGGAAAATGAAAAAATAGCTGTTATGAATGCAGATGGGCCTTTCATGATGGTAAAAGGCATCATGGATCTGAAAGAAGCTTCAGGAGCTGCTAAAAAAACATTGTTTAATCTGGACAATGCTGGCTCTCCATACGATCACTCGCTTAGGCTGTTGCAAATAAAAAATCTTTTTGGAGATCATATAAATCCCGGTAAAAATAAAACCTCTGTAACAACACAATATTTTCAATATGTTTTCCTGGTAAAAAATTCCAATGCTATAACTCCTATACGATGAAACAACGAATTTTTAATATACTGCTTCCGGTAGTTGAGCTGGCAATGGTGCTGGTGGTTTCTACAGCAATGCTGATGTACGGTGTCGGTAAAATAATACAGTTTGACCATTTTTCCCATGTTGCAAAACCGGTATCTGAGTTATCTGGGATGGAACTTATGTGGACATTTTATGCACATTCCAAGCCATTTGCTGTTATTATAGGCCTGCTTCAGATATCAGGTGCCATACTGCTTTTTTTTAAACGGACGAGACTCATCGGAGGGATGTTACTGAGTACAGTATTAATCAATATCATATTACAGGATATCTTTTATGATGTAAACAGGGGAGCATTATGGGCGGCAATTATTTATCAGCTTATGATCCTTGCTATTTTTTATATTCACCGTAAGCCTGTTTTGGAGACCTTCAAAGGACTGCTTTTGCCCTATACTGTGAAAATAGATAAAAGAATGGTTTTCATAATCGCCGGAGGGATTGTCTTTGCCGTCGTTTTTAAATTCCTGGAAAGGCTGATCACTCATTAAAACCTAAAATAATTATGATAGTACTTTATGATAACTGGTGCCCCAATTGCACAAAATTTTCAATTTTAATAGGAAAGCTTGATTGGCTGCATAATATTCGGTTTGAGAAGTTGCGAGACTTTGATGGAAAAGAAGGCTTTGATAAAGAGTTGGCTCTAAAACAGATGGGCAGCTATACAAGACAATGGAATTACGGCTTTGAAAGTATATTTCAAATATGTATTCGGGTCCCCTTGTTTTGGATATTATTTCCTTTTTTATATATACTTAAGGTAAGCGGTTTGGGACAATGGATCTATGTAGAATTTGCTGTAAGAAGAAAAATTATTCCTTTACATTGTGACGAGAATTCATGTAATTTATAAATTTATCCTGAATTAAGAGAAAAAGGGAATTTGAAAACTGATTTTCGACAAATATTATTAAATAAAATCTATCATCATGAAAATAATAAGAAATACATACAGCTTAATCCTGATTTTCACAGTAGCCTTTGCTTATGGACAAAATCCTGATAAACATTTAAAAGGGTTGGAAAATGAGATCCAAAACATTATAAATGCTTATAAAGCCGTTGGGGTATCTGTTGCGATAGTGAGCAATGATAAAATGATCTACTCAAAAGGATTCGGATACAGGGATTATGAAAAAAAACTTCCGGTGACCTCGGCTACAATTTTCCCTATCGGAAGCAATACTAAATCTTTTACCGCATCACTTATAGGAATGTTGCAGGATGAAGACAGGCTGTCTGTTAAAGCAAAACCTTCTGCCTATATTCCCGATCTTCAGTTTTATAATGACCGTATGAACGAAGTGATTTCTGTGGAAGACCTGCTGGATCACAGAAGCGGTATTGGCGGAGCTGACGGCTCATTTGTTCTTTTTCCGGCGGCCAGCCGAATGGAATTGTTGAAAAGGCTGCCATTTCTGAAACCGGGAGGAGAGCCAAAAGACAGCTGGATTTACAGTAATTTCGGATATATAATCCTGGGAACGATAGCTGAGCAAATAACCCGTGACCATTGGGATAATTTAGTTACCGGAAAGATCTTCAGACCTCTGAACATGGTAAATTCAAGTACATCACTGGATAGCATGATTAAAAGAGATAATTATTCATTACCCTATGGAGTATATCAGAACCAAATCCAGAAAATATTGTATCAGAAGCCGGATAATGATAAGCCGGGGGCCGCTGTTAACAGTACCGCGGAAGATATGGCCAACTGGATAAGGATGTGGCTGAATAAAGGTACTTTTAACGGGGTGAGACTTCTCTCTGAAGATTTTACAAACAATGCAACCAGTATGAAAGCTATCATGAACGGGGCTGCCCCTTCAGATCCTAAGCAAAAGAACTACCTGTTTGGCTATGGTTACGGATGGAATACAAAAGTATACAAAGGGCATTATAAGGTTGATCATGGCGGGGCTGTTTCCGGATTTTCTTCCAATGTCGTTTTATTTCCTTTAGAGAAGTTTGGAATCGTTGTTTTAACGAACCAGCAAAATACCAGCTTACCTTATGTGATTGCCAATATGATTTCTGACAGGATGCTGGGAATAGATGGCGGAAAACCCTACACCTATGAGATCGAACGTTATGATATTGTGAAACCCGACAATATGATAAAACCCATCAACAATGATAAAAAGCCAACCCATAACCTGGATGCCTATTGTGGAAAATATAACAATCCCGGATATGGTACATTTGAAGTTAAAAAAGAAGACGGACAACTTTATGCTGTTTTCCCTGATTTCCGGTTCAGGCTCGAGCATCAGCAGTATAACACGTTTCTGTTTAAGCTGACAGAAGACATTCCCCAGCAAATGAACCCGGATTTCGAGCTCAATTTTTTAATAGATAGCAAAGGTGATATTTCAGAAGTAAGTATGGATATCCAGAAAAGTACGGTATTTAAAAAAGTGACAGGCAAATAAGCCACATTCTAATCCGAATTGCAAAACCAACAGAATGACAAATAGTACAATAAAACTGACAGAATCAGTAAATCGTATCCCGTCTCTGGATTTTTTACGCGGAATTGCAGTCCTCGGAATTCTTTTTATCAATATAGAAAGCTTTGCATTCCCCGATCCCTGGAGCCCATGGAAGAATGGTTTTAAAAGTGATATGGATCACAGTACCCGTTTTTGGGTGTATTTTTTAACGCAAGGGAAATTTTACACCCTATTTGCTTTACTGTTCGGAGTTGGATTTATGGTTTTTTTAAACCGTTTAGAGAAAAAGAACATGGGGCTTTCAGCAATGGATATTTATACGAGAAGACTGCTTTGGTTGTTTGTCATAGGTGTTGTACATGCCTATTTTCTCTGGGATGGAGATGTTCTTTATCATTATGCAATTTGCGGATTGCTACTGCTACCATTCCGTTCCATTAGAAACAGATATTTGATCCTGATTATTTCTTTTTTAGCTGTTTTTCCGCTTAATAGCTCCCGTGAAATGGCCTTAAAACGTAAAACTGAAGAACAAAACTATTTAAAAGCACTACATATTCCGGAATCAAAAAGAACGGATGAAGAGATCAAAAGTATAGAAACCTGGAAAAAAGCAATTACAAAAAAATCGCCTGATACCGCCTATGCAAAGCCACATAAAAAAACTTTCTGGCAAGGAATTCAAGACTCTTACGGGCATATCAGTGTTCATAAAGGTGAGTTTTATTATCCGTCTTTGGTATTTTCATCTTTAATAGTTATGATGATAGGAATGATTGTATTCCGGTTGGGTATATTTTCCGATTATACCTCTGTGAAATACTATTGGAGCATCAGCATTTTGATTTTCATAACAGGTTTGGTCATTAATTATTTTAAATATTACCACTGGACATATGAATATTATAAACCCATTACCAATGTATGGGCAGCCTGTTTATTTACTTTTCATAAAGAAATATTAGGAATGGGGTATGTTTTAATGATCAACGGGATATATCAGAAATATCTGACAGGCTTTAAAATGAAAATCATTTCAGAAATTGGCAGAACAGCCTTATCAAATTATATTTTTCAAAGTATAGTTCTGGGTGTTCTTTTTTATGGTTATGGCTTAGCATTATTCAATCGGTTTTCAAGGTTTGAGCTTTTAGGTGTTATTGCGGGGATATGGATTATTCAGATGGTTTTTACCCGGTTGTGGTTAAAAAAATATAATCAGGGACCTTTAGAATGGATATGGCGCAAGCTTACGTATTATCGTTAGAAATTAATATTAAAAAATTATAGAAGAGAGTATTAAATAAATAGAAACAACAATGAAACAGATTTTTTTAAGCCTTTTTATGTTTATTGCTTCAAGTGTGTGGGCAAAGATTATCGGATAAAGCATTGAGAATTGATTCAATTGTGAATTCAAATTTAGAGCGGAATATCTTTAGTGGCAGTGTACTTGTTGCTCAAAAAGGAGAAATAATATTTAAAAAAAGCTATGGGATAGCTAACCAGGAATGGAATATAAAAAATACAACTGATACAAAATTTAGAATAGGTTCGGTTAGTAAACAGTTTACAGCAATGATTATTATGCAATTGTATCAGGCTGGGAAAATTTCTTTGCAAGCCAATATCAAAGTTTATCTGCCCTGGTTTGATGATGTTGCTGGAAGAAAAATTACAGTACATCATCTGCTTAGCAATACTTCCGGTCTTCCCAATTATACGGACTCTCCCGATTTCCTAAGTCAAACGGCAGTTACCCAATTTGATTCGCTTTCATTTGCAAAAGAGCATTTTAAAACAGCTTTAGATTTTGAACCGGGAACTAAATATTTTTATTCAAACACCAATTATTTTCTACTGGGTTTAATCATTGAAAATATTACGGGGAAGCCTTACGAACAGGTATTGAGGGAGAATATTCTTGAACCGGCAAAAATGAATAATTCGGGTATTGATTATCCTGATCAGATTATCCCTAAAAGAGCTGATGGGTATATCTTTACATTTGATGGGTATATGAATTCAGGCTATATCAATATGGCATCTTCTACATTTGCCTGTGGGGCTTTATTTTCTACTGTTGATGATTTATACCTTTGGAACAAAGCTTTAAATGCAACAGCTCTGTTATCTGATAAAAATAAAAGATTAATGTTTACTCCAAATATAGATAATTACGCATATGGATGGATTGTGCGTAATGTAAAGGACTTTATGAAAACAGGGAAAAGTGTGACACTTCAGGTTCACGGTGGAAGAATCAATGGGTTTTAGCATTGATTTGCAGAATACCTGAAGAAGATGTTTTTATTACCTTTTTAAATAATACAAGGGTAGCTGGCCATGCAGATGTACTGGACAATATGTTGAATAATGTTGTTTCGGCATTGTATAATCAGCCTTATTCCTTAATAAAACCAACCCCGGTTTATGAAATGAAAAAGTTGATAGAGAATAAATCTGCTAATGAAGCGGCAGCCTATTATCGACAACTGAAAAAAAATAAGAATACAAGGTTTGATTTTGATAGCAGTGTAGATCTTATAAATCTTGCGGATTATTTGCTAAAAAAAACGCATAAATGACGCTCTGGAGATCTATAAGTTGAATGCTGATGAAAATCCTACTTCAGCAACAGCAATTCAGATCTATGTACTGAAAATGGAGGAATACAAAACAAAAATGAAGCGATTGAATATCTCAAAAATTCCAACCTTTCTGAAGATATTAAGAAAAAAATATGTGGAAGAATGGGCGAGTAGGAAACCTACAGCTAATATTATTATACCTTGACTCATCTGGAAGTGCAGCTCTCCTGTTTGAGTTTTAATTACCTAAATATAAATGAATAATTATTGAATTGAAGTATTAGATCTGTGTACATTTCTATAACACCATGGCTATGACATTTGTTGATTTAGACTCTTTTGTGTACTATTACCATAATTATAACTAAACGAAGTTTCTATAGGCTCTACTTCCTCTAATCTGTTACTGCTATTGCAGCTGTTATTAATTAAAAGAAAAAATAGAAGTGATAAAAAATAAAATTTTCTCATGTTGCAGTTTTTTTAATCTTATCAAATTTATTAAAAATTATTGAAAAATATTTAATAAAAACAATACCATGCACACAATTCAAGGATCATTAAAGTGTTGTAGTGGACAAAACACTCGATATCCTTTTGGTATAAACCAAAGTCTGGAAGATTGTTCAGAAACTCATCAAATTCTTTCACATAATTATTATGAATATTCATTGCTTCCCCTAATCATTTTCGGTTGGGGTTTATATTCATTTATAGGCCTGTTGGAAAGATTCTTATTTTTGAGAAACATGTTTTATATCAAAATCTATGACAGTTGGAGCTTGTCCGTTTGGTGTGAGGGCAAAACCATCTGAATTATAACGCTGAGTTCCTCCTTCGTAATACCAGGAATTACATCCGGTTATCATTAATTTCATGTGATATATATAATTTTCTACTTCTTTCTGGTAAGGGCTAAAATCTGGAAGGCATATAGACAAAGATTCCATTTCTTTTACAAATTCATCATGTATCCTTATTCCTTCTACACAGGCTTCTTCAAAGGAGATTTTATACTCATGTTGAAGGATAAATATGATATTAAATCTTTCGGATTCTATTGTGAGCTCTTTTCTTATTGAAGCAAAATCATTCTGAATTGCAATAATGTTGGAAAGGAGCATTACCAGACGTTGAATGACAGGATGATTATAGATGTATTCGGGCAATGCAAATCCAGTAGCGGGATCTATTAAATCACCATAGGTGATCATACCAATAGAATAAGCCCGTATCATTAGAAACCTGGCAAGAGAAGGATATGTTTTGTTAAATTTAAAAGGGGTTTCTTCCATTATGCCGTAGGTAATAAACTTATAAAAATTGGTAGAAATTCTGTCTATCCAGAACTGAGGCATTCCACTAGCTAGCCACTCTTTTCTGGCAGCAGCCATTTGTCGAAGTATACCTTTTTCTTCAGGGTCTGGATCTTGATTGGTCATGACCTCAAAAATTCTGTCTCTGAAAATTTTTAATTCCTCTAAAGGCATCAATTCAACATAATCGTCAAAAGTAGTTATATATACTGCAAATCTGCCAATTGGACGTAATTGGTCTCTGTCAACAGTAGTTGGGGACATAAAAGCTCCTACCTGAACAATTCTTTGTTTTTTGTATTTTTTTAAGGATTCCGGGTTCATAAAGAGATAATCTGTATCATACCAATTGCATTCTTCCTCATAAAAGGTTTCGCTAATGGGACTTTTAATTGTAGGCCAAGGATAACTTGGTTTTGGTATGTGGATGGTTTTTTTCATAATTGAGTATTTAATATTAGATAAAAATTCTGTTTTTTGGCATTAGCTTAAAACTAGGAAAGATTATATAGTGCAGATTTTAAGTCCAGGGATTTTTTTAATGAAGGCTTTTTAGACAGCCCCTAATTTTTGCTGATAAAAACGTTCTGTTATATAACTATTTTCCCTGAGGTGGGTCGCTACCTGGTCGAATGCCAGCCGGAACCAACTGGTAAACATCGACGTGTATTCGTCAGGGCATCGGCAATCTCAGTTATATTCCAATACCGGGAATCATTTACTTCTACCGGATTTGGCAACATATTCCCTTCATAACGCCCAAGAAATACATGATCATATTCATGTTCGATCAAGCCATTTCCCAACTCGCTGCGATAGGTAAATTCAAATATCTTATTTAACGGGCACTGAAACCCCATTTCCTCTTGAAGTCTTCGTTGTGCAGCGGCTTCAATAGTTTCATTAGGTGCAGGATGACTACAGCTGGCATTGGTCCATAAGCCACCGGAATGGTATTTATCATAGTATCTTTGTTGCAACAACATATTGGCCTTGCCATCTGTAATAAATATAGAAAAAGCGCGATGCAAGTGCCCCGTTGATGGGCTGCTAATTTTTCTGCAATACCTACTGCATTGTCCTGCTCATCTACGAGTATAATATAAGTGTCATTTATCAGGCTTAATTTTTATTTACGGTCAAAGTACGTGTAGAAAGTATATGCTACATGCTGCCACTTTTTTTCGGGCCACGGAATGGTTGTCCCATTTTCCTCATTAGGTAGTGTTGGGCGTAATTTCTTGTTTATATTCTTCGGGTATCATTTTCTAATAGTTTTTAATGTTTAACATGTATGATATTGCCACTGTCTTATGGATATACATGAAAAGTAATCTTTCAAAGTACTAATCCGATTTATTGCAATTTGAAATACTTATTTTTTGTACTCGTTTGCAACTCTTTGTTCGGGCCACGCAAAACCAGCGCCACCAGCTAAGTAACGTTCCGTGTCTTTTATATAATGAGTATTGAGCCCTTGTAGTATTATACCTAAGCTCATCACATAATCATATACCTGTTGCTGATAGATACCAAAGTTGGGTAGATTTTCATGAAGTGCTACAAATTCGGCGACATCAGCATCATGAATACGCTTCGCCTCCATAACAGCTTCTTTTAAGGACATTTTCTGCCCTTTTTGTAAAACAAGGATCAAATTCATTAATTCTGTGTCGAGGCCTAACTCTTTTCGCAAGGAGTAAAAGTCGTTTTGCCAGGCTTCGATCCTCGATGTCAGTGCCCGCAGACGCTGTATGACCGGGTGTTCTTCTATATCTTTTGGCAAAACAAAACCTGCTTCAATATCTGCCCAGTATAAATACGGATACATGTTTACAGAATATTCCCGTAATATCATAAAGTATTCCAGAGCAGGAACGCGTCGGGCCAGTTTAAATGGTGTTTCATCCTGTACACCATATCTGAAGCAACGGTACAGGTTTTCCGTAAACCGTTCCAGCCATTCAGAGGGCATAAAAGATTTATATTCGTTTCTTATAAGAGCCAGGTGTTGAAACATCCCGTTTTCATCAGGGGTCGGTTCTGCTCCTTTAAGTATCTCGATGCCCCTTTCACAATCACGTTTTTTTTCTTCAACAGTGGCAAATTCCATTTGATCGTCCATCACTACAAAATTGAGCACGAACCTGCTGCAAGGTATGGTTTGTTCGTAGCTGGCTTTCGGAACCATACGGGCAGTACATAAGTGGAGTCCCATCTTTTTATACTTTTTCCTGGCCTGTTCTGACAGGTAGGCATAATCATAATCAATCCAGTTGTTCATGTCAATCTCCATTTGTGCAATATTCGGATTGATCAGATCGGGCCACGGATAATAACCTTGCGGAAGATAATCTTTCGGATTGAATTGTTCTGGTGTCATTGTTTATTAATTTTTTTGAGTTTAAATTATATTTTGTTTAATTTTTCTTTTAGTTCAGATACATCTGGAAATTCCATTGCATTATAGCGGTCAAGCTTAGTGGATATATTTTTCCAACCACTTAATACCATACTCATGTAATGTACCCAATTAACAACAGCATCCTGCCATATCCCAAAATCAGGCAAAAAAGCTTGTAGAGTTACAAACTCTTTCAGATCTTCATTATGGAGTCTTAAATCTTCCATACAGGCTTCTTTCAAAGACATTTGGCGTTCATGTTGAATTACTTTTACAACGTTATAGTAACTACTTCCAGTCGCTTCATCTTTCAATACAGACTGCACTTCATTGAAAAAAGTGACCAAATGACAGGCTAAAGCCTGTAAGCGGCAGATCACAGGATGTTCATGTATTTCCGGAGGTAAAACAATGCCTGTTTCCACTTCTGTAAGCTGTAGAAAGGGATAGAGACAAATAGAATTTTCCCGCAAAGCAATACATTCTGTTACACTAGGATAAGTTTTGTTCTTTTTATAATTCAACTCGGTTTCTAATCCTATAAAATACCTGCTAATCATTTGAATAAAACGGGAGAGTGACTCTTGGGGAATAAATTGCAGTAGCTCCAGCCTTAGTGATGCAAGCATAGCTCCTAAAGGGATAGTTGATTCCGATGCACTTATTTCTCCATTTAATATTGCAATTGATTGCGTATGCACGTACTGAATATCATCAGGATCACTTTCTTCATACAAATCATCATTATACAATGTCCAAAGCATCAATCTGCAAATGGGTTTGAATCGTTCGAGTGATGCAGTAGGAAACCATTGAGCGGCAATATGGGCTGTCTTAGTTTTTTTATACTTCTTGCGAAGGTCTGGATTATTTTCATAAATCCATAGATATTCTCCGTCGATCCATTGATTCTCAGTAATCTCCTGAAGCTGGTCAGCAAAGGGATTTTTTAGTGTTGGAAAAGGGTACTTGAATTGTCTGTGAAGTAATTCGAGGGTACTAAAATTTTCAGTGTTCATGGTATATTGTTTTTGGTTTTTACATAGGCTGGATAATGATTGTATATTAAAATGGTCAGACAATGACAATGAAAAGAGCTGTCCAATCACTTGAGTGCTTCACTGGAGAAGATAGATACTTGCAGTAAGATGTATCTTTGATAATTTCATTCTTCTGCTGTATAGATTAAGCTGCTATATTGTTGGTATTAGGAGGATGCTTTAATCCCTATCTGGGTGATTCAACCTATGACAAATAAATTGAACGTAAATTGTCACTTCATTGCCAAAGAGATTGTTTTCTACGGAAGTATAGCAATAGCTATAAGAATCAAAAATGATTTTACCTTTTGGTTTGGTTTAAGAACAAAATTTTCATGATTAATAATTTGAGGGTTTAAAGTTTTTGGTGTATTAATTTGTATACTAATTTAAGAAAATATTTGATAATATAATTTATTGACGAATAATATGAAATTTTATTAAACATATTTTTATATGATTATGTTTATGTAAATCAGTGAGTCAGGATCAAGATTATCAATTAAAAGATTTTAAAGTTAGTGATGTTTCATCTAAATTCTACTATTGCTATAGTAAATCAGAATTAGTAAATTTACTATGCGGAATCCGAAAAGCTTACAGAGTAGGAAGCTAACATCAACTATCACTATTATGAAAAATCTAAAAAAGCTTCCCAGAAGCAAATTAAAATCTCTTAAAGGAGGAGATACTTGGAGCTGTTATTCTAATGCTTGTCCACCCGGCAATTGTTGTAGACCTGGAAGATGGCCTGATGTCCTGAGATCATGTTATATATGTGCTGATTCTTAAAATAATCACAACTCAGATTATTTTTAGCGTTGAAAGTTTACCTATTTAGGAAGGAATTATACTGACAAATAATGGACTGAAATCGATTATAGTTTTTTAAAAGACAAAGCTATTATACAATGTATGGAAGACATGATCAGCCTATTTCGTAGATTGAATTTTTATAAGTGCAATATAGAACTTTAAAGCAGCCGGATAAAGTCTTTAGGAATAAGTCTACAACATAGATGTCTTCTTTGAGGATCGATTCCGGTTTCTTTTTGCTCGCCTAAAATTGCCTGCTGATAAGGTAATATTACTTTCAAAAACATTGAATTTTATTTGAAAATCATTAATCATAAAATCAGCGGTAGAGAGATAATATACCTATTTTCAGGGAATTGTGATATATACGTAATTGAGTATTTTTGTTTAAAATCGAATATCATGAGCAGAAAATTTTTAATACTGGTGGGTTTTTATCTGTTTGGCTTTGTAATTCTTGTTAAAGCGCAAGAGTCCGTACCGGTCTTTCCTGCGGCTACATTTACAAGCAAGCAGGCTGACGAAATGCTTAACAAGGGAACAGCAATATTGCACGGTGTAGTTGCAAAGAAGAAAAAGAATCCGAACAATACTTATTTAGGCATTATTGTGACACTTTTTCCTTGTACGCCATATTTTAATGAATGGCACGAATTGCAAAAAAAGAATAAGAAAGGGAAAACACTGGCAATGATGTCGCCGGAAGCCTACTCTTATCGGATAATTACAAAAGCTTCAGACGCAGATGGGACATTCGAGTTTAGGAACTTAAAGCCGGGAAAGTACTATTTGCAAACGACGGTTCGTCAAGGTAAGATGAAAGAAATGTGGAATCAGGTTGGGACTTCTACTTCTATTGGTTACAATGTCTATGGACAGGCTGTAACATCATACTCCCGTCCGATATACGAGGATTTTAAATTATTTTATGAAACCAATGACGTCGTAGCAAGCTTTGTAGAGATTAATGCAGAAGGTCAGGTTGTAAACGTAAAACTTTAAATATTGAGCATTATGTTGAATAAATTTGTATTTGTATGGATTATACTATCATTAAGTTTCGTTTGTGCTAATGCCCAAGTCGTAAATTTTCCTGATCCAAATTTTAAGCAAGCACTTATCAAAAAGAAAATAGATCTGAACAATGATGGTGAAATACAGGTAACAGAAGCCAAGAAGGTCACCAAGCTATACTTAGAAGAAACTCCATTTTCTTCGATGGAGGGATTAAAAAGCTTTAGTAATCTTGAGGAGTTCGGTACCTACAAAAATAAAATCAAGCAAGTCGATTTGGGTGGAATGACCAGTTTAAAGCGTTTGTATCTTGTTGGAAGCGATATCGAAAGCTTGAATTTAAAGAGCTGTGTGAATCTTGAACACTTATCTTTAATAGGCAATAAGCTTACTAATATTGACATAACAGAATTTAGAAAATTGACAGAGCTGAGTCTGAGTTATAACCAGCTTACTAAGTTTGAGGTTACCAATTATCCGGAGCTAAAAGTTGTTAATCTTTCAAATAACAATATTTCTGCTCTTAAAATTAGAGATTGCCCAAAGCTTGAATCTCTGCTCATTCAAAAAAACCGAATTGCAGGCGATTTAAATCTCACAGAATTTCCTGAGCTGATTGTTTTCTCGGCAGATTACAATTTGCTTTCTGCGGCAGATATCAGAGGCTTAAAGAAGCTGGAATCATTCTCCTGCTTGTATTGTAACTTAACCACGTTGAATCTGAGCGGCACAGAAAGATTAATTGATCTACTTTGGTAATGCTCGCAAATAATATTTATTATTTACCATCTCGAAAAACAGAAATGTCACTTAATATATTGGGAATACCTTTCAAAAGTTTCAATAATGGCACATTCCGATTGTAAAAACCTCCGTAATTATTTAACACACTTAGCATGAATTCCATAGGGTAATAGGTCTTAAGGAATAGACTCTGATAGCTTTCTACATCTGCGTTTGGCTAGCTGGTTTTTTTAAAAAAACAATTAATTTTAAGGCAAAAATCTTTTAATGGCAACAGATCGTCAAGGCAATATTTGGTGCAATAGTTATATATTAACTTTATTAAAAATCGATATTATCCTCTAATCCAATACTGCTGGTATTTTAGCTATAATCCTTTAATTACTATTCTATGATTGCTTCTGCATTTAAAATGAAAATATTCTACAGCACTTTATTGACCCTTTTTTGTTCCTGCAATAGAAAAGAAACAGTTAATAATAGCACAATGGTAAAAAACACTGACACCACTTTAAAATGGATAGACTACCGTGAGGGAGAGCTGCCACCGGTTGGATATTATACTGCCTTGGACAGCACTATAAAAAAATGGAATATCCGGTACGAACGCATTGAGGGCGGCTGTGAAATAATACCAGGCGAGAAACAGCGGTATGAACAAAACAATGAAAAATATTTCCGCATGCTGGAAAAGCGCTTTGGTAACAACTGGCGACAACGTTTTGATAAAGAAGTAAGCATATTAGACAGTACGTTGCATGCAGAAGAAAATAAAATATACTGAACAAAAAGTGATAATTAATTAATGAAAGTATTATGAGTTTTTTTAAAATATCGCGATCATTGGTTGTTTTGTTGGCCTTGTTACCCCTGCACGCATATGCACAAACAGCAACTAACAATATACAAAAAATTAAAAAAGAAGTGCAATATATAAATGATGTGGCGCAGCTCGGAGTAAAAGTTTATCCATATAGCAATAAATGCGGTGTAACCAAAGCCGGCATTTCTGTTTATCATAAAAATGACGAAGTAAGAAAAATAAAGGACACCGGTATTGGTGATGGTGATAAAGCAGCAAGCTCATGGAGTTATGAATACTACTACGAAAAAGGGAAGTTGATTTTTTCATATGAAACCAGGCAGTATCACGATAATGAAAAAAATAAAGAAACCCGTGAAGAAATAAGACAATACTTTGTCGATGACCGCCTAGTTAAACAAATAGAAAATGGGAAAACAACTTACCCAAAAAATGTTTTTATCCAAAAAAATGATGCCCGGTACCAGCTAAGAAACATTACCCGAGCATCGGATATTACTAAGATATATGAATGCATGGAGTTATAACAGATGAGAAAAATAAAAACTTATGTATGAAAAATTTTCCCCTATTACTTTTATGCTTGCTGCTTTTTAATATGCGAGCAATAGCTCAAAATCCTGAGCAAAGGGCAATTCAAACTGTAAGGACGTTTGTAAAATGGTACGGTACCAACTGGGAAAAGATGGAAGATTTTGAATCTAAAACAATTAATGCGGATCGGCCATTTGAATTAAAGGAAGGTGAAGAAAATCCTCCTTATTCCATCAATTTCAAAGAGGCGGAAAAATATATAAAGAGTTTATCTGAAACCGGCTTCTTTTCTGAAAAATATCTGGGAACCCTAAGAGGCTGGTTTAAAGAAGCAGACAGGAATTTCAAGGCAAATCCTCAAAACGAAGGTCCCCCGCAAGGCTTTCAATCTGATCGTTTCTTTTTAACGCAGGACAATTTTTTGGAGGATATAAAAAACATTGATAAAATTAAAATCACCGCAACGTTGTTGAAAAATAACAAGGCTGATGTGCGTATGTATTTTCCATATTGTAATATGACTTACCACTACCGGTTGTCGTCCGATAAAAATGGTAAGTGGAAGATAGACTCAATTAAAGTCAATTAAAAGCATCTCCAAAATGGAAAAAAAACACACGGTTACACTGACAAGCAAATGAATATTAGAATGCAAGATTAACAGCGGCCACCCATAAGTGATGGTTCAGTGATTAAGCCATGCCTCTTTGTACTTCTATGAAAATTTTTGCTTGGTTGACAGTGAACCATTCCGAAACCGCTGTTTTCAATACCTAAAACCTTAACACCAATACAATGAAGAAATTATTTCAGATTATTATTTCAATTGGAATTTTGAACGGATGTACATCAAGTGATTCAAACCCGACTAAGCTTGATAGCAATGATTATAAAAGTAGAGTAGAGCGGGTGGAATTATTAAAAAAGGAAATTAAATCCTTTTCAGACATCCGTGATGCAGAATTTGAACTGTTCAATGTTAACGGATTTGTCAACCAGCGAATATCCGTCCCGGGAGCATCATCGTGGGATTACAAATTTGCTATAAGAATTGATACAATAAATATATCAAAATGGACAAGCGGAATGCAGGCTATTGAGTTAATAAACTATGATGACAATTGGACAAAAGAAATCATCAGACATAGAAAACAAAATTGGATAACATATTCAAAGCCTGAATATTTTATTCGCAAGGGAGAGAATGTGACAATGTTAGTTTTCAAAAAAGAGGGTATCATATTCAAAAGGGTGACAAATTTATAGTGACAACCGAATGCGAAATTGAATGCATTGGTACTAACAAGATACTGCTAAAACGTTCCTGCAATAGTCAGGGTCGGTGCTAATTTATAACAGACTGCAAGAAATGAAAATTACATTTTACATACTGACACTTTTTCTTTTTACAAGCTGTGGTAGTGGACATGGGCGTAAAGAAATCGATGTCAGCGAACAATTATTTATAAATGCTTATTACAAAACATTGAAAGAAACTCTCCGAGATAAAGCAATGAGAAAACGAACACTTAATTATTTAAACGAGGTAAAGAACCATTATGCAAACAATTGAGCGAGGCATCTAACGGGCTATTGCTACAATGAATGCGAGGCGATGTCTTCTATGAAAGTACTATGCTAAAAAATCCCTCACTGTGGTAATATCCGAATCTTTTTATATGTCCACTTTAGAGCAACAGTCACAAAAAAATAGAAAAAATGTTGGGCAAACACAGATGCATTCGTGAAAAATATGCATAGAATTTTCACGGTAGAACAGAATATTTTGATTGTAATGGAAGGCTTTCGAGTAGTAATTTTTTTTTAAAATATCATAAAGACAGTTTTGAATAATAGGTAAATATGTTTATCTGGAAAGAAAATAGTATAAATTATTAACTTTGAAAAAAACCTTCCCTTATGAAAACCAAGCTGCTTATTCTTATATTCTTCCCTTTGATTTTTTGTTCTCAAAATTTTTCGAAACAAAGAATAGAGTTTTTAAAAAAACAAATAAGAGGGAATAATATTTATGTAAGGTTTGGAGAAGAAAAAGTTCTCTCGATGTGTGATGAACTTTATACACTTTCAAAGCAAGAGGATGATAAAAAGGGGATGTTAACTGCTGCACTCTATCGTTCGCAGGTATATAGTAACAGGATGGATACCAACGCATGTTTAAAATCTGTGGAAATAGGATTACCTTTAGCAGAAGAATTAAAATCATATCCAGACTGGGCATCGCTTCTTCAATACAAGGCAAAATCATTATTTCAGGCGAAGAACTTTGAAGATGCCCGTTCCTGCTATTCCAGAGCGATTAAGATTATCGATCAGATTGATGATAAAAATACATTGCATTTCCGAAAATTTTATATCTATGATAATCTTACAGAATATTCTAAACATCTTTTTAAAGAAAATAATAACAGTAATTATAAAGACTCTATATTATATTTTGCCCTAAAAAGTTATTCGGAAATATCAAAAGTCTCAGATACTTTTTCTTTTAAAAATCCGACACTTGGGCAAGCTCTTCAACATATAGGAGTAGCATATAATTTACGTGGCAATTATAAAGAAGCTGATAAGTATTATGATTATGCTGAAAAAATCCAGATAAAAGAAGGGGATAAAAGATTTGTAGCGAATGTATATATGCTTAGAGGAAATCAAAAATTTGATTTGGGCATTGACCAAGAAGCCTTACAATACTGGAATAAAAGCTTGCCTATTTTTGAAAAGTATAAATACTCAGATGGGTTACTACTTATTTATCCTAAAATGATTGAATATTATAAAAAAAATGGAGACAGTAAAATGGAGGCTTATTACCTTGAGAAAAACATGCGTTTGAAAGACAGCTTAGCAACCATCAATCAATCGGCATTAATTACACAAAATAAAAATGATAAAAAAACGTCAACAACACAAAAACAGGAAAAGCCATCCTATTTTTTACCAATTCTTCTCATAATGATTGTGTTGATCCCATCTTTTATATTCTATTTCTACAGGAAAAATCAACATAAAAAATATCTTGTATCTGAACCGGATAAATATACTGAGCCACAGGAAACAACGTCAGATGGAGATAAGCTTCTTTTATTATTAGATATGGCGAAACGAAATGATAAACATCTGCTCGCAGTTTTTCAGAACGTACATCCCGAATTATACAAAAAATTATTAGAATTTCCGGAACTTACACCTTTAGACCTTGAAATGTGTATATATCTTAAATTGAATATAAAAACTAAAGATATTGCCAATTATACACGGGCTTCTTTAAATTCTGTTGAGAGCAGAAAATATCGGTTACGGAAAAAAATGAATATTCCTCAAAATACCAGTTTATATACCTGGATCAATAAATTGTAGAAAGTGTTCTCAAAGAAAATAAAAAAGCCGGCTGTTAAAAACTACCGGCTCAATTCACATGTGTTTTCACCTTCTTGGTTGGTATAGACTAGTTTTATTATTTGATATTTGTGTTTTATTGGAGTACTGGTTAAAGTATTATAGAATCATTTATAATGTTTCGGTACAAATTCTTTTTCCAACTGGTAATTGTATTTCTGCTTAGTTTAAAGTGAGCCGCTATTTGCGCATTAGAATAGCCGTGCTTTTTCTGAAAAGTTAAAATTTCCAATATTGAAGATTCATCATACGATCGATGTTTTTTATTTGGCAGAAAATTATCTCTATTTACAGGACTAAAAATTAAATCATTAAGTTTTATTACATCCAATCCTGTTAGGATAGCTTTTGATAAAAGCTCTTCACATATTTCTTTTTTTTCAGGATGCTTTATTTTAATAATATCTTCATATATTCTTCTATAATCTGGCTGAGTTATCTTTTTCATGTGTTTTTTTATATTTATTAATCCATTTATATAAAGTTGTTTTCGGGATTTTATATTCTTCCACCACCTGTGCTACACTTTTATTTTCGGTTTCTAAAAGCTCTAGAATAAATTCAATCATTTCTTTGGTATAGAGACTCTTTCTGAATCTGGGAAGCATAGATTTCTTTTCCTGATTTTTATTGTTGACGGCCTTAGGAGGGGAATACAAAATCAGATGTTGAGAGTACAATCTAAAAAAATCATATTCCAATAGTTTACCCCATTTTAACAATAACTCAGTATCTATGGATCTTTCGCTATATATTTCGTTTAATTTATTTTCATCCAATCCCAAAAATTTACAGATTCTTTCTATTGACATGTTGGTTTCCTCTACTTTTGTATATATCAAATTTCCAATGTTTATTTCTTTTAAATTCATTATAATATTAATATTAATCTTCACTAAATTCTAAAATTGTCAGATCGAAAGTAATATGTAATCTCCTCACCAAACTGTAAAATATATGTTATCAAAAGGTAATATCAATTGCCAAAATTTATTTCCCATCAATAGTTGTTTATATTTAAAATTTCTCGGCAACTATTGTGAAGGTATAGGGAGCACTGCTTCCTGATACATAAAACGTAATCCTGTAATATCTGCCATTTGTTGTATCTACGAGGTTCATGATATTTAATTCGTTAGGAGCCATGTGGGCACCAGTTGCAGGAATATCTCTGAAAGTCGAATAGTTTGCAGGAGTAAAAGAGAAAGTATTATTTGCATATTCAAAGCCATCTGTTGAATATTGCTGATTAACACCAACGTTTATATTAACGGTTGTTCCAGGGTTGTTAACCATGGCTATTTGTGGTGACACACTTCCCGGAGGAGTTCCCGGAGCCACTCCACTAAATCTAAAAATGAAATTACCTACAATAACCGTTTTACTTGTATCTCCTATATTTCCGGAATAGATGATCTGGCTGGTATTAGACTGGTTTACGTTTGTATTAGTCATATGTGTTATCATCCACGTATTTCCACTTGTAGCACCCGTATTTTTGATAGTTACAATATATCCCCCAGGAACATTAAATGTACTAACCAATGAACCTATATTATCTATTGTTTCAGCATTGCTGGTTTGAATTGTAACAACGTTACTATAACCTCCGTTACGGATTTGATATTCTCTACCACCAAAATTTCCTTCACCGGATATAGCTGCGGGCAAAGTAAAGGTTCCTGAATTGGTGAAATTTATTACAGATTGATTTTTATCTCCTAAGGTACTTGCTGTTACTGATTGTAAAGGTGTTGCAAAAGAACCTCTAACATCTAGTGTACTTCCGGGACTTGCTGTATTAATTCCAACTTGCGCTTTTGATATATGTAACAACCCTATAATTGCAAATAAAGTTAATATGTTTTTCATTTTTTATATTTTTTAAGTTAGATTCCGAACGAAGTTTTATCCAATTTCTGTGTTTTTCTGTGTTCAAAATATTAATCTAATTTTTCAACAAATATAGTTATCGCAGAAGGAGCCGTGGGAACTGCGTTACCAGTACCACCAGCTGATATAGTATTATTTGCATTAACAGTTATCCTGTAATTTTCTTTTGTATTATGCATCATAATATACGCATATGCAATATCTCTGTTATTTGGATTAAAATTACGGTCGTTTGGGTCACCAGACCAAGGCATTCTTTGCCACTCTGTATTTGTGACAGAAGCCGTACCCCAAAATTCGCCTGATCCACCACTACCTACTTTGCGCCAAAGTACAGTAAAATGAGAATTCACCTCTGGCTGGTATTCAATATAGCCATTATTATTGTTTGGGTTTGTTCCATTAAATCTTACTTTTAAATTACCAATTGTTACTACAGAATTTACAGGAGTATTAGAATCAATAGGACTTACTGTTTTTTTAGCATACTGCAAAGAGAAGACTGTTGACACTCCTCCTGGAGTTCCTATGATTGAAAATACCCATGTAACTCCCGTAGAAGATTCCCCACCAGTACTTTTTACAAATCCTGTATATCCATTGGGTATGGTTACGGTATTACTGCCTGTTCCGCCAGATTCAATCAGCTCCGATCCGCTCCCCTTTAACGTCAAATCAAATCCCGATACATTTCGTATTGTATATTCTCTACCCTTTAGATTTGCAGCTCCGGTTCCTAAAACAGGTAAGATCCAGGTCGGTGCTGACGACGTTGCTGCACAGGTTACTACTTGATCTGTAGCTGAAATTACATAATTGATTAAATTATTCTCTGAATAGGAGGTGGCAAAAGAGCCATTTACACTCAATGTACTTGTGGGAGTAGAAGTACTAATTCCTACTTGCCCAAAAAAGCTTAGACTTACAAAAATAAGTATAAATCCAGTAAATTTTTTTTTCATCATTAGTAATTTTTTTAGATTTTAATCCTTAATGGAACAAATCTAAAAGAGTAAAAGAAAACTCGCAAAAATTTCACCTTTCAATATCTATTGATTATCTGTCAAAAATTGTTAGTCATTGATATGTAGTAAGTTGTTGTTTCCTAGAGAAATAAGCAGAACCCGAAAAACAAATTTTGGATATTAAATTTTTATGATAATAATCAAAATCTTTATGAACTAAATACTGATACAAAAGAAGATCAGTTGTTTTTAGAGGTGGATTATTTTACTGATCTCAAAAAATAAATTCAATCTTAAAGGATGATAGAAAAATATCGTAGAACTAAAATTAGTTATAGATTATAATATTAAAAAAATTAATAAAACATTTAAAATACCTGTTGTGCATTTTAAATGATGCTGACTTTTAAGTTATTGATATTTCGATTGAAATAGGTTTTATTGATGAATTGCACGACGATTAAAGCCGTCATTTTAGTTAATATCCTTGTTTTAAATCCATCAAAACTCTTTGCATAATTACGTCTAATCATAAATTGGTCACATAATTGCGAAAACAGTGTCTCAATCCTCTTTCGCTGTTTTTTGAATAAATAAAATTGAGACCTATAATCTTTCTGATTCACTCTTTTAGGCATTTGCAATTCTATATTTGCGTAATTGAAAAAATCAATTTGAATTTCAGATGACAAATTAATGTACAATCCGATAATTGTTCTCTAATATCTTTTAAATAGTGAATCGTGAATAGATGCCGGACTTAAATCTATACTTTGAAAATACCACTTATAGAACAAACCGCATAAAGTTTGTAACCATAAAAATGCATTTGCTGAGAGGCACAAAACCTCTGTTTGGATAACAATATTCAGCATCTTTACAAATTTTTGAAGTGTGACCTCTGGAAAGTTTGCAAACTTCTACAGGCATACTATCAATGATAAAGAACTTCTCATATTCAGTAAAACTTCTTGTGAGTTTCATTCATATTTCATTAATCTTACTGGCTAATCTGCGTTTACGACGATTATAGACGCTGCGTTCTATCTTACATTTTATCGTATTTGGAATGTGACGGAATAGATGATTTTCACTATCAATTCCTATAAATTCTGCGGTTAATGCTAGGCTTATTAATTCCAAATCTTTTAATCTAGGAACTCGTCTTTGATAAGACAAAAGATTTTCATTTGATATTTTTCTTAACTTCCAAAATCCTTTCGTAATTTGCATTCAAGTTGTTCATTGTAAATGTTTTGTCGCTTATATGTTTACTGATTTCTAATCAAATGAATAACTTTTTCTTTTTTATTTCATAATGCACAACGGGTTATTACTTAAAAATATGTTTGTATAAATACTGTATTAGATAAATATGGAATTATTTAAACCTATAAATACATAAAAGTATAAATGTTGAATTATATTACAATTCAACAGGTAAAAACTTCAACTCATTATTGCTTATGAAAAAGACAATAAATTCAAAAAATAATGAAATGGAATAACTTGATGAATCTGACTTCTCATTAATATAATAGGTGTGCATCAGACTATAATACAATTCAGAAAATTCGACCGGAAGCAAAAAATTAATACTTTCCAATACCCTTTCTTCCTTGATCAGGGTTATCTTGGTTCCCCTTTTTTTATAGAACACCAGATACTGCTCATCAGGAAAAGATATATTTCCATATCTATCCTTAAAATCCTGCTCAATATTCAAAAGAGCCAGTGCCAAGTAATGGCGGAAAGAGAATAATGATAAGAGCCCATTATCTTTATAATAGGTAAAGCTATATACTTTAAAGTTATCAATTAAGATTTTATCCGTTTTAATTAACAGGTTTTGAGTTTTCTTGACTGCTTTTTTTGCGCACATCACTACTTATTTTAATTAGCCAACTTGCCCAAAGGGCAAAAAATATTATTCACAAAAGTAGAATAAAAACATGAATGCAAAGTTGCATTTCAATGTTTTTAGATCAATAAACAATAGAAAGGTCTATATTGCTTTTTTTCAGTTTCTGTACTATCTGTATGGCTTTCTGTCTCTGAAATACATAATAAGCCAGTTCTTTGGCAGGGCTGAATAATGGTAATATGTGGTTGTATAATTTTATGTATTTGCTGTAGTACAGCCCGTCCTCTGAGGTAAATAAATAAATTTTTCTGTGAGCTGCCGATTTCACCCACTTTTCCAGCTGATCTTTAGCATTCTGGGCTTCCTTTTTTAGTTTGATGGCGAATAGTTCTTTACCCTCAAACGAATTATCCTTAAAAATTAAATTGAAATTACTGACAAAACAGCTCAGTACAATATTATCTTCAGTTACAATGAGAGGATTATTGATATCTCCAAGAAGATTTACATGAATATCATTGTATTTAAAAAATTGTTCTAGATAATAGTTCCGTCTTATGATATCAGTAATCATATTGTCTTTTTTACTTTCTTCCATGTCTATATAGTATTAATTTAGTGAATAAAAACAAAAATACTATTTTTTACCTATCAAAACAATTAAAAATATTATAACAACTAAAAAAAAAATTCTTTATCTTTATCATCCAAATCTGCAATAACTATATGATTATGAAAAGGATTATTAAATTTGTGGTTTATGGTGCTATCGCATTTTATATATTTTTGTTTTCTTTCATAGGAACAATATCTGACAATAATGACTCAAGAAAGATTTCTCTTGCCCTACTTATTATCGTCGTTGGCTGGAATATTTTCAAAGCTCCTTTAAAGAGGTTTGTAAGGAAGATATTGAATTAAAAAACAATTTTGGACGATAATACAGAGGCTGCCGAAAGGCAGCCTCGATTTTATACTGTTTGGGAATCAAAATTGCTCTAAAAATTTCTTTGCTTTTTTGGATAAGACAAATGCTTTTTTGATATTCTCAATTCTGTTTTCTGAATTATTTACAGACCAGCTTTTTAAATAACGCACAGAATTAATAAATTCCGAAGTGATTCCAAATTGTAAGCAGATTAGCATACTTCCCATTTCGGCTATCAGCTCTTCAAAGGAATAACTTGTAACATCATAATGCCCTTTCAAATCTCTGCTTAGTCGGCTTTCGTGACCTGTCCAGTGAATGATTTCATGAAATAAAGTGGCATAATATCTGTCTTCTGAGATAAAGAATTTCTTTTCAGGAATAGCAATATAATCCTGTATAGGCGAATAGCAGGCTACGTTTAGCCTTGCATGAGTAAGTTGCAGATTTCCGGATGTATTTATTTTTGTGATGAAATTCTCACAATTTATTTGCTCTTGGAAATCCAATTCGTGATTTTCATCTTCAGGATCAATATTGATGTCAATCTCTTCCAAATTTTCGATAAATTCTGAATTGAAAACCGTATAGTTCCGTATGCAGATAATTTTGGTGAGGTTTTCTCTTTCAGCCGAAGACATTGTTGAAAATTGTTCAGCTGTGAAAATTTCTCCTGTCTCCATATGTTTAAAAACATAGCTGAAGAATTCAATGACAGTTCCTTTCGCTCCTTTTTTCAACTTTCCGCCAGCTTTAGATATAGAGCTGAATGTCGCATAGCAGGATGTTTTAAATTTGTTAACAAGCGTATCTATATATAATGCGAAGGTATTGAAACCCTGATATTCTTTTTTGGTAAAGAGATTTTTAGGATGCTGAAACGGGACATTAGCATACTGTTCCCAATCTTTGGCATTTACCTTATCAAGATTTTCAAGGATCTTGGAAATAAATTTGTCTTCTTTAAAGGTAGAGAACTGTGTTTTTGAATTTGTTTTTTTAGTTAAAGCTTTCATAATGTTTGATTTTAAATTGTTCTGACTGTTTCTTGTTGTTTTCTTTTGCTTTATGGCTACAGGAAACTGTATTCAGACAAAACCGAAATGGAAGCAATGGAATGAAGGCTCTGAAATCTTTTTGTTCACAGAATTCAGGAGTGTCTGGGAAAATTGTTGGAACTTGTGAAAAGAATTTTTTTAGATACCCAAAAAGATTTTTTTGTACTGAAATGCAGATTTCTAATTTTGCGAACAGAAAACAGGGAACAGCCAGAATAAAAAAGCAATCAGATAGATTCCAATTGCTTTAAAAAAAGAAAATCATAATCTGATGAGCAGTAACCGGTGAAGATTTTTTGACTTCCTGAAATTGATATACCTTTTAAATTCAGGAGTTTTGGAAAATTCCTGTAAGGCTTTAATAATTTCTACATCTTTTTCAGCAATGCAGGAGATTTTAATACATGCTGTGCCGATATCTCCGAAACAATTTTTAGCCCCAAATAGTAGTGAATAGTATGTTTCTCTGGAAATCGGGCGTTGATAATGGGGAAGATTCGTCCTGCCTTCCTGATCTTCATTCATAAACCTAAGATCTTCGTCGAACATTTCCTGAGTAAAGAAAACGCCGTAATCGACTTCATTATAGTTTTCATAGTTGAGTTTATATTTTTCATTTAGAAATTCGTTGACCTCTTTAGCCTGATCCTGTTTTTTCAGATAAATAATAGTGTAAGTTCCCATGATAATGTGATTATTTGTTTGTAATTCTGTAATTCCACCATCCGTAAAATTCTCTGTCATCTATACTTTCGCAGAGTTCCCCGGCAGTATAGCCGTCTTTTGTGATAAAATGAAAAATGCTTTCCCTTGCCTGTTTTTCCAGTATTTCTCTTTCTTCAATAGATAGGTTATCCAAGTCTTCATGATAGACGAACCAAAATTCTATTTCTATTTTCCATTCAAATGTTGCTTTATTCATATTGTTGTTATTTAGGATTAAAAAAATACGATTGCCTATACATCGTGAGGTATTTTGAGACTAATGTTCGCTTGGGAGCAGTAAGACGTTCGTTTCTTTCCAAATGGTTAATTCATCAAAGAAGAAATCGGAAAATGCAATATCTTGTGAAAAGAGGACATTATTGTTCCCGTCAGTTGCGGTAAGTTTGAATTTGGTATCTTGAATTCTTTTGATTTTCCACACCTGGAACTCTTCCTGTTTAAATTTTTCTTCAAATTGGTAAGAGGCAATGCAGTCTAAGAACCAATAGCATTGTTCTTCATCTGCAATGGTTTTGACGCCATCAGTTAATAACAAGCCTAAAAGGTAAGAGTAGTAGGATTCTGTACCTATAAAATGATTGTAGTATTCATTGGCTGAAATGTTTGGATTTTTCATAATCTGAAATTTTAAATTGTTAATATTCATTTTTGGTAGACATCGGCTTGTATTTTAGTTGTGGAAATGTCAAAGAACGCTATGCTTTTTTCATCTAGCCGGTGTGCTGTTTTTCTTTGCCCACTGACGATAGAAATCAGGTTTAGCACAAAACCGGAATGAGAGCATAGAATGGAGGCTCCGAAATCTTTTTGTCCGGAGGATGTAAGGAGTGTCTGGGAAAATTATCGGAGCAGAGCGAAAAAGAATTTTTCGAGAAACCCAAAAAGATTTTTTTGAGCAGAAGCCTGATTTATACTTTTGCAATATGAAAACAGCTCATGGCCAGAGAAAAAGTGAAGATTGGATTTTTTCATATCCAAAGCAAAGTAAGGCCAGATGTACCAGTTTTTGCAAATTATCACTTTCAGAGTGTGAAAATTCTAATTTTAATAGGACTATATATCAATTCAAATGTTGCTATGACAGCGACTGACTTAACCGTTAATTTGACAGTTTTAGAAAATGAGTACTAAATTTCACTCCTCTTTTTCGAAGTTCTTCTGCTACCACTTCCGCCTTACTGCGAATTCTCCATTCCGGCGGATTTTGGATTTTTAAAGCGTGATAAGCCCGCATCCCATAACTAAAGCCAATATTTGACGGTTTACAGATTGCATCATAATATTTTTGATCGTAATTTTCCAATCTTTTTAATAGAGTTTCTGTTTTATATGTTCTTGTTGCCATAGTAAGATATTATTACTTGTTTATTGGTTCATAAATGTGGGAATTCAATGCGATTAATAATTCCTTTTTCTGAGTATGGCTGTAGAAAGAATAATAACCACCGTTCTTTTTTGTAATTAACTGGCAGCTCTTATATATCTTTGGTTTTAATCCTTTTCTTTTCAATTCTTTCGGAATGTTGATGTCTTCCGTGACATCTGCGAAATAAGGAAGAAAAGCCTTATTATAATCCTCGCCTTCGGGTATTACTGAAACAGTGTAATATTTTCCGCTGCTCCATGTTTCAATTTCATTATTCTTTTCACAGATGAAAACATCATTAATCTGTTCCACTTTATCAAAATTTAGTTTCTCAAACGTTTTGAATCTGGAATCTATCATATCATAATTTCTTATAAGGTAAATACATTCAACAACTTTTGAATGTGCTAATATTTCTGATTTCCAACTTTTATGAGAGGTATTTAATAAAACATTTGACAGAACATAATCTGAAATGCTATAATTCTTTCCATTGTAAGAGAAATCCCAAAATAAATTGCTTAAAGAAATACTCTTAAAATACTGTTCTAATATTTGTTTCTTTGTCATAATGTATGTTTTAAAATTTGGATTAATTCTCTGAAACTTCCTTTAAATATGATGTTTCCGTTATCAGAAATCGTGATTTCCTCTGTTTCCCTTTGCCTGTAGGAGTCACCAAATCCTTCAAACAGGTCTACGGAAATCCATGCCTCAGAGTTTATAAAGATTGAACCCAAGCCTAAATTTTCTTTGTATTTAGGCTCGTTTCCGGATTTATTTTGAGTTTTTATTGTTAATTTTTTCATTTTCTAAATATTTATAGAGGTTCTCTTATGCCGAAATAAGGTGGATTATCAATAAATTCTCCTGTTTCTTTGATAATAAAGTCTTGAAATAAACTGTATCTTCTTGCAAATACCTCGGCTTCTGCAAATGCGTGTTCTAAATTATAGGCATAACAAACCCTTGCTTTTTCCTTAAAATGGACAATATATTTGAAAGTTTTTTTGATAAATACAGGATCATTCTGAGCCGCAGAACTCATAGGATTTGCCATTTTAGCATACTGTAAAATTTTATTTTTTGATTCGTCTGAAATTTTACCAAAAAATTCTACTTCCCGATATTTCGATATATGGGCTACTCTTTTATAATCTCCGTTCACTTCCCTGTTGGTATCACATACCGAAATTCCATTTCCTAAACTGAAGAATTCTATTTGTTCAGGTTTTCTACTATTCATTTTTCTATTGTTGTTCATATTTTTCATATAATTTTTTTAGTATATTTATTTTGCATCAATCACATTCCATTGGTTATTTTCAAAAAGGAATTTCTTTTTGATTCCTGAATTATTTGTTACTTCTGCAAAAGCTCCATTTTTAACTTTTCGATAATATTCATTCAGAATTTCAATGTGAGGATTATCAGTTGTGGATATAATACAGTAGGTAATGAGTTTCTCTGCATTGTGGTAAATCTTAGGTTCTGAAGTAACATTGTAGATATAATCCCCACATCTTACTAAAAGAGCATCTTTTCCGTAATAAAGCTTTTTCATACCTGTTATACTGCCTGATTTGTGAAAGTTTGGAAAATTGCTTAAGTTTTCTGGAGCTTCCTCTTTATTTATTATTTTTACTCGTGGCATATCTTTATTATTTTATTGTTGGTATTTTCTTTATTTCAATTCCAATATACCTGCCTGTTCTTGTTGATACTTCAAAGTGGATTTCCTGATATTCTGTTCCAAAATCAGCAGTAAAAACTTTTCCTTTTCTTAAGCATTTACAGAGGTAATAATCACTCTCCATATAGGTTTCATTTATATTGAAATCTTTGGCTGCCATTATCGCTGATATATTTTTCATAAGCTTTTAAATGTTTTGTAATTGTTATTTTGCTCTTTAGGATAAATGTTTAATTGATGCCCGCTTTGAGTGCGGGATTCTATAAACTCTTTGAGATTATCATACTTGATGACATGATTTTTACTGTTTATGACCCATATCGGACAAATTGTTACTAATGCTTCTTTTGCTATTTCAAGGCTGTATTCATCTGATAGCCTGAATCCGGTTCCCACCTCCTTTGAAGGTTTATGAACGCTTGATATACTGATTTCACGATATTTGGTTTCCTGTTGCAGATAGGCGATCTTGTCACCATCTGAGAAATATGCATAATTGGTTTTTCTGAATGTTTTTGTAGGCTCCGGGATTATTAGTATGAAGCCATTTTTCATAAGTTCCTGAAGAACTTTCTTGAAATATTCACTGATAAATTGTAAGTTTTCAAATTCTGTTTTCATATTTTACATTTTAGATTGTTAATAATTTTCTTTTCTTAAATTGTTTATCGGAGATGTCAATGAACGCTTTGCTTTGTTTCTGAGATTGACGTGTCGTTTTTCTTTGCCCATTGACGATAGAAATCCGGTTTCAGCACAAAACCGGAATGAAAGAATAGAGTAGAGGCTCCGAAATCTTTTTGTTCGCAAGGATTTAGGAGTGTCTGGAAAAATTGTTGTAGCAAGGCGAAAAGAATTTTTTTAGAAACCCAAAAAGATTTTTTTGAGCAGAAACCGGATTTATACTTTTGCAATATGAAAACGGCTCAGTCATAGAAATGAAGTAACCTTGCGGACAAGGAACCCAATAAACGCTTTAGTAAGAAGGGTACTATGTTAAAATATTATGATAAAACATCGATTTGTCATATTTTGACCATTGTGAATGACTTGGAACTTTTTTATCTTTGTGAGATAAATTTTAATCTTAAAGTGTTTTTGCTTTAAGTCTTGGTACTGAAAACTGGTAATTTTTAAGGCTACAAGACGATGAGTAATAACGCCTAAGCCATAGGTGTAGGTGTTTGCTCATTTAAAGGGTGTACCGGCGCTTGTCCCCAATTTCCACAAGATTAAATAAGATCTATTGACTATCAACATCTTTTGCTTTCTTTAGAATTTATTCTCAGTCATTTCCACTTGCTGAATATATTCATTTGCCAAATAAGGATTATTCCTGACGAGGCACAACCAGTAATTGTAGAAAAAAACTCACTCCCATTAACCCCAAAATTGTTATTAATATGGCATGTTTTCAGTAACTTTTTATGTTGAACAGACATCAATTTTAAATACTCATATTCTACTAATTAAAAATGAAGTTATTTACAGAATATAATTAAATTTGTAATCACTCTTAAATCATTGTCAATGGTAGCCCATTTTTTAAAATATCTTAAAGATAAATTCCCAATAAATGATGATGAATTGGAAATGTTCAGACAGGTTTGCAGCGTAAAAAAACTTCGCAGGCGTCAATATCTTTTACAGGAAGGAGATGTTTGGAATAAAAATGCATTTGTTTCAAAAGGAGTTTTACGTACTTATCGAGTAGATGAAAAAGGAGTAGAACATATTATTCAATTTTCCATCGAAAATTGGTGGGCAGGCGATAGACAAAGTTATCATACGGGATTACCATCAACATTCAATATTGAAGCTTTGGAAGATTCAGAAATCGTACTTATTCCGAAGGCTGATTTCGACCGTTTGCAAGTTGAAATCCCTAAATTTGGTGAGTTTACCAGAGTGTTATTAGAAAGAAGCTTCATAGCATCACAAAATAGAATCCATGCCAGCATAAGCTATACTGCTGAAGAGAAATATGCAGATTTCATAAAGACCTATCCTGATATCACCAATCGCATTCCACAGCATATGATTGCTTCTTATTTAGGAATTTCTCCGGAAACTATCAGCAGGATAAGAAACCATATGGTAAGGAAATAAGATACTATAATATCCCATTTAATTATTTATAAGCTACACTTCTGTGAAGTTTGAATATTAAAACTCTTGACATTTATCAAGAGTTTTATATGCTTTTTATCAATGGATAAAATGTGCTTTCCGCTGCAACTTTGTAAAAGAAATTCAAAGTGAGTTTCTTTAATTAAATACCCAATATTTATGAAAACAAAGTTTATAATGACTGCCATATTAGTACTATTTTTTATTGGTAGTAAAGCAAACACTTATTCATCAAAAGAAAAAAGCACATTGGTTATTGTGCATGGTGCATGGTCTAAAGCTTCAGACTGGGATAATGTTTCCAATAGTTTAAAAACAAAAGGACACAATGTCTTAATGGTTAATTTACCAGGGCATGGCGATGATAAAACCCCTATGAACTCAATTACTTTACAAACTTATGTTGATGCTGTAAAAAAAGTAATTGGAACTAAAGAAGAAATAATTTTGGTCGGATACAGTTTTGGAGGCATTGTCATTAGTCAGGTAGCAGAAGAAATACCACAACAAATCAAGAAGCTGATTTACATAGCAGCTTATATTCCCAAAAATGGAGAGAGTTTACTTTCCATTGCTCAGACCGATACTCAAAGTCATATTGGTCAATACCTTAAAATAAATGAATCGGAAGGATATGTTCAGGTCGCAAAAGAAGGTGTAATCGACGTTTTTGCAGCCGATGCCCCAAAACCTATTGGAGAATATATTGCTTCAAATATTCAGCCTGAGCCCCTAACTCCATTGGCTACACCCGTAAAGCTAAGCAATAGCAGATTTGGAAAAATAAAAAAGACTGCGATACTTACTACAGAAGACCATACCATTAGTATTGCCCTACAAGAAAAAATGGCAAAAGAAGCAAATATTGAAAAACAATTTTTCATGAAATCCAGCCATACACCGTTTATTGCACACACAGAAAAACTAATTCACTTTCTTTCAGAAGAAGCTAAATAATCTTTCTTTCCTTGATAAATGTCAAGAGTTTTATTTGCCTTTTATCAACGGATAAAACATGCTTCCTGTAGCAACTTTGTAAAAGAAAATAACCAAAGAAGTCATGAATACAACAAGTAAAAAAATTTATACAAATACCAGATTGAAAATAAAAATGAATTCTATTGTGTTAGAAATGTTATTTGAAACTGAAAACAAGATGTCATTTACAATCATTGATGGTGGAGGAAGAATTGAAAACGGATACACTGAAACAGTAGAAACAAAAGTTACGGAATTGAGAACAAATCTGTTTTTAATCACTTGGAAAGAAGTTTCAGGAACAACAATCAGTCAAATTCATGATTTCGAGAACAAACTGGTTTATACCAATATAACAATGACTAACGGGAAATTCTATCAAACAACAGGAACTATTATCACAAACAACTCATATTAACTTTTAAATTCAAACATTATGAAAATAGGAATTATCGGCGCTGGAGCTATAGGAAAAGCTTTCGCCAAACAAGTAGCAAACGCTGGTTATGAAGTAGTAATCAGTAACAGCAGAGGAGCAGAATCTCTCAAAGAATTAGCACTCCAATTAGGAGAGAACGTAACAGCAGGAAGTGTAGAAGAAGCTGCTACTGCAGAAGTGATTTTTTTAGCCTTACAATGGCAGCACTTAGAACAAGTAACTCAGAATATTGATTGGAACGGGAAAATTGTAATTGATCCAACTAATCCAATTTTGCCCGGTTTTAAATTAGCCAACTTAGGAAACAAAACCTCAAGTGAAGTTGTACAGGAATGGACTTCAGGAGCTAAACTAGTAAAAGCTTTCAATACTTTACAGCCAGAAATTTTAGCAGCAAATCCTATACAGGGAGGAGGGAGAAGAGTCATATTCTATTCCGGAGATTATAACGATGCAAAAGATATTGTTTCTGGAATTATTAACCGTTTGGGTTTTGCAGGAATAGACTTAGGTTGCCTTAACGAAGGAGGCAAGCTACAACAATTTCCGGGAGGAACGTTACCTACGCTGAACTTAATCAAACTATAAATAACAGATCTAAATAAATTTTATCCAACTTAATATAAATAATTAATGATGTCAACACTTAATAATAAAACAGCTTTAGTAACTGGAGGAAGCCGTGGAATCGGTGCAGGAATTGTAAAAAGATTATCTTCCGACGGCGCAAATGTAGCATTTACTTATGTTTCTGATAAGGAAAAAGCTGAAGAATTGGTAAGAGAAATTGAAAAAACAGGACGAAAAGCAATAGCCATTGAAGCTAATAATCAAAACCCTAAGGAGGTAATTGATGCTGTAGAACAAACGATATCAACATTTGGACAGCTTGATATTCTAGTAAATAACGCAGGGATTGGAATTGTTGCTCCTATTGAAGAGTTTTCTTTAGAAAAATTCGATAAAACCATAGATATTAATGTAAGAGCTGTTTTCATTGCAATACAAGCTGCAGTGAAGCACATGAAGAAAGGCAGCCGTATTATCAATATTGGAAGCATTAATGCGGATAGAATGCCGTTTCAGGGTGGCGGGGTCTATGCAATGAGCAAGGCAGCCATTCAGGGATTAACAAGAGGGTTGGCCAGAGATTTTGGACCACTAGGAATTACAATTAATAATATTCAACCTGGGCCGATTAACACTGAAATGAATCCTGAAGAAGGTGAATTTGCCGATTACCTGAAAACACATATTTCTGTCGGTCGATATGGACAACCAGAAGAAATAGCAAGCTTAGTTTCTTATCTTTCCGGTTCTGAAACAGGGTATATTAATGGCGCCAGTTTAAATATAGACGGAGGTTTCGCAAGCTAGCTTATATAAAATCAAAAGTCGAAATTAAGTTCATTTAAAACACAGAAGACTGTCTCAAAAGACGATCTTCTGTGTTTTGTATTTTCTTTAAAGATATAATTATTTTTGTAACATTCCTTTAACATATCCAGGTTTTAGTCTGTTTCAAGGATTTCATGATACTGATTCTATTTGATTTAATCAGTAAAACTCTCAATCATCCTTCGTTGCTGACAAATCTGCTAAAATTGAAATAAAATAATAAGAATTGGGATTAATTCTTTAAAGAATTTTTTTATATCCAATTCTCAAATATCCAACTCGCAACCTTTTTTCAAAAGCATTTAGAGCAAAAGTTAGGCAATGTTTTAGAAATGGGGTTGCACCGCTTTCCGCAAAAATGCGTTTCCGACCAAAGGGAGGAAATGCATTTTTGCCGCCTGAGAAAATCGGGCGGCAAAAATTAAGTGATTTTTATGGGTTGGGAATGAAAATTTTTCAAATTCAGAAAAAATCCCCTGTTTTCTGTCAATCCGTTACGAAATAAGCTCCATAATAGAGAGCTTCCAATCTGTGCCAGTGCTGAATTGATAAACAAATCCTGCTTCTCCAGTGCTTCTGTCAGTGAACAGCTAGGCGTATCGTCGAACTCTTCGGATTGTTTTAGCAAATCTCCAAATTCATCGGTGATAAAAGGTAAATGATCCACCGTATCATATTTCTCAGAATTGGGTTGTTTAATTGTTCCTATGGTAGCTAATATTGCCTGTGCTGTATGTTGATTATTGCCATAGTCTAGCCAATAAAGGGGACGGTCAGCATAATATCTGCCATTATTCAGACTTTTTAATATATCAGCAATTTCAAATCTTGCACTCACACTGTCAACACATGATATATAAATATTTGAAAGAATATTTTTAGAATATTTTTCTGATTCACTCTTTTTAAATTTTTGTGTTTCTGCTTTCCAATTCGTTCCTATCCAGCGGTTAGCACGGTTGATTAAGGCAACGGACTTGTATAATCCTGTTTCTGATTCGGCAAAACGCTGTCTCCCTAAATTAGCTTCGGTAATAATATCATCATCCCAAAGTCGCACGGATAATCCTGCATGTCCTAACTGAATCAGGCTGTAATTCATTTCCATTAATGCAGTTAATACTTTTGAACCTGTTCCTCCTGCACCGATTAGGTTAATGGTTACAGGATTGGTAGGATTAATCAGGTAATTGTCTGTAAAATGGACTTTTGTTTTTTCATTTGTCATGGCAGTAAATTTTTAAGGGTTTTATTGGTCTTTTTTAATATTTCTTTTGGAAAGATTTTGTCTGTATCCATAAGTTCTTTCCAAAGGTTTACACAATTGCTATTGGTAGGATTATGGTTTAAATGGCTGAACCTACTGTTAAAAAAATAGCTTTCCCAAGCGCAAATAAATTCTTCAACCGATGCTGAATTTTTAATATCAATATTAACTGTTCCCATACAGACACTTCCATTTTCATAGACATTGAAAAAAGGAGCATGGTATAAAACTGTTTTTTCTGTGGGTCTTTTGTCTGAAGTGAGAGCAAATACGGTAAGATGCTGTTTTGAAGCCATCCACAGCATAGGTGGAGTATGTGCTATACCATTAGGAATTTCAAGGGATTCGGTAAAGAATAGTTTTACTTTTTTGGCTTTAGTATACCATATCACTGAACCCTTTTCGGTAGGATTGATATATAAAACATGGGTGGGCAGAATACTTTCAGGTTTTAAAAATGCTTTGCTTTTTTCTTTTTCCGTAGTAAGCGACTTTGCAAATATTTTAGCTTCTCTTTCGCTTAAAGGATGGGCATTAATGGGATTTCCGTCTTTATCCATATCAAAATGTTCTACATAAGTATCTTTATCATCGTCTTTGGTCTGATAAATGACCAGAGCTGAAACCGGATGATACAGTGTTCCGAAGTGATCGGTTATATCTTTCATGATGTTATATTTAAATGGTATTATAGTTTAAATGCTGTTCAGAATATCAATTAATCTTTCTATCAGGGGAAAAATGCAGTTTTCAAAATCAAGGTTATCATTGCTGACATTTGTTCCGTCAAATCTTTTTTGTGTGGATGGTTCTTCTATTTCCGTACATTCCTGAAATTCTGCATTAACGGAATCAAATAAAGTCTGAAACAATATTCCTTTATCATCTGCGCAGAATGAAACATACTTTTCCATTGTGATGGTTCTTTCATGATAGTCCTCGTCATAATCGTCGTTATCTGAATTTCTTTTGTCTTGTTGAATATTTCTATAAATAGTGGCATTGGGAAACATTTCATAGAGGGCAAGGGTATCACAGGCTAAAAGGAGACAATCGGTTTCAAATGAATCTCTATTTTCAAAACGGTTAATCCGTTCTTTAAATAAGGTTAAATTCTGTGGATTGTATATTTTTTGTTCCATATAGTCACCAATCCATTCGCTTTGTTTTATTTCACGTACATATTCAGGGGTATCTTCGGTTTCATCATTAATGAGCCAGTCCGAAATCATTTCATACATCCAGCACAGGTAACTTTCCTGTTTTCTGTAGTATGGGACATCTGCGATGTGATACAGATAGGAACAAACGGATTGCAAAAGCTGTACAGCCTGTCTATAATTGGGATTTTTAGATAATCGGTACAGTGGAATTATCGGAATATAATATAAAGTAGCTCCTGTATTATATCTTTCTTCACTCAACAAATACGTTTTCTTCTTATCCTGTATCAAGCGAATTTTCTCCCAATTCTTTGTTTTAATTTTTAACTGCTTTTTGATATCCTCTATGGCAAAAGCAATATTGTAAGGAAAACCTAAATGTTTTGACAGTGCAGGTGTGATTCCGTAATGTTCGGTCAATTGGGAAAGGGACTGGTAAAAATCCCTTTCCATTTTGCCTGTTTTCTTCTCATCCTGTATGGATGGCGTGTCTATCAGCTTAGGCAGAAACGAGCATTTTAGAAAAGCATAGGTAGCATGGCTATTGGTACTGCTTTCATTTTGTCTTTCTGTATTTCGCTGGCATCCTTTGGTCTTTGCATCCAATGGGCAAACTCTCCCAACTGTTTGTGCAGTTGCTTTTGTTTTTTCTCTTCGGGAAGCTGTATTTTTCCCGATATGATTTTTCGTTGCATTCATCATAATTTAATGATTGATATTTCGTAAATATTGGTGGGATTTAAAGCAGATCACTGAAAACCCAACCATAATAGTGTATCAGCCTTTCGTTCCCATTACACTTTCAAAACGGTATTCTACCGTGTCATTCCTGATTTGTGGTGCAGATACTTTTGCAGTGGTTAAAATCGGATAGGTATTGGCGTAAAAATTCATCACGGCTTCAACACTCCATTTGGGTTCGGGGTCTGTCAATCGAATTTCCTGTCCGTTATCTCTCAGGATAAAAACTCTTTCTAATTGGGTTGCAAGTAACATAATTGTTGATTTTCTGATTTGACGTATTTTATTTTACTATTTTCCTGCCCTTCATCTTTAGTCCGATAATGGCTCTCATTGGGCAATTTTCTATTGCCATTATCTGTTTTCCACTCATAGAATTTATTTGGAATCTTATTTTACCCTTACCATGTTGTAAGGTTGCTATATAGGTTTCTATAATCATGGCTGTGGATTAATGGTTGTGGTAGGCGTTTTTTCCTCACTGAAAAGGTTATGTGCAAAGTGTCTTTCATATTCATCCTGCTTTTTGCGGATAGTTTCTGCATAGTCGGGATATTCAGAAGCCTTTGGAAGTGCTGACCATGCCCCTTTGTAGTTGCCTTCCTTTTCGAGTTCTTCGGCTTTTTGAAAAGCATCTTTGCATTTTTTTTCTTTGGCTTCCTTTTCTTTTTTCTCCTTATCGGATTTTTCTTTTTCCATTGCGGATTGCTTTTTGGCTTCTTCTAATTGCTTCATAAAGCTTTCCATATCGACCATCAGTCCCGAAGCGGTTTTTAATGGGGCTTTAATGTGTTCAAAAAATCCGGCATCAAGCTCGTCTGCCGTTCCTTTAAGGTTAAGAGGAGGAATGATATTTTTTGCTTTATCTCCACACCCATCATTTTGTACTAATATGGAAGCCACTATTTGACTTTCGTTGGCTTTGGCAATGGTTAGAATCAGCTTACTGTTAATATCCATTTTGGCTATCAGATTGAAAAAATTGGTTTGCATAATTTGTTAATTTGTAAGGTTGGTGTCATTTTTTATAAGTTCTTCTAAGGGAAAATCTTCTGTCCAGAAATCTTCGCCTGTATGCTTACCGTAAGTCTGGTACAGAGCATAGCCACTTTTAAATACATGGAGTGTATGGGAAGTCAATCTGTTTTCAGGTACGGATAGCTTTTCCCGTGTTTCTTCGTCCAGTTTCACAAAAGACCATATTCTATCCTCTAATAAATCTGTGGAATCGAGGCATATCTCATTATCATCCTTATAAAATGTAATGGATGCATCACTGTATATCATCGAAAGAAGCATATAATCATCAGAAAAAGGTTTAATATTTTCAATCCGTTTCTGCTGTTCTTTTTTCCAGTCCTCTGAAAGAGAAATGATGGCGAAGTCACAGTAATCCCATTCGCTGTTGGTATTGGCTTTTATCATTAAATAGGGTGTTGGTATTTCAGATCGTTTCATTTTTTTGTTTTTTTATGTTATGAATTATTCTTTACAGAGGTAAAAACCCCATTAATGTAGTAGCCGATAAGTGTTTCCCAAAGACGTATCAGGCTGTTTGTATCTACATAATACTTTTCTGATCGGTTACAGTAAATTATATATACAGGCACATCTGCGTACTCTTTATTATAGCTATACGCTTTTGCCAGTTTTTTGGCTTCGGTTCTTGATTTTGTTTTCATTTTCAGGGATTTTCATAAATATAAGTTCCACTTGTTTTCATGGGGTCTGCACCCTGTGTCAATCGGATTTCCTTGTTAAATTTTAGTGACAAACTTCTTGCATAGTGTATCGCAGTTGCCCTGTCACACTGGATTTTGAGGTATATTGCTACCTGCTCCCATTCTGTTCGGTCATTTCGGGATTTCATCTGAAAATTATATTGTGATTCCATAAGTTTTTTTAAGGTAATCTTGGGTTAATTATTAAAATGGTAAATCATCATCCGTATCCCCTGCAAAAGGATTACCTGTTTCTTGTGTTACATTTTGCTTCGGTTCGCTTTCAGAATTTTTTCCACTACCACCATGTAGCTTAATGCTTGATGTATGGAAGTTCAGTCCTGAATGGATTTCCCCATCCTTCCCTATCCATGCATTTGAACTCACTCTACCTGATAATTCTACTAAAGTTCCTTTGGTAAGGATTTTGGCAACATTTGGGTTTATCCAATATGAGCAGTTATAATACGTGGTTAGTTCTCTGCGCTCTCCCTGCTTGGTTTTGTAGCTGTCATTGATGGCTACTGAAAAGTTCACGACCTGTCTGTCGTTTTTCAATGTGTTGATTTCTGCGTTTCTGGTATTTCTACCGACAATTGTGTTCATAATATTTTGTTTTAATTGTTAATCATTACTTTTTTTCAGCTATAAATTTTCGAGGTCAATTGATTTGGTATCGAGGACACTCGGCTTTTTGAAATACTTTATTCTAAATAGAAAAGGCAGTATTAATCCTTGTTTTCCTTTGTTTTTCCGTTGATGTCAAAGAACGTCTGTGATCTAATTGATTCGTCTAACTGAGGTTCCGGCTTTTTTCTTTGCCAATGAGCATAGTTCAGGATCAGGCACTTAAAACCCAATCCATGCATTTGAAAGAATGATTAATGTTAAGGGCTCCGAAATCTTTTTGTCCGGAGGATTCAGGAGTGTCTGAAAAAATTGTTGGAATGAAATGGAAAGAATTTTTTTAGAAACCCAAAAAGATTTTTTTGAGTGTATGATGCTGTACTACATTTGCTACAGTAAAAAGCACTGCTTCAGTTAGAATTAATTTCACAAGTACTATTCCTATCTAAGCAACAGGTGAAAAAAGAATATTAGCATTGTTTCTTGATAAATTGCAGGTTCAGGTTAACACCAAGGGTGCATGATAAATCAGGCTTTAAATCTTTTCCAAACACTGAAAGAAAAGCAGTAAGAACCCTTACAAATTTAATTTGAACCTTCTTACTTATTTTAACAATAAAAATTTATTAAAAACATTTATCATTAAACTAAAAGTCATAGCTTTGCAATCGATTGATTCAATCTATCGAATTTGAAAATAATTCAGACGAAACAAGTAATTATAATCTTTTAACAATATAATTATGACACAATCGTACGAAGTTATTTTTGAGAACAACAGAAAGTGGGTGGAGTCTAAGCTTTCTCAGGATTCAGATTTCTTTGCAAAACTTACTAAACCGCAAACCCCCGAATATTTATACATTGGGAGCGCAGACAGCAGAGTTACAGCGGAAGAAATAATGGGCGCCAGGCCAGGCGAAGTTTTTGTCCATAGAAGCATTGCCAATGTAGTCAATACTTTAGATATGAATTCTACAGCAGTCATTCAATATGCGGTAGAACATCTTAAAGTAAAACACATTATTGTATGTGGGCACTATCATTGTGATGGTGTAAAAGCAGCAATGGCACCTCAGGATTTTGGTTTACTGAATCCCTGGTTAAGAAATATCCGAGATGTGTATAGACTACATCAAGCCGAATTAGATGCTATCAGTAATGATAACAAACGTTATGACAGACTTGTAGAACTTAATGTTCTGGAACAATGTATTAACGTTACTAAAATGGCCTGTGTACAGGAAAGATACATATTAGAGGAGCATCCTATTGTGCATGGCTGGGTATTTGACCTTAGAACAGGTAAAATTATTGATTTAGAGATCGATTTTGAAAAAGTATTAAAAGACATCCAAAAAATTTATAATCTTACTGAATCAGATTGGATGATGAGCAGAAAAAAATAGCTTTTAAAGGAATGTAAAATGAAATTCTGGAGTATTATTACATTATTGTTTTTCCTAAACTTTACTGCACTGCCAAGCATTGGAGCAATTGCAGGCTGGGAAATTCTAAGGACAAATGTTATTATAAATGAGGAAGAACAGCATTCTAACCCAACTTCTCTTATTGTTTACGAAAAGATACTTCCAAAAATTTTAGAAGTCTTTGACCACCTGAAGTTTTTTGAGCCTTACCTTAAAGGCAGATCTTTTGTGCTGATAGATGATTCTTTTCATCTGTCTCCTTTACTTTCCATATTCTCGCCTCCTCCTGAAGCTTGATTTCAATATCTTATTTTATTGTACTTTCATTTCACTTATATCTATTAAACTTTTAAAAGTTCTGGGCTTTTCCTTACAACCTTTTAGGCGAGAGCAATCATAATGCTAATATTAGGACAAATTATAACCTACAAGCATCATATATATCCTAAATCCCATTTTGTTATCAAAAGTCACTAACAATATTCAGAGGAAGATAATTTATAAAATCTTTTTTAAACTTATCAAATAACAACTAAAAAGCCTCCTCATTAAGGAGACTCAAAAATGATGATTGTTGGAAAAGTTTTCGTTTCAAATATAGTGATTCTAAATAAAATCACTTACAAAAAAGGTATTACTACAAAATTGCAGTAATACCAAAAAAATATACATAATATTCAGACCTATGTATTTCTGTTTATTAAAAATTGAATCTAACTCATTATTACTTAGGCTCCCAAAGCTCTACTTTATTCTCTTCGATATCAAGAATATGAATAAATTTACCAAAATCGTATGTTTCAATCTCATCAAGAATTGTTACCCCTTCTTTCCTGAGCTGTTCAACCAAAGTTTCCAGGTCAGCAACCGTATAATTGATCATAAATTCTCTGGCAGATGGTTCAAAATAATTAGTTGTTTCAGGTGAAGGGCTCCATGTTAGAGACCCTTTTGGATTTGAATCTGCCATATCTTTCCAGTTGAAAGTTGCGCCATAATCATTGATATCAATTCCAAGATGGGTTTTGTACCATTCTTTCAATGCTTTAGGATCTTTACACTTGAAAAATATTCCGCCAATACCTGTTACTTTTTTCATACTTTGATCTATTGTCGTTAGTTTAATCACAAATATAACTTTTTTCAGAATGATAGTTTTACACTTAGGCTGCTTTAACAGCTTATTATTTTACTCTCATTTCTTTTCCTAAACTGGGTTAGGATACCTTTTTCCAAAAACTTAAAAAACCATTACAGGCAGAGTCCACCAGTTCAAAGTTACTTGGGATTTCGTCCCATTTGCTCCAATAAGTGACTAAGCGGGTTCCAACGGGAGTTTTATGTAATTGTTCTTTCACATAATCCGAATAAGCATGATAGAGATCACTATCAGGTAGTATGGTATCATCAATCGGATGTAAAATATCTATATTTTCAAAAAAAGAATTAAAAAAGTAGAAGGCTTCGTAATCAGAAAAACTAATTTCATTGATATTGGAATTGATAAATTCTACATTAGTGATACTGTGTCTTTCTGCTATTTTCTTTGATATTTTAGTAAGGGAAGGTCTTTGTTCCACTCCAAAAAAAAATCCATTTGTAGAAGCTGCACCCACCAGGCAAAACTTCCCTGCTCCCGATCCAATGTCAAGCACTTTCCTGCCAGGTTTTTCTACCAGATACTCTGCGGCTAATTTAGCCACAGCAACAGGTGTCCAGTGCATATCTGCTACTGCCTGTATACCCGGAGGATATATTTCATTAAAAACGGCATCCTTTACATCTATATTCTGCCTAAGCTGTTTAAAAATCATTTGTTATCTGTATATAATCTTCATATGTTAACAATTCTTCCGTTGAGACATCAATGGAAAGAATCACAAACCAACAATTATAAGGATCTGTATTGATATGGGAAGGCTTTATGTTTATATTTCCATTGACTTCCATAATTTTACAGTCACAGGGAGCTACGAGATCAAAGGTTTTATTGATTCCATAAACAGCTCCTAAGCAATCTCCTTTTCTTATGATATTTCCTTGCCGACTCATATGTTTACTAAATTCAATCAGATGAATTTCTCCAATTTCCTTTTGAGCAAAATCTGAGATACCAATACAAAAATCATACAATCCTATTTTTCTCAGCCATATATGATTTTTGGTATAATAAAGGCTTTTGGGAACAAGCATAGAACAATTTATCTAATTAATTTTATGTTTAATTTATTTTTTAATAAATGGGGTTTTAACAACGACAGCCTTAATCGGCTTATTTCTGACATTAATAAAAATCTCACTTCCTATTTTAGAATTTTCAGCAGAAATATACCCCATTCCTATCGCTTTTTTTACTATTGGAGACATGGTACCCGAGGTAACTGTTCCAATAATTTGATGATTATGATCTCAAATTTCATAGCCATGACGGGGAATTCCTTTATCTTTCATTTCAAAGCCAACCAGCTGTTTAGTAACTCCTTTTTCTTTTTGAATTTTCAGGAATCCACTGTAAACAAAATCTTTGGTAAATTTTGTTACCCAACCCAGACCTGCTTCCAAGGGCGAAGTAGAATCATCAATATCATTTCCATACAAACAATACCCCATTTCCAGACGTAATGTATCTCTTGCAGCCAGTCCAATGGGTTCAATACCTTCATCTTTTCCGGCCTCAAATATAGCTTCCCATAAATGAGCTGCATATTTGTTTTCCACATAGATTTCAAATCCCTGTTCCCCTGTATATCCCGTTGCTGAAACCAAAACATTCGGAATGTGAGCAAATTCACCAATGGTGAATGTATAAGATTCCATCTCCTTTAAATTAATATCGGTCAGCTTCTGTAAGACTTCTACTGTTTTCGGTCCCTGAACAGCCAATAAAGAAACGGAATCTGAAATATTCGTTACTTCTGCTCCAAAAGTATTGTGTCTTGTTATCCAGTCCAGATCTTTCTGTATGTTGGAGGCATTAACTACCAATAGGTAATCATTTTTGCTTATTTTATAAACCAGTAGATCATCAACGATCCCTCCTGTATCATTGGGCATACAGCTATACTGTACTTTTCCGGGATAAAGTTTTGATGCGTCATTGGAGGTGATTTTCTGGATAAGCTCTAAAGAACCTTTCCCTTGCACCGAGATCTCTCCCATATGCGAAACATCAAAGACCCCAACTCCATTTCTTACTGTCTCATGCTCATGAGTCACTCCTTTATATTGTACAGGCATTTCATAGCCTGCATATTCTACCATTTTTGCTCCAAGTGCATGATGTATGGCGTTAAATGCCGTTTTCTTTAATTTTAGAGTTTTCATATTTCCTATTATCCCCCTATTAATGATGCATATGACGCTGATCTCAATAATCCTTCTGCATCAAACAGATTCTCAACCTTAATTTTAATCATCCAGCCTTCTCCGTAAGGATCTGAGTTTACCAATTCGGGATTGGCTTCTAATTTTGGATTAATCTCCAGTATTTCCCCGGCAAGAGGAAGAAACAGATCAGACACAGTTTTTACCGCTTCTACAGTTCCAAATACTTCATGCTGTTTTAGATTTTCTCCTAAAGTTTCTATTTCAACATATACAATATCGCCTAATTCATGCTGAGCAAAATCGGTAATTCCAATATAGGCAAATTCATTTTCTAGTCTTACCCACTCGTGATCTTCTGTATACAGGAGGTTCTCAGGAATCTTCATTATGTTCGTTCTTGTTATTATTTATATGTTTATTCTATGAGTTTATCCCATTTTTAGATTAGTGGTCCTCCGCTTAAAATTTCCTGGTCAGCAAAAGATTCAAAAGACTTAAAGTTTTGTACAAATTGCGAAGCCAAATGCTGTGCTTTCTCATCATATGCTGCCTGGTCTGTCCAGGTATTTTTAGGATTTAGAATTTCTGAGGGAACGCCTTCACACTCTACAGGTATTTGAAGTCCAAATACAGAATCTTGTACAAAATCTACGTGTTGCAGTCTATTTTCAAGCACTGCCGATATCATAGCTCTGGTATAAGCCAGCTTTATACGTTCTCCTGTACCGTAAGCACCTCCGGACCAACCAGTATTAATGAGCCAAACATTGATGTTACTTCCCTTTAGCTTCTTTCCTAACAACTCCGCATATTTTGTAGGATGAAGCGGTAAAAAAGGCTTGCCAAAACATGCCGAAAAGGTTGTCTGTGGTTCTGTAATACCAGCTTCAGTGCCAGCCACTTTTGCAGTATAACCTGAAATAAAATGATACATAGCCTGCCCTACCGATAATTTTGATATGGGAGGAAGAACTCCGAATGCATCACAGGTTAAAAAGAAAATATGATCAGGAGTTTTCCCTATGGAAGGATGCACCGCATTATCAATGAAGTCAATCGGATAAGCGGCTCGTGTATTTTCTGTTACTGAAACGTTATCATAATCAACATTATCTGTTCCTTCAAAAAACCGGACATTCTCAAGTAAAGTTCCTGAACGGATTGCTGAAAATATTTGCGGTTCTTTTTCTTTACTCAGATTAACACATTTGGCGTAACAACCTCCTTCAAAGTTAAAAACACTTTCATGATCCCACCCGTGTTCATCATCACCAATTAACTTTCTTGAAGGATCTGCTGAAAGCGTAGTTTTCCCAGTTCCAGAAAGACCAAAAAACACAGATGTATCTCCGTCTTTTCCAATATTTGCTGAACAATGCATCGATAATACCTGTTTCTCATGAGGAAGCAGATAATTGAGTACCGTAAAAATTCCTTTTTTAATTTCCCCGGTATAGGCACTTCCTCCAATAAGAATTATTTTTCTGGTGAAATTGATAATCGTGAAATTATGCTGACGGGTTTTATGGATTTCAGGATTAGCCTTAAATTCAGGAGCATTAAGGATCAGCCACTCATGCTGAAAGGTTTCCAGTTCCTTTTCTGTAGGTCTTAGAAAAAGATTGTTAACAAATAAATTTGACCATGGCGTTTCAGTAATAACTTTTATGTTCAGCCTGTATTCAGGTTTTGCACAAGCGTAGGCATCCCTAACATACATATCCCTACCGGAAAGGTGGGTTATAATACTATCATACAACCTTTCAAAATCTTCGGGCAGAAATGAATGGTTAACCTCACCCCACCATATAGAATCTTTGGTTTTATCGTCCAAGACAATGTATTTGTCCTTCGGGGAACGTCCTGTGAATTCACCCGTATCACAAGCCAAAGCTCCTGAACTTGTGATAACTCCCTGATTTTTTTTCAGGGTCTGGGAGATCAGCTGGGGTACAGATAAATTCCAATATACTTCTTTCTCAGGTATAATTCCAATATTTTTTAGAGATTCTAAATATTCCATAGATGAATTAAGGTTTGCTTATCGTTGTAAAAATAGATACTCTAGGAGGAAACAGGAAGGATATAAGTCTTTTGTAAGTGTGATTTAAGTCAAATTTAAGTTAGGGTAAAAATGTGTAAATTAGAAAATCATGATTTCAAAATTTATTTTTAATAATCAATATCTTTTTGAGGAGCTTTCTGAATATGATAAGGAAATGCTTCAAAAAGTGATGCAGGTTAAAAACTACCGTAAAAACGAAGCCATATTTACTGAAGGAACTATTCCTAATGGTATATTTTATTTAAAGGAAGGGAAGGTGAAAAAATATAAGGTCGACAATGACGGAAGGGAGCAGATTATTTATATTTATAATGCAGGGGAGTTTTTTGGATATTCAGCCATCTTAAGTGATTATTCTTATGGGGATACAGCCCAAGTCATTGAAAGTTCTGTTGTTGCTTTTATCCCCAAAAAAGATTTTTTACATATTCTTGATCAATCCGTGGTATTTTCCAGATTTCTTCTTAAAAGCCTGAGCCATGAGTTTAGTGTAATGGCTAACCTGATGACTATTTTGTCCCAACGAACTGTCAGGGAGCGTGCAGCACTTAGCTTATTGATTCTTCATAATAAATACAAATCAAACAATACTATTGAAAATGTATATATTACCTTATCCCGCGTTGACTTAGCCAATATGGTGGGAACAGCAAGAGAAACATTAGCCCGTATCCTTCATGATTTTAGGGAAGAACAGCTTATTGCTATGGAAGGAAGGAAAATACAGCTGAAAGATATAGACAGATTGACACGTATTGCCAATCTCTAATGAGGATAATAAGATCTTTAAATGTTTTGAAGATTTCATGATTCATGAAGGATAGAGAATAAACTTGCATAAAGAATTATTTTTCTTCTATAACATTTGTAATGTATAATTAACATAAGGGAAGATTTATGTTTAGACATAAAGGGAAAGGACGAACATATTCCCATAATTTAAAACTGGCCTCTATTTTATCCTGTGTTGCAGGGTTAGTGAATATTACAGGAGTTCTTGCTGTAAGCACCTTAACCACTAATGTAACGGGACACTTTGCTTATTTCTCAGAACAGTTATTTGTAAGGAATTATAAAATGGCGTTCATTTATTTGTTATACATCCTGTTTTTCCTATTGGGGGCCTTTGTTTCAGGAGTCATTATGGAATGGGCTTCAAAACAGAAGTCTCATACCTCTTATATTATTCCCTTATCTGTTGAAATTGTGATCATGTTTGCCATTGGTTTTTCAAATGAATTATTACCAGATCGTCCTTCTGTACCATTAATAATTTCTTCGGCTTTGCTTTTTGCGATGGGACTGCAAAATGCTCTTGTTACCCGTGTTTCGCAGTCCGTAGTAAGAACTACCCATCTTACGGGACTATTTACAGATCTGGGAATCGAATTGTCTCAGCTATTTTTTCATGGGGAAAAAGGAAGAAAAATACAATTAAACAAAAGCATTTTTTTAAAGCTCATGATCATCAGCTGCTTCTTTTTGGGTGGAATACTTGGAGCACTTGTCTATCAGCATTTTCAATTGAAAACTCTTCTTATCCCTGCCGGTTTATTATTATTTGCTGTATGGTATGACCGATTATTGTTCCGGTATTATCACCTAAAAAGAAAATTGAGATAGCTCTATTTTTCTTGTTTTAATATTTTGAAAGATATAATCCGGAACAAGCTTTAACCATTTTTAGAAGTTTATTTATTTTTATTTGTAAAAAAAAACAGACATAATTATTTATAAATAAGAAAATAAACAAGATTACTCTATATTTGCAACCTTAAAAATCCATTTTTTATGAAAGAACTATTAGAAAAAATTAATGCAGAATTTGAAACTTTTAAAACAGAGTCTAACCTTCAGCTTGAAAAAGGCAATAAAGCAGCCGGAATGAGAGCAAGAAAAGCCGCTTTAGAATTAAGCAAGCTGTTTAAGGATTTTAGAAAAGTTTCCGTCGAAGAAAGTAAGAAATAATCAATAAAGCTCCCAATATTTTGAGAGCTTTATTTTTGAATATTCACTATGTAAGCAATCAGGACTTAATTACTCATTATTTCTTCTGACAAAACCATTCATTAAGATCTTTAAAACCCTTGTAAATTAGAGAACAGTCCTCTACATTTTCATATTTTATTATCATTTTTTCAGTGGTCATTTTTCCATTGGAATCATTGTCCAGAAAAAGTGAAATTTTATTGTATCTGTTTAGTTTCTTTTCAGCTTTATAAAGCATTGCTGTAGAATTTAATATGAGATAATCTGAGTTAGAGTCCTTTTCATTTTCTATATTCATATAGGTCAGGAAATCAAAGAAACCTTCAAAAACAGCAACCTCATCTGCCTTATTTTCAATCAGGGTTACATCTTTATCTCCTAAACAGATTTTGAAATATTGATTTCTAATTTCTATGCCTCCGGAATCATTGAGAAAACCTATTCCGAAATAATTTTTCCATCTTAAACGAAAATGGATTTCCTTTATAAAATGACTCTGCTTGTGAACTTTTCTTTCTGTCAAATACCTGACTAAAGCGGGATGGGTAATTTCATGTATTTTTGAAACTTCATAAGTCAGTGTTTGCGGACCTTCCTTACTGTTTTTTTCAGTTCTCTCATGTGAAAAGCCAAGCTTTCCAAGGTATTTTAAAGCATCGGAGACCGAGCATCTATTAATGGTTTGGACAATTGAGATCACATCGTAACTTTTTCCTGTTCCGAAGTCGAATGCTTTATTTTTTATAAAATCCACCGAAAGGCTGGGAATTTTTTCTTCCCGGTCCAATGCAAAATAGAAAGCAGTCCGTAAATTTTCTTTCACAGGAAACAGATTAAAAGATTCTAAGACTGTCCTGATTTCAATATTCTTTTTAATTTCTTCACAATTCATTTTTTTCTTTTTTTAATGCAATTCATTACTCAATTTTCCTTTTAAATAAAAAAAGACTTTTAATTACTTTTTAATATACTTTTACTAATTCCTGCAAACACCTTTTATCAGGGGCTTTGAGCCAGTTTTGACATGAGCGCTTTTCCGAATCAGAAATGAGCGCAATTCCGAAATATAAATGAGTGCTTTTCCGAAAAAACAACTATGCAGGAATGAGTGCTTTTCCGAAACCGTACCTGTTAACCGAAAACTTATCCACAATTCCTTAATTTTTACTCTACGAGTGAGTGCTTTTCCGAAATCAGAACACAATAATCTTTGACTTTTAACAGTTCTTTAACTTCAGCGAGTGCTTTTCCGAATTTAACATGAGTGCCTTTCCGAAATGACATGAGTGCTTTTCCGAATTCATAAGATTACGGGGTATCCGTTAGGAAGCAGTTTTCCCATTTTTGTTTCCTTGTACAGTTCAATAATTATTTTCTGGATTTCCTCTAAAAATAACTTTCCCAGGAAGTGTGATGATTTTAATTTCTTTTGCCTGTTACTTCTTATAAAACAGCAGTAAGCTTTTTCAATAAGTTGTCTTGTCTGCGTAATGTTTTTATATTGATAGGAAAATCTAGGCATTTCCTGTTCATTCAACTTATACTTCTTTTTAAAATACCCCAAACGATAAGTAATTTTTAAATTTGTATCAGCAGTAGATGAGGTTTCTCCTGCAATATTTTTTGTTTGGTACGGATGGATAAATATATTATCTGAGAGATATTTGTAATTAAAGGATATATTGCTAAACCGATCAAGATTGGCTCTTACAGGTTTAAGAAATTTGAAACAAAAATCATTGGCATTTTTATAGTTTAACCCAAACTTTTCATTGAAAGTAATTAGTTTTAAAACCGTTCCATTTTCAGGTAGCTTGGAAAGCCAGATTGCAAAAATAATATGTTTATTATTTTTGATATTATACACGAGGTTATAGAGAACATAATTATATTCCGGGATAACAATAAGTTTTTTCAGCCAATAGCTGCTGATAAGAAAAGATGTGTATCCTCTTTGATCATAGCTCGGAGTTGAAATCAGTCCTCCAAAAGTTCTAATTTCCTTTCCTTTGGAATTAACAGATTTATACCAGCCCATTTTGAATTTTGCCAAAAACTCATAGGCTTCAATAACCTGTCTGGTTGATCCGCTTGGAGAAATCTTATTGTTTCTGATTTTCATAGAAGCAAAGACATTATTTTGGGTCTCAAATTCCTCATCAAATAATGACAATTGTTTCGGGCGGTCTTCAGGGCGGAACTGCTCATTGCTAAGAATGGAAATAATGTTAAAAATTACACGTAATGCATTTATTGGAATATCCGCCGCCTGGTGATCGTCAAAAATAAAATCATCTACAAAATGATTTCCAAGGCGTATTTGCTGTTGAAGCTTTGTATTCTCAAATGCCTTGCGGATAACTTTTAGTTCTGTTTCATTAAATGACATTGCTCTATTATTCTAGTATAACTTTAGTACAACATTTATGGATTAAAGGATAAATCATCATAGGAAAAGTGATTAATTATTCCTGTTTCTTTTATGGTTCCTTATCATGCGCTGAGCATCTTCAACAGTATAGATGCGATGTTGTTTAATCCAGTCGTGTATTTCTTCCTTAAAAAATAGAAGCACTCCATTGGTTGGTTTGCAATGAGGTATAAGCTTTCGTGAGGTTAGCTTATAAAGTAAACTTTCAGAAATTTTTAAATACGAAATAAGTTCCGTACTATTAAAAACTTCCTTATTGTTAATGTAATTTTGATGGACAAGTTTCTTAATCTCATTAAGTTCTTGCTGTAGCTGAATCGGTGTCATATTCTAAAATTTGACACGAAAATAGATGGGTATAGACAGATGAAAAGGTTAAAAGTTATGCATTAGAACTTTATTTTTCTTAAACAGAACTTTTCGACAAGAGCTCCTGAATTTTGGGTTTGATTTTATTCAATTCCCTTCTTTTAGAAGTTGAATTAATTGAGCCATAATTCACTTTACGGAATTCATTGTTTTTATAATAATAAAAATAATTGCACAACTGTTTTGTTTCAATTTTTAAAAGAGGCCTGAATATTTCGTGGATAATAAACCCGGCTACCTTCTGGTCGCAAGTCAAATAAATACACATATCTGTATGTTTATACATCTTCAGGTTATTCACGCAGTCAATAATATAATTTTGAGAGAAAAGATTGGGATGATTTTGGAGATCGTCAAATTTATCTGAAACAAGGGTAATATCCAGAATTCGGCATTCATCATGCATAATGTAATAAAGATATTCTGTCAGCTCTTCGCTAAATGAATTTACTATTGATTCTTCATTAATAGGTTTGATTTTTTCTTTTTGAAAGTGCTTTCTTTTCAAAGCAAAGAAATCCAGGCCTTTAATTTTATAGATTATAGGAGGTATCAATAAACCAAGGAGAAAAATAGTTAACAAAAAATAAACCGCAAAAAAATAAAGGTTCTCTCTAAAAAAGAACAAGTTATAATGTAATAGAAAAGCAGGAATAATAATTAAGGCCGATAACCAAAATATTTTAGAATTTAGAAATTTATGGTAATGATTCCTGATACTTTTTTGAAAATCTACAATTAAATTATGAGATTCAAATATATATTTTTCGATCATAATGTAATAATTTGCAATTAATAACAAATATCTAATTTATTTTTAATATTCGCGTCTTTTGTTTTTGGTTTCTCATTATTGATTGCGTATTGTTGCTGAATTTTATATTGGATTTGTGACTATAGAATATAATGGGTCCTAATATTGGGATTGATTATTTGTTATATTCTGAAAAGAAAATAACCTAATGTTGCTCCACCTAATACTACAAATGCACTATTAATTTTTTTGAAATTAAAAACAATAATTGTACTGACTATTGCAATTAAAATCGTTCGCCAATCAGTGATGGTTTCTTTACCCATTTTATAGCACACAGCTATGATTATGGCTACCGATGCTACATTCACGGCATCTAAAAAGGCAGACAATCCTTTAGAATTCCGTAACTTTTTCATTAACGGATTAAGCAATGCCACGAAAACAAATGAGGGAAGAAAAATGGCAATCGTTGAGATAACTGCTCCTGAAAGTCCGTTTATCTGAAATCCAATAAACGTTACCGAAGAAAAGACTGGTCCAGGAGTGAACTGACCTACCGCAATGGCATCCATTAGTTGCTGCCTTGTAAGTAAACCTGTAGCTACCAGTTCCGTATCTAAAAAGGCAAAAAGGACATATCCGCTGCCATAAAGTATGGAACCTATTTTAAGGAACGACCAAAATAGTTTTGAGTTTGTGGTTGTCCAAAAAGTTGTTTGCACAATTTGAAGAAAGGTAAGGGGAACAAAACTTTGCAAAGTATCGGCTTTCCTTTTTTGAGTGTAATGCAAGGCAAAAGCCAGAAAACCTGCACCAAACATAAGGTAAATTTCATCGCCTCCCAATAAAGCTCCTATCAATACCCCAATCCCCAATATTCCTAAAGATGTTGATTTTATCGACTTCTTTGCCAATGGAAAAACAGCCCCGATTATAATAGCAATAATGGCTGGCTTTATGCCATAAATGAAAGGCTGCACCTTTGGTAATTCTCCATATTGCTGATACAGCCAAGCAAATACTCCTGTAACTAAAACAGCAGGAAGGATAAAACATAGTCCTGCTATCAAGAGCCCTTTCCAACCTCCTTTGTCATAACCGATATGGATGGCCATCTCCGTACTATTTGGGCCGGGAATAAGGCTGGTTGCTCCAAGCAAGTCTAAAAAATGCTGTTCGCTCATCCATTTTCGTTTTAGTACCACTTCATCCCGCATCATGGCAATGTGAGCTGCCGGACCTCCAAAACCTATAAAACCCAATTTGAGAAATAGTATAGCAATTTCTTTCTGGCTAACCTTATTTCCCATTATTCATTATCTTAGTATCAATAGACCAAAGGCCGCCACCTTTTATCAATAGAAAGATACTCCCCAAAAGCATCGCCCAATCTGTCCGGCTTCCGTGCATCATTTCCCAAAATCCTTTTTCTGCCAAAACTTCCGATTTGGTTGTTGCAATAGCAACTATCATTATTATAATCAATGGAATACTTGCCAATCTTGTCAGAAGTCCAATAAGAATCAAAAGTCCACAAACGATTTCAAAACTGCCAACAAACGGACCTAAAAACTCAGGATTTGGTAAACCGATTTTAGCGAAGCGACCTGCCCCCAATGTATCAGTAAATAAAAACTTCTGTATTCCTTCAGAAAGAAATACGGAACCTACCATTAGTCGGATCAATATAGTAGACCTTGAACTATCTGTTTGTAAAATTCGTTTCATCATTTTCTTATTGGTGATTGTCTTTCTGTTGGAGTTTTTACAGTGAAGAAAGGTACTTTTTCCATTGCATGGCAGCTAACGCAGCTATTGGTAAGCATTTGGAAGTTCTTATTAAAAACAACTGTATCTCTTTTTTTTAGTGCCTCTCTCATTTGAGGGAGTGTAACGGTTAAAAAATGCTGTGCGGATTGTGCCCGTTTAGGTCTTCTTTCCAATCCATTTTCTATCGTCTTTTGGATTTTTTCGAGTTGATAATCGGCATACTTCCAGTTTTCGTCCTGTCCCGCCCAATACAATTCCTGGTAGCGATAGCCGGTTTCCACCATTGCCATATCAAAACCACGAAATTGATTTTCTATCGTTTCAAGTTTCTTCTGCTCGTTTCCTTTTATCCACTGTCCCTGAACAGTTTCTTGTTTTTGATTACAAGCCGAAAGAAAAAGAAATATTAGTATAGATGTTAAATATCTCATTGTTTACAATTTACTTTACACAAATTTCGTACAATATAAATCATTTAGAACGGTATATATGAAAATACCGTAGTGTATTTTAGGTATTTCGGAAAGTTTGTGGCGTAAGCCCTGTATAGCGTTTGAAATACTTTACAAAATGGGAAGTGTCATTAAAATTCAAACTATAGGCAATTTCAGAAACACTACTTTCTGTATAAATCAATTGCCTTTTTGCTTCGCTAATGATATGCACTGCAATTACTTCTGCTGCCGACTGGTCTAGTGTTTTACGGCAAATTGCATTGAGGTTTTGTGGTGTAGTGTGAAGTTTTTCTGCATAGTAGGCAACATTGTTTCGAAGATTGTTTGTCTGGTTGAGCAATTCCCTGAATACTGCAATTATATCGTCGGTTTTACTGGTTTTAATTGTCAAAGGTTTTGCCGCAATCAATATTTTAGCAAATAGAGCCTTTAATAATCCTTCTGTAACGGTAAACTCTTTTTCTATAGTGAGTAGCTGAAATAATGTATCAATACTTCCAGTTTCTTTGATATGGACGCAACTTAAGCCGCTTAACTTGGATAAATGACTTTTAAGTTCGCTGTCCATCGACTGGTCGACAAATCCCTTCTTTAAAAGCAATACAAAACCGTCTGGTGTACCTGTCATATCCCAATGATGCACCTGTTCTTTACGGACAAAAAAGATGGTTGGTGGCTTTATTGAAAATGAAGTATGGTCTATAGTGTGGAAACCACTTCCTTCCCGTAGAAAAATAATTTCAAAATAACTATTGTGTTTGTGTGGTTCGGTCTTGCGAATTTCTTTTCTGAACGGTGCAACTTTTAATAATGCCGCCGCTTCAATTTTGGTTTTTATGGATATAGTCTTTTTCAACTCACCGTGACTTTTATATTGTGTTTATAAAATTAGTTATATTATTTTTACTTTATCCATAGACTATAAATTATCATATGGATAAAGAATAAGATATAATTTTGACTGTTCGATAGCAAAAGAATTTATATTTGTAATTTGAAAAGAATTGTTAAACTATGAAAATCTATATCCTTTTTATTTTTTTACTATCTAACTTATGCCTCGGGCAGCAGCCTATCCTGACAAATACAAAAAGTTCTACCTTAATATTAACAATCTAGAAAATAGATTTACGATGATAAACTTGTTCTTTCCTAATAAAAAACATTATTGACTAATCTATTGAAAATAAGTCATGTATGATGGTATGAAACCAGTTTCTTTTCTGAACGGTGAAACTTTTAATAGCTCCTTCGCCTCAATTTTGTTTTTTATGGATATGATCTTTTTCAATCCGTTGCAACTTCTATATTTTATGTTTATAAAATTAGCTATAATATTTCTTGTTCAACCATAAACTTGCATTGACTAAAAGTATCAATACAGGCACTTCAACCAATGGCCCAATAACGCCCACAAATGCCTGCGGTGAATGGATACCGAAAACCGCTATAGCTACAGCTATCGCCAATTCAAAATTGTTTCCGGTGGCAGTAAAGGCGATGGAAGCGTTTTTATCGTAGGGAATTTTTAGGGATTTATTGATAAAGAAGCTCACGAAAAACATCAGTACAAAATAGATGATTAACGGTACTGCTACTTTTACCACATCCATTGGCAACTCTACTATTTTATCGCCTTTCAGACTGAACATTAATACTATGGTAAACAGTAAAGCATATAATGTAATGGGCGATATTCTCGGTACAAATTTCCTATTATACCATTCTATACCTTTTGATTTAATAAGAAAGTAGCGGCTCAGAAAACCCGCCAGGAAAGGGATACCCAAATAAATGAGTACGCTTTCGGTAACATCTTTCATGGATATGGTTACATTGAAATTGGCAAGCCCCAGTTTGTTTGGTAGTATATTGATAAAGATCCAAACCAAGAAGCTGTACGTGAATATCTGGAAAATACTGTTCAGAGCAACCAGCAAAGCCGCATACTCTCTGTTTCCTTTGGCTAGGTCGTTCCAAACAATAACCATTGCGATGCACCTTGCCAGTCCGATGAGTATCAAACCGATCATATAATCAGGTTCATTCCTTAAAAAAAGAATGGCCAGTACAAACATCAGTATAGGGCCGATGCCCCAGTTTAGTAACAGGGATATGCCGATTACCTTTTTATCCCTTAGTGCCATTGGCAAAAGAGAATAATCCACTTTTGCCAATGGCGGGTACATCATCAGTATCAGGCCTATTGCCAATGGAATATTGGTCGTACCTATGGATAAAGCATTGGTAACCTTTGAAATATTCGGAAAAAAATATCCCAATCCTATACCGAGTGCCATAGCAAGAAATATCCACAGGGTAAGGTATCTGTCTAAAAATTTTAATTTAGGTTGCATTTTGATTTAATTTATTCCAATTGTTTTACTCCTTCTTTCCATGATAATAGTATCTCTCCAGATATTGCCCAGCTTTCCGATCTTTTCACGGTACCCGATTACCCTGAAGCCTGCACTTTTATGGAGGGCTACCGTTGCTTCATTCTCTGGGAACATCCCACTTTGCAGTGTCCATATTCCATTTGCTTCACTTTCTTCTACCAGTTTTGACATTAAGGTTCTTCCGATCCCTTTTCCCTTATGGTCGTTGGAAATATAGATGCTCACTTCTGCAACGCCACCGTAAACACAGCGATCGCTTACTGCAGAAAGTGCCGCCCATCCGACTACAACGCCATCGATTATTGCAACAAGCCTGCTGTGCTTTAATTTTCCCTTGTCCCAATTTTCCCATAAAGGAACAGAAGTTTCAAAAGTGGCGTTGCCTGTTTCAAGACCCTGTCTGTATATTTCTGCTATTTCAGGAAAATGCTCTTTATTGATTTCTTTTATTTCCATTCTATCGGTTTATTTGTGAAAAAACATAAAACATTTCTGCTCCGATCTGCAAACCTCTTTCTGCATATACTTGTACCTGCTGTGGGGTATTGTCCGAGACTTTAGGATCAGTGTATTTGATGGGAAACCTTGCTTCGGCTCCGATGACAAGCGGGCAGCCTTGATCGGCATTGTCACAGGTCATAATAGCACCAAATTTGTTTTTAGGATTAAATCCGTTGCTGTATTCTTTTGAAAAGCAGATAACGGGGGCTTCGTTGGGTGCATATTTTACCGCATAAATAGGATTTTCGGTTTCGCTCAGCTTCTGGATTTCAAACCCCTGACCAATGAGCGTTTCTGCTACTTTTGGAAACATGGCAGTAGCTTCTGTACCTCCCGAATAACAGAACACGTTTTTTACCCCAAAATGATAGGCCATAGCCTGTGCCCAGATCTGGGAAAAATGGCTTCTTCGGCTGTTATGGGTGCAGATGAAGTTTAAACGGATTGTTTCGTTTGCTTCTACCTTACCTCTGATATAATCTGCCAACGGCTGTAAAACTGTTTTTCTTTCTTCAGGAATGTTATCTACTGAAAACAATCCAATTGTTTTTAAAATATTCTCGTTCATATTTAATACTAAAAATTAGTAGCCCCTTCTTAAATTTTCTGCGTACTCATTGGGCAGCGGGCTTTCTTCCACGGCCTTTGCCGCTTTTTCAATATCATAATCGAAACGGACAAATTCTACATGAATACTTTCCTTGTCCAGTACAGAACTTTTCTCATTGATGGTAAGCATTACATAGCCGCCCCTGACATCATTGTCTTTGGGTTTGCCTACCGAACCTATATTAACCGCATGGCGGAAATGGTCTTTTCCATCAGTTCCCGAATTTAAAATACGGTGGTAGGGCTTATGTGTATGCCCAAAGCATAAAATGTCCGCATCGGCCTGTTCCATAATTCGGAGCATACTTTTTTCTTCACGATCCTCAAAAAGATATTCATTGATCTTTCGCGGGCTTCCGTGCACCAAAAGAAGGTTGAGCTTATCTTCATTAAGCTGGAACTCTACTTTTATATGGGCAGGAAGTGTACGCAGATAAGCCCTTTCTTCGTCCTTCATAATGGAATTGGTAAAAGAAATAGAAATACTTCCATTGTCTTTCTCGCGATCGGTTTTGTAGGCACAGCCACAATCATTGCTCATACTCCCGATGCCAAAATCATAGTTTCCGGCAATGGTCGGAATTTTCCTTTTGCGGATTTCGCTCACCACTTCGTTCGGCCAAATGTTATAGCCGACCAAGTCTCCAAGACAATAAATACTGTCGGAGTTTCTTTTATCTACATCTTCAAAGAAGGCTTCCAAAGCAGGAAGATTGGCATGAATATCACTGAATAATGCAATTCTCATTGTTTAATTTTTATTTCCTGTTAATTATAGCTTTTGAAATTCTTAGCAGCAGCCACCTCCCGGGGTGCATGATGCATTCTGGTTTACGGTCAGTTCTGTAAGATTTTTCTTTTGCTTCTCAGAAGGAATGCCACAAGCATCATTTGCTAGGCAGGTAGTCGCCTTGTTCTTCAATACAAATGTCTTTCCGTTAAAGGCAAGATCATACTTGCCAATGGTATCACTTTGGTATTCCACTTCGATTTCGGAATCTTCAATTCCAAGTTTTTCTTCTGAAAGCTTTATGATGCTTAACAGTTTTCCTGGCTTTAAACGGTGCTCGTAATCGTTGGCATTCCAAAGTTGGAAGTCTACCGATTTCTCGTTACGGATCACACCACCGCAATCGATGAATTTTTTATTGATCTGTCCTACTTCTGTAACATGGAAATGTTCCGGTACAAATGTTCCGTTCTCCAATTGAAATTCAACATTCTCTAATGTTGGAAGGATGTCTTTGATTTCTGATAATTTCATTGTTGTAATATTATATAGTTATAATGCAATATTGCGATATTTATGATTAAAAAAATGGCTAACAGCATTTTTGATTGGTTACTGTAAAAATGATTCTGGAAAAATATTCTTTTAAAATGTCAAAAGTATTTTCATCAATGCAATAACATACCGAGTTACCTTCAATTGTCCCTTTAATGAGACCTGCATTTTTTAATTCCTTTAAATGTTGGGATACGGTAGGCTGGGCTAATGGTAGTTCATTAACTATGTCTCCAGTAATACAGGTGTTAACTTTCAATAAATATTCTATGATGGCAATTCTTGCAGGATGTCCTAATGCCTTTGCTATTACTGAAATTTTGTTTTGATGATCTGTAAAATGGTCTGTTTTAGTTGCTCCCATGGTAAATTATTATATTGCAATATTACGATTTTTAAATTTATTGGCAAATTTTTTTTTAATTTCTTCATAGTCCATCTTTGCTTCCTTACTTACAAGTTTATTACCACCTCTATCTTATTACAATCTTATTTGGAAGAATAGAAATTTAATAAAGTTGAGAAGGGTTATTATTGATGACAGTCTACAAGTGATTGTTCATATAAATATTAGTATCTTTGTCTCAAAAATTGTTGCAAGTTCATTTCTATATTTGCGCTATTTTTGTACAATAGGGCACTATATAATCTGGAATTGTATGGTGTTTCAAAATTCATGTGTCATTTGTATAATGGCATTGACTATATATACTTTATGCCTGAATTAATAATGAAAAATCTCAGAAGTTGTAACTATATAATCAGAAACAGTATGGCAAGCATAGAAAATATTGACAAAGTATTCCAGCATTTTGAAAAGTATATTAAACTCAGCAACTCTTTGAGAAGTGAACTTACTAATAGAATTACATTTAAAACGTTTAAGAAGGGAGAGCTAGTTCACCACGAAGATTCTGTTTGTACAACGAGTTACTTTATTCAAAATGGCTTAATGCGTATTTATTTCATAAAAGACGGAAAAGAGATTACAGAATATTTTAGTGCAGAAAACGAATGGGTGAATTCTCCAAAAAGTTTTATGCAACAAAAGTTAGACATTTATAATATAGATACTATAGAGCAGACGGAATGCTTTTGTCTGAATGTAAAAGATCTGGTATTTCTTTTTGACCATTTTCCGGAAATGGAGAGATACGCGAGATTATCAATGGGTACTGTATTTGGGCATTATATGGATCGAATAACCTCAATGCGGTTTACTACGGCAAAAGAAAAATATCTACATTTTTGTGAAGTCTATCATGGTATTTATCATCGTATTCCTTTGGGGATGATTTCTTCCTACTTGGGAATAGCACAAGAAACTTTAAGCAGAATAAGGGGTGGAAGATGATTTTTTGATATAGGTCAAAAGTTAAGAAAATATTTAAGCAGATATTTGTCATGAACAAAAACTAATTAAAGAAATGAAAAATTTTGACAGATATTCTATTCTCCTTTTATTATTAATATTTCCAACTGTTTTCTTTGCTCAAATAAGGTTGAAAACACCTAATGTTGAAAGCATTTTGTATTTGGGTAAAGGCAAAAATCAGCCACTTATAGTAGGGCTTGGTGGTTCGGAAGGAGGAAATGCCTGGGCTGGTGATTACTGGAAAAAAACAAGAGATCAATTTATTGAAAAAGGATACGCATTTCTGGCATTGGGCTATTTTAAAGCCGAGGGAACTCCAGAAATTTTAGATAAAATAGAGATTGAAGATGTTTATAATGCGATTGAAGAGGGTTCCAAAAACAAACAGGTAAACAAACAGAAAATTGCAATAATTGGCGGATCAAGAGGAGCTGATTTAGCATTGCTTTTGGGGAGCTATTATGAAAATATCCGTTGTGTAGTGAGTATTGTAGGAAGTAATGTTGTATTTCCGGGGCATACTGATCATTTTTCAACTCCTTGTTGGACATTTCAAAGAAAAGAGTTGTCTTTTGTTCCGGTAAATGATGAGGCAGTACCCTTTTTAATGAAAAGAGATTTAAGAGGAGCTTTTGAATCCATGCTAAAAGATAGCATAGCAGCTGAAAAAGCCATTATTAAGATTGAAAATATCAAAGGCCCTGTTTTGTTTTTATCTGCGACTAAGGATGAAATATGCCCTTCAACACCAATGGCGGAAACCATGATGGAAAGATTAAAAAATAAACAATTCAAATTTAACTATGAACACAAAGTATTTGAGGGAAGTCATTCGGAACCATTAAAACACTTCGATCTTATTTATAAATTTTTAGAAGCAAATTTTGCAATAAAATGACAGTTGAGGACGCCAGCAGCTAGTTGACGTTTATAAAATCAAATGCTGTAACCGGAGAATTTAATCAATACTTAGGTTGTGATGGGGCTATAATCTGCAAAATCTTACATTGTTAAACTGTCACAATAATTATATTAATACAATAACAATCTAAATTATGAGATATGAAAACTAAACTTACACATTTTGCTATTCACATCGATGAGATAGAACGAGCGAAGAGCTTCTATAACGAAATTTTTGGTTGGGGGTTCAGCTCTTATGGACAATCTGATTTTTTTCAGATAAAAGCCGATAATACAGAGGAAGGAGAACTCATCGGAGCCATGCAATCAAGGAAATATTCATCTGTTCATGAAAGGGTGATAGGTTTAGAATGCTCTTTTAATGTCGATGACATAGACAAAACCATTGAGAAAATAAAAATCAGCAATGGACAAATCCTTATGCCCAAAACTGTAATTCCTTATGTCGGCTGGATTGCTAAATTCTTAGACACAGAAGGAAATCTGATTTGTATAATACAATACGATAATTCGGTAAGATGAAAATATTTCCGCCAATTCATCCTGATTTCCAATTCTTATTGGAGTTTAAAGAACAAGAAGTTATTAGTCTTTTTAAAGACCTGAGAGAATATCTTTTGGAGCTGTATCCTGAAAGTAATGAGCTATTATATCATACCCATGCCTTAACGGCAGTGTTTTCAATATCTGACAAACTTTCCGACGCTTTTTGCATGCTTCCAATTTATACAAACCACCTGAATTTAGGGTTTAACAAAGGTACTCTTTTAAAGGATCCTAATAAGCTTCTGACAGGAACAGGCAAATTAATCCGACATATAGACGTAAAAAATCCAAGTGATTACAGAAACCCAAAGGTGAAGACATTGATACAGGAAGCCATTAATCTTGCCATTATAGATATGGACAAGCCTACAAAATCTGTTGGCAAAACAATTTCAAAAATCAAGAAGATATAAATTATAAAAATACTTAATGATTGATAATGTAATGATGTTCTAAATGATATTGCATTTGTGAGATTATGTTGACAGAAAAATATTTAACAAGCAAATGTAGAGTCAACTCAAAGCCATTGATGATACATATTTCCATTATGCTGTAGGCATAAATTTAGTTTATTATTGTCAATGAAAGAGATAATAAATACATCAAATTTAGTTACAATAAAGTCGTACTCTCAAAGAACAAAGATTATTTTATATTGAATACGATTGACAGCCGTCAAAATGGAATAAAATGTTTACTAAAAATCGCTTGCCACTTAACTAATTGGAATATATTATTCAGGCAGAATATTATCCGCGCAGTCTTTATAGCTATAGCATTATAAATTAAACATTGTTTATATTTATCTGAATTGAAAATGAACATTTATTTACCACCATTTGCTTTCAGATCTGCCTTGCAATTGGCATCAAGTTGAGGAATATTGTTTGTATTAAGGAAACTTAAGATATCTGTAGTTTCTGAAGCATAATACATTAAACAATTATTATTGTTACAGTGGCTGCCATTAACAGAATCTTTATGGTTGACCTGCATTGAAGATCCCAAATCAACCAAGCCTAACAAATGACCTAACTCATGTTCATGTACCGTAGCTTCAAGCTTTGTTCTGCTAACCTGCCCAAATCCTCCCGAATTATCATGAATAGTTTTTCCTAATAAAGCAACAGATGTATTACGATAAGCTATCCCCAATGTATTGGCATTTTCTGTATATTGCCCATTGGTATAAATAACACTCACAGCCATAGTAGAGCCGCTTGTAAAAGAAGACCTGTTTGTATTTTCGATGGCTTTGATCTCATCCGCGGACAAGCTTGAAGCAGATGCTCCTGAAATTTCCCTGGTAACAATACTTATATTTCCCTCTTTCTTCAGAAATGTCGACAGGAAGTTTTTAACCAGCTCTATGGCATTGGTATCAGGTGCATAGCCTGGCATATACTGTATTTCAATAACCAATGCATTATATCTATTATTATTCAGCAGGTCATTTGCAGATGAACCCACGGAATGTGGTATGATTGTAGTTGTCTGAATCGTTACTGAACTCATTATCTCTCTCGCAGGCAATACATAAAAAAGAAGTAAAAAAGCAAAATTGAATTTTCTGGACATACTAAAAATTATAAAATTAAAATTACAAAAATATATATCTTAACACATGGATTGATTGACTTCATTGTAATTCTTGGAATATAATGCAAAGGTCAAAAGCATTTAGAATATTCTTTACTATTGAACTGGTGAAAAACTTGCAATTATTTACACATAAGGTTTCTGCGAATAAGTCGAAAAGAAAGATAGGTGCTGAGTTAGATGTGTTAAGCCTTGAAAGTCCAGACATGTACTTTCACTTTTTACTGTAAAATTATGAAGTGTCCAAATCCATTCTCTGAAGTATTGAATATTTTAAAGAGAATGTGAAATTTAGTATCTTTGAAACAATTGATTTGTTGTACTAATGTTGTACTTAAAATTGTTAAAACAAAAATAAAGCACTTACATATTATTGTAAATGCTTTATTATCAGTAGCTCCTCCTGCTGGGCTCGAACCAGCGACCCTCTGATTAACAGTCAGATGCTCTAACCGACTGAGCTAAGGAGGAATTTTCCTTTATTTTAAGTGCTGCAAATATAATATGAAAAATAATATCGAGCAAGTGATCACACTAAATTATAAAGAAAAAATTAAATTTTATCTTATTAGTTTTGTCAGCATAAGGCATAGAATATAGAACGTTTTATATCCGATTATTTTGTCAATGCTTAAACCTTCAGATCCATATTCTTTCGATTTACGAATAAATCATTTTAATATGATCTGGCAAAATTTTTAAAAGACTGGCAGATGGTAGGGAATTTGAAATATATCGGCCCAAATTTTAGGACAAAAGCTGGATAGAATTACGATTGCTTAATTTATTCCGTTATCTCCATTTATTGCCAATAGGATTTTGTGTGTTCGAATTATTTATTTTCAATAAAATCTTTTATTTCTCCTTTATCATTGAACGTTTGAATTTTAGGATTTCCATTTTCGTCAACATAGATCATCATTTTGGGCTTCCCATCTGGCCCGGATAAAAAAAGCCCGGAACTATTACCTTTTGTTCTCCCTAAAAAAAGCCTGTTTATAGAGCCTTCTTTTTCCCATAATTCATTTAACTTTAAGTTCCTTTCTTTTTCATCTTTTATTTTATTGATTTCCTCGATCTTTTTATTCCTATCCTCTATATTGGTTCCTGCCGGGAATTGATTGATATTGATTCCCCTCTGAATATAGGTCTTTCCATTTGCATAATACTCATCGTTGAGTATCTGAACCACCTGGTCATCTTTGTAATTATCCATTGTAAAAGACATTCCGGAAATTGTTTTTCCGTCTTTTTCTTTCGCCTGATAGACCAATCCACCACATTCATCTCCCTGATTGTTAAAAAAGATTATACCTGAAGGGCGTTCTCTTTTAGGCCATTCTTTTCCATTCATTCGTCCGGAATGTTGGCGGGTTTCATTGCTAATAACCATTCTCGGCAGTCTGTCTTCACCTACTACTGTTATTTTCTTTACTATAATTTCATCAAAAATTTTATCTTCTCCCTTGTTTTTAAAACTGCTTAATGTAAAAAAAGAAATTATTATTGTTGAAACTATGGCATAGGCCATTAAAATGTTTACTTTTTTTTCGATGTTTGATTTCATTTGTTTAAAGATTAAAAATTTAAAGGGAATAGTTGAAATATGTTTAATCTCTCGTTTTATAAAAGCCTTTACTAGTATTTGCCTCTATTAAAAAGTGATAATTAATCCATCAACTATATTTCTATTTGACAAATTTAAATACAACGAAAAGCTAAAGCAATACACCCAGGTTAATTAATCTGTATGAATGATTCTTTTTCTTATCCTGCTTAATGATTGGGGTTTTACGCCTATAAATGCGGCTATTAAATATTGAGGAACTCTTTGAACCAGATCAGGATAATTTTTCACAAAAAATAGATATCGCTCAACCGGAGTATGCATATAAAGTGAAAGTAACTGATTTACTACAATGCCAAACCGTTGCTCCAGAATCATTCTGCCAAATTTATTGCCTTCCTTAATTTCATTATAAAGTCTTTGTATGGCGGAGTAATCCATAATAAGAAACTTGCAGTTCTCTATGGCTTTGATACATTGTGTAGATTTTGTTTGGTTAATGAAAGTATGGTATTCAGAAACGAATTCTCCTTCTTTGGTAAAATCTGTAATGGCCTCATGATCGCCTTTAAGTACATAATAATAAACAAGGCCTTCTACTAAAAAGCCCACCCTTTTGTTTGGCTTGCCCATTTCGGAAAAATACTCTCCTTTCTTCATATCAAAAGGTTTGAAAATTTCTGTGATGATTTGTCGCTCTTCGTTACTTAAAACGATTAATTGTTCAAAGGTTTTAAATAAAGTTTCATACATATTTTAGTAAAATTTTCGATGGTCTTATTATAATTTTATAGACTTTAAGCTGTTTAAGCAAACGGATTGGGTATTGGCGAAGACGAGGCTTTTGGCAATGCCATTCGGTCAGGAAGATACTTAAAGTTTCCTGGTTTGAAAGGCGTAAATATATGATCAATATCCATATAAGCTTATTTTTTGCCTGTATGCAAAATATAAAATTTTTCTGGAATAATAATTTAGAAATAACTCATATGCTGATTTTTACATGATACTCCTCACAATGACTTCTGCACATAGGATGATCGGAATCGGAATGAGAGAATCGTTTAAAACAGATCCCGGATCAGTATATATCTCAGGTTTATCAGGGCCATTTGGTAAGTCTTTTTATATTTACTGTTGCCCAGATACAATCTTTATCAAACAGAAAAGCTTCTGTTTGAGGCAAATTTTTTTAAAAAACCGTGTTTTTCCCCTTTTTTAAGGACGATAAGATGGCTAATTTTGTTATATAAATTATAAACCAAAAACCATATCACATGAAATCTACTTTTTTATTAAAAAAATTAAGCTTGTTCTTTATCCTGCTTGTTTTAAGTTTTTGTATACAGAACTGTGCTCGCTGCTCCAGACAGCCTGTAGAAGAACCCGTGAGTGACAGCTATAAAAAGAAACTGATCAGTTACGATGAAGGCCGGGTGCTTTTTGATGAATATACCAGGACTAATAATCAGGTACTTACCAAATCCAGACACGGAGAACCGGATTCACGATGGTACTGGTTTTCTTTGGAAGACATGGAAGGGTATATCAGATACGTAAAAGAAAATGCTAAAAAAGAGAAATGGAAAAACCCGGGGATCAGAATATATATGGGAAAATATCCGGTGCATCATCCTGTAGACAAAATGGCAAAGCCGGAATATGCCGGATATCAGACTATATTCATAGTGGCTACTCAAAAGCAGAATACAGACACTATAAACGTGATGTCCAGATCAGGAGACTCCGGCGAGAATACAGATATAAAAACAATACAGGCCCTGAATATGACCAATCTGGCTCCTCCACCCAAAGCATCTTCAGTGACCATGCAATAAAAAACCGGAATAATGAACTGGAATATAGAAACAGGCAAGCAGATCTCGATGATGATATCCATATTGGTCATGGTTTTAATGATCATCAGGTATAGGAAGATCGGAAAAGAGTATCTTTTTTTTATCATAGGTTATATCCTGTTTTCCTGTATGGATATCCTGTCGTACTTTTATCTTAAGGTTACCGGGCCTCCTACGGATAAATTTTATGTTATTATTCTTTTTATAGTATTCCTGCTGTACCTGCTTTATTATTTTCGCCTGTTATATCTGCCTCAGCTTAAAAAAATACAACTTGTTCTTTTGGCATTTTTATTCATCAATACTTTTGTGAGGCTGTTTGTGGAAAATGATATGTTAAAGATCCTTTCTTTCAATATGCTGTATGTAAATATACTTCTGCTGCTTTTTTCCATTATTTTATTTTTATATCAGACCTTTAATTCTGATAAGATACTGGAACTCAAAAGTTATCTGCCTTTTTGGATTTCCGTTGCTTTATTGATCTTTTTTATTGGCTTTATTCCCATCTTATTTTTTAGAAATACCGTTTCAGAGAACATTTATTTTATTATTTTGTTTATGTTGAATCTTATCAGTAACGGAATACTCATATTAGGATTACTTTGGAATAAACAGGAAGGTACAAGATAATTACAATTTTGAAGTATGGAACAGAATAGTTTAGTCATTGTCTTTACGATAACCTTGCTCATAGTCGTTTTAGCAATGATATTCATTTATGCAGTATTCATCAAGAAGAAAACCAGCCTTCTGATAGAGCAAAAAGAAAAAGACATGCGGTTTGAAAAAGAGCTTGCCACATCACAAGTAGAGATAAAAGAGCAGACACTGAATTACATTGGGCAGGAGCTGCACGATGATTTGGGACAAAAACTCTCTGTGGTACGATTGAGGCAAAACCAGCTCATTGCCAAGCTTAAAAATGGAGAAAAAAAAGAACTGAATGAGTTAAGCGAATTATTGGGCGAATGTATACAGGATATCCGGAATTTATCTAAAACACTCATCACAGAACAGATTATTCATTTCGGGCTGGTAGAATCCATAGAAAGAGAAGTGGAGCGCATCCGGAAATTAAAATTGTTGAAAATAGACTTCATTACCCAAAAACAGGATATTGATATCTCCCCTAAACACGGTCTGATTCTTTTCAGGATAATTCAGGAAAGCATTAATAATATACTGAAACATTCCCGGGCCAAAAATGTATTGATACAAGTGGAAGATAATTGCGAAATATTATATATTAACATCTCTGACAACGGGAAAGGGTTTAATACAAATAATATGCATGACGGTTCGGGACTGAAAAATATGGAATTGAGAGCAAAGCTTATTCATGCAGAATTCTCCATACGGTCAGAACTTGAAAAAGGAACACAAACCTCCATAACCTATTATAAACACTTACTATGAAAACTATCCCGATAGCTATTGTTGATGATCATACCTTAATGTCCAAGGCACTGGAAAATATGATCATGGAAAACCCTCAGTACAGCGTGATCATGAATCATCCCAATGGCGAAGATTTTATAGCAGACTTAGAAAAAGCCTCAGAATTACCCGCTGTTGTCCTGATGGATATTAATATGCCCTATAAAAACGGGATAGAAACCACAGAATGGCTTAGCGAACATCATCCGGAAATCAAAGTAATTGCACTTACCATGGAAGATGATGAAAAAGTACTTATTAAAATGCTGAAAGCAGGGGCAAAAGGCTATTTATTAAAAGATATGCAGCCTTCAATACTCTTTCAGGCCATTGATACGGTGTTTGATAAAGGAAGTTTTTATACAGATTTTGTAGCTCAGAAATTATTGAAAGTAAAAACAGAAGACCTCAAAACCGCCTCACTTCTTTCAGAATTAAAAGACAAAGAAAAAGAATTTATCAAATGGGCCTGCAGCGAACTTACCTATAAAGAAATTGCCGACAAGATGTTCCTCAGCCCTAAAACCATTGATGGTTACCGGGATTCGGTTTTCACGAAATTAGAAATCAAAAACAGGGTAGGGCTGGTGCTTTTTGCCTTGAAACATGATTTGTGCTGATTTCTTTTTTATAGCCCGATAATTTTTATTTTTCAGGAGCAGAGCCTGCTTATGATACAGACTCATCCGGTAGATTGTAAAATTTACCCGATGAGTATTTTTCTTTTCAGTATAAAAATCTCCTGCAGATTTTGCCCCTTCTTGAAAAAGTGTTTTTCCTGCTCAGAAATTAGTTTTTTTCCTCTGTTTTAGCAGTATTTAATATCGGAATTTTGACCTGTCAAATAACCATTGAAGGCAGAACCCGAAAAGCCGGAAGAGAGTAGGGATAATTTTTTAAAAACTAATAGAAATGAAAAAAGCATTAATTGTAGGAATCAATGATTATGCACCCATAGGATCTGGCGGACCGGATCTGAATGGCTGTATCAATGACGCGCGTGACATGGCAAATACATTGGTGATCTGTGGTTTTAATCCCTCAAAGATTAAGATCCTTACCAATCAGAATGCAACAAGAGCCAATATACTGAACTATCTGAAGACATTAGTAAACAGCAGTGTTAAAGGAGATTCATTAGTTTTCTACTATTCCGGTCACGGAACAAGAGTCGCCAATATCGGGGCAGATCTGGAAGTAGATGGTCTGGATGAAGCCATTTGTCCGCATGATTATGCAAGTGCCGGAGTAATCCGGGATGATAATTTTAAAGCAGTACTCAGTAAGTTGAAACCCGGAGTAAACCTGGAAGTGATCTTCGACTGCTGCCATGCAGGAACCGGAACAAGAAAAATGGACCTGGGACTGGATTTGGACTTGGAACTTACTTACGAAACAGCACGTTACATTCCCCCAATGCTGGAAGATGAATTTTATATGACCTATGCAAGCGAAATGCCATCATCCAAAAGTTCTAAAAAAGCGAACACCGTGACTAAAGCTTTAGTGCCTGTTGCCGGCTTGAATCACACCTTATGGGCTGCCTCTAAAGACAACCAGGTATCTATGGAAGGAAATCTGAGCGGACAGATAAGAGGATATTTCACCTATCATTTCTGTAAAATACTGCGGGCTACCAACGGGAATATTGTCAGAAGAACCCTCGACAAGCAGATAGCCATAGCATTAGCTGCCATGGGAGCAGCCCAGATCAACCAGACGGAAAGCATCACGGCAGAATTTTCTCAGAAAATATTTTCTTAAAAATCAACGGCGGCATCCGAAAAGCCATAAAAAGAGTAGGAACCAATTCATTAAAAACTAAATAATCATGTCTAATTCTGAAAATAAAAAACCAATGACACTGGAAGAAATGTCAAGACTTAAAGCTGTCAAAGCAAAATCAGCTGAAAAATCAGCGGCTGTCGAAAAACTGATCAGCCAGAAACCCGCAATGGAGACTGTTGACGGGCGTACGTTCCCTAAAGGAATGAAAACCATCGGAATGCCGGTAAATGAAAAAGCATTTGAAGGTCAGCCTAAAGAAACTGATCATTTTTATCCTACCCATTCAGACTTTGAATATCAGCCTAAGCTGGAGCCCAGGAAAAACCGTAAGCCGAAATTTATCGAAAGAGACTCTTTCGCAGCGGAGGAAGGAGCTAAAACCATATTTGGAGCAGATCAGAGAAAAGTATATTACTCTACAGCCTATCCATGGCGTTGCGTAGGCAGGGTAGAAAGCTCTTTAGGATCAGGAAGCGGAGTAATGATCGGCCCGAGACATTTGCTTACCTGTGCACATATCGTAGACTGGCAGCCCAATAACAGTACAGGCTGGCTAAAATTTACACCGATGTATTATAACGGAAGTGCTCCTTATGGCAGTGCCTGGGGCGTACTCACTTACTATAAATATAAAGTAGCAGGCCCTACAATAGATTCCACGGAAATACAGTATGACTATGTCGTAATAGTTCTGGACAGGCCTATAGGAACCAGTACAGGATGGCTGGGTTCAAAATCATATTCCGATTCCTGGGATGGAGGAGCTTATTGGACCCATGCAGGGTATCCCGGAGATCTTACAGGAACCCAAAGACCAACCTATCAGACAGGTATTGCTTTAGACGGTGATTTCTGGAGTGCGGATGACAATGAAAGCATGAGCCATAAAGCAGATATCTGGCCGGGACAAAGCGGCGGTCCGTTCTGGGGGTATTGGGATGGGTCTCCTTATGCTGTGGCGACACAAAGTGCTCATAACCCGAGCGATAATTTTGCAAGCGGAGGCTCAGACCTGGTTAATCTGGTTATAAGAGCCCGAAACGAGCACCCATAAACTGATTATATTGTAAAAATCGGCGGCCTCAATTTTGAGGCCGCCGATTTTCATATCATCCCAAAAAGCTTTTTTGAATTGATTATATCAGCCTGTAAAACAGAATATTTTTGTTTAGCAACGTTGTGTATGGAAAAAATACGGATTCATAGGCTCTCTTCATATAAACCTGTTCTTAAATTTACCAAGATATGAATTTATGAAAAGAATTGTAAATAAGCTTACAGCTATAATCATACAATTTGGTCAGACTGTTGAAATAAATATAAATCAGATACTTTCCAAAGCTTTATCCTTGCTTCCTGAAGTAAGGATTTTTTCATCCAATATATTACAAACAAAAAGCCGCCAATTTGGCGACTTTTTTTGGCTCCCCCTATTGACAATATCTCGAACCGCTTAACAATGATATTCAGCAAGTTAGCTTAATTCACAACCCTTTACAGGGCTCGAAACATTTGGTTTCTCTCTATAAGATAATGAAAGGTTTAGAGAAGTAAGTATAGATTTGAGTAAGAATAAAAATTAATTCTCATTAAGTTCCAAAACTGATTTTGCTATTACTTCTGTTATCTTGTTGACACCTCTCTCTTTTAATAATAGTCCAATTTCTGCGTTGATCTTTTCGCTTCTCTCTTTATTGTTTTTTTTTTAATTAATAGTGAAAAATTTCATTCAATATTCAAAAAATTTGAAAAACAATTTTTTCTAACTACATTTGTAATCAAATCAAATAACAGAAATTTTATGTGTAGATAAAAAAGAATATATTTTAAATAACATACTGCGTTTAACAGCTCATTTTCTTTGTTCAAAATCTGACAATTTTAAATATCTCAAGAAATTCGACTGTGAAATGCACCCGATTGGGTGTGTTTTACTTCATTTCTTGAGAGGGTTTTGTCAGAACCTGAACGAAGGGTGTTGTTAATTCACACCCTTTATTTTTTTCGCAAAATAAAACCCAACATTATTCGTTAATATCAAAATAAAACTATCGACTAAAAGACACAAATGAAACACGAACAACTAATTAATTTTCTTCAAAAGTATGGAACTGTATCAGAGTCGGAAAAGAAGAACATTAAAAATTATTTCACACCATTACAAGTAAAGAAAAAACAAATTTTAATTGAAAAAAATTCTCCTTGCAACAAACTATTTTTTATTAACAGTGGTTTTTTAAGAGCGTTTTATTCTAACGATAACGGAAAAGAAATCACGAGAATGATTGCTTGGGAAAACAGATTTCTAACTAATATTGGAAGTTTTAAAGGTTTTACAGAAAATAATGAAACATTTGAATGTTTAGAGAATGGTGAGATACTTTGTATCACGAGAGATCATTTTGATATATTGATGAAATCTTCTTCTAATCTGAAAAACATATATGCAGATATATTGGAAATGTATAATGCTTTACATATAAAACGCTTTGAAGCGTTAAATACATTTGATCTTGATAAGAAATTAGTCCATCTTAAACAAGAATTTCCTCACTTGATACATAAATTAAGTGACACATTATTGGCTTCTCTTTTAGGAATTAGCCGTGAAACCTATGTAAGGAATAAAAAAGTAATACTGTAATCTAATTTATTTATAATTGATATAAATAAGACAACTGTTAAAAAGTGTGATATGAATCACACTTTTTTTTGTTATTTATTTTCACATTTGTCTACTCTAATGAAAATATGATAAAGCAAATAATACTAGTTTTTCTATTCTTTCCAGTTCTTTTTTATTCTCAAGAAAAGAATAATGATTCTATTAACAAAATAATAGAAAAGCAAATACAAGAAGTGGAAATAATAGCTAAAAAGAAACTTATTGAAAGAAAAGTTGATAGGTTAATTTTTAATGTTGAAAACTCTATATCTGCAATTGGTGGAGATGCTTTGGATGCTCTAAAAGTTACTCCAAGTATAAGAGTTCAGAATGACCAAATTTCCATGGTTGGTAAAAATAATATGTCAGTAATGATAGATGATAGATTGATGCAGCTTTCAGGAGATGAATTAACAAACTTTTTAAAAACCATTAGGTCAGAGGATATAAAAAGTATAGAAGTTATTACTAATCCACCAGCAAAATACGACGCTCAAGGGAATAGTGGAATTGTAAATATCAAATTAAAAAAAGCAAAGAAAAATAGTATAAGTGGTAATTTGAAAACTTCATATACACAAGCAACTCATCCTTTAGGAGTATTTGGTGGTGGACTCAATTATCAAAAAGATAAGTTGACAATTACCTCAAATATTAATTACAATAATGGTAGTATTGCTCCATACCAAGAATATACAATATATTATCCAAGTTACACATGGTTTGAAACCAATGATAAAAGGCGCTTTTTAAATAGTTTAAGTGGAAGAGTTGCATTAGACTATCAAGTAAGTCCTAAAACAACTATGGGTGTTCAGTATTCAGGAGTTCTAAGTAAACCACTTGTGAAAGGTAAAAACACCTCATATATTACCAGTAATAGTTCTACTTTGGATTCTTTAATTATTACTCCCTCTAGAACAGAAATAGATAGAAAAACACATTCTTTGAATTTTCATAGCATAACAAAAGTAGATACTCTTGGTACGCAATATTCAGTAGATGTAGATTATTTTAAATTCACATCTTTTTTGGATAATATTTTTAACACTAATACTTTCTTGTCTAATAATGTCCCAATACCTAACCGTTATATTTCTGCAAATACTATAAGTAATCAAAATATAGATATATACTCTGCAAAGTTTGATTATGAGATGCCTTTGAAATGGGTAAATCTTTCTTTCGGTGGAAAGGTATCTTTTATCAATAATGACAGTAAGGTTTCTTATTTTGATACGAGTAGTATGAGTCCTATTTTTGATTCATCAAAAAGTAATATTTTCAATTATAAAGAGAATATACAAGCAATATATCTTTCAGGAAATAAAAAACTTTCTGAAAAATGGGATCTACAGTTGGGTCTTAGATTAGAAAGTACACAAACAAAAGGTTTTTCAGAAACTCTTAACCAAACAAACAAAAATAATTATAATAAACTTTTCCCAACTTTTTATTTAACTTATAAAGCAACTGAAAATAGTACTTGGGGACTTAATTATAGTAAAAGAATTGATAGACCTTCATACTCAGATCTAAACCCTTTTAGATTTTATTCATCTGCTTATAATTATTCTGAAGGCAATCCTTTTTTACAACCTTTTTTTATTGACAATATAGATCTTTCTCTTTCATATAAAAATTTTTATACATCGCTTTATGTTACTAATATGACAAATGGATTTGATCAGGTCACCTTTGTATCAAATGAAAACCCTGGTCAGTTTGTAATACCGTACAATTTTTATAAGCAATTAAATGTAGGGATTATGCAAAATTATACTTTTAATAAATTCGCATGGTTCGAAAGCAATAACTCATTGAGTATTTACTATGCTAAAACTACATCAGATTTAATAAATACTTTACCTAGAATAGATAATTGGACTGTGTCATTCAACTCTAATAATAGTTTTATACTTAATAAAAGTAAAACATTTAGAGCTGAGTTTGGTTTCACATACCAATCTCCGTCTGTAGCTGGAAGTTATAGTTTGTCAAAATTCTATTATTTTGATGCAGGAGTAAGATATTCTGTATTAAATAAAAAACTTCATATAGGTTTAAATGCAATGGATATATTTAGAACTAATAGACCAATATTTACACAAGTAGTAAATGGAATAGTACAAAGAAACAATGAATACGATGATACGCAAAAAATAAGATTGTCATTAACATGGAACTTTGGAAAACAACTCAAGAGTGAAAAAAGAGATCAAAGTAATGAAGATGAAAAAAATAGGGTAAAATAATTTTTTTATATAAAGTGAGCGAAAAAGTCGAAAGAATTAATCTCATTCCACAAAAACTATGGTTCTATTGTTTAACCCTCAAATTTATTTCGAGATGAATAGATTTAAGTTGAATAATGCTAAGGCATTAGAAAAGTCAATCAAGTCTTTTGACAACCCTATCCTAAAGAAAGCTGCAATGCAGGTTATTGAAGGAGAAATGGGAGGTTGGACTCAACACTCTTCTTGGACTAAACACAGCAAAGAGAAAGTATATCTTTTAGAAGCTGGCGAATAGTCTTAGAAAATTAGCTGTCTTTTGGACAGCTTTTTTAAGAATCAAATTAAAAAAAATATAAATTATGGCTTATTGTGATACATTAATAATTAAAATAGCGAGTAGATGTAATATAAATTGTACATATTGCTATATGTATAATCTTGGAGATGATTCATATAAAAATCAACCAAAGTTTATTAGTCAAACAACAATAGACGAAGCAGTTAAAAAAATTGGAGAACATTGTAAAGCAAATAATGTAACAAAATTTACTTTTATTTTTCATGGAGGAGAACCATTATTAATGCCTAAAGATAAATTTGTTGAGATGGTTGAAAAAATGGAGATGTTGAAGAATGATGGTATTACAATAAGTTATTCTTTGCAAACCAATGCAATATTAATTGATGAAGAATGGTGTTCTATTTTTGATAAATATAATATTGGAGTAGGTGTAAGTATTGATGGAACTAAAGAAATCAATGATAAATATAGAGTCGATAAGCAAGGCAAAGGAACTTATGATAAAGTTATTAAAGGTATTGAAATAAGCAGAAAGTATCAAAAAGGGCATTTAGGCTTTCTGTCAGTAATAAATTTAGATTTAGATCCAATGGCTGCATTTCAACACATGAAAAGCATTAATGCTCTTTCTGCTGATTTTCTTTTATTGGATTTGAATCATGATACATTAGAGAATGAAAAATATGATGTAGAAAAAACACCATCAGCAAATTGGTATATCAAAATTTTTGATAAATGGTTTTCATCAAGCGAAGAGGAAAGAATACAGATTCGATTATTTGATGTAATTATACACAGAATTTTAGGTGGATTGTATAGTATAGACAATATTGGCTCTGGAGAAAATAGTGTTTTAGTGTTAGAAACTGATGGAGGTTTAGAAGCTGTTGATGTTTTAAAGATTTGTGGAGACGGTTTTACAAAAGACAATGTAAATATAAACACTCATAACTTTCAAGATGCTTTAAATGCTCCTTTAGCTGAAATATATTATAATAGTGGTAAATATTTACCTAAAAAATGTTTAGCTTGTCCCGTAAATGAAATTTGTGGTGGTGGATATTTGCCACATCGTTATAGTTCAAAGAATGGCTTTAATAATGCTCCTGTATATTGTAATGATTTATTGAAGCTAATAACTCATATTCAAAATGCTGTAATAGATGGGATGCCTGAAGAACTTATAAAGGAATCAGAAATACAGAAGTTAACTTATGAAAATGCTTTACAAATAATAGAAGAAACCTTACCTACAATTCCTGAACCTGAATATGCAAAGAAATTAGAAAGTTTTCGTAATTTAGAATATGAGGTTGTTTAAAAATTCTTTTCCTTTTTTCAAGCAATTAGACAGCCAAGATTGTGGTTTTGCTTGCCTTAAAATGATTAGTAAGCATTATGGGATAGATATTTCAAATTCTAACTCTGCTCTAAGTGAAAGTAATCTTTTAAAGCAGGGTATTACAATTTCTGATTTAAATTATACCTCAGAAAAGTTGGGATATAAACCATTAGTGATAAAATTAAATTTTGAAGATGTTTTAGAAAATGCTCCTCTTCCTGCCATTTTTTTTTGGAATCAAAATCATTTTGTTGTTGTTTATAAAATCACACAAGAAAAAGTATATGTTGCAGACCCAGCATTTGGAAAAACGGTATATTCCAAAAATGAATTTTTAAAAGGTTGGACACAGGAAAAAACAGAAGGAATTATTTTACTGCTTGAGCCCACGGAAATGCTGTTTGAAAATAGCTCCACAGAGAAAAGCAATAAAGGAAGTTTAGAATATGTTACTCAGTATTTGAAAAAACATAAGACACAACTTTTCTTAATCGCTCTTACCTTGCTAATATCTTCAAGCATTGAGCTAATATTTCCCTTTTTTACACAAAAAATATTAGATAAAGGAGTTGCATTAAAAAATGTTTCTTTTATATACCTTATTTTAATAGCACAGGTTGTTGTTTTTATTAGTAGAGTTGGATTAGAGTTTTATCGTTCTTGGCTATTTATACATATTAGTAGCCGAATAAGTCTATCTATTATTTCAGATTTTCTTATTAAGCTGATGAAATTACCTTTAAAGTTCTTCAATAGTAAAAATATTGGTGATTTAACTCAAAGAATACAGGATCACAAAAGAATTGAAGAATTTTTATCAAAAGATCTAATCCAGACTGTATTTTCCATTTTTAGTATTGTAATTTACTCATTTATATTACTTTACTTCAATGTAAGTATTTTTTTGATTGTTTTTATTAGTACAATAATAGAATTGTTATGGATTTTCAGATTTTTGAAGAAGATAAAAATCTTAGATCAAAAAACATTCTCTTTACAAGCAAAGGATCAAAACAAAATTTATGAGTTAATAAACTCAATGCAAGAAATCAAATTAAATAATTTAGAAGAAAATAAACGTAATGAATGGCAAAAAATACAAACAACTATTTACTTAAACAATATTGATAAACTTAAAATTAATCAACAATATGAAAGTTATAGATTTATTAGTTTCTTTCAAACTATCTTGGTGGTATTTGTTTCATCAATGGCAGTAATGAATGGAACTCTTACTATTGGTAGTATGTTGGCTGTTATGTTCATTTTAGGGGGGATTAATGCTCCGATCAGTCAGTTAATAAATTTTGTTTTACAATATCAGTTAGTAAAAGTAAGTTTTGAAAGATTAAATGAAATCCATAACAGACCTGATGAAGAAAATCCAAGCAAAGTTTCTTCACTTTCCGAAATACAGGATATTGAAATTCAAAACATAAACTTTTCCTATGATAACACAAATTATATACTTAAAGATATCTCACTAAAAATACCTAAAGGTAAAACAACTGCTATTGTAGGTGTTAGCGGAAGTGGTAAAACCACCCTTTTAAAACTACTTCTTAAATTTTACAAGCCTCAAAAAGGTAATCTTTATTTACATGAAACCCCTTTAGAAGAGCTTGAAAATACATTATGGCGAAATAAATGTGGCGTAATTTTACAAGATAGTTTTATATTTTCTGATACCATTTCTTATAATATTGCATTAGAAGAAAATGTTAATCAAGAAAAATTGTTAAATGCTGTTAAGCTTGCCAATGTTGACGATTTTATTGATAAACTGCCTCTCAAATTAAATACTATAATAGGCTCAGAAGGAGTAGGTATAAGTCATGGTCAACGACAACGAATACTGATTGCAAGAGCCATTTATAAAGATCCTGACTATTTATTTTTTGATGAAGCAACAAATTCTTTAGATGCAAAAAATGAAAGAATAATAGTTGAAAATATTGACCAATATTTCAAAAATAAAACAATGATTGTGGTTGCCCATAGATTATCTACTGTTAAAAATGCAGACCAAATTATTGTTTTAGATAACGGAGAGATTATTGAAAGGGGTAATCACGATGAATTAATTAGAAGTAAAGGAAAATATTTTGAATTAATACAAAATCAATTAGAATTAGGTCTTTAATTATGGATAAGAAAAAAGAAAATAATGATTTAATGGGGAAAATCCCCAATCATTTTACATTTTTAGGAATTATTTTATCAATATTAAGCATGTGTGCAATTGCTTTTGCATTTAAAGTATTATTTTTATAGAAAATTTCAAAATGTAAAACAAGCAGGCATGACGTACCTGCTTTTTGTATATCAAAAAAACATAATATACCTTATATCTTGCAGGTTTAAAGGCTATCAACATTCAATTAATCACTATCGTTTTCTTCCCTTTGAAAGCAACACGAATATATTCAGTGAAGACTTATACAAAAACTCCGATGGAAATACCAATCGGAGTTACTTTTTAATCCTTCTTACAAAAAGCATCAAGATAATACTCAACAGTTGACCAAGAGATACCTTCGTCACGGTTGTGGTTGTTAATCATTTCGTACAAAGCTTTTTCACACAGGGTTCTGTCATAAAGTTTGTTTCCTGAGTTCTGTTCCAGTTCTTTTGCTTTCAGTTCGAAGTGTTCTACTTTCCAAATGATTGCCGTTTCCAAATGTGCAATCCTGTCGATCAGTTCCTTATGCTCAAGATTCGGGAAAACCGGAGTTCCGACTTTCTTGGAAACGATACCAAGGATTTTACTTTCTTTAGGAGCAAACGGACTGTTAATCATTAGCGATGCTTCATGATCACTTTCTGCATTTACAGTTCCGAATTCGTACTTTACGAAATGAAATTTTGTGTTACTCATAACTTTTCTTGTTTTAGATTAGAGTCCTACTATATCTAGAAATCGAAAAAAAGCAAGTGAATTTTCACATTTTGTCTTTCTTTGAAGAACCATTTAAAAAGAATGGATTTTATCAGTATATTTGTTTACAACTATCACATTATGAACGAAAAAGAAGCCATCGAAAAACTACAGGCGATAGCCAACCAACCTGAAGATAGTCTTAAAAAATTTTTGGCAAAAGAAATTTTAACCTATGATAGTCCTCAAGAATTTTTTTCCAATGTTAAAGAGTTCGGAATCGAAACCTTATATTATTATGAGGATTTGGAGGAAGAAGAAATTCAGAAAATTCTGACAGATTACTCCAAAGAAATTGAGCAGATGCAATTGGATAATTCAGATAAACCGCTTTCAGATACAGAGAGGAGTTGGCGTGCTTTGGAAAAAACAGCCAAAGACATTAGTGACGAATTGGACTTGGAACGGTAAATCCTGCCGTGATTCCAATAAATTATCTACGAATTTTATAAGATTTTCTGTATAATTTTTTCATACCACGAATTATTATTATTTGTTTTATATCTCCCATTTCAACCCATATATTTTGCTGATCTTGTGTATTGCATTGATGTATTTGCTTTGGGCAATAAGGATCTCTATGATTTTATCAAAATCAGTATCTGACAGTGTAATTGGGTTTGATTCCGTACCTCCGTGTGCTGCCATTAGGGAATTATCACCCTTGTTTAACTGAAAAAAGTAATACAACCCTGTAGTTTCGTTGGTTCAACTACAATCAATAATTACATTCCCTAGGTTTGATGCTGTACCTCCGTGTGCTGCCAAAGGGGAATTACCACCCCAATTTAATTGAAAAAGGTAATGCAGACCTGTAGTTTCGTTGGTTCAATATCACGAATCTTTTTTGTAATACAAAACACCAGCAAACCAAACCATAAACAATAACTGCCTTATCTCATAGTTGCTGTTTCTCCACATTTCAGCAGGCTTGGTAAATATACATTCTGTTTGAGAGAGTATTTGCTCAATATTGTCTTCATCATCTTTCTGGTTTTTCATACTTCTGATCAAATCATCCTGTAATGTTTCAAGTGCAGACCATTCCTGTTCCATTTTTTTGGTCAGTCATTCGTTGGAAACCGATAAAATTTTTTCCTCAATCTTTTCCATCTTAGATTTTATGGAAAGAAGCTGTCACTGCATTTTCGGAAGGCTGTTCGATTTTTTTTGCTTATTTTCCTTTCGTTCTTCCAGAATATATGATTTGAGCGTATCAAACAATTGCTTAGGCAATTTCATGGTTTCGATGAATTCTTCAAACTGTTTTTCTATAACATCTTTACGAACGGCAACCCTATCTGAACAGTATTTATTATTACAGGTATAGTAATAATAAACTCCTCCGTTTCATCTGCTGGCATAGCATCCTAATTTTCTTCCGCAACCTATACAGGTAATCATTTTGTGAAGCACATGTAGTTCCTTGTCCACATTGAGATTAGACGACCTAACTTTTTTTATTTTATTGGCTTCCTTCTCCATTATTTTTTCCACTGTATCCACTGAAACAAGTGCCTTGTGCTTTCATTTAAAAGGAACATCTATTCCCCGTTCAGGATAGTAAATGTAGCCTGCATAAAAATATAATCTGTAATCTTGGAACGTTTTTTCAATCATGGAAAAATGCAGTTTCTTACTTGAAGGATTGGGCAGAATTCATTTTTCAGCCCGATATCTATGCAGTTGAGCCTTGCTGAACATTGGACTATACGCATATAATTCTAGTCCTTCTTTAATAACAGGTCATTTAATTTCATCTATCAGATCAATATAACCATTGTTATCGGCTGATTTTTCCCTGCGAAATCCTAACGGAGGTTTTGGAAAGGGTCGTCAACCATTTTTCAGACTGCTTAATCTCCCGTTCATAGTTCTTCTCAGTATTTTTCTGCGTTCTAAACCTGCAATTGCATATTGGATGGTATGCAGGAATTTTCCTTCATCGGTCTCTACATCTCTTCTGTTATTGACGGTGATGATTTTAACTCAAACACTTTCAATACTTTGTTCTAAAGTAAAGGCTTCGGCAATATCATCAGGTCTTGCAATACGGTCAGCATCCGTCACAACAAAATAATGAATTTTCGTATATTTTTTGTTCTCTTTTTCCAAAAAACGGATGGCTTCGTTCATCGCTTTACGATCCATATTTTTTCAACTTACACCTTCTTCCCTGAAAACTCTAACCACATCAACTTCCAGTCATTGCTGTCTTTGGCATCGCTCTCTACATACGGTTTCCTGCGACTCTAAACCATGTCACTGATTAACCTGACCTTCACTGGAAACCCTTACATAAATAACAGCATTGAGTTTATTGGTTCAGAATCTTTCCTCATCCGTTTTGGGTTTTACAAAATATCCCGAAGTTGGAGAGGTATTTTTATTTTTTTTTCTTTTGTACATCTTTTGAAAAGCTAATTAAATAAGTTGGTTTGGTAAAATTGTAATGATTTTTTCTATGATAATCAACACAAAAAAAGAGCAGATTATTCACGCTCTTTTTCATTCTCTTTTTCAAAATCCCTGACAATGATTTTTGCCATCATTTTAAAGGAATAAATGATCAGTTTTACGGTTTCGTCAGGAATAATGGTATCAAATTCTTTTCAGAGGATTTTTCTCACTTTCAGCATTTCTTGATCCATATCCATTATGTTTTTGTTTTAGAGAAGTAAATTTTTCTTGTATTCATATAAATGTGTTGCGGTATTTATTAAATTTTGAAAATTATCAATAGTATATGCGAATATATAGCAGTAGCAGTATCTCTAAATCGGATAATTCGCTACAAGCACCTCCGTTTTTCTCCTCACTTTCCCCGTTTTCCTATTGTGGCTTGCTGATAAGGGTTTGTCAAAAGTTTTGACGTATCGGTTGTGCTTTTTAATATAGCTGTCGAGAATTTCTCATGGATAATTGGATAAAAGGAATTTTCATTTCACTTGGGCTAATGTTTCCAAGAGCGTAATAAAATCTTGTTCAGTATATCATTTGTAGAAACCCATATTCGTGTTTATGTATGGCGGATCACAGTAAAAGAAGCTGTTTTCAGTGTCCCTACTCTGGATGACCTTACAACCATCTGCTTGCTCTATCTGCGTATACCTCATCCTCTGCGCAAGATTAATTCCGAAAGCATCCACTTTATTTTGAAAGTTGAAAGCCGACCTTTTTTCCTTATCGTATCATCGGCTTCAAATTTTATTCAGATACCCTTGGCTAACACTGACTCGGAATGCCCAAGCCCTTGTTACTTTATCATCTGCAAACAGTCGTGGACAGTCGTAAATGAGCATCGCTTTTTTGTAGGTTTCCCTGCTGAGAAGCGTTTCTTTAATTTTTGCCTCCAGCTTTTTGCTTCTGCTTTTCAGAACCTGATAGAAATTAACAACATTCATATTTACATCATTAATGACTTCGCAGGGAGCGGGAGCTTTTGCCCGATACACTGAACCGCCTCCGAAGAAGGGTTCAACGTATATCCTGTGATCAGGTATTAACGGCAAAATGTTTTTCAGCATCATTTGCTTGCCTCAATAGTAACTCACAGGAGTTTTTATGAGTACTTTAGGTCTTTGTCCTCAGCTAAGTTTACCGTGAGATTGTCTCAAGGAAGGGTTGTTCGTTTCGTTTGATTTTGTCATTTTGTTTTTAATAATCAGATAAAATATTTTTGAATGCTTACTTGCCAAAGGAAAATGGCTCGTAAATGACAAGCCATTATTAAATAGTTGAAACGACTTAAGTATTCTTAGCCTTTTCGGGTTTTTTAGAAGATAGTTTTTCTTCCGTTTTCTTTTCAGGTAACTGCTTATCCGAGGATTTCGGAGATTTCGAACCTTCAGGATTTGTGTTACCCGCATTTTCCACAGATTGCTGTGTTTCTGTTATATCCGTAATTTGATTTTCAGATACTGATCCATTTGCTTCCTGATTTTTCATAGTACCTGATTCTGAAGTAGTATTCAGGTTTTCCTGAGCAGTTCCTTGGGCAGATACCTGTGAATCGGAAGCAAGAGCAGGTTCACGGATAGAATTGATTTTTGCATCCAGCCATTCCTGTTTTGTAGGAAGCTGTGAAATTTCTTTACTCCATCGGCTCATGACATAGGAAATAATCCTGTAATCATCGCCTATGAGAAGCAAAATCTCTTCATTCTCCATCTCCACAAGATTGTACTGCGATACGTTTCCATTAAAATTGTGGGTAACGATTTCGATGAGTTCTTTACGGGTAAAGAATCTTACCATTTCCGAAGTAATCGTCTGGAACTGTTGTTCCGACTTACTACGGTCTCTGAGCACCGTTGAAAATATTTTCAACAGGGAGGTTTGTGCCGTTGGTTCGGCTTTGTTTTCTTTCATAAGATTAAAATTTAAAGGTTAGTTTTTTTGTTTTCAATTTTTGTTTTCGGGTTTTCTTTTATGAAATAGTAGATTATTCCTCATGTCCATAAGAAAATATGAACTTCGGATTAACCACTTCGTAGATTTCCGTGACATTCTTTTCGTTGACCCACGGATCAAAATCTTGATAAGGTTTTAACCATAAGTGGGTGACGACACGATCTTCCGTTTCAATCAGTTCTCCGTTGGGAAGTTCTTTTTCTCTTTCATATCCTTCGGGATCATTCCTCGAATAGTTGAGGATTTTGACTTTTCCTTCGGAAACCTTTTCAAACTCAACAGTCCATACGGATGTAAGCAGTCTTTTGGTTGCTTTCATAACTTGTAAGATGTTAATTCATACAAACTACCATAAAGCGTTCTCCTTCAACAAAGGAATTGTTTTCAGATAGTTTTCCGCTTTGGATAAGGGATTGTCTCACTTTATCAGCCTTCCCGTAACTTTGATAAAAGGATTTCGGCTGAAAATAAACGATATCCATACCGCTTGTTTTGTGTACGATGATAAACACGGTGAGGACAAATACACAATGATCCTGCCTGTTCATATCGTTATCGTATAAATAATAACAAACTGAGTGGCATTTTCATTCGGAATGATCTGTTCAATTTTGCGGTTTCTATCGAAAAGACTTCCCAATTCCATATTCACAAACTCCTCAAAACTTGGAAGAGATTCTTGATCTTTATAGTTGTCGTAATGTTTTCTCCTGTTAAGGATCATTACCTGTGGTAGCGATTTTTTGTTTTCCATTTTGTTTTTGATTGGTTGTTGTTATTCTTTTTCGGGTTTTACTCTGTACATTTTTTTAACAATACTGTTATTTTCGGTAACAGATTCTTCACTTTCTATTAATGAATTTCTGATTTCTAAGGCTTCTGCTTCGGTTAGATAAAAGGGTTTGGGATGAATGTAGATCCAGTCAAATTCTCCATCAGTTCCTGCAAGAGCAATCACAAAGACTTCCTGAAGGGTTGCCTTGTTGTTTTCTGTGTCCATACGGTTTATTGATTCCATATCTTTTCTGATTCAGTAAAACCGATCCATCTATTGTCTGCATCAAAGCCTCTGCAACCAAGTTCATAGCGGATGATTTTATCCAATGGAACTTGGTACTTCAAAATAAATTTGAGCAGCTCGCCCTCCATTACCGAGAACTTGCCTAGGATGTTCTCCCAATGCTCTAACATTTCAGGGTCGCCTGCAATTCCTTTGAGATCTCCGTAAGAGAGGTGCTGATAATTTTCGGGAAGCGAATAATACTGATTTGTAATTTCTATCCCCTCTGCTGTTTGGAGGTCTGCGACAGCGAAGTTATTTTCCACTCCGTCAAATACTACAAAGTGTTTTGGGATATCCCTGTGTTCAAACTCAAGCCATAACGCCCTGTCTCTGGCTTTATCCAGATTGCTGTAAAATTCTAAGATTGATTGTTTCATTTTAAATTTTGTTTTAAATAATAAAAATTACAGGGACATTATTTTGAGTTCGTTCTCAGCGATTCCACCCTCAGAAAAGAATTCTGCCAACTCTTCCCGTGCTTCCCATTCCGTTTTGTGATATCTGGAGAAAGGAGGCGTGATATACTTATCTTCTTCCAAAGTATCCGAAGTGAAAATGGCATACAGCGGTTTTTCCTTTCCTGCTTTTTCGCACAACGCTTTGAAATTGCTGTGGTCATACTCATCCCAATCCGCCAGAATCTTGGTCATCAGATAATGGGTTTCGAGTTGTAACTGACAAAGCACATCGTAGACTTTTTGCGGAGTGATTTTCTCTTCCAGTTCTTTCTTCCATCTTTCAATGGAATACGACAGAATATGAATATCATCTCCTATGGCTTCAAGCAAATCCTGTTTGTCCATCGTTTCCAAATCGTACTGTTCAGGCACCTGATCCAGATACAGCCACTTCAAAATATTTTGAAGTTCTTCTTTGCTCAGGATACTTACAAATACAGGACTTAGGTTCTCCACACGGTCTCTTTCAATTCTTTGCTGAAGCATTTTCATAAAGCATTGCACCAAAAGGCGGTTTTTGTTTTTGTTCATTGTTTTTTAGATTGTAGAGGTTAGACATTAGAAGTTAAAGCTTAAAGCCTACTGCTTACCGCGTTGAGCATTCAAGCAAAAATTCATTTTCATCAGGAAGTTGATTCAATGGAAATGAGGCAATGATTTTGACAGGATAATAATCGTTTTCTCCATCATAAAGAGGAAAGAAACGGTCTTCTTCTGAAATCCCAGAGGTATTGAGACCTTTGTAGACTTCAAAAGAATTTTTATCATAATCAATCACATACGCCCACTCGCAGAATAAACTGTCGGAAGCAAAATCATAAGCATCGGTGGTTGCCAGATCATCAAGATGACCAAACTCCAACAATACTTCTAACATTTGTCCTTCGATTAATTTTCCGTAGCGTTCACGATAGCGAAAAGGGTAACGTTTTTTGAACTCATCCTTCTGCTTTTCGTTGAGAATTCCGTTGGTACAACCGATAGATTCAAGAAATTCGTTCTGTAGCTTTTGGTCTTTTTCGTTCCAAAGACGTACTTTGGGAAGAATTTCTTTAAGATTTTCAGAGTTCTCAGGCTTGCTAAAGAACCACAACAGCTTCAAACCTACTACTTCAGGATAGCCATCATACTGCCCATAACAAGCTACTTTGACTTCTTGGTTGTGAACCACAACCGTTAGGCTTCTTGTTCCCATTAGTCATTTTCATTTTCAGGGTTAGAATCATCCTCAGGATTATCCTGCGGTTCGCAGTATGTCATAATGGTAGAGAGAAGATGATCGTAATCTCCGTCCATAGCTTCATCGAGTACTGATTGAATCTCTTCTTGAGACCATTTTTCACGTCTTGCCTGTCTTGAGAATACTCCCATGATGGCATGAGCGTTCCCGTCAACCCCGACTAACTCGAGATTAAGTGTTTTACCGATTTTGTTTTGCATTTTGTTTTTGTTTTAGGGTTAATAAATAGTTGATTGTTGAGTCGGTTGACGGATGGCAGTTGACGAGTGTCAACCGCTTTCCTGTACAGTTGATACTTGAACCATCAGTCAGGAGATTCCTTTCTGAGGGTCTTTGTATCTTCTGATAGCAGGTGTCCATCTTCCGACTTTTGTTTTTGTTTGACTTTTTTGTTTTAAGTGATTTGGTATGTTTGCCGGCGGTGGTGTTGTATGGATTTTTGTTTCAGAAGCAAGGGAAGTTGATGCAGTTTGACTTTACTTCTTTTTATTTTAGAGATGAGAAAAAATAATGATAGAGAAGGTATAAATGATGATATTATGGCATCAGAAACAAGAGCAGTTTCCTTGCAGGATTGGGCATTATCTCATCCGCTTTAGAGGTTCCCATAACAGGTCTCAAAAAGGTATCCATAACGGTACGGGTCACCCTATTGACATTTTGGACACCTAGAAAGCGAAAGGACTTGCAATTCACAGAAATAAAGATATGTAGCACGTCCGCTTTATTTATTTCTTACTTTACAATAATGAACTTCTTCAACCGTCTTATGGACTTTATCGACAATCGTGTCAGACTCTATTTTTTAGACCCAAGCCTGTTCCTGTTCCTTATCTCATACAATCACTAAAGAAAAATGCCTTTGTGACGTGAAAAACAGGTTCGGGCAAGAGTGAACTCATGAAGGTGCTGCGGTATTCTCTCCAGTACCAATCGCATCGCAAAGAGCAGTATACCATGATTTTGCTAGATCCGCATGGAGACGTTTCATTGCAAATCCTCTCATTTAGACTTAACCAAATGAAGCCAGAGCGTGTGTTGTACATCGACCCGCATCGAGAACAATGAAAAATTCCCTGCATCAATCCGTTCCGACAAAAGGTTACTGATACGAACATGATTGATCTGATGTCGCAACAGTTTGCCAAAGCATTGTCAGAAATGATCTCCGAAGCAGGACTGAGCCTTTGAATGGAAACGCTGCTCAAACCATGTCTTGCCATTATGTTTCAAAAAGGAGAATGCGGATTAGCAGACCTACAGGTATTTATGGATGATAATCAGAACCAAGAATGGGTGGAACGTGGAAGAAAGTCCGATAATCCTGTGTACAGACAATTCTTTCAAACCGCTTTTCTCAACGGAAAATACAATGCAACGAAACTGGCGATCTATACAAGAATTCAGAACCTGCAAAACAATTACAGCTTTTACCTGATGATGAACTGACCCGCAACCGTTGATCTCAGGAGAATAATGAACGGCTGAAAAAATGATGGGAAAATTGTGCTTTTCAATCTTTGAAAAGGAAAACTCTGAACCGATGCCAGTAAAGCTCTCGGAATATTTATTTCTGCAACCATTGTCAGTATTGCATTACAAAGAGCCTTTCAGAAAGAGCAGTACCGCAAACCCTGTTATCTGTTTGTTGACGAGTTTGCATCTTTTGCTACCGCAGATTCATATTCTATTATTCTTTCCGAAACAAGAAAATATAAATTATACCTCATCGCTCTAACCCAAAGCATCACTCAGTTGCGTACAGAACTTCAGTACGAAATTTTGAATAATATTGGAATTAAGATAGTCTGACGCAACGGTCTGCCTGCATTAAAGGCACAAGCCTGAGATTTGGGAATATCTTATAATCAATTACAATACCTTCCTCCCTACCACTTCTTTGTCAAAAATAATCATTATCCATATCCTGCCATTCAGATTAAAAGTCCCGATTATCTTTTGAAACATCCGAAAAGATATTTTATGAATACCAAACAAATGCAGGAGCTGAAAAATAAAATGATTTCAGAAAGTGGTTTATACAGGACGATTGAAAACAATACACATCAAGATAAGTCAGAAAAAGAAATGTCAGAGGCACAGCCTCTAACTAAGGATTTAGTTTCTAATGATTCACAAGGCTATAACAACACAGCTACACAGCAAAACACAAGAGAGTCCATCGATAAATTAAAACCTCATTTTCATCTCTAATCGGTCTTGTTATAAGAATACAAGGCGTTTTTATCGCCTTTTTATTTTTTTATGCCGATTTTTATGAAAACAAAAAGACTATTCTTCCAAACCCTCTCGCCATCGCAGGAGAAAGTGCTTATTGCTCTAGCAAAATTCAAGTTTTTGACTACGCCACAACTTCTGAATTTAGGAGTAATGGCAAATTCGGATAATCTGAACAAACAGATCTCTGAACTCAGGTTTTGGAGAAACCCTTTGGTTGCTTCTGTGAAATTCTGAATCCATCCTCAATATTGAAGGCTTCCGAGCATCCATTCACTTACCATTCATGGAGCAAAACTGTTGAAAGAACGTTTCGGAACGGAACTCTCGGTAAAATATCCTCAAAAAAATGCTACCTCATTCTCGGACTATTTTCACAGGCTGTCGATGATTGACATCCAAATTTCTGTAGAACAGCGAACCACTAAGCAAAATATGGAGATTCTCTTTTTTAAAACCTATTTCGATAAAATATCTACCGGAAGGAAAAAAGGTTTCATAGCCGAATCTGCTATTCCGGTCTATGGCAATGAGTACCTGATTGCTGATGCTGTCTGTATGCTCCAGACTCCCAACAGAAAAGAACTGTTTGCCATCGAAATGTACAGGTGAGATGATACTCAAAGAGTCCATAAGTCTCTTTTCCACCATTTACAGGCATTGGCAGAGGGACAGCCGAGTAAATTATATGGATTGGATTACGGAAGCCGTGTGTTGTGTGTATTTGAACTGGAGAATTATAGGAAAATGGCAATGAAGAGATTGTTAGAAGATGAACGTTTTACAGAAAATGCCAAACCTCATTTTCTTTTTAAAACGTTGGATGAATTGAAACAAGAAGTGTTTGAAGATTGGGAGCTGTTTGATGGAGAGAAAACGAATTTATTTAGTGTTGATTATTAATTATCTTTTATGTATATTCAGAATAAATTTATTAATTTGCACAATATTAAATAGTTAAAAAAAATTTTAATTTATATTTCTAATGACCAATTATAGTTTTAATGAGTATAAAGATGCTGTACAGCTCTTTGCTGAAAAAAAGGAAAAAGGTGTGATTTTCCCTAATTCTAATGCATCTCATGCCTCAATAGTTATTTCGGAATTAATTAATCAAACTGAAAAGGAGATATTTATATACGATAAAAGTGTTTCTGGAGACTTGGTTGATTTGAATCCTGAAATTATAGATAATCTTGAAAAAAAAGCAGGAGAGAAAATAAAAATTAATATTATTGTAGATAATATTAATAGTATAAATAGCGGATTACAGAAGATATTAGATCAATATAGCAATGTTAAATTAGACACTGCTACTGATCAATTTATTTCCAAAATCAAAGAAAACTTAGGAGGTTTATATTATTTTACTCTTTCCGATGGTACAAAGTTTAGACTTGAATCCTCTAAAGAGAATCGAAAAGCAATTTGCTCTTTTAATGAGAGTTATTATACTTCTATTTTAAATAAAATTCTTTGTGATTCAAATTTTTCTAATTAAAATTTCTCACATTGGATTTAACTAATTTTAATTCATATTTCCAAGCTTTTTTTGCACTTAACATAGCGTATGCTACTTCAGATAAGTTTAGAGATATTATAGACTCAAAAGTTCTCAAATTACATTCTAATAAAGTTACAAAACTACATCAGTATATAAAGAGTGTTGGGATTTTGTATGATTCAGAAAGAAATATTGAAAAGTTTATATTTCTTTTCATGAATGAAAAGGATCTTCAACGAAAAGAAGAATCAAAAAAGAATGGGTTTGGAGAATATTTTAAAACATCTTTTCTTATTACAGGAATATATTGTCTATTTGTTTTAATCTTTTCAGCTTTTAAACAGGATAATATTTATACTAATACTGCTGATAATTATTTAATTATTTCTCCTTTTGTAGTATTAACATACAATTTAGCCATTCTATTATTTAAGAAGAAATTAAATATTCAAAAAATATCACCCATAATTCCAATTTTCATTTTAGTCGTTTGTATATTTCTATTTGGGTGGAAAAATGTTTTTTTTGCCAATCTTATGAATGAGACAGATACCAACAAAATAAAAATTTTCAGTCTTTTTGTTGCAGTATCTCCATACACTCTTCATGTTATTAAATCTTTATTTGATGACATATTTTTGAGAATAAAATTAGCAGTAAAGAGGACTTGTTGTAAATGCATTATATATCTTTATGCATATAATAGTAACAAACAATTTTTGAATATTCAGTCAACTGTTTCTAGGAAAAATAAGATTGATTTATATCTTCTTCTAAAAGATTTATTTTATAGAATTTTTCTATATAATGTAATTATATGGTGGAGGGGTAGAGCAAGAATAAATAGAATGAGAGAAAAACGCAGGCACAATAAAATATTACAAAACCATAACCGTAATAAAAAGTAATTTTTTATTATAATGGACAACACTTTATAATTAATAGTCCATTAAAGCTCTCCGTATTTTGCTTACGTTGATTTATATACTCAGCCTCTGCTTCCAGCAGTGATAAAGAAAACAACAGTTTGATTTTCCACTATCGTATAGATAAATCTGTAATTTCTAATCCTTAATCTATAGGTGTCCTTTTTTCAAATCATAGGTTTAATATCAACTTTCTGCTTGGCGTAGTAAGGATTTTCAGCGATAACTTTTGCTTTTTCGTAAAAATATTTTGCAATGTATTTGTCACAAGACAGCAAAAACTTTTCTACCGATTTGCTCAGTTTTATGCTGTAATTCATCTTTCTGCCATCAATGTATCTAAATCAGTTGTTTCGCCACTGTTATACTCTTGCATAGCTTGTTGAAAATCCTGTTCTAGTTCAGGAGTTCGTGTAGTATCATCAGGCTCAAATGTGAGCTGTGGTTTGAGCTTATCGTTGATTACCATTTCCATAAACATCACAAAAAGTCAATTCATGGAAACACCATATCTTTTTGCCTTTTGTTCAAATCTTTTTTTTAATTCAGGATTAACCCTTGCTGAAACTTGTACTTCTCCCATGATTATTAGTATTATAGAATAAAACTACCTTTAGTATAACATTTTGTGAACATTTTGCAAGAAGAAGTGAAGAGAAGCTAGTCTTTTGTAATTATTCTGTTGACATTGATACTCCTTTTGGTTATGATCATTAAGTTGAATTTCTCTATTCAGCAGAAAAGAGATCTTTGGTAGTAATTCTGCATCGTATTCCATGTTTTCACGGAGTGCTTTTTTAATTACCTTTTTAATTATGTATTTAATCGCTTTTTTAAGAGCAACTGAAGAAGATGCGATAATGCCCAATCCATCAAAGGAAACTCGATGGTTCTTGATGCAACTATATCATCATTTTACCATTACTTTTTATTCATTTCTACTTTCAAGGGACAAAAAAATATAAACTCAATACCTGTTCATTAATTATGAATTTGGATCAGCTTTTTTAATTTTGAAAATTAGGTTAAAACAAAAAGAGAGCCTTTAAAGCTCTCCATATTTTGATCTATATTTTTCCAATTCTTTGTCCTTTTGCTTCATCAGTTCTTCCATCAAAGCAATTTTATCATCGTATAGTTTTTTGATAAGCTCTGTATCTTCAATTTCAATAATAAAACTGCCATTCTTATCTCCAGTAACATTATTAAAACTATTAAAATATTTCTGGCTATCAAATGCCATAATATCGTCGGGTTTTACTTCTAAAGCCTCAGCTATCTGTTGTAATTTCTCATCAGAGATATTAGACTCTTTCTCCAATTTGCTGTATGCAGACTGTGAAATATCTAATCTTTCCGCCATGTACTCCTGCGTTAGATTTTTTAATTCTCTGATGTTTTTGATTTTGTGTCCGATGATCATAGTTGGAATAAATTATTACTGATTTGGAATAAATTATCTCACAAAGATATTAAAAAATTGAAACGATGTGGGCATTTTTGTGAGATAAAAATGTAGAATGGTTTATGCCATTACCTATTAAAAATACAAAAATGTAAAATATGAAATTCAAACAAAAATTAACATCGTCATTACTATTGTTACTTACATCTGTCACAGCGTACGGACAATACACTTATGATGAAGCATGCAATATTCTGCGTAAAAACGGATTTACAGTTTATGAAGGTAAATATAATCATTTACAGCAAGGTTATAGTTTTGACTATACAAGAACATTTCAGCCGGGCTTTCTTTACGGAATAGTTGCTTATACAGGATCTGAATATGTAAAAGATATTGGTTTGTTGGTATGGTCGGATAAAGACAAATTATTATTCCAAGACTCCAAGAAGTCTAATTATGAAACTGCACATATTTATGTAGATGAGATTGAAGATGTCAGAATTGAAATTAGAAATCAATCCGCTACTTATCCTGATCGTAAATTCTATTGTGGATTTGTGATAGGATACAAAGATATGGATACCTTAAATTCAAACACTTTAAGATCAGACGGAAATTATTCTTCTGAAATAAGAAATAGATAATTAAGCATTATGAAAAATAAAATTTTAAAATTAGTAACAGTTTCTATGCTGTTCATAATGACAGGAAATGTTTCGGGTCAGAAAAAATATGAAGAGATTGGAGAGTATAAAGAAGGATTGGCTGTCGTACGTTCTAAAGGGAAATATGGATTTATTAATAAAGCAAAAAAAGAAATCATCCCTTTAAAATATGATAACGCAAGCGATTTTTATGAAGGCTTTGCATTAGTTGAATTAAATGAAAAAAGAGGTCTTATAGATAAATCGGACAAGATTATAATTCCTATAGAATATGATAATATTGGAGATTTTAGCGAAGGGCTTGCCTCTGTTTGTCTGAACAACAAATGTGGATTTGTTGATAAATCAGGTAAAGTCTCTATTCCTTTAAAATATGATTATCTGGGAACTTTTCGCAATGGTTTTGCTCAAGTTGTATTAAATGACAGAGAAATTACTATTAACAAAAGTGGAAAATGTGTACAAGGCTGTCCATAAATGTTCCAACAAATCATCAGTAATGAAAAATTAAAGGAAGAAAAAATGATCTACAGAGTATGAAAAAATTAATTTTAAACCTGCTATTTGTGATATTTGGTTGTACATCGTGTACTTTAAACGCCCAAAAAATGTACAACGCTTATAATGATGGCTTTTCAAAATTTTCCAAAGAAAATGAAAATGACCACAGAACTTATGTTGATTTTTCTAACAATTCCAAAAATTTTAAAATAGAGAACATTACAAATAATGATTTTAAAACCGTATTCAGACCTTTCTATTTTGAAAATCAAACCAAATCAAGTGTATTGATTAATGCAGGCTTTCATTGGGCAACTCCCAATGTTACACAGTCAATCATTGCTTATGAATTTAATGTAAGAAGTGGTGGGTTCTCAACGGATACTTCAAATGATAAATGTTACACCATTCATTTAGATGTTTTAAATAAAGAAGTTGCGATTCTTAAGGGAACTGCTGTTTTAGTTGATTCTTTTGATGTTAGTGAATATTTTGTCGGAAACTCACCAGACTATCCACAGGATATTGGTTTAAATATTGAGCGAAACGGATATTTTAATTTCACCTTAAACAACAATGTAATTTTCTATGGACAAAATTTCGAGTGGTATTTAAACGGTTCTGTATCTGTAGGGGTTTTATCTCCTAAAACTGGGATAACGGTTAACAATATTGTAATTACCACAGGCTTTTAAATATATGGAGATTGATTAGTTGTAAATTAAACGATACAATCATCCTTTTTATTCAAAGAGAAGAATACTAACATCTATGAAATTATTTCTCATTCTTACTTTATTCATTCCAATAACTTATTTCCACGCCCAACTTAACCAACCCCAGTCTTGGAAAAACTTTGCCTTGCAGGCAAAGGTAAAATTAGTTGAAGAAAACTATGTTGCCAAAAAGAAAAAAAATAGAGAAACCACTACCTTGGAGTTCAGTCCGAAAGGAAAAATTTTGAAGAAAGAAGAAATTAGCACAGACAGAAAAACAAGCACTGTTCTTTCGTATGATTCACAGAACAGACAGGAAAAAGTGTGGTTTCGGAATTTTGATAAAAATAAACTCGTTACCGAAAGTACCATGACCTTAAGATACAGGAACGATTCTGTTTTTGTACATACCGACATAGTCGACAATGGAAAAAAATCCCATAAATCTTTTACAGCTATTCTGAAAGATGATCTTCTTGTAAAATATTTCGGAGAAAAGAAAGGAGAAAGCAGGGTTACTGAGTTTGTGTATGATGATCATAACAATTTGCTTTCGCAGACCAATTATAAAAACCGAGAACAAAACAGAAGGTATGAATTTACCTATAACTACGATGAAAACGGCATTTTGCTTAGACAAACAGATGTTAACGAAAACAGGACTATCGAATTTTTTCCGAATGGACTAAGAAAATCAGAGAACGAATTTACCTACGAATATACTTACGATTCATTCGGTAATTGGATACGAAAAATTATCTATGAAAACGGAAAAAAATATTCTGAAAGTACAAGGAAGATTGTTTATTTTGATGGAAAATAAGATCTTTTTTAAATTCTAAAAAAGCAGATTATGCTTTCACATAATCCGCAAGGCTGTTCAAAATTTCTCCTGCTAATCTGTTGTAATACAGGTATTGTCCCATTTGAAGCAAACCTGTTATTCCTCTTGATTGAGCGAATCAAAAATCATTGATAGCATCTTCAATCCACCATTGGAATTTTGGTGCTTTTTCCCATAAATCAGAATTATAAATATCCACTTGTGAGTCAGCCCATTCACTTGCAAGGTAGCAGTACCATTTTTCGTGTCGTTTGGTAATTTCAAAGTAACATCATAAGTAAAATAATCAGAGTTTTAATGAAAACACATCCTCGTTTTGCCGACAATTCCAATGCGAAGTTTCTGTAGCCAGTAAGATCAGGATTACAGGAAAAAACAGAATAATGGTACACAATGCCGTATGAAAAACTCGCAAAAAATCAATACAAACAGGCAGGGGAAAAGAATTTTATATTGATTTTTCGCTTTTCCGTTTTTCATTGTAGGGCAGTGTATTATTCTTTTATTTCTTACTATAATACACATGACTTACTTTGAAAAAACAACAGAAAACTTCTTAAAGCAATTGCAATTTGATGCAGACTTTTATGATGTGTATTCAAAAGAAGAACTCTTACAACACGCCGATTATTTCTTGGATACTTATGATATTAAGCTCAAGGACGATTGTGATTACCGAAACGAACAGAACGAAAATGGACACTATTTCTGCGATCTTGCTAGTGAACGAGCTGATTCCATGACAGATATTTATCATTCGCTTTTATGGAAGAATGCATACAAATTTCATGATTTCATTGATGAAGCGATTGATGAATTTTGATTTGATAAATCAAGAACCCTTATGGATATGTTCCAAATGGGACAATATCTTTATTACAACAGATTAGCAGGATATATTTTGAATGAATTGGCGGATTATGTGAAAGCGTAATCTGCTTTTTCAAATTTTCTTTTAATGATTTGATTTTATAATGGTCTGTTTTCCTTTAAGCACATCATAAATTGGACGCAATGAGAGTTTTGAAAGTTCAATATTCCATAGTGGATTGTTGTTATTGGTAACAACGATGGTATTATCATTCAAATCAAATTTTTCCACAAAACAGTAATACAACAGCTTGGTAATAGTCAGGCAGGTGTTTTTTCTTTTGTGTCTTAATACGCAATACAGAGAATAGCTTCTCCTACTGTTGATGCTCATAATCTGCGAAAGTATTTGTTCTTTCAGAAAAATTTTTCTTCCATCGGAAGTCCATCCGCTGAGTCTTTTCACTCTTCCTTTATTAGAAACTACAAACCTGTTATCAAATCCGGGTATCGGTTTCCATTGTTCATTAGGAAGATCTTCAAGCGATAAATTCAGACACGGTGGAGGATTATTCCTGTCAATGATAGGCTTACCCAACTTTTTCCAAAGAGATGTATTCAATAATTTATCTGAAGTCTCTGATTTTGGAGGAATGATGAAGTCCTCTTCTGTCGGCTCATAACGTTGTAAAAACCACCGAAATTTTCCTGCTGTTAAAAATTCCTTATTGACCGCATCCATAATACTTTCGCAACCTACTCCGACTGATTTTTCAGCATCATACATACTTTTAAAATCTGCTACCCAATTACCTTCTACGGTATATTGGCTCACGGGTTGTTTATATATAAAATCTCTGTTTCTTGCTCTGTTCAAACGAAATGTTTTTAGACTCTTTTCGCTGGCGGTGATTTTCTCCAAATTTGTATAGTGAACATGAAAAGTGTTATCATCCTTACAGGAAATTAAAATATTGCGGTCATCGAAATCAAATTTTTCAATAAAATGATAATAAACAAGACGGGCAATGGATTTTCGATATTTTTTCCCTTCAGATGATAAACTACAATGTATCTGATAAAAATTGCGTTGAAGATAGTGGTTAAACTGTGTCACCAAAATAAGTTTCATGATGAGTTCCGGCTCTTTCTTCCCTTTGGTTTTGTTTGGTAAAAAAGTCCAGCGCTCCAGACTTTTAAGTCTTCCATAATTGGAAATCGCATAATTCTCAAACCCTTCAACCAGCTTCCATTCTTCTTGCGGGAGGTCGTGTAACGATGTATTACAAAGAACTTCCTTTGCATATTTGTCTTCTATTTCTAGTGGCAGATTCATACTTTAAAATTCTTTGGATCTACAAGAAATATAAATGCTTGTATGTTAGTAATGAGCATCCTTATCACCAAATCCAAAATAATTAATCAAAGTAAATATGGCACCGATAATAAATCCACCATAAGCTAACATTTTAACTGCATCAACAAAAGAGCAGAAACTACTTTTTTTAGAATTAAATTCTTGCCATATACCTGAAATAGGCGTTGAGCAGTCTACAAATTTTGATAACAAAAAACACAATAACAGTAGCACAAGAGAGCCGACAAAAGTCCATGCAATAAAGGGTTTTACATTCATTTGAGTTTGTTTTATTTCAAATATAATAAAATTTCGTGAAAGAAAATTTTATTTGAAATGTTCAAAATTGTATTGCAATTCACAGCGAAATTCACATTATCTTTTATATTTGCAATTCTATTTTAATTTATAATTCAATAACACAATGAAAGAACTTATCGAAAAGATCAACGCAGAATTTGAAACTTTCTCTAATGAAGCTCAATTGCAATCAGAAAAAGGAAACAAAGCGGCTGGAACAAGAGCAAGAAAATCTGCTTTGGAGCTTTCTAAACTAATGAAAGAATTTAGAAAAGTATCTGTTGAAGAAAGTAAAAAATAAGAATGTAATCCATTTTTTTTCTTTGATTTTAACCCCTTGTTATTAATAGCAAGGGTTTTTTGATTTGTTTTTATTGAATCTCTTGCAATTCATCAAAATATACCTATAAATAACATCATAATTTATTTTACTATTTTGATTTTAATGCTTCAGGAACAAATCATCTCTATGACCGATCTTAGGTATAAAACCAAATCAGTTATTGATTCATTAAACAGATGACCGAAATATGTATTGCTTAATAATAAACTTGAAGCTGTGATTGTAACACCTGCTGAGTATGAATATTTCAAACAGCTTCAAAAAGTGGAAGAAATGAATATGGAAGTTCAGGAGGCTATGAAATCAGGAAAATCCTATACTAATGGTAAAGATTTAATTGATGATCTGTTTGGATAATGTCATTCCAATTAAAAACGACTTCCACTTTCAAAAAGCAGTTAAAAAAATATCAGTATGTCCCTAAAGTTCTCAAGAAACTTAAGGAATGTCTGGACGAATTGGTTACGTGAGATCTTCGCCCGATTTGGAACGCTCATCAGCTACAAGGTAATTACAAAGGATATTGTGAATTGCATCTTTTCCCTGATGTTTTGTTGATCTATACCATAGAAGATGATTTCTGTATCTTATCTCAGATATGAAGCCACTCGGAACTATTTGGATAATAGATTGTTTTTTTGTAGGTATAGTTTTTTTTCTTAACTTAGGCAGGTGAATTTGTAAAAAGTGTTTTTTTTTACTTCAATTCTTTGTATGGCGAACAGACTTCATATTTTATTCATGCACTATTGCAGTTCAATAAGTCTTGTGTAGACAAGATGCGCTCTTGTCATGTTTCTTTGTATTATCAAATTTTGCATTTTAAAATCAAATAACAAAAAAAGATTGTTTTTCTACTCGGATATATGTAATATTCTGAAAGTTAAATGTTTTAATCAGAAATCTACAAATAAAATTGTATCTTTGCGGACTTTAAATCAATCATTATATTATTAATATGAACAAGCCCACAGCCCAAGTTAAAAAGAAAAGTTTTTTAGGTTTGTCTTCAAAAGAAGTAAAAGGAGTCATGGCTACCTATACAAAAGAAGAGTTACTGACTGTCCTTAAAGCGGCAGAAGATAAATCAGAAAACATAAGAGCAAGAGAAGATATTTATGTCGAAAGAGTTCCTGATGAAATTATGAAGAAACCTTTTGAGATTGTTAGATAATTCTATCATGTCCATATGCTTAAATTGGGGTTTAAATCGAACACTGTATATCTTTACAGCGAAAATAAAGACAAATTACTCAAAGTTCTAACTGATAATCAGCAGAAATTTCAAGCTTTCCAAACTATTTTAGAATATTTAGATGCAGATGTTTTTTTAATTGAGGATAATTATGTAGATAAAGATTATCTTGAGGATTATACAAGTTTTTATGCAAGATGCCATTATCCTTATCATAGATTTTGTAAAAGAATTCATTTCTTTAAAAAGAAAGAAAAGTTTTTTTTAACGGACGATTTATTAAAAAAACTGTTTTATAAGCGTTTGACAAAAAAAGCAAAAGAGAATATACAACAGTCTTATATAGGTTTTATTGTTCTCAAACCTTCCAAAAATGATGATTTCATCGTTGGAAGAACATGCCTCGCACATTATAATGAAGATTCTAAAAGAAACCGAAAATATTCTGCTACACGAGAATATTCTGCTAATCTTTATGGAATTCCACTGACAGTTAAAAGTATGGCTTTTCAGGAGCAGGATGAAGCTGTTGCTGCATGCGCTTCGATTGCTTTATGGTCAGCATTTAATATAACTGGAAAAAAATATCAGCATAGAATTCCTTCACCATCTGAAGTAACAAATTTGGCTTTGTCGGAGACATCTTATCAAAATGGCTTTCCAAATGAAGGATTAACAGCTGAACAAATGGCAGTTGCTGTTTCTAAAATAAGATTAAAACCTCTTATTTTACGTCCTATAGGAGATAGACATCTTAAAGCACAAATTTATGCTTATTTGAGAGCAGGAATTCCAATTATTTGTGGAATATCTTTGTATGATAAATATAAAAAACCACAGAAAGGTTCTTTTATTTCACAAACTAAGAGTTTTCATGCTGTTACTATTAATGGATTTTCTTTTGAAGATGGGGTTTCAGATATAGCTTTTAGTGACCGTTTGAAATTAGTATCTTCTAGAATGACAAAGTTTTTTGTTCATGATGATCAACTTTGCCCTTTTGCCAGAATGAGTTTTGATACCAAATATTCACAGGTCAATTCCAAACTCATTAAATTAATATCTACAAGTTGGTCTTCTCATGATGAAAAATTAAACAAATCTCATCAAATCAAATTAGAGGATAATAAAATAGCAAAGGTAGATTCGTTAATTATCCCTCTGTATCATAAAATTCGAATCTCTTATATTGATATTCTAGAAAATGTTCAAAAATTCGCTAACAAAATGGATGAGTTTTTACGGGATTTTTATGAAAAAATTAATCTCACATACATTCCCTATGAATGGGATATATTTTTAAGTGAGGTTAATGATTTAAAAAGAGATATATTAGAACAACCTCAATTCGAGCATAAAGAAATAATATTGAAAAAAGGATTTGCAAAATATTTATGGAGGGCACAAGCTGTTTATATTGAAAAAAAAGAAGATACTAAAGACATCGCAATAACAGAAGGTATTAATGATGCTGATACAATAGAATTTGAATACAATAAAAATATCTTATTTGAATTAGTTTTTGATGCTACTGATTCCAAGAAAAAGGGATTAATCAAAGAAATAATTTTTTATGATGAAAATATCAGTACTATATACCATTCTTTTACCAGTATAAAAAAACAAAATAATACACCATGAATCAAGAACAAACAACATTTCTTATTACTGCAATCAAAGATGCATTAAATACATCCCAGCAAAAACAGTATACCATAGCTTTAAATCACTTAGAAGAGAGATTTAATTCAGTTGAACAATATGATGCATCTCCAGATGATTTTATTGTAGAATGTGTAGAGAGTTTTTATGAAGGTAATGCTGAATCTGAATTTCCAGATGAGCGTTACAAAGGGCTTAATTTGGAAGAGATTATGGCTTCTATAAATGATATCGCAAGAGATTTTAAAATTACACTATGTGATATTTTGAAAAAAAATCCTGATACTGATTTGGTTAATACCACTGGAGACACGTGGAAAGAGGCAGTAAAGTTGATTATAGGACAACTTATAGCAGCTTATACCGGTATACCTGATCAAATGACTATTATTATGTTTAGTGCGGCTGTAGTATATTGTATCAGTCATACAATTACAAATATATGTGTATAAATTTAATCCCTGTCCACCAAGGCAGGGATTTTTATTATATGAGAACTTGCTCTTTAACCTTCTGCACTTCCATAATCCTCAACAACCTCAACCTTCTATCCCTAAACAATATCATTTCAATAGTGTCTTCAAGGGCAGGCGTGGAAAAGTATCGTCCGTGGTAGAGGAGTTTGTCGCAAAATAAAGTCTGAATAATTTTCTTTTTGATCTCTGTAGAACCTTCTCTGTAAGTGGCATCAATACCTTTCAAAAAGCCAATCCCTTCGGTAAGATGTTTCTCAAAGAACCGTTCTCTATGGCTAACTTCTTTCAGCTCCGATTTGATTTCAGCCAATCGCGAGTCAATTCTCGCTTTCATGGAACTGAACGCAGAAGGGTCGATTTTTTGCTCGAAGAAAGCATCTTCCGCCATTTCCAAACGTTTATATAAATTATCCTGTTCCCGATGAAGCGAGTTTACAATGGTCTGCTTATCTTCATATCTGTCAGAGAAACGTTCAGCTAAAATAGATTTGTAGACCGATTGCTGGTCATCTTCTATTCTCATCTCGGATAACAGTTCTTCAAATAAGGCGTTGACTTCTCTTGCCTTGTGTCTCGTCTTGCAATATCTCGTACAATGATAGTAGAAAAAAGTATTCTTACCACCCCGACCTTTGCTACCGCTTCCTGTGAGTGTTTTTCCGCATTCAGGACAGGTAAGAAATCCCCGTAATGGTAGAGCTTCGTCAATTTCGGTTAAAGTTCTGAACTGCGGTGTGTATTTCCCCTGCATAATGAGTTGAACCCGTTCAAAAATTTCAGGACTTACCAAAGCAGGATGAAGTCCCTCAACCGTCATAGGTTCATCTTTTTTGTAGGCTTTGATGTGGATTTTTCCCATATAGGTCGGATTTTTTAACAATGCTAAAAATCCGTTTCGGGAAATCTTCAGTCCCTGCTTAAGATATTTCTGTCGTACTTCTTCTGCCGAGTACACACCACTTGCATAATCTGCAAATGATGCTTCGATGAGTGGAGCGACTGTCGGGTCGCGAGTGAGCGTAGATTTTCCGTCTGCGTTTCTATGGTTCAGATATCCTTTGGGTGCAATTCCTGTAAAGCAACCTTCTTTCATAGCTCTACGTAAACCATCGATGGTGCGGAGCGAATTTTTATCGTTCTCCACTTCGGGAATTACGAGGTAAACCGCCAGCATCACTTTACTGTCGGGTTGGGAAAGATCGAGAGGCTGTTCAATTGAATTAACTTCGATGCCCATTTCTTTGAATTCCCGAATCATTCGATACGCTGCTTCAATATTTCTTGAAAACCTGTCCCATTTGGTAAAAATAATCTCGTCTACTTTCTTTTGGTTGGACTGAACGTAACGCAAGAGTTTCTGAAATTCAGGGCGAGAAGAAAAATTCTTTGCAGAAAAATCTTCTTGGAAATGATTAAGAATTCTGTACCCTCTTTGGGCAGAGTAATTTATTAGCATTTCTTGCTGATGGCGGAGTGAGAAGCCTTTTTCTGCCTGTTCGTCCGTGGAAACCCTGCTATAAAGCACTACATTTTTCATCTTAGTATTTTTTTATTTCTTCTTTTTTGGAGACTTTTTTTCTGCATGAATCAGAAATTCTATCTCAGCCAATTGTTTCAATTTAATCCTAATATTGCCCATCATTTTGTCCGAAAAAACGGGCTGTTTTTCGGCTTGATTTGGGGCAGTATTTTGGGGTTGATATTTCATGAAACTTAACACAATTTATGGCAACAAAAAAGTAACTTTTCAAACTTTAAGAGAACTTTAGCTTATGGAAAAATGGGGTAAAATCTACGGGTAATTCTGTAAAATTATAGGCTCACGGACTCCGTGTGCAGGATTGCAATATGACGGTCAGCACTTCGTTGCTTCCCCTCATATTGCCCTCCTGTTGGGGGAATTCCCCCAAGCCCCCTTCGGATTTATTGTCGATTTTTCGCCTGATTTTGGGAGTTGTTATTTTTACCATTTTCGTTCTTTTTCCTGGCTTTTTTCTCTGATATTTTGGAGCCATTCCAGACGCTGGTTTTGGGTTGGATCTTGCTCCAATGATTGTAACAATTCGGGGGTGTAACCGAGGCGTGAAAACCTGAATTTTCGGTTGCCTTCGATACCCGTAATTTTTCCGTTTCGGGAATAGCGTTTAATTTCTTTAGCTTCTAATTTTTGGTAAAAATCTTTTTCTGAGGTTGCCGTTGTAAAAACTTCTTCAAGCAGTTTCAGGATTTTCTGTTTTTCAGAAATTTCTCCTTCGTACTCCATTATTATTTCGGAATCCTTTTTCTGTTCCTTTTTGGGAATAAATGATTTTTCGTGCTGAATTTGAGAGAGTAATAGTTCTGGAAACACTAGCTTCTGATAGTTTTCCATTTCCAATTTCACTTTATTTTGAAAATCTTCTTTAGACATTCGGATGGATTTTCCGGTTTTATACTCGATACCACTAAAAACAAGGTGTAAATGTGTATGGTATTTTTCATTTCTGTGAACAGTGGCTACGGCAATAGACTTTGGAGCTCGGAGTGAAAGATACTTGAGTGCAATCTGGTGGAGTTTGTCGTTGGTTAATCGCTCTGCATCTCTTGGATGAAACGAGAGAATATCCATATACAGCACTACATTATTCTTGCGTCTATTGAGCCTAAATTGTTCATTGGAGCGGAATTGACTGCTTAATTCTTCTGGGAAAAGGTTTTTTCCTTTAATGAATTTAGTGAACTCAAAGCCGTTGTTTCTCTCGTTTTCACGGAAGATATAGTTCAGTACGGTGCTGAAACTTTTTGTGGTTTTATAAGATTTACTTTTGATAATCATTTTTTTGGTTTTTAAAATTGTGTTTCCAATAATTGTTGCAGGTACAGAATATGCTGTTCCAGTTTTCCGATTTGAGTGTTGTCGACAAAACGTCTTTGGTAAAGCAGGCTTTCGAGATAATCTGTCACTAAGAATAGTTGCTGTTCAATACCGGTCAGGTCTTGTTTTTTTGATAATGAAGCTGATTCATTATTGATATGCTGAAGAATTACACTTTTAACATATTGGCTTACTGAATAGTTGTTTTCTATTTTTCTAGAGAGCAGTTCCAATTGTTCTTTAGTGAGCGGAATAGTAACCTCCTTATGCTTGATTCGTTGGTTTTTTTTGAGTAGGGTATTATAATTACGCCAATAAGTTTTTTTTGCTTTGATTATGTCAATTTCAGTTGGAGTTATATCCTTGAAAATAATATCCAAGTAATCGTGAAGACTTTTATATGGAAAGTTTTCGGGTTGCATTGTTGTAGGTTATTATCAAAGAGAATAAAGTATTGTTGGATGTTTTAGGCTTTATATTTCAAGGTCTTGTTCCTTAATTAATTCTTTGAATCGGATTTCCTTGAAAAATCGGTCTCTTTCTATTTTCAATCCCGGAAGCAATAACTTAACTTCCTGTAATTCATTAATTGAAAATGACCCCCACTCATCAAATCCGACTCCAGTCGAGTAACCGAAGCAAATTTCGTTTTCTTTATAAAATTCTGTTGCATACCACGTTTGACTTCCGCACGGGTTAAAAAATTTTGCAATAATTAAAGGATTTGAACTTTGTGATTGGTCACCAACCTCAGCAAAGCGTTTTTCTAGTTCTTTTGTAATGAGTTTCATTTTGTGGATTTATTTGGGGTTAAAAAATTATCGTTCGTGGTCTAAGTCGTTGTCCTGCTGTTTATTTTTTAATGTTTCTAATGTTTTTTGATTTTCTTTTGTGAATTGGATGATGTTATTCTCAAGTGATGCCCAGCTTTGGCACATTCTGTCAAATTGTTCTTTGGGAATTTTACCATCTTTGAGAATATTTTCCCAAATCACCTCAGCTTGATAAATATCCCGATGGTTATACCAAACATAGAAGAATAACAGTATGTTAATATCTTCGTCACATAGCCAAACAAATTCTCCTATATTTTCGGTCATTATTTCCCACTGATTGTCATTGTATTTGGTTGAGGTCAATCCTTGTTCTTTGCATATTAGAGTGATATAATCCCTTAATATGGGTTGTAATTCAGGTGGTGTCATCGTTGTAAATTTTATTATTATTGTTTAGGTTCAATACTTTTTTCCTGTAATTTATTTTTCACCACTTCCAGATTCAGCACTTCTTTTTCAAAACTGAGCCATACCTTATACATCTGTTCCAGTTGTTCTTTAGATTCTACGGAATCATTAAAACCTCTTTCCCAAAGCGTTTTTACCATTCCGTCTAGTTTGAGCTCAGGGTTTGTCAACCGAATATTGTTAAGGATATAAGGAAACAACAGCAAGATTTCTTCATTTTTCGAAGAGCAACAAAATTGCTTCAGATGATCCGTTAGAACCTGTATCTGTAGGCTGTCAATCTCAGGATATTGTAATTCCATTTTCCTTTTGAATATTTCGGAAGATTGACTGCTGATATATGCTAAAAGAATCTTATGGGTATGTTCTGTCCTATTCATGATGATTTTTTAGGTTGTGTTTTTTATCGGAAAGGCGTTAAATTGATATAACTTACGGTAAAGTTCTCTACAGGCTGAGGATTTTGGGAACGTAGATTTAATTTTCTGACGAGTTCAGGTTGCTTGTGTGCAGGAGTTATTTTAATCTTTAAAGGTTTTTCACCTGACGGAATGACCAAAATCTCATCCTTCATCTCACGTATTTCTGAAGCGGTCATCAAAGCTCGTTGGCGTACATATCCCGTTGTTTTGTCCGTATATTCAAAGTTTCCGAGTATTCCTTCAAGATTGGTAGCCTCGTGTCCAAGTCCCCCATAGTAGCATTTTACGTTACAGTTGTTAAGAATATTCTTGGCATTTTCTCCATACTTGCTTAATAATGCTTCGGATTGCAGAATAATTTGTTGTGGAATTTTAAACTTACGAGCATTGGAGATAATGGTAGAATAATCACCAATAGCTCCCATAGTGTCGAATTCGTCGAGAATACAGAAAATATCACGTTCCATTTTTGATGGTAAATAGGAAAAGGAAAATTTGTAGAACCCCTGAAAAAAAAGGGCTACCATACTTGAGTAGTGCTTTATGTCTCCAATCGGGACGTGGACGAATAAAGCATGAGGTTGTCTTCGGAATTCCTCAAAACTGATATTGGTTCGAGAGGTGATATCTGATAGAGTCGGATCTGAACCCACAAACGAAAGAGAAGCCAAAGCAGTTGCTACTATTGATTTAAGAGTGTTTTGAGAATTTCCAGCTAATGCTCGAAATTTTCTGAATACGTCCTCACTGCCTTTAGTAGCGACCAGATTTTCAATCACATGAGGATTAGCCTGATATTCTAAAAGTAAATAATATACGTTGCCAAGATTTTGAAATTCGTACGGTTCGGATTCTTTGATATACTGTATAAATAAAGCAATACAATCTTCGCCTGCCAGTGTAAAGAAATCTTCTTTATCGTTCGCTGTTGAACTCATCAGAGTTTTGGCAACTTTCATTATTTGGGTACGGTTACTGCATATATCCAAAGGATTGAAGTTTACACCTTTCTTTTTACCGAAGTCAAGAATATGACATTGGTAACCAACAGATTCTAAGTAAGGTATAGTTTGGCTTAGTTCTCCTGACGGATCATTCACGATTATAGAGAAATTCCCTTTGGCATTTAGCAGAAACGGAAATACGGAAACCTGTGTTTTACCTTTGCCAGAAGGTGCTACAACGAGATAATTTTCACGGCTTTTTTCTATGCTAAGAAAATTTCTTCCGTCAATACAGAAGCCATTCTCATGAGGCGACATCAATGTAGACGGCTTTCCAAACGAAGCACTTAGCGAATGGTCTTTACCCCAAATCGTTTCTACGACCTGTTTTCCAACAGGCGTAGTGCTGATCTGTTTTTTGATTTGTTTGAGTAAAAATTTTCGTATCATGACTGTAAACGGTTTAGGATTTCTTCAAGAGCGGAAATAAAAAATTCACAAATAGTATTCACGAGTTTAAAGACCGAGTAAATAATTGTGAGAATAAACTTCAGAATGGAAATAATTAAACTTCCTATCGTTGAAAAAATGAGTTTAAAAGTTGGATTCATAATTATAGAGGTTTGAGGAGATTGATCGTTAGGAGTTGTCGTTTCAGGATTATCTGTGGTTGAAGAACCGGAGGAGCTTGTAGCCCTCCTGGTTCTTGTTTTTGGTTTTTCTTGTTCATTGTTATTGGTTGTCATCGTGAGTATGTATTTTGTGATGCAAAGCACCGTTGCAGTCGGGACAGTCGTAGTCATATCCATTAATTTTTAATTCAGCATCAGCTTTTTGCCAGTAGGAAATGAAATTTTGGGCATTACCACCTAAATGTTCATAGGCTTTGTCGAAGAGGCTGTTTCCGCCAAAAGGATGAGCTTTGAATTGAAAAAAGTTATAGAAAACCTGATCGTTTTTATCCAGCATACCTTTCCAGAATTTTTCAAATTCATTGCATTTTCTTAATCCTAAATCAATGGGAGACACAAAACCGTTTTTACTTCGGTGTAAAATTGCAAGGCTCATCATGCCAATTAAACTATCCAAAAGCATTGAATGAAAGGCATTGTTCGAGTTGGAGCTGGCTTTTACTTCTTCTTTTTCATTGGCAATATATCTGGAGGAGCAGGCACATCGGAAGCAAGCTGTAGTGTAATCAGGAACTTGAAAGAATAATTCTGCGGTTCTGCTTCCTTCATACCAACCGCTCCAGATGGCTGGTTTGTTGTATTTCAATGCTATAATGTTGCCGAATGATTGAGCTTTGAATGAATCGGTAAGAAATAATAACAGATCTGCATCTTTAAAAATAGAGTCCAATTCCTCGTTCATTTCCAAAAAATTCTTGGTAATTCCAGAGTATTCCACTTCAGGATTTATGCTTTGTACCTCTTCTCCCAAAGCATCAACCTTAAATGTTCCAATGTCCAATTGTTTGTAACCTTGTCTTACAATGTTCGTTTCTTCAACGACATCAAAATCGAGTACCGTTAATTTGCCGATTCCTGTTCTTGCTAATGAAGTTGCGAGAGAATAACTTCCTCCAGCTCCTACGATTACGATATGGGAGGCTCTTACGAGCCCCATATCCACACTAGATTCAATTCTTGAATAGTCCATAATTTAAAATGTTATAAGGTTTTTAGTGATGATAAAATAGATGGCGGTAAGCACAATAGCACTTAATCCCAGCATCAAGACGATTAAATTCCAAATCAACAGTAGAATAATCACAAGTCTGGAAATAAGCAACCGTTCATTTTCAGCAGAGGAGTTTGCGCTTATATTCTGATGGATGGCAACCAACAATTGTTTTCGCTCTTCAACAACATTCGGGTCAGGTTTCTCAGTTTTTTGATCTTTCTCATCTTTATTGATAAACTCATCATAATCGTTAGGCACAATTTCCAGTTCCACTTCTTCGATTTTACCGTCTTTGTAAAACACATAAGGGAAAAAGTGAAACTCTTCCTGCTTGGCAGAGAAAACAATCGGAGTAAAGAGATAATCCACATCTTTAGCTTTATTAAGCACTCCAGCAAAATATTCTTGATCTTGACGAGATAACTTTCTACAACCGTAAGGATGGCTGTGAATAATCCCTAAGAGTTCTTTGTCATCTTCCTTGAATTTTTTAATAATTGGGTTTAAAAAATTAATATTCAAACTGTAGGTAGAACTGCTGGTTTCTGCGAATTCATCGTGAACAAAATCGGTTATTACTCCATCTTTGCCGATTAAAATCCCACCTTGCTCAGGAATTTTTGAACCGAGCGTTTTTACAATCTGCTGATAGGCACTTGTTGTAATGATAAATTTTAGCTTTTTCATTTTTTATAAATTTTTATTGTTATTTTAGTTTCTGCTTAAAAGTTGGTCGTCAATGGTTACTCCGGTTCTTATATAAGTCCATGTTAATTCTGCCCAGTACATGCTGAAGTCTTTTGCTTTTTGAAGTGTTTTTGGTTCTTTCCCTGCGGTAAAACAGATTTTTCTGTTGATGGGAGATTTGTAATAAGGAAGCCAATGGGCAATATTTGAAGCATCATTTCGCCCATTATAGCTAGGATGGCTATGTATTGAAATCACGTAATGACCATTTTCAAATTCGTAAGAGAACATAAACCGTGCTTTTTGATCCTTTGTGGGATAAATAAAAGGGTCGCCGTGTAATGTTCCTTCTGTAAGTATGATAGTTGCTTTCATTTTTTTATATTTTTAAAATAATTGAATTCTGTTGTTAAAATGGGGCAGACAGTGCCTGCCCCTGAAAATGTTCTGCTCGGATGAGCTACTGTGCTTCACTCAGTTCCGATAGGTGTTGTTTAAGAATGCAATACGCCTCCTTGAAGCTCTTCAACCCCTTTTCTGTTGGATTTTTTCATAAATTTTTTCAAATTTTAGAGTTAGACTTTCGCATCTCCTTTTTGATGGACTTTATAAAGAAGTAAACCGTATTTCATTTTTTTATGTGATTAGGCTTTTTAGTGAAATTTTCCTTCAACAGTTTGTTGAAGCTGACATGTCGTTGGTTCATGATAGAGTTAAATTCCTGAACCGTTTTGGGTTGCACATTTTGAGATTTTTGCTTCATATTGATAGGGTTTTAAATTTTTGATTTTTTAGAATTTTTATTCGTTTTTGTTGGTTCAAAGGAAAGAATAATAAATTAAATACACAAAATAACTAATTGATTATCAACATTTTAGCTTGAAAATTTGAGGAAATTTTGAAGATAATCTGAGGAAATTTTGAGTGACTTTGGAAATTCTGTTTTGCGAAATAGGATGAGTAAAGAGATTTCAAAAATTTTTTGCAATTTTTTTTGGGAAAATTGATTTAATCCTATTTAGGATACTCTTTTTATGTTACTATCTCTTTGAAAAAATGCTATAAGGAGAATAAAAAAGAATAAGATATTGTGATAAATACACTTCATTTTCTTGACAAATACAAAAAAATGATTACAATTATCTCCATCATCTATTTTATTTTGATATATTCCGACCATGTCAAAAACGCCTAATACAGTCAATTTAGATACTGAAATCAAGCAATGTGCTGTTACCCAACCTTATGAGGGTTTGCAAAGTGACTTCGGTAAAAAACTGATTAACCATCTAGCGTCACACAGTAAATTCAAAGAGGAGCATATCAGGGAGATCGCTGATAAAATTCTTAGTAATGAAGCACAAATGCTTACACCACAAGAATGAAAAGACTTTCTGGAATTTATGCAGGAGCATCAGGATTTTTTCGATACGGTTATCAGAAAATACAAAGGTCAGTTTCCTGCATGGATACAAGTTGCTTCTGATTCGGATACTTTGGATATGGAACAAAAAGACCATCTATTGTACCAAAACTGAGAATATATCTCTTTAGATAAGATTAAACGCCATATCAGAAACCGTATGAGTGAACAATGAGAAGCCGATGAATGAGAACAAAATGAGGTTGGAAATTCCAAATCACTTTGGAGAAAAATAGAACAAACTTCTGCATATCATTATAATGCTTTACACGGAGATAATTTATGGAGTCTTAGAAAAATTAATTATAACGAAAGGATTAACCAAAACGGAATAACCATTCACAATATAAACGGTATTGAATTTTCTTCAATGGATACGGGAAAAGATCCAAGTGATAGAAAATTTACAGAACAGGATTTAAATAATGATCCTGATGATGAGTCCAAAGGAAGATCATTGGAAAATTTAAAAAAGAATCCTGAATATGTTGATTTTTTAAAAAAAGCTGATGCCAAGGCATTTGAATCTATAGATGAAAGTAATGACTTTCATTTTGAACTGATGCAGGCAGTTGCAGATAAGCTGTTTATGCAGAAGGTTCATATAGATTTTGATTTTATAGATAATCCTAAAAATAGTTTTGAAATAGAAATGATCATTGCTTGATTACATACTTTAACAGGAAGATTCTTTTCTATTCCTTATAAAATAACAGAAGATGGATTACTGTCAACAATTAATTGTGATGATGACCTTATTGGAATAGATCGTGATAGTGATGACATTGGTGACTATAATCCTATTTCGTTTTTCCATAGAACTAATCCTGAGTTAAGTAAAAAACAAGAATAAACTTTCAAAGAAAAAGTAAAAAATCCCAATCATTAAGGGGATTTTTTAGATAATAAGAAAAATCGTAATTTTATAAAGTTCTACACCTTAAAAACACAGATAATCCATGCGGAAAGATGAATTAGCACGACAAAAACAAGAAAAATTAGACAAACTCAATGAGCTTATTACAAGCACTAAAGAAAGTGCAAAATCTATAGCGAAAGATATGCGGGATAAGCTGGAATTATTGAAGGTGTGCTATGATAGAGCTTCATCCAAACAGAAGAATAAAGTTCATGAACTAATTAACTACACCCAGCTAAGGTCTTATCTGGCAGGAGAGAAATTTTCAAATTCGTATGAAACTAAACTCATAGAACTCGAACATCTTGTTTACACCGAAAAATCTATAAACAGACATATTGAAAACGGCTTACCTAAAAATAATAATGAGCAGGCAATAGAAATTTATAGTTTTTATTTTGGAGGATACAGAGCGTTTTTCAGATGTTTTACGAAGGAATTTTTGGAGCTAAGAATAAAACAAAAAAAGGAATTTATAGAGGATGTATATTCTCAGAAAGAAAATGATTCTTCCGTTTCAGAAGAAAGATTGGAAATTGCTGGGGCTACAATTATTGATGAAGAGTTTATAGAAACCATAAAAACAGGCAAGCACTTTACAGAACCGGAATTTTATGTTGCTAAACAGAATAACTGCCAATGGTACGGAATTACACAGGGTTATGACATTATAAGAAAAGGATACAGTGATTTAAAAAATATTATTGTTGGGAGCTTTACAGAAGAGAATCATGAGAAGGTTACTGCTATTGTTCATGGTTCAGGTGGCTCTGGAAAAAGTACTGTACTAAGAAGGCTTGCTATAGATCTTCATAAAGAACAATTGAATGTACTATGGCTGGAACGGTTGAAAATTAGGGAATTTGAAGAGCAAGGACTTTCTGTTATTAAAAATGAAATTAAGAAAAATCATAATCAACGTTTTCTAATTATTATTGAAGACTGGTATCGAATGTTTAATGATAAGGAGAAATCTGCTTTAGGGATAAAAATTCTTGAAGAAACCCTTGAAATTGATCAAATCCGCATTGTCATCGGAGATAGAAACACACAAGAAAAACCTTACACAGAACATCAAAATAATGATTTTCAATTACACCTATCTTCAGATGATAACAGGGAAATTATTGAAAAAATCATTGAAAAACATCAGGCTTGGAAACCTGCTTGGGAAAGATTATTGCAAAAGGATAATGACCATAAGCCTTCACTTTTCTTGTTGCTTTTCATCTTGGCTCGTATAGATCAGAAAGAGTTTAACAAAACTACTTTAAACCTTGCAGAGCCTCAACAGGTTTTTCAGAGAATTATTGAAAGTGATCTTAGATTTATTGCCAAACAGGAGAAAGAATCATATAAGGGATTGGCTAAATCTATTCATTATTGTGCAAGCATTAATATGGAACATAAAATGTCCATTTCTTATGAAACATTTTTAAAAATCGCAGATCATTATAATGAAAAGAATATTATTGATATTAGTAATGTTTTTTGCCGATGGAATGCGGATGATGAAATATTGGACAGATTGAAATTTTACATCAACAAAAGTGAAGAGGGACAGCTTCAATTTAATCATGACATTTTAGCAGAAAGCCTAAGCAAAGCAAGTATTGATGGGTGGAAAAAGTTTGGAACTCAAATTAAACTTGAACTCTTGGATGTTATTACTGAAAAAGGTGATGATTATGATGCTTCATTATTTTTATCCAGAATGTTATCTCAGAAAAACCTAATCAAAGATCAAGAAGAAGCACTGAAATTTGTAAACAGATTAATTCATAAGAATAACAGAAATACCATTTACTTAAATAAACTAATTTCCTTACACAAAAGATATCCTCTTGATAATGCTGACATAATCGAACTTGGGAAACTGTTATGGGAAAAGAGGATTTTTAATGAATTATTTTGGGATATGTATTTCTATTGGATTGATAAAAATGATTATATCAGTAATGACATAATTGAAGAGATACTGAATAAAGATAATTTATCCGAATTTGAGCCCTCATTCATTATCAAAGTATTACGTCATACAAGTAATCATGATGTAAAATACCGTTTTATAAATTCTGTATTAGATAATAGTATTAGCAATAGTAAGGATGGTGGATTGTTCTCGTATTGTCTTTCTCAAACAAATCAAAAAGAAAAGCAAAGAACTGTTTCAAACAATATTTTAGAAGATAAAAATTGGAAGGAATTATTTATAGATATATCAGAGGAGCCTCGTGATGATATTTGGAATTTTATGATTGTTTTAAAATCTCTTCGCTACTATTCAGATGTAGAAGTAAAAAAGAAATTTGCTAAAAGAATTTTAAATGATAATTTAACAAGCATTGATGGGTGGATTATTCAAGAATGTTTACAATATGTGTCTACTAAAGAAAAAACATCTTTCTACAAAAAATTATTACAGAATAGTGAGTGGAAAAATATTTCTAATGGTCACGAATTAACGATCAATGCATTTAATGATGCTACACAGCAGATGAAAGATGAATTTGCTATAGATCTTTTTAAAAGTGCTGATTGGAAAGATCATCTTAATGGAGTTTATATTATTGAACATGCGATAAACTATGTACCATACGAAACAAAACGAGAATTTATCATTGAATACTTTGAGAGTTCTTGGACTAATCCGAAAGATGATATTTACAATAAGTGTTTACAATATCTTGAAAATAAGAATGAGATTAATCCTAAGTTAGATGAAAAATTAATAATGCATATCAAAGGATTTTATAAATCTAAGCTGGAAAATGAGCAAGAAAATCATTTATTAGATATGTTTAAAATTATAGAATTTCAAAAAAATAAATCAAAATAAAAAAAATCATTTTTATAGACTAACAAACAATTGCCGAAAATCATATCTATCTCGAATGGGGAATCTAAAGCTGTATAAGGGCGATTCTTTATTTTCATTTAAAGAAAGAGCAGGGCAGTAATAAAGCAAAATAATTAAGTGAAATATTGCTGGAATACCTAATTTTCACTCACTATTGTAACTCGTTGATTATTTGTGATTTAGGATGGCGGTTCGAGAAATGCCTAAAAAATCCCATAATTTTATTTTGGACTTCTCGAACCCGTTTGTAAGCGGGTATTTCTTTGTTTATCAAAAGGTTATAAACGAAAAAAGTCGCCAAATTGGCGACTTGTCAGTATGGCTCCTCCTGCTGGGCTCGAACCAGCGACCCTCTGATTAACAGTCAGATGCTCTAACCGACTGAGCTAAGGAGGAATGTCCTTTGTTTTTAGTGGTGCAAATATAGGACGAATATTTATACCGGGCAAATTTTTTCTTTAAAAAGTTTGAAAAAACTTACATACTTCCCATAACTATTTTTACAAGATCATTTCCGAAAATCAGTAACATCAAGCCTAGCAGGAAGATAACCCCGATCATCTGAGCATTTTCCAAAACCTTCTGCGGAACCGGTTTTCCGGTGATCATCTCCCATAAAGTAAAGAGAACATGCCCACCATCAAGCCCTGGTATAGGGATGAGGTTCAAAAATGCCAGCCATACAGAGAACATGGCAGTAAAGCTCCAGAATGCAGTCCAGTTGATGGAAACACTGCCGTCTTTTGCTTTATCTACAGGCATATTTTTCACAATAGCGATCGGGCCGCCTACTTTCTTATATCCCTGAACCTTTTTATTAAAGATCAGCTTGAACTGCTTCACCTGATATGTTAAACTTTCAATACTTCTTGTAAACCCTCTCCCAATAGCTTGTCCTATTGTGAAATGCTGTGTCTTGGCATATTTTTTCAACTGCTTGTAGGAGGCAATACCAAGAGTTCCTTCTTTTGAAACAGAAAGGCTTAGCGGAAGTACAGATTCACCTCTTGCCACTTCTACTTGAAGGGTTTTCCCCGGATTTTTAACTACGATACCCTGAAACTCATCATAATAATTGATCTTCTGCCCGTTGACAGAAACAACACGGTCTCCTACTTTTAATCCGGCTTCAGCAGTTTTAGGATTGACAATGGTATCGATAATCGGGAAATACCTTGGGGTAAGGAATTCTCTCGGGTTTTCATCTTTAAATGCCAGCGCTTTTCCGTCATCATTTGTATTGAAAGTCACCTCTTTTCCGTTTCTTAAAACGGTAATCTGGTCGCTTAGCAGGACATCTAAAGACAATTTATCCAGATTGTTTTGAACCTTTCCGTCTACCTTCAGGATTTTATCCCCATCCTGGAAGCCCATTGCTTTTGCAATATGGGTATAATGCATAGGAGCATTCACCTTTGTGGTATCAAACGAAGTTTCTCCGTTAAAATAAGACAGGCATCCATAAATAAGCCATGCCAGAAGGAAATTTACGGTAACGCCTCCAAGCATGATGATCAGCCTTTGCCATGCCGGTTTAGATCTGAATTCCCAAGGCTGGGCAGGTTTTTTCAGTTGTTCGGTATCCATACTTTCATCCACCATTCCGGCAATTTTCACATAGCCTCCCAAAGGAAGCCATCCGATCCCGTATTTGGTCTGCTCGGGATGTTTTCTCCAGTCGGTATCCGGTAGTTTTGATATATCGATCGCAACTTCTTTCTTTTTTCCGTTTACTTCTATTACTTCTGTATCAGGAAGGTTCTTTGAGAAAAACTTATACTGCCATTTCCCATTGATTTTCTTCATGGAAAACAGAGAAAACCACGGATCAAAAAACAGGAAGAATTTTTCTGCTCTTGTCCTGAACCATCTGGCGGGTAAAAAGTGCCCCAGCTCATGAAGAAGTACTAAGATTGAGATGCTTAATATAAATTGAAAGATCTTGATTGCTAATTCCATTAATAAAATTTAGATTTTAATTTGCAAAGGTAACAATTATCAAAACTATGCCAAATAAAAAGCCTCCCGAAAAGAGAAGCTTTGTCATATATTAAGGTTTATTTTATAAATTGAATGATACGCCAATGCTGCCGTTATTCCCTACTTCGGCAAAAACACCTACTTTATCAGTAAAAAAGTAACGGGCACCAATGTGGGCACCAATCCCGAAATCCTTTCCCAGCACTCCCAGATCCACCCCCGGATAGAGGTCCCATTTCTCAGGCAGTTGTAGAGCTTCCTGCAAATGGAAATTCAGTCTTCCGAAAACAAAAACCCTGTTGTCCTTATCATTATCCTTATACCCGTCGAAATAGGCGTTTGCTCCGGCACCCACAGATATAAGCTTATTTAATCCATAATCATAGGTTCCCGTAACTCCTGTTCCGTATCCCCAGGCATTGAGCCCCAGCTGAACTTTCTGATCCCCCTTTCCTGTCCAGGCCTGTGCACTGGCTATGGTTCCGCAAAAGAGCACCATAAACATAAAAACTAATTTCTTCATAAATTTTAAATTTTTACTGTTATTATCCGAAAGTAATGAGCAGCAAAAATGAAACCGAAATCAATTAAAAACCGTATTTTTATGGAAGATTTTGAATAAGATTTATGAAAATTACCGGCCTGAATTTAGATATTATCTGGAAAAATAAAATAGAGAATTTTCAACAGATCGAAGATCAGCTTAAAGATCAGGAGGCGGATGTTTTTCTGCTGCCAGAAATGTTTTCTACAGGTTTCTGTATGGATGCTGCCGAAGTTTCCGATAGAAATCAGGAGTCCATTGAATTTTTAAAAAGAATATCAAAAGAAAAAAATGCGGCATTTTGTGGAAGCGCTCCCGTAGAAGAAGGAGGTAAATTCTACAACCGGATGTATTTTGTACAGCCGGACTCTAGTATGGTCTTTTATGATAAAAGACATTTGTTTTCCTTTTCGGGAGAAGATAAAGTATATACTCCCGGAAAAGAAAGAGTGATTATAGAATATAAAGGGATCAGGTTTTTGTTACAGGTCTGCTATGATCTTCGTTTTCCGGTTTTTGCGAGGAATAATGATGATTATGATGCCATTTTGTACGTGGCGAACTGGCCGGAAAAAAGAGTAGGGGCCTGGGAGCATCTCTTAAAAGCCAGGGCTATTGAAAATCTATCCTTTGTTTTTGGATTAAACAGGATAGGAACAGATGGAAACAATTTGTTCTACAAGGAAAGTTCTCATTGCTTCTTTGCTGATGGAACAGAAATTTCACAAAAGAACGGAAATATGATAACTGCCGAATTGGATATGACCGAACTGAAAGATTTCAGGGATCATTTTCAGTTCCTGAATGACAGAGACCGGTTTTCAATAATAAATGAATTTTAGGCAGTTTCTTCTCAGTATAATTTAATTTTTGTTATTCTTACTATAAACATAAAGTTTGTCATGCTGGAAGCATCTTACCGCTTTTTAGGTTAGCTTCGCCGAAATCCACTCACTGAAAGGAGATAGTCTCCGATTTGTATGGTTCAACAGTAATAATTCAAAAAGAGAAATAAAAAAACTGTGAATAGATCACAGTTTACATGTATTGTTTTAAAAGGTGGGTCAAAGTATTCACATCGTGAACGCCGCTTTCTTTCCAAAGCAGTTCTCCGTTTTTGAAGACCGCCAGTGTAGGAACTCCGCGAACTCCATATTGAGCAGCAATAGCAGGATATTGGTCTACATCTACCTTGACGATCCGGGCGCCTTCTCCTAAGTTTTCCTTCACACTGTTTAAAACCGAAGACTGGACTTTGCACGGCTGGCACCAGGTAGCAAAAAAATCAATTAAAACAGGTCTTTCGGAATTAATGATTTCCTGAAATTTTTGTGACATAATTATATTTACAATTTAAACCATTAAGATATGGTTTAAGAATTTAAGTTTATTTAAGATCAATCACTCTGATTTGTAAGTTGAAAAGCAGACTAACTATCTTAATACTCTTAACACCTTATTCAATCTTAATGGTTCAGATATTCTTATAACGTTTTCGACTGGCAGACAAAATCCGTTGTCGGAAACTTTTCGGTCTTTTTGATCCCGTTGAATCCCCCTTCTATTTCAGTAAAGTTTCTGATTCCGTGTGAATTAAGGATGCTTGCGGCGATCATGCTTCTGTATCCTCCGGCACAGTGTAAAAAGAAATGCTCAGAGTCATCAACAGAAGCTACCCAATCACTGATCGTATCCAATGGCTTGTTGTATGCATTGTCAATATGCTCAGCAGAATATTCCGTTAACTTTCTTACATCAATAACTTTGGAGCTCTCATCAAACTGTTCGGCAAATTCAGTTGGAGAGATCCTTTTGATTTCGTCAGTTTCTTTGCCTGAATTTTTCCATGCTTCAAAGCTACCGTCCAAATATCCTAATACATTATCGAATCCAACCCGGCTCAGGCGTGTAATCACTTCTTCTTCAGTGCCCTCGTCAGAAACCAGTAATATAGGATGTTTAACATCTACGATCAGAGTACCCACCCAAGGGGCAAAATCACCCTTCAAACCTATATTAATAGAATTCGGGATAAATCCTTTATGAAATTCTACAGGGCTTCTGGTATCCAGGACCAAAGCTCCCGTTTCTTCTGCAAACACCTCGAAATCCTTTGCGGAAATAGGGTTCAGGCCTTTGTCCATTACCACATCAATGCTTTCATAGCCGCCTTTGTTCATCGCAACATTCATCCCGAAGTATTTGGGAGGTGCCGTTAATCCGTCAAGGACTTCTCTTATGAAAGACTCCTTGTCTGGCTGATTGAGGGCATAATTGGTTCTTTTTTGATTTCCCAGTGTATCTACCGTTTCTTTCTGCATATTTTTTCCACAGGCAGAACCTGCACCATGGGCAGGATACACCGTAATGCTGTCATCAAGAGGTATAATTTTACTTTGAAGACTGTCGTATAAAATTCCGGCAAGATCTTCCTGGGTAAGATTAGTTGCTTTCTGGGCCAGATCGGGTCTTCCGACATCCCCAAGGAACAGAGTATCTCCAGTGAAAATTGCAGTTTCTGTACCCTTTTCATCTATCAGAAGATAAGTAGTACTTTCCATAGTATGACCGGGAGTATGTAGTACTTTGATCTTTACCTTCCCGATCTCAAAAATCTGGTGATCCTCAGCAATGACGGCTTCAAATTCAGGTTGTGCAGTCGGCCCATAGACAATGGATGCACCGGTTTTTTTACTTAAATCCAAATGTCCTGAGACAAAATCTGCATGAAAATGAGTTTCAAAAATATATTTTAAAGTTACATTGTCTTTTTCCAGACGATCCAGATAAGGCTTAACTTCCCTTAGAGGATCTATAATGACAGCTTCATTTTCAGATACAATATAATAGGCGCCCTGAGCGAGACATCCTGTATATATTTGTTCAACTTTCATTGGCTCTGTTTTAAAATTTTAGATAAAGATACGAAGTATTAGGTGAAATGTAAATGAATTGTTAAATCTGGCTGATAGTTTCTGTCAATTTCACAAATTTTATTCAATCCATTATACGGTAAACGGCTTGCTATCAAATAAAAAAGGCAATTTGACAGAATGTGGGATACGGAAGCTGTTTTTTATCATGTTTTAAATAATTATGCAGGAAAAATTCTTCTGTTTTGCTTTTGCCCTGCTGTTGTTTATTTCCTGTTCACTCATGTTGGTCGGTGATCTGGGTATTGATACGGTGGTGTTTAGTAGTATTAATAACTTAACTTGTTTAAGAATATTATTTTAATGATTAAATATTTTGCAAAAACTTTTATATTTATAGGTTAAAAAAATCAAATGGCAGACAAAACACAATTCATTGAAGAGCTTAATTCAAGATACACGCCGAAGGGTGAACATATTATACTAGGAAAAGGGATGCTGGAAGGAGAAGTAATACCGGAAGTGAATGTAACTATTCCTCTGAAAACAATCAACCGTCACGGCCTTATTGCCGGAGCTACCGGTACAGGAAAAACCAAGACATTACAGGTTTTTGCAGAACAGCTTTCCCATGCGGGGGTACCGTCACTGGTTTTGGATATCAAAGGAGACTTTTCAGGAATTGCGGAGGCAGGAGCCATGAATCCCATTATTGAGGAAAGATATGCAAAAACACAGCTGCCATATAATCCGCAGGCTTTTCCTGTAGAATTAATGAGCATCTCCGGAGGCAAGGGAGTCAAATTAAGAGCAACCGTTACAGAGTTCGGTCCTGTTCTGTTGAGTAAGATATTAGAACTGAATGACACTCAGCAGAGCATCATGTCTATTGTTTTCAAATATTGTGATGATAAAGGGCTGCCCCTGATCGATCTTAACGACCTGAAAAAAGTATTGCAGTATGTTACGGACAATCCGCAGGGTAAAGCCGAACTTTCCGCGAACTATGGTTCAATTGCGCCTGCTTCACTGGGAGCTATTTTAAGGTCAATCGTTGCTTTGGAGCAGCAGGGAGCGGCCGGTTTCTTTGGCGAATTAAGTTTCGATGTTCAGGATTTGCTCCAGACAAGGGACGGGAAAGGGGTAGTAAATATTTTAAGGGTTGCTGATATTCAGAATAAGCCTCAGCTGTTCTCCACCTTCATGCTTTCCCTTTTTGCAGAAATTTATATGACGTTTCCGGAAGAAGGAGACAGCGGAAAACCTAAACTGGTGCTTTTCATCGATGAGGCACACCTGATCTTTGATGAGTCGTCCAAAGCATTGCTTTCACAGATTGAAACCATGGTAAAGCTTATCCGTTCAAAAGGAGTGGGGATCTATTTTATCACCCAGATTCCGGGAGATGTGCCTGAAAATGTGCTTTCACAATTAGGATTAAAAATACAGCACGCCTTAAGAGGCTTTACGGCAAAAGATAAAAAAGAAATTACCAAAGCAGTAGAGAATTATCCTACTACAGAATTTTATGATGCTCCCGAGCTGATCCAGAATTTAGGAATCGGGGAAGCATTTGTAACTGCATTGGATGAAAAAGGTATTCCTACCCCTTTGGTCCATACATACCTGATCTCTCCGGAATCCAGAATGGATGTGCTGAATGATGCTGAAGTTTCGGAATTGACTGGCAGATCCGAATTGGTAGCCAAGTATGAAGAAGCAGTGGATAAAGAATCTGCCTACGATATGTTAGTGGACAGAATGGAACAGGCGGTTCAAAACTCGGCACCTACACAGAAAACCAGGCCCGTAAAAGAAGAACCGGGAATGTTTGAGCAGGTATTGAAAAGCAGAGCGGGGAGAACCTTTACCAATACCTTGATGCGGGAAGGGGCCAAAGCCATTCTGGGAATGTTCGGGCTGGGAGGAAGAAGGAGATAACGGATTTTAAACAGAGGCTTAAAAATAATAGTCATGAAAAAAATACCCTCTTTTTATTTTATAGGATTAGCTGTTCTGAACTTCATCATGGATAGTGCGAACAACCGGTTTAGTTTTTTTGATATAATTTTTGTTATTTTAGCGGTGTTGCCCCTGCTGGTTAATAAGAAATGGCTGTATCAGCTGTTTGGAGGACTGATCTCTTTGATCTGCCTTTACATTCTTTTTGCAGTTTTTATTTCCAATGTAAAAGATATTCAGCAAAACCAGCTACAGCCATTATGGACGTATGGCATGGGTTATGTATTTAGCACATTATCCCTGTACTTCGGGCTGTTGATGGCCGGGATTATTAAAATTAACTACAAGAAATTAGTTGTATAACGGAAGAAGAATTAAATGTATTCAATAATAGATATAGAAAGTAATGGTGCAGGTTATAGAAAAGAATGCATTATAGATATTGCTGTTTACCGGTATGATGGGCAAAAAATTGTCGATCAGTTCATCTCACTGGTAAATCCGGAAAGCGATATTACTCCTTTTGTGCAGAAATTGACCAGTATTACCCCTAAAATGGTTAAAACTGCTCCGAAATTCCATGAAATAGCCCGCAGGATTATCGAAATTACCGAAAATACTACTTTAGTCGGACATAATATAGATTTTGATTACAGGATGTTACGCCAGTCGTTTAAACGACTTGGTTATGATTTCAAAATCAGTACTTTAGATACCATTCCGCTAGCTCAGAAGTTGATCCCGGATGAGGTAAGCTATTCTCTGGGAAAACTGGTAAGATCTTTAGGAATTCCTTTGACTAATCATCATAGGGCAGAAGGAGATGCACGGGCGACTCTTGAATTGTTTAAATTGCTGATTTCAAAAGACATAGAAAACGAAATTATTCAAAAGCAGCACGAAGAAACCAACGCCAAAACGTATATCAATAAGATCAAAGAACTGACTCAGGATCTGCCGAACGAAAAAGGATTTGTCTACTTTCAGAACGAAGGCGGGAAAATTGTGTTTTCAGACCATGTGCAGGACATCAATAAATTTTCTAAAAAAGTCTTCAACTCCAAATCTAAAAAGTGGGAAGAGATCCAAAAAAATACCGAGCAGATCAATTTTGAACTTACGGGCACAGATATTATTGCCAGACTGATGCTGAATTCCAGGAACGTAAAGAAAAGGGAAGCGTTACCTTTCGGGCTTTATTACAGGAATAATAAATATATTGTTGAAAAGAACAAGCTCAATAAAGCAGAAAAACCGATTTTAAGGTTCAGGTCTTTTACACAGGGCTCAAAGGCGGTCAAGTTTATCACTTCCAAGGAAGAGTTTAAAGATATTGAAGCCTTTAAAAAGAAAGTGGACTTCAGGAAAAGAAATGAGCTTTGGTTGGGTCAGGGCAGGAAATTAGGAGAAAAGTTATTCCTTATTATAGAGAATGGGAAAGTCATTTCTTATGGGTTTTATGAGCTTTTTACCCAGATTCAGACATTAAGTAAGCTTTCAAAGTTAAAGATAGACCTTCCTCTGTCATCTTCCGATCTCAATAACGAATTGCAGCTAGCTCTGCTCCGGGGTGATTTCGAGGCATTGCCATTGCCGAAATAATTAAGTATTGGCTTTTTTTAACCACAGAAGTTTTTAGGATAAACAATTAAGCTCAAAAATAAAAATTTAACAGACTTAAATGTAAAACGCTCGTAAAAAGAAGAAAATCAAAGCTTTATTTTTTTAGATATTCGATAAAATTACGGAACTATGGTAAATAAAAAATTATTAGGGACTTTAGTATTGAGCGTACTTATGTTTATATTACCTAAAGCACAAAAAATCCCGTTGAGATCTGCAGAGGTGGTTCCTTATCAGGTAACCGTTTCCGAAGTTAAGTATAAAGGAAAAAATGCTTTGGCTATACAAATCCCGGAACCGGCTGATAATGAGAAGACACTAGCCCTGTTAAAAAATATTGATTTTCATAACGGTATCATTGAAGCAACCATTTCAGGGCAGGCCCTTGCAAATGCCAGTGAAACGGCACGTGGATTTGTAGGTATTGCTTTCAGAGTGGCTTCCGATGAAGATATTTCTAAAATGGAAGTATTTTATTTGCGTCCCACTAACGGACGTGCCAATGATCAGGTGCGTAGAAATCATTCTACCCAATATATTTCCTGGCCGGGTTATCCATGGGAAAAACTGCGGAAAGAAACACCGGAAAAATATGAAGCATATGCAGATATGGTGCCCGCAGAATGGATCAGGGTGAAAATAGAGGTAAAAGATGAAACCGCAAAACTGTATGTCAATGGTGCTTGCCAGCCTGTATTAATTGTTAATGATCTGAAACAGGGCGGGAATCTGTGTGGAAGCATCGGGCTTTGGGTTGGCCCCGGTACCCTGGGACATTTTACCGACCTTAAGATAACCAAACTGGATTGATATAAACGTAGGATGTGATTTTCCGGATGAACCGAGCCTTTGAAGCATCCGTTACTGAAATAAGTTCACGATTCATTACCTTTGTACTTTCTTAATAACAAAAAAGAAGTTTACCTATTAATTATGAATTCAAAAGATTTGTTACAGATTGCCAGAGAATATGGCACGCCGGTGTATGTTTACGACGCAGAATCTATTAAAACTCAATACGAGAAACTTACATCTTCTTTTTTAAAACACACCAAGTTCTTTTATGCCGCAAAGGCTTTGACTAATATCAACATCCTGAAATATGTCAAGAATCTGGGTGCTTCTTTGGATTGTGTATCAATTAGTGAAGTTAAACTTGGCCTGAAAGCAGGATTTCCTAAAGAAAAAATATTATTTACTCCCAACTGTGTTGATCTGGCGGAAATAGAAGAAGCCATGCAGCACGAGGTACATATCAATATTGATAACATTTCTATCCTTGAGCAGTTTGGGAACAAATTCGGGAATTCCTATCCTATTTTTGTGAGAATCAATCCGCACATTTTTGCAGGCGGAAACTATAAAATTTCCACAGGGCATATTGACAGTAAATTTGGAATTTCCATTCATCAGCTTCGTCACATTGAAAGAGTAATGAAGAGTACCAACCTTAATGTTGAAGGACTTCACATGCATACCGGAAGTGAGATCAAAGACCCTGGAGTCTTCTTACAGTCATTAGAGATCATGTTGGAACTTTCCGAGCATTTCCCGAATCTGAAATACCTTGATATGGGAAGCGGTTTCAAGATCCCTTACCAGGATAGTGAGATGGAAACCGATGTGAAAATGCTGGGTAAGAAAGTGGAAAAAGTTCTGTCCGAATTTGCCAAATCAACAGGCAGAAAGTTCGAACTGTGGTTCGAACCGGGAAAATTCCTGGTAGGAAAATGTGGCTATCTTTTAGTAAAAGCGAATGTGATCAAGCAGACTACGGCTACCGTTTTTGTAGGAGTTAATTCAGGATTCAACCATCTGATCCGTCCGATGTTCTATGATTCGTACCATGCCATTGAAAACCTGTCTAATCCGAAAGGAGCAGAAAGAATTTATACGGTAGTAGGGAATATTTGTGAAACAGATACTTTTGCATGGGACAGAAAGCTGAATGAAGTAAGAGAAGGAGATATCCTGGCATTCCATAACGCCGGAGCCTACGGTTTTGAAATGAGCTCCAACTTTAACTCAAGATTAAAGCCTGCCGAAGTATTATTTGTGGACGGAAAAGCTCACCTGATCCGTAAAAGAGAAGAATTTGAAGACTTATTAAAAAATCAGATCGAAGTATTGTAATTTTTGATTAAAAATTTTTCAGAGATCTGCCGGTTTCATACAGGAGAAGTGCTTTCATGGCCAGGGATCCGTTTGCGTCGTCTCAGGCATCAAGATAATTTAAAAGTCTGATCATTATAAAAGAAAACTTCACACATTTGTGTGAAGTTTTCTTTTGGTAAATATGTAATTTTGTATCATAACCCATAAATAAACGGACTTATGAAAACAATAGCATTATTCATCGGCCTTTTTATAGCCAATTTTTCGTTTGCTCAGGATCTGGAAGACAGGGATGACTCGTTTATTATAGAGAATAATAAAAACCTTCTGAAAATAAATATACAGGAGCCCTTTTTACAGGTCGCTGTAAAAAACTGTAACGATTTTAAACCGGCAGGTTTTGAAGGCGGGGCTGCGTCTTATAAGGCGATCCTTACAAAATATATGTACACTTACCTTAATTCGGACTTTTATACGCTGAACGGTGAGTTTACCTTCACCCTGACCATTGATGCCACAGGTAAGGTAACAGATATTGAAGGTTCTCCGGAAGTATTGAACAGTGAAGTTTTTTTTGACGATATGCAGTATGTAGTAAGAAGAATTAAAAAGAGCTGGACTCCCGCCATGTGCAATGGTCAGCCGGTAAAATCAGAGATGAAACTGAAGATGAATTTCTCATCCTTATCTGCAGATTTGTAGTGATGGGAAAATATTTTATCATTTTATTATTGTTATTTGGTTTTAAAGGAGTAGCTCAGGAATCTCATGATCAAAACGTGGTCTTTACCCAAAACGCAGAGTTCTCGGGAGGGGATTCGGCATTTTCCAAGGAACTGTTAAAAATGATCCATGCCTATATTGATCTGGGCAAGTATGCAGTTAATGGTCAATTTGTATTCGTTTTTGATATAGGTGCCGATGGTAAGATCAGTAAACTGGATGTTTTGCCTAAAGTGAAAAACAGTGAAATGTTTATAGATGATATGCGGTTTGCGATCAGCAGGATAAAGAAAAAATGGAAACCGGCAATAAAAGAAGGAAAGCCTGTTGTTTCCAAAAAAGTAATTAAAATTAATTTTACAACAGACCATTTTGACCATGATTAAGAAAATCCTAATTTTATTTTGTTCAATAGCAATTTCTCTAATGCCGTCACAAACCTTGGATGAGTATCCTAAAAATCAGGATTTTTACGATGGAGGAATGATTAACTTCTATAAAGATGCTCATGACTATCTCACTAATAATAAATTTAAAGAGTGTGATAGCAGGGAAATTTATCAGCCAAGGATTTTAATTACAAAAGAAGGCGCTGTTAAGCTAATAAAAGATAGTGATACGGCAGATATAAAAAAGAATAAGTGTGCATATGATTTATCCCTGGAGATAATAAAAAATCTTAAACATTGGAAGCCGGCAGAAGTTAAAAACCAGAAAATAGGAGCAATTACTGAATTTATATTCTATTCAAAAGATATAATGAGTAACTATAAAGAAAAATATGACGCTGGCAATTTTGTGATTCCTGCTCAGTATCCCGAAGGATATAAGGCATTTGAAAAAGAGTTTCATGATAATTTTATGAGCCTTTTTACAGATTATCATATTAACGGGGATATTAATTTAGAATTTTATATCAATAAGGATGGACATATTACCAATCCAAGGATTTATCCTGCAATAGATGATAGAAAATTTAATATAGATTTTATGCGAACGCTCTCAAGATTAAAGAAAGCCTGGAAGCCGGCTTTATATTCTAATATTCCGATTAGGCAAAGAATAGCGTTTCCGGTCATCTTCTCGATCAACTTTTACGAAAGATAGTTCTGCCATTCTGTCACAAGATTTTGTATCTTTGCAAACTAATCTATTTTAGAATTAGACTAACCTCTGATTTCTAATATCTAACTTCTACAAAAGTGCAGGAAAAATATATAGACGAAACAAAACAGGGAGAAGCATTTGCCATTGCCGAAAAAGCAGGCAATTCTAAAAAATTGTTTTTAGAAAGCTACGGTTGCCAGATGAACTTTTCTGACTCCGAAATTGTTGCATCCATCCTTAATGAGCAGGGATATAACACCACCCTGAAAGCAGAAGAGGCAGACCTTATCCTTCTTAATACCTGTTCTATCCGTGAAAAAGCGGAACAGACCGTAAGAATGCGTCTTTCCCAATTTAAAAACCTCAAGAAAGAAAAACCTAATATGACCGTTGGAGTTTTGGGATGTATGGCAGAAAGGCTGAAAACCAAATTCCTGGAAGAAGAACAGTTGGTGGACCTCGTTGTCGGTCCGGATGCTTACAGAGATTTACCCAACCTTTTAAAAGAAACGGAGGACGGAAGAGATGCTATCAATGTGATCCTTTCCAAAGAAGAGACTTACGCAGACATCAATCCGGTTCGTTTAGGAGGAAATGGGGTTACAGCCTTTGTTACCATTACGAGAGGCTGTGATAATATGTGCACATTCTGTGTAGTTCCTTTTACAAGAGGAAGAGAAAGGAGCAGGGACCCCCATTCCATTATTGAAGAATGCAAAGACCTCTGGAATAACGGATATAAAGAAATCACACTTTTAGGCCAGAATGTAGATTCTTATCTTTGGTATGGCGGTGGCCCTAAAAAAGATTTTGTAAAGGCTTCCGAAATGCAGAAAGCTACGGCAGTTAACTTTGCTCAGCTGCTTGATCAGGTTGCGAAAGCAGTTCCTGAAATGCGGATAAGATTTTCAACATCCAATCCTCAGGATATGAGCCTTGATGTATTCAGAATGATAGCAAGGCATGAGAATATCTGCAAATATGTTCACCTTCCCGTTCAAAGTGGAAGCAATAATATGCTGGAAGCGATGAACAGGCAGCATACCCGTGAAGAATATCTGGATTTAATCGAAAAAGCCAAAGAAATAGTTCCGGACATTGCCTTTTCGCAGGATATGATCATTGGTTTCTGTAATGAGACCGAAGAAGATCATCGGGACACCTTAAGCCTGATGAGAGAAGTGGAATATGACTATGGTTATATGTTTGCCTACTCTGAAAGACCGGGAACACCGGCCCATAAAAAAATGGAAGACAACGTTCCGGCAGACATCAAGCAAAGACGTCTTGCAGAAGTGATCGCCTTACAAGGAGAGCTTTCCAGAAAACGCATGAAGTCTTACGTAGGAAGAGTACATCAGATTCTCATAGAAGGAACCTCTAAAAAGAATGAAAACCAGTGGAAGGGAAGAAACTCCCAGAATGCAGTTTGTGTATTTGATAAGCTGGATCATCAGAAAATTGGTGACATTGTGGACGTTTTTGTCTTCGATAATACCCAAGGCACACTTTTAGGGGAAACAGTTGAAAAATAAGAATGGGAAAAATCTTTTATATTCTAATATTGGCCTCTTCGTTAGCTTCCTGCCAAAGCGAAAAACCAGTGCGGAAATATCCTGCACAGGTCGGAGACATTAAATTTGACGAAAAGATCGATGATGCCAATTTTAAAAGATGCATTCCCGAAGATCAGTACAGATACCAGTATTATAATGACTCCAATGGCTTTCAGTATAGAGGCGAAAAAATAGCGATCATTGAAAAACTGGCGAAGTCAGACATCTATTCGGATAAAAAAACAAATGGCTATATAACCGTCAGGTTTCTGGTGAATTGTGAAGCCAAAACAGGATTATTCAGAGTAAAGCAGATCAATAACGATTATCAGGAAACAGTTCTTGATAATGAATTAAAAAACAAGCTTCTTACTTTCACAAAATCTCTGGATGGCTGGATTCCGAAAGAAATAAAAGGAAAAAAAATAGATTATTATCAATACCTAACCTATAAAATAGTAGATGGAAAAGTTTCAGAAATACTGCCTTAGCGTTTTATTGGTAATACTTTACAATCATATTCCCGCACAGATCAACTGTAATGCCGTAGAAGGGGAAAATTGTAAAAAAGCCTGTGAGATCTATAACAGTGCCTCCGATTATCAGGGATTTCGGGAATCTCAGGAAGAATTTGACAAGGGTCTGGAGCTTTGCCCGGGTTTTGATCAGATCTATAGCGAAAAAGCAGTTCCTTATTTAAAAAGAGGAGATTTTGCCAGCTGGATGCTGCTCATGAATAAAGCGGTAGCCTTAAATCCTACACGACATTTAGGATATAGAGGCTGGTGCAGATATCAGTTTTTGAGGGATTATCAGGGAGCCATTCAGGATATTGAAGAATTGGAAAAACATTTTCCGAAAGGATATCTGGGATATTCTGCAAACGGGGATTATGAACTTCATATTGCAAAAGCTCTTTGTTACAGTGCTTTAAACCAAAAGCAGAAAGCCGTTGAGATCATTGAAAAACAATTAAAAGATCCGCAGCATAATGTGGGGCTTTATGATCACTATCAGCTGGGCGTTACCTATTTTGAGCTGGGGAATTATGACAAGGCATTGGAAAACTTTGAAAAACAGAGCAAAGTTTATGATTATGCCGAAAATATATATTTTAAAAGTAAAGTTTCAAAAATCAGGAACAAAGATTATCTGGATTTAAAAAAACTGGCCTTAAAGACCTATGATGAGGGTAAAAGCATGAAAGACGGCTATACTCATCACTTTAACAAAGTCTACAGGAAGCAAATTGAAGAACTGTAGAATATTTTAAACCAATAATCTTAAATTTTACTTATGAGTAACGAGTTACAAAATATAAAAAACCGCTTCGGAATAATCGGAAATTTTCCCGCATTGAACCGTGCTTTGGAGAAAGCGATCCAGGTGGCTCCTACAGATATTTCTGTGTTAGTGATCGGGGAAAGTGGAGTAGGTAAAGAATTTATCCCTAAGATCATTCATTCGGAATCCAAAAGAAAACATCAGCCCTATATTGTCGTGAACTGCGGAGCTATTCCGGAAGGAACCATCGATTCTGAATTATTCGGGCACGAAAAAGGAGCATTCACAGGAGCTACGGCTACCAGAAAAGGATATTTTGAAGTGGCCGATGGAGGAACCATTTTCCTGGATGAGGTGGGAGAGCTTCCCCTGCAGACCCAGGTACGTCTTTTAAGAGTACTGGAAAGCGGGGAATTTATGAAAGTAGGTTCCTCACAGGTGCAGAAAACCAATGTAAGGATTGTGGCTGCCACCAATGTGAATATGATGAAGGCCATTCATGACGGAAGATTTCGGGAAGACTTATATTACCGTCTGAATACTGTGCAGATCGATATGCCGCCTTTAAGAGAAAGGAAAGGAGATATTCATCTGCTGTTCAGGAAATTTGCGATAGATTTTGCCGAGAAATACAGGATGCCTGAGCTGGAACTGGATCCGGGTGCTGTTCATTATATAGAAAACTATACCTTCCCGGGAAATATCCGGCAGTTGAGGAACCTGGTAGAGCAAATGACGGTAGTAGAAAGAAACAGGAATATCACTATAGAAAAGCTTGCGGAATACATTCCGATGGAAACCCACCTTCCCATGGTGGTCAATACTCCGAATGCCCAGAAGCAAACCGATTTCGGAAGCGAAAGAGAGATCATGTACAAGATACTCTTTGATATGCGGAGCGATATTAATGATTTAAAATCCTTAACTTCGGAGCTGATAAAGAACAGGGGAGCTGCAGATCTGAGCAATCATGAGAAAAATCTGATCAACAGGATCTATACTCCTGAACCACAGCAGGCTGTAAATTCAGGATCCTTATTATATTTTGAAGATAATAACAAAGTTCAGACCCCGACTATCATTTCAAATCCAGAAGATACTTATGAGGATATTGAAGATATTGAAGTGGAAGAAAACAGGCCGGAATCATTATCTTTACAGAATAATGAAAAAGATTTGATAATCAAAGCATTGGAAAAGCACAAAGGACGCAGGAATAAGGCGGCTGACGAATTAGGAATCTCACAAAGGACATTATACAGAAAAATAAAACAATATAACCTCGAAGAATAAACTAAAATGACAAAAGCAACAGCAAAACCGATTAATTTTAAATTTAATGAATACCTGAACAAAGGATACGAGCTTTTAAAGAAAGATTTTGGAAACTTTATATTGGCTCTTGTTTTTTGCATCATATTATCTATTATTCCGTTTTGCGGAATGATGGCGATTGGGAATTTCTACAAATACTGCCGGAATGTGAACAGAGGGCTTCCTGCAAACCCGTCTGATATTTTCAATTTTGATGATTTTGGGGCCTATATTATTTACCAGTTGATCATTATTGGAGTCGTACTTGCCATATATATCCCAATGCTTTTTGTAGCTCCGTTTATGGGCGGGGGAGAAGAGCCTTCACCTGTTTTCTCCATATTTTTATTTTTATATATGCTTTTAGTCATTGTGGCCATCTTTGTTATTGCATTAAAGGCGTTTTATATTCCGGCACTCATCTCTCTCGGAGGAGTGAAAGATATAAAAACAGCCTGGAATATGTCTAAGATAATGACCAGAGATAATTTATTATCTATTTTTCTTTTTAGTATTGTAGTCAGCTTTCTGTCTCAATTGGGAGTCATACTTTGTGGAATAGGTTTGCTGATTACCCTGCCTTATATGTATACCACGCATTATTTTGCTTTTGAAGATGCCATTCAGCAGATAGAACATGACGAAATCAAAGAAATCGGATTGAAAAATGAATTTTAAAATTAAAAACAGGTCTGTAAAACAACCCATAATAGTTGGGCTTCTACTTCTCTGCCTTGGGTTTTTGAATTCCTGCTACAGTTTTACCGGATCATCTCTCACAGATGAAAAGACGATACAGATCAATGAATTTCCCAATAATGCGGCATTGGTAAACCCTACCCTGTCCCAGCAGTTTTCCACGGATATTCAAAACAGATTCCTCCAGAGGACTACATTAAAAGGAACCAAAGAAAGCCCGGATATCCTGGTTGAGGGGGAAATTACGGACTATTCCATATCGCCTACCACCATCAGTTCCAACACACAGTCTACCTCCGTAGGAGGAGTTATTCAGGACTCCCAGAACAAGCTTACGATCACCGTAAAAGTTCATTATGAGAACAAGGTACATCCTGATGTAAGTTTTGACAGGACCTATTCAGATGAAGCCGTTTTTAACAGCAATTTATCCCAGAGCGATATAGAAGCATCCCAGGTGAAAATTGTAACAGAAAGAATCATTAACAAAATATTTAACGATATTGTAGCGAATTGGTAAGATGAATCCCCGAGTTTTAGAATTATTAAAAGACCCTAAAAATATCCGGTCAGAAGATATGACGCTTCTGCAAGAGGAGATCAGTTCCTTTCCCTACATTCAGAATATCAGGGCGCTGCACCTGTATGGAGTACATCTTTATGATAGAGACAATTATCAGAAAGAGCTTTCTGTAACCGCAGCCTATACAACCGATAAAAAGATCCTGTACCAATTGATCAACGGTAAAATTCAGCAAAAACCGAAGCCTGAGATCATCGTAGAAAAGAAAGAAGAAATTGTTGAGCCTATACAGGAAACAGAAGCTCTTCAAAATAAAATAGAAGAAAAAACAGAAATTAAGCCGGAATCGGAAAAGACTCAGGTTGAAGACTCAGCCTGTCTTTTAGCCCAGCCTCATCCGGAAGTTAATCACGTTTATATCAACGGAGAAAGAAACAGGATCCTGTTTGAAGGTGAGGAAAACTTCCTTGAGGATGAACATCAGGAAACAATTGACCTCGAATCTACTTTAGAATCCGGAATTATAGTTACCCAAAGATCAGAATCAGTTAAGCAGCCTGAACTGGTTTCAGAGGAAAAAGAGTTAAAAGATGCTGAAGATATAGCTTCATTTACTCCTGAAGTCATTATAGAAGAAGAAAAAACTTCCTCTGAAAAAGATAAAGACGAAGTTATTAATGATGATTTGGAATTAAGCTTCCATGAAACGGCAGAATTCCTTCCCGAAGTAAATATTCAGGCAGGTGTCGGAGAGATAAAAAGCATTGCTGAAAACCCGGACAAATCTGAAAGAGTAGCTGATTTTACACCTGAAACAATTATTAATGAAGAAGAGATCAGCTCGGAAAAAGAAAAAAAATCTGTCCGTGATGATCATGAACTGAGCTTTCATGGATTGGACTCGTTCCTGCCGGAGGTGACTATACAATCCTCCAACTCTGGTGAAGAAACAAAGACAGAAGCACCTAAATCCAATGTCAACAAGCATGAAGAAGAAATGAGGCGTTTGATCGAAGAAGTGGAGAAAAAAATGAAGGCTAAAAAAGAAGCTTCCCCTGAAAAGAAAGAAGAGGAACCGGAAATTCACAGCCATGATATCAATTTTGCAGAAACACAGGCTTTCCATGCCGCATCTTCCGAAAACAAAGAAGAAAAAGGTGAACAAACCCGGTTGAAAGAGGAATTAGAGCTTGAAAACCCATCAGAAATAATAACAAAAGAAGAAAGTGAGCCTTTGGTGGAAATCAGGGAAGAAGTAAAAAGTTCCTGGAAACCTATGAGCCTGGAGTCCCACATCCCGGATTCTCTGATCAATAAGCCAACTGAAATCACTCAGCCAAAAGCAGATATTATGCCGGAAACTCAGGATCAGGCCCTGCCGTCCATAGAAGAGCTGTCTGAGCCGATTGAAGATAGATCAGAAGAACTGGAAGCAGAAGATCTTAAAGCCGGTCAGGAAGTTTCGAAAATTGATGAAATGCAGAAAAAGCAGCAGGAAGTACCGATAATGAATGTCTCTTTCTTTAATTCAGGATGGACGATCAATGAACCTAAAGAAGAAATTAAAGAAACTCCTGCAGAAGAAGCTGCAGTTTCACTTACTACAGAAGAAAGCAATGTTCCCGGATTTATTAATACCTGGCAGAGCTGGCTGAAAATCGACAGAACTCAGGAAACTGAAAAAACAAAAGTTGAAAGCAAAGCAAAAACTATCGATTCTTTTATTGAAAATAATCCAAAAATATCCCAACTGAAAGAAGAAAGCAGTTATGTGGTGAAAGAAAAAACAGGAGATATTTCCCATTTGATGACGGAAACTTTGGCGAATTTATATTTTGAACAAAAATTGTATACCAAGGCGATGAATGCCTTTCAGATACTGGCGGATAAACATCCTGATAAGAAAGCATATTTTGAAGCGAAAATTCAGGAAATAAAAGATATTCGTGGTAAAAATTAATTGTGACTTCTAAAATGTTGAAACAATAATTAGGTTTCCCCAAGATATGAATGATTACTATAATTGTGTTCAGAAAGAATTTGTAAAAACTGCTAAAAATATAAGTATGAAAAAGACATTAAATCTAAAAAAAATGGTACCTCTGTTCTTATGCGGATTGGCTATTTTTGTAACAACATTATTAATTTCATTTAAAATTAATAGAGTTTTAGATACTAAATATTTAACGCCGTCTGAGTTTGCTCAAAAGCATAAATAAATTTCTATATATTCATTCAATATGAATTTATAAATTCTAATTATAAAACAATGATCCCGGCCTTCGGCCGGGATCATTGTTTATGTATTGTCAACGACACTTTTATTACCTCTGATTTTTCGCCACGCTTTACGTCCCACTATAAGAACTATGACCACTAAAATAATGGCGCAGATAGCCGCAATAACCGGAGCAGCCATTGCTAAAACAGACATGATACCCGCTCCCGCCGTTTCTGTAGTTGCAACCACAGAATTTCCGAGCCCGCCTGTGGTGGCTGTGGATGCTGCCCGGGTCCCAGCAAACCCAGAGCTGATGGCAGCGGCCGTTCCTCCCCCTGCGATCAAAGCCAATGCCCATTGAGGAAAGGTTCCCAGATCGGCAAACTGGCTTGCAAACAAAACAGAGCCGGCTACCGTAGCCATTGGAACAGAAAGCGTATCCAGCAAATGATCGATATAAGGGATATAATAAGCCAAGATCTCAGCAACGGTTGCAATTCCTGTCGTGATAAGCGTAGGAAGACCTGCAAGCCATTGAAAGTGATCATTCATAGGGATCCAGCCCATATAAGAAGCCAGGCTTACGGCAAACATCGGCAGGAAAACCCTGAAACCGGATGCTGCGGCTAAGCCGATACCAATAAAGGCACTCAGCACGTAAGGTAAATAGGGAATATTGTCTAACATTTTAATTTTCAGTTTAATTGTTTTCTCTAAAGTTACAAAAAGTATGCAAGATTTATAATATTTGTTAGAATATGATCAAAACCCTATAAATTGGCTCAGATCATCATATGCACTAATATAAAAATCTGCATAATCTGTTCAATCAGCGGGAGAAAAAAGATTAAGATCTTTTCTGAATCTGGCAAAGCTTGATAAACTGAGCCTCCACATCCTGAAATTTCTGTGGCATTTCAGAAGAAACCCAAAACAGCATAGCAATAGTTTGAGTACCAAAAGCCTCATTGAACAGATCCTTATGTAAGCGGTAAGACTCCCTCAACAATCTTTTTACCCGGTTTCGATGAACCGCTTTTTTAAAATACCTTTTAGAGACAGAAACTCCGAATTTTATACTTTCAACAGGATGATCAGGATTATCTTTAAGTACGATGATCCTCAGGTTTCCACAGGTTTTCCATTTACCTTTTTCAAAAAGTAAAGAGATCTCGTTATTTTTTTTGAGTTTTTCGGCTCTTGGATAGTTAAAGTTCTGCATTAGTCTTTTTTCACCAGGTAATTAATGACTTCAGCAGCAGCATACAGGCCGAAAAGAGCGGGAATAAAACTAATGGTCCCGTAAAATGATTTTTTGAAGTTGCTTCCGTCAGTCATTTTCAGGCTTTCTTCTTTCTGAAGTTCATTAGAGAAAACACATCTGAAACCTTTATGGATTTTCTCTTTTTTCAGTCTTTTTCTCACCTGTTTTGCCAGAAAACAGTTGTGGGTTTTGCTGATATCCCTTACCATCACTTTGCTTGGATCGGTTTTTCCTCCGGCGCCCATAGAGCTGATGATCTTTATTTTCCTCCTTTTGGCAGCCTTGATCAGGCATAATTTAGGCGTTACACTGTCGATACAGTCAAGGACATAATCAAATTTTCCGGAATCCAGGATCTCATCCATTCTTTCGGGATTAAGAAATTCGTTGATTTTAATTAGATTAAGCTCAGGATTGATATCTAAAAGTCTCTCGGCAACCACCTCCACTTTATGTTTCCCAACTGTAGAATGAAGTGCTGGAAGCTGTCGGTTGATATTGGTGATGTCAACCGTATCGCCATCTACGATCGTCATACTTCCCACACCGGCTCTTGCCAGGAACTCGGCCGCAAAAGATCCCACTCCACCTAAACCTACAACCAGAATATTGGCTTTATTTAATTGATCAATCCCATCTTCCTTGATCAGAAGTTCCGTTCTTTCCAGCCAGTACTTATCCATTTTTTATCGTCTCTAAATTTTCTAAAATCTGTTCATTAAGGCGTTCCGGAGAAATGCCTTTTATTTCTGAAACCTTATGATATAATTCTTCAATCTTAAAATCATCATTATCAGTTTCCAAAAAGACCCTATCTAAAGGAACCGTTTTTAAAGTATGCTGCAAAGATAAATTATACAAAACAGCTTTTCCAAAACTCAGGTGAAAATTATTTTTAAGCAGGTCTTCGGCGATGCTATGTTTTTTATTGAAGCCATGAATGATCATTGCCTGATCAGCCTTTTTCCTGAAAGAAATAACTTCATAAAACCTTCTTACACAGTGGATAATAATAGGTTTTTTTATTTCATTTGATAATTTGATCTGCCGCAAAAAAACTTCTTCCTGGATGTTCTGCTCAACAGGGACAAACGAGTCCAGTCCGCATTCACCAATCGCAAAACAGGTCTGGAACATCATTGACCTTAACCATTTGAATTGATGCTCTATATCATCGGTATGAATATCCTTGGGATGAATGCCGATGGAATAAGGGAAATCAGGTGGAATTCTTCCGATTTCCAAATTGTAGATACCGTATCTTATGTGTTTCTTATGATGGTGAAAATCAAAAAATTCCATCCTCAAAAGTACTTATTATTTAGCATTTATATAAAATCCTTAAACAAACGTTTACAATTTTGTTAAAAATTTCTTAACTTTACTCAAAGTACACTTCATGAGAAAAAAATTTACGGAAAAGCAGATCCATATTCTGGATATTGCTGAAGAACTTATCGCAAAAAAAGGTTACGAAGGAACGTCAGTAAGGGATATCTGTTCCAAGGCCAACATTAATGTCGCTATGATCTCTTATTATTTCGGTTCCAAAGAAAAAATGATGTCTTATTTGTATCAATACCGGGTATTGAAGACCAGGGAGAATTTTTCGGAATTTGCAGACACCATAAAAGACGGCAAACCCGAAATGCAGATGAAAGAGATCATTAAATATATAGTTTCACAACTTTTTAAATACAATTACTTCCACGGATTTGTCACCCAGGAACTTCGTCATACGGAGAATCTGAAAGATGAGCTGCTTGATTTCTACCAGCTATTTGTTAAGAAATTGGATGAGGTCATCAAAAAAGGGGTTGCCTCCGGGGTTTTTACATTTACCCCTAAGCCGGAAGATATTCTTACTACAATTATCGGATCTACATTGTTTGTGATCCGCAATAAAAACTTTTATGAATTGTATGTACCAAGCAAGAACGAGGAAACCTATACCAAAGAAGCAGAGAAGAAAGTAAGAATGAATCTCCTGCTCAGTGTTTTTGCCATTCTGGGATACGCTGCAGACTAAAATTACGTTAAATATTCATAAAAAAAAATCTATTGACAAAAAAGTTATATTTTTGCAAATTAATAGATCGGAAAAATCCGGAAACTGTTGAATTCTTTATGAAAAAATATATTTTAGGTCTTTTTGCAGTTGCTGTGGTTTCATCATGCGTAAGCCAGCAGGATAAGGCCATGAAAAGTGCGGACAAAAACTACATCTTAAAAGTTGCTAACGAAAACTTTGCTAAAAAGAAGTGGAAAAACGCACTGGCACTCTATGACAGGCTCCCGAACCTTGTGGCAGGCACTGATGATGCCCCGAATGTGGTTTTTAATTCTGCGTACGCTAACTATTATGACAAGAATTATAAGCTTGCAGGGCACCAGTTTAAAAACTTTTCGATAAGTTTTCCCCAGGACAACAGAAAAGAAGAGGCTGCTTACATGTCGGCATTATGTTACTACGAAGGATCGATGGATTATAACCTTGATCAATCCAGTACAGAGCTGGCTATTAATGAATTGCAGGACTTTTTAAATAGTTACCCGAACTCCGAAAGATCTAAAAATATTGGTCAGCTTATTGATGAGCTTTCTTATAAGTTAGAATTCAAGGCATACGAAAATGCTAAGCAGTACTTTAAAATGGGCGATTATAAAGCAGCTAACGTAGCGTTGGAAAATGTATTGGAAGACTTCCCAAGTACAAAGTTGCGTCCGAAAATCTATGATTTTATGCTGAAATCAAAGTATGAACTTGCCACGAACTCCATTTATGACCTTAAGGATGAGCGTTTAGATAATGCCATAGCGTTTACAAAACAGGTTGAAAAAGAATTGCCGGGCACAGATTACGCTAAAACAGCATCGGACCTTAGAAGTAAACTTGAAAAAGAAAAGAAGGACTTTGTGGTTGTAAAAAAACAAACGGAATCAAGAATTGCGACTTTAACGGCAAAGCAGAAGAAAGAAGCGGATAAACTGGCTGAGAAGAATAAAACGGAACAGCAGATGAGAGATCAGGTAGAGGCAGAGAAGAAAGCAATGCAGATCCAGAGGGACAGTGCGGCACTTCAGACCCCTCCGCCGGCAGCCACTTTCAAAATTCAAAGATAATTCGTAAATTTGCGGACTTAAAATAAAATAAATTTCTCAAAATGAGTGTAAAAGATACAAAAGCAGAAGTAAATACGATTACTTACGATAGAGACAAAATTGAGGAGAAAGTAGGCTCCATCTATGAAGCTATTGTTATCATGGGAAAGAGAGCAGAGCAGATCAATGCTGAAATCCGTACGGAATTGCATAATAAATTAGATGAATTTGCCGTGCACAATTCCACATTGGAAGAAGTTTTCGAAAACAGAGAGCAGATCGAGATTTCTAAACATTATGAAAAACTTCCGAAGCCGACTTCTATTGCGATAGAAGAGTGGATGAATGAAGATATCTATTTCAGAAAAACAGAAGAAAGAAAATAATCTTTTTTCTGCGGTAAAATAAACGAAGGTCGTAAAAGAGTCAGTTCTTTTATGGCCTTCGCTGTTTCTAAACCTGTTTAATGAGAAAAAATAATTAATTTAGTATTTTTAAAACTAAACTACACATGGGTATTTCCGGGAAAAAGATCCTTATAGCCGTTTCTGGAGGAATTGCAGCATATAAAATACATTTTCTGATCAGGGATTTTGTGAAAAAAGGGGCCGAGGTTCAGGTGATCATGACTCCTGATGCAGAGCATTTCGTTACGAAGCTCAGCTTATCAACCTTATCTAAGAAACCTGTTTATACCGACTTTTACAGCGATAACGGAACATGGAACAGCCATGTGGAACTTGCTTTATGGGCGGATGTAATGATCGTAGCTCCCTGCACGGCCAATACACTGGCAAAAATGATCCACGGAATGTGTGATAATCTGGTGATCGCTACCTATATGTCAGCAAAATGCCCGGTTTTTATAGCTCCGGCTATGGATCTCGATATGTATCAGCATCCTTCTACAAAGCAGAATCTGGAAAAAGCCGAAAATTATGGACACATCATTATTCCTGCTGAAAGCGGAGAGCTGGCAAGCGGACTGATCGGGCAGGGAAGAATGGCAGAGCCTGAAACCATCTCCAAAACCATTGAAGACTTTTTTAATTCTAATCGTAAAACCAAAACTCTTGAAGGGAAGACCATTTTAATTACTGCGGGCCCTACTTATGAGGCGATCGACCCGGTAAGGTTTATAGGGAATCACTCATCAGGAAAAATGGGGTTTTCTCTGGCGGAAGAAGCTTCAAGAAGGGGAGCAAAAGTCATTTTGATCTCGGGGCCAAGCAATCAGGTCATGGATGATAAAAGGGTGGAGCTGTATAGAGTGACTTCTGCAAAAGAAATGCTGGAAAAGGTATTCCAATTCTATGACAATGTGGATATTGCTATTGCCAGTGCTGCCGTTGCGGATTATGCACCTAAAGAAGTAGCTAAAGAAAAGATCAAAAAAAATGATGATAGTTTAACCATTGAACTGGTTAAAAACCCGGATATCCTCAGGACAATGGGAGAAAAGAAATCCCGCCAATTTCTGGTAGGATTTGCTTTGGAAACTCAGAATGAAGAAGAGAACGCCAAAGGAAAGCTTGAAAAGAAAAATCTGGATATGATCGTACTGAATTCTCTTCGTGATGAAGGAGCAGGGTTCAAAAACAATACCAATAAAATAAAGATATTTACCAAAACAGAAAGAAAAGAATTTGAGCTGAAATCCAAGGATGATGTGGCTAAAGATATTCTTGATTTTGTGGAAGGCCAGCTTTTAAAATAGGTTGAAAAGTTTTGGCAATACTGTGTTAGCTGATGAGCTATTATTTTATTTTCCATTTTTTTGAGTCGTCTTTCTCTCTATACCACCGACCTAGCCACTTGGAAATTCCATCAAGTCCTGGATAAATAATTCTTTCCGTGATGTTGGATTGGTCAAGTTTATCTCGTATTTCCCATTTGAGGTCTGCTGGAATTATTATTCTCTTATACAGATGTTTGTGTGTCTCTAGCCAACCCTTTTTGTCGACATCAGGATTTAGCATAAAAGAGAACATAGCAAACTGATTTACTATTCTGTCATCTATAGAAGGTGGTTCAAAAAAAAGTAATGCATCGCCATGAGTTTTTTCATAGGCTTCAATTTCACGAATTGTATTTCCGATGTATTTTTTTAATTCAGCGGATGTAAATGATAGTGTCTTTTGATCTCTAAGTTTGTTTTGCAAATCTTTGGGTAAATGGTTCTTTATCTCTACAAAATCAACAATCCAAATAGCTCCATCTTTTTTGAAGGTATTAATGTCATCTGTCATGAAGTGAAGGGCAACATTTGGAGAAAAAGTCCAGTCTAAAAACCTTGTTGGTAGTCCGTGATGTTGTCCTAGTGAAATCCAATTCCAAATGTTGTTGTAGTCGTCAACAAGTGTATTAATTGGGGAATATTTTTGAAAATTTCGGATTAGATGGTTTTCCACTTCAGACGGTATTCTACCTATTCTTTGAATACTTGTTTCTAATCCATAATTCTTATCAGAAATTCCTCGATAAGCATATTTAGACCTGTATCTATCTTTATCCGATTCGTAAACATCAAATAAATAATTTTGCAAGTCGTTCCAGCTTTCAGCTTGTAATTCGTTTTCGTTAAGTTCAATCATTTGGAATGTTTCAATTTGGTATCAAACAATCGCTAACATTCTAATTTACGCATTACGTCAATCATCTTTGTCTAAATAAAAATATTTTTGATAAGAGTGTTCTTTTGTTAAGAATTTTTTGTGAACTAATATATTAAATATTTTTTATTGGTAAATATTTTTATTTTTGACAGTAATATAAACATAGCCAAATTAATAAGGCTAACTCATTGATAGCTTTGTGCATAAGCTGAAAATATGGTAATATAGCGAAGGACATAATCATTTAAAAACTACTACAATATATACTCATATTACGGATGTGGTAAAGAATAAATTCAAAAGTCCTTTAGATTTATTATAACCCTTTTGCTTTCATTTAATTCAGATTTAGCTTAATTCCAGATATTTTTGTCGCATACTAAGAATAATTTTAATAAATTTCCGTTCTCAATTTTTAATCAGATAATGAAAAAGATCATAAGCTTATTTTTACTGCTTTTCTTATATAATATCAGTCTTTCCCAGGAAATACTGGCAACCGTTCAGGTCAATTCCCAATTGATAGGAGGGAGTAACCTGCAGGCTTACAAGGCTTTGGAAAAGAGTCTTAGAGATTTTATCAATAACACAAGCTGGACGGGGAAAAAGCTCCAGAACTTTGAAAAGATCAAATCTAACTTTGCGCTCGTTATTAATGAAAGAGACGGAAATAGATTTAAGGGGAATATTGTGGTTCAGGCAGTTCGTCCGGTATTCAATACGACCTATGAATCCCCGCTGATCAATCTTCAGGATACCAAATTTGCGTTTGAATATATTGAAAATGAAAACCTTATATTCAATGAAAGACAATTTTCCGGGAAAAACCTGATTGATGTGATCAGCTTTTATGTCTATCTGATATTAGGATATGATGCAGACAGCTTCCAGTCTATGGGAGGTTCGCAATGGTTCTCCAAAGCCCAGCAGATCGCCCAAAATTCCCAGAACAGGAACTATGAAGGATGGGGCCAAATCAATGAACCCCGGAGCAGGGCCATATTGATAGGTGAAATATTAAATCCTAACATGAGCCAGTTGCGTTCTACCATCTATACTTATCACAGATCCGGTTTGGATAATTTATACAATCAGGATCAGACTTCCGGTAAAAAGGTTATTTTTAATACCCTTATGCAGCTGAAAATGTATGAAAATTCATTCCAGCAGAATTATTTCTTCAATCTTTTCATGGATAATAAAAGTGATGAGATCTTTAACGTTTTCAATTCAGGGAACAATGGAGGAATCATATTGAATGACCTGAAGCAGCTTATGATCATGTTTTCTCCCAAGAATACAGATACCAAGTGGAACAAGTGGAAATAAGACCTTGAATCCTGAATTCTAAAGTTCTATATTTGCAGGACCTAACGTAATCTGCCAACTGATTCATGCTTTCGAGAATTTACATTAAAAATTTCGCCTTAATTGATACCCTTGAAGTGTCCCTGCAAAACGGGCTGCAGGTCATTACCGGGGAAACCGGTGCGGGAAAATCCATTATTTTGGGTGCGTTAAGGCTTATTTTAGGAGAAAGAGCAGATGTAAAATCCATTTCAAATACGGAAGAAAAAAGTATTGTCGAGACAGAATTTGCCTTAAATAACCAGTTCAAGAAATTCTTTGTGGAAAACGACCTGGATTATGAGCATCAGACCATTATCCGGAGAGAGATCCTGCCTTCGGGAAAGTCAAGGGCTTTTATCAATGATGTTCCCGTAACCTTGGATATACTGAAAGAACTTTCCTCTCAGCTTATTGATATCCATTCCCAGTTTGAAACTTCAAACCTCTTCACTTCCGAATACCAGTTCAAAATTATTGACGGCCTTTCTGAAAACAGACAGATCATTGAAGAATACCAGCATGAATTTTCTGAGTTTCAGAGCTTAAAAACCCAGCTTAAAAAATTTCAGGCACAGCTTACTGAAAATACTAAGGAAAGCGATTATAAGCAGTTTTTGCTGAACGAACTTGAAGAGCTGAAACTGGATGATTTAGATTTTGAAGATCTGCAAAACCAGTTATCCATTCAGGAGAACGCCGAAATGATCTCTGAAAACCTGGGACAGATCTTGTCAAGGTTTCATCAGGAGGAGATCGGGATTTTATCATTCTTTAACGAGGCTAAAAATAAACTTTCAAAAATTTCTGAGGTTTCCAATGGTTTCTCGGAACTGGATCGCAGGCTGGAAGAATCTTTTGTAGAACTTAAAGATATTATTTCTGAGCTTGAAAATGAAGCGGAAAAAATTGAAATTAATCCTGAAAACCTGGCGATACTTTCGGAATTTAATAATAAGATCAATGCCTTATTCCTTAAGCACAACGTTTCCGATATTAATGAGCTGAAAGAGATCCGGGATCAGCTGTCGGGAGACCAAAAAGGGGCTTCCGAGCTAGAATCCCATATTGCGGAAATACAGGAAAATATTTCTAAAAAAGAAAAATCACTTCAATCATTGGCAGAAAAGCTGTCGAAAAACAGGAAAAAGAATATTCCTGTTTTCATTAAAAAGATGGAAGCACTGCTCAAAAAATTAGGACTGGAAAAAGCCAAAGTAGATATTGAGCTTCAGGATATTCCGGAATTTAGTCCGTTTGGTAAGGAAAATATTCAGCTATTATTCCAGGCCAATTCAGGATTTCCTTTAAAGCCTATTCAAACGGCTATTTCAGGAGGAGAAAGGTCAAGAGTAATGCTGGCTGTAAAAAAGATCATTGCCGAAAGTGATGAGCTTCCAACCCTTATTTTAGATGAAATAGACACCGGGGTTTCAGGAAAAGTGGCCGAGGAAATTGGAAACCTGATGCGTGAAATGTCTGAAGATATGCAGCTTATAGTGATTTCCCATCTTGCCCAGGTAGCGGCAAAAGGAAATAATAATTATAAGGTGATGAAGCAGGATGTTTCCGGAAAGACACAATCTACCATTGTTCCGCTAAGTGAGGAAGAAAAGCTTATTGAAATTGCCCAACTGCTTTCAGGAAGTAAAATTACCGAAGCGGCACTGGCACAGGCAAGAGAGCTTATCGGCATTTAATCATTTAAATACTATGAGGAGATTTTCATTTACTCTTGTTTTTACTTTTTTAAGCATTGTTCTATTCGCGCAGGATGATGTTAAAAGTGACCTGAATAGTTTATTCTTAGGATTGAATGTAGAGAGCAAACCTGAAAAGATGATTATAGGATTGCCTCTTAAATTTGAAAAATTTTTAAGAAAACAGGAACAAACCGGGGAACCCATTACCATTTATATTGCAGATTTTCAAAAAGATGACAGAATCAGTTCAAAGCTTTTAAATGGAGAGGTCAGGATCGAACAGAAGAATTATGAGGTGGAACTGGGAAGACACAGCGTATTTTTAAGGCTGGCTTTTCAAAACTATGATGATTTGATTGAGGAATATACCAGACTTTATACAAAATTTGAAGGCTATGCTTCAAATATCATGACAGAATCGCCCGAAAATGAGAATGATTATGGTAGGCAGATCAGTAACATATTGACGATCAAAGATGATTTTTCTGTAAAAAAACTCTCTTTTGTATATCTTATTCCAAATCCGGAAGAAAAAAACAAAACCCAATATTTGTTTGTAGATTATAGTTATAGAAGATATTAGTTTTTAAGATCTCTTTTTCCTTTTAAATAAAACCTGTAACATCTTTTGTATTCTGCTTACTAATGTAGAAAACGAAAATATGTTCTTAAAATTCCTGAGACTCGAAATAAAAAGTTTTTTCCGGGGTACCTCAGTAGGGGTCAATCTTGCCATGAAGATATTGCGTTTCATGGGGATCCTTTATTTTGTGGCGTGTCTCATAGGAGGTGCATTTGCTGCTTTTTATCTGATACAGAATAAAATGCATGCCGATCCTTTGAAGGTGGTATCCAAATACCTGATCATTCTTTGGGCAGCAGATCTTATCTTTAAATATATCTGGCAGGAGATGCCTACACAGAACATCAAGCCCTTTCTGACTTTAAGTGTCCCAAAGAAAACGATCATCAACTATATGTTGATCAAGACCTTTTTATCGCCTTTCAGCTGGCTGAACTCGTTCTTTTTCATCACTTTTTCCTGCATAGCCCTTTACAACGGATATGGATTTCTGGGAACTTTGTCATGGTTTATAGGTATTTCTTTGCTGTTCTACCTCAATAATTTTATTAATATACTTTTTAATGATAAAGAAATCATTGCTATTATCATAGGAAGTATTTTTACCATCACAGGCCTTCTTTCCTATTATAATTTTATTCCTTTATTATCCTGGTCCGAATCATTCTTCTACAGCTTTTACGGGAAACCTTATTGGGTCTTATTGCCTGTAGTATTGTTTTCAGGATTATGGTGGCTTTGCTTTAAGCAGGTACATAAGGAATTTTATCTGGATCAGGGATTGGAAGTGAAAAAAGCAGTCGGTAAAACAGAAAATATTACCTTCCTGAATAAATATGGAGCTTTGGGAACCTTCATTAACAATGATATCAAAATGCTGAGACGGAATAAGGTGACGAAAAATGTTCTGATCGGAAGTTTCTTTTTTATCTTCTATGGATTGCTTATGTTTACCTCGCCGGTTTATAAAACACCTTATATGATGATGTTTATGGGATTATTTGTGACCGGAGGATTCCAGTTTTTGTTCGGTCAGAGGGTTCCGGCCTTCGACAGCTCTTATTATCCCCTGATGATGACCCTTAATGTCCCTTATAAAGAATATTTGAAGGCCAAATGGTGGCTGATCAATATTGTAACGGCGCTTTCAATGGTGGTTGCCATATTCTATGCCTATTTCGGCTGGGAAATGTATGTTACCTTTTTTGCAGCGGGATTATACAATATCGGGGTGAATTCCCAGTTTACCCTCTGGTCAGGGGCTTTCAATAAAACCCAGATTGACCTGAATTCCAAAGAAAAAAGAATTGGCCAGAAAGGAAGCTTCAATATGAAAGCCATGCTGCTGATCATTCCGAAAATGCTCTTGCCAATGGCTGTTTTCGGAGCTTCAAAATACTTTTTCGGGATGACCGGCGGGGTGATCAGTATCGCTATCCTGGGATTAACAGGGTTTTTACTGAGGGAAAAGATCTTTGATATTATTGTAAGACATTATAAAGTAGAAAAATACAGCACATTAGATGCTTTTAAAAATAAAGACTGATATGATTACCATCCATAATTTATCCAAAACCTACGGAAACGCAACCGTTCTTAATATTGAGCACCTGGAGATCCCAAATGGGGAAACCTTTGGCCTTGTCGGGAACAATGGCGCCGGGAAAACCACCCTTTTCAGCCTGATGCTGGATTTAATTCAGGCGACAACCGGGTCTGTAAGCATTGACGGAATAAAAGTACATGAATCCGAAGCCTGGAAAAATAAAGTTTCCGCTTTTGTGGATGATACCTTTCTGATAGGATATCTCACACCGGAAGAATATTTCTATTTCATCGGGGAGCTGAGAGGACAGAACAAAGCTTCCGTAGACGAATTTCTAAAGCCTTTTCATGATCTGTTTAACGGGGAGATCTTAAATTCCGGGAAATATGTCCGTGATCTGTCAAAAGGGAATCAGAAAAAAGTGGGAATTGTAGGAGCGATCATCGGAAATCCTGAGATTATTATCCTGGATGAGCCTTTTGCCAATCTGGATCCTTCCACACAAATTAAACTGAAAAATTTAATTAAAGAATTATCCAAACAGGATGGAGTAACATTCCTTATTTCCAGCCATGATCTGTCACATACTACAGAAGTCTGCAACAGAATAGTGGTAGTAAACAAAGGACTGCTTGTAAAAGATATTAAAACCAATCCTGAAACATTGAGAGAGCTGGAGCAGTATTTTGCAGACCAGGTAAATACTCCGGTAATTAATAATTAGCAAATAAAAAAATCCCTGAAAGAAATTTCAGGGATTTTTTATAACATCTCATCTATAAACCTATGAATGATTATCAATAAATAAGGTCACAAACACGTAAAATGAATATTTGTTTTGAAGATCTTTTCTTATGTGAACTTATTATTTTCCAATTATTTTCTTTAAACTTAAGTATCCTAAAGTGTTTTATAAAAAACTTTGTAACTTTTGTGGTTAAAAATTTTTCACCAAAATCATTTCAAACTTCCTACCATATCCTCAGGTTTCACCCATTCATCGAACTGTTCAGGAGTTACCAGTCCTAAATTAGCAGCCTCTTCTTTCAGTGTAGTTCCGTTTTTGTGGGCGGTTTTGGCAATTTTAGCAGCATTTTCGTATCCGATATGAGTGTTCAGAGCCGTCACCAGCATCAGGGATTTGTCTACCAGCTCTTTAATTCTTTCATGATTAGGCTCAATTCCTATGGCACAATGATCATTGAATGAAACGCATGCATCAGCAATTAATTGGGCAGACTGTAAGAAATTGTAAGCCATCACGGGTTTGAAGACATTCAGCTCATAATTTCCCTGGGTTCCTGCGAAAGAGATCGTGGTATCATTCCCTAAAACCTGGGCACAGACCATTGTTAATGCTTCGTTTTGAGTAGGATTCACTTTTCCCGGCATGATGGAAGATCCCGGCTCATTTTCAGGAATATAAATTTCCCCGATCCCGGAACGCGGGCCGGAAGCCAGCAACCTGATATCCTGTGCAATTTTAAATAAAGAAACCGCCAACTGTTTTAAAGCCCCGTGAGATTCCACAATCGCATCGTGTGCTGCAAGTGCTTCAAATTTATTTTCAGCTGTTACAAAAGGATGACTGGTGAATTTCGCAATATACTCTGCCACTTTCACATCATAGCCTAATGGCGTATTTAACCCTGTTCCTACTGCGGTACCTCCCAAAGCCAGTTCAGCTAAATGAGGCAGCGTATTCTTTAATGCTCTCAATCCGAATTCCAATTGGGCAACATAACCGGAAAATTCCTGTCCCAAAGTTAGAGGAGTCGCATCCATCAAATGCGTTCTTCCGATCTTTACAATATCTTTAAAGGTATTTGCCTTTTCTGCTAATGTGTTTTTAAGCTTTTCCACGGCTGGAATAGTGATTTCCACTATTTTTTTATAAGCTGCAATATGCATTGCCGTAGGATAGGTGTCATTGGAAGACTGGGACTTATTCACATCATCATTCGGATGAATTTCAGATGAGTCTCCTAAGACTCCGCCATTATTGACATGCGCTTTATTAGAGATCACTTCATTCATATTCATATTAGTTTGCGTTCCTGAGCCGGTCTGCCAGATCACCAGCGGGAACTGGTCATTCAGTTTTCCTTCCAGGATCTCATCACATACTTTAGCGATCATATCCCTCTTTTCAGCAGAAAGGACACCCAGATCTGTATTGGTATAGGCTGCTGCCTTTTTTAAATAAGCAAAAGCCTCAATGATCTCATGCGGCATAGAGCCTTCCGGTCCTATTTTAAAATTATTTCTGGAACGTTCGGTCTGAGCTCCCCAGAATTTGTCTGCAGGAACCTTAACTTCTCCCATCGTGTCTTTTTCTATTCTGTAATTCATTGTGATTGAAATTTTTATTTCAGTTTATTCTTAAACCACAAAAGGCGCAAAAGTTTTATTTAAATTCTTCAGCTTTAAATTCTTTTTTTATATAAACTTCTTATTTTCAAACTATTAAACTTCAAAAACTTAAGTGTATAAAGTATTTTTCAAATTTATTATCAAAAGCTTTTGGGACTTTTGTGGTTAATTAATTTAGTTTCTATAAAATTACTTATAAACTCAGAACCCCGCAATTTATAATCATTATAAATATCAATGAAACGGACTGATTTTACTCATGTTTTTTGCGTATGTTTTATTTTTGCACAAAGAAAAATTGAATGGAATTTAGATATCAGGATCCGTATCCGATCCGGAAAGACGATACGGCTTATAAGAAGCTTACTTCGGAGTACGTAAAAGTTGAAAAACTGGGGGACAGGGAAATCTTAACCATAGACCCGAAGGGGCTGGAGCTTTTAGCCGAAGAAGCTATGGCGGATGTGTCCTTTATGCTACGTTCTTCTCACCTGGAAAGTCTCAGAAGAATTATTGATGATCCTGAAGCTACCGATAATGATAGATTCGTTGCCTATAACCTATTGCAGAATGCTGCAGTGGCTGCGGAAGGGGCCTTACCTTCCTGCCAGGACACCGGAACTGCGATCGTAATGGGTAAGAAAGGAGAGAATGTATATACAGGTGCAGACGATGGGGAATATTTAAGCCGAGGAATTTACAATACCTATCAGAAAAGAAACTTAAGATATTCTCAGGTAGTTCCCTTGACGATGTTTGATGAGAAGAATTCCGGATCCAATCTTCCGGCACAGATCGATATCTATGCCAAAAAAGGAGACTATTACGAATTTTTATTCCTGACAAAAGGAGGCGGCTCTGCCAACAAAACCTTCTTATACCAGAAGACCAAGTCTTTACTGAACGAAAAATCTCTTGAAGAATTTATCAAAGAGAAAATTTCAGATTTAGGGACTTCAGCCTGCCCGCCATATCACTTAGCTTTGGTGATCGGAGGAACTTCAGCAGAAGCGAATCTGGCGGCCGTAAAAAAGGCATCGGCAAAATACTACGATAATCTTCCAACGGAAGGAAATGAAGCGGGACAGGCTTTCAGAGACCTGGAATGGGAAGCAAAAGTCCAGAAGATCTGCCAGGAAAGTGCCATCGGAGCACAGTTTGGAGGCAAATACCTGACGCATGATGTAAGGGTGATCAGATTGCCCCGTCACGCAGCTTCCTGTCCTGTAGGAATGGGTGTTTCCTGTTCAGCAGACAGAAATATCAAAGGAAAAATAACGAAAGAAGGTATTTTCCTTGAGCAATTGGAAGAAAACCCGAAAAGATTCTTACCGGATACACCGCCGCATCTTGAAGAAGCCATTGAGGTTAATCTGAACAGGCCTATGCCTGAAATTTTAGCTGAGCTTTCAAAATATCCGATCAAAACCAGGCTAAAATTAAACGGAACCCTGATCGTTGCAAGAGATATTGCCCACGCTAAGATCAAAGAGCTGATCGACAGCGGAAAACCAATGCCTGAATATTTCAAAAATCACCCTGTTTATTATGCAGGCCCTGCGAAAACCCCGGAAGGGATGGCTTCAGGAAGCTTTGGTCCTACAACGGCCGGAAGAATGGATGTTTATGTAGACGAGTTTCAAAGCCACGGTGGAAGTATGATCATGCTGGCCAAAGGAAACAGAAGCAAAGACGTGGCTGATGCTTGTCATAAATATGGAGGTTTTTATTTAGGATCCATCGGAGGCCCGGCTGCTATTCTGGCAAAAGAAAATATCCTGTCCGTAGAGGTTGTGGACTTCCCGGAATTAGGAATGGAAGCGGTGAGAAAGATCGAAGTAAAGGATTTTCCGGCGTTCATTATTACGGATGACAAAGGAAATGACTTCTTTGCAGACCTGGCCCATTAATATTTATGATATTCACATAATAACGGTAAGTCTAAAATCTGGCTTCTGATTATTAGTTTAAAATTAAAATAAATTATAAAAATAGGGCTTTGATCTTTTGTGTAAAAAAGAAAAAAGTTCTATTTTTGCCTAAAATCTTTAAGAAAAATGATGTTATCAGCATTTTGGCCGTTTTATCAGTTCCTTTGGACCATCTATTTCATTACAATGTTCCTGGTAGGCTTCTGGTGTATTTTTATGTTTTTCGGATTTGTTATTCCATTATGGCTGACGGAAGGCTTAAAAGAATATTTCGGAAAAGTAAAACCTTTTGACCCGGAAGATATCAGAAGAAAATATATTTATGAGCAGAAAGGAGCTGAAGTTATTTATAACGAGCCTAAAGGTAACGGGCCTTTCATTCACGATCACGGACATCATCATTAATTGATTGTCATTGCTTTTTCACCTGAATTCTGAAAAAGCAATATCAAAGCAAAACAACATATATGAACCACTTAGTAATAAGTGGTTTTTTGTTTTTATCTATTCCTTAGTTGCTCCGGAGAAACCCCGAATTTCTTCTTAAATGCCCTCGTGAAGTTCTGTACATACTCATAGCCGCATTCAATGGCAATTTCCTTGATCATCATATTCTTGTTGACCACCAGCTTTTTGGCCTTAAGCATTCTTACTTCCGAAATATAATCACTCAGAGTTATTTTATACCGGGATTTGAATTCCTTTCTTACCTTGTTGGGATTGATACCGATTATTTGGGCTATTTCTTCAATCCTTATATTCCTGTGATAATTTTCATCCACAATTTTTTTAATAGCTGAAGAAGTTTTTGAAGAAATTTCGGGAATTTTTTTTTCATTAAACTGTTCAATGATCAGGATGATAAGTTTGATTACTTTGGCTTCAATGAATAGCCTCTGAAGCAGTCCTTTTTTAGAAGAATTTATGATTTCCTTTACGATCAGGTGCATTTCAGCAGTCATATAAGGCGGGGCTTCCCTATGAAGAAAAATAAAATTATTTCTGACCATATTTTCCAGAATCTCTTTGCTTTCATGGCTGAGTCCCGGATTAATAAGACTGTATATATACTGATAGGTAATCCGGATTTGAAGATATTGTAAAGCGTCCCGGCTTTTGGTTCTTAATTCCGCCGTATTACCTTCGGAGGAATAATGGAGAATATATTGGTTTTTTTTGAAAATAAATTCTGTATCACAATCCTTAGCTACTAAATGAATATCGTGGCTCAATAGAAAAAGGATGTTAAAACTTGTCCTGTCCTCTGCAATATAAGCTTTTGAATCCTCCTCAGGCAATAGGTTTTCCTGCAATATGATGCTGATATCTTCGGAACGGAATAAAGTGTCTTTATCGTATTGATTCTTCATGCAGCCTGTTGTATTGCGGTTGGTACTATTTGAAATGCAACCTGACTTTGATAACAAAAAGTTTGGAAATGATAACTCCTGATTAATAAAGTCAGCTAATTTCGCGCAAAATTAAATTAAATTTAGAATAAATAAAAATAATATTAAAAATGTTCAAAAATTTATATACTATGATGAAGAAAATAGGAATGCTGACAGCATTATTATCTGTAATAAATATATCTGCCCAGCAGACTTGTAGTAATACAGATCCGGGAAATAATCCGGGAGATGTAGGATGTGTGACATTCAGTTACAGAGGCCAGACAGTTGCCTATACTACAGTAAGGGGTGCAGATAACAAAGTCTGGTTACAACAGAATCTGGGAAGCTCTCAGGTATCGGTTTCGATGACGGATGCAGACTCTTACGGAGATCTGTTTCAGTGGGGAAGGTGGGATGACGGGCATCAGCTGAGGAATTCCTCTACATCGGCAGTCCCGTCATCAAATACACCGGACGGATTGGCCGGGATCAATTCATTTATAACCGGAAGCAGCCCGGATTCATGGTGGTCATCCAATGGATCAGGAGATCAATGGACAGCAGAAAATGCAGGAGTGGTCACTTCTGTCAACGGAGCAGATCCGTGCAAAGCAATAGGCCAGGGATGGAGAATGCCTTCACAATCGGACTGGAATGTTCTGGTGGGATCAGAAGGAATTAATAACCCGGTTTCTGCTTATGGGAGTCATCTCAAATTACCTGCCGGAGGATATAGGAGTGGGTCAACAGGCTCATTTACATTTGTTGGACAAAGAGGGTATTACTGGAGTTCAGATGTTGCTACTACAGGTGGAAAATACCTGTATGTAGGAACGACCACGGCAAATCCGTCTTCCGGAGCCCCACGAGGACAGGGAGCGTCGGTAAGATGTATTAAGGATCTTGCAGCTTTGGGTACTACCGATATAAAGCTTAATGAGCCGGGAATTTATCCTAACCCTACAAACGGAATACTTTACTTTAAAACCAATGAGGCGATCGAGGCCATACAGGTGAACAATATAGCAGGGCAGGAAGTGAAAACCGGTTTTTCCGGTAACAGGATTGATATGCAAGAACTTCCGAACGGAGTATATATTGTAACTATAGTATTAAAGAACGGACAAATTGTATCCAAAAAAATTATTAAAAACTAATTCCGTTTATATTTGATTGGATAGCAGAGACTTTTTTAGGTCTCTGTTTATGTTTGGGTTAACATATTGGTTTTAAAATATATAGATCTTTTAAATTTATAACATATATTACAAATTTATAAATTTGTAATGTATTTCATTTCATCAGGTTTTAAGTTTAGCATAGATTTGAAGCTGATTTATGAGAGTAATTAAAACAGCCTCTTTTTGATTAAAATTCTAAAAATAAAATGATGAAAAAAAATTACTTCAGTGTACTTTTCATGTACGTATTTCTGAATGTATCTGCTCAGGAAATTTTCTGGCAGAAAGACATCAGATCCGGTACCCAGGATTTTTTAAGCCAGGTTACTACTACGATTGATCATCAGTATCTTGTTACGGGAAGTTCCATTCAGGCTGGAAGTCAGAAGATGGGAGCAGGAAGTTCCACATTAGGCTCTCAACCCTCTAACCCTCCCACACAAAACAACGGTTATGATTTCCATTTGGTAAAACTCAACCAACAAGGCGAAGAGGTTTGGGGAAAATACCTTTCAGGACAAAATCATGATTTTCTCGCGACAACAATAGCTACTCAGGAAGGCGGTTTTCTTTTAGCAGG
>NZ_JACHLE010000002.1 GCF_014204415.1 Chryseobacterium defluvii | reverse complement strand
CCCACCAAGCATTAGGGAATATAAGTCCTAAAAAATATAAACAAAAAATGAAAGAATCTATCATTTAGAATGGAAACAAAATTGGGTAGCTTACAACGGTTTTAAACTTTATACCGTAAATTTAAGTCATTTTTGTAGCGGTTCTATTGATACTTTACACATTATATCTAAATAATTTGCATTATGAGTGAGTTGAGTACCTGCGGTAACGGTTACAGCTCCATCAAAAGGACTCCGACAATAGGTAAGCCTTTCGTGTATTCCTCTACTTTTTCTAAATCCATGTCAATTTTAATTCTTCATAACTCATTCAAAAAATTCTCTTGGGCCACTTAAATGAGACTAAAATTATTCTGTATTTATGAAGACCTCCCTATTAAATTGAATGTATGACATTTAATAGGATGCTAAATATTTCTCAAATTGTAATACAGCATTAATACTTGTTTTTTTAGTTAGTCCTTTAATTCTTTTTATTGCACGGTCAAATGCCGAAAATTGATATTTACATAGAATTTTGTTATTGTCTAAAAGCAGCCTATTGGATTTAAAAGATAAACTAAATCTAGGTATATCCAATTGAATAATTTCATTTGATTCAGCAAATAATATACTGTTTTCATAGTATTTACTCGCATGAGCATTATATGGAAGATTTTTAAGAACTTCTCTAATATCAGTTTGGATATTATTAAAAATTAAATCATTAATAAATATTTTTTTAATTGCACTATATGCAACCGAGGGTCTTAATGTAACTCTTCCATGGGCGAATTGAAAAAGCTCAAACGGTGAGGTCCTATAGAGTATTTTATTTTTCACATTCAGTAGTAAATTAATTCCAATTTTATATCCTTCTATTAGATATATTTCATGACCATTAACTGAAAACCCTTTATCATTAAAATGAGGTATATTTTTGCAACTCATACATCTTTTTGAAGTAATTGGTTTATTACAAATTTGATTTGTATGAAACGAATCTTCATGAATACATAATGCTTCTGTAATATGTGCTGCCCCAAAAGATAATATATTACCATTAATACTAACATTCCTCTTAGGAACTAAGCCTCCCTCCTTAAATTCATTAAAAATATTATCAGAATATATAGAGTTAGAAGGCGATAAAATCATTTCAGCATCAATAATAGTAGGAAATTTTCCACATGCAACAATATTTGCTCCACACGCATCACGTCCTCCAATTACCCAAATAATCGCTATTAATATTCCTAAATTTCTATAATAATCTAAAATATCCGATTTTGAATTGCATGAATTGTGAGATACAAATTCGCACCATCCATATTTTGATTTGTTTATTATTTTGTACACCGATGATATTTGATGTCCCAATTCAATCCCTAACCAATTAATAAATTCATTCCATGCAATATCCGAAGCAAGATTTCTGGGCTTATATATAAATGATTTTTTTGCTAAGGATAATTGAATAGGTCGTCTTTGATTATTGTGACTTTCTTGAATTATCCATTTGGAGATAACACTAGATTTTAAACTGTTATTGGTCAAGATTACCAAATCAGACGCTAAGTTATATTCATATTCTTTCCAAGCTTCATTCATATTTAATTCAACTACATTAAAAATTTGTTTTGCGGTTGAAGTTAAATCTAAATCTAGAAACTCCGTATTTAAAGACAATTCTTTTCTAATCCTCGAAAGTGCCTGCTTATAACTTTCAAGATCTGAACACATCATTCCTTGATGAGACATAAGACAAGATTTATCCTGGGTCTGTATCAATTTGGAGACGTTGTGCAACTAATTTTAAAATATCTTCTTTAGAAAAATTGATTTCTTCAGGAGCTGTGGGAATAACAACATGAATTTCTTCATCAGTATTGATGTGAACTATAACCTTAGAATTTCGCTTTGGAAATTGAAAGCCTTCTTCTTCTAAAATTTTTGTAGGATTATTAATTAGATTCTCCATATACTCTGGATTAGTCCAAGCTTTAACGGTTACTCTGTTTAATACCTCGCGAGATGTTTCTTTTACTTTCATTTTGATGAATTTTTATTAATTATAAATACCTGATTTTAGCTTTTTTTTCAAGAACTAAATTAAACAATTTAGTTTCAAATTTCAAATTCTTTAAAACTTCTTCTAATTCTGGAATTAGATTGCCATTGAAATCTCTTTGAAAGAGATTTACAATCATTTTATTCTCTTTAGATGTCATATTAAGAGAGGTTTGTAGAATTAGCTCTAAGAGCAAATCTGAATATGTGACAGAATCAATGTCAACAGTAACATGTAGGGATGGGAGATGCTCCGCAAAAGCCCAATGTACCATTCCTCTTGGAAGGTATAATATGTCATTGTCAAACATAGATATTATTGTATGTGGTGAATTCATAACTTCTGGAGATACTAAAAAGCCTTGTCTTCTTGTTGCCAACTCAATTTCAAAGTCACCAATATGCCATTCTTTACTACCACTCATTTGCATAACGAATACATCATGAGTGTCAAAATGTGGAGAAAAACCTTGTGAATTTTCAGGTGTTAAAAATGCGGTAAGTGAAATATACGCTTTCATATCTTTACCTAAATCTATAGCAAATTGTTTTGATAAATCATCATTCAATTCAACTTGATTCAATATTAATGTCGCACCATTATTATATTTTTCCATTGCCCAATCGTATAATTGGTAAGGCTCCATCGGCAATGGAGCAATATATACATTTCCCTCTTTGTTTGCTCTAATATTCTCAGGGTGAGTAAAAGCTGATTTTAGCAATGCTACTTTGAACATTTCAGTATTGAATTGAAATAAGCAGGAATTAGCTGATTTTATTTGAAGATATTTCTTTTCGTAATAAGCATCATAAAAATCCTCAACTGGACAAGAATGTAATAGTTGTGATAGTAAACTTAATGCCATTTCTTTAATGAATTAATGTTAGTACTCCTTCTAAAACTAATTTCTTAACAACTTCATACCTTGATTCTTCTGAATAGATTATAGGCAAATCATTTATTGTAAATTTTTTTTGCATACTGAAAATGGATTTAAGTAAATGAAATGATTCTATTGGAAAAACCAACCTTCCGGGTTCCCAGTCTCTATCGTCAACTAAAGCCAATCCAGGAACAAACAAATGAATTTCATTCCCGGCCTCATACTGATACCTTATTATATCTGCAGCTTTGGAAATTAATGAGTTTACAGAAAGAGAATTAATTTTATTTACATTATTTAAATGGTAACCAGGTAATGGTTTTAACTTCGTCATCAAATTTACCCATAGACGATTTATCGTTTGAAGTTGTATCTGTTTTGAACGCGATTTTTCAATAAACTTAATAAGTAAATCATTAAAGTTTACATGTAAACTTTCATAATTATGTTCATTAATTGATCTTCGAAACGTAATATCGTTCTCTGCAATAATATCAACTAGACAAGTTAAATAGTCTAAGTTTATATAGGGAGTGAAATTGATTACTAAATAAATGGAATAAGAATCTTGAGTTACTACATTATACTTGTGATTTTGCTTGATAAAAAGAACTTCTCCTTCAGACAATATTACCTCTGAGTAGTCAGTATTGTGTTTGATATCGTTACTATTAAGATCACTAACTTGTTGATGATAAATTTTCCAACGAGTGCTTCCTTTTGTTTGAATAACTATCTTATTTTCATTTGATAATAAGCTAAATGTGGTGATTTCGATAACGTGTGGCAATAAGAAAGCATCAATAGTGATATTAGAAAATAAGGATTGAGTCGAAATAGCTTCAAGTTTAGAAAGCACAGGAAAAACTTTATTAATTTTATGTATTTGAAGGTTATTACCTGCTATGTATTGATCAATTGCCCATCTAAATAAATCTTTATTTTCCCTTCTCCTAGGCGGTGAAACTCTTTGATTACATGTATTGTAAACTCTCAAATGACTTGATAAAATTCTTTCATTATTCCAAAGTAGATTTTCATATTCTTCTATTCCAAATTTAGGATTAACACTTGATTTATTTCGTTTGAAGTGATGAAAAGCAGAATTTTTCACGTTTTTAAGAAAATCATCAATAGTAATTGGTGAAAGTATATTTTCAAGTGAGTCTAATTGTATTACTGAGTCCAAGATTTCATTTTTATTAAGTATGAACTAATTTATTTTGATTGATTTTCTATTGGTATAGATATATGGAACAATTTGAAGAGATTCTCTAAAATAAATTTTCTGAACTTTTTGGTCAAAAATATAGATTAACCATTTAGTATAAGAAAATTATTATTTAATGTTTATTTTAAGAGCCTGTTTAAATTTTATTCAATAATAATTTTATAGCAGATAATTTGACCTTACTTTCAGAAGAGTCCATCAGGAGCTCATAGTTTCTACATAGTCTTCTATCATTATCAAACCCGGAAAAAGTTTGTTCAATAATCCATCTTTTATGCATGCTTTCTTATCCCTTCGTATAACGACTTTTATTATGTAACCAAATTTAGTTTTTATTTCGTAACAGCCATCTGCCAAAATTATCTGAAATCACAGGGCAATAACCGCCACTGACAGCCTATTTTTAATATGTAATTAATGGCATTCCAAATGATAATTAAGTCATATTTTCGTTTTTCGTTATCAAAATTAGTGTTTTTTCTAATTATCACTAAGTTTGTGTTAAATTCATTGAATCCATTGCTATTGTTTGTTTTGCAGCTCTAAAATGACAATTTTTTATTCAGGTGTAACTCTTACTCTTTTTATTTTTACATTTTTAAATAGGCTCTAATTTTTTATTTATAGATTTGAATTTATAGAAAAACATTATTGTCATAATACTCTGTGAAAAAATACAAAAACATTAGTTTTAGAATCAACCTCTTCTCCACTTCATTTACTTATATTTGTTATACTAGTCATCTTTGTAGTCAAATAATAATTCGTTGACATCTATTTATTCATGAAATATCATTATAAATCAAATATAGTTAGCCAAACACTAATTTAAAATACCACTTTTGTGTAGTTTTAGTAAATTGAAGATTCTCTGTTAGGCACTCCATATTTCATAATATATAAATTTATGTGTTTAATAGATATTATCTGCATAACTTGCGTTTATCCTGATTATATTTTCTCATAAAAAACTAAAAATCATCTCATTATTTTTGCTTATCTTAGGATAAACGCACAAACTAATACCCATGATTACAAAACTTATTGAAGAATTTGTTGTACATCTCCGTGCCCAACGGTATTCTGAGAAAAGTATAAAAACATACAGGTCTCATTTATGTTACTTTCTAAATCTTTTCTATGAGTATGAACCAGAAAACCTTACTTCCAAACAACTTGAAGATTTTATCATTTGGCTAATAGAGAAAAAGAAAATAGGAGAATCTTATCAAAAAGCAATAATTGGAGTCATTACCAAATTCTATAAGGAACTGCTTCAAAAAGATATTGATTTGAAACATCTTTACCCCCAAAAGAAAGAAATTAAACTACCTAATTTTTTGATGCGAGAGGAAGTAAAAAAACTATTAGAAGTCACGGAAAATCTTAAGCACAGAACAATTCTTACTACTATTTATTCCTGCGGTCTGCATTTAAGAGAGGTTTTGAATGTCAGACTGACTGATATAAAAATAAAGGAGAAAATTATCCTGATAAAAGAGATAAGGTACAAAAAGGAAAGAACTATAACCTTATCTGATAAACTATTAAATCTGCTAAAGGAATATAAAATCATCTATCGACCAGCAATTTATTTATTTGAGGGACAAAATGGAGAGAAGTATTCTGAACGAAGTGTGCAGCAGATTTTTCAAAATTCTTTAGAAAAAACAGGAATTACCTCCATAGCAACGGTTTGTACCTTGAGACATTCTTATGCAATACATCTTTTGGAAAATGGAATAGATATAAAAACCATTCAGGAATTATTAGGACACCGTAATATTACGACTACTAAAATTTATCTTCAGATTATGGACACATTTAAGGAGAAAGTGAGAAGTCCTTTGGACTTATTGTGATAATTAACGATCTGTTTTTCTGTCGTCTCTGCCTAGAATTATTTGCTCCCGATTACTGTCAAGAGTATAGGTTCTTGTTTTTTTGGAAGGATTTTCGATCTGAATAAAATTCTGCTCTATCCATTTTTTGATAAGTCCATTAGCACTTCTTGTACCTACACCCAAGTGGTCTGCAATTTCCTGTACATTTACTTCCCTGCTCTGTTGGAACAGGGATAACACCTAACGTTGTTGTGGACGAAGCTCACGCAATTTTTCGGTATGAAATTTTATATTTTCTCCGGTTCCTTGATTCTCGTTTGCCCACTCCCTACTCTTGGTTTTTGATTTTTGGTTCTCACTAAACGCTTTTTCGCATACTCTTTGGAAGGCAGTTGCCATTCCTTCTATAAAGTATTCTAAAAAAGGAGTAATATCTGCTTCTGCTCTTGCGAAATAATAGTTATGACTTTTCCCAATGGCTAATGCATTATAATATCCTTGCAGGTTTTTGGCATAATATTCTTCCAATGAATAAATACCTTTCATTCCGTAACCTGTTTTGTGAAGAATGAAGGTGGTTAATAAACGGGCTGTTCTTCCGTTTCCGTCATAGTAAGGATGGATAGTTGCAAATTGATAATGAGCTAATCCTGCAATAATGGGAGCGGGAAGTTCTTTAGTCTTTATTTGTTCGTTGATCCATTTTGTGAGAGCTTTCATCAGCAGAGCTACATCTTTTGCTTCGGGTGGCATATAGAATCCTGTTCCCGTGCCCCTCATCTCAATTTCTAACAGCCGATTGGCTATGGCAGGAGTGATCTGAAAGTTAGGATGGAACTGCATTTCTTAATGGTTATGTATAAACTGTATAACACAACATAGTATAATAAGTTATTTTTAAATTGCAAATAAAACGGGATTAAATAATGAATTTTGAGCATTTTTGCGCAGGCCAAACGTGTTGGCGTCAATATTCTAACCTATCTCTTTCTGCTCTTTCATCCATTCTTTTAGCATCAGATAAATAGCCTTCTTTCATATGTTTGAATATTTCAGCAACATTTGGGTACTTATTCTTAAAGTCGTTCTCTAATTTTTCAAAATAAGCTGCTTTTTCTCTTTCAATGTTTCCTCCCTCAAATGCTGTCCTTGAAGAGAAACTTCTTTTGTTAAATAAAGCAGAAGAATAATTATTCTTTAAACTCTCCGTGTTTATTTCTTCAATTAGTCGAAAAATTTTTTCTTCTGGCCATAATGGACTATTCTCAGGGTATTGTGCCAAAATTTTTCCAATTTCAGCATCAGCAACCTCTAATCTACTTACACTTTCTGCTAAATTCCTTGCGTTTGTGACCCATCTTTTCAATTCTGCCTCATCAATAGAATTATCTTCTTTCATTCCTGGAAGTTTCTTCCAAGAATGTAACAAATGATAGGCATGCTTTGCTCGATTTTGGATTAATTCATCTGAAATTTCTTCTCTTTCTTTTTGTAATAATTCTTTGTCCTTAGGTGTGTAAATCAATTTTAAAACTTCAATAAAGAACTCAGGATTGTTTGCTAATTCTTCTTCCAAATTTTTTGGATTTCTTCTTGTCCCATATGAATCTAGAATTGGGAGATAGATCCATTCTAAATTGATGAGAGCTGATTTTTCAATATCTTCTCTCTTGTCAAGTTCTTCAAAAATTCTTTCAATTTCATACCCCCCAAATCTTGGAGCTTCACTTGCCTCCTCTGTACCCGCTTTTTTGAGCACTTCGACGAGAAGATTACTTGGAATTATATTTGTAAAATGAGATGCAATATCAATGACGGAAAAGAATCGTTTATATTTCAAAAGCATTTCTATACCGAAGACTTTCTCTTCATTGCTAATATGATAAAAATGTGGATTGACATTTAGCCAATATTCATTTTGTGTATCTTCATTTAAAGAAACCACAAAATTCCATAATTGCTGGTTTTGATCTAGTGGAATAAGAACATTAGCAAGCGCTTTGTTACCAAATCCTTTATCTTGTAACTTCTTAAAAAGAGATTTTATCCAATCAAAGTTTTCAATTATTGATTTTCGGTAAATGAAGTTTTGAACAAAGCTAATGGTATTTCTTTCGTCATTTAAACACTCACAAACTGAAAGAATATCTGATTGATTTGTAACTACTCTTGCCAAAGCATCACCTAGTAACCAATTTTCTTTAACCTGCTTTCGCAATTCCAAAGTGGCATTTAAACCTAATTCTTGAAGAAAAAAAGTTACTGCGGTCTTTCTAGCTTCATCTATAAGTTTTTTTTGTTGTTCGTGCCTTTTCTCAAATTCATTTTCTACATATCTGAAACCTTCTGGAAATCCAGGCCAATGATTATTGAAAAGCCAAATGTATTTATTGACAATATCGGCAGGCTGAAGTTTGTTATACAAATTTTCCAGCCTAGCTAAATCCGATTCAGGCAATGCCCAATCAGTATCAGGATGCGACCTGTGATGATTTAGAATTCCTCGAATAGCTTCCCAGGTTGTAAATTTTTCTTGTTTGACATTCGTATATGTAGCATCCGCCCAATCTATAACACTTTTTCTATCACCTGAAGAAAGATTGGTTATTTCCTTTATAAGTTGGGAGAATTTTTCTTCATTGTTATCAAAAAGCTTTATAAGCATTTCAATAACTGCTGAATGTGTATTCCATATCTCCTGATAAGTATAAGTTAGATTAGTATTCTTATCAAACATTCGCCAACGCATTTTGTGTGTTGGGTGGGCAATTCCATGATGGTCAGGAAGCATTCTGATTAGTAGGGTCCAACCTGATTCCTTTTCTTTTTCAGTAACGTATCTAAGAATTTCCATTCTTTCATCATATGATGCAAGAGTTTGATAGTGCCAAGGTTTGAAAATTTCTGAAATACTGTTTAATGGTCTATTTGATAAGCTTCCACCTGGGTCAAGTCTTGAAAGTTTTAGCAATATCAAGCTAACGTCTCTTAGATATTCAGGTAGCCAAGCCAAATTTTCAAGTGCCCACAACAAACCTGTATGGTGACTTGTTTCATGCAAAAAACCTTCTTCCTCTTTGAACATATCCATTATCTCAGATTGTTCTTTTTCTAAGGAATTTTTTACTGATTTAAGAAAGCTTTCCGGAGATGCTTCTGAAATGAGAGGCAATTCGTGATCAACAGAAATCCATATTTCTCCACTTGCATTGTTGAGCAAATCAAAAATGATATTATCAACCCAATTTTGGGGATTGTTAAGATTCGGGATTTTTACTCCATCCAAGCGTCCAATTAAAATTAAGGATTGTGTTAATCCTTCTCTTAACCAATTAGAGTATTTCTTTCTTTTATTGAAATAAGCAGCGAAATTGTTTTTTTCTTCTGGTTCAATTATCGGATTTCCATTTTTGAAGGCTAATACATAACACTCTTGAATATTCTGAAAGTCTTTAGGTGTAAGTTGAGAAGAAAGGGCTGTCCACAAATCCAGAGGTGAGGTTAACCGCCAAGTTTCACCTATTTGAATAATGGGAGATTCTTCAAAGTTCTTCCACCTGTTTAGGATAACTAAATAGTCAGAATATTTTTGTTGGGAAAGTTTTTCAATTAGTTCAACATCTCCTGCAAAAGTTTCGTTCCATCTTCCCAGTAAAAGAGCAGGAATTATCTCACGGATATTTTCTTTCTCAATCCATTTTGCCTGGTAGTATGGGAATCCCAGTAATTTTTTGAGTATAGTAATGTTTCTGCCTGATTCTCTAGAAAATTTTTCCGCATCTTCTCGTAATATCCCGCTTTTAATTAGTGCGTTGATTTGACCATCTCTATCAATTGTTGGTAATGTAATTGTTTCTTGATTAAAGTCGTCATCTGCACCTAGAGGAACTAAAACGTGATGACCGTTACTCACAGCTGCATATAGAGGTTGAGCGTCATCAAATCGTGGTATTAGATTTAATGGATTATAGGTATTTATCCTTATGCCACGAAAATTTCCTTCAGTATCTACTATTAATGCTTTAGAAAAAAATCGGTCAAACTCTTCTGTTGAAAATAGTTTTGCTGATGCAATTATGAAAGCAATTGCTTCATTCTTTGTTGACGCTTTTATGCCTTTGATTGTAGGATATCCTTGTAATGCTGATAATAATAAGTCTTTCTCATATTCTCTTCCTGCGATTACACATTCTGGTGAAAGAACTAATCCTTTTGGCCCCATCGACCATTCTTCCCAAAATTCATCAGCAGTCATTATACCATCAAATGGATATGCTCCAACTCCGTCTTGTGAAGCAAACCAGCGAGAAACAGATAAAGCATTGTCAAGCCACTGCTCTAAATCTACCGAATCATATACTTTAACATCTTTCCAATGACTTTCTGCTTTCTTTTCTTTGACCCATTCGTCTTTCTTTGTCCAAAGTCTTGGTGTAACAAAAATAAAAACAGATTCACTTGGATTAAATCCGATAGAATTCTTTTTTCTTTTGTCATAATCATCATCTGCTTTGCCTTTACAATCTGAGGTTGTACCGAATTCCCATAAAGAAGTTCCCTGAGGTACATAAGAGGTTTCTGTTTCACACTCAACAATGCCATCCCACCCACCAATATAAGTAGCACTGCCTGAAGGGAGATTTGCTTTCGTACTTGCGGGTGTTGTCGCTCTGATTAATCGTGAAATAAGATATGGTAGGGCTGTCTTTGAAAAGGTAGTATCAGCCCAATTTTCAAGGTTATTTCTAGTAACAAGTTTCATATTTGATTAAAGTTATTGTCGAAGTATTGGCTTATCCGTTCATTTGTCTGTCAGTTTAATGTTTGCACAGTCGCCGATAGGATAATCTTTACGACTTGCCAAATTTTAATATACTGTTTGCAGATGATAATTGAAAAAATTGTGTCTTTTGTTCTTCTTCTAATTTATAAGTTTGTTCAATAAATTCCTTGTGCAGTTCTTAATACTCTTGCTCTGTTTTGTTACTTGCATAAAGCTGGAAACCCACACTTATCATTTTTTCAATTGTTACTCTTCCATTTTCTCTCAATTGCCACAAATCAAAAATTCTAAATTGTAAAATTATTGTTGCAGCTAAAGAACCGATAGTAGAAATTATGATCAACAATAATTTTCCTATTGAGCTAAAAAATTCTTTATCAGAAAATGCAGCAAGTATTGCAGTCGCAAATCCACAAAGAATGGAAAGACTTTGGCAGACATACCATAGATTTAAACTCCGTGCTACGCTTTTAGAATACCATGGTTTATAACTCTTTCTAAATATTTGATAAACTTCAGAAACTCACTTTTTGCAGTTACAATTTCAGTATTTTCCATAACAATATTAGATTAAGTATTTGTTGCACAACTAAATTAAGGATAAATCCCATAAATTGTAGCATACAGGAATAAAAATTTCTCACTATAAAGTAGTCTCTCACAATTGGACAGCTGAAAGATTTTTCTCTGACTTTTCCCTCTTAAGAAAAGAATAAACAGGACGTAACGAAAGTTTTGAAATATCTATATTCCACAACGGTCACTTTGATTGACAACACCTAGTGTTCTGTCACTCAGATCAAATTCTTCTACAAAACAATAATAAAGAAACCTGTTAAGCCTTATATTGACCTGTTTCCGATTATAGTATAAATTAGTATGTAAATAATATGATTCTTCAGAATAGAAGCCCACTAAAAGCGATACGATTCGTTCCCTTAAAAATAGTTTGTTTTTGGTTTGTGTTGTCCAGATATTCAGCCGTTTTATCCTGCCCTTATTTGAAATAAGGAACTGATCCCCGACACCGGGAATCGGTTTCCATTGTTCGTCCGGAAGATCCTCAAGGGATAAGTTCATACAGGCAGGTGGATTGTTTTCATCTATTTCAGGCTTGCCAAGCCTTTTCCAAAGAGCCTTGTTGAATATTTTATCGGATGTATTTTTTGCAGTCGGAATAAAGTCCTCTTTTGTAGGGCTATAGTCTTTCAAAAACCACCGGAAATTTCCTGCTATGAATTTCTCTTTTTCGATGACATCCAAAATATTTGTACGGTCAATACCAAGTGTATTGGCGGCTGCATCCATACATTCAAAAGAAGCAATAAAAGTACCTTCAACGGTATACTGGCTTACCGTCCTGCTAAAGTTTCTTTTCTTGCCTCTTCCTAATTTCATGGTTTTATAATGTATTTCACTTACTGATAGTTTTTCTAAGTTATCGGCATGGACATGGAACTGGTTATTATCTTTAAATGATATAAGGAGTTTATGATTTGTCATATCAAATTTTTCAACAAAATGATAATAGACCAAACGGGGAATTGATTTTCCATATTCCTTTCCTTCCAATGCCAACCCGCATCGGACTGTATAACAGTCTTTTTTCAACTGTTTATTGAAGTATTTGAAGACTCGTGGTTTCTTAATATGATCTGCCATTCTCCATTTTCCTCCATTTGAGTTTATAATACAACGTTCAAGGCTCTTTATCCTTCCATAATTGGAAATTGCATAGCTATCAAAACCTTCAATAAGCTTCCATTGCTCATCAGGGAGATCTTCGAGGGAAAAGTTGGAAAGAACTTCTTTAAGGTATTTATCTTCTATGTCGGTAGGCAGCTTCATATGGTAAAATTTCCTTTTGCATATTAATGAATGAATACGATATGATATTCAATTATTTAAAACAAAAATAGGAAACTTTGAAAAAACACTAAAATTATCAAAAACGGTCACAGGATTTTTTGGGTACAACAATTTTGATTTTTTCTAAAAACACCAAAGTGTATCATTTTAAACCAATTAAAACCGAGAAATGTTGTACCTATGTTGTACCCATGATTTTTAGGGCATAAAAAAAGCCCTCTTAAAAGAGAGCTAATGTGCTGATTGTCAGCTAGTACCCCAGGCGGAAGTAACCATTTAATTTTATTCACTCTTACATTATCTTAAATCCCTTTATTGACAGCCATTTTAGTTCAATTGAATTAAAATAAATTCAATTAAATTAAGTGACATTTTAATTAAAGTCGGGAGTAAATCGGAAAAATTAATTATCTTTATACACATCTAAAATAGACATTTTATGGCAAATATAGAATTTGGGGTTTATAGTAAAAAAACTCCAATAAATCTCAATATACGATTTTATCATAATAAAATTGATATTAACGCAAAGACCAATATTTTTGTTTTTGATACTGATTATAAATATAAAAAAATCGCAAAAGGTAAAAAGAGTACACGAAGTATTGATGTAACTAACAATTCAGTAAAAGAAAAGACGGAAAAACTAAAAAGATGTGTTTATGACAAATTTATAGAGGACTTTCCAAGAGGTAATACTATAAATTCAGATTGGCTTATTAAAATTATTAATGAGTTCCATGACAGACCGAACACAGAGGATGACCCAAAATATTTCTTTGTTCCTTTTGTTGAAAAACATATTGAAACCTTGAAAACTAAAATCAATCCCAAAACTGGAAAATTATTAGATCCTAAAACTATTACACGATACAATTATTCACTAAGTATAGTAAAAGATTTTCAGGAATATGCAGAAGTAAAATTAAGAACGACAGATATTAATTTAGAATTTCATAATGATTTCTTATTTTACTGTAAAGAAATACGTATTTATGGAAATACAACAATTGAAAAGTTTTTGAGCCATATTCGTTTTTTTGTTAGAGAAGCAGACGGAAAGGGCTATAAAACGAATGCAGAATCACAAAGTGATAAATTCACTATTAAAAAAGATGAAACAATTGATACTTACCTAAATGAATACGAAATTAATCTGATTTTTAACTATAACCTTTCAGACAATGATAGGCTAGATAACGTAAGAGATTTATTTATTGCAGGTTTATGGACAGGGCTTAGAATATCAGATTTGAAAAGAATAAACAGTTTTGATATTTCTAATAACAGAATAAAAATTGTAGAAACGGAAAAAACCAATAGTTTTATTGAAATACCTATCCATCCACAATTAAAATCTATTCTTGAAAAACGAGAGGGTATTTTACCTGAAATTAGCGACCAAAGATTTAATGAATATGTCAAAGAACTTTGTGAGTTAGTTGGAATTGATGAAGTGATTTTGGGAGGTTTGAAAAATCCCGAAACCAACCGTAAAGAGAAAGGTTACTATCCAAAATTTATGCTGATTGCTTCACATACCTGCCGTAGGTCTTTTGTATCAAATCATTATGGAAAATTAGATGATAAAACCATAATGGCAATTACAGGACATAAATCACATAGCCAGTTTTTGGATTATGTCAAAACCTCAAAAAGAGAACACGCTGAAAAATTGGAGAAATATTGGGAAGAACAGGAAAAGTTGAAAGAAAAAGAGCCAAAATTGAAAATTGTATAATATTTTGGCACATTAATTGAATACTTGAAAAGCAGATTTAAGTTCTAAAAACAACTATTTAGAATGTTATCAGACTAGATGTTCTTTATTCAACAAAATTTATACTGTAATATTAGGATGCGTAGCATAATACATACCTCAAAGTGTAAATATAAGTATGTTGAAAATCTATATAGGAGATTAATTTCTCTACGGTGCAACTTTGGAGCGCGACCAAATAAAAAAATTGTAGGCACTATGTAGGAGGAAATCATGTCCTCAAAAATAATAATAGGAGAATATATTTTTCTCTACGGCACAACTTATGGAACGTAACCATGTAAAAAAATTTACGGTGCTATGATAGGGAAAATTATGTCTTCAATCAATTAAGCATTGCAGCCTAAGCAAATAAAAAAACTAGTGTCGCTTAATTACATGGGATAATTATGTTTAAAAATAAAATTTAAGACCAGCTCTTTAAGAGTTTGGTCTTTTTTTGTGCCTAAAAATTGACAAAATAAATAAAAAAATAACAAGATAGGAAATCCTTTTAGGGTTTCCTTTTTTGTTGGTATTAATCAGAAACAAAATAAAAAATAAATATTATGATACAGTTAATTTCAATTTCAAAAGACGAACTAATGCAGGAATTTGAGCAAATAGTTTACAAAGTATTAGAAAAAATGCAACAGGGTCAAGCACCAAAAGATCAAAAAGATTTTTACACTCGTGAAGAAACTGCAAAACTGTTAGATGTTAGCTTGACCACTCTGTTTCATTGGAATAATGACGGAACTTTAAAAAATACCAAAATAGGTAAAAGAGTTTATTACTCTAAAAGTGAGGTTTTAGCTCGTTTAAATCCTTAAATCTACTTCTTACAGTTCGTTATTTAGCTTTTCCTGTTATACTGCTGTAAATACCTTTAAATCACCTTTAATTTAATCATAAGCCAATATTTAGTCTTAGTAAATTATACTAAGGAGATATTGCTATGTCTGAATATTAGAAAAACAGTAAAAAATGATAGACTTTATTAAAATATATACCAATAATAAGGAGGCATTAGAAACCAATCTCAAAAATAAATTTGATGATACAATATGCTCTCTAAACTATTATACAGGAGAATTACAATATCCATGCAGGAGATATTTTGAAAATATGGAAGTTAGAATTACTAATACTATGGCAATAGTAAGAAATTCAATCCATAAATATTTCAATATGATAAACGATTTAGGAAGTAATAATTATACTGATTTTTATTATAGTGATATGATAAAAGCATTTGATCTCCTGCAAATTGATCTTGACGAAAATATTGAAGATTGTAAAATAACCAATTTAGAATTTGGGTTAAATATCAGAACTTCTCAAAGTCCTAAAACCCTTTTAGAAAACAACTTTATCATGTATAATTTTGATGATTTTAGTCAAATAGATACTTTTGGAGGTTATGGGTATTATAAACAATATAATAGACGTGAATATCTTGTAAAAATCTATGACAAAGGCTTACAGTTCCGCTTGCCTTACAACCTAATGAGGGTCGAGATTAAAATAACTGATAGCAAAATGTTAAAAAACTTTGGAATTTATACTACTAAAGACATTTATAATAAAAGTAGTCTGAAAGTGCTATTTAACCACCTTATAAAGGCATTTGATGAAATAAATATTATTGATAATGGCTTTACAGATCAAAAAATGCCGCATCATACCAAAACATTTATAGAAATAGGTAAAAGTTCCTCATTCTGGAGAGAAATTAAACAAAATAAATCATCAAGCCATTATTATGATATGAGGGATAGATATAATATGTTATTGGATAAATATGAGTTAAATACCATAAAACAGGAATTAAAGGATTTACTCGTGGATAAATTTGACCTATTGATTGAGGAGGAGTATTGAGTACAGTTGTGTATTATGTTGTTTGGAGCGATTGAGGAGTTAGAAAGGACAAAACCGAAGTATATATTAAGAAGAATTTGTCCTCAATAAAAATTTTATTTTCATAAGTTTTAGGAATGGTTTTTGAATGTTCGATATGGATTGCAAAATTTATATATTTGTAATTCAAATTTTATCGAAAAAATAAAGCGTTGGCTTTTATTCTGTTAAAAGGAAATCTGGTACATTTCAATTATATCACAGAGTAAACAGTTGATGCCTCCACCTATGGCGTGGTAGGCTATCTTGTTTCTTGTTTGTGATATAATGGTTTACCAGAACCTCCTTTTAGCAAATTAAGAGCTTTAGTCTCCACGCTGTTTGCATTTATTAACCTTTCACTTTGGGACTGAGTGGGTAAAAATTTTCACTTATGAAAAAACTATTATTCACGATTGGTTTAACCTTACCAACACTATTTTTTGCACAACAAAACAAATGTGATCTACCAAAAGATTATCAAGAGCCAAAACCAGACAAAAAAATTCAATCATTTCTAAAACGTGGTGATGCTACTATTGAAGATCTTAGAAAGCATATTGCAGTAGAAAACGACTGCGATCTGAAAGATGTAATCTTTTTAAGAATTTCGGAACAAAAAGGAAATGGAATGTACTCGGTTTGTGTTGCAGGGAAACCAATGAAGTATAAAAGAATGGGCACCGTTTTTATGGGTGCGGAGCAAAATCCTTTTGATACAGTTTCTAAATAATCCTTAAACCCAACTGTATGAAAAAGGTCTTACCATTATTGTTTTTGGGGAGTTTTCTGATTGTTAATGCTCAATCAGGTATAGTTACATTAGATGAACAGTTTAACACCTCTGGAATTAGTGATATGGCTCCTAGTTATCAGCCTGTAATAGAGCCTCCCCGACCAAAACAGAATTTATTTTCTGATTGGGGTCAATCTCCTGCCATATCACCTGATATAACTCCTAAAATAAATGATATTATAAAGGATATAAGAAAAATAAAATCTCCTCAAATAGAACAAGAACCCGATAAAGTTCAAGAAGTTATTGACGAAATGTTTCCAAATAGTAATAAAATAGATGTTGTTACTTGTAAAACCCCTGTTTCCCAAACTGTAATGCCGGTAGAACAAAAACCTGCTATTTATGAAAATTCAAAAAAACAGAGCAGTTTTGATATTGATGGATTATTAAATCTACTTACAATACCACTTTTAATATTTGGAATAGTATTGTTTTTTATTTGGTTTCTTTCAAAAAACAAAGTAGATGTAAAGTTTGATGTTGCCACAACACCTAAAACAAAAGAAAACTATCTTTCATACAGTCAAAGGAAGGAGAAGTTGAAAGAAACCCTTATTGAATCAGCCAAACAAGCACTCGTTTTAGATTTAATGGAAATGGAAATAAGAGGAATGTTAGATGATCGGGAAATAGCTACACAAACACTTTTGAGGACTTATCAGGAAATTTCATTGGATCAGTCAAATGAATATTCCAAATCAGCCAACATTCCAAAAAATGAAGTAGAAAAACTAATCAATAATGTTTATCAAATATTAAAGGTTCAATATTATAAATCCACAATATGAAAAATCACAAAATCCATTTAAAACAGAGTGATAATCAGTTTCCAAATGATAAAGAAATAAGGATGGCTTTAAGAAAATTGGGATTGAAAGATATTGCATACTCTATATTAAAGACTATTGAATTTGCCGAATTATCTGAGAGAGATTTAAAAACAGTAATAACAAGCAAACCTCAAAATTCATTGGAAGGACTATTGAAAATCAGTTATTACAAAACTTTTTAATAAAAAAATAAAAACCTTTCCAACCTTTTCAAAAATATTTGCATCTCTAATATAATACGACACGTTTTGTCGCTAGCAGGCTATAGATTTGTAAAATGAGAATAATTTATGATAAAATTCATGGAAAAACTCAACGAATTATGATTTTGAGGCACAATATTTGCAACAATGTTAACGTTTTTATAAATAAAAATTAAACACTAAATATGAAAAAAAATTACGCAGGTGCATTATTCCTATGCATTATCTGTGGCTTTTCAGCCCAGGAAGTAATCTGGCAGAAAGATATTAAGTCCAGTACACAGGATTTTTTAAGCCAGGTCACAACAACCATAGATCAGCAATACTTAATCACTGGAAGCAGTATTCAAGCTTCAAAACAAACAGAAAGCAAGCAGAATAATGGTTATGATTTCCATTTGGTAAAACTCAATCAACAGGGTGAAGAGGTTTGGGAAAAATACATTTCAGGACAAAATCACGATTTTTTATCGGCAAGTATATCAACTCAGGATGGCGGGTTTCTGTTAGCAGGAACCACTTATTCAGGAAAAGGATTAGATAAAAAAGAAGATGCCAAAGGAGGTAGCGATCTATGGTTAGTGAGGATTAATGAATTTGGGGATGAATTGTGGCAGAAAACATTAGGCACAGTTTCCGATGAAGAAGCCAGAGCCGTGATCCAGACCACAGATTTAGGCTACTTTGTGGCAGGAAATGTCACCCTTCGACAGGCTCAGGACTCCAAAGGTTACGGTTCCAAAGATGTATGGATTATCAGGTTAGATAAAGACGGAAAAGAGAAGTCCCAAATCCTGTTAGGAGGTAAAGGCTTGGATGAAGTAGAAAAGATGATCCCAACTAAAGATGGCGGTGTATTGTTAGGGATCTACTCGAGGAGTAATATCGGAGGTTCAAAGAAGACTGAGAACTACGGAGAGGGCGATTTTTGGGTTGTCAAACTTTCAAAAGATAATAAAGTAGAATGGGAAAAGAACTTCGGAGGCAAAGGAGATGATCATATCAGAACCTTGGCTATGACTTCCTCAGGCTATATCATTGGAGGCGAGTCAAGATCAGAGAGATCAGGAAACAAGACCACAGGCATAGAAGAAGGGACAGACCTTTGGTTGATCTCACTCAACGAAAGAGGCGAAGAGCTGTGGCAGAAATCCTACAACTTTAAGAACCGGGATGTACTCATGGGAATGAGTGTTATTTATGGCTCAGAAGCCAAAAGCCAGAAGCCGGAAGCTAAAGGCATTTTATTAGGCGGTTATACCCAGGCAGAAGGAAGAATAGAAACCGATGATGAGACCTTCTGGATGCTTTATCTTAATCAAAATGGAGAAGAGCAGTGGAGAAAGCATGTAAAAGGAGAAACAAGGAAGAAAGAAGAGAGGTTATCAGATATAAAGCTCAACAGGGATGGCTCCATCATATTGGCAGGCACCAGTGCAGAAGAGTTGGGCAAAGAGAACTGGAAGATCGTGAAGTTGGGAGACAGTCAGGTGGATCAGCTCATCGAGAAGCAGGAGATTAGAGTATATCCTAACCCTGTACAGGATTATACCTATGTAGAGATCGGGTATGAGTTCAAGGAAGCAGATATATTGTTGTATGATATGAGCGGTAAGCTGCTACAACAAACCAAGACAAAGAATAAGGTTACTAAGATCAACACACAGCCTTTAATACAGGGAGCATATCTGGTGAGTATAAAGACAGATACCAACAAAATCGCAAGTGCAAAATTGATTAAAAATTAAACTACAATGAAGAAAATTATATTTTTACTATATGGGATAATCTTTTCCCATATTGGATTAATTAAAGCCCAATCCTTAGAATTGCCGAAAAATATTCAGTCCCCGAATGCATCCTCTTTGGGAAAATATGGAGATATTCCTATGGATTTATTTACTGGGAGAGCAAGAGTAAATATTTCCCTATATTCTATAAATGAAGGGAATATTCCACTAGATATTAGCTTGAATTATGATACAGGTGGAGTAAGAGTCAATGATGTCCCGGGTTGGGTTGGACAAAATTGGGCGTTAAATGCAGGGGGAGTAATTACCCGAACCCAAAGAGGCAAGGGACATGATGAAGGGAAAACATGTTCAAATGGTTCTGGAAACCCAGATTCTAATTGGGGCTATTTATTCTACCGAAGTGATTTGCAAGCGGGAAATTGGAGTGATGGAGGAAATATAAGAAATCTTGTACATAATTACATGAATACTTACGGCAACTCTAAAGATTATGAACCTGATATTTTTACATTTAATTTCATGGGGAAAACAGGTAAATTCTTTTTAGGAGAAGACGGAGGCTGGAAAGTTTCATCAAAAGATAATTTAAAAGTTGAAATCAATGAAAGCGATTATTTTCTGCCACTAAACGTTAAGTTTTTTGGTGGTCAGACTGCAAATAGCTGGAAAAGATGTCCTTCAATAGGAAAAATAAAAATTAGTGACGATGAAGGCAATTATTATATTTTTGGGAAAACTCAAAATGATATTGAATATACAATCAACTCTTACGACCATCAATCAGAGCTTTCTTTATATTCCAGTGCCTGGTACTTGTCAGAAGTCTATAATAAATTTGGAACCAAAATTTATTCTTTCCAATATGAAAGAGGAGATGATCAAGGGCAATTATTTGTTAATGCAGGGTGGAAGTTCTTAAATAGAGATGCATGTGGAGTGTATGGAGCCTGCGGACAAACGCTTTATAATCAAACTGAAGCCTGGGTTGCAGGAAATCTTATCAAGCCATGTTACCTGACTAAAATAATTACCAATAAAGGAATGTCTGTAAATCTTTCTTCTGTAAACCATAATTCTCTTAAATATAAGGCAGATGATCCTATCATATATAGAACAAATTACAGGCAAAGTGAATACTATAACCATCTTGTTTCAATAGGACAAGCTAATCAAGCATGGTATATGTTCAATTATTATTTCTGGTATTCTATCCATACCCCTATAAATAATGGTGATCCAATGACCGAAAATACGATTTACCAGACAGGGAATTATTTGACAAGTTTAGGTAAAATTATTACAGAATGGAAGTGGAGAAAGCTCAATAATATTATTATTAAAGACGAAAATAATATTACTTTGAAAACTGTAAATTTTAATTTCAACGATGATCCTACCAAAAGATTAAAGTTGCAAAAAGTTACTATAGATAATCAATTTAAATATTCTTTCGATTATAATAATTTAGAATCCCTTCCTACTTTTTGTTCTCAGGCTTTTGATCATTTAGGTTATTACAATGGAAATAACTACGATGTAAATGTAGTTGATCAAACTAATCATTATGCAAATAGACAGACTAATGAGAACTACGTAAAATATGGAACCCTATCCAAAATAACATATCCTTTAGGAGGTTATACTACCTTTGAGTATGAGCCTCATAAATACTCTTCTAATGTTTCTAATGATAAAGCATCCCTTATTAATGAATCAGGAATAATAGGAGGCGTAAGAATAAAGAGGGTAACGGACTTTAGTGATCCTAATAATAAAGTTATTAAAGACTATCTATATCAGAATGATATTGCAAATAATACACCTAACGGAATACTCTTATTAAAAAACTTATATAATATTACCAATTTTGCTGGAAAAACAGATTGTGGTTCCAATTTTTATGAGACTAGTTTCAGTATGAACAGTATTGTACCTCTATCCAATTTTTCAGGAACACACATAGAGTACCCGGTAGTCATTGAAAAAAGGTCTGATGAAAATGGAAACTCTATAGGATATACTAAGAACAATTACACTTCCTATATTGATTATAAAGACTCTTTTGTAAACACAATCCAGTTATCATTCAGCATTTTTGATCCAAAAACTGATTTCAGTTTCAAAAGAGGACTTCTAAGGAAAAAATCAATTTTTGACGTTAATAACATTCTTAAATATGAAGAAGAACTTACATATGATATTACGGGAACGAAAAAAGTAAGAGCACTTTCGTATGATATATTTGGAACCTGTTTTTTACAAGGAATGCCGGGAATACCCAACGGACAGCCTGATGGAAACCCAGGACTAAAAGGGACTGCTTATGAAATATATTATTCTGATTTTAATGGATTAACAAAGAAAACCCGAACCTATGGAAATGGGGGGCAATTTTTGGAGACAATTGAAAATAATAGTTTTATAGATTATGGAAGTTTTGGAGACAATTTTTTAAAAAACAAATCCTATATTGATAATGATGGTAAAAATATTTCAGAAAATTACATTTATTCTTTTGATAAAAACGGTACGGAACCATATACCTCACTTACAAATCGGAGAGAATTTTCTATTGTTGAGACATCAAAACTTGCGGATCAGGAAGTTCTGGAAAAAACAAAAACAGATTATGCTTTAGTGCCAACGGTTGATATATCTGGAAACCCGATTACTTCCCAAATATTCCCACAAAAAATTTCAAATGCAAAAGGAAACAATGTGTATGAAGAAAAATTAGTAATTGATAAGTATGATATAGATGGACATATTTTGAAGGCACATAAGACTAATGGTAATTATATTTATTATTACTATGGCTATAACAACAGATATCCTATATTAAAAATAGAAGGATCAGAAATATCTGATGAAACTGCAATTTTAGGGCATCTAAATACACTGAAGTCATTATTAAATACAGCATCTCCTGATTATACACAAATTAAACAACAACAATCTAATATTATTAATTCATTACCTAATCATATGTGTACCTTATATACATTTAAGCCTAATTATGGAGTGAGTAGTGTAAGAAATTCATCAGGAATAATTGAGTATTACAATTATGATAATATAGGAAGGCTAATCAATGTGAAGGATCAAAGCGGAAAGCTTGTAAAAAGCTATAGTTATGAAATTAAAAACCAATAATGAAAATGAAATTGACATATAAACTTTTAAATTTGAAATTATTTATTGTTCTTTTGTTTACTGCATCAGCAATGAAAGCTCAATATTCTAATTATTCTAAATATTATAACTGGGATAAATTCGCACCCTTTATTACAGGCGGAGGCGGGGGCGTTTCACTGAACATTAATAATAACATATTAAGTCTTAACTTCAGTGCTGGATTTGTTGAAACATATTTGAAACAAGGTAAAGTAGCACCCACAGATTATGTGGGGACACTTCCTAATACAGAAATACCTGTACCAGCTGGAAGCTTTTTTTCGGATAAAGGATATAGGTTTTTTATTATAGACAACCAAATTGCAATTTATCATGAAAATCCTATTGCAATAGCAAGTTTTAGTGGTGTAATATCCATAGATTTAAATTCTCCTGTTGCTGTTCCGGGAGACATCTATTCATATTTAGCCAACTGGACATCCCAAAATAAAGTTACTGAAATCAATTATTTATCTGATCAGGGAACTTCTGGAAATAAAAAAGTTTCTGTGATGTATTATGATGGTCTTGGAAGGGAATTGCAAAATGTTGCTAAGGCATCCACACCATCAGGTAAGGATTTAATAATACCGTTTGAGTATGATGATTATGGAAGAAAGGTAAAAGACTTTTTACCTGTCCCTACTAATCAAAATAGTGGATTACTTATTGACACGGGTACTGCATCTTCCTTAGCCTCATCTTTTTATAATAATGAGCCTGCTTTTTCAGAAAAAGCTCTTGAAAAATCACCTTTAAACAGGATTTTAATGCAGGCTGCTCCAGGGGTTGCATGGCAAAAAAATAGTGGACACGAAATAAAGTTTGAGTATGATGTAAATACATCTTCAGATGATGTTAAAAAATGTACCGTAGCATTAGTTTTTAATGCTGATATTTATAATCCGTCACTAACCATTAATTCTATTTACAATGCTGGCAGTTTAACAAAAAAAATCGTTAAAGATGAAGATTGGACACCTGCAAGCGGAAGTAATAATACATCAGAAGAGTTTACAGATAAAGAAGGAAAGATTATTTTACAAAGAAAATATGTAAATGGGATAAAAGCAGATACTTATAATGTATATGATATTTATGGGAATCTTACTTATGTCATTCCTCCCTTAGCGTCTGCTTTTTCTGGGATAGATCAAACTGTTTTGGATAATCTCTGTTATCAGTATAAGTATGACAATAGAAATAGATTAGTGGAAAAAAAGCTACCTGGAAAAGGCTGGGACTACATAGTCTATGATAAGCAGGATAGAATGGTTTTAACTCAAGATGCTAACCTGAGAACTACTACCAATACTTTCGGAGGAAAAGGCTGGTTGTTCACCAAATATGATCAGTTCGGAAGAGTAGCTTATACAGGTTTCTTTGCCAATACAGCAACAAGAGCTTCTATGCAGACTACCATCAATAACATGGCATCCAATGCAGGAAATAATGAGAAGAGAAGCACTACTCCTATCACTCAAAACGGAATGGATATTTACTATACTAAAGAGGCTTTTCCAACAGGAAGCATGACTATTCTGACTGTTAATTATTATGATACTTATCCAACCTATAATTTTAGCCCTGCGTTTCCACCAACTATTTTTGGAAAATCTGTGTTAACAGATAACTCAGCAGGAGATATAAGTACCAGAAGCTTACCTTTAATGAGCGTGGTAAAAAATATTGAGGATAATAACTGGACAAAGAATTACAATTACTATGATACTAAGGAAAGATTAATAGGAACCCACTCCATCAATCATTTGGGAGGCTATACCAGAACAGAAACCGAGCTGGATTTTGCAGGAGCAATCTTACAGACCAAAACTTATCACAAAAGATTGAATGATGATATAGAAACCGTCATTGCAGAAAACTTTGAATATGACAACCAGAACAGGCTGAAAAAGCACTGGCATAAGGTAGATAATAATCCACAGGTATTATTAGCAGAAAATACTTACAATGAGCTTTCACAGCTGTCTAATAAGAAGGTAGGCAATAACCTGCAAAATATAAATTACCAGTACAATATCAGAGGCTGGATGACTAAACTCAATGATCCTGCCTATAATGCTTCAAATTTATTTGGATATGAGATCAGATATCAAAATCCTGTCAATACCTCACAGACCTCAGGAAAGTACAATGGGAATATCTCTGAGATCACTTGGAGAGTAACCAATAATGATAATCTTCAGCGGTATTCTTATCAGTATGACGGGCTTAACCGTCTGACATCCGCTGTATTTTCCCACCCACAAGCTACTGTGCCTATAAACCATTTCAATGATGAAACTTTTCAATATGATCTCAATGGAAATATGCTGTATTTGACAAGAAATGCGAAAAGCCTTAATGGCAGTTCTGCTGAGCAGATCGATGCGCTCGTTTATGAATATGGGGGAGGAAACCGTCTATTAAATGTAGTGGATGAATCCCAAAACCCTACAGGCTATGAAGGCGGAGGAAATGATATTGGGTATGATCCTAATGGAAATATGATCAATATGTTAGATAAAGATATCCAGCAGATCGGATATAACTTCCTAAACCTTCCCAATACATTAAAGATACAGGAGAGCCACAAAAAGATGTTCTATACCTATCGTACAGATGGAGCAAAGCTTCGGAAAATTTTTAATTACATAAAAGAAGACGGAAGCGCATTTACTGCTGTTACCGACTACTTGGATGGTTTCCATTACCTGACCACGGTAGGAAGCAAACCAGTTAAGGCAGATCCTATAGATTTTGCGTATGAGCAAGAAGCCTTTCTGGAAGCCTCTTTTGAAGAAAAGCCAGAACCTGCATTGCAGTTTTTTCCTACCGCAGAAGGATTTTATGATTATGAAAAAAATGAGTATATTTACCAGTATAAAGATCATTTAGGAAATGTGAGGGTAAGTTATAAGAAGGGAGCAAATGGCATAGAGGTTACAGATCAGAATGATTATTATCCTTTTGGGATGAATATTCCAAGAAATGAGAAGGCGGCTTTTGGTGTGGCAAGTATGTATAACTACAAGTACAACGGGAAGGAACTCCAAGAGACGGGGATGTATGACTATGGCGCAAGATTTTATATGCCGGATATTGGACGGTGGGGTGTGCATGACCCTTTGAGTGATGCTACTTTTCAACCTTATAATTACGCAAACAATAATCCTATTTTCTTTAATGACCCAACAGGTATGGTTGGAGAAGCATTTGCAAGTACGGATGTTGTTAGAAACAAAGACGGGTCTTATAGGGTTGTTGGAGCATATGACGACGGAGATACAAATATCTATGTTGTTAATAACGAAAAGGACAAAAAAAGAACAGGCGAGGTAATAGGGCAAACTATGACTCCAGTTGATTTTATGTCTGCAAATAATAAAGACGGGTCTTTATATTTTGATAAAAATGAGACAGGAGTTACATTTAATTTGAATAATCTTACAGTTTCTGGGACGGCAAAAGATAAAAAAGGAAGAAGTGCAGAATTGGAAGATTTAGACGCTGCGGGTCTTTTGCAGTGGATTAAGCAATACTATATGAATACTATAAATGGAGATATGCCAGGAACTCCATTTGGATGGCTTGAAGTACTTCGGGAATTATCTGCAAATGGGTCAATTTTAGATGTAAAAGTAAGTATGGGACTACATCCTTATACTGCAGTCGGGAATGGGAAAAATTCTAGAGGCAAACCAATAATCACAACACTTAGAGCAATGGGAAATATAGGGTTTGGAGCGAATATGCTTCTTGCAAAACCTCCGATTGTCGGAAAGAATTATTGGTATGGTGTTATTATGAATAAAGCGGGGCAATATAATCAATCTCAAAATGGAGGTAATGGTTATAACGCACATTATCCATATTTTGGAGAACATTCCTATTCAGGAAGCTTCATTTACTTTGGTTACTTCAGACAATTTTATAAAAAATGAAAAAGTATTTAATTTTATTTTTCAGTTTTGTACTCTTAATAGGTTGTAAAGACAAAGAGGTAGATAAAAAAAACCGTCTTTATTTAAAAGAAATACCTGTTAACGATAAAACAATCGAGTGGTTTTATTACTCATTAGTTGGTGACGTAACAGCTGATTATGTATTGCTTTATGACCCTGTAAACAATAAGAATGATACTATTGTAAATTCTACTAATATAAAAGATGTAAGTTTTTCTAATAATGAGATTATTTTATCTTTTTATGGAAAGCCCAAAATTTATCAAAACCCTATATCTTTAAAACAGAATATAGCAGGATTAAATATTAAGGTAGACACAACGGCAGTATCTTCTGGTCCTACAGTGAGAAAATTTTATCAAAAGAAATAAAACAAAATCTGAAGAGCAACCAAGCAACATTGTATGATCCGATGGCAATTCCCTATAACTACAAGTACAACGGTAAGGAATTACAGGAGACAGGAATGTATGATTATGGAGCAAGATTTTATATGCCGGATATTGGACGGTGGGGAGTACACGATCCTTTGAGTGATGCTACTCTTCAACCGTATAGTTATACGAGTAATAATCCTATTTTTTACAATGATCCTACAGGAATGATTTCTGCTCCTACAAATAATTATATTGCAAGTATAGGTGTTATTCAAAATAAAAATGGTGATTATGAAATTATTAGCGCAAAAAATGACGGAGATATAGGTATCTATTTAGCCGATGCGAATGGTAACTATGATATTAAAAAGAGTAAAAGAGTGGGAACTTTAAATAATTCGTTTGATTTCTTACTAACAAATGATGAAACTGGAAAGTTTCTTAAAGGCGTTGCACATAGACAAAATGGCTCAAATATTACCCTTACAACAAGTCTTAATCTAAGCACCTTACTATATAAATATGCTTATGATACAGATAATGATATTGAAAATTACTATTTAGATTTAATGAATTTAGCTTATATGTCCGCTAACTACAATGGCAGAAGCATGGGAAAATTAGACCTCAAAAAATCATTAGGCTTAGATATATATACTCCTGTAAGAGCTGGAAAAAATATTACCTCTTTAAGAGTAGCTTCAAATATTCTTTTTGGGTTTAATATGCGCAAGATATATGAAAAATATAAAAATAATACGGAGTTTACAAATAAATTTCCAAAAGCAGAAGACTTTTATATATATGCAATGCAGGCTGTAGGAGGTTATAATCAATTTAGAAATAATAGAGCTAATTTCTTTAAAGGGGATGGATATAATCAAGGTTTCCCATTTTATGGAGAACACACATATTCAGGCACCAATATATATAGAGGTTATTTCCATCAATTTACTAATCAAAAATTATCAAGATAATGCGGTACATGATTTTCTTAATTTTATTTTTTTTAATATCATGTAAGAATGAGAAACTTACATATAAAAAAATAGAAACAAAAGATTATTTAATAGAAGGGTACACTTATATCAACAATACCAATAAGGTTTTTCCTAATGAGCTGATAATAGTTGATAAGACTTCAAAAGATACTATATTTCATTGTATGAGATGTTATACGGATTTTCATATGATACTTCAAGATACATTATTAATTTATGGAGGCAATAAATTAGATAGCACTTTAGCACATGGAATTATTTTAAAACGGAGACCAGTTCCACAAGGGTATAAATATAATTTACCGTATAAAAGCAGTGAATAATAAGTATATAAAAAGAAAAGAGGAACTAAATGAAACTTGAATGATGATTATAATGCCAGAATGTATATTCTAACTTGGTGTAGATGAAATGTGATTGATATAAATAGTGAAAATCAGCCTTTGTGATAAAGTATCTGAGAACAGACTGGGGAACTATTTATATACAGACATGGAAGAAATTGTTAAAAACATATTTTGCTTGTTGAAATCAATGATTATAACATACATTCAGAAATTTATAATACTTTATTGGATGATCATCTAAGAAGTGTAATAAATATTGTTAACTTCAAACATGCCTTGACTATTTGGTCAGGGCATGTTTATAAATTATGAAAATTTCAATCTTATTAATATGAAAATCGCATACACCAACAAAAGACTTTTTACTAATTTAATTATTGGAATTGTCTGGATAGGTCTAGGAATATTTTATCTTTTTGAAGATAAAAACTCTGATAGAATTCCATATCTGACTATTGCAGTTGGGACTTTATTTCTCCTGATATTTATTTATGAATATTTTGGAAGGTACATTAAGATTACTGAAGCAAAGATTACCGTTAATGACATTCCGAAAAAGCATATCTTAATTAGTGAATTAACATGGGTGGATCGCCAGGCTGATGATTATATATTCAGAAGTTCTGATAAGATTTTAAAAATTTCAAGATCACTAATCAATAAAAAAGACCTTCCCAGATTTGAGTCTTTTTTTAACGAGCTTGGTATTAGTATAAAATCTGATAAATAAAAAGTCTTCCTAATAATGAGGAAGACTTAAACACTAGTATAGAAAAAACTCATTCTTTCTAACTCAAATATAACATTCTTTCTGGTTACGGTGATTTATTTTTATGTTTGATTGATATTAGAAATCATTATGAATAAAGAATATACATACATAAATCAGGTATTGTAATATGCCTGAGGAAATGTATTTAGATTGGTTGGTTTCTCTTAAAACTGAACGATCTAAATATGAAGATACGGGATTGTAGAAGAAAACTTTATCTGAATGCAAAAGTACACGTTTGAAATTTTAGTATTATAAATTATAACTAATTAGTTATTATATGAAACTTTCAACAATAATCAAGTATAAATTAAGAGAAGAACTTGATACGAAAAGATTTCCTTTCAATTATTCTTATGAAGAGTTTTTAAATGATAAAGATGACTACGATAAAATGTCAGAGACTATAAATCTCATAAATAAACATTTTCAAAAAGGGTTGAAATTTGAAAAAGAATATTTTGATTTTATAGTTGGAAAAAATTCTCAAATTATAATTTCACTTGAATATTACTTTAGAAAATCTAAAAAAGCAGAAAAAGATTATTCAGATAAAAGCTATTCTTATACAGCTTTGAACCATTTTTGGATGATCTTCACTGTAATTACCAATAACTATATAACTCTTAAAGACCTATTTACACAAGGTAAAGATTATCAAGCAAAAATAATTTTTAGAAACACAATAGAATTAACAGAGTTATGTATTGGCATTTTAGGTGATGAAGAGTTTTATACTTTTTTTCAGAAACAAAATAATGTTGACGATCCTACCAAAAACTTTCAAACCTTAAAGTATGATACTATAAAGAAGACTTCAAATAAAATTATTAAGGAAATAAAAAAATTACCAAATAATAACATTAATGAAGAATTATGGGATGAATACCAAAAGATGAATATTATGACGATACATCAAAGCACATTCACTCGAATTTTTTCAATTTAATGCTAAACAGTTTTGTTCCATTAACAAATGACAGTGAATTGAACATAGAAGATATGCTTGTACATAATTTAAATGGTATAATTAATGCAAAAACTAAACAAAATATTGATGATGTAATTTTATATGATTCAATATCATTTATGATCTTATTGATATTAATAATTGAGACTCATAAATTACATTTTTTAAAATTAGATTATAAGAATTACTATTTAACTATATTGTCAGCATACAATTGGGAGTTATTAAAGTATAGAAGAACTCAAAATTATGTAAAGAAACCATCATTTAAATAAAAACTTTATATTTCTCAATACTATGTGATTTATTTTTATATTTGATTAAGAATTAATCCGTATAGTCATGGGGTATTATCTAATAAATTCAGGTGAAATCAATCAACCATTTTCTATATATGTTGATAGATTAGAGGATTTGATATATCATGTAGATGGTGATATCAACGATGCCATTATTGTAGCTGGATCCAAAGATACCGAACCGTTTTTTCTCAAAGACTCAAAAGAATATAAAAACTTATGTGTTGAAAAATTTAGAAATGGGCTTCGGGCACAAGAAATGTTTGAAGAGACAGCCAGGAAATTACAATTTATGGTAGAAGTTATTCCACAAGACACAAAGAGTTTTATAAATTACAATATATTGGATTCTTTTACCATAAAAAGAGCAGACTTTGTAATTAAAAACTGTAAGGATATTGAAGTAGATGTAAAGTGTTTATCATTTTATACAATTAAGAACATCCAATATTTTTATATAAGATATTATGAATTAATGAAGCTGGAAAGAATGAATAGTTTGATTGATAAAAGAACAGTATTGGCATTGTATGACCAAAGTAAAATCAAATATGAGGAAAATTCTTTAAGGATGATTGAATTGTCTACTATATTTAAAGAAAATAATAAATCCGTGATTTATGATAAAAATACTAAATGTTTTAAAATTCCGCTAGATTTAACTACTGATGGTTTTGAACTTTTAGAAAATTATAGGATAAATAAAGAATTTTATTGAACTGAAAATCTGTAATTATTTTATCATAATGCACTTTTATGTTAATATTAAACATGAAAATAGATAAAGAAGCAGCAAACTATATCAGAAACTATTTTAGTAACTTAATGACTAATGATGAAAAGTTGGCATTGAAACATCATATTTATACCTATAAATCTTCTGACAATCCCACAATGAGAAAGATGATGTTGGAAAAAGGTTGGATTAATTCTGATCCTGAAATAATCAACTTTTTAAAGAATGGCTATGAAGAATTTGAATTAAATGTAGCAAAACGAATAATGGCTGAAACACCACAAAAAGTGTTTTTCAACAATTGTCCAAAATGCAATAAGCTTGCTCGTACGCCCTATGCAAAACAATGCAGGTATTGTGGATATAGTTGGCATGATTTACTTTGATGTTAGGTGGTGATTTGATGAAATTAGTCAATAAGCTAAGTAGGTATAACTTGAAGATTTTTTAACCCTTAATTGATAAAACAGTTTTGTACAGTTGGTTTTATGATCGAGGGTGGGATAAATTTCTACACACTTTAATACTCAAACAACTGTATGTTTTATTATTAGGGTTTATAGATTGTTAGAACTGATTAAGGATAGGTAAGTAAATTTCATAAATTTTTTAAATTTATAATACTATATTTATTTTTAAAACTTTTAAATATTAGAATTTACTTACCTTACCCACCCTCAATAATAATTAATCCCAAAGTTTTTACCCATTCTAAATATTATAGGAATTATTGACCATGATTTATAAGTTCCCTTTGAAAAGAGAAGTTTTTTAATTAGATTTATTTTACTTTAATATGACGATGAAAAAAGATAATAATTATATTAGAAAAGAGGCTGATGATTTATTGAAAGGTAAATTGAGAAATTTTTTTTATCAAAATAGTATGAGTTTAAAAGAACATTCTGCATCCGCAGGAGAAGATAATGGGACTGATTTTTATTTTGATGTAACAAGTGAAAGAGATGAACATAATTTTTTCTTTAGAAATCAAAATAAAGGAACTTATGAAGAATTACCAATTATTAAAAATAAGAATGATATAAATTTTGGTAAGATTTCACATCAAATTAGTTTAAGAAATGCTGTTAATTATTATAATGAATTTGATGAAGCGATTATTTTTACTCTTTGTGATTTAAGTACTAATGTTATTTATTGGTATGATATACAAAATGATACTTCTTTAAAAGAAAGAATTTTACAACAAAAGAATAATAATATTGATTCAATTCAGATATATATTCCTACTGGAAATATTTTAAATGAAGAGAATTTTAAGAACCTTTTGAATGAAATAAAATATTCAAAAATTAACCAAATTAGAAAGAAAAAACTCTTAGGAGGAAATATAGAAGCAGATTATTCAAAAACAAAGAATGATACATTAAATAAACATATTATTGATAAAATAACCTATACACTAAAATTATTTGATGGAATTAAAGTCCTTCCAACTAGTGTAATATGCCAACTATATCCTTTTAGAGGGTCAGAGAACAATACCTATATTAATGAGTTTGAATTATATACTGATAATGAGGAGTTCTTTGATTTTATGGATAGTTTATCTTTAAGAGATAATGAATTAGAAGTAAAATCAAAAGAAATATTTGTTGAAAATCAAAAAGAAAAATTAAAAGATATAATTAGTTTTTTACAGGTCAATCATATACAGCATATTAGGTGGAGAGGTAAAAGCCCAAAAAGACAGATTTGTGTACATTACTTGTACAGATATGGGAGGTGTGAGTGTGAGAGATGTAATTTGGAAAGATTAAATGTCAAAAAAACAAATGACATACTAAGTAAGAATTCGGAGATTAATACTAATTATGAAAAATTAAGAAGAGGTTATACTTATTATCTTTTAGGAGATTACAAAAATTCCATTGATATTTTCCTTAGTATGTATAATGAAGCAGATAGAAATAATAACCCAATAATTTATACAATATCAACCTATAACTTAACGAAACTTAGGAGATTAATTAAGCTAACATATTATGAAAGCGACAGAAATGAAATCTTAAAAAAAATATCCAATATTGATTTTGATATTGATGAACCAATAATAAATAGAAATGCTCCTTACTTTTTAGACGTTTTCAGAAGTATTAAAGAACAAAGATTTTTTAATGATATAAAAGATGATATAGAAAATAGTTTTACTGAAATTCAAAAGTTGAGTTTTAATGATAAACTTGGAAGCGTAATTTCTCAAAATGGCTATTATAAATTAAAGTCTACTTTTTTACGATTTACAAGTTATCTGGAGCATAATTTTATAATCTTTAATCATTATTCAGAATTTAAAGATTTATCTAAAAACGTATTAGAAAGTATATTTACATTATATACATTAAAAAATCCGTTAACCAATAAATACGAAAAGTTTGATTGGAGTATATTAGAAATGTGGATTTTTAATGTTGATGAAGATTATTCAAAATATCTTTTAAAAAAATATAGCATAAAGAAAATTATTATTGATAATGAGTTAAAGATTGCTGACAGACTAAACGAATTGATTGAAAATCTTATTGAATCAAACGAGTATATTGAAAATTTATCAAATTGGTTTAATCCTCTTAGAATCGATATAATTCTTAATAAGATTATTTTGATTACATCTTTGTTGGATGTTGATTTTAAAGAGAAAAAAAGAATAATTCAAAGTATTATAAAACTATGTGATATATTGGAAAATAAACATATTATTCCATATAGTGAGTTGGTTAAATTTGGAGAAGTTAACGAGCATGACATTGATAAAGATTTGTTAAAATCTATAATTGACTTATTCTTTTTAGATGAATATGAAAGATTTGGTTTTGGAGGATTATTGAAGATTTATGCTGAAAAATCTTCAGAAATTGAGATTGAAAACTTAATAAAAGCAATTTTAAAAGTTAAAAGATTAGATGATATAGAAATAAATTCAGATAATGAACACATTGAAAAATTATTTTATTTGTTTACATTTTTAAAAAATGATTTTAAAGAAAAGATTAAAGTTAAAATAACCAAAAAATTAAATGAAGAATTTGATGCAGAGTTATATGATTTATCTATTATTTTCAAATTAATTGATTTTGATAAAGAGCTGTTTCAGAAATTTATTCAAACAACTCCAGATATGTCAAATTTGGATGAAGAAAGATTTCGTCATGGATATTATGAAAATGATCGTTTAGGACAGATAATGAATATAGTTTTTAAATATAATTTGGAAATTAACGATGAGATTAAGTCTCTTACAAAGAAATCTCATCCTAATTATTACGAGTATTATTGTTGGTTAATGGATATTGATAATTATGATTATACAAAATTTAATCCCTTTTGGGTATTAAAGTATAGGACAAAGTATTATTTTGAAAGATTTAAAAATTCTACAAAATTAAAAGAGGAATTATCGAAATCATTAAAAGAAAATTATATTGAGGGTGTTGCCAAAATTTACTTTGAGGAATTGGTATAAATTTCTAATTCGTTAGTTTACAAAATTGTTTTGTTTGATAGGAAAGACTAAATACTATAAAATTATCTGAATAAAGAGATAACGGTAAACCCTCGTTAACCAAAATACCCCCACCAACTTTATTTCAAAAATTCAAATTTGCTTATAGTAGATTTTGTGACAGTTTTACACCAAAATATGTTGAGTGTGTAAAGACATGACCTACTATTGGCTTATACCGTACCTCATTAACCCTTTTTTCTATCTCCCCCTACCAACTGTCAAACCGTTTCTAATACAGTTGTTTTGTGGTGTGTGGTTTTTGTAGACATAGTTTTATTTCCACTTACTTTACTGCGATTTCCTTCAAACTGTATGTTTTATAGTCGGTTTTTGATAGGTATTTTTGTTTGTTGCTATTTATGTTTAAAAATATTTTAAAAACTTTAATATTTTAATCAAAATCTCTGTAAAGTGGCATGAATATTGAGTTTATTAATATGTCTAAAAACTTTTTTTAGTTCTTTTTTTACATAGATTTTCACAATATTATATAAAAAAGCCTTGAAGTGCGGGAACACAACAAGGCAACATCAATAAATTTTAACATACCTAAAACTTATCGACATGACAAATTTAACAAATTGTCTTCAAAATGCCTGTATATATGTAGGCACTTATGCAAAGTACAACAATGGAAGCCTTTACGGCAAATGGCTTAATTTAACTGATTATTCAGATTATGATGAACTACTTGAAGCAATGCACGATCTACACAAAGACGAACACGATCCTGAATTTATGTTACAGGATTATGAAAACTGTGAGCTATTTGAAAAACTCGGATTAATTGGAGAAAGTTATATATCAAATGAGATATTTGAAATAGCAGATCAAATAAACGATTCTGGCTATGATTTAGAAGTTTTTGAGGCTTATATAGATTGTGTTGGGAAAATGGATTTTCAGGGTGTTTATGACGGTGTAATAAATTATTATATTGGTGAGTATTCAGACAATGAAACATTTGCACAATATCTTTTAGAGGAAGATGTTCCTGAAAGTCTACCAAACTATATTTACATTGACTGGGAAAGTACAGCAAGAAATTTAATGTATGATTATTTTGAGAGTGATGGGCATTATTTTAAATCTTAAATTCATTTAGACTAAAACAGATTGAAAATGATTAAAATAATTCAAGTCGGGAAGAAAGTCGGGAGTGAAAAACAAAAAAGCCTTGAAAATCAAATGATTAATAAGGCTTTTAGTACCCCAGGCGGGACTTGAACCCGCACGCCAAAAGAGGCACAGGATTTTAAGTCCTGCGTGTCTACCAGTTCCACCACCAGGGCTTGGAGTGGAGCGAAAAACGGGATTCGAACCCGCGACCCCAACCTTGGCAAGGTTGTGCTCTACCAGCTGAGCTATTTTCGCAAACGTAGTGCGGATGAAGGGACTCGAACCCCCACGCCTCACGGCACCAGATCCTAAGTCTGGCGTGGCTACCAATTACACCACATCCGCATTTTGTAAAGAACTTCTTTCGTTTTTGTGAGTGCAAATATAGGGCATTTTTTTGTATTTGCAAGAGTTTTCCGGGAAAAAATATTTTTTTTTATAAAATTTCTTCCGGAGACTTTGTATTACATTTCATTTTCTTACTTTTACATCGTTAACATTTATGATATGGAATTACAAGGAACGGTAAAGAAAGTTTTTGAAACTCAAACATTTGCAAGCGGCTTTCAAAAAAGAGAATTGGTTATTTTAACTCAGGAACAATATCCGCAGCCCATTAGTATTGAATTTTTAGCTGATAAAATAAATTTATTAGATAATGTATCTGAGGGGGAGAATGTGAAGATAGGAATCAATATCAGAGGAAGAGAATGGACTTCACCACAGGGAGAGACTAAATATTTCAACTCTATTACAGGTTGGAGACTGGAAAAGGTTTTTGATAGCGGCAGCAGTGCCGAGCCTACACAGGCTATGCCTGCACAATCCGCATCTCCCGTATCTAATGAAAATCCGTTTGCCGGAGACGACGACGACGATCTTCCTTTTTAATCAAGATATAACAACGAAATGTCAATCCTGCTTTTTAAGTGGGATTTTTTTTCTCAATGGTTCGATTAGACGAAAACGAAATTTCATTTCCCGACCCCGAGCTTTATGACGGCCATGAAGGCGTTATTGCTTTTGGAGGCGATCTTTCCGTAGAGCGCATCTGGTTTGCCTACCAATTGGGTATTTTTCCTTGGTATAACCCTGATGAGGAAATTCTCTGGTGGTGTCCGGATCCGAGGTTTGTCCTTTTTCCGGATGAATTAAAGGTTTCTAAATCTATGAGAAAGATCCTGAACAAAAACCTATTCACTTTCACGGAAAATAAGGATTTCAGAGGAGTGATCAGCAACTGTCAGGCAGTCAGCAGGAAAGACCAGACGGGGACCTGGCTCTCAGATGAGCTGATGGAGTCATTCATCCGGCTTCATGAATACGGATTGGCCAAAAGCATTGAGGTATGGTTGGATAATGAGCTGGTAGGAGGATTTTATGGGATGCAGATCGGAAATGTTTTTTGTGGTGAAAGTATGTTTGCCAAAGTAAGCAATGCCTCAAAAGCAGGATTTATTCATTTCGTTGAAAGCAACCGTGAAAATATTGATCTGATCGACTGCCAGTCGCATACCGAACATCTGGAAAGTTTAGGTGCCGGAATGATCCCTAAAAAAGAGTTTTTAAAAATTTTACACAAAAATAATGAACGCAGATAAAGAAAAGTGGATCCTTCTCATTATCCTCAGCATCATCTGGGGTTCATCATTCATTTTAATAAAAAAATCCCTGGAGCATTTTAACCCCTTTCAGGTAGGAGCATTAAGGGTCCTTATCGCGGGGATTATTTTATTACCAATTGCCATTTCAAAATACAAGCTTTTTCCAAAAAAACAGATAAAATGGCTTCTTTTGGCTGCTTTTACCGGGAATTTCATTCCTATGTTTTTATTCCCGATTGCAGAAACAGAGGTAAGCAGCAGCATTGCGGGAATCATCAATTCCATGATGCCTATTTTTGTAATTATTGTAGGGGCACTGGTCTGGAAATTTGAGACCACGAAAAAACAGATCATCGGCACTCTCATCAGCTTTACAGGGGTATGCCTGCTGGCTTTCGGAGGAGGAGAAGGTGGAGAGTTTAAACTGATCCCGATATTATTGCTTCTGCTGGCCACTTTGTGCTATGCCATAAGTACTACCACGGTAAAATCCAAGCTGATGGATGTTTCTTCTACTATCCTATCCGCATTTGTATTTTCTTTTGTATTATTTCTTCCGTCTATTATTGCTTTGGCCTTTACAGGATTCTTTTCAGAGTTCACCTTTTCAAAAGATAATATGACAGGGCTAATGTTTGTGGGACTATTGTCTGTTTTTGGAACCGGTCTGGCCATGATGATGAATTACAGGCTATTGAAAGTGTCCTCTCCTCTATTTGCCTCCACAGTAACATTATTGATGCCTATTGTTGCCATCGTCTGGGGCATTCTGGATGGTGAAAAGCTCACTGTTCTGCAGTTTATAGGCACCGCAGTCATTATCGGCGGACTGATCTTTTTAAGGGCAAAATCGAATGGAATAAAAAAATAAATCCTGCAGTGATGCAGGATTTCTATTTAAGTTTGTTTAATTACTCTATTCTTAACTATTAAGGCTAAGGTTAGACTCTTTTGGATTAATTCTTTTTCTTCACCTTTGCCCTGGCTTTCTTTACACCATCCCTGATAAACGGATATTTCTTCTGCATATCCTGAACAAGTGACGGATCCAATGCCAGTGCCTTCTGAAGGGCTTCCACTCCTTTTTCCTGTTCTTTTAAATTGAAATAGCAATTGCTCAACTGGTAATATAATTCTGCCCTGTCGTGCTTTTGTAATGCCGAATACAGCAGAGTAACGGCTTCTTCATACTCTCCCAGAAGCATTAATACCTCCGAATAGGCATACCAGTTATAAAATCTTGATGGTTCGGCATCAACCAATTTCTTCAGACAGGCAAGGCTTTCCTCAAATTTACCTGAGTCTATGAATAAAAATGCAAGCCTCTTTTGATAATCAAGATTATTTTCATTCAGTAAGGTTGCTTCTTTTGCAAAGTACAGCGCCTCTGTCATTCCGCCCATTTCCTCATACAGGTAAGACTGCTCCATCATCGAAAGATAGAACTGGGGGTCTTCCCTCAGGGATTTCTGGAATGAGTTCAGAGCAACAATAGGCTGCTTCAATGCTTTATGGCACAATCCTATTTTATAAAAGGTGAATGCTTTTGTGTATTCCAGCTCAAGCATTTCTTCATATACTTCTATGGCTTTTTTGTATTGCCCCAAAGCTTCATAGCATGCCGCTTTATTTGCATACACCCCCACAGAACTTGAATTAATTGCCAGCAAATAGTCATACCCTTTTATAGCTTCTTCATAGTTCTTTTTGTTGAAGTAGAACTGTCCGTATTCGAACCAGGCGGTTTCGGAATAGGGAAATTCATCTAAATATTCATTAAGAAAGGCTATTGCCTCCTCGCTCTTATTCAGGTCGCTAAAGCAGATCATACAGTTTTCCAGTGCGTATTCATCCGTTGGATCTTCTTTCAGTGCTTTTCTGTAGTGTTTAAGAGCGTTAAAAGGATCTCCCAGGTTCACATATTCATCCGCAATAAAGTTATGAAGGAAGTTTTCTTCTTCTTTCAGCTCAAGTGCTTTTTTACAGATGTCAATGGATTTTCTGGGGTTTCCCAGGTTCGAATAATACTTCGCATAGCATACCAGAAAGTCTGTATTCTCCATAGATGAAGCCTTCAGCTCATCAATAAGCTCTTTTGCGGTATTATACTCTTCCCATTCCAGCAGGACTTCAAGTTTTTTGATCTTGATGTCCAAAGAATTGGGATGAAGCTTAAGGCCATAGTTAACTGCATTGTCTGCATAGTTAAAATCTCCCAGCTCCAGATAATAAACAATAATGTCTTCCAACTCTTCTGTGTCAAAGTAGAATTCATCATTATTTTCCATCATTTCCTCGAACTTTTTTACAAGTTCATTTCCAAAATACTCTTCCAATATATACAAGTTTAAGATTTAAGACTTGAGATATGAGATATACAAATACTCGGTTCTGAAAATCTTAGTACTATAAAGTTAATAATAATTCTTTTTAAAATGAATGAAATTCGTCTTAATTTTTTGAGGCAATTCCGGGGATAAAGTTTAATTTATTTTAACCCCCTCCTATGGATTTATTTTACAATAAAATCATATGGCCTCTTCATTTTTTTATTAAATCAGGCTTCTGATTTTTGTGATCATTTCATCACCCAGCTTATCGGCTTCTTCCTGAGATTTTGCCTCTGTATAAATTCTGATAATCGGTTCCGTATTAGACTTTCTGAGGTGAACCCAATTGTTTTCAAAATCTATCTTAACTCCGTCTACCGTAGAAACCTCTTCATTTTGATATTCTTTTTCCATTTTGGTTAAAAGCTCGTCTACATTAATCTCCGGAGTAAGCTCTATCTTCTTTTTGCCCATAAAATAGGCCGGATATCCAGCTCTAAGTTCGGAAACCGTTTTATTTTCCTTTGCAAGATGGGTTAAAAACAGTGCTACGCCTACCAGAGAATCTCTTCCGTAGTGAAGGTCTGGATAAATGATTCCTCCGTTCCCTTCTCCTCCTATCACGGCATTTTTCTCTTTCATTAAGGTAACCACATTTACTTCTCCAACTGCGCTTGCAAAATATTCTGAATCATGGGCCTGCGCTACGTCTCTCAATGCCCGGCTTGAAGAAAGGTTTGAAATGGCAGCCCCTTTCTTATTTTTCAACAAATAATCGGCAACTGCAACCAGGGTATATTCTTCCCCGAACATTTCTCCTTTCTCATCGATCAAAGCGAGCCTGTCAACATCCGGGTCTACAACAACTCCAAAGTCTGCTTTTTCCTTTTTAACCAATTCGCAGATATCTCCCAAATGTTCTTTTAAAGGCTCCGGATTATGAGGAAAATGACCGTTTGGCTCACAATATAATTTTACGGTTTCACAACCAAGCTTATCCAGCAGCATAGGTATCGCAATACCTCCTGTAGAATTCACGGCGTCTAAAACCACTTTAAATTTCTTCGCTTTAATGGCCTCAACATCTACCATCGGCAGATCAAGGATCTTTTGAATATGGATATCAAAGGCGTCTTCTCTTGTCTCATAGGAACCCAGATCATCCACTTCTGCATAATTGAAGTTTTCATTTTCTGCCAAAGCCAGAACCTCAGCCCCGTTTTCCCCGTTAATGAACTCTCCTTTATCATTTAACAATTTAAGGGCATTCCATTGTTTGGGGTTGTGGGAAGCAGTAAGGATAATTCCGCCGTCTGCATTCAGTTCTGGTACCATAACCTCAACGGTAGGTGTTGTGGAAAGCCCCAGATCTACCACATTGATCCCCAATCCCTGTAATGTTGCCGTAACCAGGGATGAAACCATTTGCCCTGAAATCCTTGCATCTCTCCCGATCACAAGCGTTAAATCTTTTTTATTTTTATTGTTCTGAAGCCATGTTCCGAATGCCGAAGCAAATTTCACCACATCAAGCGGGGTTAAGTTATCATTTACTTTTCCGCCGATTGTGCCCCGGATCCCTGAAATACTTTTTATTAATGACATTTTATTTTTTCTTTGTTTGCTTTAAAATTTTCTTTTCTTCACCTTCCAGTTTTCGCTGGACTTTTTTGATATCTTCTAGTGCCGGAAGGCTTTCAGGCTTTATTCCTCTTTCTCCTAACATTTTTCTTACTGCTAAATTATTTTCAATATGCTCATTAGTAATTTGAGAATCTCCATTTAAGTCTTTTTCAACAACATTATGACTGGTTAATTCCGTCGCAAAATCTTTTGCTTTAATTGTTAATGTAGGAAGAAAATCTGCAAGTGGCCGACTTTGTGGAACTCCCATTTTTTTCTTCATTTCATTTGTTGTATAGCCTCCAAACAAAGCCTGATCTCCTTTTGACCGAATTATTGAAAAGCTTTTATCATCAACTCCTCTTTCATATATGATTCCCGAAAGTTTTTTCTCAGCTTTTGATAATTTTTCTCTTGCAGTTATCCTTTCAACATCTAACAATCTTTTTTCAATAATTTCTTGTTTTCTTGTTTGAACAGCAAAATAGGTTTGGGCAAAAGCAATTTCAGGTTTTGATGAATCTCCGTTCTGAGCAATTAAATAACACCCATACCGAGTTAAAGCTATATCTGATATTTCTCTTTCAGAGCCACTTCCAAGTAAGACCATTTTCCCGATATCGGCAAAATGGTTTTTGGAATCTTCTCCAACATTTTCACAAGCTTTTTTAGCTTTTTCAATAACCTTTAAAAAGTTGTCCCATTTTGTATAATTGAGAATTTCCTGTAAGTCTCTTGCACTCCAACATTCAATGTCTTTATATAAATGTGAGGCATTTTCGAATTTCAAAAAAAGGTCCTCTATTAATTCTCTTTTCATATTATCTGTGTTTTGTATAATACAAAAATAAATAAAATATGAATTTTAAAAATTATTAGTTTTCCACAGGAAATATCCTTTCTTATGAACATCCGCAGTCTTTATCACAATGGGTTCTTTTTGAGCTGAACTTCTTAGGAGCAAAGTTTTTCCTGATCATCCTGAATAAAGAATAGCAGGCTAATGCCACAATAAGGAGTATAAGTATATATTGAAAGATTAATGATGTGCTCATTATTTTAATATTTGATAAGCAAACATAGACACAAAATATGCCAAACCAGTCATCATGATCATCTGAAAAGCAGTCCATTTCCAGCTTTTGGTCTCCCTGTAAACAACTGCCAGTGTAGAGACGCACTGCATGGCAAATGCATAAAATAAAAGAACCGAAATTCCTGTTGCAAAATTAAAAACCTTTGTTCCATCCGGTTTTACATCATGCCTCATTTTATCGATCACTTTCATTTCAGGGGCATCATCATCCAGGCTGTACAGTGTTGACATAGTTCCAACGAAAACCTCTCTCGCCACAAAACTGGTAAGGATCCCAACGCCCATTTTCCAATCGTAACCCAGAGGTTCTATTATCGGTTCTATGGTCTTTCCCATTTTTGCCAGGTAAGACTGCTCAAGCTTTACATCGGTTGCAACGAACTGTTCCGGGGTTTGCTTAGGTCCGAAATAACTCAGGAACCAGATAATGATACTTACAATAAAAATAATTTTCCCGGCTCCAGTGATAAAATCCCATACTTTTCCCAAAACCATTTTGAGATCATAGCCAAAAAGTGGTTTTTTGTAAGTAGGCAGATCCATTACCAGGTATGTTTTTCCTTTATTTTTAATGAATTTATTAAGAATTGCGGCTGAAAACAGAGCCACCAAAAATCCCAGTAAATACATTCCCAATAAAACCAAAGCTTTATATTTTATTCCTAAAAAGGTTCCTTCTGAAATGATCAGCCCGATGATAATGCTGTAAACCGGAAGCCTTGCGGAACAGGTCATGAAAGGTGTTACCAGAATGGTCAATAGTCTTTCTTTGACGTTTTCAATATTCCTTGTTGACATGATAGCGGGAATTGCACAGGCTGTCCCGGAAACCAATGGGACAATACTTTTTCCATTCAGCCCGAAAGGCCGCAGAAATCTGTCCATCAGAAAAATAACTCTTGCCATATACCCAGAGTCTTCCAGCAGGTATAAAAAATACAGAAGAATCCCGATCTGCGGTGCAAAAACAATAATTCCTCCTAATCCCGGAACGATCCCATTAGAAATTAATGAATTGACCGGCCCTTCCGGCAAATGCTCTCCTGCAAAAGCAGAGAACCAGGCAAAGAACTCATCGATCCAGTTCATCGGATATTCTGCTAGGAAGAAGACGCTTTGAAATATGATAAGCAAAACTCCCAGAAAAACCACGTATCCCCAGAATTTATGAACCAGTATCTTATCCAGTTTTTCCGTCAGAAGTTCTTTGAATTGAGGCTTTTTAGAAATAACATCCGCTAAGATCCTGTCTACATTCTGATATCTCCTTACGGTTTCCTGAACCTGTAATCTTTTCGGAACCATACTTTTAGCTTCAGGGGTATTCATCAGCTCGTGTATGGATTCTATTCTCCCCGGTTCCATACCCGAAAAAATGGCCATCCATGCCTGATAGGGATTGTCGATCCCTTTATGAGCCGCAAATTTCTGAAGAAAATCTTTATACTCATTCGGTGTATCGAATGAAATCTGATCTGTTTTTACAAATTCATTGTTGAATACGGCTTCTCTTATTTCATCTATTCCTAAATGTTCTTTGGCATTGGTCTGAATAATTTTAATACCACCCGCTTCAGAAAATTTCCGGATATCTATATTAATTCCTCTTCTTTCTGCCTGATCGATCTGATTAACGACTAAGATCATCGGAATTCCCAAATCCTGGATCTGCTGAAAAAGCAGCAACCCGCGTTTTAAACTTAATGCTTCTAGGATATAAATAACTCCTGAATAATTTTTCTGTTCTTCAATAAGAAATTTAGAAAAAATAGCTTCGTCCTCAGAACTTGGATAAATACTGTATGACCCGGGCAGATCAACTACCTCAACTTCTTCATTTTTATAGACATAGTTCCCGGAATGGCTCGCAACGGTAACACCGGCATAGTTCCCTGTTTTCTGTTTTTTATTACATAGGGTATTGAAAACCGTGGATTTTCCGACATTCGGATTTCCGACCAAAAGGACTTGTTTTTTCTTATTTTCCTGCATCAATTCAGTTCTTCAACAATGATATAATCTCCCTCTTCTTCACGAAGAGCGATGCGGCTTTTTTCCTCCCCAAACTCTACATACATAGGCCCGTTAAATGGCGCCTGATAAAGTATTCTGAAAACAGTCTCCGGCAGGAGGCCCATCTCTATGATCTTATTGGGCATTTTCAGGCTGTCATTATCATACCCCAGTATCTTTCCCATTTTGTTCTTTGGAAATCCGCTCAGTTTATGTAAATTCTTTTCTTTCAAAACTGTTTTTTGTGAATGCAAATATACGCTATTTAAATTTAATCTAAATAACCGGGCCTTTCTAAAAAATAAACCCAAATGCACTGATACATTTGGGTTTATCAAAATATAATTTAGTTGATATGAAGCTATTTTTTCTTCTTTTCCGGGGCAGGCTGGGTTTTCTCTACAGGATTGTCAACGGCACCATAAAAGTCCTTATACATTTTTTCCTGATTTTTGATCATTTCTCCTACGGTGATATCGCTTCCCGGCATTTTCTGAGACATCATCTCAGGCTTTAAGTACGGCCTTGCCGAAGCTAAAGGATCTTTTTTGAAATCATTGAAGGTTTTATTGAATTTTTCTCTTGAAACTTCGGTAACCTTAAGGTTCATTCCGGAGATTTTTTCTGCATAAGACAGTTCTTCCCAATTGGCCACTTTCTTATTTCCCTGAAGCACCCAGGAATAGTTTTTATCTGCATCTTCAATTTTCACGATAAGTCCCGGAAGTCCTGAAAACTTATAAGGGCCGTCCTGGAAAGGCAGGTCTGTAGTAAACCAGGCCGTCCATTGTCTGCCTCCGAATTCCGTAGTGGCTTTCTGAGCGGTATAGGCTCCTATTTTTTCTTTCTCGTTCGAGATCTTCCAGTCAAATTTCAGGTTTTCGGTATAGGCGATATTTACCGGAGTAAATCCGTTGGCGATCCTTTCAACATACTGAACTTTCATGTCCGGATAAAATTTATCGATCTTTTCTGAGAATTTTGGCATTCTGATCGTTTTTGACAGGTCTTTGAATGTCCCTGATTTTTGCATGGCCTCTACTTCAACTTTTATAATGGAGTCCTGTGCGATAACTGTGTAGTCTCTGTAAATAGATTTATCCTTTGTAACATCCAGAACGGTCATTACTTTTTCAAGTTTGGTAGAATCTTTTTTGGGCTTAAAAGTTAATTCATAAAAGAAACGGTTTGCTGTTTCTTTTGATTCCTCTTTATCCTGCGCATTGGCAAAGACGAAAAGGGCAATAAAAAATACTGAAAAGAGTTTTTTCATTTTAAAAATGTTTACTAATTAGTTATTACTTTGGCTATTTTGTTACAGATTTTTTTGCTTTATTTTATTCTGTTCAGAATTTTTGTTCTCAAATTATTTTTATGTATTTGATATTTAGTACGATTTGAATCCTTACAGATAATTTATATTTTTTGAGATCCCGTACAATTATGAGATCGCTTTACATGAGAGTACAATCCTTCTGCAGATCATCCTTTTTCTGAGCAGAATAAAATACAGGAATCAGAAAACCAATCCTGAGGATTGGTTTTCTGATTTATTTAAAGTTGAATTTTACGGTTAGCATAACCTGGCTTGGCCGGAGCTGTATTCTTGTATAAGAGATACTTTGTGGATTGATATCATAGGTTTCAAACACTTTTTTATTGGCAATATTCATCCATTTTAGCTCAAAATCAACGTTTTTCTTGGCCCAGCTGAACTGATAGGATACGTCATAAAATGCATTGTTGTATTTATTCAGTCCTGAGTTCGTGTTTACCTGATCCCAGTTAAATCCGATCGTATGATTTTCTACCGGGTAGAAGAATACTCCCAGGTTGTGGGTAAATCCTTTTCTTGAATTTTCATTGTTCAACTCCGCTCTAAGGCTTCTGCTGGTTTGCTTTGTTCTGGAGATGCTCGCATTATAATCTATACTCATCCAATCGAAATAGGTATTGTTGAATTTAAATCCGTATGACTGAGTGTTGTTTTTGCTGTTATAAGCGTCATCATTCTGATAAGCATCCGATTTGGAGGTATTATTACCATAGGTTACGGAAGCGTTGGTCTTGAATTTCGGGAAATATTTTCCTACTTCCGCACTGTATGCGTTGCTTAATGCATGATTTTCTTCTTCTCTATACCCGATAATGGTAAAACCTGAAGTATTTCTGGTAGGAGAAGAAATAAGGTTTCTTTTGGTGTCGCTATAGCGATAGTTAACGTTAAAGAATAAATTATTCAATGGGTTTCTGTATTCCAGTCTTGTTCCTGCTGATTTTGTATTATTCTGTGGAATAGGGTTTTCTACATCCATAGCATACAACCCGCTTGGAGATGTCATCAGGTAACCGGCATACGCAGAATTAACTTCCCCGAAATTATTATTTATATTTCCGCTTACCGAAGCTTTCCAAAAAGAAGCAAAGGTATATTGTGCAAAAATATTCGGTTCAAAGGTAACCTTGTTCACAGATTTGGAAACATTTCTGACAGGATCATCTGCCTTGATGTTATTAGAATTTACCGGAAGGTTGGCATAGATCATCCATGCATCATTTTTATAATTGACTCCTACACTTGCATAAGGTACTGCCGTGGAATAGGTAAGATCATTATTAAATTCTTCGCCATATCCGAAATACTGCCCGTTCTGTAAATTGGTAAGATCTGAATTGAGGCTTGTCCTTTTAAAATTGAATCCGATCTCAGGGGTAAATGTCCATCCTTTTTTAGAGAAACCTATATTTGCTGAATGATTGGCTTCAAAAGTTTTCATTCTAAAGTTCTGTCTCACGGTTTCTGCATTATTACCCGGATTAAAACCAGGAAGCTTCAGATATGAGGCTGGTGTAACATCTAAGGTCTGTCTGTCATTCTGATAATTAATGAAAGACTGAACATTAAACATTTTTTCTTTCCATGGAATAATCGTACTCAATGAGTTCTGGAAAGAACTGGTGGGTGAGTCCACTGATTCTTCTCCATGCCTGCTGCCCAAAGGATCCGTCCTGTCTGCAATTGCTCTGTCTGCATTCCAGAATTGTGAAAAACTGGTTGTATTTTTAAAAAATCCTTTTTTCGCGTTTTTGGTAAAGATCAATTCTCCTTTTGCTTTATTGGTATAAAATTGATTAAAAATATTCTGAGTCACCCTTGATGCTGCCTCGTCAGATGTTGCAAAATAATCTGTCTGACGGTAAGATTCCCTTTCTACAGCATTATTAGTGTAATTGGCGTTGGCTTTAAGTTCCCACTCTTTTTTCTTATCGATATTGGTGAGATAGTTTGCCGAAACATAATGAACATTGTTCATTAAATATCTTTTCACAGGAAGATTAGGTACATCTGCATTTTCTACATTCAGCCAGTCATTTTGTGCCGCATTGATCCTTCTTCCTTCGAATCTGTTCCCGAAAGCCAGAATATTCCCTTCATTTTCCACCTGCTCACCCATATTATTGGTTTTGTAATTGACTACCCACTGGCTTTTCTGCCCGAAGAACATTGGGGTCAGTTTCACATTCCAAAGCCATGGGTCTCCGAAACCGCTTCCTACTTCCCCGCGTCCGGTCATGGTAACTGATTTTTTCAACTTGATATTGATCGCCGCCTGATCTGAAGGAACTTTATCCTGAAGGATCTTTACGGGCTGGTGGTTTTCAAGTACTTCAACTCTCTGAACGGCATCTTTAGGCAGGGAATTGTTGATCGTTCCATAGCCTCCTTCCATAAGGTCTTTTCCGTTGACATAGAATTTATTGATGGCATTTCCCTGATAGAGGATGGTTCCGTCCGCATTCACCTCTACCCCTGGAATTTTCTTCATAACGTCTGCAAGGGTCCTGTCGTTTTTACTGTCAAAAGCCTTAAGGTCGTACGAAATGGTATCGCCTCTGGCAGTGATCATTTTTGTTTTAAGCTGAACTTCTTTTATCTCCGTAGCTTCGGACTGCATTTTAAAGCTCAGATTCTGATCACTGTTGCTGATCTGTTTTGTTAAAGGTTTTTGGTTAAATGCCTTTACTTTCAAGTCTACATTAGATTCTGCAGAGGTAAAGGTAACTTTATATTCTCCTTTGGAATTCGTTATCCCATAAGCCAAAATTGCATCTTTTCCCGGTTCTTCAATGGTTACACTGGCACTTGGAATGGCTATCCCGTCTTCATCAGTAATTTTTCCCGAAACTGTTTTCTGCGCAAAAGACAGCACAGAGAAAAAAATCATCAGGAAGAAAAAAATATTCTTTTTCATAGTTCATTATTTGGCTTATTAGTTATTGTTTGTTTTTGTTTGTTACACTTCTATAAAGATCTATTTTCCAAATAAAGGTTAAAACATGCTGTATCACTATAAAAGCAGTGATGTTTTTTTATAAAATTTTTCTTTTGGGAATAAAGCGCCATGAAAGAATTCCCGTGTAATATTCTTTACAGGAGTTTTGTTTTATAAGAATCAAGCTAATCTCCGTATTGTACTTAGAGTTTATTTAGTCTAAATATTTAAATTGCTAATATCAATCATAGATTAAAAAAAATTTAAACAGGTCTTCATATATATTTATTTAATAATTTTGTAACATAAAATTTATAGAATGGGAATTATTTTAAAGCCTATAGATATTGTAGATGATATTACCAAAGAAGAATTCTACGAAAAATATCTTAAGCCGAGAAGGCCTCTTGTTATTAAAAATATGGCAAAAAAATGGCCGGCTTATCAGAAATGGACAATGGAATATGTGAAGGAGGTTGTGGGAGATGTGGAAGTTCCGCTATATGATAGTTCAAAAGCTGATCCCGCAGCTCCCATCAATGCTTCTGCTATGAAAATGAAGTTTGGAGATTATATTGACCTGATTCAAAGGGAACCAACGGACCTGAGAATTTTCTTCTTCGACCCCATAAAGCACGCTAATAAATTACTGGAAGATTATATTTCACCTAAAGATTTAATGGGTGGTTTTCTGGATAAATACCCGTCTATGTTCTTCGGAGGAAAGGGCTCTGTAACTTTTCTTCATTATGATATTGACATGGCCCATATTTTCCATACTCATTTTAACGGAAGAAAACATGTCCTTCTCTTCGATTATAAATGGAAAGAAAGGTTGTATCAGCTTCCGTATGCAACTTATGCACTGGAGGATTATGATATTGAAAACCCTGATTTTACAAAATTCCCCGCTCTGGACGGCGTAGAAGGTATTGAATGCTACCTGGAACATGGGGACACGTTATTCATGCCGACCGGGTGGTGGCACTGGATGAAGTATCTGGACGGAAGTTTCTCCATTTCTTTAAGGGCATGGGATAAATCCTGGGCCGTAAAAGCTCACTCTTTATGGAATCTTACGGTACAGCGTAAGTTCGACGATATTATGAAAACACAGTTCAAAAAGAAATACATGGACTGGAAGGAAGGCATAGCAGTCAAAAGAGCCAATGCTGCACTGAAAAGGGGACTTCCTAAGTAAAAAATATTATTTTCATTAAAAAAGGCTGTGGTATCATAAATATATCACACCTTTTTGTTTTATCCTTCCTGTAGCAGGAGTTCTTCCATATTTCTGATGACCTCATTGCATGAAAAGCAGGCTTCTTTTCCGTCCTGGAAAAACCATCTGCAATTGTTGCGTATCGGACAAGGGAGCAATTCTGTATTTTTATATTTAATATCTAGGTCCTGGACTTTGTGGGACAAGGTGCACTTAGATTCCTCACTGCTCCATTGTGCACAACCCTTTTCCACACATTTTCCCATAAAACGGAATCTCTGCTCAAGGTTGTTCTTTCCTTCGTTAAGTGCAAGGAACTCTTCGGTGACGGTAAGCGGGGTAATGAACTGTACTTTGCCGTCTTTGTTTACCACTCCGAAAAGTTGTGCCCCGGCTTTTCCAATATAACTGGGACACAGCTTTTTTGAAGGATTTATATCAGCCTCCATAACCTTTAATTTGAGACTGCAGGTCTTTAATCTGTGACTGGATATCTATTCCCGGTTTGAAAATAATGATTCCCCACGGGAACCAGTCTTTAATTCTGAGGGGTTTTACGAGCCCCTTAAAATCTCTCTGTGCTGCAAAAGACTGGCTGTTGTCAATTTTTGAAAGTTCAGAAAGTACAACGTTTTGAATACCTTTGTCAATATTCTTCAACTGTGCATCGGTAAGGTCAACACCTTCCAATGAAATGAAAAAATGCTTTTTAGTTGCCATGATCGTTGTTTTTATGGTTTTATACAACGAAGCTAGCCCTAAAATAATAAATATTCTTCAGGATAATCCCCCAAACAGGCAGGGGAAAAACACTGTAATTTTAACTGATTATCAGTTGTTTATAAAACCCTGAAGACCGGATACTGCCGGAATGTTTTTTCTTCAAACCATGGCGATTGCCTGTAGATCCAGTCTAATTGGGCATCTCCGTCATCAGCAAATTTTTTATCGGATGATTTTTTTGCTTCAAAAGCATCTTTCAGTTTTTGATCTTTTTTTAGCAGTTCGGAAGCGGTATCTTCAAAAATATAGGCTGAAAAATATTCTTTCTGACTTAAAATACCGTCAAAAAAGTTCCAGTTGAAAAAAGAATCCAATGCCTCCGGTTCCAGCGTTTCAATGATATATTTTACTCCATCCTGATGGGTTGGAACCAGGTAATCTCCTGTAGAAAAAGTGATCTTCTTCATTGCTCTGTCAACGGTAGTTTCATAATGAAGATAGTGTCCTTCATAAGGGTTTTTAACAGTTTCGAAGCTCCTGATCCTGTATGACTCAACGGAAATAATACTGTCCTTCTGAAGAGGCTCCATCTGAATATGATTTCGTTTAAATTCTTCTATGACTTTGTGCTGTGACCGGGGAATCACATAATACCGGGGGATGGTAATATATCCCGTGGGCACTGCTGTTGTAAACAGTTTTATCTTTTTGGTAAAGGGCTTATTCCTGTCGTAGTATAGTCTGGGTTTCCCTGAAATTTCACTCGGTTTATATTTCCCTTCGTATCCTTTAAAATCCATTGTGGCAAACTGTGTGGAGTCTATTTTCCAACGGATTCCGTATTGCTTTCCTGCCTGATACTGCTGCAGGTTTTTAAGGCGCAGTTCTTTTATTTTTTTGTATTCCCGATCCAGATTGCGGAGATTGACAAGCATATATTTGTAGGTGGCATCCACCCTTTTGTCATAAGGTTTCAGCATATGCGTTTCAGGCACAGTGCCCAAAGTATTGAACAAAGAAGTGTACCCCGTGGAATATCTGGGTGAATCTTCAAAGGCAGCAAAACCAATCTCCGGAACATCTCCGTGAATGTTCACATAAGGAGTACTTTCATAGCCCAATTCTTTTAGATCATGAAGATTTTTCACCTGATAATCTTTATGAAAATATTCTCCCAAAACATCTCCCAACCTTTCTTTAAATGTTGAGATATAGGTGAATGTATACTGATAATCTGCCCCGTTGCTTACGTGATTATCAATAAAGACATCCGGCTTCAGCCAGTGATAGATCTCCTGGAAACTTCTGGCATTTTTGGAATCTGCTTTGATGAAGTCCCTGTTCAGATCAAGATTCCTTGCGTTTCCCCTGAATCCGTATTGCTCCGGCCCGTTTTGATTGGCCCTGGAAAAAGATCCCCGGTTCAGCATTCCGCCTACATTATATGCTGCAATGGCAGCCACGATAAAGTTTCGGGGTGTTTTTACTTTTCCTGTAGCCAGATCACGCATCAGCATCATGGTGGCATCTATCCCATCCGGTTCTCCGGGATGGATCCCGTTATTGACAAAAAGAACCGCTTTGTCCCTTCTGAGCTTTTCCAGATCTTTTTCAGGAAAAGGATTATAAATTACCACATAAATGGGCTTTCCATTGTCATCTTCTCCTTTCTTAAGGTACTGAATGGTATTGAAGCTCCCGGAAAGTTCCTGATAATAAGCATTCATTTCATCATAGGTAGCCGTTTGGTTTCCATTTCCTTTTTCGAAAGGTGCCTGAAAGGGCTTTTGGGCAATAAGCAGCGAAATATTCAGGAAGAGTAATAGATATTTCAGTTTCATTGAGGCAAAATTTTAAGTTTTAAAATTACAATTTTGAAATGATGCCCGAATGAGGAAGCCTGAATAAATTCAGGATTGAATTTTTATGGTTTTACATTCCATTTCTACCTATTTCACCGGGATATAAGGCAGGAAGCGGGTCACTCTGCCAAAATTCTTTAGTCTCCACATCCATCATTGACAGGGAGCCTGTGAAAGCAGCTCCTGTGTCCATATTCCAGATGTTGGCTTTATTTAATGGTGATGTTATGCCCAAATGCAGTGTAGGGGTATGTCCGATAAAGATCTCTTGATAAAGAAGTAATCTTTTTGGATATAGTTCTGAATTTTTAGACAACTTTTTATCCATAGCAACTGCAGTTTCCCACAGGGTCCTATCCCACCGGTAGTTGCTGGAGTACATTTCTTTTTCCGGGCCGTGCATGGAAGAGTATCCGGCATGAATGAACAGCCGGTTTTCCTCATCTGTATAATAGTTTTTCATTCTTTGGAAAAATTCCAGGTGTATTTCCATATTTTCTAAAGAATATTCTGAATAGCTGTCGACCGTGCTTTTCCCTCCATTGAAAAGCCACACCTCTTCTCCTTTCCCGAAGGAAAGCCAGTCTTCGCACCATGCATCATGATTTCCTTTGATGAAAATGCATTCCTGTTTTTCGGAAAGCCCGATCAAAAATTGTATTACCCGGGAAGACTCACTCCATCCGTCTACATAATCTCCTAAAAAGATCAGCTTATCGTCTTGGGTAACTTTTGCCTTATCCAAGAGCTGCTCAAGAGCTCTATACCCACCGTGAATGTCTCCTACTACTAATGTTCTTTTCATTTTTTATTTCGAAATATACTTTACCTCCACAAAATCCGTCAGCCAGACTCCGTTCTCGGAAAGATAGAACTTCATTCCTTCTTCAAACATCGCTCCTGTCCTTACGGTGAGGTTAACAGGTTTTCCATGTCGCATTCCTACCTTAGTTGCAGTTTCTTTATCACTGCTTAAATGGACGTGTTGCCGGCTTCTTTTTTCAATTCCTTTTTCCAAAATGGAAGGGATATTGGCTTCTGCCGTACCATGATAAAGAAATTCCGGAGGCTGCAGTGCTGCCAGAGACAAATCAACATCAATGGAATGTCCCTGGCTTGCCCTGATCATGGTTTTCTCTCCATTAAAAGCAAACCGCTTTTTGTTATTGGTCTCTACGACCTCATCTAATTCTTCAAGGGTAAAATATATTCTCTTTTTAGCACATTTCCCCATCAGCTCCACTACGTCTGCCCATCCGTTTTCATCCAGGTGCAGATTTATGGTTTCCGGCTGATGCCTCAGGATAAGGCTCAGGAATTTGCTTATTTTTTTCTTTTCTGTTTCATTCATGTTCTCGATCTGTTTAAATTTTTATTTTAAATACACTTTAGGACATATAAGCTCGATAATTAATGTTTGCAAAAAAGCTCACATAAGAGGAAAATCAAAGATTTTCATAGACTAATGTTTCCATATTGCTATCTTAAAGCATTTTACAATAATGCATAGGTGTTTCAAAATATCATGCCTTTCTATTCTATATTTTAACAATCATAATATTCCGGGGCAAAAACGACTTCGATCCCTGTCATATTAAAGATTTCCTCTGCATAGATATCGAAATCTTTGGGTCCGGATATGGATAGCTGTATCTGCCTTCCTTCATGCAGCAGCCGGATGGCAAGATAGCTGCAACCATTTCCTCTGGCCGGAAGGATATTTTCAATTTCAAAGTTTTTTATATTTGCTGCTTTAAATAATAAAGTCCTTTTTTTATTGGAAAAGCCCAGCAGATAATTTTTATAATCAACCCAGATTATGGTTTTATAGGCAATATATTTTAGGACTTCGTCTGGTGTTCTGAATGAATAGTCTTCTGAATAAAAAACCTGACAGTTTGATAGTTCCAGGTATCTGCTCACTTCTATATTTTGTTGACACTCCTGCAACGGCTCGTTCAAATCATTCTCTTCCGGTTTATCATGCTGATGTTTATTTTCTCCAAACAAAAGCCTTATTAACATTCCTATCATACTTCTAATTATTTAAAAGTTTATGTTGCAGTTTTTCACAAAGTCTTTCAATATCGTCCTTCCTCACAAGTTCGGAAATCCATTCCTGAGGAATATGATCAAATCCGTAATAAATTCCTGCAATTCCGCCGGTGATGGCTCCTGTTGTATCGGTATCTTCTCCCAGATTAACTGCCTTCAAAACAGCTTCGGAATAACTTTCTGTATTCAGGAAACACCATAATGAGGCTTCTAGGCTGTGAAGAACATAGCCGGAAGAGCTTATTTCCTCTTCCTGTAATGTATGTAACGGAGCCAAATCATATTCACCTATTTTTAATTCTAAAATCCGGTGGAATTTATCCATTTCATTCTGAGAGCAAACAGGATTATGGTCTAAAAATTCCCTAACTGTTTTCTGCATTGTCCTGTAGGCTTCCCATTTATCTTTTCTTTTCAGTATTTCCAAAGCCAACTCTAAATAAATAAAACAAGCTAAAGTAGAGCGGATATGCGCATGTGTAATAGAAGAGACAGCTTTTGTAATATCAAAGCGTTTCTCAATAGGGAAATCTTTAATATAAAATAATAATGGCATGATCCGCATTAAAGAACCGTTTCCGTTATCGAACTCTGAGCTTCCACCGCATAAAGCAGGAGAAATACCTCTGCTGATCCTATGAATAGCCTGAGATGTTGCAATGCCAATGTCAAAAACCCTCCCGTGAGGAGTCCAGATTTCTGCATTGTACCATTGTAAAAACTTTAGAGCCATATCTTCCAGATCATATCCTTTGCAAAGACTATCTGCTAGACATAAAGTCAGGGAGCCATCATCACTCCACGTTCCTGCAGGCTGATGATGTGTTCCCATTGCTCTCATTTTTGTAACGGGTGAACGTTTTAGCTGTTCTCTGCTTCTGAACTCAACGGGAACCCCCAGAGCATCGCCAATGCAAACTCCAAAGATCCCGGCTTTTACTACATTTTCCATCAGGCCATATTTACCAGTTTATCAAATAAAATTTTCATGCCCGTGGTTGCTGTTTCTTTCATCACTACAGCTCTTTTTCCATAGCCCATACTGTCATCCGGGTTGATGACGATTAATAGACAGGTATCTTTTATATCCTGTAAGAGTCCGGCAGCCGGATACACCTGTAAAGAGGTTCCTATTACAAGGAAGATATCCGCTTCTTTTGCATGCCTGGCTGCTTCCTTCATTAAAGGAACGTCTTCTCCGAACCACACAATAAATGGTCTCAGCTGTGCTCCGTCTGCTGCTTTATCCCCTATCTTTATATCTTCTTTTTGCTCGTAGATCAAATTTTTATTGTTACATGAGCATGATTTGAAGAGTTCACCGTGCAGATGTAACACTTTTGATGACCCTGCTTTTTCGTGGAGGTCGTCTATATTCTGGGTAATGATCTGAACTTCATAGTATTTTTCCAGTTCTGCCAGCAGCTTATGGGCATCATTAGGCTCAACTTCATGAAGCTGGCGGCGTCTCTGGTTATAGAATTCCAATACCAATTCCCTGTTATTTCTCCAACCCTGTGGGCTTGCCACTTCCGTTACGCTATGGTTTTCCCAAAGGCCGTTGCTGTCCCGGAAGGTTTGTATTCCGCTTTCGGCACTTATTCCTGCTCCGCTTAATATGGTTAGTTTTTTCATTTGTTATTCATTTAATAGTTTTTTGTAAATCTTCTCATTTTCTTCATCAAAGCAAACAAAAATTATTTTTTCAATAGTTTCTGTCTGAAAATTTTTTACTTCCTGAACGGCTATTTCAGCGGCCAGGTCTTTTGGAAACCTGTACACCCCCGTGCTTATGTTTGGGAAGGCGATTGTTTTTACTCCAAGACTTTCAGCAAGCTCTAATGAGTTTTTATAACAACCGGCCAGGAGCTCTGAGCATTTTTTTTCATCATTATTCCAAATAGGCCCGACTGTATGAATAACATATTTTGCAGGAAGGTTTCCTGCCGTTGTTACTACTGCTTCCCCTGTTTTACATTTTCCCTGCTTATTTCTGATCTGCCGGCATTCTTCAAGTATTTTTGGCCCTCCTGCCCGATGGATAGCTCCATCGACACCGCCTCCTCCGAGTAAAGAAGAATTGGCAGCATTTACAATAGCATCTGCATGGATTTTTGTAATGTCTCCTTTTATTAATTCAACCTTTGGTTTCATCCAGTCTTAATTTTTTGTTCAAATTTTCATCATTAAATAATAGCGGTTTTTCTTCCGGAATAAGTAAGTTTTCCAGATCATCTTTCAAAACTAGCTGATATTGTTCTTTCACGAAATCTGTAATGTCTTCTATTAAAATAATGTCTTCCTTAGCAAAGGATCGGGTAAATTCATTTCTCAATCCAATTTGTATTGCCCTTCTTTCAATTTTGTTCCCAAAGGGATCATGATCCGGATCCCATTGAAGTCTTACAGAAGACTTTTTTACCTGATCCTGCCATTCTTCTCTGGAAATTCCTAATTTTTCTCCATATGACGAGTATACTGCATTTTCCAGATACTTTTTAAATGCTTTTAATTTTAAATGAATGGCTAAAACACATTCCTGATTTTCTTTTGTTCCCCATCCGTTCCGATACATCATCCAAAGGAAATTAGGCTTAATCCATGTCATTCTTTCTATGCTGAATTTGCCCCCAAAATATTGATTATTAACCGCAAATTCCCCAATTTCTTTTTGATAAGACTGGTAAACAATAATCTTATCCTCATCATATTGAGCCATGATGTGATGCCCTTTTTCAGGCCAATTCTGTAGTTGTTCTTTATATTTCTTTAACTTAAGTTTCATTTTATTTCTTCAAATAACTTCAACATTTCTTCTTTCTTCGTCAGGATTGCAAAAACCACTCTTTTAAATTTATTTTTATATTTCCCATGAAGATGCTTTCTGAACAATTCAGCAATTTCTTTTGGATCATTCCTGAAAACTCCGCATCCCCAGGCTCCTAAAATAAGGGTTTCGTTTCCCTGATTTAAAGCCAAAGCTAACATTTTATCCATTCTTATATCCATCGCTCCGAAAATCTCCTTCACTCTTTCCGGCTCCTGTTGTTTCACAACACCTGCATTGACTGCCGCAGAAGTAATAAAGTTACAGAACACCGGCTTCGTCAATAATTCTCCTTTATCTTTCCTGAAAACCGGGACTTTCGGGCTGTAAATCATACTGTCTGTATAAAAACAGGATTTCATTCCACGGTGTGTTTTATAAAAACTTTCTGCTTCCAGCTGTGTTGCATATAGGGCAGATGTCCTAGCCAGACTCTCTTCCTGAGCTTCCGCCCCGCTTATAAAACCCCCGCCCGGGTTTTTTGCCGATGCAAAATTCAGGCACATTATTTTTTCCTGATCTTCTTCTTCAGCCAATCTTAAGATCGCTTGTAAGGAACTGCAGTTCCAGACTTCTATTTCAGTTTCAAAACGGGTTTCAGACATTTCATTGTCCGTTAATTCCGAAAGTTCTTCTGAAATGAATAATCGTGTTTCTTTTTTGCAGGTTTCAAGTTCCTTCTCTAAATCAACCTTTGTGTTTTCTGTATTTATATAATATTTTTGCGCTAAGATCTCCAATGTATCTTTTGCCATTCCTTTGTTTGTCATGGTTAATTTTTTAATGTTTGACATTAAATTTTCTATACCGGGATTTGAAGGCTCTTTAAAATGATCTCCTATGAATACTTTAACGACTTTAATATTCCCTACAATCGCCTGGTTAAAAGTTTCCAGCTTTTCTGAAGGCACCCACAATTCATTATGATTTTTTGCTCCTACATTCTGAGAAGGATATTGATCCGCTTCTTCTTCCCTCACTTCAAACTGGGTCACAAAACCCAGATAATTCCCGGACTCATCCCTCGTATTCCACTTTTCCGCGATCTCTGAGGCATATCCTTCATCCAAAACGGGATAAAAAATGGGCTGCCATTCCAAACGTGGCGGAAATTTCCTGTAATTGCTTTCTATGATTAAAGACATTTCTTTTTCTCCTACGGGTCTGTATAGTATTTTTGTATTCATGGTTCAAAGTTTAGTTTTATTCAAAGCCAGACACTTTTCAATGTTCTTTAGTGTTCCGCTTTTTCTTTTCTCATCAGAATTAAAATCAACTGCCAGAAAATGCGTACAGTTTGAAATCGCATAGTTATCCCTATCGGAGTCGGATTTAAAGGCTCCTAAAGTTTTCCAGCTCTGGGCTTTTGTTCTAAAAGTATTGACAAAATACCTGGGTCTCTCTCCGATATGAACTATGGTTACGTTTTCAGATTTATCCTTTAAATATTCCATCATCATCGTATCTGTTCCTGAAAAGTCTCCCATAATAAATTCACATTCGGAAAGATCAAGATCTTTTAATAAATCGAGATAAAACTCATGAAATTTTTCCCACGACAGGTTTCCGTTTCCAAAGACATATATTTTTTTCATCCTTATGTTTTTACAATATTTTACATCATTTTATCAAAATCTCTTGAATATGGAGAATAAGATCCATAAACTGCATCAAATTTTGTATTCAGTTTTTCTGTTTTAAATTTTTCATCTGTCTGATCCATACAGGTTACTACCAAATTCTTCTTACTGGCAAATATATAAGCTTCATCCAATTTCAAGGCATAGTTTAAAAGATCATAATCCAAATCCCCTAGCCGAAGCTGTTTCTGATATTCATTGAAAGTGCATGTTTCTTCTTCATTGTTTTTTAATATGATCTCCTTTTCATTACTCATCCATCCATTTCCGTGGCGTGTGAGGTAGCTTCTTGTTACATAATACATTTCTATATGATCAATTTTCAGCAATTTACAGATTTCATATGCATTTTTTGAGGTAGTGCTGGCATAGGTTACATGAGGAAATACACCATGATCCATGTCCAGCAGAATACCCTGGCTTCCTTCGAAAATAAGGTTGTCAAATGATTCCAGATAGCTGTAACCGGATATGTTCCAGTCTATTTGATCTATTGCTTCTATAAAATAGTGTATTTCATTCTCTATTTCATTGCCTTTAATACAACCGTAATAATTGGCTATTCCTTTTAATTTTTCTATTAGCATAGATCTTGGCCCGATCAAATCAACGGCGAATAGCTTAAATGGGCTTTCATGCCTTTTCATAGTGGCACCAATTCCTTTTCCGCAGGTTCCATGCTCCAGGTTTTTTGTGTTTTTCCTGTTGTGCCACACATCAAAAGGTGTCGTTACTTTTGCCAGCGGATGAATATGGAGTTCTACATTTCCGTTCTTTTTTCTCAGTTCTTCTCTTTCATTCAGTAAAAAAACAGGATGAATGGTGCAATGCTCGGTGAAATAAGAAGGCAGCCCGCGGAGTGCCCCGCTTGCAAAGCTTGAATGAACGTGTTTCTTATCATCAATCATCACGGTATGTGCTGCCTGCTGCCCTCCTGAAAATCTGATTACTACAGACTCAGGATTCTGATGCGCCAGAAAATCTGTGGTGATCCCTTTCCCCTCATCACCAAAACCTAAGCCTATAACTATTTGTGCGGTTCTCATCACTTAAAGCATTCGAATATTATCTGTTCCTCCTAAATCCACAAATCCCGGAGTCTCACCTTTAAATTTATTGCAAACAACTTCTTTGATCACATTGGGAACATCCCTGTAGTCTGTTATGGATAAACAGTTTTGCCCCAGCAATTCTTTCCAGCCGCGATCTGCTCTGAGTGCCTGTTCTGAATGCAAAACACTGATGTGATATACTTCATATTTTTTTTTCGCTCCTTCCAGCAATTCAGTATGGGTGTGGGTTTGCTGGCCTGTTCCCATGATCTCCCTGATGGCAGAGGCGGGAAGTGTTTTTAAGCACGGTTCGTCACCGACTGTAAACAGCAATCCTTTCTGGTTTCTTTTTTCAAAAGCATCGGTTCTGGTATGAAAGGCGGCAAAATACCACGCTAAAAGATAGCTTTCCCCTGCATTTCCGCCTCCGCCTGACTCAATGTAGGTTCTTGTAAGCCACATATCCAGTTCTTCATCTCCTGATTCAAACTGCCCTACCTGTAAAGGATAGCCGTCACACTCGTGGTCCCCGATCCCCAAAAACAAAAGTGCTGCATCCGGAACACCTCCCTGGATGATTCCGCCCATTAGTTTTGGCAGGCCTTCCTTAATAAGTTCGTGAGGAATGTGTCCCATGCTTCCGGTTACATCCAGTCCTAAAATAACAGGTACCGAATTCGGATGTACGGATGAGTCTCTTGCTTCCCTGAAAGAAATGCCTTTAGGATTCATAGATTCGTGTGCCATTCTTTTTGCATTCTGGGTGAAAATCTCACCTGCACTTTTTGATGCATAACCCATTTTTCTTGCTCTGTCAAAACGAGCATCCATATCGTATCTTGTACTTCCCATAACTAAAATTTTTTACCAAATAAATATTCAAATCTTTTTCTTGTAATTTCCAGCTGAATGTTTAAATTCCTGATCATCAATGATAATTCCATATCTTTCTGAACAAATGCTTCCGGCTGGAAATCAGCAAATGTTAAGCTGTTCTTATCTAAAGGGCTGATATCAATAAGACCTTCTTGTTCACGTTCCAGTCTTTTTATTTTTAATTCAATATCTTCAACGCATCGTCTGTATATCAGCTCGGTATCTTCACCTATTATACTGGCGCGGTCTTCCCTGATCCGGTCATTATTCCTTTGCAATGACTCTATGAATCTTGGTTTTAATTCTCCTTTCATATTCTTAAATTTATTTGTGTTGTTTTTACACTAATTTGAAGATGCATAGTTTATCATGACGCTTCCAAAGCTATTTTACAGTATACATAACATCTGTTCGTAAAACATGCTTTGTCCCGCTTATGAGGGTCTTTCCCTCATGCCTTAAAGGATGATAGAAGACCAATGCAGAGCCCTTTTTCGGAGTTATTGTGAACAGGTTTTCAAATTCTGTTTCCCCGCCTTCAAAATTATCATTCAGGTAGATCAGAAATGTATAGAAACTTTTTTCCCTCTCGCTTCTGATAAAGCTCCCGTCCCTGTGCATTTTGAATCGTTGTCCAGGAGAATATCTGTAAACCCTGAACATTTCATTAAAACCCGATACCTGATAGTTTTCGTGAATCTGAGGCAGGAAATCAAAGGCTTTTTGAAAAAGGCCTATTGCCTGTTGATCATCAAAGATCATAAGCCTGTCGTTATTTCTGACCCCTTTATTCATGAGCTGCCTCCCATTCATATTGATCTTTGCCTCCTCAAAAACCCTATCCTGAGACATTACCAGATATTTCTCACATTCCGGATGGGTCAGGAAATCTTCAATTAAAAATACCTGTGGGTGTAAGTCTATTTTTTTCATGATCCTATTTTGGTTTTTCGGTTTATCTTTTCAATTCATCTCTTACTTCCATCAGGGCAAATCCCAAGAGATTCTCACCATTCCATTCGAGAGGATTTTCTGCTTTCGGATTATTTTCCAGCATTCCTATTCCCCATACCTTATCATACGGGCTGGCTTCTACAAGGATCTTATTTTCTGTAGACAAAAGGAAATCCCTGAGCTTCTGATTCTGTGAGAATTTTAAAAGATTTCCTTTTCTTACAATTTCATATTTATGCTCATCCCAAAGCTGATTATCAAAATTCTTTACCTTTCTTCCCAGTTTCTTGACCATATCAGGATCATTTGATTTTAGGATTTCATTACATATTATATCATCATCAAATAATCTGGCCTTCCCTGCCATCATGTAATGCTCTGCCGTCTTATAGGAAATCCCGTTTTCTTCAAACTCACAAGTAAACCACTGGCTGAAGCAGGATTTTGTGATTTCGTCTTTTGCGGTATGTCCCCAGAAAAACAGAAATTCAGTTTCTTTTTCTTGCTGAAATCTTTTAATTATATTCTCAAGTGTGTATTTCATAATTGTGTTATTTTTACACAAATTTAAATGAATATCTTTTTACTGTGCAAATTTATTTGTGTGTTTTTTACACTAATATATTTAATTGATTGATTTACAGATAGAAAAATATTCCTTCTTCTTATCAAGAATCTCATTTCAGAACATCTATGAAGAAAGATGAATACTGAATTTTACTTCATATGAAATTATAAAGCAGCCTGATTGATCTCTGCCTAAAGTGTTCAATCCTATTCAAATACCCTTTATGGCTTTTTGAGGTAAAGCAAAAGGTTTTATTTGATCTCGAAATAGAATCCCTGCTCTTCAAGCTTTTTATATTTCTCCTGATTGAAGGTAAAGAGCTTGCCGGGCCTCCCGCTGCCTTCCTTCTTAACATTATTGGTTTCATTGAGAAGTCCGTAACTCATAATCTTTTTACGGAAGTTCCTGCGGTCTATTTCCTGTCCCACAATAGTTTTATAAAGATTTTCAAGGTCTGAAAAGGGAAATTCCTCATTGAGAAGATTGAAGCCGATCGGCTGATACTGAATTTTGGTACGCAGTCTTTTTAATGCAGTGTCTATAATAATCTGATGGTCGAAAGCCGGTTTTGGAAGTTTGTTCACACTGAACCATTGGGCATCTTCTGCATCGGAATCGGCAAAGAGCTCATGATAGGATGGGTTTACCAGCCCCAGATAAGCGACAGAAACTACCCTGTTCCTTGGATCCCTCCCTACATTCCCGAATGTATAAAGCTGTTCCAGAAAATCAGGTTTTATGCCAGCCTCTTCATACAGCTCCCTTTTTACCGCATCATCCAGGTTTTCTTCATCTAAAACCAAACCTCCCGGAAGTGCCCAGCCTCCTTTGAAGGGATCAATTTTTCTTTTGATCAGCAGGACCTGCAGATCTTTTTTATCAAAATATCCGAAAATAACAGCGTCTACCGCAACTTTAATATTCTGCATTTTAATTTGCGTTATGATTACACAAAATTAACGCTTTTGATTGATAAATTATAACATTAAAAAATAATTCATGCCATAATAAATTTTCCTACCTTTAAGTTTTAATTATAACTAACTTAAAACTAAACTATTATGAAAAACTTATTCTTCGCAGCATGTACGGCATTTTTATTTATTGCCTGTGACAAAGTAAAGGTCGATGTAAAAAGTACGGACAAAACAGACTCTATAGCAGCCGATTCTGAATGGAAGCCCGTAGATTCTGCCACAGCAACAAAAGCCTGGATGGAATTTGCCACCCCGGGAGATATGCACAAAATGCTGGCAAAATCTGACGGAACCTGGACCGGTGAAAATACAACATGGATGGAAGAAGGCGGACAGCCTCTTAAAAGCACATCAGAATGCACCAATAAAATGATGTTTGACAACCGTTATCAGATAAGTAATCACAAAGGAGATTTTATGGGAATGCCTTTTGAAGGGATGAGCATTACAGGCTATGATAATGCCAAAAAGAAATTCATAAGCACCTGGATCGATAATATGGGAACCGGAATCATGTATATGGAAGGTGAATGGAACGCGGCTAAAAAAGCTATTGAATTCAAAGGTAAAATGACAGATCCTTCCCGACCGGGTAAAGACTGCGATGTAAGGGAAATTTATACATTCATTGATGACAATAATCAAAAGCTTGAAATGTTTGGCCCGGGCTCTAAAACGGGGAAAGAGGTCAAAACAATGGAGATCAAGTTCACTCGAAAAAAATAAAATACACCGCTTCAGATGAAGCGGTTTTTTTGTAAAAAAAGGGAAAAACACCTGAAAGAAACGGTGATTTTACTTGTTGATTTTTTGATAGTTATATTCAACTTTGGTATCAATAAAGGATACAGCCGAAAACCTTAAAGAGTAGGCATAATCTAATTGCTAAAACCATGAATTATATTATCAAAGGAAATCTTGTTGCTTATTTGTGCAGAGACAGAGATTGTTCAGAATACCTTAGCCAGGTAAAAGTACGTATTTACCTTCCTGAAAATGAAACTAATATTGAAGCTGTTTCATCCGCTGAAATAAAGGATACCTTCAGAGAAGTTACGGAAGATGAGATCAATGCCAAGCATCGCAGGCTGGTTGCAGAAACAGAAACAGAAGTCAACGGGGCTTTTTCTGTGGAAATTGATGAAAAATACTCCCGTTCCGCACTGGAAATAGACTTTTACTGCGGATCTGTTCCCCAGCCTCCTTTGCCTCCTAAAAAGGGAAAAGCCAGACAGTTTCATATCACTACCTTTGCTCCTCAGTGGGAGATCACCGGAGAACAGCAGGAATATACTGCCGACTTTTCCTATATCATTCCTGACAAATGGTGGTGCCTGATCAAAGGACAATATTTTGATGTATGGACTATCTGTGGAAAACTAACAGATTGCAAAACCGGTAAACCATTAGCCGGAATTAAGGTCATTGCAATGGATGCCGATTTTATCACAGACGATGAACTGGGCAGCAATACCACGGACAGCAACGGGCATTTTAAGATCTATTATACTTCCGCCGATTTTAAAAAGACCTTCCTGTCCCCGGTCATTAATGTGGAAACTGATGTTCTTCCTCCGTTTGCAAGCGGCCCGGATGTATACTTTCACATAGAATATGAAGGACAGCGTTTTGCCTTAGAGACAAAAGATGACCGCCGTAATAATGTAGGATACTGCCTGTGCGTTAAGCTTTGCTCTAAAGAGCTCATTCCTGTAGATCCGTCTATTCCGCCTTCTTTTACGCATTTCGGGATCACTCAGCGTATCCCTATCGAGGCAGGGATAGATCTGGCAACAGGAAAAACAACAGACAAATACGCCTTTTTCTCCTCTGTAAATCTGGTAGGAACGATCAGCAAACAGATCAATACCAAGCCTATGGAATATCTTTTCGAGTATCAGGAAGTAGCTGATCCTTCAGATGCTTTAAATCCTGTGGGATGGAGCCCTGTAGAACCTAATATGATTGATAAGACCATTATCGGGTACTTATGGACGTATGTAGGAGGCCCCAATCCGATCCAATATGAGCCTTATTATATTAACGGAACGGGAACTGAAAAAACCGTTACCTTCAATGGAAACTGGATAAAGGTGCCTCAGGATCCCAAATTTGCAGCCCATGTAGATGCGGAAATCCTTAAGCTTAATACTGAAAAGCTTACGGGAGTACTTTCTATAGATATGAGTATGCCAACATCAGGTATAGGAAGTTCAACCATATCTGCAGCCAGACCGCATGCTTCCAACAGGTATTTTGCCATCCGTATGAAACAGAGAGAAGACGGCGAGCCTGATACAGAAGCCATCGCCGGAACATCTAAACCGATCGCCATATTCAATGTGCTTTACCAGAATGTCAATAAGCATGGGAGTTGGGCACCTGCCACGGTAAACGACCAGAGAATTGCATTATCTGTAGATCTTGAAGAAATTATTTCGGGAAGCAGCGGATGCAGCAAAATTACGACAGACCTGCATGTGAAATACGGGGCAAGGAATGAAAATCTGGACAATGTAAGCCTTTCCATTACCGGACCGCACAAACCCGGACAAAGCTTTGGATTCAATCCGATCATTCCTATGCCTTCTCCTGAAACATATGGTACAACGCAGCTGGTATTTACCCCTCCTACGGATACCGTGGCAGATCTTCTGCCTTGTGCTTACACTGTTTCTATTTCAGCTACGGCATTGCTTACTACAGGAGACGGTAACCTTAGCTCATATCACGACCTTGTATCTTTCTGTAAAATATAAATGCAACTCAATCTTATAGAAAAAACATAACCAAAAAAACTAATACCATGAAAACTTTATTAAAAGTCATTATAGTGATCATCATCATTATTGGCGGAGTAATCATCATTATCGTAGGGAAAAAACCTTTCCCTGAACCTGAATGCATCGTATGCGGACTCAACCTCGTAAGAATTCTGGGCATTGCCGAAGTCATCCTCGGATTGGGAGCTCTGGCTATACAGGGGAATTTAATTGAAAAACAACAAAGAAATCTCTAAAAAAAAGACCGGAACAAATGTTCCGGTCTTTTTTTATATTAATCATTCAGTTTTAATACAGCCATAAATGCAGACTGAGGGACTTCTACCCTGCCGATCTGCTTCATTTTCTTTTTACCTTCTTTCTGCTTTTCCAGGAGCTTACGCTTTCTGGAAATATCTCCTCCATAACATTTTGCGGTAACGTCTTTTCTCAAAGCTTTGATGGTTTCTCTCGCAATAACTTTCGTTCCTAGCGCTGCCTGAACTGCAATATCAAACTGCTGTCTTGGGATCAGCTCACGAAGCTTTTCACACATTTTTTTACCGATGTGATAAGCATTGCTGTCATGGATTAATGAAGAAAGGGCATCTACCATATCCCCATTAATCAGGATATCCATTTTTACAAGCTTGGACGCCCTAAACCCGATCGGGTGGTAATCGAACGAGGCATATCCTTTGGAAATTGATTTTAACCTGTCATAGAAATCGAAAACAACCTCTGCCAAAGGCATGTTGAAGATCAGCTCAACTCTATCCGATGTTAAATAGCTCTGGTTGACGATTTCTCCTCTTTTTTCAATACATAAGGTCATTACAGCCCCCACAAAGTCCGATTTCGTAATGATGGAAGCTTTAATATAAGGCTCTTCTACCCTATCCAAAATGGAAGGATCCATCATTTCAGACGGGTTATTGATGAGGATCGGCACTTCCGGTTCTTTTTTGGAATATCCGAAATACGACACGTTTGGTACCGTAGTAATAACGTTCATATTGAATTCCCTGTCAAGACGTTCCTGAACAATTTCCATGTGAAGCATTCCCAGGAATCCGCATCGGAATCCGAAACCAAGGGCAGCAGAACTTTCCGGCTCAAAAACCAGGGAAGCATCATTCAATCTTAGTTTTTCTAAGGAGAACCTCAATTCTTCAAAATCTTCAGAATCAATCGGATAAATCCCTGCAAAAACCATCGGTTTCACTTCTTCAAAACCTTCTATCGGCTTATCGGCCGGCTTTTCAGCTGTTGTGATTGTATCTCCAACTTTTACTTCTCTGGCATCCTTGATCCCTGAAATGATATAGCCTACATCCCCGGTCTTAATTTCTGTTTTAGGGGCCTGTTTCAGTTTCAGGGTTCCTACTTCGTCTGCTTCATAGGTCTTATCCGTAGCCATGAATTTAACCTTCTGCCCTTTCTTAATGCTTCCGTTCACTACTTTAAAGTAAGCCTCAATCCCTCTGAACGGATTGTAAACAGAGTCAAAGATCAATGCCTGAAGCGGCGCATCAGGTTCCCCTACGGGCGCAGGAATTCTTTCAACGATCTGTTCCAGCAAGTGATGAACTCCTTCCCCTGTTTTTCCGGAAACTCGCAATACATCTTCATACTCACACCCAATTAAGTTCATGATCTCATCCGTTACTTCTTCAGGGTTGGCAGATGGAAGATCGATTTTATTAAGAATCGGAATGATGGTAAGATCATTTTCCAAAGCGAGATAAAGATTGCTAATTGTTTGTGCCTGAATACTTTGTGCAGCATCTACAATAAGAAGCGCTCCTTCGCATGCTGCAATGGAACGGGAAACTTCGTAAGAAAAATCTACGTGTCCCGGTGTATCGATCAGGTTTAAAATATATTTTTCTCCTTTATATTCATAATCCATCTGGATCGCATGGGATTTAATGGTAATTCCACGCTCTTTTTCCAAATCCATATCATCCAGTGTCTGAGCCTGCAGTTCCCTCTGGGAGACAGTATTGGTATACTCAAGAAGACGGTCTGCCAATGTACTTTTCCCGTGGTCGATATGAGCGATTATGCAAAAATTTCGTATGTTTTTCATTTAAGAATCTTGTAATTTGCAAAGATAGAAAAAAGGAGGGATAATATGATCCCTCCTGATTTTATAGTTTGAAATTAATTTTTAGCATTTCTTGGGAAAGCCACTCAAAATTTGAGCGGTCATTTCAATTTAACTGTTTTCTTCAACAAATTTTTTGAAGTCCCGGAGAAAGTTTATTATTTCTTCATGGGTCAATCTTAAGGTAATCACATCGGGATCATATTGTTTAGCTCTTTGTGCCATTACATCTATGAGCAATACCCCATTTTCATTGGCATAAAGATTTACATCCTCATTTCCCCAGAGAAATTCTTCTCCTTTGGGCTTTGTCTTGCTTTGTTCTAAACCCTCTATGATTTTCTGGATTTTTTTTGGGGTCCAATATGCATCTGAGAATCTTTGTAAAATTAAATAGGGATCTTTCGTTTTTATTATATATACAATATCCCCTAAATTTTCATTAGTATTAAATGTGTATTTCATAATTATTATCTTAAATGTGGGTAAGCGTTCATAATTCTTCCAGAATCATCTACTTCTATTAAAATTTTAAATGAACCATCAGAGGAATAGTACCTATATTTCATAAATTTCCCTGTATCATCACATATATGTGGCCTCCTTTGGCTATAGTATTTTCACATACATAAGCTACCTCCTCCTGTATTCTTTTAAAATACACCCTCTCTCGGAGATAATCATATTAAAAATCTTTCAAATTTTGAGAGGTCATTTCAATTTAACTGTTTTCTTCAACAAATTTTTTGAAGTCCTGGAGAAAGTTTATTATTTCTTCATGGGTCAGTCTTAAAGTAATCACATCGGGATCATACTGTTTGGCTCTTTGTGCCATTACATCTATCAGCAATACCCCGTTTTCGTTGGCATAAAGATTTACATCTTCATTTCCCCAGAGAAATTCTTCTCCTTTGGGTTTTGTCTTGCTTTGTTCTAAACCGTCTATGATTTTTTGGATTTTTGTGGGGGTCCAGCCAGAGTCACTAAAACGACCTATCGTATAAAAAAGTTTTTCCTCTACATTAATAGAGTAATAAGGGTGCTCGTCAATATCCAAAATTTGTGCTTCAAAAGTATACTTCATTATTTTTAATTTTAAAAGTTATAAAATAGGGTATGCATTCATTATGTCTCCAAAATCATTGACTTCTATTCTAATCTTAAACCCAGAGGAAGATATTCCATCATATTTGTCAAATATATCACTAGCTTGTCTTGGTCTTTTGTTTGTTCCTTTAGCTACAGTATTTTCATATACATAAGCTATCTCTTCCTGTATTCTTTTAATGTTCCAGTTTTTAGGAAACATGGTTGATGATGCCATCTTAGGAAAAGCTTCTCCTTTTAAAGATTTTATAGTTACCCGGGCTATAAAAGGAACATCATCCGGAACCTGCGTCAAAGAATAAATTCCTTCAGGATATACTATTTCTTCCACATCCAGAAACCTGTTTATAAAATGTCCTCCCTGCCCTTTGTCTCCAAGATAAATCCATTCTTCAAACCTCAGCCATTGGATATTAAACACTTTTTGTCTGATAACTCCCTACTTTTCTTGTTAAATGATTTAAAAATCTTCTATTTTAATGTGGTAAAAAGCACTTGATTGTAAATCATCTCTATTATTTTTTATATTGATAGGCTTCATCACTATTTTTAATGATTTCACTTTTAATATAATTAAAATTATGATAATATATTGGCTCCCCTGTTTCATCAGAAATAATTAAAAAATCCCTGTTGTCAAAGAGAGATTTTATTGAAATAACCCATACGTCGATAATTTTTTCAGTAGGAAATGTTAATTTATTTTTCTCATGAAAATTAATATTTACAATATTATCTTCATTGTAAACACCTTCTGTTAAATCATTTAATATCTTAATTGTTTTTTCTTTGATTATATTTTCAGTATTTTTCATATCATTTTATTATTATTGGTCCTAATTTATAATCTTCTCTTATTCTATTGATATAGTCCAAGGCTTCTTCAAATTCTGTTTTTGTCCATCTATGCCTATTGGCTAAGGTCTGCTCCCAAACATAAGTTTCTTTTTCTAATGTACTCAAAGTATGATATACATCTTCTAATTGCTCAAAATGCTTTACGTGAGACATTTCGTGGAAAGCAACAAGCTCTGAAACATCTCTGGGAAGTACAAGTTGTCTATTAACCGCATCAAACCCTCCTGCAATATTATACTTTTTCATAAAGTAAAATAGGTCATCTACATTTCCGTATCCCATTACAGGTTTAAAGAGCCTTTTGATACTTCTTATATCATCCTCCATAATCAGAGTTATCCCTTTTTCTTTAAGAATGCCTCTTAATCTCCTAATTTGTTTAGCGGTCAATATTTTTCCTCCAAGCTCATCTAATCTTCGGGTTGCCATCCAGTCCAATTCATTATCATTTAGCCCTAATAGCTCCCCCAAAGGTTTATTCCCTTCTCCAAATATAGTATCAATTTTCTTTTTAATCCATGCTTCAATATTTCCAATTTTCACTGCTTCTACCAATTCTAAAAACTCTTTTTCCAGCCACTTGTAAAGATCTTGTGCTGTATTGGCTATTTTTTTGCCTAAATTCTTAGAAAACTGTACTCCTTTTGCTCCCAGTTGTTCCAGTTTAGCAGTAATCCTGCTAATTTTTCCTGCAGCCTGTGCTATCTTTTCAGAAGCTTTACCTACTAAAGAAGCTCCTCCCGTAAAATAGGCTATTACAACATCTAAAATAAGTTCAAAGGCAACTGCACCAATAAAGTAGGCCCAAAAGAACTCGTTGAGATCCAAAAATTTCTTTTTAAGCCCGTCTATTATCCTTGAAATTTCTTTCCAGATTTTGCCTTCACTGAAGAGGTTTTTGATCCCGGCAAGAAATTCTTTGGAATTTTCAGCAAACAGATCCACAAAATCCTCAATAAATTCGAGCTTCTCCTGATGTTTTGCCAGCTCCGCCGGGCTTAGCTTTTCCATTTCGAGAAACGGAAGGTTATCCGTAATCATTGCCAAAAGCATGATAATGGTTTGTGCCAGAGAAATCAAGCCATTCAGCAGTCCACATAAGAAAGCATTAACCTTTGCAATCTCACGGTTGATCTTTACCCCTATGAACTTACCAATTTCAGAAATGGTCTCTGATATTTCTTTAAAGAAAGTTTTGAGCTTAATATAGACATTTTTTATACTTTCAGGAATACGGTCTTCTATAAAGTTCTTTACGTAGAAAACGACCGCAAAGAAAATATCATCTGTAATGGTAGGGGTTGCCTTTACAATGTTCAAAACAGCAGCTGTAGAAATTTCGCCAAAATAATCTGCAAAACCTTTAAGCTTATTAAAACCGCTGGCTGCAATTTCAGAAGCATTCTGCATACCCCTGTATTCTCTGGCGGAAATGGGTACCGGAATAATGGGTTTATATTTTACTTCCTGTCCGGGAAAAACCTTAGGATTACCATAATGATGTAAATTACTATACATTGGCTCCACGTAATGGGTCTGATAATCATAATTTTCCTCTGTAAACTTCCATTTTTCAATCGCCTCAATACCTCCTCTGATCCAGTCTGCCAGCTGATTGTTAAGAGAAAATACTTTTTTAAAGGTTTCATTAAGTTTGCTTTCCTCTGCAATTTCCAAGTAGATGGCCCCTTTCAAAAGAGTTTCATTGATCTTTTTCTCTTTTGCAAGGATTTTAACCAATCCATCAAGATCTTTAAGGTTGAGATAATCATATACCACCCCACGAAAGTTTATCGGCTGATTTTTCAATGAAATTCTAGTGAAAAAATCTTTTGCCTCTTTACTCATTTTCACCCTACAGGCTGTTCCAAAGAAATTACTTTTATCAGGAGAGTCCTCTTCATAAAAGACTTTAAATTCTTTGGGCTCCACTTCCTTTTTTTCATACCTGTCAAATACCTCAACACCACTTTTGCATAGTATAAAAGTATATTTTATTCTTTCTGTTTCTTTGGTTTCAGTAATTTTGTCAAAATCTTCGGGAGGAACAATAAATGTTTCAAAAAATACGCTGTTTTTTTGAAACGGGCTGTCAATATTTCTAGCCAGTACATATTCTAATCTTTGCATCATAATGGTATATTTTACTATTATGATCCAAATGTAGATTCGGACAGCGACAAAACCTGACGTGTTAAAAATAAAATAATTTTTAACACAAAGCTTTTATCAAAAGCTATGATATTAAGTATATAAAATACTGATAGTCAATCGAATTTATAAATAAACGTTCTAAGGGCTGTATAATATTTTAATTACTTTTCAAAAATATATCCTCCGGTTATAGAGTCTATATAAACATTGGACAAAGTTCGAGATCTGAATCCGAAACCTGCTATAGCTCCTTTATTATTTCCTGAATCAATTGCAGCACCAATAATGGCACCTAAAGCTCCTCCGGCTATAGCTCCTACCATCATCCCTCCTCCCTGATTTTCTGCAAAAAGATCGGTCCTGGCTGCAACAATATAGAATCCTTTATCATCTTTTTCCATTTCAAGAAAACCCACCGGCGTCAGGCGATAAGCCTTTCCTGCCTCCACATAACAATAAACATCATCCAGCGGGATCTGTTCTGTTTTATACTTCACCCGTACCACTTCTCCTTTTCTGTTTTTCTCTGTACGGTATCCAAATGCGGGTTCCTGAGACAAAAAGTTTTTAAAGCTCATATAGACCCCGTCTTTCAGCTCAGATGTCATTAATGCATCATAGTTTTTGCTCAGATAAGCATTGTAATTATTGATGTCTTTTTCCGGGATATACTGGCTGGAAACAGAATTGGTATAGGAAGCTTTAATAAATTCCGTCAGGATGTCTGAGATCGTCTGCGCCAGATATCTTGGAGCCTGTACTGTTCTTTTAGGATCCGAAACAATCACATTATCGAACCGGTTGATAAAATAATACCTGTCATTTCTTTTGATGAAGCTTGAAATCTTAATCCCAATCTTACTGAAAGCATATTCTTGTCCCGGATCTTTCTCATCATAGGCTTTCAGTTCCTCCAGCATCAGGACAATATCATTGTTTCCCTTTTCTTTATTGTCTTTTGAAAACCATTTTTCTACATAGCTTTTAATATTTTCATCAGCAAACTTCACCTCCACCGGCTGGCCTTTATCAGAAATGGTCCCGATCTCTCCACTGGCTCTGTTATCAATTACGGTAAGGGATTTTGTAAGTGCTTTTTTGTCTTTTATGCTTTCCTTAAGCTCAATGAATTCATTTTTTTGAGCATACAGGGAAATAGAAAATAATGTGAAAAATACTATTTTTTTCATCGGTTAATTTTTCCGGCAAAAATAATAAATATAAGTACATAAAAATTAAACGACTCTCACAAAAGATTTGTGAGAGTCGTCCAACATTAAAAAAATAAACTATTATGGGTTTTGTCTGGGCCTTGCCGCCTTATTGCTTCCGTGAGGCTTTCTTTCATTCATTTTGTCTCTCATCATTCCTTCAGACTGAAACAGCTTCAATACTTTTTGGCAAGGAATCACCTGCTGCATTTTATCAGCGTATTTTTTTCTGTTATCTAATAATTTCTGTCCTACATCAAAACTCTGCTGCAGCTTTTGCTTAGCTTCCTGATCAGACAGGGTTTCGGGATCAAAGTTGGAATCAAATTCGTTTTTTATCTTCTTCTGGTTTTCGAGATACTCATTATAAATGGTCGTAAATTCAGCCTTATCGCCGGAATCTATGTTCAGGTTATCCATCACCATATTATTTCTGAATTTTTTAAGAAGTTCTTTTCTTTCTTCAGGAGAAAGATTATTTATTACCTCTTTTCTTTGTTTTGGGTCCATTTTTTTCCAGTCATAATCCGTCCTTTGAGCATTCAAGCCAAAACCATACAATATAAAAAGTGTAAATAATATCTTTTTCATCTTTCTTTAATTATATAGATCCAAATAAACATCCTGTGTCGAATTGCTTGCCAGTTCTGAAATTTCAGAGTTGGTGAAAGAATCCAAGTATTCGTTCATCTGCGTCTCTTCTTGTTTTGAAACAGCTTTCACTGTTTGCGGGGTTGTTACTTTTTCAGTTTTAGTTTTCTGCAGGTCTGTCATATTTTTACTTCCTTGGTTTTCAACTATGTGATTAGTATTTTCAACAGAAGTTAAATCTGATTTCAGGGTTTCATATGCCTTCTCGCTTTCGGTTTTAGGTACCGGCTTACTCAAAGCATATGTATCCGTAGCACCAGCCGTTTCTTCAGTTGAATTATTTTCAGAATTTAAAACAAAAGTAATTCCAAAGATCAAAACCACTGCAGCCGCCACAGTGTATGCCCAGTTCAGCTTAAAAATGGGAGCTTTTTTCCCGCTCTGCACTTCATTCATTACTTTTCCCTGAATATTTTCAAACAAATGATCCGGTACTTTGTAAATGTTTTTACGTTCCAGTTTTTCTATATCAAAATCTTTCATCTTTCAGTTTCTCAAAAAATTATCTTTCGTAATTTTCTTTTATATATTCTTCTATTTTTTGTTTGGCATAATGATAATTTGTCTTCAGGGTTCCTACGGACATATCTACAATTTTCGATATTTCCTCGTAGGGAAGATCATCATAATACCTCATCATAAATACCAGTTTCTGTTTTTCAGGCAGGCTTTGTATGGCGTTCTGTAATAATATTTGTATTTCCTCTGCATCTCTTTCCGCATTATCAGCTACAAGGTTCTGCATATGATATTCGGCATCTTCATCCGTCTTCTGCATTTTTTTGAGCTTGTTGATCTGCTGCAGCGCTTCATTGGTTGCAATTCTGTACAACCATGTATACAACTGGCTGTCATTCTTGAACTGGTGAAAGTTCTGGTAAGCCTTTATGAACGTTTCCTGCAAAGTATCCTGAGCAAGATCTCCATCCACAGTGATCCTCCTTATATGCCAATACAACCTGCTCTGATAAGCATCCATCAGTGCACGAAGCCCTTTATCCTGGCTTCGCGGGTTCTGCATCATCGCAATAATTTCTGCGTCCTTGATCTTCATAAAGATGCTTTCACTGTTTTGGATTACAAAAATATCTAAAAGTTAAATTACTTATTCAATTTTTAGTCCAAATATCATAAAATCTTATCTTTGTTAGATGCAAACTGTAATTATCGGTTCCGGAAATGTTGCCTACCACCTGGCGAAGGCTTTTGTCCTGAATAATATTCCTTTAACCCAGATTTTTGGCAGGAATGAAGGGGATCTGAAAAAGATCTCCGAAGAATTGAACATCCCTTATTCTACGGAAATTCTGGAGGATGCGGAACTTTATATCCTTTGTGTAAGTGATCATTCAGTAGAAAATGTTTCAAAGATTATCATTAAAAAAGATTGTCTGGTTGCCCATACTTCAGGATCTCTTCCTAAGGAAATTTTAGTGGGGGACTACAGAAAATCAAGCTTTTATCCTTTGCAGACCTTTTCAAAATCCAAGGATCTGGATTATGAAAAAATCCCGTTTTTTATAGAAGCTGAGAATGAAGATGACAAAAAGCTTCTTTTCACTATTGCTTCCAAAATTTCAAAAAATGTCATGGAAAGCACCTATGAAAAAAGGAAATACATTCATCTTATTGCTGTTTTTGCCTGTAATTTTGTCAACCATCTTTTTTCAAGGGCTAAGGAGATTTCGGATTCCCAGGAAATTCCTTTTGATTATTTTCTGCCTCTTATTGATGAAACGGTTCATAAAATTTATGAAATTGAACCGAGATCGGCACAAACCGGCCCCGCAGTGAGAAATGATGAAAGGGTTTTACAATTGCACGAACAATTACTGCAGGGTGAGAGCCTTGAAATTTATAAAACAATGAATCATTCTATTCAAGAAATGTATGAGCTATAAAGAGAAATTAAAAGATATTAAGGCATTTGTTTTTGATGTAGACGGTGTTTTCACAGACGGGAGTGTCTATCTTCTTCCGGGAGGAAATATGTGCCGGGTCATGAATGTCCTGGATGGTTATGCCGTAGTTAAAGCCTTAAAAAGCAATTACTTAATAGGTGTTATTACCGGTGGAAATGATGAAATGGTAAAACACAGGATCAATTATCTGGGTATTCAGGATTACTACCCTAAATCTTATGATAAAATGGTGGATTTTGAAGATTTTAAAAAGAAATATAACCTTAAAAATGAAGAAATCTTAACTATGGGAGACGACCTTCCTGATTTACATATCATGGAAAACTCAGCCATTGCTGCATGTCCGGAAAATGCCGTTCCTGAGATCAAAGGGATCGCCGATTATATTTCCCAGAAACAGGGTGGAAGCGGGGCTGTACGCGATGTGATAGAGCAGGTGATGAAAGTGCAGGGGAACTGGCATGACGATAATACGCAATCTGTTTAATTTTTTATGATGAAATTACTTTTAGCATCACAGTCTCCGAGAAGAAAAGAATTATTATCCGGCTTAGGATTCGATTTTGAAGTAGTGAAAATAGACTGCGAAGAAGTCCTGCCTGAAAAAATTGAGATAGAAAAGGCAGCCGGCTATCTTTCCTTATTAAAAGCCGATGCGTTTGGAGTTCCTGAAGATGGTGAAGTTCTGCTCACGGCCGATACCATTGTAGCGATTGATGACCGTATCCTGGGAAAACCAAATAATGAAGCCGATGCCAAAACAATGCTTCGGACTCTTGCCGGAAGGACTCATCAGGTTTATACGGCAATTACCATAAAAACATATGATAAAATTTTTACGGAAACGGATATGGCAGAGGTAGAGTTCGATGAAATTTCAGATGCTGAAATTCAATACTATATCCATAAATACCGTCCTTTTGACAAAGCGGGAAGCTATGGGATACAGGAATGGCTGGGTATGGCTAAAATCAAAAAAATGAATGGAAGTTTCTATACCATAATGGGACTTCCAACTCATGTGGTTTACAAAATCCTGAAAGAAATATAAAAGTTTTCAATACAAAATTTTACTATTTTTACAAAATCATCAACTTTTTATAATAAAAAGCAGATTAGCGAGTTATATTGAATAATGAAAAAGAATATTTTATTCCTTTTAGCAGCATGTATCATTGTTTCGTGTGCTACCAAAACAAAAAAGCCGGAACAGCGATCAAAGTTCATGAAAGGGTTTTCCACATATTATAATACGCTTTTTAATGCGAAAGATGCATTGAACAGTGAATTTACGAGCCGGGATAAAGGTCATAAGGATAATTTTTATGCCCCTTATATTCCTATCCTTACGTATGAAGATCAGCCTTTGGGAAGTGATCTGGGGCAGTCTCAGGCTTTTGCCGAAAATTCCATGAAAATGGCGGAGGTCAACAGGCCTTCCGGTAATAAAAACAATTCCAATGGAAGGACAATTCCTTCAAAACCATCGGATATGCCGGGCAGCGTAGGAGATCTCATCAATCCTATATTATCCCCATCCCAGGAGTCTGGTGATGTTGATTTAACGAGTGCTACCCCTCTTCAGATTGCTGAGGCTAAAGCTTTGAAAGCGATCAACAAATATTCCGTAATTAAAAACGGGGAGGAAAAGAATAAAAAGATCTTTGATGCCTACATGATCCTTGCACAATCCAGGATCTATCAGAATAAGGCTCTGGAGGCTCTGGATGCCTTAAATTATGTTTTCTCCCATATGAAGGACGATAAAAGGATTGCGCTGGCAAAGATCTATCAGGGTGTGGCATACGCCCAGCTTAAGAATTATCACAAAGCCAATGAAACTTTTGCTAAAATTAAGGGAGAAGAAATAGATAAGTCCTATGATAAACTGCTAAGCATTTATAACTCTGAGGCTCTTCTGGATGCGGGAAAGAAAGAAGAGGCTACCAAAGAGCTTGACCGGGCATTCGAACTGAACAGCAACAGAAAGCTTAAAAGCCGTATTGCTTATTTAAGAGGGCAGGTTTTATCAGAATTAGGGAAAAATGAGGCTGCGAGAGAAAGCTTTATGGCGGCTTATAAGTATGCCAATGATTTTGAATTCGAAGTAAAATCCCAGATAGAAGTTGCCAAAACATTTAATGGAAAAGGCGATTACAACGGGGCTAAAAAATATCTGGAAGATATCAGTAAAAAGGGGACTTACGCTTCCAGAAAAAATGAATTTTACTATGCTTTGGGATTAATGGCGAATAATGCCGGCAAAAAGGATGAAGCGCAGGAGTTTTTCAGAAAATCTTTATTTGAAAAGGTTTCAGACCCTCAGGTCCGCGGATTGACCTATTATGAAATAGGGAAGTCATACCTTGAAAAGAACGACTATATAGGAGCAGGGAGTTATTATGATTCCGCCCTTGCCGTAATGTCTTATGAGCCGTCGAAAGTGCTTTTAAAGGATCAGTCTGAAAATATTAAGAAAATCTCCAAAAATTATTACTTAATTAAGAAAAATGACAGTATCCTCGCATTAGCTAAAATGAATGATGCCCAAAGGAATGAATATTTTGCCAAACATATTGAAAAAATAAAAGCGAAAGAAGCCAGAGAAGAGCTGGAAAGAAAGCGTGCAGAGAGAAGCAAAGGTTTTGATACCGGGGATTATAATGCCAATTCTATTTTTGCCAACAATTCCGGTTCTTTTGAGGAATTCGGGACTACAACCAAAGGTTTTTATTTTGGTAATATGAATACGGTAAGCAAAGGGTCTTCTTCTTTCAAACAGGTTTGGGGTGAGAGGGCTCTTGCCGACAACTGGCGTTATTCTAAAAAAATGAGCTCTATTGAGGATCTTAAAAACGAGGCTTTGGGAGTTACTTCCGCTCCTAATCCAAGACGTTTTGAACCCGCTTATTATATTGAGCAGATTCCTGTGGATGCCGGAAAATTATCCCAGCTGAAAAAAGACAGGGATACTGCTTCATTAGGATTGGGGATCATGTACCACAATTATTTTACAAATACCCCGTTGGCTACCAAAACACTCTATGACCTGGTAGATAATAAACCCGAAGAAAAGGTGATGCTGCAGGCTTTGTATGAGATCTTTGCCATGAACTATGAGAAAACCCCTCAGGCAGGGGATAGGGCGAAGCAGATCTTACTGGCCGACTATCCTTATACTTCTTACGCCGAATTTGCGAGAAATCCTAAGAACAATACCTTTGTAAAATCTTCCGCAGATGTGGAAAATGAATACAAAAGAGCATATGCCCTGTTTGAATCGGAAAAGTTTGAGGAAAGCAAAGGGGTGATTGATCAGGCTATTCAGAAATACCCGAAAGATGCTCTGGTTCCTAAATTGTATTTGCTGAATGCTTTCAATACCGGTAAATCAAGCGGTAAGGAGGTGATGATCCTGCAATTGGAACAGATCGCTCTCAACTATTCAAAAACCCCGGAAGGAGAGAAGGCCAAGGAAATGCTGAATTATCTGAAGAGTGACCTTGGCTTCCAGACTACGGACAATAAGGGAAATATTATTCCTCAAAATCAGGGAAATAATATGCCTTTGCAGCCTTCTTCCCCACAGAATAAAAATGTTCAGCCGCAAAACCCGAATGGTAATTTCAACAACCAGCCTAAAAAACCCGGCCAGCAGGATCCAAAACCCAATTCCGGAGCTCCTTCAAAGCCACAATAAATAAAAAAGCGAAGATTGACTGATCTTCGCTTTTTATATGCAGTTTAATTTTTACGGTCACAGAGAATCATCTGACGATTTCTTTTTCTTTGCTCCATGGAAATCTTTTAAGTAAAACGGCTCAAAGTAGGCCATATCCTCAAAATCCTTATTTTCTGTTTTTTCCACGGTCTTTCTGATCAGGTATTGTGCAGAAGGGTAGACGTTTTCATTAAACGCTGCATCAGGAAGCTTCAAAATTTCTTTTGCCTTTGTTGCTCCGTCTCCTGCAAACAGTATTTTTTTGCCTTTCAATTCTTCAAAAGAATGTTCATCCAAAATTTTAGCTTGAGTCTCTGATATTTCTTTCCCTGTTACGCCATCGTAAGTGGCCGTATAAACCTCCATTCTCCTCGCATCGATCAAAGGGACTATGTAATCATAGTTTTGTCCTAAAAAAGGCTCTATCATGCTCTCGAGAGAATTGACAGCAATTAACGGCACTTTTAAGCCATAACAGAAACCTTTTGCAGAGGATGCACCGATCCTTAATCCTGTGTAAGAACCGGGCCCTTTTCCCAAGGAAACGGCTTCTATCTCTTTCAGGGAGATTCCCGCACCTTCCAGCGCCCATTCCACAAAGGTGTGAAGGCTTTCAGATTGTTTATAGTTATCAGAAACTTCTTCACAAAGGCATAATAGTTTTTCGTTATCTGAAACAGCTACCGAACAGTTTTTTGAAGAGGTTTCCAGGTATAATATTTTCATTTTCTAATTAAATATATCCTTTATTTGTCATTCTGTAAGCATCTCAACATTTTTTAGATTCCTACGGAATGACAAAGGCTGTGTTGAATTTTGATGATTTCCCTACAAATTTATGGCTTTATTTCGACACTCTGCCGGCTCCAGAGTTTCCAGATGGAATTCTTTTTCATCCAGATCTCCAGGAGCGCCAGCTTCATTCCGAAATCCTGTCCTTTATAAGTCCCGGCAACTTTAATTTTCCTCCTGATGCTGACCATGTTTTTGTATTTTTTAATTTCAGAAAGTTCTGTCTGTTCAATATTTTTATAGACCACTTTTTTTGAAGAAAAATCCTTTTGGAAGTCCTGAAGATTCTGAACCCATCCGTTAGAATGTCCAAAAGAAACGTCGGGGCAAAGGATATTAATTATTTTATCGTCATTATTCTGCAAATAGCGGTCTAAAAGCCTGACATTTTCAAACAGTTTTTCATCTTTAGGGTTTGTCCTGATATTCTGACCATTCCAAAAGGAGAATAAAAAAAGGAGAATAAAAAGCGATAATTGTTTCATCTTATTTTCTATGAATTGTTCTGGGCTCGCTTTGGGCAGACGGATAGATGGTCATATCTGAGATCGTCACATGCTTTGGGGCATTCACACAATAGGCAATGGCATCGGCGATATCTTCGGCTTTCAGGGCTTCATATCCTGCGTATACCGTGGCAGCCCTTTCACTGTCTCCTTTAAATCTCACCAAAGAAAATTCTGTTTCTACGGCTCCCGGCTGAATGTTGGTAACCCTGATCCCGAATTCCGTCAATTCCAGCCTCATTCCTTCGGAGATCACATCCACTGCTTTTTTGGTTGCACAATACACTGTTCCGTTGGCATAGGTTTGTCTTGCCGCTACGGAGCTGATGTTAACAATATGTCCGGAATTCCTTTCTTTCATTCCCGGGATGATCATTTTGGAGATATATAAAAGCCCTTTCACATTTCCGTCGATCATCATATCCCAGTCATCGGTCTTTCCTGCCGAAAGAGGGTCCAAACCATGAGCATTTCCCGCATTATTGATCAGAACATCTATATTTTTCCATTCTTCAGGAAGAGACTCTATTGCGTCCTCAACTTCTTTCAGATTTCTTACATCGAATTTTAAACTAAATATTTCGGTGAATTCAGAAAGCTCCGTTTTTAATGACTCCAAAACATCGTTCCTTCTTCCACAGATGATGATCCTGTTTCCCTGTCTGGCCAGGAGCTCAGCTGTCGATTTTCCGATTCCGGAGGTTGTCCCGGTGATTAATACTGTCTTCATAAAAATTATAAATTTTTAATGTAACAATCTATCAATGTAACAGTTTACCAATTGTTACATTGTTATATTTTTAAATTGTTACATCAATTGGCATCCAAAGCTTCAAAAGCATCAGGGATATGTTCGATTATTAAATTTTTGTTTTGATCGGGAAGGACGGAAAGGATATCGAACCTGACTTCATTATTCCTGTTAAATTCTTCCAGATAATGATTGGCCGCGGAAACAATTGACTTTATTTTAGTTTTGGTAACTGCTTCCTGAGGCAATATAAATGCGTCTGTGGATCGTGCTTTTACCTCAACTATGACAATGATGTTATCTTTTTCAGCAATGATATCAATTTCAGCTTTCTGAAACCGGAAATTTCTCGCAAGGATCTTATAGCCGTTCTTTTGTAGATATTCTACAGCTAGATCTTCTGCTTTTTTCCCGAAATCGTTGTGAGTAGCCATTTTATTTTTTGTTAAATCTAACTGCTTTTCCTTCTGAAGCAACTTCAAATTCCTGATCTATCCATGTTTGTAATTGATAATGAAAGTCTAAAAATATCTTTTTATGTGCTTTTTCTATAAGAACCTTATCTATATCATACGGAATATGTATAGTTTTTTCTTCATCACCAATTTTTATCTTGTAATATTCACTTTTAGGATGAGCGGATGTAGCATATATAATTTTATCTGTTTTAATTATTTCCGGTTCAATTATTTTTAAATCACTTTCTAATAATTTTACAAGTTGATTCTGTAATTCCTGTGGCAAAATATTTCTGATCTTTGTACATCTTCTCTGTTGTTTCCGTTGCCAATCATTATCCGGAAAAAAACCTGCATCAAAGTACCAGAAAAACTCCAATCGTGTATCAAAATTCTTAAAAATTAATAATTCCTTGGCAATAATATCATCCATGAAACCTGGACTAAAACTATATTTAAGAATTATTTCATCCATATCTAAAATTCAACCTTAACCTTATCCTCAACCTTCATTTTCACATTTCCGCCAATGATCAAAGGCCTGTTATCATAAATATGTCCATTAGGGAAACCAAAAATAACCGGAAATTTATATTTTGAAATTCTGTCCGAGATCAATTTATTAGCAAACCCATCAAAGCTTTCTTCATAGCCTTTGTTCTCTTTTTCATCTCCCATATTGGTCATTCCTCCTATAATAAGCCCTTTGATCTTATTAAAAACTCCGGCAAGTTCCAAGCTCATTATCATTCTGTCAAGAGCATAAAAGTTTTCACCAATGTCTTCGATGAATAAAATCTTATCCCTGAAATCAAATGAATACCGGGTTCCTAAAAGGGCATAAATAAGGGCTAAATTTCCTCCCACCAATTCTCCTTCACAATTCCCTGCTTTATTTAATTCATTCGATGGTAAGCTATATTTTGGCTTTTTTCCTTTCAGGATATCAAATATCAGATCATAGCTTCCTTCCGTCACGCCAAAGCTTGATGTTTTAATGGTCTGCCCATGAATGGAAGCAAAGCCTTTTTTCAACAAATAGCTCTGTACCACGGTATTGTCTGAGTATCCTATATACCATTTCGGGTTTTCCTTAAAGTCTTTCAGCTTTAAATGCCGGAGCAGGTGCTGGCATCCGTATCCGCCCCTGGAAGCCCAGACTGCGGAAATATCCTTGTCGTTTAAAGCCCAGTTGATATCTTTTATTCTTTCTTTCTCTGTTCCTGCATAATTATAGCCGTTAGAAAATCTCGTGTAAAGGTGTTCTCCCAAAACAGGTTCAAAACCTTTGTTTTTTATCATTTCTATGCCTTTTTCAAGCTGGGAAGCATCTACGGCTCCGGCAGGGGAAATAACGGCTATTTTATCTCCTTTTTTAAGTGACTTTGGAAAAATATTTTTCATCATTTTTTTCTTTGATATTTTACTTCGGTCTTCTCGGCTTCTTCCAGCTTTTTATCAAACTGGTTGAATTTTTTAAAGCTTTGTAAAAAGATAAAAAAACTGAAGACAATAAGAATCCCGCCAACCACTCTTCTGATCTGATTGGCAAGTTTTTGTGTGAGTTTATAATGAAACTGTTTGGCCAGGAATATTTTGGCCAGATCTATACACAGGTAGGTGGCAATTACAGTCCCTATATAAAGGATAAAATTGCCGGTATCGGGATACTGGTTCCTTACCGAAATTACGGTCACCAGCCAGAAAAGGATTACTCCTACATTTAAAAGATTGAAGAAAAAACCATTAATGAACGTTTTAATATAATTCTGATTAATGATTCTTTCTTCACCGGGCATATGCATTTTGGTTTTCGTCACCATCATTACAATTCCATAGACAAAAATGAGGATGGAGGTGATCCTGTAAAACCCGGGATGTTTGTCTATTAAAGTTACTATATCTGCACTTGCATAGTAAGCTGCCAGGATACACAATAAATCGGCAGAAATTACTCCCAGATCCAGAGCCAGGGCATGTTTCGGGCCTCTTGAAAAGCTGGTTTCAATAAGAAGGAAAAAAATTGGTCCTATGAAAACCAGGCTCAGCATAAAGCCTAATACAATAGCAGAAAGTACAAGTTCAAACATTCAGTAATTCTTTTAAAGATGAAAAATACTCATCTTATACAAAGTTATACTTTATGATTCAATTAATCAACAATCTTAAAGTCCAACTGCTTTTGGATCAAATTAGCCTTTACCACTTTTATCTGAACCTGATCTCCCAATTGATATTTATTACCATTTCTTATACCATAAACCGCATGGGTTTTGGCATCATACATATAGGAATCATCTACCAGATCTCTCAACTTGATCAATCCTTCCGCACCGTTTTCAGGGATTTCTACCCAGAAACCGAATTCTGCAACTCCGGAAATCACACCGGTAAATACTTCTCCGATATGTTTTTCCATGAATTTCACCTGCATGAACTTGATGGAATCCCTTTCTGCATCGGCAGCCAGTCTTTCCCTCGAACTGCAGTGTTTTGCTTTCTCTTCCAGTTCATGTTTACTGGGAGATTTTCCTCCATCTAAATAATGCTGAAGCAGGCGATGGGCAAGCAAATCCGGATAACGACGGATAGGAGAGGTGAAATGGGAATAATACTCAAATCCTAAACCATAGTGCCCAATGGGTTCTGTAGAATAAACCGCTTTACTCATACTTCTCATGGCTAAAGTTTCGATCATATTTTCTTCGCCCTTTCCTTTAACATCGTGAAGCAACTTGTTCAAAGACTCAGCTACTTTTTTAGTATTGGCAAGATTCATTTTATATCCGAAAGTGGAAACAAAATCTCTCAAAGCTTCTAATTTAGCAGGATCCGGATCATCGTGAACCCTGTAAATGAAAGTATTATTGGTAATTTCTCCTTTTCTGGACAAGGAAACAAATTCTGAAACTTTTCTGTTGGCCAAAAGCATGAATTCTTCAATCAGATGGTTTGAATCTTTGCTTATTTTAAAGTAAACCCCGATCGGTTCATTGTTTTCATCCAAGTTGAATCTTACTTCGCTTCTGTCAAAAGTAATGGCTCCTTTCCTGATACGTTCTGCCCGCATGATCTTGGCCAATCTGTCCAATACCAGAATTTCTTCCGCAAGATCTCCCTGTTTCGTTTCTATACGTTCCTGGGCTTCTTCATAAGTAAATCTTCTGTCTGAATGGATAACCGTTCTTCCGAACCATTGTTTCTGAATTTCAGCATTATCATTCAGCTCAAATACTGCTGAAAATGTATATTTATCTTCATTAGGACGAAGTGAGCAGACATCATTACTCAATACTTCCGGCAACATCGGAACTACACGGTCAACCAGATACACTGAAGTCGCCCTCTGGTATGCTTCATCATCCAGAATAGTTCCGGGAACCACATAATGAGAAACGTCTGCAATATGTACTCCGACTTCCCAGTTTCCGTTCTCTAATTTTCTGATCGATAGGGCATCATCAAAATCCTTGGCATCTTTCGGGTCAATGGTGAAGGTACAGATCCCACGCATATCCCAGCGTTTTGCCGCTTCTTCATCGGTAATGCTTCTGTCTATTTTATCAGCATCCGCTTCCACTTCTTTTGGGAATTCATAGGGTAAACCGTATTCAGCCAGGATAGAGTGGATCTCGGTTTCATGTTCTCCCGGGGCTCCCAAGACCTGGATGATTTCACCTTCCGGATTTTTATCTCCCGGTTTCCATTCTGTCATCTTTACGATAACTTTATCTCCGTTTTCAGCTCCGTTGAATTTTGTTTTCGGGATAAAAATATCTGTATTGATGCTTTTTTTATCACATACTACAAATCCGAAATCTTTATGATTGATGATCTGGAATGTACCCACAAACTCGGTTCTGGATCTTTCCAATACTTCCAATACGGAACCTTCAAGCTTTTTACCTTTATAGTGATAGGTTATAATCAGAACCTTATCGCCCTGTAAAGCATCTTTTACATTTTTAGAATGGATAAAGATATCGTCCTCCAGGCCTTCTACGTTCACATAGGCATTTCCTGTCTGGTTAAAATCTATGATTCCGGTTAAAGTGCCGGCTATTTTCAGATTGACAATGTATTTGCCCTTTTCTGTTTCTTTTATTTTTTCGGAACCCTGTAACTTATGTAAAGCCTGAATGACAAGCTCTCTTTGTCTTGGGTTTTTATAATCTATTCCATCTGCAATCTGTTTGTAATTATAGATTTTAGACGGATTTTCGTTCATGAAACGCAGAATCAACCTGCCGATTTCCATGAGTTTATGGTCATTTTTCTGACTTATATATTTTCTTTTTCTTGACATTTTAATTTTTTATTTCACAGGATAAATTCCTGTACCCATTTTTAATTTTGTTCTTTTAATTCAATCCAATTGCCGTTTTGATATTCAATTTTTTTTGAAACCTGATATACTCCGCCTGCAAAAGGAGTATAGTCAATTACTAATTGATATGGATTGATAAATTTAATTTTTATTTCAAGCGAAATTTCTTTTTCATTATCTCTTAATGGCTTTTGAGAAATAACAACGTTTCTATCATTTACCTTTCTGCTTACTAAAAAATTATGTAATTCTTCAGAGATAATATTACTGAATTCTTGCTCATAATCTTTAAATAAATATTTCATTTTAATTAAAACATTCTTCTTTTTCGAGAAATTTTCCAAGGCATTTTTATTCCAAAATTTTGTGATTAAAAAATTATATTCATCTGTATTTCTGCTGCTTTCACATTGAGGAACATAACCTTTCGGATAATACAAACATTGAGGACCGTAATCTAAAAAATTAAGATAAGCTTCCTTTATTTCTATATTTTTGTTTTCCTTTTTAAAGTAATTTAAAATATTAATACTCAATGAATTGTAAATATTTTCAATATTTTTATTGTCATTTTTAAATTTCTCAAACTTTAATCTTTCTTCTTCATAGAATTTTGTACAGTCATGATTTTGTGTAGGGCAACCATTATTTTCAATTACACCGATTACAGTAGGACAGGCATCATCCTTATCCAAAATACCATCTCCATCTGTATCCGGCCATGGACAACCATTATTTTCAGCAGCACCTGCAACTTCAGGGCAAGCATCATCTTTATCTATAACACCATCAAGATCAACATCTGGCCAAGGGCAGCCATTATTTTCAGCAGCACCTGCATCTTTAGGACATTGGTCTAAATAAAACAATATTCCGTCTTCGTCGTCATCACCAAGACAAGTCTTTTTATTAAACTCTTTTCTGCATTTTTTAAGAGCATCTTTATTTATTATTTCCTGAGCATGGAAACAACTTAATATGAACACAAAAAATATTAATAAAGAGCCTTTTATTTTCATCATATTTTAATTCATTCTTAACTTCACAACATCAATTTTCCTTCCAATTTATTTACTATTGGGACTTTCGTTTTGTATAAATTTAATACAAATATGGAGAAGAGGGGAGAAAACCTGGTTTAAATATCTTTTAAATATTCTGTCTGGTTTAAATGGAAATAATAGACTGTAATTCCTATCTGACTTTGCAAATATAATCATTTTAAAATAAATAAGGCTTGCCAACTGATTGACAAGCCTTTATCTTTTAGCAATATGCAATTTTATCTACTCTGTTCTGGTGTCTTCCACCTTCAAAACCGGTTGACAAAAATTTATCAACAATTTCTATTGCCAGTTCTTTCGCTATAAATCTTGCCGGAATGGAAATCATATTGGCATCATTATGCTGTCTTGCCAAACTTGCAATTTCAGGCATCCAGCAAAGCGCACAACGGATCTTCTGATGCTTATTGGCCGTAATCTGAACTCCGTTTCCGCTTCCGCAGATCAGGATTCCCAATTCATTATCACCATTTTCCACAGAAGTTGCTGCAGGATGAACGAAATCCGGGTAATCTACACTGTCTGCAGAATATGTCCCGAAATCCTGAACGTCAAACTGCTCTTCAAGATGTTTTTTAATGATCTCTTTATATTCGAAACCTGCGTGATCAGCTGCAATAGCTATCTTTCTTTTCATAATTACAATATTAGATTTACTTTCTCTACAAAGTTAAGTATTCTGATAAGAACTGTTAGCTTTTCATTAGTTAATTGTGAAAAGCAATGTGAATAAGTGTGGAAAACTTTTATTAACTAAATATTTCTTTTTTTTAAAAAATCATTATTGAAAATAAGCTCCAAAAATTTTACCGGGAATTTTCAAAATCTTTTTTCCAGTTAATCTCTACTTTTTCCATAGAACAGAAATTAATAAAATAGCCAGCTGCCAAGTTATCAATATTTGTTAGTAAATCCAAAAATTATCACATTTCCAGTAAATTATACTGTTAATTAAATATGAATTGAAATCAAATTTTATGTTATGAAGTTTTTAGAGAAAAGTTATCCCCGAAACTCACAATACTCAACAACAACTATCAACTTTCTTTTTTTAAAAAAAACAATATATGTTGATTAATGGATGATCGGGTTTGTGGGAAGTTTTTTGAAAACTTTTGTCGTGTTCGATCTTTTCAAGAAGTTTAAAGTATTACATTTGTGAAAAGAAAATTCAAAGGTAATTTATGAAAACAATCAATGATTTCAATTTTAGAGATAAGAAAGCTCTGGTAAGGGTAGATTTCAATGTTCCACAGGATGATCAGCTTAAAGTTACGGATAATACCAGGATAGTTGCGGTAAAACTAACGGTAGAGAAAATCCTTAAAGACGGAGGTTCTGTAATTTTAATGACGCATCTGGGAAGACCTAAAGGAGAAGTAAAAGATGAGTTTTCCCTAAAACATATTGTAGATGAAGTTTCTAATGTTCTTGGCCAGGAAGTAAAATTTGTAGAAGAATCAGTAGGAGAGAAGGCTGAGCAGGCTGCTGCAGCTCTTCAACCGGGTGAGATCTTATTATTGGAAAATTTACGTTTTCATAATGAAGAGGAAAAAGGAGATGAAGCATTTGCAGAAAAGCTTTCTAAATTAGGTGATGCCTATGTGAATGATGCTTTTGGTACAGCTCACAGAGCACACGCTTCTACAGCAGTTATCGCTCAATATTTTAATTCAACTAAATTTTTCGGTTTATTGATAGCTAAAGAATTAGAAGCTATTGATAAAGTTTTGAAAAGCGGTGAAAAGCCTATAACGGCTATATTGGGAGGATCTAAAGTTTCAACTAAAATTACCATTATAGAGAATATCCTGCCTGCTGTAGATAATCTGATTATTGGCGGAGGAATGGCATTTACATTCATTAAGGCTTTAGGAGGTAAAGTAGGAAATTCTTTAGTAGAAGATGATAAACTTGCTTTAGCTATAGAAATTTTAGGCAAAGCTAAAGAGCATAACGTAAAAGTATATCTTCCGTCTGATGTTATCATTGCTGAAAATTTCAGTAATGATGCAGACAGAAAGGAAGTGGATATCTATGCTATTCCTGAAGGATGGATGGGACTGGATGCGGGTCAGAAATCAAGGGATCAGTTCAATGATGTTCTTTTGAATTCGCGAACTATCTTGTGGAATGGACCTATCGGAGTTTTTGAAATGTCAAACTTTGCTGCAGGAACGGTAGCTTTAGGTGACAGTATTGCTGAGGCAACTGGTTTAGGAGCTTTCTCATTAGTCGGGGGAGGAGATAGTGTTGCTTTTGTTAAGCAATTTGGTTACGCCGATAAAGTGAGTTATGTTTCAACCGGTGGAGGGGCTATGCTGGAAAGTCTGGAAGGTTTAGAACTTCCGGGAGTTGCTGCTATTAACAAGTAATATTTTTAGAATATAAATTTTTTAGTCTGCTGATTTTTCAGCAGACTTTTTTTATTTTTAATACGACAGGTTTTGGCGCTTCGTCGATGAATATTTGCATGATAAAAATTTAAATATGAAAGATTATGATGCAATTCCCGATTTTGATGACTTTGATATTGAAAATCAGAATATTTTAAAAAGTTATTACAAGAGTAAATCTATTTTGGATTTTAGTGCTCTCAAAGGCCTGAATAGTACGAAATTAAATGATATAAAATTGAATACATCGTTCAGCGAAATCTCTAATGAAATTGCTCTATCAGGACCTTTCGGAAAGAATAGTGTTTTCTATAAACCTGATGTAAATGATTATGATCCAATTACGCAGAATTTCTATACTGGCAGTATCAATTATGATTTATTAATTACTGATTTAAAAAGTAATCTTAATAGAATAAAGAATTTTTTATTTGATTTCAGTAAATATACTTTGGATAATAAAATCAATTCTTCAGGAAGCAATTCGTTAAATGTTCCTATTACTTCATCTTTAAAGTATGATAAACCCTTTGTATTTCATAATGATGATAACGAAATTCAAATAAGTTTTGATACAGGTAAACTTAATGAAAGAAAAAACTTATTAAGTAATCAGTATACTTATGGAATATATTATAATAATAATAAGGTTGCATACAACATTAATTTTATATATAAAGACGGGGAGGATAAGAGCTTTCAAGATCTTGAAAGTAATAGCAGTGAAAGCCCTACTGATTTTAAATTAAATGACGAATATGTTGCTATAAAACTATTCACCAGTGATGTTAATGTATATCTGGCTTTCATTGGGTATATTTTTAGCCTTAAAGAGGCTGAATCCATGAAAAAAAATGTTATCAGATATTTTAATTATTTCTTTTCTAGAGCTGAAAATAATTCCGATGCATTGGACGGTTTATATGAAAATATTCCTGAATTTGTTTTAGAATCAATTCCTGAGACTCAATTATGGGCTGATCTGATGATTCTTTCTGAGTCTGGAATTGATACTATCGGGACCAATGAAAATATAGCCATTATTAATCTTTTAAAAGGGCTAAAAAATACGGTCTGGTTTTCTAATATCAATAATAATCCTGAACCTATTCGCAAGATTTTTAAGAAATTTAATAGAGAATATATTCAAGAATTAATACTCATTTTCTCCAGAATGGGATTAAGAAACTGGAAAAAAGAAAATCTGGATAATGCATGGAAATTCGATCTGAACTATGAAGAAATTGATTTTTCTACTACTACTAAACTAAGATACACAGGCTTTGCCTATTACCTGGAAAAAGAAAGAAAGTATAAGATAGGGACAGCTATGTTTGGTTATGATAATGAAGAGTCTTTTGTAATGCCTTATCATGAGAATGAGATAGGACCGGATGATTTTAAACTTCCTTTTGATCCCATGAAAATGGTTTTAGAGGATGGTAAAGAATTGTATATACCTTGCTTTGTAGCAGAATATTTTACAGACAGAAAAATTGATGAGGAATTCTGGAGTGTGCTTAATAATATAGCTGTTGGTTTATTAGTTGAAACCGAAATTTATCTTTTATTAAGATCACTTAAAAGGATTAAAACTAACAATAAAATTATTAATAAGTTTAAAAAATTTCCTCGAATTAGTAATAAGTTTCCCAAAGAAGAATTACCTTTAGATGGAAAGATTTATGGAATAGTTGAAGTTGAAAATGGGTTATTGAAATTGGATGGGAATATTATCCCTAAATATAGTAAAGTCGATTTTGTTATTGATCTGGATGGTAATTTAATTTTAGGGTATAAGCATCATCTCCTTGGTAATAGAAGTGATGTAATTGCTGCGGGCACTTTAAAAATTGACAAAGGAAGGGTTACAAGTATAACTAATTTTTCAGGGCATTATTGGCCATCTGTCATAGAAACAGATAATTTTCCTCTTATTTTTAAAGAATTAGGTGTCGATTTAAAAAGAACATATTTAACTACAGGCTTTATCTCTGAAAATAAAATTTGGAAAGAAGTTGCAAAAAAAATTAAATAGTAAAAAATGAAAGCAAAAAATTATATTGATCTTATTGAAGAAAGAAATACCAGAGGTTTTGACTCTGTAGAAAATGTTTTTTCTAAATTTCCTAAAGATGAAAGAAGAGATTCTTTTTTGTATGCTTTATCTATATACCATCTACCGGAAAGTATTTTTAAATCTAATCCTGAACTTTGGATTGATTTTGATATAAATGATTGGGAATATATTATAATAAATAATAATGATAGACCAGAAGTAATTGAAAATGATTTTAGACTTATTAACTCTCAGAGCTATGATGATATAAAGATACTCAATAAATACCTTAATATTAATCCTTTTTCTTTACTTCTTAAGATTGGCAATTCTATGAATAAAAAAGACTTAATAAATTGCTTCAAATTTGGGAAGCAATATTGTGGGACTTTTTATGAAGATGAAAATTTTTTTAGAGATACTTATGAGGACTCATGGAATTTATCTTATGAAGATCTTCAAACCTATTCAAAAAAACTGTTAAGTCAGGGATGTACCAAAAGACCAGAAAATGAAGATGAATTATTCATCTGGTTAAATAATAATTATGATTTGACAGAAAATTTAATTTAAGATTAATGAAACAAGAACTCTGAAATTTTTCAGAGTTTTTTAAATTTTAGATCAAAATTAGCGAAAATTGACCTTCATAAATAGGTCAAAAATCGATTTTCTATTTTTTTTCGATAATATATACCAAACTTGAAAATTCGTTCGAAAAAATTGCTTTTACGTTCGAAATTGTTCCGTAGATCATTGCTTTTAACCAAAAAACTGGTGATTTTTTATATTTTTCGCTCAACATGGAGATGTAATAGGAATCAAGAATCAGAGGTTTGATTTTTCTCATTTTCCAATCCGGTTTATTTGAAATCAGATTTTCCATTCCGGTTTTTGAAAAATGATAGATGTGTCGTGGGACATCATAAGCTGCCCAATATTCTTTATAATGTAGAGCATCGTAAGAAGTAGGGTTGGGAACAGCAATAATTAATAGTCCTTTTTCTTTTAATTTTGTATGAAAAATATTGAGCATTTCATCCTGATTTTCGATATGCTCAAATACATGCCATAATGTAATGGCGTCTAAACTCCCATCTTCAATCAGGTTAATATTATCAATAATTTTGGCTTTAGTGATTTTATTTTGGGCTGCTTTTCTGGCATCAGAATCCGGTTCAAAACCTAAAGTTTCAAAATCATTTTCTATAAATTTTACAAATTCCCCGGCGCCGCACCCATAATCCAGAACTCTTGAATTCTTTTTTATTCTGTCTGCAAGAATATTTTTTTTGTATTGCAGATTAAAAGATTGCAGAAATTTATATAGCTTTTCTTTGAAACTTCCTGAATCCTGATGATGGGAAATATAATCTTCACTTTCATAATATATGGAAATATTGGATGGAATAGGGGAGGTCTTGAAAACTCCTTTTGTTTCCGTTTCTTTAATTTCAAATATTTCCTGGGTAAGAAAATGATCTTTAATTTTCATTATATGCTCCTTTTAAATTAAAAATTAAGATATTCAGAGTGTAAACCAAGCTCATCAATACCTTAATTTTTGTTTTGTTTTTATAAATGTTTCACGTGAAACATCTCTCGATTATCTTCCTAAATATACCAGTAATACATTGATGTCTGCCGGAGAAACTCCGCTTATTCTGCCTGCCTGGGCAATTGTTTTTGGCCTCACGTTAGACATTTTCTGTTTGGCTTCTGCGGAAAGGCTTGATATTTTTGCATAGTCAAAATCTTCCGGAATTTTAATGTTTTCCAGGCGGTTCAGTTTAGCTACATTTTCTTTTTCTTTTTCAATATAGCCTTTATACTTGATATTGATCTCTGCCTGTTCTCTTACTTCATCGTCATACTGAGAAGCTTTTTCTTGTATGGCTTCAATATTTTCAAGCTTTTCCAGGGTCATATTCGGTCTTGTAAGAATCTGAGCTGCTCTGTAAGCCTGGTCTACCGAGCTGCTTTCTATACTTTCAAGAATAGGATTTATAATTCCCGGCTTTAGAGAAGTTTCTCTTAAAAAATCTTCAAGTTCTTCACTTTTAGCTATTTTTTCTTCAACTCTTTTTAATCTCTCTTCTTTGGCTAAACCAAGATTATATGCTTTTTCAGTTAATCTGATATCTGCATTATCCTGTCTCAAAAGAAGCCTGTATTCTGCACGGGAAGTAAACATTCTGTAAGGTTCTTCCGTACCTTTTGTAATGAGATCATCAATTAAAACACCAATATAAGCCTCATCTCTGTTTAAAGTGAATTCACCCTTGTCATGTACTTTATTGTGGGCATTAATCCCTGCCATAAAGCCTTGTCCGGCTGCTTCTTCATATCCTGTAGTACCATTGATCTGTCCGGCAAAATATAAATTATCTATTAATTTTGTTTCTAAGGTATGCTTTAATTGTGTTGGTGGAAAATAATCATACTCAATAGCATAACCCGGACGGAATACTTTTACGTTTTCAAAGCCTGGAATATGCTTCATTGCCTTGATCTGTACATCTTCCGGTAAGGAAGAGCTGAATCCGTTTACATAGATTTCCACAGTTTTCCAACCTTCTGGCTCTACGAAAAGCTGGTGTCTTGTTCTTTCTGCAAAACGATTGATCTTATCCTCAATACTTGGGCAATATCTTGGTCCTAAGCTTTGAATGGTACCATTAAACATAGGGCTTCTATCGAAACCTTCACGTAAAATATCGTGTACAATTTCGTTTGTATAAACGATATGGCAGCTTAATTGTTTAGTTAATTTAGGAGTGTCTAAATAGCTGAACTTTTGAGGATTTTCATCTCCTTTTTGTTCTTCCATTTTGCTATAATCCAGGCTTCTTCCGTCAACTCTCGGTGGAGTACCGGTTTTCATTCTTCCGGCTTCAAAACCTAGAGAAACCAATTGTTCTGTGATCCCGAAAGCCCTTGGTTCACCCATTCTTCCACCACCTAATTGTTTGTCTCCCACGTGAATCAAACCATTAAGGAATGTTCCGTTGGTAAGAACTACGGATCTGCCTTTTATTTCAATTCCTAAAGAGGTCATAACGCCTGTAACCTTATTATTTTCGATAACAAGTTGTTTTACCATATCCTGAAAGAAATCAAGATTGGGAGTATTTTCCAATGCTAAACGCCATTCTTCTGCGAAAAGCATTCTGTCATTCTGGGTTCTTGGTGACCACATAGCAGGTCCTTTGGAAAGATTGAGCATCTTGAACTGAATAGCAGATTTATCCGCTACAATTCCTGAATATCCTCCCATAGCATCTATTTCCCGGACGATCTGCCCTTTTGCAATACCTCCCATTGCCGGGTTACAACTCATCTGTCCAATGGTCTGCATATTCATAGTGATAAGCAGGGTTCTCGATCCAAGATTAGCTGCGGCAGCTGCTGCTTCACATCCTGCGTGACCAGCACCTACGACTATTACATCATATATTTCTGAAATCATTTTCTCACAATATTTAGCCTTTTAATCAATATTTCTGTCATGATGTTTCACGTGAAACATTAATTAAAAAACCTTTTTATAATGGTTGTTTTCGTTTGTTTTTTCTTAAACTAGATTAAAAGATTTAAAAATTTAGAAAGGCAAAAAATTATATATTTTCATTCTCTAAATATTTACTCATACTTAGCTAAGTAAAAATCTTCTTTTCTTCGCATTTCTTTTTCTTCTTCTTCAGTTTTATCTTTATACCCGCAAAGATGAAGAATACCGTGAGCTAAAACTCTTCTCAGTTCTTCTTCATAGTTTTTGGATAGGGTAGAAGCGTTATCTGAAATGCGCTGCAAAGATACGAAAATCTCCCCGCTTATGGTTTTGCCCTTTACATAATCGAAAGTAATGATATCCGTATAGTAATCATGCTGGAGATAATCCTGATTGACCTTCAATAAATAGTCATCATCACAGAATATGTAATTGATCTCCCCAGGTTTTTTTTCTTCTGAAATAATAAGGGCTTCCAGCCATGATATATATTCTGTATTAACAGATTCGGGTAAGTTTTCGTAAAAGAATTGTATCATTGTTTTAAAACCAGTGTCCTAATATGACACTGAATATGCCTTTTTGATTATTTTTGAGTGAATGACTAAAATTGACTTTGATCTGCCCGAATGGAGATTTATAGCCAGCAGTTATACCTAACGAACTATAATTTAGCTTAACTGTATCTTCGAAGCTGATATCATCGGAAAGATTGGCAAAAGAGAAATTTCCGCTGATAAAATAGTTTTTATTGAATTTAAACTGAAGATCATTAGAGATCAGAATAGTATTATTTGTACTAAGCTGTGCGAAATAAAACCCGGAGAAGTTTTTAAAGTTGATCACATTCTGTTCAAAAATTCCCCCTAATCTGTACTGGTAAAACTGTGGCAGATTTTCGCCAATGGTTATTCCTCCGTAAAGATTAAGACGGTAAGCAAATTGTTTTGTTAGCGGTATATTGATCCTGATATCCGCCTTTACCTGTACCACTCTTTTTTCTATTTCTGATTTTAAAAGGTCGATCACTTTTCCTTCTGCTGATAGGAAAATCCCTTTGGTAGGAAAATCCTTATCATTCTGGGTATCGCTTTTTAAGAATATATAAGGATTCAAAAACCGGTTATATCTTTTGTTAGTACCGTCAGCGGCTTCAGCTTCAAAATAATCATGGCTTATACCCCCGCCAATGGCAAACTTATCTTTCCAGATGGATTGAATATAGGCTTCATTTCTTAGCCATTCCCATTTATCTACCGTATAATTATTCTGGTCTTTAATGTCGAAACTCATTCCTGATGAATAAATTCCAAGTCCGGGAATGTAACCATTATCTATAAAATAGTTTAAATAATATCTTGGTTTATCTCCAACTATAACGTCCAGCGAGAGATTGGTATTCTTAAATAAAAGCCGCTTGGCAGAATAATTTAAAAGCAAACCTGTTTTGAAAACTTCATCATAATGCAATCCGAATTTGAGGAAATGACGGGCTTCATCTTCTGTGACATACAGCTTAAGATAATTAGCATCGTTTTCAGGAACAATATCATAGTTAATGAATCGGTAGTTGTTAGTAGCGACCAGTTTATCGAGCATCCTGTTGATGCTCCCATAGGTCTGCATAGAAGGGAGCCTGAGCCCCATTTTACCTAAAATATAATTTTTGCCATAAATTTTCCCTCCTTCCAAAGCCAGGCTGTCTATCTTATAGACATTGGAATAAATTGGATTTATGCGCTCCCTAAGGCGGTCAAACGGACGTTTTGGAAGCTGGTCGAGTATCTCCGTATATTTCAGTCCTTCTGTATATCCGCTGTCAAGGATTTTTTTCTTTTCATCGTAGCTGGTAGCGGTCATGCCTTTCAGATCGGGCTTAATATTAATATCCGTGTATTTATACTGGCGCCTTGTATCTTTTTTGATCCCGAAATCAATCACTTGGTTCAGGATGGCAATAATATTGTTTAAATCTTCTCTTTTAGACAGATCCTGGTTCAGGTCCACCCCGATAACGATATCGATTCCTTTGTCCTTTAATGGCTTTGAGGGGTAATTTACCGTCATGGCTCCGTCAATGTAGATACTGTCCCCAATCTTTACTGGATCCATTAGTGAAGGAAAAGCTGAACTTGCCATAATAGACTGTACCAAATCTCCTTTCTCAAAAATTTCCATATTTCCGCTTTCCAGATTGGTGGCTACACACATGAAGGGAATAGGCAATTTAGAAAAATCATCAATATTGGAAACATTCTTGAAAAGTTCTTTCAGCAAATACACATTTTTCTGGCCGGAACTGATGGAAGAGGGCAGGGTGATCTTCCCATTTTTTAAAGGAATGGAAAGAAGGTATTTATCAACAGATTTATTATAAAAAGTGGCTTCCTGCCTGGATTTTGGATCCATGATCAAAGAATAGAAATCCGTATCCATGACTATTTTTTCAATTTCTTTGCCGGAATATCCTGAAGCATAAAGACCGCCTACAATAGCCCCCATACTTGTCCCTGCAATATAATCGACCTTAACTCCTAGGGAATCCAATACTTTCAGCACTCCTACATGAGAAAAACCTTTTGCTCCGCCGCCAGCCAGTGAAAGCCCTATTTTTGGATTTTTAGAGATTACAAGGCCTTTTTTTACCTGTGCATGGATCAGGAACAGCTGGAATACGAATAAAAGGATCAGGAGTTTTCTCATAATTAATCTTTTATATATATCCGTTTCACCCGGGGCGAAATAGAGGTTAATACTTCATAAGTTATTGTTTTGCAATAATCTGCAAATTCTTTTAAGTTGGGTTTGGCATTAAAAACAGTTACCGTATCTCCTTCTTTTACATTAGGGATATCATCTACATTAATCATCATCATGTCCATACAGATATTCCCAACAATAGGGGCTAAAACTTTATTTATCCCCACGTTTCCCACCTCGTTTCCTATCAGTCTGGGAATTCCGTCTGCATAGCCAACAGGAATGGTGGCAATCTTTGTGGGATGATCCGTTTTATACTTTCTGCTGTAACCGACAGATTCCCCGTTTTCTACTAAGGAGATCTGGGAAATTACCGTTTTAAAGCTTACCACAGACTGCAACTGCTTCTGGATCTCCGGATTGGAAGACTCGCCCAGCATACCGATCCCGATTCTCACCATATTATACTGATAGTCCGTGTAACTCGTTATTCCCGAAGAATTTAAAATATGGCGGTCAGGTTGATATCCTAATTTTTTGATTAAATATGCTGAACTTTTCTCAAAAGCTTCTAGTTGCTTTAAGGTAAAATCTTTTTCTGCGGGTACATCAGAAGATGATAAATGACTGAAAATACTCTGAACTTTCAGATTTTTATGTTCTAAGGTTTCATTGAGATAATCTAGTTCAAACTCTTTAAAACCAAGACGGTGCATTCCTGTTTCTAATTTGATGTGGATAGGATATTTTTTGTCGTATCCTGATTTCTGAACGGCTTCGTAAAACAAATCCAATACCCTGAAACTGTAAATTTCCGGTTCTAAATTGTATTCAATAATGGCTTCATAGCTATGCTGTTCGGGATTCATCACAACAATAGGAGTGGTAATTCCCTTTTTACGAAGTTCAACACCTTCATCAGCATATGCAACTCCCAGATAATCAATATGATGATGCTGTAAAAACTCTGAAACCTCATAACTTCCCAATCCATAGGAATTTGCTTTTACCATGGCCATCATTTTTGTGCCGGGTTTCAGTAAAGATTTGTGATAATTGATATTGTGCAAAATTGCGTTCAGGTTGATCTCCAAAACAGTATCATGCTTTCTGAGTTCAAGAAGATCTTTCAGTTTTTCGATCTCAAATTTTCTTGCTCCTTTTAAAAGAATAATCTGATTTTCAATTTCATTAAGGTGTTTACTTTCAATAAGTTCTTTAGTATTAATGAAAGTAAAGGTTTTAGTGTTGAAAAGGCTATCGAATTTGGTAATTTCGTGCCCGATGAGGAAGACAGAATCAAATTTTTGTTCATTCACAAGCTCTGAAACTTCTTCATACAGCTCTTTGGAATTAGAGTTTACTCCAACAATATCCGTTAAAACTAATGATTTCCTAGGCTTTTTATATTCATTTAAAAACTGAAGTGCTGTTTTCAGGGAATCCAGATCCAGATTAAAGGAATCGTTGATGATGATATTATTTTTAATTCCTTCAATAGCTTCCAGCCTCATTTCAATGGCTTTCAGGCTATTAATTTTTTCAATAATCTTTTGATTATCAATATTCAGTTCCTTTAAAACCGTGATCAGGGCCAAAGCATTGGTCAAAGTGGCTTCGTCCCTCTGATGAACAGGGAATATGATCTCTTCATCAAAATATTCTACCACGATATTTTCGTCTTTTGAAATATTATTTTTGATAAAGACATCGTTTTCTTTTTTAAATCCGTAAGAAATTAATCTTTTACCTGAATATAATTCTTTTATTCTATTATCAACCAGTGAATTATCGCCATTGTAGATGATGACCTCAGATTCTCTGAAAAGCTTGATTTTTTCGTTGATCAGCTCTTCTTCGGATTCAAAATTGGCAGCATGAGCAGAACCGATATGGGTAAGCAAGCCGATCTGTGGATGGAATATACTTTCCAATCTTCGCATTTCATTTGGCTTGGAGATACCTACTTCAAAAATCCCAAGTTCATGGGAATGGTTGATCTGAAGTAAAGAAAGTGGAAGTCCGATCTGGGAATTAAAACTTTTCGGGCTTTTTACGGTCGGGAATTCGTTCCATAAACATTGATATAGCCATTCTTTTAAAATAGTTTTTCCGTTGCTTCCTGTAATTCCGATAGATTTTAATCCGGAGTTTTCAAAATGGTATTTGGCCAGCTTTTGCAGAAATTCAACAGAATTTTCTACAATCAGCCAGGTGATATTTTCAAACTGTGGGGCATGATGTTCGGAGATAATTATATTTATTCCCCTGTCAATAGTAGCTTCAATGAATTTTTCCCCTGAATTTTTTTTAGTATTAATTGCTATGAATGCCGTATTCTTTGTTGAATAAATGATCCTGCTGTCAAAAGCTATATTTTTAACCACTAATTCCTTATCTCCAATGATCTGTGCATTGGTGATGGCTGCAATTTCTTTTACTGTATAATTCATTGATACCCTTTCTGCTTTGGTTTGAGCGAAATTGCCAAATCGCAAAATCGTAAAAAGGCAAAATTGTAAAACTGCGAATTTGTTTTAAAGAACTTATTTTCAGTCTTTTTACAATTTCACGATTTTACCTTTATAAATTTATTTTTTCTTTTTTAAAAGAACTTCATCAATAAAAACACGGCGGCTTACGGCTTCATAACTTTCAGTTTCCCCCAGTTCCACCAGGTTATCTCCCTGAGATGTTCTCATAGAGTAATTGGCGAGATTACCTGTTCTCTTGCAAATAGCGTGCACTTTTGTCACGTACTCTGCAGTAGCCATCAAATTAGGCATAGGCCCAAAAGGGCGGCCGAGAAAGTCCATATCCAAACCTGCAATAACTACTCTTATTCCACTGTTTGCCAACTGATTAGATATATCAACAATGCCTTCATCGAAAAACTGTGCCTCATCTATTCCCACCACATCACAATTGGAAGCCAGCAAAAGGATCTCGTTGGGATTTTCCACTGCCGTACTGCGGATCTTATTCTGATTGTGAGAAACGACATCCTCTTCAGAATACCGGGTATCCAGCTTAGGCTTAAAAATTTCCACATTCTGTCCTGCCATTTCAGCCCTTCTGAGCCGCCGGATGAGCTCTTCAGTTTTTCCTGAAAACATAGAGCCGCAAATAACTTCCATCCATCCGCTTTGTTTGGAATGATTAATTGTATTTTCTAAAAACATTTGTTAAATTAGCCGTAATATTTTAACATCAAAAGTAAGCAATTTTAACAAGAATCTTATATGCAGAACATCCAAGATTTAAAGGAAAAGATTTTTTTCGAATCCAAAAATATCATTGATATTTTGGAGAAAATAAACAATGTAGATGAATTACTTTCTAAGCAGGATCTGGTAGATGAACTGGCCAACAGGATCTCTTTTTTAAGATTGCTGGAAAAAAACATCGAATATTTTATTCAGGATAATTCATTTCAGAATTCTGATAACCAATATATTATAAATACTGATGCAGAGGTACAGGAGTTCAGCCATGAGGTTACAGAAGAAGAGGCGATTTTTAATAATGAATTAAACGAAATAGATGATCATTCTGAAAATATTCAGGAAGAATCTTCACCTAACGAAATAACAGAAGAAGAAGCTGTTTTTAATAACCAACTGAACGAAATTGATGAAAGCGAACCTTCCGATTATCAGGAAAGTGTATTAAACTTTATAGATGAGGAAAGGATTCTTGCCAATGCCGAACCTGATAATGATGATGGGATTCATGAAGGAATGTTCACCCACGAGGTGACGGAAGAGGAAGCAATTTTTAACAATCAGTTGAATGAGATTGATCAGTTTGAAAACGAAGTTTCTGATTACCAGGGAAATGCCGATGCACCTTTTGATGAGGAAGAAAAAATTCAGGACAGCTTTGAACAGGAAATAAGTGGGGAAAAAGAAGCTGATCAAACACAGGATGCAACTGAAAGGATACCAAGCATTTTTGATACTGAAATTCCGGAAGATGATATCCTGATCGAAGAAGATGAAGAGCGGTTTATCACTTCGAATACCATCATTGAGCAGGGAGAAATGGCAAGCGAAACTTCGAATGTAGAGAATATAGTAAATGAAATAAAAAATGAAGCTCAGGCAGAAGAGAAACAGGAGGAAATCATAATTTCCGGAGAAGCAGACAGAAGAAAAATTGTCGAAATAGACAGGCCTTCGCCGGAAACCGAAAAGGAGAGGCCTGCGTCTGATGAAAGCTTCGAAAACATAGATGCCTATAACCAGGAGAAAAAAATAAAACTGGCCAATATCAAAGGATTAAAAGCAGTACAGACCTTATTTGATGATGATCCTTTGGAAAGGAATATTCCGCAGGAAAAACCGGTACAGACCGTAGAAAGTACAGGCAGTATCTTGAAAACCAATATCCCGACAGATTATATGGAGGCAGAAAAAACCAAGCCTGAATTCAGATTAGACCTGAATGACAGGATAGCTTTTACAAAGACCCTCTTTGGAGGAAGCCAGTCAGAGCTGAATGAGGTGGTTACAGAACTGAACAGTTTCAAAACCCTGGAAGAGGCTAAAGAATACCTGAGCGAGCTCTATTATGAGAAAAACTGGAAAAAAGCGGATGAATATGCGCAAAGGCTGTGGGTATTGGTAGAAAATAAATTCTTATAGTTTTGAGCGGTACACTATATTTCGTTCCTACTCCCATAGGGAACTTGGAAGATATGACCTTCAGAGCCGTAAATGTTCTGAAAGAAGCGGATTATATTTTATGTGAAGATACCAGAACCTCAGGAATACTTTTAAAGCATTTTGAAATTTCCAAGCCGTTAAAATCCTATCACTTACATAATGAGCATCAGGCCACGGAAAAAGTAATTTCCGACCTGAAAAACGGACAGAATATTGCCATCATTACAGATGCAGGAACACCGGGAATTTCAGACCCGGGATATTTATTGGGGAAAGCAGGGGCAGACCATAATATTGAAATGATATGCCTTCCGGGTGCTACGGCCTTTGTTCCGGCTCTTGTAGTTTCAGGATTACCCAATAATGAATTTCTGTTTGCCGGATTTCTGCCTCAAAAAAAGGGAAGGCAGACAAAGCTGAAACAGCTTGCCGAAGAAAAAAAAACCATTGTTTTATACGAGAGCCCGCACAAAATAAATACTACTTTGGAGCAGATCAGGGAATTTTTCGGGGAGCATACAAAAGTGAGCCTGAGCAGGGAAATATCTAAAAAATTTGAAGAAACAAAAAGAGGCACAATCCATGAACTGATCGAATTCTCCAAGAGTAAAACGTTAAAAGGGGAAATTGTCCTGATTGTGAATAATTCCATTTAAAGGTTCAGCTTCATTGTCTCCTATCTGCTCTATAGGATCTTTCACTATACATTTATGATGAAAAACAGTTGCAAATATTCAGTAAATTGATGATTTAAAATGTATTGAATAGTAAATTGTAATATCTTTGCGGTCTCTTATTATTTTTAATAGGCTAAAAAATCTATTTTAGAGATACAAAACACCAGCTAAGCACAGGGATTGATTGAGTGAAGAAAAATAATAATTAATAAATATGAAACTATTAGAAGGAAAAGTAGCACTTATTACCGGAGCTACAAGAGGAATCGGGAAAGGGATTGCCGAAGTTTTTGCCCAGCAGGGAGCAAAAGTGGCATTTACCTATGCAGGATCTGTAGACAAAGCTAAAGAATTAGAAGCTGCTTTAAGTTCTGTAACTCAAATTAAAGGCTACCAGTCTGATGCATCGGATTATGATGCAGCCCAGAAATTAGTGGATGAAGTAATGGCTGAGTTTGGCAAGATCGATATTCTGATCAACAATGCCGGGATCACAAAGGACAATTTATTACTGAGAATGTCCAAAGAAGACTGGGACATTATTATGAAAGTAAATTTAGATTCCGTATTCAACCTTACAAAAGCGGTTATTAAGCCAATGATGAAGGCGAAATCAGGCTCTATTATCAATATGACCTCAGTAGTGGGGATAAGCGGAAATGCAGGCCAGGCTAATTATGCTGCTTCCAAAGCAGGTGTTATCGGTTTTACCAAGTCGGTAGCCCTTGAATTGGGATCAAGAAACATCCGTTGCAACGCAATAGCTCCAGGTTTCATAGAAACTGAAATGACGGCAGCTTTAGACGAAAAAGCGGTTCAGATGTGGAAAGACAGTATTCCGATGAAGAGATTAGGACAGCCTGAGCATATTGCCAATGCATGTGTATTCCTCGGAAGTGATATGGCAGACTATATTTCAGGGCAGGTTCTGAATGTAGATGGCGGGTTGCTGACATAAAAAATGAAATCGGTACGGAATATCACCCTATTTTTATCGATCACTTTACTTATCGGTCTGATTTACATTTCTTTTTTTAATGTATATCAGACCGATGATTATATATACTCTTATACTACACGGAAATTTGGAGTTTTTCAGAATATTAAAAACTTTTATTCAAACTGGGGTGGGAGGTATTTCGGATATTCGATAAGTACTTTAAACCCTGTCTATTATGATCACCTGGGGTTGTTACCTAAAATATACCCGGTATTTTTATTTCTGGCATTCATAGGAACCGCGGGATTAAATTTCAGATATTATTTTAAATACACCGTAAAAGAAGCACTGATTAAAGGTTTTCTGTTGTTTTTCTTTTATACTGTTCTTCTTACGGGCCTACCTGAACATTATTTCTGGGTCACAGGATCCAATATATACTTTTTGCCGGTTATTCTTTCAGGCCTTCTGCTTTATTTTCTCGGAAAATACAATGAATCCGGAATGAAAACAGGATTTTGGCTTTCCATTATGCTTATAGCCATTCTTATGGGTTCAAATGAAATAATGGCATTGATTATTGAAGGACTGTTGATACTTCTGTACTCTCAGAAGAAATCGAAAGAATATAAAATATTGTTAGCAGTAGGAACTGTATTTCTTTTAGTAAGTTTTTTAGCACCCGGGAATTTTAAAAGAATGAGCGGAGGGTTAGAACTTTCCTTCATTCAGAAATGGATCAAAAGAATCGAAGTTTTTGGGGCGAATTCCGTCTATATTTTCATAAAAACAGCCTTGGTATTACCATTATTTATAAAAATCTTCGAAAAAGAGCTGGAAACAATTTGCCGGAAAATCAATCTGAAAAAAGTAATGCTGATTTGGGGGAGCTCCTTTTTCCCCTTAATTTTTACAGGCTATATATTGAATCCTATGGGAAGGCAGTTCGAAAACATTATTTTCTTCTATTGTATCACTGCCGCACCCGTTCTGATGTTACTGTATAAAGATATCAGAAGATACTGGTGGATAAGTCTGGCGATAATATTTCTGCCCGGAACTCATTTCTTCCCTGAAAAATATTCCAATTTTGATATTAATTATAACCTGAATACTATTATTAAGGAAATCGCATATACAGATCTCGGAAAGTATGAAGAAGAGGTCAATGAAAGGATCTCTGTGATCAGCACTTCTCCCAAAGATTCAATAGTAGTTGAAAGGATAAAAACCGTGCCTAAAGTATTATATTTTGGAGAAATGTCTTCAGCCAGCGAGGAGAAGCTGTATATCAATGATCAGCTGGAAAAATACTTCAATAAAAAATACATCAGATCAAAGGAAAGGTAGGCATTTTTACGATTGTAAAGCCTTATCATACATTTTCTTTACCTGAAGATCACCGTAACCGTATATTCCCAAATTTTGCTGAAACGTTTTAAAAACAGAGCTAAAATCCCTGATTCCATTATCAACGAGGTTTTTTATATACACTTCCGGATTTGTTAAAGTAATATTTTCAGGAGAAGTATTGCAATACGCTTCGATCACAGGCTTAAGTAAAGCGAAACAATCAGATTCATTTTCGGATAATCGGATCAATTGCTGCCTATCATCATTTTGATAAGTATTCCAAAGATTTACACCCAGCTGAATATCTTTTTCTCTAAACTCAATTCTCGACTGCATCGATTCTTCCAGACCCTTACTGTCTGATAATGAAAATCCCCTCCAGTGATCTTCATTTTCGGAAACCAGAGGAAAAACTAGGTACATTCTGATATTTTTAATTTTTGAAAGCAAAAAAACGCAGAACCATAAATTGATCTGGCAAAACAAGTCATCTTCAAACCATAAGTTGACTTCAGAAAATTCGGGAATGTTTATTATTTTTTGAAATTCAGAAACGGTTTTCTCGTAATAAGTTTCTTTTTCAATACCATATTCTCCGGAAATAAATTCAGCCCTCAGTTCCCAGAAATCTTCCAGGGAATCTGCCTTTACCTTTCCCGAAACCAAAGCTTCCCGACAGATAATTACCTCGCCACCAACAGAAGTTTCCTTTAATTGTTCAGCGAGGCAGTCACCGTTCAGTATGTGAAATACAGGATTCATTCAAAAATTTAATCTTTAAAGACCTGGTTTTCCTGCTCCTGAACCCTGATGAAAGTAGTCCTTTTAGACAGCTCTTTCAGTTTGGATGCACCCACATAAGTACAGGTCGAGCGTACACCGCCCAAAATATCTTTTACCGTTTCCGAAACAGGACCTTTATAGGCTACTTTTACCGTTTTTCCTTCCGATGCCCTGTACTCGGCAACACCGCCGGAATGCTTATCCATTGCTGTTTTTGAGCTCATTCCGTAAAATAAACGGAATTTCTTACCGTTTTCTTCAATCATTTCACCTCCGCTTTCATCATGGCCGGCAAACATTCCACCCAACATTACGAAATCAGCCCCGCCGCCAAATGCTTTGGCCACATCGCCCGGAACTTTACAGCCTCCGTCTGCAATGATATGCCCTCCAAGGCCATGTGCGGCATCTGCACATTCAATAATAGCGGAAAGCTGGGGATAACCCACACCGGTCTTTACGCGGGTAGTACATACGGATCCGGGGCCTATTCCCACTTTTATAATGTCCGCACCTACCAAAAGAAGTTCTTCCACCATTTCACCGGTTACTACATTCCCTGCCATGATGATTTTATCCGGGAAACTGGCCCTTGCCTTCTTCACAAATTCCACAAAATGCTCAGAATAGCCATTCGCTACATCTATACAGAGAAACTCAATTTTTGGGTGCTTTTCAAGGATCTGTTTTATTTTTTCCTCATCCACTTTCCCGGTTCCGGTGCTTAAAGCGATATATTGGTAGATGCTTTCCGGCTGGCTTTGTAAAAACCGGCTCCATTCTTCAACCGAATAATGCTTGTGAATGGCCGTAATGATCTTCTCTTTTGCCAGCTCTACCGCCATTTCAAAAGTTCCCACCGTATCCATATTGGCTGCAATAACGGGAACACCTTTCCACTTCTTTTTGGTGTGGCGAAAAGTAAATTCTCTTTCCAGATCAACTTCAGAACGGGATTTTAAGGTAGAACGTTTAGGACGGAACATTACATCCTTGAATCCCAGTTTTATATCATATTCTATTCGCATTTGGATAATTGATTAAAATTGTTTGCAAAATAAAATTAACAAAAAGATTGAATGAAAAACAGAAAAGCAGAATTAATATTCCGGACTTTAAGATAAATTTAAATAAAGGCTATCAGCCATTAAGATTTTTTAAGGAATAGGAATTGAATTGAATGAGGTTTGAGTCAGAACGATTTCTCGAGAAATAGAAAGCTAATCTTAATGGGTTAAAATAAAAAGGGAGAAGACTATTTCTTAACGCCCCATAAATTTATTGTACCCCGATGATGAAAACCGAGTTTTTCATACAGCTTTTTAGCCCCGAAATTACTTTCAGCCACATGCAGGAAAGGCGTTTTACCATCTTGAAATATTTTATCTGAAACAAAGGTTATAAGCTGTTTGGCATATCCTTTCCCGAGGTGATCCGTATCCGTAATCACTGCACTTACTTCTGTCATATCGTTCATCTGCATCCTTTCCCCGGTTACCGCTACAAGTTTATGGTCTTTAAAGATCCCGAAGTAACGTCCTAACTCGGGAGTCCTGTTCTTAAAATAATGAGGGTAAAACTTTTTCACAAAAACCAGCAATTCATCCTGATTTTCAGCTTTTAGAAGGACGATCTCTTCACTGATGTCCAATTCTATTCTGTTTTCAAGAACATACTGGTCACAGACCAGCTTAGATAATTCTGTCCGGAAATTCCCTAAATCCGGCTTTGCTCCGAAAATAAGAAAATCATCACAGATCTTTGCGTATTCTGTGATGTCTTTTTCCGCAGCAAAATCAGGAGAACCTCCAAAGGCAGCCACTTCCGGATGGTAGAATTTGGAATTTCTAAAGTTTAAGCAAAACTTTTGATGAAACTCATTAAGAGAATGATAAACAGGATTATCTAGTTTCCCGTACATCGTTAAAATTCATTACCTCTTCCAGTTCTTTCATATATTCATAAGCTGTCAGATCGAATTTTACCGGGACTATCGAAATATATCCGTTGGCTAAAGCCGTTTCATCAGCATCTTCAGATTCATCCATGTTATTGAAATATCCGGTCAGCCAGTAATATTTTTTTCCGTGCGGATTTACTCTTTCATCAAAGCTTTCTTCCCATTTGGCATGAGCCTGCTTGCAGACCTTGATTCCTTTTATTTCTTCCGTACTCAGCTTTGGAATGTTCACGTTTAAAACAATACCCTTTGGCATTGGGTTTTCCAATGTTCTTCTAACGATATTCTGAATATGTTCTTTAGCCTGGGTAAAATCTGCTTCCCAGCTGAAATCCAGAAGAGAAAACCCGATTGCAGGAAGACCTTCAACACCGGCTTCCACCGCCGCAGACATCGTTCCGGAATAGATCACATTAATGGAAGAATTGGCTCCGTGATTAATTCCTGACACTACAATATCCGGTCTTCTTGGCAAAATTTTGTCAAGAGCCATTTTTACACAATCAACAGGAGTTCCGCTGCAGGAAAAATCTCTTTGAGGACCATCCAGATGTACTTCTTCATAGCTTAGGGTAGAATTGATAGTGATCGCGTGACCCTTTCCACTTTGCGGAGAATTCGGAGCTACTACCACAACTTCCCCAATTTCATTCATAAAACTTATAAGATTTCTGATACCAGGTGCTGTAATTCCATCATCATTAGTAACCAGAATAAGAGGTCTTTCCATAAAAAAAATTAATTTTAACAAAAATACTCAAAAGTATTCGATAATTGTAAATAAGGTATTAAATTTGATAGTTTGTAACAGCAAATAGAATGTTACTACTAATTGTAATAATAATTAAAAAAAATTAATAAATACAGACAGTTTATGTGGAAAAATTTTAAACTAAATAAATTTTTACTTCTAATTCCATTAACAAGTCTTATGTTTTGCTTCAATTCGCCGAAGAATGACGATGAAAAAATGCAGACGATAATGGTGAGTGTAAAAAATACCCTTTCTTACTTACATTATAGCCCGAAGCCCATCAATGACGCTTATTCCAAAGACGTTTATAAGCATTATTTTGAATTGGCAGACCCTGCTAAAAGATACTTTCTTCAATCCGATATGGATGAATTCAGCAAACATGAAGCAAAGCTTGATGATTATCTGAACGTAGGAGACCTCACTTTCTATAAGCTTACCATTGACAGGCTTTACCAGAGGGTGGATGAGATCGATAAAATCACGCAGGAGATCTTCAGCAAACCAATCAATCTGGAAGAAGACGAAACGCTGACCCTTGAACCGAAACTTAAGAAAGCACCCGTTACCAAACAGGAGCAGTACAATGAGTGGAAAAAGTTCATTAAATATAACATCCTTCAGGAGATTGAATCTATGAACAGCAAGGAAGAAGCCCAGAAAGAGAAGAAAGATTCTGTTCAGAAATACAAGCTTAAAGATACCATCAAGCTTGAGATCCTTACTCCGGAGCAAAAAAGAATAAAAGCTACGAATGAAGTAAAAGACCTTGTAAAAGAGACCTTTACAAGATTTAAGAAAAGAAAGAAAATGGACTGGTTCACGGTGTATATGAATGCCTATACAGAAGTTTTCGATCCGCATACGAACTATTACTCTCCAAAAGATAAAGAAGATTTTGATACCAATTTCACCGGAAAAGTGATCGGGATCGGAGCCATTATCCAGGAGAAAAAAGGAAACCTTTATCTGGGTGCTTTAACTATCGGGGCTCCGGCCTGGAAATCCAAGCAGCTTTCAGAAGGAGATAAAATACTGAAAGTAAAATCCAAACCGAAAGATGATGCGGTAAATGTAGTAGGAATGCTTTCCGATGAAGCCGTAAGACTGATCAGGGGAGAAAAGGGAACACCGGTAACCTTAACTGTTCAGAAAAAAGACGGCACGATCAAGGATGTTACCATGATCCGTGAGGAAGTGGCTATCGAGGATACTTTTGCCAGAAGTATCATGGTAGATACTCCTGATGGTAAAAAATATGGTTTTATTAATCTGCCGAGCTTCAATGCGGATTTTGAAGATGCAAAAGGAAGGAATGCATCTGATGATATCAAAAATGAAATTATTAAACTTAAAGACCAAAACGTTCAGGGAATTGTTCTTGACCTTAGAAATAACGGCGGAGGTTCTTTAACGGAAGTAGGCGATATTATGGGGCTTTTCATGAATGCAGGGCCTTATGTACAGGTAAAAGACGGGAACGGAAAAATCCAGACCTTAAAGAATAAAAACGAATCTCCGATCTGGACAGGGCCTTTGGTAATTATGCAGAATGAGCTTTCAGCATCAGCATCAGAAATTTTGGCTGGGGCCATGCAGGATTACGGAAGAGCGATGGTGATTGGTTCCCCACAGTCTTTCGGAAAAGGAACAGTACAGACTTTTGTAGATCTGAACAGGTTTCTGAATACAGAAGATGACTTCGGATCTTTAAAATTAACGATCCAGAAATTCTACAGAGTTACAGGAGAGTCTACTCAAAGAAAAGGAATTGTTTCCGATATCCAGATGAAAGACTTCTTTACCTATGCTGAAGTGGGAGAAAGATATGATGATTATGCCTTGGCATGGGATAAAATTCCAAGTACAAACTTCCAGAAAATGAGCTATTTTGATATTAAGAACCTTGAAAAGGCAAGCACTAACAGGATGGCTAAAAATTCAAACTACCAGCTTTTACTTGAATCTGCCCAATGGAGAGAGAATTTGGATAAAGAAGAAAGCATTACCCTGAATATCAATAAATTCAATGAGGTGATGAAGCAGAGAAAAGCCCAGATTGAAAAATTCAAGGCACTCACTAAATTTGAAAACGGGCTTAAGTTCACCATGTATCAGAATGAAGTGGAAAGAGAGAAAAAAGACGAAGCATTCAAAAAGAAATCTGAAATATGGGTCAAAAACCTTAGAAAAGACTCTTACCTTCAGGAAGCAATGAATATCATCACAGATATGAATGCAAAATCATAAAAATAAAAAAACCACTAATGAAAATTAGTGGTTTTTTTATTTACAAGGAGTTTAGAGCTATTTAATTTCCACACATCCTACTCTTCCGCCGGCATTGCCTGTAGGCTGTGTATGAAAGTCATCTGCAGCAGCATGCATGATAAGGCTTTTTCCTATGATGTTCTTAGACTCGTCGGTACAGCCAAGGCACCATTTATCGGTCTTAAAGGTAAGTGTTGCATTTCCGTTCTGGTCAGCAACAAGGTTGCCGATATCTCCCATATGAAAATGTTCGGCACCCCATTTTCCATGATCATCTTTTGCCGGATTCCAGTGTCCTCCTGCAGAAGTTGCATCTGCTGCGGAGCAGTCGCCTTTTTCATGAATGTGTACAGCATGTATTCCCGGAGTAAGATGAGTAGCGTTAAGATTCATTACTACTTCGCTTCCTTTCTGGGTGAACTTGGCTGTTCCTCCCGTTTCTGTTCCGCTCTTTGCATTGATGGAGTATGTTTTTGTAGTACAGCATGAAGCCGCCAAAAACGCACATCCTGCCAATAATGCTAATGTTTGTCCTTTCATTTTTAAATGATTTTAAGTGATTTTTAATACATATATAAAATTATGAAAGATTTTCAGAAACACTTTATGATTTCAGTTCTTTTTAGTCATTAAGTTTATGCGAACCATACTCCGGTGTCATTCTGAACGAAGTGAAGAATCTAAATTGACAAGGCTCTTCTTTCAACTACCCGATAAGATTTTACCGCTCAGCTGACAAATTTTACAACTCAGCCAGAAAAATTAAAAGAATGTAAATATTCACCTTATTTTTGGGGCAAATTAATAGCAATGAGAACACAAGGACAAAAACTATTACTTCTGATCACTTTCCTATCCTTTATTTTCAACTTTTCCCAGGTGAAAATTTCAGGGAAAGTGACCTTTAGGAATAAAGGAATAAGTGAGGTAAATGTAACATTGAAAGATACTTATGACGGAGCAACAACGGATGCGAACGGAAATTTCACTTTTGAAACTTCTGAAAAAGGCAATCATATATTGACCTTTACCCACCCGAAATATAATGATGTTGAAAAGCCTGTTACCATTGAAAACCAAGAAATCTCTGTAAATACAGAATTAAAAGAGCAGATCAGTGAAATTGATGCAGTAGTGGTTTCCGCCGGTTCTATAGAAGCAAGCGATAAGAAAAGAGCTACGGCTTTGTTAACCCCTATCGACATTTATACCACTGCGGGAGCAGACGGGCAGATCTCTTCTGCATTAAACTATCTTCCGGGGGTTCAGAAAGTGGGCGAAACGGAAGGCCTTTTCATCAGGGGTGGAACAGGCACAGAGTCCAAGATCTTTATGGACGGAAGTCTCATCAACAATTATTTTTCCAATTCGGTTCCGGGAATTGCAGGAAGAGACCGGTTCAATACCGCTCTTTTTAAAGGGAATATCTTTTCCAGCGGTGGATATTCGGCGTTGTATGGCCAGGCTCTTTCCGGTGCTTTAATGCTTGAAAGTGTGGATCTTCCGGATCAAAGTTCTTATGACTTTGGGATTTCACCGATATTTTTAAGTGCTGGCTTTCAGAAGCTGGGCAAAGAAAAAACATATTCTTATGGAGGGACACTAGGATATTCCCTTCTAAGTGTGATGCAGGAAGTTTTTAACTTTAATACGGACTTTATTGAGGCTCCTAAAGGTCTTAACGGGGATTTTAATTTCAGGGTCAAAACAAAGTCAGGTGGTTTTTTCAAATATTACGGAATGTATGACAGCAACAGAATGGGAGTAAGGTCCGAAAGCCTGGAACCGGAATATGACTATGCGCTGGTAAGGCTGAAAGGGAAAAATACCTATCACAACCTATCCTTTAAGCAAAAATTCGGAAGCTATCTTTTAAATGCGGGCACGTCTTACTCATACAACAGGTCAGATCTTAATTTCTCAACAGAAACAGGTGAGGTGGAATCAGGGAAAACACAGCTGCTGAACAACGGAAATTATATCAATTTCAAAGCCGTTTTAGAAAGAAAAATCAATAAGATCAGTGCTGTAAGAGGAGGGATTGAACTGAATAATACAAGCGAGAAACTGGATTTTGAAGAAGCAAATAAACATTATAAAGACCTGATCTCATCTGTTTTTGTAGAAACAGATCTGGGCTTCAGCAATCAGCTGTCCGCAAAAATAGGAGTAAGAGCAGAGAACTCCTCTTTCCTTGGAAAGACTAATATTGCACCGCGTTTTGCTTTGGCTTACCGTCTGTCTAAAGACTGGACAACATCTTTTGCCTACGGACTTTTTTACCAGAATCCTGAAAGTAAATACATCAATGAACCTGCAGATCTGGATTTCCAGAAATCCCAGCATTATATTTTCCAGTTGCAGAGAGCTTCTGAAGGAAGAAGTTTAAGGCTTGAAGCATTTTACAAAAAATATGATCAGTTGTTGAAGATCAGAAATCTTAACGAGTATGTTCAGACAGCAGATAATAACAACGGATATGGATTTGCAAAAGGAGTCGAGCTGTTCTGGAGAGACAAAAAAACCTTTGAAAACATTGACTATTGGATCAGCTATTCATTCCTGGATTCAAAAAGAGATTTCATGAACTATCCGTACAGCCTGAAACCTAATTTTGCCTCGGAGCATACCCTTTCAGTAGTTGCCAAAAGATTTTTCCCGGAATGGAAATCAGGGATCAACCTTTCCTATACATATGCCAAAGGACGGCCGTATTATGATATTGCTACAAAGGATGAAAGCGGAAAAACGATCAATTTTATCAGAACAGAAGGAAAATTAAAAGACTACAACGCATTGAATTTAAGCTTTAATTACCTTCCGAATCTGGGAAAAAAAGATGCTAAGGCATTTACGGTACTTGTATTAAGCGTTTCAAACGTTTTAGGGACAAAAAATATCTATGGATACAATTTTTCAACAAACGGTTCGAGAAGCTCTGCGGTTGTTCCGCCTGTGAATACCTTCGTTTTTATAGGAGCATTTATCAGTTTTGGGGTAGATAAAACCCAGGATGCGATCAATAATAATTTATAATGTGTAATCAATAATTTTTAATAATTTCACCTCTGATTAAAATCAATTTTAAATAAATTATAAACCAAAAAAATTAGAAATAATGAAGAAATATTTATTAAGCTTTGCTTTAGTAGTATTGAGTGTAACGGCTTTTGCCCAGACGGGCTATGAAAAAGCAATGACAGAAAAAATCACCAAACTGGAGGCCTGCAAATCTCCGGAAGACTTTCAGGCTCTGGCCAACGATTTCCAGAGAATTGCCGAAAAAGAAAAAGATAAATGGCAGCCTCTTTATTATGTGGCATTCTCATTCATTCAGAAAGGAAGGATACAGATGAGAGACGGAAAAACGGCAGACCTGGACATCCCTGCAGACCAGGCTATGAAGTATCTGGCTTCTGCGGAGACGATTGAAAATAACTCTGAGATCCACTTACTCAAAAAAATGGCCTATTCTTTAAAAATGATGGTAAACCCTATGCAGAGATATATGACAGACGGAGCAAAAGCGGCAGAAGAGCTTGCTGTGGCAGAAAAATTAAATCCGGATAACCCTAGGGTGGCCCTGATCAAAGCGGAAGATATGTACTTCACCCCGGAACAGTATGGCGGAAGCAAAACAAAAGGGTTGGAGCTGTTTAAGCTGGCTTTGGAGAAGTTTAATTCCTTCAAGCCGAAAACATCAGTAGACCCGGTTTGGGGAAAAGAAGAAGCTGAATATTTCATCAGCCAGCCCTTAAAATAAAAGATAATGAGCCCCAAAGGGTCGACTTAGTAAAGGATAGAATAAAATTTTATCAAAAAACGAAAAAACAAAAACCTTCCCAATAACGGAAGGTTTTTTCATACAGCTCAGCACCGGAAACGTACCATTCGGTAAGAAATAATTTTTAATACCTTTAATATCGGTTAATTTTGAACTAGGAAACCAGCCTATGAAACGCAAAAGCTTTTTTATATTACTTTGGATATCACTAGGAACCTCCTTGTTTTTCTTCTTATTCTTTACAGATGAGAAGAGCATGCGGAATTTCATGATCACCCTGCTTATTTCTTCCATGTATTCGTTCCTCTTAGGGGCGGGAAACGGACTTATTAACGAAGTTCTGAATAAAAAATTCCCTTGGTCCGAAGCCACTACGAAAAGGGCCATTCTAAGCATTGTTTCCATCCTGATCATCAATTTTATTCTGGTGTATTTCTGTAACTATATGAATTTCGTGGTATTTCAGGGGAATGCAACCACGGCAGAGTTTTTTTCCGGAAAATACAATTTTATCAATTGGTTCATGATCAATATCGCTTTGCTGATATCTGCCTTTCTTCATGCAAAGAGCTTTATGGAAGAACTCAAGAAGACTTCCAAAAAAGAAGTGGTGGAACAGAAGCTGATTGCAAAATCAGCCAATGCACAGTTTGAGACCCTTAAAAACCAGCTGGATCCACATTTCCTGTTCAATTCACTGAATGTCCTCAGCTCATTGATCGATGAAAACCCAAGGCAGGCACAGAAGTTTACAGCCTCAATGTCAAAGATTTACAGGTATGTATTGGAGCAGAAAGATAAAGAACTGGTAACCGTAGAAGACGAGCTTGAGTTTGCCAAAACATACTGTGAACTATTAAAAACAAGATTCGAAGACAGCGTAGACTTTATTTTTGATGTGAAAAAAGAAGACTTCAGGAGATATGTGGTCCCACTTTCATTACAATTGCTCTTGGAAAACTGTATCAAGCATAATTTTGCCACCTCCTCAAAACCATTAGTTATTAAGGTTTTCTCTGAAAATGATACCCTGTGTATCGAAAATAACCTTCAGGTAAGAGAACAGATGAAAGAAAGTGCAGGAATAGGTTTGGCCAATATTGTCCAGCGCTATTCGTTGCTTACCAGGCGAAATGTTTTTATAGAAAAATCTGAAGACTATTTTAAAGTAAAGCTTCCAATCCTTTTAGAAAAGCCCAACGTTATCAATACAAAAACCGATACCTCAGATGCTTCATATAAAAAAGCGCAAAAACGGGTTAAAGAGATTAAAAGCTTTTACAGCAATCTCATCTCTTACTGTATCGTCATCCCGTTCTTAGTGATTATTAACCTGCTTACTTCACCTAAAAACCTTTGGTTTTATTTTCCGATGCTGGGGTGGGGAATAGGCCTTGCTGCTCACGGAATGAGTGTTTTTGCCATAGGAAAGAATTGGGAAGATAAGAAGATCAGGGAAATTCTGGAAAAAGAAAACAAACGATAAAAACGACTACAATGGAAAATATGGATGATAATGATATCCGCTACTTAGAAGCAGAGAAAAAAGTGAAGAAATTAAAGAACTTTTATATGTCTGTATTCATTTATTTTGCCGTCAATGCATTTATTTTATACATGAACTACAGGAGCCTGCAACCCGGCGAAAGCATCTGGCATTTTAAATATTTTCTGGTTCCTTTTTTCTGGGGAATTGGTCTTGTAGGGTATGCGATGACTGTTTTTTTACCCGGATTTTTATTGGGAAGCAAATGGGAGAAAAGGAAAATAAAAGAACTGATGGATAAGGACAAGTAGTATGGGGACAATCTTTTACATTTCTATGGCAGTATGGTTTCTCACAGAGATCATTTACAGGCAAAAACTGAAATCAGAAGACAAAGATCAGAAGAAAGACAGATCTACGCTAGGTATATTATGGATGGTTATTATGATATCTGTGGCTGCAGCAGTTACAATATCTTATACTATTAAACTTCCGGTCACGGATAATCCCATGATCCTGATTATTGGCGAGTCACTGATTCTCCTCGGTATTATCTTCAGGCTGATCATCATATGGTCCCTGGGAAAATACTTTACGGTAGATGTTTCTATAAAAACAGACCATAAAATTAAAAAAGAAGGATTTTATAAATATATAAGACACCCTTCTTATGCATTTTCTTTATTAACGTTTCTTGGCCTTGGATTGTTTCTGAATAACTGGATTTCTCTTATTATAGCTTTTATTCCTCCTTTCCTGGCATTCAGCTATAGGATCAGAATCGAGGAACAAGCTCTTGTGGAACAATTCGGGGATGAGTATATCCAATACAGGAAGACCACAAAGAAACTGGTCCCGTTTATTTATTAGCAAAAAGGCAAAAAAGCGGAAATGCCTGATGATACAGTAATCTTTGTCATTCTGAAAGAATCTCAACAATTAAATAAAGCACTGCCTGAAATGGCCAAAATGCAATATTACCTTTTCACTACAAAATGCACAAAAGTTTATTGGCACTTTCGCTACTTATACACAAGAGAACTGACGATTTTAAAATTCACATAAACTAGAAATCTAAAGTATTCTACTATACCCACTTATTATAAACTTAAAAAACTAAAGTGTCTTAAACTTTTACATCTTCAAGGAAGCATTTTTAATAAGTTTATTACTAAAAGTAATGCGATAAAAAATCTAAATTCAGATAAGCGCAGATTTTTACCATTTAGGAATCATATTTTACCGCTCAGTAAGATAAAGTTGATCTGAAGATGTTTTTCAGCATAAATTTGACCTAAGAAAACAAGCAAAATTCAATTTTAAAGCAAATCATTATGGAAACGTATAACAAAGAGACAACGGCCTACAGAAAAGCATCAAAAAGAGTTAAAGAATTAAAAGGATTTTATGGAAACCTTACATCTTACTGTCTGGTCATCCCTTTTCTATTGGTGCTTAACCTTATAACATCTGCTGATCATTTATGGTTTTACTGGCCTATGTTAGGTTGGGGAATAGGACTTGCGGTGCATGCATTGAATGTCTTCGGAATCGGAAAAGAATGGGAAGAAAGAAAGATCAGGGAACTCATGGAGAAAGAAGAAGGTAAAAAACCGGTCAATTTTTAACAGAAACCGGCTGTTTTTGACTAATTTTAGCCCGGAATATTCAAAAAAACGAAAAATCATGATCAAAACCGTCATTATTGAAGATGAAAAACCCGCTTCAAGAAAACTGGAAAGAATGTTGAGTTTATTTCCTGAAATACAGATTGTTGCCAATATAGAATCTGTGGAAGACGGAGTGAAATGGTTTTCAGAGAATGAGCATCCTCAGCTCATCTTTTCGGATATTGTTCTGGGTGACGGGCTTTCATTCGATATTTTTGAAAAAATTCCTACCAAAGGCTTTATTATTTATACTACTGCTTTTGATCAGTATACTTTGAAAGCATTCAAATTGAATAGTATCGACTACTTATTGAAACCTATTCTGGAAGAAGACCTGGCGGGAGCGATTGAAAAATTCAAATCATTTATCCCTTCCGGAAATTCTGTTAGTTCACAGGAAATCAAAGAATTAATTAAAAAGGAGAAGACTACACTTTCCAGGGTTTTGGTGAAAATAGGATATAACTTAAAAATCGTTCAGACCCATGAAGTAAGCTGCTTCTTCAGTGAAAATAAAATTGTATATCTGCAGACCAGTGAGAGGACTTATCCTTCGGACTTTACTTTGGACGAACTGGAAGAAGTGCTGGATGAGAAGAAGTTCTTCCGGGTAAACCGGCAGTTTATTATCCATGCAGATCATATCAAAAATATCCACACTTCACCTTACTACAAGGTCGATCTTGAATTTCAGCCTCAGGAAGAGATTACCGTGAGCAGAGACCGCGTTAAAGATTTTAAAGATTGGTTAATCAGTTGATTAAATAGCCATTATTGTGTTTGCTGATAGAAATTAGACTGGATTGCACCTATTTATAATCGATCCTGTTGGCTTCCGTATCTTCAAGCTGTTTTACAATAGACGGCGGGACCTCATCACTGTCAATCGGAAAGCTGATGGAATCCGGAATAAAATTTCTCCTGTCCGCCTTCTGAAATATCTCAAACAGGGCAATAGGCTCCTGATTGAAACTGATACACGTACTTATAAAATGTAACTCATGGAGCTTATACTCTGGATTTTTAAGTTTTTCCTTGATATCTTTTATCCTTGAAATAAAATGCCTCTGTCGGATGAAGGTATTGCTGTTCATTATAATAAAAACATAGTCTGAATACGCCGTTACCTTTCCGAAATACTTGTGCTGGTCTCCGCCGCTCCTTTCAATATAATATTCCCCCGAAGTTTCAGACTTATAAATTTCCATGGCAGAACGCCAGACGCGGTTATCCTTCGCCTCTAAAGGATTATCCGGCAGATTTCTGTTATAAGAATACCAGCACCCCGTCAAATGGTCTAAAAGTGCGGTATTTTGCTTTACATTCATGTCAATTCTTAGGTCATTAAAATTGAAAACCCCGGTATGAGAGTTAATAAAATCGATATAATTGGAATACCCAAGCACCTTTACAATAAGGCTTAATTTTGCAAGATTTGGTTTGCTCAGGGTTGCACTTTCGTTATATTGATATTTCTTTAATTTGTTGATAATCAAATGCTCATAGAGGTAATTTGAACCCAGAAGATCTGCTTCTTTTTTAATGTTCTTTTCCTCCTTATCACTAAGGATGAGGTCATTAATTTCTGCGACAATATAAGACCATTCGGTCTTGGTTACGTCTTCCCAATGATTTTTTTTCAGAAAATGGAGGCTCAGGAAATTCATGAGCTTTTCCAGGTGCAGAATATCTTCTTTTTTCATAAGACCAATTTAAGATTTTTTTAAAACCAAAAAAGATTTTTACAAGACTTTTATATTTTAAAATCAAAAGACATTTGAATACAAACAAAAACATAAACATCATGGAAAACATTTTACAGTCAGTATGGTTAATCCCAGGAATCTCCATCCTTTTTTGTCTTATTTTTTACAAATTCATTTTAAGGGTCTTTTTTGGTCTGGTAATCATCCCGGAAGATAAAATAGGGCTGGTTACCAAAAAATTTGTATTACTGGGGAAACAGGAATTGCCCGAAGGAAGGATTATTGCTACCAGCGGCGAGGCCGGTTTTCAGGCCCAGACCCTTGCTCCGGGAATCTATTTCTGGAAATGGATATGGCAGTATTCCATCCACTTTCAACCCTTCACCATTATCCCGACCGGGAAGATAGGGCTTATCCTGGCAAAGGACGGGAAGGAGCTGGAAACAGGAAGGATCTTAGGAAGAAAAGTAGAATGCGACTCCTTTCAGGACGCAGAAGCTTTTTTGAAGAACGGAGGCAGAAAAGGCAGGCAGACCGCAGTGATTGCCCCGGGATCCTACAGGATCAACACATTGCTTTTTGATGTCTCATTGACAGACATGATGCAAATTCCCGATAATGCGGTAGGGATCATCACTACTCTGGAAGGGCAGCCCCTTGATGAAGGGCAGATCGCAGGAAAGATCATCGAAGAACATAATAAATTTCAGGATGTAGATGCATTTCTCAATAAAGGCGGATATAAAGGATTGCAGGAACAGGTAATCCTTGCCGGGTCTTATTTCTTGAATCCGTGGTTTGTACTGCTTGAAATGGTGAAAATGACCGAGATTCCGATAGGTTCCGTAGGAGTGGTGATCAGCTATGTGGGAGAAGAAGGAAAAGACCTGAGCGGGGCAGAATTTAAACATGGAAATATTGTAGAAAAAGGCTATAAAGGCGTTTGGGCAGAAGCACTTGGCCCGGGAAAATACCCCATCAATCCTTACATTATGAAAACAGAGCTGGTACCTACCACCAACCTGGTTCTGAACTGGGCGTCGGCAAGAAGCGAATCCCACCAGTTAGATAAAAACCTTTCAACCATTACCGTAAGAAGTAAGGACGGGTTCCCGTTCAACCTGGATGTCTCCCAGATCATCCATATTCCCTCCAATGAAGCCCCGAAAGTGATCGCCCGTTTCGGGAACATGATCAACCTTGTAGGGCAGGTGCTGGAACCCACCATCGGAAACTATTTCAGGAATTCCGCACAGGACAGTGATGTCATTGCCTTCCTCGGAACCCGTAAAGAACGCCAGCAGTCTGCGAGGGAGCACATCAGCAATGTTCTGGAGCAATATAACGTTTCCGCTGTCGATACCCTGATCGGAGATATTGTCCCGCCGGAAACTCTGATGAAAACCTTGACTGACAGAAAGATAGCAGAAGAGCAGAAAACCACCTTTGAAGTGCAGAAACTGGCTCAGGAAACCCGACAGAGTCTTGAAAAAGAAACCGCAGTGGCAGACATCCAGAAAGAGATCGTAACAGCAGACCAGGGCGTACTCATTGCAGAAAGGGTGGCGGCTGCGGCAGTAAAAAAAGCGAATGGAGAGGCCGAAAAAACAAGATTGCTTGCCAAAGCGAATTCTGAGCAGATCTCCCTGATCGGTAAAGCAGAAGCCGAAAAAATACTGGCCATAGGAAAGTCCAATGCTGAAGCCTACAAACTATCGGTGGATGCTATGGGAGATGATAACTTTACCCAACTTAAAATAATGGAATCCATAGCCAGCCAGAATGTCAAAATAATGCCGGATGTTCTCATCGGAGGCGGTGGAGATACTGCAAACGGAGGCATCAGCGGGCTGCTCGGGCTAAAGCTTCTTGAACAGGTGGATGCGAAAAAATCAATAGCCAAAAAGCCGGAAAAAAGAAACTTTGATGATATGAGCCAGGGTTAAATATTTTTCCAGGACATACAAATTCAAATACTATAAAAACAAAATCATGTACAGACAAATAATAAACACGGAGAATAAGAAAATTGAGATCCAGAAGTACCTGAAAGACCCGGGATTTTTAGGATTGGGATTCCTGTTCGGAGACTATAAACTTCATGAAACCATCACTTTTGATTTTGAAAAGAAGAAGATCGTCAATAAAGGAAAGAGTAAAACTACAGAGATCCCGTTTCAGGAGATTACCTCGATCTGGGTGCACCAGGCTCAGTTTATGGAGGGAGATGAACTGGATTATCGGGTGGGAGTATTTGTGAAGACAGGTGATTTCCACAGCCTTTATGTATTTTTTGAACCTCATTTCGGAAGAAATCTTTTTGACCGTATTGAAAGGGAAATAACAGGTGGTAATGAGCCTTTCAGGATCCGGAAATTTCAGGAACTGCAAAAGAGAATTGCAAACAAAGAACACTATTAAACTTCAATACCATAACAATTAAAAACTTAAACTATGGCAACCATTCAATTTCACAGGCCGGTAGGTCATCCACGCAATAACACCAAAGCTTACATTATAAAAATAAACGGGGTAAAAAAAACTGAGCTTTTCAATAGGGATACAAGGGCATTTGAGATCAGGGAAGGCCTCCATGAGATCAAGGTAAAAGTATCAATGGATACGGCAGGAAGCAAATCCCAGAAAATAAACGTACGGGAAGGAGAGGTATTGAAATTTGAAGTTATACAAAATGCCGGCACCATGAATCTGCTCTCTGTATTCAGTATTTTAATATTCGCAGTAGGGGCATTATACAGCCTTTTCGGCTCAAAATTCTTTCTGCTTTTAGCCATTCCGCTGATTGTTGTCGCAATCCCACTGCTCATAGAAAAAAACAGCAATTATCTTATACTTAAAAAGGTACAGTAATTCTATAAAATCCGAAATAACCAAAAAAAACAATTTGAAAATGAAAACAATTAAACTAATAAATGACGACGGTCTATGGCAGAGAATAGTCAATTTTTCCATAGACAAACCCGATGCAGCATTTCCTTTTTCAAGAAAACTGGCCAAGGAAGAAAACTGGACATTGGACTTTACTAAAAAAGCAATAGAAGAATATAAAAAATTCGTTTATCTCTGCTGTATTTTGCCAAACGGAGCTTCTCCGAGCGAAACCGTAGATAAAGTTTGGCACATGCACCTCATTTATACTCAAAATTACTGGGAAGAATTCTGCCCGGATATCTTAAAAAGAAAGCTTCATCACCATCCTTCCAGCGGAGGGCCAAAAGAAAAACTAAAACATGAAGACTGGTTCGCAGATACTTTAAAAAACTACAGGGAAATCTTTCAGCAGGAAGCTCCTGAAGAGATATGGAATCAACGGAATGAAAAATCGGTACGAAGAAATAACCGGCGGAGAATCTTAGGCATCTTTTTCATGATATTTATATTATTCATAGCCAATTCCTGTTCAGACAGAGAAGGGTTCAGTAATATGATGTGTGCTGTAGCTGTCATAAGCGGAGGGGTCTTCTTTTTCGGGCTAATTGGGGCATTGTCAGAAGATAGCGGGGTATCTTCTTACCATAAAAAAGACAGGAATAATGAGGACGGCTCAGGAGGCGGTTGCGGAGGAGCCGGAGGTGGCAGCGGAGGCAGTTGTAGCGGCGGGGGCTGCGGCGGAGGTTGTGGCGGTTGCGGGGGCTGTGGTGGTGGATGCGGAGGATAATATAAATATCATGAAAAAGATAATACTTCACGCTGTGCCGGTTATAATAAGTGTGCTTTGGCTTGTTACCAAATATCAGACGTATGATCCGATCACTTTAAAAGGCCCGGTATTTTTAAAATTTTACCTCCTCCTTCTTTCAGGATTTTATATTTCGGTTTTTATTCTGAAATTCTTTAAAGAACAGGCTTCAAAAACCACATTTTTCTTTATGATTTTTATCTTTCTTTTGGCATCATTAAGTTGATCAAAGGAATCGTGTTAGGGAAACCGGTTGGCTTTCTAATGATGATACTATTCGTAGAGTTTATGGTGGCGTGCTGTTATATTTTCACATACAAAAAATACGTATAGTGATATGGTTAGAAAATTTACTGAAGAGGAGAAAAATATTCTTTACAAAGGGATTCCCTTACATCAGCAGGGAAGCGGATTGAGTATGGAAGTTATATTTTTCATTCTTATATATCTGACAATATTTTTTCTGGAAATGATTGTATTATCGAGAATTAATTCTGATTTTCCGCAGTCTGTATTTATGGATATCATAGCCGTTATATGGATAACAGTGGGGGGAATGTTTCAGCTTATCTTGTTATTTATTGTATTTAATTTTTTCAGGGATCAGATCGTGTATTCCCGGTATGGTAAATATGCTCTTGAAAATACATTTGAAGTTGAGAACATCCATATTGAGCAGGGCAGCGATCCGCTAAATTTCATCACTCAATTATTTGATAATAAAGGAAATAAAATAGAGGTGAAAACAGATGTTGAACTGGTTGCAGACTCAATCCATAAGAAGCGGATTATTTCCGAACTTGAAAAATATAGAACCTCATATTTCGGGACTATTAATATGACCATTGAAGCACTTGCAGGAATGAAGAACAAATATGATCAGCCTTATATCTCTCTTCTGGCAAAAAATATTTCCACTCCTGCAAAATTAGACTTTACAGATACTATATATACCTATGACAAATTATTGAAAACAAAGTATGAGCTCATTTACAGCTTAAAAACTAAAGAATTTCTCTTTATCAATGTAGAAAAGGGAAACAGACGCAATTTCAAAGGCGATGTAATCATAAAAGACATCGGAAATAAAATACAGTATATATCTTATGAGATGTAAATTACCCTATCACACCGCTTCCTAAAAGCTCTTCGCCCTCATACCAGGAGGCAAACTGTCCTTCAGCAATGGCAGACTGTGCTTCCTCAAACTCAATATAAAAAACATTTTCAAACTGATACAATGTAGCTTTCTGTAATGGCTGCCGGTATCGTATCCTTGCCATCACCTCCATAGATTCACCGTTTTTCAACCGCAGATCTTCACGGACCCAATGCAGCTCCGGATTATCAATCTTTAATGCTTTTTTGTACAAACCGGGGAAACCATGCCCTTCTCCGACAAAAAGAATATTATTTTCCATATCTCTGGAAATGATAAAACAGCTTTCTTTATGTCCGCCTATTCCAAGCCCCTTGCTTTGTCCTATCGTGAAGAACTGGGCGCCCTGATGTTTCCCGATCGCTTTCCCGTCAGATTTTTTATAATGGATCTTTTGTGATAAGAATGCCAGTTCCTCTTCTTTTGAAGAAAACTCAGGTTTTTCCTGTGAAAACAGAGGAGAGTCTCTGAAAATCTCTACAATCTCTCCTTCTTTAGGAACCAACTGCTGCTGTAAAAACTGAGGAAGGCTTACCTTTCCGATAAAGCAGAGCCCCTGGGAGTCCTTTTTATCAGCCGTTACAAGACCTATTTCCTTGGCAATTTCCCGTACTTCAGGTTTTGTAAGCTCACCTATAGGGAACAACGCTTTTGACAACTGATCCTGATTCAGCTGGCACAAAAAATAAGACTGGTCCTTATTATGATCTTTTCCTGCCAGAAGATGAAAGGTCTCCTTTCCGTTTTCATCGAAAGTTGAGGTTACCCTCGCATAATGCCCTGTTGCTACCTTATCTGCACCCAACGACATTGCCGTTTTCATAAACACATCGAATTTTACTTCCCGGTTGCATAAAACATCCGGGTTGGGCGTCCTGCCTTTTTCATACTCCGCAAACATATAATCTACAATGCGTTCCTTATACAAATCACTCATATCGATCACCTGAAACGGGATGCCTAATTTTTGGGCAACCATCAATGCATCATTGCTATCCTCTATCCATGGGCATTCATCTTCTAATGTCACAGAAGCGTCATTCCAGTTCCTCATAAATAAGGCTACAACTTCATGTCCCTGCTGTTGCAGTAAATAAGCTGCAACACTGGAATCTACACCACCGGATAATCCTACGACTATTTTCATACTATTTCTGACAAAGTTTTTATATTTATCTTAACGGATGCAAAATTACGACAAACCTCTTCTTAAAAAAAGTTATAATTTTAAGCATTGATAAAAACGATAGTATGAAAAAAATAATTATTCCTATGATGCTGATGATTTCAGGATCAGTATTCTCTCAGGTTTCAGCAGGCACGACAGCAGAAAATAACAACAGGTGGACTTTCGGAGGCGGTATAGGCCTGGGATTTGGCAGTAACAGCTCATTTTATCTTCAGGCCTCTCCAAGAGCAGGATACAGGCTTACCAATGATCTGGAAGCCGGGGTGATGGGAAGTGTTTCGTGGCAGACTTCAGATTTTTATAAATCTACCATGTTCGGGGTTGGTCCATTTGCTAACTATTACATTGCCAGATCTTTTTATGTAGGAGCCAGCCTTCAACATTATTTTATCAATTATCAGGATAAATACTATGATTATGCGGTGAGTAAAGAAGAAACGGCATTGTATCTTGGCGGGGGATATATGCAGAAGATAGGTGGAAATTCTTATATGCAGATAGGAGTGATGTATAATGTGCTCTGGAAAGAAAATGAAAGTGTGTTTTCAAGCGGACTGATCCCAAGTGTCGGTTTTGTGGTAGGGCTATAAATAGCATCTAAAAATTTTATTATCTCTCAGATTTAGCATATAAAGCAGATTTTTTAGCAGAATCATCCGTGCAAATCTGTGCCATCTGTGGGAAAAACTAAAACTAAAAATCGGAACCTAGCCCCTTTACAAAAAGAAAACTTCAAAATCCGGTTTTAGCTGTGGCATCCAAAAAATAAAACAAAAAGCATCGGGAATTTCCCGATGCTTTTTTATGATTAAAATAACTATTTATTATTGAGACTTTTCAGTCTTCTTAGCTTTCTGGGCTTTCCCGATAAGGGCATCCTTGGCTTCATTAAGGTCCAGTACTACCGTTTCTCCCTCAGTCAATTGCTTGTTCACTAGCATTTCAGCCAGTAAATCCTCAATGTACTTCTGGATGGCACGTTTCAGTGGCCTTGCACCGAAATCTTTATCCCAGCCTTTTTCAGAAATGAAATCTTTGGCTTCAGCAGTTAATTCTACTTTGTAGCCTAATTTTTCCAGTCTTCCGTAAAGCTTACTCAGTTCAATATCAATAATTTTCTTGATGTCGTTCTGTTCAAGAGAGTTGAAGATAATAATATCATCAATCCTGTTCAGGAATTCAGGAGCAAATGCTTTTTTAAGGGCATTTTCAATCGTGCTTCTCGCCCTAGTATCTGAAGTTGATTTCTTGGCGGAAGTTCCGAATCCTACACCATCCCCGAAATCTTTAAGATCTCTTGTACCGATGTTTGACGTAAGGATAATAATCGTATTCCTGAAATCGATCTTTCTTCCCAGGCTATCCGTAACGTGGCCTTCATCCAGAATTTGTAATAAGATATTGAATACATCCGGGTGAGCCTTTTCGATCTCATCCAGAAGAACCACAGCATAAGGTTTTCTTCTTACCGCTTCGGTCAATTGACCCCCTTCTTCATAGCCTACATATCCCGGAGGCGCACCTACCAGTCTTGAAACGGCAAATTTCTCCATATATTCACTCATATCAATCCTGATCAATGCTTCATCAGAATCGAAAAGTTCTCTTGCCATTACTTTTGCCAGCTCGGTCTTACCAACTCCGGTTGTTCCTAAGAAGATAAAGGTGCCGATCGGACGATTAGGGTCTTTAAGGCCGGCTCTGTTTCTCTGAATGGCTTTAACTACTTTCTTAACCGCATCTTCCTGTCCGATCACTTTTCCGTTAAGCTTATCATCCATCTGGGCTAATTTATCAAGCTCATTCTTGCCCACTTTGGTTACAGGAACACCGCTCATCATGGAAACCACTTCCGCTACATTTTCCTCTGTTACGGTTTCTTTTTTCTCTTTTACATTTTTATCCCACTGATCCTGAGCCGAATTTAATTCCATCTGAAGGCGTTCTTCCTCATCTTTCAGCTTTCTCGCTTCAAGATAATCCTGAGCTTTTACAGCTTTCTGCTTAAGTTCTTTGATATCTTCAATTTTCTTTTCGAAGTCAATGATCTCGGTGGGAACCTTCATGTTTTTAATATAAACACGGGAGCCTGCCTCATCCATCGCATCAATAGCCTTATCCGGTAAGAAACGGTCTGTAATATATCTTGAGGTCAGATTCACACATGCCAGAATAGCTTCCGGAGTATAAATTACATTATGATGCTCTTCATACTTGTCTTTGATCTGATTAAGGATCTGAACAGTTTCATCAATGGAAGTAGGCTCCACCATTACTTTCTGGAATCTTCTTTCCAAAGCACCGTCTTTTTCGATATACTGACGGTATTCATCCAGGGTTGTAGCTCCGATGCATTGAATTTCTCCCCTTGCTAAGGCCGGTTTGAACATGTTGGACGCATCCAGGCTTCCTGTAGAACTTCCTGCGCCAACGATAGTGTGAAGCTCATCGATGAATAAGATCACATCACGGTTTTTTTCCAGTTCCGTCATAATGGCTTTCATTCTTTCCTCAAACTGGCCACGGTATTTGGTCCCGGCCACTAAACTTGCCAGATCCAATGTGATCACGCGCTTTCCATAAAGAACTCTTGATACCTTTTTCTGTTGGATCCTTAAAGCTAAACCTTCGGCAATGGCAGACTTACCAACGCCGGGTTCTCCGATAAGGAGCGGGTTGTTTTTCTTTCTGCGGGATAAGATCTGGGAAACCCTTTCAATTTCCTTCTCACGACCGATCACCGGATCCAGTTTCCCGTCTCTGGCCAAAGAGGTAAGGTCTCTTCCGAAATTATCCAATGTCGGCGTTTTGCTTTTTGCAGAACCTAAATTTCCTGTCGGTTTCCGCATCTGTTCAAATTCCTCTCTTTCATCATCATCATCATAAGCACTCATCTGCGGTGCCTGTCCGGAATTTTTAAGCATCGTCTGATACTCTTTTGAAACTCCCTCATAGTCAATGTCATAAGCTCCCAAAATACTTGAAGTAGGATCTTCATATTTATAAAGAATGCCTAAAAGCAGATGAACGGTATTAATTTCATTACTTTTATATTGCCTGCATTCCAGCTCTGCACGTTTAATGGCATGATCCGCCATCTTGGTGAAAGAAATATTCGTAACCTCCTCAGAAATAGGATTAAGACTTGCTGTATTTAAAGTTTCAATTTTTCTTCTGATTTGTGTTAAATCCGCATTAAGGTTTTGAAGGATTTCTTTTGCAGAGTTTTCCGTTTTTATAATACCTAAAAGAAGGTGTTCTGTATTAAGAAATTCACTTTTCAGCCTCTTCGCTTCATTTTTGCTTTGTTTGAACACCTGGCTCAAACCTTGTGAAAACTTATAATCCATAATATACTTAATTAGAATAAAGATAGAATCATCATTTATTCATTATCTAAATTACAAATATTTTACCAAAAACCAATTAATGACTTTATGGCAGAAAAAAATTTTATTATCTTATTGAAAATGATTAAGTTTGTTTCCTTTTAAATAGTATTCATGAGCCCTGAAATTGCCACATATATAGGATATGCCGCCTCTTTTTTTATCGTTTTGAGCTTTATCTTAAAAGATTTAAGAAAAATAAGGATCATTAATCTGATAGGATGCATTTGTTTTGTTATTTATGGCACTTTCAGCGGGATGCTCTGGCCGGTTATTATTCCTAATGTATTGCTTTGCTTTGTACAGATCTATTATTTGATCAAAGGAAAAAAAGACCATGAAGAAAAAAATTATTAGTTCGGCTTTTAGTAACCTGTATACAGATCAGCGGATAGAAAAGGTCTGTAGAACTTTATATAAAAATGGTTATCAGATTGAGCTGATCGGGAATAACTGGGGCGGATCGGAAGAAATGGAACGGCCTTATCCGTTTCTAAGAATACCCTTAAAATCTGAAAGTCTGAAAACAGCTTACTTTGAATTTAACTGGAAATTATACCATGAATTAAAAAAGAAAGCAGATCAAAACACTATTCTTCATGCCAACGATATTGATGCTCTTTTACCGAATTACCTTATCGCTAAGAAATTAAATATTCCCCTGGTTTTTGATAGTCATGAAATTTTTTCCGAAATGCCTGCCATTCAGGGCAAAATGTCACAAAAACTGTGGAGATATCTTGAAAAAAAGATCATTCCTAATATAAAATTCATGATTACGGCAAGCGGAAGCTATGCCTTATGGTTTCAAAAAAAATATGAAGTCAGCCCTGTAGTAATTCAAAATGCACCCGGAAGAATAGAGGTAAGATCAGAAATTCCGGATAATCATCCCTATATCATTTTATACCAGGGAGCGATCAATCCTTTCCGGGGTATTGATAAAGCTATTTTGGCCATGCATCATCTAGATAATACCATACTGAAAATTGCAGGTGACGGCCCCCGGAAAAAAGAATATGAAGATTTGGTCATTCAGGAGAACCTTCAGGAAAAAGTACAGTTCTTGGGAAAGCTAAAACCTGAAGACTTAAGGAAAATAACGGTAATGGCAGATGCAGGCCTCAGTATTGAAGAGAATGGTGGAGACAGCTACCTGTATTCGCTTCCCAATAAGGTGCTGGATTATATTCAGGCCAGAGTGCCTTTAATTATGGCGGATCTTCCCGAGATGCGGAATATTAAAAATCAATTTGACGTCGGTGAAATTATAAAAAACCATCAGCCTCAGGTTATTGCTGAAGTCATTCAAACGGTCTTGCACAAGGGAAGAAAAAACTATCAGGAAGAACTGGAAAGAGCTTCCGGTATTCTTTGCTGGGAAAATGAAGAACCAAAATTACTGGAGGTTTTTCACAGAGCATCCCAATAAAATATTCTTTACAAATTGGCTATCTTTGCCTAAAGAAATTGTTAACATGACCATTAAAGAAAAACAGCAGGAAATAATCGATGAATTTGCTTTTCTTGACGACTGGGAGCAGAAGTATGAGTACATCATTGATCTTGGAAAAGAGCTGAAAGGGCTTTCCGAAGAAAAGAAAACGGAAGACAACCTCATCAAAGGCTGCCAGAGCAAGGTGTGGATAGATGCTGAATTCAAAGGCGGCAAACTGCATTTCAATGCAGATTCAGACGGTATCCTGCCAAAAGGGATTGTTTCTTTACTGGTAAGCATCTATAGCGGGCACACGACAAAGGAAATTTTAGATTCCGATTTCAATTTTATCTCGGAAATCGGCCTGCAGGAGTTTCTTTCCCCATCCAGAGCCAATGGTTTAATGGCCATGACCAAACAGATCAAGTTTTACGCAGTTGCATATCAGCTTAAATCGTGACAAGGATATTGGCATACCGCTTTTCTGCCTTTGGTGATGTTGCGATGACAGCACCGGTATTCCGGGAGTTCCTTGAACAGAATCCCGATGTGGAGATTGTGATGGTTTCCAGAAAGAATTTTGAAAGCTTATTTGCTGATATTCCGAATGTTATATTTAAAGGAGTCAACTTGGATGATTATAAAGGATTTTTTGGACTGAACAGACTGGCCAATGAGCTTTTGAAGGAATTCCGGCCGGATATGATTGCCAACCTGCATGATGTGATCCGTACCAAGATCTTAGATAAAGTTTACAGGAGAAAAGGACTGAAAGTTTTTAAGATCAATAAAGGAAAAGAGGAAAAAGAAAAGCTGACCGATATCTGGAATCTGGATAAGGTACAACTGAAAAAAACAGTTGAACGCTATGCCGATGTTTTCAGGGATATGGGGTATGAAATTCGACTTTCTAACCAATTAAGGACGAGTTCAAATCAAAAATCAGGAATCGGTTTTGCTCCTTTTGCCCAGCATAAGGGTAAAATGCTTCCTTTGGAAAAGTCTTATGAATTAGCAAGGGTTTTGGCCCAAAATCATGCGCTCTATTTCTTCGGGGGCGGCAAAAAAGAAACCGAAACGTTAGAGCAATGGGAAAGAGAAATCCCGAACACAAAAAGTTTAGCAGGGAAATTAAGCCTTACGGAGGAGCTTAACAAAATTTCAGAATTGGAACTGATGATCTCAATGGATTCGGCCAATATGCATCTGGCAAGTCTTGTCGGCACAAGGTGTATTTCGGTTTGGGGAGCAACGCATCCCTATGCCGGTTTTCTCGGATTCGGGCAAAGTGAAAATGATGTGGTGCAGGTAAAAGATCTGACATGCAGGCCCTGTTCCGTATTTGGGGATAAAGAATGCTATAGGGGAGATTGGGCGTGCCTGGAAGAACTTAATGTTCAGAAGATTATAGAAAAAATATTTTCAGCAATACATCCTGAATAATATAAGTGTAAAAAGGATAAAAACCTATAAATATTCAGAAATAAAAAAACCACAACAAAAGTTGCGGTTTTTTTGTGGGTCCTGAGGGATTCGAACCCCCGACCCTCTGGGTGTAAACCAGATGCTCTGAACCAACTGAGCTAAGAACCCGAATTTTTTTGAAAGGTTTCGTTTCCTTTTCTGTGGGTCCTGAGGGATTCGAACCCCCGACCCTCTGGGTGTAAACCAGATGCTCTGAACCAACTGAGCTAAGAACCCTCTTTAACAAGTTTTCTCGTTTAGAGTGGTGCAAATATACGACTTATTAAGAAACCAGCAAATTTTTTTCTAAAAATTCTCCCACCACAAAATTGCTTCCACCAATAAAAATCATATCCTCACTGCTACATTGTTGCTTAGCAGAAAGATAAGCTTCCTGCACAGAATCGAAAATTTTATAATTTATTTTTGCCTTCAGAAGAAGGTCTTCATAATCTTTTGGATGCCTGCCCCTGTGTATAGAAGGCTTAGCGAAATAAAAAACAGATTTTTCCGGGAGCATATTCATGACCTCATCTATCTTTTTATCATTCACGAAACCTAAAACAATATGCTTTTGCCGGCCTATGGAATTGAGCTGGGCAAAAACCTGTTCCAATCCGGCCTGGTTATGTGCCGTATCACAGATCGTCAGAGGGTCTTTTGAAAATTCAAACCAGCGGCCAATAAATCTGGTATTTTTATGAACATTCAGTAATCCTGTTTCTATCTCCCTGCCGGAAATACTGACATTGAGTTTCCTTAATTCTTCAACCAATACCAGAACCACCTTTATATTCTTTTCCTGATAATTCCCCTTCAAATCCGATTTTAAATCAGAATTTAGTAAACTCGCGTCAACAAATGGGGCATTTTCCTGATCTGCTTTTTCTTTAATAATGCTTTTTACCGTTTCATTTTCATCTCCGGAAATAATTGTTGTATTATTTTTGATGATTCCGGCTTTTTCTCTGGCGATCTCCTCAATAGTATTTCCCAGAATATTCTGATGATCAAGCTGAACATTAGTAATCGCCGTAACCAAAGGTTTGATGATGTTTGTGGAATCTAATCTCCCGCCCAGGCCAACTTCAATGATGGCAAAATCCACTTTCTGCTGATAGAAGTATTCGAAAGCCATAATCGTAGTAAATTCAAAAAATGACGGGCGGATATCTTCGGGAAGCTTTTTAAGCTTTTGAATGAAATGATAGACAAATTCCTTATCACAGTTTTTACCATTAATCTTTATACGTTCTGTAAAATCAATAAGGTGAGGAGAATTATATAAACCAACGGTATAGCCGGATTCCTGAAGAATTGAAGCCAGCATATTGCTTGTAGAGCCTTTTCCGTTAGTGCCCCCGATATGAATGCATTGCAGGTTCTCCTGGGGGTTGCCGAAGAAAGCACAAAGCTTTGTGATATTATCCAAACCGGGTTTATAGGCTTTTTGCCCGTCAATCTGATAGTTAGGGGCCTGTACGAAAAGCCATTCTACGGCTTCCTGGTATTGTTCGTTTGTCATGATACAAATTTCTTAAAGTTTTTTGTATGATGTACCATAGTACTATATAATTTACTATTAACTTTTACAAACAAAATGATCACAAAACAAAAAAAGAGCTGTAAAGCTCTTTTCATTTTATAAACTATTTGATGTTAAAACTTTATTTTTCTGACAATGGTCTCACCTTTTTCTAAAATAACATTTACAAAAATTATAGCGTTTTGTATATCTAAGGAAGAAGATTTGAATTCTGTTGAATTTATACCTTCTCTGTTCAGTACAATTCTGCCGGAAGCATCATATAGGGTAACGGACAAGATCTTGCGGTCACTTCTTACATAAACCGATGAATTAACCTTTGTAATAATAGGGCTGGTATTTGTTATCTCTTTATTTGTTGATAGGGTTTGGCTCTGGATGGTTATGGAATAATCTTCCACTTGTCCCCTTGCAGGATTGTAACATGCGTTGACACTGGAGGCAAAATTATTACTGTCCCCGATTACTCTTAATCTCAGAGGTGTGTTCAGTACAGCAGTGGGAGGAGGAGTAATAGAAGAAGTAGCTACTGACCCTGCAGAAACAGTTTGGCTTAAAATTCTTTCCGTAGTTTCGTTGAACTGGCCGTCATTATTATAATCTATATAGGCTCGTATAAGATGAGCCGGATTACTTGAACTTGCGGGACCGGGAGCAATTGTGATAGTGGTCGCATTCGTCAATGGGATTGTAGTTGTGGCTTTGCCCAGGCAGTAGCTTCCGGTGAAATTTTCATAGAAATTATTAGCAGACTGCTGGTAGGCACGGGAGTAATTATTAATCTCACCAAACTTAACGTATGTAATGCCATAATTATAATTACTAGGGCCTGTAATTGTTGCCGGAGTACAAGCCGGGGTAAGGGATACAGTATTATTGATAGGTGTAGTATTAAGGACCGGAGAATTCAGCAAGCTTTGTCTGTAATATAGTAGTTGGGCGATTGCCCTGTCACGCTGCCCTGCAGTGAATCGGTCTCTGTAGCATGCAGTGTAAGTCATGATGTTACTTTCTGCACCGGCGTATGCTATTCCGGTACATGGATTAATCTGACCAGCCTGGCAAGGCGTCGTCCCCGGAGATGAAAGAATATTAGGCTCCGTATCACAGACAAGATCGCCGTCTAATGTACAATCATTGTTTGCAGGACAGGTAGAACCGGAAGATCCTTGCTGGGTATGATAAAGGCTCATTGCATGGCCAAATTCATGAGAAAGCACATGGTGACGGGAAGGTGAAGTTATTGCAGTATAATGAATGATGGCATGATCGGTATTATTCCCGTGATTTGATGCGAATGTAGCCCATCCTCCATTAGGCACACCTCCTCCCGCAGTGTCCTTCACTACATAGATATTATAATATTTAGTAGGATCCCATTTTCCCAAAGCAGTCATATCTAACTGATATAATCCGGACTGATTGGCTTGGGAGTCTACGCCATAGGTTACATAATTGGTAAGATGTGATGCGTTGATCCTGTTGATTCCGTTGGTAGGATTACAGTTAGGGTCAATTTTTGCCAGAACAAGCTTAACAGGAATGGGAGTGCTTATTCCGGGAGCTGAATTGCCGGAATAAATATCATTCGTATGATTGATCCAATTGATCACTTCTGCATCAGTTCTGTTACAGGAAGATCCCAGAGGGCTTCCGTCGCTTACCACATGAACAACAACAGGAATTTCATAAACCGGGGAGTTTTTGGAATAAAACTTATTTAATTCCCCACTTCTGATCATTTTTGAAAGCTCCCGGTTGAAAGCATCTTCTTTTATTTTCATTTCGGGGTGCTGAATGTAAAGATCCTTCATAACCTTGTTGGTAGCACACTCTTCAAAACTTTTATTATTGCTTTGTGAAAAAGTAAATAAAAAGCACAGTAAAAAAAATAGTTGTAAATAATTTTTCATAGCATTAGGAGAATAAATTTTAATGGAAATAATTGAGAAAATCAGAGGATATTAAAATATTCTCAAAAATAAAGATATAAGCTTTTAAAACAGGCACTGTATTTCTACTGCACACATAAACGCATGAATTTAAAGGGAAAAACAGAAAAACTAAGTGTAAATGCAGTGTGTAAAACGGGCTCCTAATCAATAAAAAAATAATTTCATATCAGTATCAACTGAAAAAATGGTGGGCATTGCCTATAAAAAAGAACAGTTTGGCTTATTATATTATTGCCGAGAGATGAAATTTCCTGTTTTTTTAAAAAGAAATATTAATTTTTAAAACTGTAACTTTTTTATATTTGATTCGTCTAATTCAGTAAAAGATTAATATGAGAAAAGTTTGGATCATCATTTTTGGATTGGCCTGCCTGGGTTTAAACGCCCAGAAGAAATGGTCCTTAAGAGAATGTGTGGATTATGCCGTAAAGCATAATCTTCAGGTTATCCAAAATGAATATTCAAAACAGATTCAGGATGCTAATCTTAAAATGGCACGAAAGGAATATCTTCCTTCGGTATCAGCCAATATGAGTAATAATGTGAGCTTTGGGCAAACCTCATTCGGAACCGGTAGTTTAAGGAATGACAGGTTTAGCAACAGTGCCAATCTCGGGGCCGATATCCTGCTTTACAATAACGGGAGGCTGGAAAAAAATATCAGAAAAATTGAATTTGATGTGGAAGCAAGCCAATATGATGTGGAAACCATAAAAAATGACATTTCTTTACAGATCGCACAACAGTATCTGACCACATTGCTGAATAAGGAAATTGTAAAAATTTCTGAGAGTGCTGTTGGGAATGCCCAAAAACAGTACGACAGGGCTAAGATAACCACCCAGGTTGGAACTACGGCACAGACCATCCTCGCTGAAGCCGAAGCAGCTTTGGCAAGAGAGAAGCAAAACCTCAAAACAGCAGAAATCAATGTAGGACGGAGCTTGTTTGCCTTAGCGCAGCTATTACAATTGCCGGATTATAAGGGTTTTGACGTAGAAGATGTCAATGTTCCCGATCAGTTGGCTCCACAATTGAAATCTGTGGAAGAGGTATTAAATACGGCTTATGAAACCCAGCCACAGGTAAAAGCTGCAGAAAGCAGGATCCGGTCGGCAGAAGCCCAGACCGAAGTTACGAAAACAGCCTTCTGGCCAACTGTAACGGCGAGTGCGGGAATCGGCAGCTTTTATAATAATTTATTGAATACAAATTATTCAGGATATGATCAGTTCGGGAATCCTCTTAAAGAACCTGCATTCTTCCGGCAATACAAAGATAATTTCGGACAGCAGGCGGGGGTATCCGTCAACATCCCGATTTTTAATAAAGGAATTACGAAACTGCAGGTAGAACAGTCTAAAATTAATGAAAGCGTTGCCAAAAATTCACTGGAGCAGCAGAAGCAGACCGTAAAACAGAATGTTCAGAAAGCCCAGTATGATGTAGATGCCAATTATGAGATCTATCTGGCGGCTGTAGAAGCAGAGAAAAGCACAAAACTGGCTTTAGATTTTGCAGATAAAAGCTATGCGGCAGGAAGGTCTACCATCTATGATGTAAATATTGCCAGAAATAACTATGCCAATGCACAGGGTTCTGTGGCGCAGGCAAAATTTAATTATCTTTTCAGTCTTAAATTGTTGAATTTCTATGCAGGAATTCCATTAAGTTTGTAAAATGTCGATCCAAGCACTAGAGAAATATTTACCACAAAATACGCTTCAATATTTAAAATTCTGGTTTTCAGAATACTATATTCATATAAAGATCACAAGGAACAGAAATTCCAAACTGGGAGATTATAGAAAACTTCCGGATAATTCCCATGGAATAACCATTAATTCTACTCTGGCTCCCCCATTGTTTTTCTTTGTTCTCACGCATGAACTGGCCCATTTAATTGCTTTTGAAAAATATGGAAGAAGGATTTCTCCCCACGGGACGGAATGGAAGGATACCTTCAGGAAAATGCTTCTGGAAAGCATTGATGCCTATGAAGAAGATCTGAAACCAATCATCATAAAATTTTCAAGATCTCCAAAAGCCAACTTTATGGCAAGTCCAGAGCTTGTAAAATATTTTCATATTGAGAAAAAGGATGATAAGCTTCAGTTTATTGAAGAGCTTCAGAAAGGGGAATATTTTATATATCGCAGTGAAAAGTATTTATTAGAAGGTCTGATTAAAAAAAACTATCTTTGTAAGAACCTGGCTACTGGGAGAAAGTATTCTTTCAAACCTTTAGCTCGGGTAGAAAAATGCAGTTAAACATGTCAAAATCAGATAAATACTGTGTAATTATGGCAGGAGGGATCGGCAGCAGATTCTGGCCTATGAGTACTCAGAAATTCCCAAAACAATTTCAGGACATTTTAGGAGTCGGGCGCACCATGATTCAGCAGACCTATGACAGGATCAGTAAAATAATTCCTGATGAAAATATATTTGTAATTACCAACAAAGAATATGTAGCCCTTTCTCATCAGCAGATTCCGGAAGTTCCTGAGCAGAATATTGTTGGAGAACCCATGATAAAAAATACAGCTGCCTGTAATTTATATATGGCCAATAAAATTGCCGAGATCAATCCTAATGCGACAATGATCGTTCTGCCTGCGGATCACCTCATCCTTAAGGAAGACGTTTTTCTTCAGAAAGTGGAGATTGCTTTCGATCTGGCGTCCAAAAACGATTATCTTGTTACGCTGGGAATTACTCCAACGAGACCAGATACAGGCTACGGATATATACAGTTTGTAGATAAAAAAGGATCTGAATTTTTCAAGGTAAAAACCTTTACGGAAAAACCGATCCTGGAAATTGCCCAAAGCTTTCTGGAAAGCGGGGATTTTCTCTGGAATGCAGGGATATTCGTATGGAATATGAAATCCATTCATCATGCCTTTGAAATGTTCCTTCCGGAAATGACCCAGCATTTCATGGCTTGTGAGTATAATTCTGAGAAAGAAGAAAGCTGTATAGAAACCATTTATCCTAAAGTTCAGAAGATCTCTATAGATAACGGAATTCTGGAAAAAGCAAAAAACGTATACGTTATTCCTTCGGATCTAGGCTGGAGTGATCTGGGAACCTGGACTTCGGTATATGAAAATACTGAAAAAGACGAGAATCAGAATGCTGTAAAACAAAAGCATATCATAACCTATAATTCTGAAGGCAATATTATTCATATCAAAAACAGCAATAAAGCTATAGTAATAGACGGCTTGAAAGACTATATTGTCGTAGATACGGAGAAAGTACTGCTGATCTGCCCGAGAGAACATGACCAATTGATCAAAGATTATGTCCTTGACCTGAAAAACCTTAAAAAGGGAGAAAAGTTTATGTAAAAATGGCATACTTTCTGCCGGGTTTAGAATTATGAAAAAAAATATAGGCAAGCTCATACTATTTGTTTTTCTGTTTTTGGGAATGTTAACATACGCTCAGCAGAAGAAAAAATTTGCAGATATTCCGAATCTCCTTCAGAGAATAATTCCGGATGACAGGGTAGATTTTTGGGTATTGGTTTATAACACATACGGCAAAGACAGGGAAATAAAGACTTCGGGAGGGAAGAAAGATTATACACCTCAGTTTTCCGGGTTTGATATCTTTCCGGATGAAGACAGCTTTTATTATATCGTCTATTCATCAGCAGGAAAGACCAATTACGTCACTGACTTGGAAGGTTTGAAAAAGTTTATCGGAAAAGTAGACAATGTGGAAGAAGCGGCAATTGCTGCAACCATAGAAGGATACATGGTGGATGAAGAGTTTAAGGACATTGCTGGAAACTATTATGAGGACGGCTCCAATTACTATCTGGACCTCGGAAAACTGACCTCAAAAGAATGTCCCTATCAGAAAACACATTATACTTTAACGGTAAATAAATCTACAGGAGCCATTACCAGTGTAAAAGATAACGGAACTTATATTGAGCTGTACTATAAGAAATGTAAGAATAATCCAAGGCTTCTAAAGATCGAAAAAAAGGAGGAACCAAAAGATGAACCCAAAAAACCAGCCAAATCAACCCCACGAAAATAGTTTTTACGAAACAGAGAGACTAATCATCCGTCCGATGTCATTGGATGATGCGGAATTTATTTTTGAATTGTATAATAGCCCGAAGTTTATCAGATATATCGGAGACCGCAATATCAAAACCCTTTCTGATGCGGAAAGCTATATCAAAACAAGGTTTCTTCCACTGTTCGAAAAATTAGGGTTCGGTAATTACCTGATCGTTACCAAAGACGAAAATCAAAAAATAGGCGGAGTAGGCATATTTGAAAGAGAAGGATTGGATGTAGTAGATATTGGTTTTTCCTTACTGGAAGGATTTGAGGGCAAAGGATACGCTTATGAGGCGGCGGCTAAAGTCAAATCTATAGGGATGGATGAATTCGGGCTTAAAAAACTGTCGGCTATTACCACAAAAGATAATTTGTCTTCCCAAAAATTAATTGAAAAGCTGGGATTAAGATTTCAGAAATATGTAATTCTTCCGGAAGACAACGAAGAATTGATGTACTATGAGACTATTTAACCGGGACTAAGGTTATTTAGCCAACAACCAGAAAGGACTTTCATCCCGCTTAGGATTCTGTGATATGTTTTCCTTTTTTCGGGTCTTCAGATCAATCATTACCACCTCATAGTTTTTGGAATCACCGGAAGTGCACACTATTTTTTTTCCATCAGGAGACCAGGAAGGCGAATAATCTTCTTCATCGTCATTGGTGATGTTTTCAATACTTGTTCCGTCTGCATTCATAACAAAAATATCATATTTACCTTTAGCAGACTTTGCATAAAAAGCGATCTTCCTGAAATCGGGTGAATACTGGGCACCACCATCATAACCAGCCTGGTTTGTAAGTCTTTTTTCCTTTTTTGTCTTTAGATCCATTTGAAAAATTTCCCCGTTGAACAGCTCTCCTTCTTTTTGCTCTATTTCACGGGTAAAAAGGATCTCTCTGGAATTTTTACCCCAAAAAGCAACATCTTCAAAAACCTTGTTATGGGTAAGGCGTTCGGTGGTATTGGTTTCTAAATGAAGAATATACAATTCTCCGTTTTTCTCATCCCTATCGGACACAAAAAGAATATGCTTTCCGTCTCTGGAGACATTGGGTAAACGGTCATTGTATGAATTATTGCTGATATTCTTCTGGCCGGAGCCATCCGGATTCATAGAATAGATCTGATTTTTTCCGGTTCTGTTACTGTAAAAATAGATAAGATTACCGTCAGAAGATGCCCAAAAATCCTCTGCCGGATTTTGAGTAAGGTTTTTGGCTTCACTGCCTTTGGAATCTGTTTTGTAAATTTCAAAATTGCCGTCACGCTTACTCATAAAAAAGATAGCTCCTGAATTTTTACTTTCAGAAAGGCCATGACAGCTTGTAAAAAGAAAAGCTGTACAACATAGCAAAAAAGAAAAGATTTTCATATCATTAGTTTTCTAAAATCTGCGTGGCAGCCGTTTTGGAAGTCACTTTTTCAATAACACGTGTGCAGATCATGTTTTCATCAAAAATAAAAGTAGTTCTTACAATTCCCATGTACGTTTTCCCGAATGTGGTCTTTTGCTGCCAGACCCCAAACTTTTCTACGATATCACGGTTTTCATCAGCGATCAGATCATAAGGAAAAGCAAACTTGCTGTGAAAGTTTTTCTGCTTTTTCACAGAATCTGCACTCACTCCCAATAGTCGGAATCCCGCTTTTTTCAATTTGGAATAATTATCGCTGAGGTTACAGGCTTCCACGGTACAGGTCGGAGTATTAGCCTGAGGATAAAAGAAGACGATCAATTTCTTTCCGGTCAGTTTTGATGATTTTATGATATTTCCGTCTTGGTTTAGTCCTTCAAATTCCGGTAATGGGTCTCCAACTTTCAACATAATGTTTAATTTTGTTCAAATTTAAGGGTTACATGACAAAAAAACAAAGAGCAGAGCTCATCCAGCTGGAATTAGAAAAATTATATCCGGAAGTCCCTATTCCGTTACACCATACCGATCCGTATACCTTGATGGTTGCCGTGGCACTTTCTGCCCAAACCACCGATAAAAAAGTGAATGAAGTGACCCCCAATCTCTTCAAGGTAGCCGGAACTCCTGAAAAAATGGCTCAATTGGAAGTAGAAGAAATTCGCGAGCTTATCAAAGAGATCGGGCTTTCCAATACAAAAGCTAAAAACCTGAAAAGAATGGCAGAACTTCTTTTGGAAAGACACAATGGGGTTGTACCGCAGACTTACGAAGAATTGGAAGCCTTACCGGGAGTAGGACACAAAACCGCATCTGTGGTAATGAGCCAGGCTTTTGGTTTTCCTGCATTTCCGGTAGATACGCACATTCATCGATTAATGACCCAATGGAAGCTTACCTCAGGAAAGAATGTAGTGGAAACAGAAAAAGATGCCAAAACTATTTTCCATGAAAATGTATGGAATAAGCTTCATCTACAGATTATTTTTTATGGGCGGGAATATTCTCCGGCAAGAGGTAAAGGAGATAAGGATTTTATTACGAAAATGATGTTCGATAAATAAAAAACGATACTTTCGGGAACAGAATAAAATTCCCCTTCCATGAAGGGGTGGATTTTTGTGAAACAAAAAGACGGGGTAGTTAATAATTGAATATTAAATTGTAACACCCCGTCAAATCAAAGATTTATCACCCTTCAGAACAAAGGGAATTCTGTATATTTTACTTTTGCTTCTTCGCCCAAAGCTCCATTTTTCTGTTCAAAACATCTAAAGGAAGACAGCCCTGGCTCAGAACTTCATCATGAAAGCTCGCCAGACTGAATTTGCTTCCCAGTTGCTTTTGATATTGATCCCTCAGTTCCCGGATCCTTATTGAGCCTATTTTGTATCCTAAAGCCTGCCCGGGCATGGCCATATATCTTTCCACTTCTGCTGTGGCACTTGCCTCATCGTAAGAAATATTACTTAAGAAATATTTGATCGCTTCTTCTCTTTTCATTTTTCCGGTATGCAAACCTGTATCAACTACTAATCTTACTGCTCTCAGCATTTGATCGCTCAGATATCCCATTTTCTGGTAGGGATCCGTGTATAATCCGAATTCAGGGCCCAGTGTTTCGCAATAATGCGCCCATCCCTCACCATACGCACCGAACCATCCGAATCTCATGAACTTTGGAAGCTTTGTATTTTCCTGTTGAAGAGAAACCTGATAATGATGCCCCGGAATAGCTTCATGTAAGAAAAGAGACTCCATTCCTGAAGTTGTATTGAACTTTGAAGGGTCAGGAAGGGGCACATAAAATATTCCCGGCCTTTTCCCGTCAGGAGTTCCCTGTATATATTCTGCACTTGCACTTGCTTCCCTGAACTTTTCCGTCTGCCTGATCTCAAATTTCGTTTTCGGAGTTATGCTGAACATCTTTTTCAGCTTGGGAGTGATTTTAGCTAAAATTCCGTTAAATGCATCCAAAACCTCCTTAGAATTCTTATAAGGCATGGCTTTAGGATCTGTTTTTACAAAATTAATGAACTCTTCCAATGTTCCTGTAAACCCGACCTGCTGTTTTACTTTTTCCATTTCAGCCCGTAGCATGGCAACCTGCTGCAATCCTATTTTGTTAATCTCGTCAGGGGATTTATCTGTAGTTGTCCAGCTTTTTGCATAATACTTATAAATATCATTTCCTTTAGGTAAGCTGTTGTAGCCGTCTGTTTCTCTTGCTTTCGGCAGATATTCGGTTTCCAGGAAACTGGCCATTTTGGTATAAGCAGGAATAATGTTCTTGGCAATTGCATTTTTATAAAGCGTTGAATATTTATCTTTCTGTGCTTGTGTAAACGCTTTCGGGAAGTTCTTAACGGGCCCGTAAAAAATATTCTTTTCAAGGTCTGATGTGGTGATTTCCTCGGCTTTCATTTGAGGGATCATTTTTACGACCAGCTTTTTAGGAAGCACTATTTTACTATTGATCCCTTCACGGAAGTTTTCTATGGCTGCATCCATCCATTCCGGGAATTTTTCCATTCTTTTCAGCCAGTCATCATAATCTTTTTCCGTTTTGAACGGCTGGCTTCCCTGCCCGCTTCCATATAAGGGGAAAGAAAGAGGCAATCCTGAAAACTGAGTGAACGGGATGTATTCCGGATGATAAGCGTATGCCTCAATTTTGTCTTTTAGCGTATAGTCCAGGACATCATATACCACTTTATCCTCATCGGATAAGCTTTTATAATCTACCTGTTCCAGCTGTTTCTGAACCGTATTGTAAAAAGCAATTTCTCCTGAAATGAAGTCTTTATCAATATTGACGGGCAACTGGTCATTGTACCGGGTATCTCCCTGAGATGTAGCCTCTAAAGGATATAATTTTAAATACTGTTCATAATAATTGGCCGCAATAGAATCCAAATTTGCCGGAGTTACTTTCGTTAAAGGCGAATCAGATTTTTTGCAGGAAACCAGGCTTACTATTAAGCCTAAGCTTACTATGCCTTTTGATAAAATATTTTTCATTTTCAGAATCGTTTATGAAAACAAAAGTAAGTAATATTAAAATATTCCATGATCCATAGAATTAATTTTCAAAAAATAATTTTCAAAAAATTTTTCACATTCAATCAATTTTTTATCTTTGTCGAAAACGTTTAACACTCATACTATTACAGTTCTTTTTAAGAGACAATGAAAGGGATTTTAAAAATTTACCATCCGGACGAAACGCTAAAATACAATATAAGAAATACTTATTGTAAGGCGGTCTATAGCAACCAGCAGCATTTTCTTGAGGTTGAAATTATTACGGATGACGGTCTGGATCATGTAGATGATGATTCTTTGCAATATAACTTTCCGCAACTTTCGCTTGAAATCTTTGATTTTCCCATCGAATCGGAGGAAATCGAAGGAAAAGTGATACAGGTTAACGATTCTGAAGAGGAGACCTTTACAGAAGTGGATCTGTTTGATGACGAGGAAGCTTATATTTATGACAATGAGCTTTTGTTTGAAAGAAATGAAGAAGGAGAACTGCAGGTAATCTGGAAAGGAACCATCGATGATTTTTATACGGGATCAGATACCCCGCTTCCTTTCAGGCTTAAATGTGAATTTAAACAAGATGATATAAAGGTAGACGAAGAATAAGATCTGCCCTTATTATTTTCATATCGAATTTCTTTTCAAATCTTTTTGGAAAGAAATTTGCTTTTTATAGAAAATAACAAACTTTAAGTTGTTTTTAAGCAATTTTTAAGACCACAATTAATAATATTCCATTATTTTTGTCGTTTAAACCATTAAAAAACATACACATTAATGCTGTTAACGGAACTTACTCAGATTTTATTTGCGCAAATTACTGCACCTGTAGCAGGCACTGACGATTTAGAATTTTCTTTCTGGAAAATAATGTTCCACGGTGGAGCTTTCGCCAAAATAGTGATGGTTACCGTGCTCTTGCTTGGTGTGTTTTCCGTATACCTGTTTTTTGAAAGATTTTTCTTTATCAAAAGGCTTACTTCAAAAACCGATTCCAATTTTATGAATAATATTGAAGACTTCATAAAAGAAGGGAGGATAGAATCAGCAGCAGATTACTGTAAAAGACAAAACTCTCCTGAAGGAAGGATCCTGGAAAAAGGAATTTCAAGACTGGGGCGCCCGGTGTCGGATATTGTGAGTGCTATGGAGGCTCAGGCGCAGGTGGAAGTAGCCAATATGGAGAAAAACCTGAACCTTTTAGCTGTAGTACCAAGTATTGCTCCTATGTTGGGGCTTTTGGGAACTGTAATAGGGATGATCATTGCGTTCTTTAATTTATCTCATGCTACAGGCTCTTTTTCTCCAAAAACGCTTTCAGAAGGTATTTATACAGCCTTAGGACAAACGGCGGTAGGTCTGGCAGTGGCAATTCCGGCTAATTTCTTCTATAATGTGCTTCTGACCAGAATAGACAAGTTTGTTTTGAGGGCCCAGAATATGTCCGGAGAATTTTTAGATATTATCAATAAACCTTTATAAATCTTTCTTATGAAACCGAAAGGTTCCATCTGACGCATTAAAAAACAATAAAATAAAACAGATGAAAATTCAGAGAAGAAATAAAGCAAATCCCGAATTCAGTTTAGCCGCGATGACAGACGTTATCCTGTTAATGCTGATATTCTTTATGGTCACATCTTCAGCAGCCAATCAAAGTGCTATTGATGTAAAGCTGCCTAAAACCGGAGCCATTGAAGATAATATCCCGAATCCATTGACAGTAAGCATTAAGCCTGACGGTTCTTATTATGCAGATGATAAGCCGGTTGCAAGAGAGCAACTGGAACAAACGATTGCAAATGCACTGACCAATCAGGCTAATAAGTCTTTTACCATAAGAGCAGATGAAAATACAATGCACAAAGACGTTGTTTTTGTCATGGAAATTGCTGAAAAGCATAAGTTTAATATCGCCATTGCAACGGTGAAAGATAAGTAACCATCACAACAGGGAAATGATATCCATATAAAATGAGAGGCTATACTGTAAATAAAGAGGAAGAAAACAGAGACCGGATAAAAAGTGGCATACTTTCTATTCTCATCTGGTCTGCCATTTTGCTTTTTGTTTTTCTTTATAAATTGAAACCGGAACTGGAACAGGAGCCTGAAGTTGTTACCACAATGCTGGTCAACTTCGGGGATAACAGAAACGGAAACGGGATAGAAGAACCGGCTAATCAGGAAGGAAGCTTAGCGGCAGCACCGGAAGAAATTACTCCTGAGCCCGTAGAGACGGCAGTTCCTGAAACAAAAACCGTCGTAAAACCTGATCCTCAGCCTGAAACCAAGAAATCCGAGGCCAAGGAAAAGATCATTACCGGGAACAATTCAAAAGTTACCGCCCCTAAAAAAGAGGAATCAAAATCCACTAAAAAGACCACATCCGGAACTACAGCTTCCAAAAATGATAAGAAAGCTTCTGCCACAACGTCTAATTCTAAAACAGGAAGTGGAGACGGTAAAGGAAATGCAGCCATAGGGAACCTGATTAAAGGCAGGGGAACCAAAGCCGGAAGCCAAGGAACAGGATCAGGAATAGGAAATGCAGGTGATCCTTTAGGAGGTGATGGTGACGGGGATAGTAAAATTGGGATTGACAGAAGACTGGTAGGGTTTATTCCCGGAACAATGGGAAGAGGAGGGGCACAGCCGTCACACAGTTGTTCAGCGGGTGGGTCTATTACCATTTCTTATACGGTAGATAAGGCTGGAAATGTGGTTTCTGCAAGAAGGTCAGGAGGCGTATCGGATCCCTGTGTAGTGTCTACATCGGTTTCCTGGGTAAAGAAATATGTAAAAGCCGAAAAAGCAAATACCTCTTCAACCGGAAGTTATAAAATTACATTCTAAAATATAAAGCACTTATTCAAGTGCTTTTTTTATTTCGTTAATTCTGTTGATGACCGGAAGCGCAAAAATTCCGCTGGTCTGAAGATACATTTCGTAGAAAGCTTTTGCCTTGTCCAGAAAATCTTCATTATGGGCTTCTTTTCCTTTGAAATAGAAAAGATTTCCGAGCATTTCATAATAATCCTTGTGATCCTTTTCCTGTCTTTCATTCACCATTGCAGTGAGCTCTTCCTTTGTTTTTGAAGACACCTCCGAAAAATCCATCCTGAAAATATCTTTCATCAGGGAATCAAAATCCAATTCTTTCTGCATGAGACTTTCTTCAGGCTTTCCTAAAAGAAGTTTTTCCAATGCCTGGGTTAGCTGACGGATGAGTCTTAAGGTGAAATCTTTATCCTGGATCATAGAGTTATGGGTTTAAAGTTTAGGGGGTGATAGTTTGGAGTTATTCCTGCGGAAAAGCGATTATTTAAATTTACTATTATTTGAAAGTTTGATAGAGTTATAATAGTCAGCATGTTCAAAAGGAGAGTAAAAAACTTTCAATCCTAAAGAATTGAAGAAATCTTCATAGTTTTTCATGCTGGCCAAAGAAGGCTTGCTGCTTTCAATATTATTGCACTCAAAACAGATTAAAATATGATTGACCACTTTCTTGTCCTTATCTAAAAAAGCAATATTATGTCTGGGATAAAAACAGTCTGCGTGTAAAGGGCTGTCATCATTCTTATTTTCTTTCCCGCTTAGAATAGTATTAAGCTTTTTTATTTGAGCAGGACTTAATTTTCTGCTGATGGTATCGTGAAATTTATTAAAATCAAGATCTTTTGCTCCGGTTTCATGATATTCCATCGGATCTACGGTAGCAAAGGCGATCACCTGATCATATTCAAAATCGATATAATCCTTCAAATTCTGTTTTTTGACGGTTGCCTTTTTCAGACTTTCCGTTGCCTTGTACTCTTTACAGCCAACAAGCAACAGGCACAGAATAAGAATGGTTAATATTCTCATCACTTTTAAGCAAAAAATAAATAAGCCAGTATGATAGAAGTGATGATCCCCACCAAATCGGCCAGAAGCATGGCAATTACCGTATATCTTGTGTTCTTTACTGCCACTGCCCCGAAATATACAGCGATGACGTAAAAGGTCGTATCTGAGCTTCCCTGAAGCACCGCTGCCAATTTCCCTTGAAAGCTATCTGCTCCGAAAGTCGCCATGGTATCCACCATCATTCCCCTTGCTCCGGAGCCGGATAAAGGCTTGATCAAAGCAGTCGGAAGCCCGTCAACAAATCTTGTATCCAGGCTGGCCATGTTAGCCACCCATTTCATTCCGTCTATGATCACATCAAAAACACCGGATGTCCTTAAAAGAGAGATCGCGATCAGCATCCCGACCAGATAAGGAATGATCTTTACACAGGTAGTGAAACCTTCTTTGGCCCCTTCAATAAAAGCTTCAAACACATTGATTTTTTTATAGACTGCACCCAAAACAATTGCCAGAAAGATAAAGAGGATAAGCCCGTTACTTAATACTTTGCTGAATCCGTCCAGTTCATCTTTGCTGAGCTGTACCAGATACCAGACAAGCAGTCCGATAACGGCAGAAATCCCTCCGATATAAGCAATAACGACCGGACGGAGTAAATTGATCTTCTGATATAAAGAAACAATGATCATCGCGGCCATAGTTGCAGCAAAAGTCGCGATCATGCAGGGAAGGAAAATGTCTGTCGGTGTTTTAGATCCCATGGAAGCCCGGATCGCAATAATGGAAACCGGGATCAGAGTCATTCCTCCGGCGTGGAGGCACAGGAACATGATCTGGGAATTACTGGCAGTATCTTTATTAGGATTTAAGGTCTGAAGGCTTTCCATGGCTTTTAACCCGAAAGGAGTGGCGGCATTATCCAGACCTAAGAGATTGGCACTGAAGTTCATCAGCATATGCCCGAAAGCCGGATGGTTTTTAGGGATCTCCGGAAATAGCTTTGAAAAGAACGGCTGAATAAACCGGCTTAAAAGATTGATCCCGCCTGCTTTCTCAGCTATACTCATGAATCCCATAAACAGAGTCATGATCCCGATCAGTCCAAGACAGATTTTAACGGCGGTTTCAGAGGTTCCGATAACGCCGTCTGCTTCCTGAACGCGGTAAACTTTCACATCCTGTCTTAAAGAATCTGTTTTATAATGAATTCTGTTATCTGCAAAATCAGATTTTTTCATCAGGCTGTCTCTGACAACAGGAGAAAGGGCGTTCATTTTCTGTGTGGCGATCTGCACCGTATCACCGCCTTTTCCCACCACCATATCATTGAAAATGGTTTTGTAATGACCTGAAGAGATATATTTTATACTGGCAATGGCAATGGCAATAATGATAAATGCCGACCAAATTCTGCTGAGAACCATTTATTGTTTATTTGGTCTTAAATGTAGTGAAATTTTGAGAAAAAGGCGATCAATATTCTGTTGAGACGATCCTGCTTTGATGATGATCAGTGATTATGGATTTCTTTCAGAAGATTGATGATGCTTCTCTGATCGGAAAAACTGACTTTACTTTCGCGGATAATTTTTCTGATCTTTTCATCTTTTTCAGGAAAAAGCGAAGCCAGTTTGTTCTTTTTTTCAGGAAGGTAATTGATTTTATCCGTGTAGGTGGATGCGAAAAAATATAACGGTTCCTGATTGATAAAACCAAAAGGCTTCTGGGTCTCAAAACCGCTTTTTAATTCTTTAGGTTCTATGAATTTTGAGTATATTTTTTTATACAGGGTGAAATCTTTATCAGAATAAACTTCAAATAAATATCCTTTGGTTTCTGTGCCGTTTTTATCGATATAAGGGAGAAACCTTATTCTTTCGCCCGTTTTTTCAATTAAAAACTCATTATACATATCGTTTTTATCAACGGCGTATACATTATCTTTCATTTTGACTTCAACTTCATCATTTACCAGATTATAACGGATCAGCTTAGGATCTTTTATGTTCGATATTCTGGCGATGGTAAAATCTTCATACCGGTAAACATTATTTTCAAAAAGGGGATTGCTTTCATACTGATCTCTGGTCGTTTTATCCAGGGTATATTTATACATATCAAAACTAACATTGGTCGTGTAGTTAAGCATTTGGTTGGCTGCCACTGCAAGAGCCGGATCTCCGGCACCCGGACGTTGAGAATAACAGACGTTTATAGACAACACAAAAATTATTGAAAGTAACCTCATCGCTATTTTTTATATCAAAGATATAAAATTTTAAAAACCAAGCAGTGAGGATCTTATAATAATTTATTTTCAAGATAGATGAGGTCATTACCAAAGTCATCATCTAAGTTTTCCAGGACTTTTGCATTGTGGGTTTTTTTAATAAGAGCATCAATAAAGAACCCTTTTTCGAAAAACTGGCGGTGTATGCCGGGCAGCAGCTCCATAAAATAGTCCATGCCTATTTTATTATTGTGAAGATCCATTTTGGTTTCCAGGGGCTCGTTGGGAAAAAGCTCTTCGTGCATATCAGTAAGTCTTTTACAGAAATCTAGGGCTTTTTGGGGCGAAGATATCTTACAGCAGTACATCATGATAAAGCAGCACCAGAGCGCATGTCTGAAAGCGTTCCCTACGCCATTATTGGATGCCGTTTCAGGAAAATGCTGCTGGGCAATGGTATATGCCTTTAGTGTGGCGTAAAAACTCAGCAGGGAAAACAGGGGATGAGGACCCACAAGGGAAAAGAGCCGCATAATTTTTTTCAGGCTCAGCTTTCGGATGGAGTTGAAAAATATTCTAAAAGTCCTCATAAATAAAAATCTCTCCCCAATTAGAGAGAGATTATATCGTTTTTGTTACAAAATTTAAGCATTTACTGCCAATAAATTTACTGTTTTAGATACAGTATCTCTTATTTCTGTTCTTTTTACAATGAAATCCACGAATCCTTTTTCCTGTAGGAATTCTGATGTCTGGAAACCTTCTGGTAGGTCTCTTCCGATCGTTTCACGGATAACTCTTGGCCCGGCAAACCCGATTAGTGCTCCCGGTTCTGCCATAATGATATCTGCGGTCATAGCAAAAGAAGCCGTAATTCCTCCAAAAGTAGGGTCACAAAGATAAGCGATGTATAAAAGTCCCGCTTCCGAAAGCTGGGCCAGTTTAGCCTGTACTTTAGCCAGCTGCATCAGGGAATAAGTCGCTTCCTGCATTCTTGCTCCTCCGGACTGGCAGATGATCATATAAGGAAGTTTGTTGGCAATACAGTAATCTATGGCTCTTCTGATCTTTTCACCCATTACAGAGCCTAAAGATCCACCGATAAATGCAAAATCCATACAGGAAACCACCATTTGGGTTCCTTTTACGGTCCCTACGGCATTTCTGATAGAATCCGTGAGCTTGGTTTTTGCCTTTACTTCTTTTAAACGGTCTGCGTAAGGCTTGGTATCCTTGAAATTCAGGATGTCTATGCTTTCAACATTAGCATCCAGTTCGGTAAATTTACCTTCATCAAAAAGGATCTCGAAAAATTCCGCACTTCCTATCCTAACGTGAAAGCCGTCTTCAGGGGAAACGTAGCTGTTTCTCTTCAGTTCTTCGTGCTCCACTATTTTTCCTGACGGAGTCTGATGCCAAAGACCTTTGGGAACATCCTTTTTTTCATCAGTAGAGGTAGTGATGTTTTTTGCTTTTCTTTTAAACCAGTCGAATGCCATTTATGAAATTTTATTTAAAATGTTGAATTTTGAATGCCGGATTTTGGATTTTATGTCTAAGATTAGCAATTCAAAATCCAAAATTTATAACTCAAAATTATTTAAGCGTATTTACGTTATTTAAGTCTTCAAAAGCCTGAACTAATCTTGTTGAGAATGTATCTTCTCCTTTTCTCACCCATACTCTCGGGTCATAGAATTTTTTGTTTGGTTTTTCTTCTCCTTCAGGATTTCCGATCTGGGATCTTAAATAGTCGATATTGTTGACCATATAATCTCTGATCCCTTCTGTATAAGCAAATTGAAGGTCTGTATCAATATTCATTTTGATCACCCCGTAATCAATAGCTTCTCTGATCTCTTCCAAAGTAGATCCGGAACCTCCGTGGAATACAAAGTTGATCGGCTTTTCAGCTGTTCCGAATTTCTCCTGAACATATTTCTGAGAGTTATCTAATATTTTCGGAGTAAGAACCACATTTCCGGGCTTATATACTCCATGTACGTTACCAAAAGCAGCAGCAATGGTAAAGTTGTCGGAAATGGCTTTTAGTTTTTCGTAAGTATAAGCTACATCTTCCGGCTGGGTATATAATTTGGAATTATCCACATCAGAATTATCCACACCATCTTCTTCTCCGCCGGTAACCCCGATTTCTACTTCCAGGGTCATCTGCATTTTAGCCATTCTCTCAAAATACTGAGCAGATACCTCAAGGTTTTCTTCAAGAGATTCTTCTGAAAGATCCAGCATATGAGAAGAGTATAGGGATTTACCATTTTGCCTGAAGAATTCTTCATTGGCATCCATCAATCCGTCGATCCAAGGCAGTAATTTCTTTGCACAGTGGTCAGTATGTAAAATTACCGTAGCTCCATACGCTTCAGCAAGTGTGTGAATGTGCTTTGCTCCGGCAATGGCTCCTAAAATAGCAGATCTCTGGCCGTCGTTGCTTAGTCCTTTTCCTGCGTTGAAGGAAGCTCCTCCGTTTGAGAACTGAATAATAACAGGAGAGTTTAATTTGGCTGCAGTTTCCATAGTGGCATTTACGTTGCTTGATCCGATAACGTTCACTGCAGGTAATGCAAATTTATTTTCTTTAGCATACTGGAAAATATCTGTAACTAACTGACCTGTGGCAACTCCTGCCGGGAAAATTCTGCTCATGTTTTACTTTTTAAATAATTATTAGGGTGTTTTTAAAATTCCTGTAAAGGTAAGGAATTTTGCTCAATTACTAATTTCTTTTGTCGCGTCCCCAAAGGAGCTTCTGACGGATGGTTTCATAAAAACTTAAGTTATTGGGCTGAACCAGAAGGATCTGGAAGCCGCCCTTTCTGATGATTACCTCTTTATCGGTTTCTATGTGTACCAGCCTTGAGTCCAAAGACAGGGAATACTGAGGTACCCGGCTCTCTACTCTGAATTTTATTTCCACTGTATCATTCACGATCAGTGGCCTTACATTAAGGTTGTGGGGCGCGATAGGTGTAATGACAAAGTTTTCGTTGTTCGGGGAAATGATAGGCCCGCCGCAGCTTAAAGAATAGGCGGTTGAACCCGTCGGTGTAGATATGATGACCCCGTCTCCCCAGAATACGTTCAGGAATTCATTATTGATGTAAGAATCCACGGTAATCATGGAGGTTGTTTCTTTTCTTGAAACCGTAACATCATTTAAGGCATACGGGAAAAAGTCTTCCGATCTGGGAGAAACCACTTCAATCACAGAACGTCTGCTGGTTTTCACATCTCCTTTTATAATAGCATCCAGTTCTTTAAATATTTCTTCCTTGGTAAAGCTGGCCAAAAAGCCCAGCCTTCCGGTATTTACTCCTACGATAGGAATTTCAAGATCCTCAATAAAGGTTATGGAGTTCACAATGGTTCCGTCTCCGCCAAAAGTGAAGAAAAGATCCACTTCCTTATCAATAAGGTCTTTTTTACTGTTAAAAGTTTCAAAAATCTTGGAAAACTGGAGTGCTTCCGCCATCTCATCATATAAAACAGACTTTACTCCTTTGCTTTCAAGCTCCGAGATAAATTTGCTTAAATACAAAAATGTATCAAGATCTTTTTTCTGAGAATAGATGGCTGCCTTCATGTTATATTTCTATGAATTTTTGGAGAAACCCGAAACGGTCTTTGAACAGGTCTGTTTTCTCATCAGAATAGTATTTTTCAACGATCCTGTAATCGTACCGGTCAAAAGTGGCATCTATGGAACTCAGATTTTCATTGCTGATCTTTATGGTCACCTGGATGGCCTCGTCGGACATCAGGGAGATAAACCCGCCGTAAAATTTAGAATTGTTGCTTTCAACAATATTTGCAATTTCGGTCATCGAATATTTCCTTGCCGGAGTTTCAATGGTAAGAATAGCTCCTGACTCTGAAAACAAAGGATATCGGGAAAAATCCTGGAAGATATCCTCACAGCTGATATATCCAAGATACTTTTCATTCTTATTGATCACGGGGATCACATTGGAATTAAAAGTATAGAATAAACGAATGCTGTCCATGATGTTATTATCCTCAAGGATCGCGAACCGTTCGATCTGATGTTCAAGGTCTTTCAAAGTGCCCTCTTCTTCATAGAGAAAGTCCTGTGCAATAGCTCCGTAAAAATGATGGGCTTTTTTGATAAATATATGGGAATATCCAAAGTCTTCTAAAGTGTCTCTTGCCGATTCTATTGAGTCAGTGAGATGAAAACACGAGAAATCCTTCGAGATATAATCCTTGATAAACATTGTGCTAATTTATAAAAAATTAAACGAAACTTTTTCTGAAAATAAAACTTTTTTTAGAGCAAATTGAAAAAACTAATGTTAAAATTTGTTTGTAAAGAAAAAAGAATTACCTTTGTAGCCTTTCATTTTTACTTTTTATTAGATTTATTTCAAACTGCACTGTCTGTAAGGACATATGCAGTTTTTTATTTTAGGGCCTTGGCAAATTCCCACATTACAATTCCACCGCATACACTTACATTTAAAGAGTGCTTGGTCCCGAGCTGAGGGATCTCCAGAAAGGTATCTATATGTTCCAGAGCTTCGTCACTGATGCCGTCCACCTCATTTCCCAGAATAAGGGCGTATTTTTTTGTTTTGTCAATCGTAAAATCAGTGATCATCCGGCTGTTGGTCGTCTGTTCAATACCAATGATCTCATAATTCTGGCTTTTCGCATCATTAATAGCGGTATTGATATCTTTTTCATAGGCCCAGTCAACACTTTCCGTAGCGCCAAGTGCCGCCTTATGGATCTCCCGGTGAGGAGGCTGCGGAGTGATTCCGCAAAGGATTATTTTTTCAATCAGAAAGGCATCCGCTGTCCTGAATGCCGCTCCCACATTATGCATGCTCCTGACATTATCCAGGATAATGGTCAATGGAATTTTCTCGGTTTTTTTAAATGTTTCCACATCTATCCTGTTGAGTTCTTCTAGTTTTAATTTGTGTACCAATGTATTATTTTGTAGAGATTAATTTTCCGTTCTTGTAAACTTCCGTTTTTTCTATGCTGCCATCTTCACGGTAATGAATTCTGTTCCCGTTCCATTCATTATTGGCAAATTCCGTTTCACGCTGCAGTTTTCCGGATGGGTAAAGTACTTTCCATTTTCCGGCAGCGGCTCCGTTTTCATAATAGCCGGTCTGTTTTACAGACTTGCCGTCCTCATGAAATATCCTGCTTTCCCCATGCAGTTTCCCAAGCTTGTAATCTGAAATTTCGGTTACAACACCGGAAGGAGAATAGAATGTAGCGGTAAGGCTGTTGTCATAAATATTTTTTTCACCATTTCTGAAAACCTCTTTGGCGGTTAGTTTTCCATTCTTATCATAGTAGAGCCACTCTTTTATCTTATAATCTTTTTTGTACTCTCCTTTAGCATGTACTTTACCGTCTTCGTAGTAAAAAACGGCATTACCGTCCAGTTTTCCTTTTTTCCAGTCGGCAATCTCTTTTATCTGTCCGTTTTCATAGAACTGCTTACAGTTTCCCTCCTGAAGTCCGTCTTTAAATCCGCAGGGTTTTTGCGCTGCCGTCATGAATGCACACAAAAGCAATAGAAAAGAGTATTTCATAGATTTTTTTATTTCAAAAATAGCAAAATACTTATATTTGATTAAAATATATGCCATGAAAAATGTATTCATTTTAATGACGTTGGTATCGACTTTTATATTTTCAAAAGCACAAAATACCTATTATCCACAAGCTTTTTTTGATAAGAAACTGGCGCAGAACATGATCGGCTTCGGAAATTCTACCATAGAAGGGGTGGCTTCCACCAAACAAAAGAACAATTGGGGAATAAAGCCCCTGCTGGGACAAAAGCATTATGCTCCTAAAGGAACAGTAGTCATGCTTTTCCCCGTAACGCCATACTTTGAAGAATTTCATAAAATGAGAAAAAAGTATGAAAATAAAAAGACCACGGTTTATATGTCGGATGAAGCATTTAAATACAGAATCGAGGCTTTGACGGATGATCATGGGCGATTCAGGTTTGAGAAACTGAAACCGGGAAGATACTATCTTGAAACCATCGTGAATTTTACCGCATCTGCAAGCTACCAGCAGCAAACGGGACAAACGGATTCCTATAACGCTTACGGCGGATATCTGTATTCCACACCGATCTATGATACATTCTTTTATAATTATGCATCAGCCAACAGGGAAAGCAAATTTGTAGAAATAAAAAATGACGGGGAACTGCTGGAAATCAATCTTTAAAGATTGATTTTTTAGGTCCCATGATTTGATGGACACTTTTCTCAATAGTCTGAGCCAGGGCTTCCATTGGAATATCATTTTCATCATTGTTGAACGGATCTTCAATTTCTTCGGCAATAAGCTCCAGGCTCATCAGTACATAATAAACAAAAACAGTCAGCGGGATCATAAACAGTCCGATATTGATAACGTAGGCTATAGGTAGAGCAAGGACATAAAGGATAATAAATTTCTTCACAAATGAAGAATAAGAGTAAGGAATAGGGGTGTTTTTGATCCTTTCACAGCCTCCGCATACATCAAGAAAACCGGAAAGCTGGCTATCCAGATATATCATTTCGATATCGGAAATCTTTCCTTCTTTCTTTAACTGATTCAGTTTATGGGTCAGAAGAATGATGATATCACTTGGGCCATGATGCTTAAGGGAATTTTCTATTTCTGAATAATCTTCGTCCAGAGCCAGCCGTGTGGATTCCTGTGAAAGGTGTTTGGCCAGGAAATGCGGAAAAAATTTTAAATACCTTGCAATCTGTTCTGCGTTGGCTCTGTCATTTTCAAGAATGGTATTGATCTTTATGGCAAAATTGCGGGTATCATTTACCAGTTTTCCCCATAGTTTCCTTCCTTCCCACCATCTGTCATAGGCCGTATTGGTCCTGAAGACCAACAATAAAGAAAGTACGAAGCCGAGCAGGGAATGAATAAGCCCCACATTACTTACCTTTGATTTTGAGGTCAGGTGGAGATATTCCAGCTCCAGATAAGCGATCCCGTAAGAATAGATACCCACTAGGAACATGGTAGGGAACAGGATCTTTAAAGTATCACTTTTATGCAGGCTGAAAAGGATCCTAAGGAAATGTTTGGTGTTGTAGGCTCTCATACATTTAGTTGTAGTACAAATATAAATTTTTATAAATTTCGAAAAAAGCATTATTTTTATTTCATTAAATCAAGAAACAAATGATCCTCGATAGCGCAGATATTGTTGAAGATATTAGTAAAGAAGACTTTCAGAAAAACTATTTCAAAAAGCAGAAGCCTCTGCTGATCAAAAATTTTGCAGGCAGATGGGATGCTTTTGACAAATGGAATTTTGACTACATCCGCGAAAAAGCAGGGGAACAGGATGTTCCATTATATGATAACAGGCCTGCCGATGCGTCCAAAAGCTCGGATGCTCCGGTAACTCATATGAAGATGAAGGATTATATTGATACCATCAAAAGAAAGCCATCAGACTTACGTATCTTCTTTTATATCATTACAGACAGGCTTCCGGAGCTGTTGAAAAACTTCACCTATCCCGATCTTGGAATGAAGTTCTTCAAAAGGCTGCCTACTTTATTTTTCGGGGGAAGCGAGGCCCATGTTCTCATGCATTATGATGTGGATCTGGGAGATTTTCTCCATATCCACTTCGAGGGAAAGAAACGGATCCTGTTGTTTGATCAGAAACAATCTCCGTTTTTATATAAAGTTCCGTTGTCGGTTCACACCATTTATGAACTGGATTATGAAAACCCGGATTATGAAAAATTCCCGGCCCTGAAATATGCAAGAGGTTACGAAATTTTTATGGAACATGGAGATGCGCTGTTCATTCCCGGAGCGTTCTGGCATTTTAACCGCTACCTGGAACCGGGATTTTCCCTGTCGCTTCGTGCGCTTCCCAATAAACCGAAAGTTTTTGCCAATATGCTGTATCATGTTTTTATCATGAGGTATACAGATAAAGTTTTACGAAAACTTTTCAAAGTCAGATGGGTTAATTACAAGCAAAGGTGGGCCTATGAAAAAAGCACTAAAGCATTAGAAAAGCATCTTAAAAATTAACGAACTATTTATAAATCACCACAGATTTCACGGATTTTCACAGATGTTTACGGTTAAAAATATTTTGGATAATCTCTGTATAAAAATAAACACAATCATCTGTGAAAATCCGTGAAATCTGTGGTTATATTTTTTAAGGGTAAGACATCGAATTCACTTTAAAGGGTGTTAATCATCTTATTTTATTTCTTACTTTTACCATCCTAAATTTTAAGACACAATTTCAATGGCAAAGGTGAAGAAAGAGACCCCGTTAATGACGCAGTACAATACCATCAAGGCGAAATATCCTGATGCGCTTTTGTTATTCAGGGTAGGGGACTTTTATGAAACCTTCGGGCAGGATGCCGTGAAAACCTCCCAGATCCTCGGGATTGTTCTTACCAAACGGAATAACGGCGACAGCCATATTGAGCTGGCAGGGTTTCCCCATCATTCCATAGATTCTTATTTGCCGAAGCTGGTAAGAGCCGGTATGAGGGTGGCCATCTGTGATCAGCTGGAAGACCCTAAAATGGTCAAAGGAATTGTAAAAAGAGGGGTGACAGAGCTTGTGACACCAGGGGTTACATTCAATGACCAGGTTTTAAACTCCAAAAAGAATAATTTCCTGCTTTCCCTTCATAAAGAGAAAGAAAAATACGGAATAGCTCTGGTGGATATTTCTACGGGAGAATTTTTGGTAAGTGAAGGAAATTTAGATAAGCTTTTACATATTGTCAATACGTTCGATCCCAGCGAGATCATTTACCAGAGAAGTGTACAGCTTCCGGAACAGCTTAAGAACAAAAGTGCCTTTAAACTGGAAGACTGGGCCTATCAGTATAGTTTTGCACATGAGAAACTCACCGGTCATTTTAAAACGAATTCCTTAAAAGGATTTGGTGTAGAGAATTTTCAACAGGCCATTACTGCTGCCGGGGCTATTTTTGCCTATCTGGTAGAAGATACCCATCATAACCTGCTTTCGCATATCACAAAGATACAGGTTATTCCGCAGGAAGACTTCCTGATGATGGATAATTTTACATTGAGAAATCTGGAAATTGTATATTCCGGAAACCCTCAGGGAAAATCATTGCTGGATATCATTGATAAGACTTCTACCCCGATGGGAGGAAGGTTATTGAGGAGACGGATTATTCTCCCTTTAAAATCTGTGGATGAGATCAGCAGAAGACTATCCCTGATCGATTTTTTCAACGAGAATGATAACCTGAAGTATGACATTTCCCAATTGTTAAGATCTATCTCGGATCTTGACAGGCTGATGGGAAAGCTTGCTGCTGAAAAGATCTCTCCTAAGGAGATAGGCTATCTTCGCCAGAGTCTGATCAATATTCATCAGATCAAAGCATTGCTTCATCCCCATGCTGATGTTTTGGGATGGCTGAATCCTTTATATGATCTTGAAGAGCTGATCAGGTTTTTACAAAACCATCTGAATGAAGAACTTCCCGTAAGTATTGCCAAAGGAAATATCATCAGAGAAGGCATTTCCGAAGAACTGGACAGGCTGAGGAACCTTCAAAGCAAAGGCCGCGGATTCCTGGATGAAATGTGCCAGAGAGAAATTGAAAGAACAGGAATTTCGAGCTTAAAAATAGACTTTAACAACGTATTCGGATATTTTATCGAAGTCAGGAATACCCATAAAGATAAAGTTCCTGCAGACTGGCTCAGAAAGCAGACCCTTGTCAACGCAGAACGGTATATCACCGAAGAATTAAAGGAATATGAAAACCAGATCCTTGGAGCAGAAGAAAAAATAGGTGTTCTGGAAACCGAGCTGTACCGGAATGTTTGTGCCGAAACTATGGTATATATTGATCAGATCCAGGAAAATTCAAATATCATTGCACAGCTTGATGTAGCAGTAGGATTGTCTGATCTCGCGGTTTCCGAAAGCTATACGAAACCGGTTTTAAATGACGGATATGCCATTGACCTTAAAGAAGCAAGGCACCCGATCATTGAAAATGCACTTCCTTTAGGAGAAAAATACATCCCGAATGATATCTTTTTAGATAAAGACTCACAGCAGATCATTATGGTTACGGGACCGAACATGGCCGGTAAATCGGCAATACTCCGTCAGACTGCCATTGTCTGCCTTTTAGCGCAGATCGGGAGCTTTGTTCCTGCAAAACATGCTGAGATAGGGATATTAGATAAAATTTTTACAAGAGTAGGAGCTACGGATAATATTTCGGCAGGGGAGTCTACTTTCATGGTTGAAATGAATGAAGCCGCGAATATCTTAAATAATATTTCAGGGCGAAGCCTGATCCTGCTGGATGAGATAGGGCGGGGAACCTCAACCTATGACGGGGTTTCTATTGCCTGGGCCATTGCGGAATACCTTCATCAGCATCCGACGCAGGCAAAAACATTATTTGCTACCCATTACCATGAATTGAACGAGATGACCGTCAATTTTGAAAGGATAAAAAACTTCCACGTATCCATTCAGGAGAATAAAGGGAATATTATTTTCCTGAGAAAGCTTATTCCGGGAGGCAGTGAGCACAGCTTTGGTATTCATGTAGCGAAACTGGCCGGGATGCCCTCAAAAGTAGTAAACAGAGCTTCTGAAATCCTGAAAACCCTTGAAGCAAGCCGTACACAGGGCGGAGGGTCATCAGAAAGTATCAAAAGAGTGACCGAAGAAAATATGCAGCTCTCTTTCTTCCAGCTGGATGATCCTGTTTTGGAAAACATTCGTGAGGAATTGACAAAAATAGATATCAATACCTTAACTCCGATTGAAGCTTTGATGAAACTTAATGCGATTAAAAAGATGATCGGGGGGTGATCCGGCCACTTTTACTGAAAAAAGGTTAATATTGTTATACGTCACTTAAAGTGTTAAAAATTATTGTTTTATGGAAATAAAAAAGCCCATATAAGAAGAATTTTTAGCCTACTCAATATTAGTTTTCAAAAGACTGAAATAAACTTCAAAAGCAGTTTTTTGATTAAACTTAAGTGTTTTATGTGTTTTATCTTTTTATAAGTTTAATCAGATGTCCTGTTGAAAACATCTGTACAATAGAATATTTTTAACAAGATCAAATTTTAATCGGTTAATATTTTTTCAAAGATAAAGGAAAAGTATAGAGAAAACGAACGGGCTCATTATTGATGGTTGCCGGTTTCCATCGGACAAACATTCTTCTTATAGCCGTTTCTGCAGCCTGCAGATGCTTTTTGTTTTCCCCGATTGCAGTGACGTCCCTTACGTAGCCGTTTTTCTCCACAATGAAGTATACCCGGATATCAATTTTATTGTATTTAGCAGAAATGATATCCATATTGTACCGGAATTCCCGGTAAAAAGCAGTCATACCGCCGGGAAATTCCGGGGCCTTGTCTGCTTTGGTCACGGCACCTTCCAGATTGATTTTTGTTTTTAAGTCTTCATAGTGGGGAACAGCAGATATCGTTGCGGGGGCCGTGCTTTTTATATCGGTTATCTGACCGGATATTATGATGCAGAAAAGCATTCCTAAAAAGAAGATTACCTTTTTCATAGCTATGGATTTTATCTAAAAAAAAGAGATTATGCTGCCTTAGATTATAACCAACAAAAAGAACGCCAAATACTTATCTTTTTATTAGATATTGAATAATAATAATTTATTAATTTTGAGTATGAAAAATTTACTCACCTTACTATTCATGATTGCATGTTTTGCTGTTTTCAATGCTCAACAGTCAATAGTTCCTTCCGTGAAGTATGAAGAGCTGGAGAAACGAATTCAGCAGGAAGGAGATAAGCTCCTGGTTGTCAACTTCTGGTCTACGACCTGTGCTCCCTGTGTGAAAGAGCTTCCTCATTTTATGGAGGTTAATAACAAACATGCAGATAACCCGAAGTTTAAAATGCTTCTCGTTTCTCTGGACAGGCTGGTGGATAAGGAACGGGTAATGAAGTTCATCAAAAATAAGAACCTTACCGCAGAAGTGATCTTACTGGACGATATTAAAAGAATGAATACCTGGATACCAAGGTTTGAAAAAGACTGGGACGGAAATATCCCGGTAACCCTGTTTTATAAAAACGGAGAAAAAATACATTTCAATGACGGAGAAATGAGCAAAGAAGAACTGGAAAATGTTATAATTAAAAACTTACTTTAAACGAAATATTATGAAAAACCTGAAAATTTTAATGGCCGCTTTTATAGTGGGCCTCGGACTTTTAAGCTTTACCACAATAAATCCTGACAAAAATGAGGCAGAAAAACAGTCTGCTTCTTTACCGAAAGGCTATGAAATAGGAGATGAAGCAGCAGACTTCAAGCTAAAGAACGTTGACGGGAAAATGGTTTCCCTGAATGATTATAAACAGGCCAAAGGCTTTATCGTGGTCTTTACCTGCAACCATTGCCCATACGCGAAAAAATATGAAGACAGGATCATAGAGCTGGATAAAAAATACAAAAGCCTGGGCTATCCTGTAATTGCGATCAACCCGAATGATCCTGCTGTTCAGCCGGAAGACAGCTACCAGAAAATGATCGAAAGGGCAAAGGAGAAAGGTTTTACTTTTCCTTATTTAATGGATGAGGGGCAAAAGGTTTATCCTCAATACGGAGCCACCAAGACCCCGCATGTATTTCTTTTACAGAAGGAAGGCGGTAAAAATATTGTAAAATACATTGGTGCCATAGACAACAATTATGAAAACCCAAACGATGTCTCAGAATACTATGTTCAGGATGCGGTGAATGCGCTGCTCAGAGGAGAGGCCATAAAAACTCCGAAGACAGTAGCAATCGGATGTACGGTTAAAGTAAAGAAATAATATATTTGTAAAAAAATCGGTGTTCAAAGAATACCGATTTTTTATGGATCATTCATCAGGGGCGGACATTAGCCCGCTGAATAAAGGCACTAAAAGGCTTCAGCCAAAAAATAAAACGATGAAATTAAAATTCAACCTTAAATATTTCCTTTTAACGATATTCATTTTTCTTACAGAAGTTTTAATTGCTACAAAGCTGAAGGATTTCTTCTTTGTAAGGGCTTACCTGGGAGATGTAATTGTGGTCATCCTTATTTATACTTTTATCAGGAGTTTCGCTAAAATGAATGATCAGAAACTCATCTTGGGGATACTGGCTTTTTCCTGTCTTGTCGAATTCGCTCAGTATTTTAATATTGCAGAAAAACTAGGCTTCCGTGAGGGAAGCCTGATGTATATTGTGATCGGAAATTCTTTTTCCTGGATCGATATTTTGTGTTATGCTGCCGGATGCTTCCTGCTTTATCTTTTTGTGAAAATCAAGAGCTCTGAGCGTACGGAGAATGTGAGTTTTTAGGCTTACCTTCCGAAACTGTCGTATTTATCTTCAGCATATTTGATAAATCGGTTCAGTAAAGCCACATTCTCTTTTTCCATAGGAGAAAGCTCCTGATCTACATTATTGGATACGGGGATATACCAGTCGGTCTGTTCAAAGAAATACCGGTAGGTTTCTTTTTTGAAAGAATATCCGTGCCTGGCGAATACGGCATTTTTAATGATCTCAAGGTCAAGTTTCCTTAAATTCTTAAGATCCTTTTCTGTCAGTTTCTGTTTAGATGCATTCAGTTTGAAGATGGCATCAGAAGCGATCCTGTTCATGGAAGTGGTATAGCTTTCCGTTTTACCGGTTTCTTCATCGGTATATTTCTGAACAAAATCTTTGGGATTAGACCAGTCTACCAGATCAGAATTTTCATCCAGCATGAAGTTCGGATTATAAACGAATTCTTTTTTGGTTAATTTTAAAGTCTTCACCGGGGCTTTCACGGCTGCTTTATTGAATGCCGTCCATTTTCCGGCTAAGCTGTCTCCACTGAGTTTTATTTCAAACCTGCCGTCGGTATTATCATCACCCGGCTCATCCAATACAAAAGACTTGGAGCTTTCATTGAAAATACCCCGGAATGGGCGCTGATTGCCGTTAACAATGCTTTGTCCGTACACACTGTCACTGGTGATTCTGTTGATCTTTATGGAAATTCTTTTCATGATGCTGTTCTCATATTCGGAGCCGTCAGCCTCATCGATTATTTTTTCCATGCCTGCGAAATCTCCGGTATAAACCCCATAGTATTCCTTATACACTTCAGGAACTATCAAGGAGTCTTTTTTCACGGTAAGGGAGTCTTTTGGTGATTCATTGGTTTTTGCTTCTTTTTTACAGCTTACCAGAGTAGCGGCAAGAAGCGGGATCAATGTCAGTTTTAAAGTTTTCATATATGTTTTTTTGCTATTAAATATTCAATTAAAAGGATATTGGGGACCCACCCCAGCCATGCGATGATCTGGTAGACATCCATAGGATTTGAGTGGAATAAATATACAATAATAACTTTCCACATTCTTAGGGTAACGGCAGATAATGTTAATGCAAAGCTTCGCCACATCCATTGCCTGTGCTGCCTGAATTTTTTCTGCCGGGCCATCTGATAGGCTTTGAAGGTTGTAAACCACCACAGGCTGCCCAATAGGACAAAAGAAATCTTTGAGTAAAAGCCTCCGTTGGCAAATACCCCCATATAAATCCCCGAAGGAGCAGAAAAGATCAACAGAATAATAATATAGACCATTCCCGAAAACCGGTGAAAGTTCTTGATGCCAAAATCTTTTCTGGTGATGGCCAGGAATCCGGAAAGTAATACAAAAATGCTTGTGTACACATGGGTATAGAAAAAGGTAAGATATTCCGGCCTCTCATGAACTTCCGTCTGCTTGATCATCAGAAAGCTCACATCTGTTTTCAAGGGAATATATTCCAGGGTGATCCTCAGCATCAGCCAAAAGAAATATACAAATCCGATCACTAAAAGGATTTTTAAAAGAACTGAAATATTTTTTCTGGCTAAAAGCATTTTATTTATCTTCAAAAAAATCCAGAACAAGCTGATTGAAAATCGTGGGCTTTTCTTCAGGAACAAAATGGCTGGACTTGGGAATAACAGCCAGCTGCCCTTTAGGGATAAATTCCGCTATTTTCACGGTATGCTCTGTTTTTATCATATCCTTGTCTCCGGCGATGATCAGGGAAGGACATTGGATGTTTTTTAAATCTTCAAATTTCCAGTTAGGATATTTGATGTCTAAATCAAGCAGATCGATCAACAGATCATTCTGATGATTCCTATTAGAAGATACAAGCGAAGCCTTATATTCTTTTAATGATTTCAATTCGTCGTCCTTTATACCTTCCGGAAAGATATTGGCTCCCGAGCATGCAATTTTATCGGTCAGTTCAGGATATTTCAAAGCTAAGGATATGGCAAGGATTCCTCCATCGCTCCAGCCCAGGATCTTTGTCTTTTTTATACCAAGTTTATCCAGAAACTGTTTCAGGTCTTCAGTCTGGAGATCAAAAGTAAGCTCTTTATTCTTGTCATAAGCAGATTTCCCCCGCCCTCTGCAGTCAACAAGAATAACTTTATATTTCCTGGAAAAATCCTCAACCTGATTGATAAATGCACTGATTGACTGTCCGTTTCCGTGCAGCATGAGCAAAGGCTCTCCTTCGCCGTATATCTCATAATAAAGCTTTACACCGTTAACATCTGCAAATTTTCCTTCGGGCATGGTGCCGATGATATTTCTTCCCCTGATCAGCAGGGATTTCTTTCCACTTGCAGGTTGATAAGCAGAAGATTCAATATTAAAATGCTTTATATGGGCCGTTTCTCCGGAATAGATACCTTCATACCAGTTGTTATCGGAATTTAAATTTTCTTCAAAACCACTATTTTTTAACGGAACTTCGATCCATTTTTTTGATTTTCCATTAAAGAGTTCCAACTTGAAATCATCAAAATAAAAATCACCGTTATCCTGAGCAAACGCACCTATATTCAAGAGCTTACCCGTTGGGTCTATAACTCCTTTTATTTCATAGATTTTCCACTCATTAGTGGCTTGTACCGTATAGTACTGGTTCTCGAAAAAACCGTTTTTTCCATCGGTCTTATCAACCCGGCACCAGATCCCGCAGTTGGAGCCGTTGTTATTATTGTCTTTCCTCATTTTTGCTGTGACACGGAAATTCTGGTTTTGTTTGTCCTCTACATTTACGGATTGCACATATGAAGTCCAGTTGGATATTAAGGTCTTATTCTGAGCAAAGATCAGCATGTGGAACAGCAGGAGGAAAAGGGACAGGTTTTTTTTCATGCAATTGTTTTTTATAGTACAAATATAAAATTGATTTTTAAATGGTATTCAGATGCTGTGCGATCTGCCAGGCCTCACTCCAGCATGCCTGAAAATTAAAACCGCCCGTAACAGCGTCAATATTCAGAACTTCACCGGCAATATAAAAATTGGGGAGTATTTTGGAAGACATATTTTTAAAATTTATTTCTTTTAGGTCTACACCTCCGGCTGTTACAAACTCTTCTTTAAAAGTTGACTTTCCCTTTACCGGCAGTTTTTTTCGGCACAAATTTTCCAAAATAAGCTGCATTTCTTTTCCGGAAATATTAGCAATCTGCTTGTTGAGGTCTATTTTTGATATTTGTAATATTCTTTGCCAGAATCTATTGGTGATATCAAAGATTTTGGATTGTCCGATCGTTTTTTTAGGATAATTCTGTTTAAAACGCTGGAATATTTCTTCTGCATCCTGAAAATCCGTTGAAATAAAATTGACTTCGATCTCAAAATGATATTTAAGCCTGGCGAGGCTTATTGCTTCCCAGGCAGATATCTTCAGAACGGCAGGACCGGAAAGCCCCCAATGAGTGATCAGCAGAGGCCCGCTTTCTTCCGTCTTTAATGATGGAATGGATATTTCGGCATTCTCAAAACTTGTGCCCGCAAGATCATTCATCAGTTCATCCTTAATGTTGAAGGTAAAAAGGGAAGGGACTGGTTCAACAATAGTATGTCCCAGGTTTTCAATCATCTTCAGGGATTTTGGCGAGCTTCCGGTCGTATAAATGATATAATCTGCTAAAAAATCTCCGGAACTGGTCCTGATCAGGTATTGATCTTCCAGTTTCTCAATTTCCTTTACAGAACATTTTGTCTTTATTTCAACATTTTTTTTCTGTACCTCATTCAGGAAAGTATCAATAATGGTCTGTGAAGAATTGCTTTCGGGGAATATTCGGTTGTCTTTTTCTATTTTCAACGAAACTTTTCGTTGGTCGAACCATTCCATGGTATCTCCGGGCTGAAATCTGCTGAAAACGCTTAGTAATTCTTTGTTTCCCCGGGGATAAAACTGCACCAGCTCTCTTGGGTCAAAACAGGCATGGGTCACATTACAACGGCCTCCTCCCGATACCTTCACTTTCTGGAGCACGTCTGAATTTTGTTCGAGTATGGTAATTGTATATCGGGCTTCGTCAAGATTCGATGCGCAGAAAAAACCTGCTGCACCGCCTCCGATAATGATAATTTGTTTCATGTACGTTTAATCCTATGCTGAAGATTATTTTTCCAAAAGTACAATTTTTATAAACCATCTTATTTGAGTATTTTTGAAGAATATAATTTTAGGAGTTCAAAAACGATATTCAAAATGATTTTCTACCATACATTCGAAGTGCGTTGGAGTGATCTTGATGCCAATAAACATTTAGCTAACTCAACGTATGTTCAATACTGTGCACAAGCCAGAATGGCTTTTATGACCAAAGAGAAAATGGGGGTTACCCAGCTGAGCAGATGGGGAATAGGGCCTGTGATGCTGCATGAGAGGTATTCTTTTTTCAAAGAGATCTATGCCGATCAGACGGTGATCGTAAGTGTGGAAATAGACGGATCTTCGGATGATTCTTCTATTTACCGTTTTTTGCATAAATTCTATCTTCCGGATGGGACCCACTGTGCCACATCAGAAGCTACAGGGGTATGGATCGATATGATGATCAGAAAAATGACCACTCCGCCGGATGATGTAATAGAAGCAATGAACAAGTATAGAAGCCCGGATACCGTGGTTCTGTCGAAAGAGGATTTCAAAAAGTTTCCTTTCCATCCGCAGAATATTGACCCGGCAGAATTCGGTAAATAATAGTTTAGAGTTGATGGTTGCTAGTTCATTGATTATTACTAATTACTTATAATTTCAAAAATATGTTTGAAGATCAATCACAGGAGTTAACTCCTATTTCCAAATTAGGAGAATTTGGCCTGATCAGGCATCTGACAGAGCATTTTCCTTTATCCAACGAGACTTCGGAACTGGGAATCGGGGATGATGCGGCGGTTATTAATCCTGGCAATAAAAGAATAGTTCTTAGTACGGATCTTCTGGCGGAAGGAGTTCATTTTAATTTAGGGTATGTCCCGTTAAAGCATTTAGGGTACAAAGCAGTCATTGTAAATCTCAGCGATATTGCGGCAATGAATGCTGTTCCGACACAGATCCTGGTTTCCCTCGCCGTTTCTAACCGTTTCCCCGTGGAAGCACTGGAAGAAATTTATGACGGAATTCAGGCTGCGTGCAAAAGATATAAAGTAGATCTGGTGGGAGGGGACACAACCAGCTCGAATTCCGGATTGGTCATGAGTATTACTGTTGTTGGGATTGAGAATGAAGAAGGTATTGTAAAAAGAAGCGGGGCTAAGCCTAATGATCTTCTTGTGGTAACCGGAGATCTGGGCGGAGCTTACATGGGACTGCAGATCCTGGAAAGAGAGCATGCTGTTTTCCTGGCCAATCCTGATATGCAGCCTGAAATGGAAGGCTATGACTATATCCTGGAAAGACAATTGAAACCTGAAGCGAGAACTGACATTAAAAATATTTTGGAAGAGCTGGACATCAAGCCCACTTCCATGATCGATATTTCGGATGGCCTGGCTTCGGAAATTCTGCATATTTCAGAGCAGTCGGGAGTGGGATTCAGATTGTATGAAGAAAAAATCCCGATGGACAGCCTTACTGTTTCTACTGCGGATGAGCTTAATTTAAATCCTGTCATGACGGCACTCAGCGGAGGAGAAGACTATGAATTGCTGTTTACGATATCCCCGAATGATTTTGATAAGATCAAAAATCACCCGGATTTTACAATTATCGGGCACGCTGTGGATAAGCAGGAGGGTAATTTTATGGTGGCAAGAGGATCCAATCAATTGGTTCCGCTGACGGCGCAGGGATGGGACGCTTTTTTAAATAAATAAAGATGTACACCTTTACGGTACTGCCAAGCTTAATTATCGTTACGTTTATCATTGTAACGCTCTATAAGCATTATATCAGAAAACAGAATCAGAATCTCAGGGAATCGTTTGGCTTTGTTTTATTTTTCGTAGCTATATGGAGTATGATCTATTATTTTGTTTTCAGTTGAGCCGGTATAGGTATAAGATTCAATATAATAGCGGGGTATACTATTCTTCTGTATTCCCGCTTTTTTCTAATTGCTTAATATAAGATGAAGGGGTCATATTTACCCTGCTTTTAAAAGAATTGATAAATGTAGTAGGACTTTTATAGCCAACTTCTTCAGAGATGGTCTGAATGGTGTATTTCCGGAATTTCGGATTTTCCTGTAATTCTTTTAAGACATAATCTATTCTCAGGGTATTTACATATTCTGAAAACGACATGCCTTTATGCTGATTGATAATCTGCGATAAATAAGCTGTGTTTGTATTAAGCTGTTTGGCCACATTGGCAAGCTTAAATTTATTGGACAGGAACTTTTCGCCAGACTCCATTAGTTCTATTTTTTTAAGGATCCGATTGACCAGCTCGTCCTCTATGATCAGAGGGGTCTCGGTCTTTTCATCCGCTGCGGGATCTATATTGGCAATATTAAATTTTTCCTGTCTTTTTTGAATTTCAAGAAGAGCTTTCTTTTTTCTTTTCTTTTGTCTGTCAACAGCGTAAAAAATAATTCCGGAACAGGTTAAAACGATTAGAGCAATGAGCAGTAAAATATTTTTTTTATTCTCTTTCAGCATTTCATCGGAGATGGATTTTATCTGCTGCTGCTCATACATTCCTAAAAATATATTTCCTGAATCATCGCGAACTTTCTTTTTTTGAATTTCAGAGAGACTAAGCTTCGCAAATTTATAAGCATTCTTATTATCTCCGAGGTTTTCGTAATTAATGCTTAGGAGATGATATATTTTTAGTTGAATATCATAGGCAAGTTTTGAATCTGCTTTTTCATCATACAACTTATGAATATAATAAAATGCGGAATCGGTTTTTTTAAGGAATGTATAGTTTTCCGCTTTTCCCAACCAGATGGCTTCCCGGGAAAACCCTTTTTCCATGAGAGAAGAATCATTTTCACATATATTATAGAGTGATAAAGAATATTTATATTGTTTTTTGAGTAACGCGATATTGGCCAGTCTGTTGATGTGCAGGGCTTTGGAGTATTGGGAAATGAGAGGAGCTTTTTTAACCGCTGAATAAGCTTTCTCATAATTGATTTGAGACGAGTCCAAAAACTTCTTTTCACCAGTATCTTTATACCATTTGATATAGGTATCTGCTATGGTATTGTATGTTGTTGCGATTTCTTTTTCTGTTATGATTTTGTTGTATAGAACATGTGTTGTATCCATACGTACATCATTCAGCCTGATCCTAAGAAGATCGATCCCCTTTTTATAATCTCCTAACTCTATATGGGCAATAGCAAAATAGAGTCTTTGCTTTTTTATATAGACGGGGCTTATTCCTCTTGAAAAAAAGCTCAGGTATTTTAGTCCCTGTGCTACATTTCCCAGCCTTTTTTCGGTATAAAACAGAGTGGTCATACCCATATGCTTCAATCCTTCATAATTAGACAGGCTCAGTCTGTTTTTGTTGCTCTCGATAAAATTCATGGTCTGTAAAAGAGCCTTTTTCGATTCTTCATATTTCCCCTTCCGGTACAACGCAGATGCAGAGTCAAGTTTAATTAAGATGTCATAATTCAATTCATACTTGGAAAGCCGTTTAAATTTTATATTTTCATTGCTTAATTTAAAATGTGCCAATTCCCACTGATCTTTTTTAATTAAGCTGTCTATTTCCCGTGAAGCCTTTAGATCGGATATCTCTTGTAAATATATTTTTATTGGAATGAAAAAAATTAATATTAACAGCAGTTTTTTTACTAAAATCATCTGCATTGCTTTTGTGTTTTTTGACATTTGAAAAGTGTATTCGAAATTACAAAGAATAGTCGGGATTTTAGGTGTTTATGAACTACTTTTAATTTAAATCCCGAAAAATCAGGCAGAAAAAATATTTATTTGTTTGGAAAAACGGTCTTTTTATGACTTAAAGTTTTGCAATGACTTTAAAAAATACATGAATATTATTTTACAATATAACCAATTGTTTGTCATTAACTTGTGAATTATTAAATATGCAAATATAAGCTACAAATTTATAAATCTATTGTACATTTTGTTTTATAGGACTTCAGGATTGAATACATTTGAAAACTGAAAACCAATCTGAATGTAGTGTTACAGATGAAGAGTTGTTTGCTAAATCCAAACCTTAATAAGATGAAACACAAAGCTCAGATATTTATGAAAAAAAATTATTTCGATCTTTCTTTTTGCTGATGGTCTTTGATGGATGAGATTTAATTTAACAAATTAAAGTATTTTAAAAGTATAAAAAAAAACACAACCAGAGAACTTTTAAAATAAAATACACCTCATCTGTCTTAACAAATTCAATAAACTCATGTATTGAAATTTTCTAATAGGTCTTTTTAAGTTAAAATGACCGGGAATTTTTTTAATACGGAGATTTAATAATTAAACAATATAGTATTATAATGAATGGAGATTATGGAAAAAAGGTCAGGCAATTATAAGCTATTAGTAAATGCTCAAAGTTAGATTATAGAATTAAAGCTTGCTTACCAGAGCAGGCTTTAATTTCTTATTCTTCATAATCTTTCACCGCCTCTTTGTATTCCCTCATTTTTATACTAAGGCTATAAAAACAGCTTCTTCAGACAGAATATCAGGACAAAATAGACGATACAGATAATTGTATTCTGCTTGTTTCGATGTTATAAAAAAGAACAGGTACTAGGCGGAAATTAGCATATAATCTTTCAGCAACATTACGAGGTATCACGTTTTTAATGAGAAACTTTAGTACAGAAGGATTTGAGCTATTGAAAGAAAATTTTAATAAATTGGGATGTTCCCTTGAAATACCAGAATAGATATGATAGGAATATTAATAATAACAATCATGGTAGCCTGTACATATTTTATGATCAGTAGAAAAATAGAATGGTATAAGACGGCCAGTATAATCTCTGCTATGTTTTTTGGTTTGCTGGGGATAGGGAAAATATTTGAATTGATGATTGATCCCGTTTTTATATGGTTTTACTATTTAGGATGTTTTCCTTTTGCCGTATTACTCCTGGCAGGAGGTGTCGTATGGCTGGATAAGGTATTGGAAGATCCCGAAGCAAAATAAAAATGAGACACAATGAGTTATGATAGCAATGATATCGTAACTTTTAGAATTAATAATTAAGAAAATGGACGAATATTTGAAAGAACATATTTTTGTAAAATTTGTTACGTTCTTCATCCTTGGAGTCTGTTTATTGGTAGTGATGTACCTATTCTCCAAATCATACAGTAAAAAAGAACTGGAACCAAGACCGGAAAATAATTTGAAGCGAATGAGCTATTGGCGTTCCTTATGCGGAATGGGATTGGGTGTAGTGATTATCGTGATGTCATTTTATATGCTATACGAAGACCTTACTAATCCTGAAGAAGCCAACCGGAATAAGATTGAAAAAGTGCAGGTAAGAAAATAAATTTTACAGGCTGAATAGAAATATTAATAAAGATGGACAGGATCTTTAACGGACTCTACTATAAATTAGAAGGCGGACAAAAAGAATTATTATTTTTCAACAGCGGAAATGAGGCTTCAATTGTTTATAAGGAAGGTGAGATCATAAAAATAACCAATGAAACCATTGATCTGAAAGACTATAGCAAAATCCGGTTGTCAGAAAAAGACAAGTATGAAATAGCACATTTAAGTACAGATTATGACTGCTTATATGCAGTACTTACGGATCATATGATCATACAATTGTCAGGTTCTGCAGATGGAAGTGCCCCACAAAATATATATCTTTATGATAGAACGAATGATAGAATGACTCCGCTGGGCATTACAGAATATGAGGCAGCGAAAAGAAGGGCTTTCGACTATGAGCCTTACGATCTGGATAGCCTGATATAGAGTTGAGAAAATTTCGATCAGGAGATTATAGCATAAAATTTTCTCACAGGAAAATAAGTATAAATTACATATGATTCATTCGAATAAAAGCACATAAAATGAAATATTGTATCCTATTGTTACTGGCCTTCCTGTTAAAATGCCAGGATTATAAACCGGGTGTTAATCAAGAAAATAGAAAAGAGACCACAATAGAAGGGACGGCCCTTAATTTCAAGGAAGGAGCAAGATTACAGACAGACTCGGTGATGTATATCATCGATAGCCTTTCCGGATGGCCGGAAGAGCTTGATCATAAGAAAATGATTGTAAAAGGAATCCTGAAGACCCGTAAGTATAAAGTGGGAAAATTGGAAAAAATATCAGAAAATGATGTAATACCACCACAGGTTTCATCTATTCCAGCCAATACGGAAGTTATTGAGCACAGGCTTTTACATGCGGAATGGGAAGTTTTACCTGACAGTACAGATGACGCAATTAATAAATACTGACGGAATGATCAGCTTTAAAGTACAAGGAGAAGATATTTCGCCAGCGAGCGTCTGGTACCATTCTCAAAAGATTAATAAAACAGATAGCTGTTATTATGAGATTGAAATACTTAATGAACGGGATTTGATACGATCTCTGGAAAGCTCTTTTGGAATTGGGATCAATGACAAACTGTTTTCAGAAAAGATGCTTAAAGCCGATGAAAGCCATTTTAATATAGTAACCATGATCATCCGCTTTTTAATAAAGGATAAAAATTACCCCAGAGAAGATATTCAATGGGTTTTCAATACGGTAGAAAAGGTGTTCATTGAGGGAGACAAGCTGAAAATATCCGGGATTGCTTCAAAATATATACCTGATGATCCGGACAGATAAGTGCTATAACAAAATTTAAAGTAGAGAAAAAGAGGCTTCGAACAGAAAGTTAAATATAAAATAATGTATATCGTAGAATTTATCCTTATACAGATATTCTGTATAGTTTACTTAAGATACCTGTTCAAAAATAAAACAACACCGGGATCTGTTTCCGCATATGGGGCAATTATACTATTAGAGCTGTTGTCCCTATACAATTTGTGGGAGTATCGCTCGGTTTTGGAAAAAGTATTTTCTTATATTTTTAAGTAAAAAACCACCGCTTTCGGTGGTTTTTGTTAATATCAATAGATCAGATTCTAAGCCTTTACAATATTCAAGATCACCTCAACAGCCTTCTCCATACTCTCCAGTGCCACATACTCATAAGGCCCGTGGAAGTTGATCCCGCCTGCAAAAATATTGGGACACGGCAAGCCCATGTAAGACAGCTGGGCACCGTCTGTTCCGCCCCTTATCGCTTTTATCTTAGGTTCAATGCCAACTTCCTTCATAGCCTGTGCCGCAAGATCAATAATGTGCATTTTACCTTCAAACTGCTGCTTCATATTGCGGTATTGCTCTTTAATTTCAACCTCAGCAGTCCCTTCCCCGTATTTTTGGTTGAATTCAGCAATTTTTTCCTCCATGAATTTCTTTCGGCCTTCAAATTTATCCACATCGTGGTCACGGATGATATACTGAAGTTTCGCTTCCGAAATGTCGGCATGAATATCCATCAAATGATAAAAACCTTCAAATCCTTTTGTGGTGGCAGGCGTTTCATTGGGAGGAAGCATTTGTGCGAATTCTGCAGCCAGAAGTGCGGCATTTACCATTTTTCCGTAAGCATACCCCGGATGAACGCTCAGCCCGTGGATTTTTACTACGGCTCCGGCAGCATTAAAGTTCTCATATTCAAGTTCTCCTACCTCTCCGCCGTCCATCGTATACGCAAATTCTGCCCCGAATTTAGCTACATCAAATTTGTGGGCTCCCCTTCCTATCTCTTCATCCGGAGTAAATCCTACGGCAATTCTTCCGTGTTTGATTTCCGGATGCGCGATCAGATATTCAGCGGCTGTTACAATTTCCGCACAGCCTGCCTTATCATCAGCGCCAAGAAGCGTATTGCCGTCCGTAGTAATTAAAGTCTGCCCGACATATTTTTTTAAGCTTTCAAATTTTGATGGTGATAATGTGAATCCTGTTGCCCGATTTAAAACTAAGTCATTTCCGTCATAGTTTTCCCAAACCTGTGGTTTTACATTCTCCCCGCTGAAATCAGGTGAAGTGTCATAATGTGAGATAAATCCGATGACAGGCTTATCATTATTCTCAAGATTAGAAGGCACATAGCCCATAATATATCCGTTATCATCTATAGAAACATCTTCCAGCCCTATTGTTTTTAATTCTTCAGCAATGTACCGGGCAATATCCCATTGTCTGGAAGTTGACGGAGTCGTCTCACTCTCAGCATCGCTGGTTGAATAAATTTTTACATAAGCAAGAAAACGGTTCAATAACTTTTCTTTCCATAATGGGGTGAATTCTATAGTACTCATCTGATTTCATAAATTTTCACAAATATACAATGTAAATTATGAACAATTGACATTGCATCTTTTAGGGAATGCTTATGCATATGAACCATCATACCTTGAATATCTATTGTAGAGTATAGTTTTGATAATAAGTTATTTATGATACTAATATTCTCGAAATTAATAATTCCGTGAGTAGTTTGTTTGATAATGAGAAGGGCATTCTGATATTTTTGTCTGGTTAAACTTTAACCTATGATCTATAAATATATTCACATTGGTGAACTCATAAAACAGAGAAATGAAGAAATGGAAATTCCCATCAATAGGATGTGTGCTTTTCTTAATTGCAGCGAAATGGAGATCCGGGAAATGTATAAGAGTGCCTCAATGGACACCCAATTGCTGCTTCGCTGGAGCAAATTGCTGGAATATGATTTCTTCAGGGTATACACACAGCATCTGATCCTGTACGCTGTTCCTGCTAAAACAGGGTACAATAAGCCGTCTGCAATAAAATCCGGGCTTCCTGAGTTCAGGAAAAATATTTATACCAGAGAAGTTATTGATTTTATTATGGAGCTCATAGATACCCACCAGAAAACCAGGCAGCAGGTAATGGAAGAATACAGAATACCCAAAACCACTTTATACAAATGGTATGCAAAATACAAGCAAAGAGACTAAGACGGTCATCCCCGTAAAAACATTCGAAAAACCCGACTATAAAAGAATTTATAATGACATTATTACCCTGAAGTATCCCGGTAAAAGGGAAAAATGTGAACAAATATTAAAAAAAACGGATATATCGGTTTTGGATGTCATTGCACTCAACAAAATAATATTTGAGACAAAAGATCAGGAAGCTCTGAGCCTTAATCAACAGCATAGATCTTATGACAAAAAATCAATATCTGAAATTTTAGAATATCAGAAAAAACAGAATTTTACCAACTTACAGCTTTCCGCCCATTTTAAAATAAGCAGGACTACCATTGCCCGATGGAAAAAACTATATGAAGAAAATTAAAATACAAACCAGTCCGGACATGCTTTAATATTAAAAAAGGAATATTATTTACTACGACTTCCTTTTGTTTAAGCATATCAAAAAGTATCCAATATCTTAATGTTTTAAAAAATAAAAATTTAAACCTAAAATTAAAAAATTGAATATTCAGGACAGTTTATTTACAACAGCATATCAATGATTGAAATTATAAATCGTATATAAACCGCTGAAAACCAAAATAATCTTAGCTTTGGGTAAGACTCATACAAAATAGTTTAGTTTTATTATATTTGAGAAAATCAAAAGTAAAAAATGTTTCTTACCGAATGTCCGCGGGACGCAATGCAGGGTTGGGGAGAATTTATACCCACCAATAAAAAAATAGATTACATCAATTCTCTTATGGAAGTGGGGTTTGATGTATTGGACTGCCTGAGCTTTGTATCTCCGAAAGCAATTCCACAGATGGCCGATTCTGCTGAAGTTGCGGAAAATATTAATAAATCTGTGTCCGGCACAAAAGTATCTGCCATTATAGGAAATTACAGAGGAGCCGAAAAAGCACTGGAGCACCGGTCTGTAGATATTTTAGGATTCCCGTTCTCCATTTCGGAAACATTCCAGCATAGAAATACAAACAAAAGCCGGGAAGAAGCATTCGGTGAGATCATAAAAATGCTTGACCTTGTAAAAAGCGAAAACAAAGAACTGAATATTTATTTCTCAATGGCTTTCGGAAATCCTTACGGGGAAATGTGGAAATGGGAAGATGTGGATTTCTGGGCACAGAGGTTTTCTGAAATAGGCATTAAAAATATCTTACTGTCTGATACAACGGGAGTTGCAACGCCTGAAACCATTGCTCTTTTGTTTGAAAAAATACCTTCGAAATATCCGGAGATCAATTTTGGAGGGCATTTTCATAACCGGTACGAAGATTCTTATTCTAAACTGAAGGCCGCTTATGATAAAGGCTGCAGAAGATTCGACAGTGCTATTAAAGGGATCGGAGGCTGTCCGATGGCAAAAGACGATCTAGTGGGAAATATGCCTACAGAACAGGTCATTAACTTTATGAGTGTCGAAAAAATAGATCACACTCTGAATGTATTGAACTTTGAAAGCTCCTATAACAAAGCAAAGGATATTTTTCATTTTTAAATGAACAAAATGCATAGAATTTCACCCGTCATCAATGCTTCTGAACTAAAAAAGGTAATTCAAAATGAAAACCTCATCATCCTTGATGCAAGAACCGGAAAAGAGGCTCACAAAAACTATCTTGAAAGTCGTATTAAAGGAGCAAAATTTATTGATTTAGATAAAGATTTGGCCGAGATCGGGGAAAATGCCGCTTTTGGCGGGAGGCACCCTCTTCCCGGTATTGAAAAATTCATCGGAACCCTTTCAAAATTGGGAATAAAAGAAGATTCCCATATTGTGGTATATGATGATAAAAATGGCTCAAATGCTGCAGCGAGAGCCTGGTGGATGCTGAAAGCCTTCGGGCTGGCAAATGTTCAGGTTCTGGATGGCGGAATTCAGGCCGCGGAAAAAGAAAGACTGCCGTTTTCTTCAGGAGAAGAAGCTTTTTCTCCAGCAGTAATCATTAAAAGAGATCAGTGGTTTCTCCCCGTTTCGAATTTGGAAGAGGTTGAAAATGAATTAATAAACAATTCCTCCACGGTGATAGATGTAAGAGACGCTTATCGTTATAAGGGAGAATCTGAACCTATAGACCTGGTTGCCGGGCATATTCCTGGGGCTATTAATATCCCTTTCTCTGAAAACATTGATGAGAGCGGGATGTTTTTAAGCCCTGAAGCTTTAAAAGAAAAATACTCAGAATTATTAAAAAATAAGCCCCCAAATATAATTATCCATTGTGGCTCGGGAGTTACAGCCTGCCATACCATTTTAGCATTGGATTACGCAGGCTTTCAGATCCCTGCCCTGTACGTAGGCTCATGGAGCGAATGGAGCAGAAGAGAAGGAAAAGAGATTGCCAGAGAAATTTAAAATAAGTTTTGCTTTGAAAAATAAAACCCAATAAAAAAGACTGTCTTTTAAAGGCAGTCTTCGTATTTTACTTTTTTTGCTCATTAAAGCATTCCCAATTCAAATTTTGCTTCTTCGCTCATCATATCCTTATTCCAGCTCGGTTCAAAAGTAAGCTCCAGATCAACACTTTTTACATGTTCCACTCCCTGTACCTTGTCTTTTACTTCCTGAGGAAGCGTTTCGGCAACGGGACAATTAGGCGTTGTAAGAGTCATTATAATTTTTACATCGCCGTCTTCGGAGATCTGTACATCATACACCAGGCCTAATTCATAAATGTCTACCGGAATTTCAGGGTCAAATACGGTTTTAAGGGTCCTGATGATATCTTCGCCAATGTCAGCAATCTGATCGTCTGTAAATTTCATTTTTTAATCTAAATTGATATACCTTTTCAATAAATCCTCCTGACGCATGCGCCGGAAAATATTTGCCAAAGTTAAGACATCTTTTTCACAATAGTCAACTATTCTTTGCAAGTCTTTCTCTATGTAGTAAATTGATGAAACCATTGATCCGTCTATATCATCTTTAGGAGTAGGAATCCCGAAAACATGGGCAAGCAGTTCCAAAGAAACAAAACTTTTATAGTCCCCGAACTTCCATAGCTCCATCGTATCGATATGAGGGATTTCCCAGGGCTTCTTCCCAAACATCTGGAACGGGAGCGGAGGCTGCATCCCGTTGACCAGAAACCGCCTTGCGATCCAAGGAAAGTCAAACTCCTTACCATTATGGGCACAGAGAATAATATCCCGGAGCCTCGGGCTGTTGAATAATTCCCCGAATTCCTGCAGCATTTTCTTTTCGTCATGGCCTGCAAAACTTTTAATTTTTAAAGTATCGTTCTTTTCCAGCATACCAATGGTAATGCAGATGATCTTCCCGAATTCAGCCATAATCCCGGCTCTTTCCGGATAAAACTCCTCGGCAGATATCTCCTCTTTCCTTTGGAATCTGGTTTTCTTATCCCAGAGTTTCTGGTCGGTTTCAGAAAGATCATCCCACAGGGCTGCTCCCGGAACGGTCTCAATATCAAGAAATAAAATTCTTTCTAATGGAATGTTTTGTATCATATGTGTTTTTAAATTTTATCCTACGGACATACCGTTTGGGGTGGGCAAGGAAGGGGTGAGAAGAGTCACTTCTTTATCAGTTCCATATACTCCCAAAACGAGGCATTCGCTGAAGAAATTGGCAATCTGCTTCTTTGGAAAATTAACGACGGCCAGAATCTGTTTACCTATTAAATCTTCTTTTCTGTAGAGCGTCGTGATCTGGGCGGACGATTTCTTTATACCCAGGTCTCCGAAATCAATTTCCAGCTGATAAGACGGGTTTTTTGCCTTTTCAAAATCACTTACGGAAATGATGGTTCCCGTTCTTATATCTATCTTTTCAAAATCTCCCCAGCTGATCTCCGGTTTTATCATTGCGGTAATGAATTAATGAGTTGTTGTACTTCAGTTTTCTGTACAGCATATTTTTGCTGCAATTCAGAACCTTCTCCCATTCTCCTGTAATACTCCAGTGCCTTGTTTCCGAAAAACTTTTTATGAAAATCCGAAACATCGGGGATCTGTGGAAAAACCTTATGAAAAAGCATCTCATAATATGCCTGGAACTCCCTTTCATTTTTATCTTCAATAACATTTCCGGGAGCTTTCTGTCTTACATGGAGCATTTCATGAGCAACCATATTAAGGACAAGATTAAGATCAAAATCGAATAAGTTCCTTGGGATCATGACCTTCTGTGGCCCTCCCAATTCCCCTTCCGCTGTTAAAAGCATTGAATTGGACGAAAGCTCTTCCCGGAAACCAAATCCGGCAAAATTTTCGTGCTCCAAGTTAAATGACCGGATTAAATATTCTGCGGCATCTATAATCTGATCATGCTCTTTATAAGCTCCAAGATGCAAGTTGATCTGTTCAAAGTTCATTCGGAATGATGTTTTAGCAAATGTATTAAAATAATGAAATAATTGGAACCTGTCTTTTGCTTCATTTACAGGATATATCTACAGCTTTACCCATTTCTGCTTTATAAAGAAAAATTTTAAACAAAATTAATTATTTAATAAAAGCTTTATATGAATGTTCAGGATCAGGCAAATAAAATAATACAAAAAAATAATTAATACGACGAGTTCTGTCGTCATCAGCATTGATCTTTGCCTCAGAGAAAAAAAGATAATATGAGAGCAGATTTTAAAACACAGGGTGGACATCTTTTGCCGGAAACCACCTAAAAAAATAAGGCTAAAACCTGAAGACACTCTAATAAAAAGATCTTCAAAATCTTAACCTATTTAATAAAATCAAAACAAAATTACAAAAATGGCAGCAATTAATCAAAATAATAGCTCACAAACATTATTCAGATTCGCAACAATGCGTAATCCGGAATTATCAGACCCTCAAAACAAAGAAAGAAGATTTATTTTCAGGGATTATAACACCCAAAGAGGAGTCATTGACCCAAGAGTGGAAAACGGCGAATCTTTACAGAGGGTTTGCGAAACCATCGCAGGCTTAACGATAGAAACAGAACAATCTTTAAAGGAAAGAGATCCTCAATTCTACGAATTAGCTGTTTGGGTAGCCAGAAATAAAGCAGCAGCTACAAAAGAAGAATTTGATGCAAAAATTAATGACTATGCTTCACATGCGGTTCGTGCAGGTTTGGGGGAAGATACCTGGATATGGGATAACCTTATTTATCAGGTTGTGACACAGGAAGATTTCTATGCCAAGGAAATCCTTATGCAGTATCTGCACCTTAAACATATTCTTCGGGTTTATGATGGATCAGATGAGGTGGTTTATCAGGATATCATTAAAGCAAAGGTAGTCCTGCCGAAAGAGCTTTTCAGGATAGACAGCGGATCTTCAACGCCTTCCGGAGGCGCAGCGGCCAAAATGGCTAAAATGGAAGAAGAAGTTCAGGCTCCAAGGGTATTGTATAACGATAAAAACATGAAGTTTGTTGATGCAAAAATGCAGCTTCAGGAAAACCAGAATTTATCCGAAGCCCTGAATATGCTGGAAAAAGCCTATAAAAAAGAATATCAGAAAGAACATCAGCGGGCTTTGGATGCTTATGACAGAGAAGTAGATCCTGTAAGAAAGGAATATCAGCAAAAGTTAACGGAGCAGGAATATAAAAAACAATTATATATTGACAGCGGAAAAAGAGAAGAATTGGCAGGATTGCCTTATATATCCGCTCCGGAACTTCCGGAATTCAGGTTCGACTTCAGGCCGGAAGTTCAGGCTGAAGACCTGTTAAAAGATCTGAATGATGAAAATATTTCAGCTTTAAACAGAGTATTGGGTATTTCTGAAGGAAGTAATGCTTTATCACAGATTTCCACCTTTGAGGAACTTTCACAAGGGATTGCTCAGAGCAATCAGTCATTACAGCAGACGATTTTAGATAATACAGTACTGAATCAGCAGGTTTCCACATCAGTGGGAGGCGTTGTGGTGCCGGTGACGAATTCGGCAACTCCCAACGGATGGATCCCATACAGCGTGAAAACATCGGTAAAAAATAATTCCGAATGGTTCATCCAGATCATTGTTGAGAATTTTGCCCACAGGATCATGTCCGGTTCTTATGATGTAACGATCAATGGAACGCAGCTAAGCTCTAATGTTGTATTTGAACCGTCCTATGGAGTGAGCTTCCTGTTCTATAACAGTCCGGGTATTCCGGCTTCCCTTACAGCAAGGCAGAATGGCTTTATTCTGAGAGGAGAAGTAGTGCTGGAAGACGGGAAAACCTATCTTATGGATGTAACCCTTATACAGGATCCGTCAGATATCAATAATCCGTTCAAGCAAGGAGTTTTCAAAGGAAGCGGAGCATTCACCCTGAAAAAAGAAACAGGCGGAGGCAATCAGGGAGGAAGCACAGATCCCAACGGAGCATTTATCCCATCCGGCTTCGGAATGAAGAATATAGGTGTGGCGGATTACCGGAAGGTAGAGCAAAGTACCTATTGTTATGTAGAAGGAGATGTAGCCCACATCGAAAACATTATGGCAAGAGAATACAAGGAAAGGGCAACCAGAAGATTGAAGCGAAGTGAGTCCCAAACGACTAAGTCGTCAGAATCCGAAAAAGAAAAGCTTACCGATACTACTTCCACCGAAAGACATGAAATGCAGAGCGAAGTAGCTAAGATCCTTCAGGAATCCAGAGATTTTGCAGCCAATGCAGGATTCACCGCAAGCTGGGGAAGTGATGCGACCGGAAAGTATGGATTGAGTGTTGGAGCCAATTATGCCACTCACAATTCTAAAGAAGAAAGCAACAGGCAAGCTGTTACCGAAGCTAAAGATATTACTGCAAGAGCTTTGGACAGAATCGTAACCAAGGTAAAAGAAGAGCGTATTGATAAGATCCTGGAAGAATATGAGGAAAACAATAAGCATGGTTTCGATAATACTAAAGGAGACAACCATGTGGTAGGAGTTTACCGTTGGGTGGATAAAGTGGTGAAAAACCAGATCTACAACTATGGTAAACGTATGATGTTCGAATTTATGGTTCCTGAGCCGGCCAAACTGCATTCTTTAGGAATGAAAGCTTCCAAAAATGCAGAAAATCAGCTGGTAGAACCGGTAGACCCAAGAAAATCTGCTATTCACAAGATGGAAAATTTCTCTTCTTTGAGCAACGAAACGGTCTTAAGATACTGGTCCGGGATTTATAATGTGGAATTGGACGAAAGGCCGGCATACACTAAAAAAATAAGTTTCTCCTTCGCGGATAAAAACATTGGACAGGACGTGAGCGGAGTATATGGTAGATGGACCGGTGTCTATAATAATAATGATTTCAAAGTTGAAGAAGGATATTGTGCTACAAAAGTGAAAGGTACGGTGAACGTTGGCGTTGGAGCAGGTACGGGAATGCATCCGTCAAGCCGTGTGTACATCTGTGGAACTGAAACCGGAGGAAATGTTAATATGATCCTGGACAATGTTGAACAGGCGATTACCGTTTCTTCATTATTCTGGGATATCAGAGGGATCAGTGGTTCTTTGGTTGCAGATCTGATATTAACTGAAAATGCAAAAAATGCATGGCTGCAAAAAATATTCAATAAGATCATTGATGCATACAATGTGGAATTATCCAAATATGAGCAGGCTTTAGCAGATGCAAAAGCTTTAGGTGTTCAGATCAAAGGCTCAAATCCTGGTTTCTACAGGAAAATAGAAAATACAATCTTAAGAAGAAACTGTATTTCCTATATGCTAAATCAAAATCCTAATGTTGACCTTACTTTTGGGAAAAAGAGGTATTATACCAACGATGGAGCTGCAGAGGAGACATTCAATAATACAGACATCAAAGTGGATGGAAAACTGGATAAGTATGCCGCTTTTGTGAAATTTATGGAGCAGGCTTTCGAATGGGAGATCATGAGCTATTATTTCTATCCGTACTATTGGGGAGAAAGAAAATCATGGGGAGATTTATACCAATTCGACGATAATGACCCTACTTTCAGAGCATTTATGCAATCCGGGATGGCAAGGGTTATTGTTACCGTAAGACCGGGGTTTGAAGAAGCGGTAAGACATTTCATGGCAACCGGACAGATCTGGAACGGAGGAGAAGTACCTGTAATTGACGATGAATTATTCCTTTCCATTGTAGATGAAATGCGTGCTCCGAAAGGAACCAAAGAAGGAGAGCCTTGGAGAGAGAAGATCCCTACATCACTTACCATTCTGCAGGCAGATTCTATCGGCTTAAAGGTAGAAAAAGCATTGCCTTGCGCTTGTGAACCGGGAGTGAAATTTGATGATAACCTGGGGGAAATGTGTGACAGCGGCTTTGAACTGAACAATAACCAGATCGGACAACCCGCAGATCAGTGGATGGAGATCACCTTCAACAATATGGATTGGTACAGAACCGTTGCTGAAATGGATACAGCACAAGTATTTCCAAAAACATATGAATGCTTGGGAAATAGTATAACCATTGATAGAGATGCTTCGTGGTTCGGGGCACAACCTTCAACCGTTGCCTATAAAGCCCTAGCTGATGAAATCTCTTCCATTGAAGGAGTAGAGGCATCTCCAACGGGAAGCAACGGGATCACATTCAAAATCAATGTGAGCAAGATAAAGACCTTTACGTTCATAAAACCGGGAGGCGATGATTTGCACGATACCTTGAAATTCACAGTTGATCTGGGGAACTCCACTTTAAAAATGTCTACTCCGGATTATAGCAGATATGGCAATGAAAGGATTCTGGACAAAGACGGACAGGTTATTCCTCAGACAGAATATCTGGACACGGTTCCTTTAAGCAAGTTTCTGGTTCAGTCCGTAATGTAAAAATCAAATAAAATTGTAAAGATGAGCCAGGTAAAACCTGAGGCTATTTGGCAGCACGAAAAAGTGCTGCCTTATATCCTCACGCGTCTTAAGGACAAGATTGATGAGATTACAGCCGTAGAAAAAATCATGCTTTTCGGGAGCAGGGGAAAGCTTCCGCCAGCATGCTGGAATGAACTGGAGGGAAAAGACTGGGATGTTCTGGTACAGGCAAAGTTCAGATTAAAAAATAGCAGAGTATTAATAGATGAAGATTATCATCTGGATCTGCTGGTGATGGATGAAAGCCAGACTGAAGTTTTTTGCAGAGGAAAGACCGTTAAAGAGCTTTTTCCCGTGAATGAGTTGGAGTGTTTAACAATTAAAAACAAAGAACATGGAAATATTTAATGATGAATGGAGTGATGACTTATCGGAATTCAAAATATTGTCTTTTGAAGAAGTAAGTAAAGGCTTTGAAGGAAATAAGAGCCCATTGCAAGGGCTTTCAGATAAGACCTTTGAGAATATGAGTGTATTTAAAAACAGTCCGTTTGGGCAGTTTTGGGATAAGAATATCCACGATTGGGCTAAAGAGATTTTTGGGAATTCAAAAATATTGGATAAAAGGGACATTACTATTGCAGACCTGTCCTCAAAGATATCTCATAACCAGGCAGATTTTTATAACCTACTAATAAATAAGAAAAATGGCAAAATATAATTTTGTAGTGTATTCGCATCCGGACGGAGAGGAGGTCATAAAAATGTATGAGGATCCTAAAAATGTTCCTAACCCGGAAAAGCCATTTGAGGTATTGGTATTTATAGAAACAGATGACGGGAGATTCGATTTTGGTAAAATAGTAAGGGTAAAATTCGGAGCTGCAGTAGTAGATGATTTAAGGAATAAATACTTTCAGGAACTGCCGTGGGAAGACAATGATCCGGAAGATATTGCGGAGCTGTATATTAAAACGGCATGGGCTACCAGCGTCTCGGCCCAAACAGTACAGGCTGTAGAGAAAGAGGAAAACACGCCGGAGTTTAAAGATTTACTGATAAAAGCCATTCAGTATGAATATGACAATCAGAAATTTGATGACTTTTCATGGTTTATACTTATACTGAAGGGGGCAGAATACATAGATCTTAATATGCCTGATTGGGCCTTTCAGTTAGGGCATTGGCTGAGGACTAAAAAGTATAAAGAAGACAGATACTGGAACGGCGATTTGCCAGGAAAAGAATATACGCCTGCTTTTTTACCGAATTTTATTTTTTATGATACGAAAGAAGACAGAGTTAATTCTCTGAAAGATTTTTTTAACAGGCCCTATAAAAGTTTAAAAGAAGAGATAGATAAGAAGATCACCCGCGAGGATCCTATTTCTAAAATGCTTAAAGAGTGGCTCCATGAAAATATTGATGAATGTCAGAAAATAACAGACGGTTACCTTGAAAAGCTGGCGGACTTTTATATTCCTGATGGAAATTTTCAGACCATTTTAAAGCACTACCATGCTTTTTTAGTTGGCCTCTATAACGGGATCTTGGAGTTTTTAGCGGGATTATGTGATCTGGTTGCCATTATCATTCTTATCCTGAGAGATGAAATAGGGTTCAGGATGTCTGATAAGCTGGTTGAGAAATTCGAGAATTTTGTGAATGAACTTTTTTATAATACATTTGAGTTACTGAACAAAATATTTAAAAAAGTATTTGAAATATTTAAAGATTTTGGAATCTGGCTACTTACCTATAAGGGGAAAAGCTATTATCTTCTTAAAGAATTTGGAGAATTAATACCGGATATTTTAACGTTTCTTATTCCTATATTAAAAGGGTCTAAAGTGGCAAAAATAAGCACATTAGCAGGAAAAGAAATAACAGAAGAGGTTGTTGAAGAAACTATAGAAAAAACGGTGAAAGAAGCCTCTGAAGATGTAGCAAAAGAGCTTACTGAGGAAGAAGCAAAACATATTTCCAAAACAGCGAAGGAAGCCTTAGAATCGGGAGAAACAAAGGAAGCTATAGAAGAGGCATCAAAAAAAGCTGAAAAAGACGTTGATGGCAGGGTGCCTGAAGAAGTAAAAGTCCCTCCTGTAAAAAGATTGGTAAATCCTCAGACAGGGAAAGAATTTGGTAATTTTTTAAGAGGGAAGTATTTAGAATTGACGGGAAGTAAAACTCAGATTTTCGGAGGGAATACAATATTGTTAGAGGCTGATAAAACAACAACGGTAACAGGTATTCTTGAAGACGTTAATACTGTGGCAAGAAGAGGAGAGGTGATGGAAGGGATTACAAAAATGGGAATGAATGATGGAGGAATTAATATTCTTCGATCTCCAAAATGGGGTAAGATTCTTGAAAAATACAAATACCTAGAAGCTGTTGATAAAAATAAATATTACAAAAAAGTGACAGATGAATTTTGGGAGAAAGTTAACAAACCATGGTTGGACGAAGCTATAAAGAGAAAAGATCCTATCCGATTTGTTACAGATCCTGATTCCGACATTGGAAAATATGTGAAAACCGGGAAAAATAAATTTGCAGTAGATGAAAGTGGGAATAAAATCCCGACTATTTTTAGTAGAGAAGTGGAACACCTAAGAAAAAATGGATATCAAATAAATGGACATGTTGCAACAAAAATTAAATAATTATGGGAAATAAAATGTATGTACCTGAAGACTATTTTAGTTTATCAGCAGTAGAAAAAGTAATGAAAGAATTTAATTGGCCTGCAGATTATAAATTGGAAGAAGATGCAGATGGAGTAAGCATCATATTTCCTAAATCTGAAATATATCTTAAAAATGGATATGAAAATGATGTTTCTTTTGATTTGACCTCATTTCAAGGAAAAGATTGTTATATTGATATGTATTCTTCATTAAAAAAAATAGTGAAAGATTATGATAAAAATCCAGATGTTTTTGATGATTTGAACTTACAAGACGATACCTCAGTATATGCCTCTTCAGAAGCAACGGAAGCAAATATCAGAGATGTTTTAAAAATTTTGCAGGCATATTTTAAAGATTTTATATTAGGCAAAGAAAAACGATTGGATTCTCTATTATGAAATTAGAAACAGTTAAAAAGCATGCTTGTTTCTTTGGAGCGCTTCAGAATAATACCGATTCTCTGGAAAAGCTTTGTATTTATTTGGAGTAAAATGATGTAGGGATTTTAAAAAATTGTACGTGATTTTAAGCAATTTCGAGAACATTCTAGTTCTTAAACACTGCCGCCTTCAACAAAGGCGGCTTTTTATTTATAAAAACTAAGTCTGTTAAAACGTTCTGTTCTCGTATTGATTTTTTTCTCTAAAAATCAATGAGTTATCTTTTTTTTCTAAAATTCCATGCAAGATTTCCCGAAAAACGGATTTATATAGATGAGTACTCAAATAATTAATGTTTAATGAAAATCCTGAAAATAATGAAAAAATTAACAGTACTTCAAACCTTTATGTCTGTTTTGATCCTTTTTGTAAGCCTGTCTCTGATGTCATGCAATGATGACTATGAACCCATACCCGTAAAACTGGAAGATGTGAACGGAAATTATAAAGGAAAGCTTGTCACCTCACAGGGCAATATAAAGACAGAAAAAATAGTTGACTTTACCGTCAAAAAAGACACCATTAAGTTTATAGAATTTCCGATAAAAGAGATCGTAAAGTCCGTAGTGAAAGACCCGGTAAAAACAGAAGCGGCATTGGCAGCAATAGGGAAGGTGAAATATAACCTTGACTATACCGCAAAAGTGAACGCAGAAAATAACCTAGTGGAATTATCGTTTGCACCCAAGACCCTTCAGCTCCAGATCCCTGTAGATGGAATCAACAGGAATACAACCGTAACACTGGCGGCTAAACAGAAAGGATTTTATGTAGGACAGGACTTTTCATTGAGATTTGGCCTGGCTGTGGAAAAAATAACGGTGGATGGATTGATGCTGGATCCTTTTGATATTATTAAGCATGATTTCCCGTATTGTATAAAGAATTAAATAAAGATAAATGCAGAATAGATTGTATTCGTTAAGATGCAATCTATTTTTGTATTGAAATTTTGATCAATCATTAAATCAGGAATTATTGTAAAACTGCATGAAAGAAAATAAGGAGCAGATTTTGGTCAGCCGCCTTCTGCGGAAGGAGGAAGCCGCCTGGAAAGAGCTTTTCGGAATGCATTCCGGAAGCCTTACGTCCGTATGCTCCCGCTACGTCATCGGCAAAGAAGATATCCATGATGTCCTGCAGAACAGCTTTATTAAAATGTTCCGGTCCATAGAAACCTTTGAATACCGGGGAGACGGTTCACTGAAAGCATGGATGGCCCGGATCGTGGTCAACGAATCCCTGAAGCAGATTAAGCAAAATTATGATTTAAGAAGGCTTGAGGATGAGTTTGATTTCCCGGATATTCCTCATGAAGAAGATCCTGATCTTGAAGAGGTCCCGCAGACAGTTATTATGAAAATGATACGCTCCCTTCCTGAGGGATACAGGGCTGTTTTCAACCTGTATGTTTTCGAAAGAAAGAGCCATAAAGAGATTGCGGAACTTTTAGAGATTGCCGAAAATTCCTCCGCATCACAGTTTCATAGAGCTAAAGCGATGCTTGCCCGGAACATTAAAGAATATAAGAAGACAAAAAAAGCACAATATGAATAATCAATGGTTAAATAACCTGCGCAGAAAAATGGAGGATCATACAGAAGATACTCCGGATGGTCTGTGGGAGGATATCAGAGATGAATTATTCGGTAATCAGGAGGAAAATAAAGTTATTGGTTTTAACCCGGAAAGCAAGAATCCGGAAGAAGATCTTAAAAATCCGAGAGGTGGCTACAGGCCCGTATGGTACCGCATTGCAGGAGCAGCGGCGGCTGTTGCCCTATTCTTTTTGATAGGGAATCGGCTTTTCGAGAGATATGGAAATGGAAACAGCTCTTTGCAAAGCCAGGCCCGGTCAGAAAATAACAGCAAAATAAAAAATCCGGATAATTTTCCCAATAATGAGCTATTTCAAAATGAAAAGGAAAACATGAGTATGAGATACTCCTCAGGAAAGAAAGATCACTCTGGTATGATGATATCAGACGCAACTTCTACGGAAAATATTTTTACGCAGATTATTGATAAAGTGAATAATATTATAAAGATTGATAATAGTTCAGAGACCGGAATTCATCAGAATATTGATAAAACTGCTGATCTGGGAGATAATCAGCCAGGAATACAGGAGAACAAATCAATTGCTGATCCTGATCACCCTGCTGAAGGGGAAAACACAGAACATCTTTCCCAAAACGAAAAAGAACGAGAAGATACCCATGAAGTACATCAAAAATTAGCATCGGCTAAAAAGAAAACTAATCCATCCTGGATGCTCAGCCTGCTTACAGGTAATGCCTCCTCAAACTCTGCGGAGCAGTTTCCGGGATATGCCACCATAAACGGAAGCCCGATGAGCATTGATGAAGTATTTCACACGTCCGGATATGGAGAAAATCCATTAACGGAAGTATTATTAGCCAATCAGGAGGAAGAAGTGAAAGCTACCGTAAAACATAAAGTCCCGGTGACATTTGGAGTTTCTTTGTACAGGAATCTGGGAAAAAGATGGGGGATAGGTACAGGAGTGAACTATACAAAATTATCATCAGAACTCAGGTCGGGAAGTACTACCAGCCTGATAAAAACCGATCAGTCGGTTCATTATATAGGTATTCCTATTCAGGTTAATTATAATGTCGTACAGAAAGGGAAATTTACGGGGTATATCACCGGTGGGGCATTGGTAGAGAAGGCCGTGGCAGGAAGTGTGAAAACCCAGTACATTGTTAACGATGAGATCAAAGAAGAGAAAAAGGAAAAATTGGAATCTAAACCCGTCCAGTTTTCCGTCAACACCGCAGCAGGAGTCCAATATAAGATCATAAAAAATGTAGGGGTCTATGCGGAGCCGGGAGTAGGATATCATTTCAGGGATAACAGCTCGCTGAATACCCTCTATAAAGATAAGCCGCTCAACTTCAATATGAAATTCGGGATCAGGCTGGTGATCGACTAGCTTATTGTACATAAAACTCACCATTAAATAGATATGATATGAAGACAAAATTAACTTTTTTAGCCCTTTATGTATTCCTCGGAATATTAAAAATTAGTGCTCAATGTTCATTCAGTCCTGCAATTACCAGTCCAAGACTGGGAGTGATGTTTCCGGATAAGGTTGTTTTTTGTAACACGGAATCAGAAACGCTTACGACACAAACCTATGATAGTTATCAGTGGTACAGGCAGGAATGGGATTGGCAGACCCCCAACCCTAATCCCTGGGTACCTGTTCCCGGAGCTACTTCTCAAAGTTTAACCATTGACGGGGCCAATGATATGTTGTATTACTTCAAAGTAGAGGTCAGCCTTAATGACTGTACGGCAGAAAGCCCTGCAATCCTTTCAGACGGATATGCCTATGCTCTTCCCGCAATGCTGACAACTTTTACGCCCGGAACCTATCAGCAGATCGATGCAGGTGAATATAATGTCTGCAACGGATCATCTGTAACCTTTGAAAATATTTTTCCTGTTTTGTATGGATTACATACATGGTATAAATGTGTCCCGGCAAATATTCCGCCGGTTCTGGGAGATCCCTGCATCATCAGTGGAGCAACAGGAGACTCCTATACTGCAACAGACTCAGGGGAGTTTGGCTTTTATGCCTGCACGGAATATTGCCCGGACCAGTGTGAGTTTCTGGGGCTTGGAGGGTTTGTGAAACTGAATTTCGGAAACTGGGGTTTTTGTGGTTTAGTAACCGGCGAAGTAGACCCGAAAGAAAATGATCTTTCCCTGTATCCCAATCCGGCGACTCAGGTTCTTTTTATTGGAAAAGAGTCAGATAAAACGTATGATATTTCTGTGGTAGATGTATCAGGAAGGCTGATCCTGCAAAAAAGCAATCATCAGTATAAAGAAGCAATAGACATCAGCGGGCTTACCGCCGGAAATTATTTTATTATTTCCAAAAGTGCGGGCGGAAAGATCTATAAGAATAAGTTTATTAAAAAGTAAGATATGGATAGATCCGGAAATGGATTTGTTTAGTTTTTTTTCAATAATGGTTAGGCCGGCACAAATTTATTTGCGCCGGTTTATTTTTTAAAAACCTAAGCGAAAATAGGTGAATATCAGGATATAATGAAAAGAAAGCAGTTTGTAATTAAACCAAAAATGATTACATTTACTTTAAAACACAAACATGCTGATAAAAATTTATGGAAGCGCAATTCATGGAGTTGCTGCTCAAACAATCATTATTGAGGTCAACGTAGACACAGGCGGAATAGGGTACCATTTAGTAGGGCTGCCCGATAATGCCATTAAAGAAAGCAGCTACAGGATATCCGCTGCTTTGAAGAACGTTGGATACAAAATTCCCGGAAAAAAGATCACAATCAATATGGCTCCTGCTGACCTCAGAAAAGAAGGCTCAGCTTATGATCTCAGTATTGCTGTTGGTATTCTGGCTGCATCAGATCAGATCCGTGCTGAAAATATTCAGGATTATATCATTATGGGAGAGCTCTCTCTTGATGGAAGCCTGCAGCCGATAAAAGGAGTCCTGCCTATTGCCATCCAGGCACGTGAAGAAGGATTTAAAGGAATCATCTTACCAAAACAGAATGCTCGGGAGGCAGCCGTCGTAAACAATCTTGGAGTATATGGAGCTGAGAACATCAAAGAGGTCATTGATTTCTTTAATGAAGGAAAACCCATTGAAAAAGTGATCATTGACACCAGGAAAGAATTTCAGGAAAAGATCAACCAGTTTCCTTTTGATTTTTCCGAGGTCAAAGGGCAGGAAGCTGCAAAAAGAGCGATGGAAGTTGCCGCTGCCGGAGGACACAATATCATTTTGATCGGCCCGCCGGGAAGCGGAAAAACCATGCTTGCCAAGAGAATCCCTGGCATTCTTCCCCCACTTACCCTGAAAGAAGCTTTGGAAACGACCAAAATACATTCCGTTGCCGGGAAGATAGGCACAGAAACTTCCTTAATGACCATAAGGCCCTTCCGGTCCCCGCATCACACCATTTCAGATGTAGCACTTGTTGGAGGTGGGAGCTATCCTCAGCCGGGAGAGATTTCGCTGGCTCATAACGGTGTTTTATTTTTGGATGAAATGCCGGAGTTTAAAAGAACGGTTCTTGAAGTGATGAGACAGCCCCTTGAAGACCGGGAAGTTACCATTTCAAGAGCAAAATTTACAGTCAATTATCCCGCAAGCTTCATGCTGGTTGCCTCTATGAATCCAAGCCCAAGTGGCTTTTTCCCCGATGACCCGAACAACACCTCATCTGTTTACGAAATGCAGCGGTATATGAACAAACTTTCCGGCCCTCTTTTGGACAGGATCGATATCCATATTGAAGTCCAGAAGGTTGAATTCGAGCAGTTGGCAGAAAAAAGAAAAGGCGAAAAAAGCGCAGATATCAGACTGCGTGTTTTAAAAGCCCGTGAGATACAGAATGACCGGTATAAAAATTTGAAGATCAGCTACAATGCTCAAATAGGTCCCAGGGAAATAGAACAGTTCTGTCAACTTGATGAAGCCTCTTTTAATCTTATAAAATTAGCAATGGAAAGATTGAATCTTTCAGCAAGGGCTTATGACAGAATTTTAAAAGTGGCGAGAACTATTGCTGATCTGGAAGAGGCTGAGAATATTCTGTCCCATCATATTTCCGAAGCTATCCAATACAGAAGCTTAGACCGGGATTTCTGGAACATATAAATGCCGGTAGAGATAGCTGAGAGATCAATGCTATTTTATTAAAAAACTAAACAGATTTTTGATAGGGGTATTGCTTTATTATTTGATCAGATTAAAAACTCAAGTTCGTATTTTCTTCTTAAGAAAAATAAAAATATTTCATTCAGATAGAAATTGATAGTAATAAAATCAAAAAATATTTAATCCCTATGTATTTAGACTCTTCAAGAAACAATCAGATTAAAATATTTCATAGTAAGTTAACGACAAAAAATCCATTAATTATTGATTAAATAAGATGTTTTATCATTCACAATATAATCAGAAGAGAATATCAAAACTAATGTCTAATCATTTTAAACTCCTTTTTTACCCTCCAGAATCATCAGAACCATCTTCACCTTTCTGCTCTCCCGCGTTTCGGTCTTTTTAGCTTCCTCGATCCATCGGATATATTCTTTCTGGTGGGTATAGCTCATCGCATCAAATAATACCTTTGCGTCCGGGTTCTCATTAAAAACAGCCTTAATATCATCCGCAATTTCTACCTTTCTTCCTTCCTTATCCTCAACAAGGCTTACCAAAACCTCATCACCGAAGGTTTTTCCAAGCTTTTTCCGTACTTCCTGAGTCAAACCTAAAATATGACAGTCGGATTTCATTTTGGCAAGACTTCCGCGGTATTCTATCTTATCATCAAACACCGCTTTGATCTTTACCTGGCCTTTTCGTGCCAAATAATTTTTCCGTAGAAAACGGAAACTCCACAAAAGCGGCATTCATGTTTCCGTCTTGCTTGATCACTGCTGAAAATTGTATGACTTCTGTTTTCATTCCGATTAGGTTTAAATTCAGTCAAAAATAAAAAAACCGTGAAACTTAATTTCACGGTTTAAAGATATATTTCAATAAAAATTATTTTTTCTTTTTACCTGTTTTCGCATGTTCAGGCTTAGCAGCACGGGTTTTTGTGTCGGCAGGAGTATTTTCACCTCTTACCAGCTGCAGTTCGTCAACTAATCTTCTCGCACCGGCATATTTATCAATGATCCAAAGAACGAAACGAACATCTACGTTAATGGTTTTCTGCCATTCCTGTTCAAATACGATATCACCGCTTAATGCTTCGCTGTTTCCGTCAAATGCAATACCGATAAGGTTTCCGTCACCATCGATTACCGGAGAACCGGAATTTCCACCTGTAATATCGTTGTTAGAAAGGAAGTTTACAGGCATATAACCTTCCGCATCGGCATACTGTCCGAAATCCTTCATATTATAAAGATCAATAACCCTTTGAGGGAGGTCAAACTCTTCGTCCCCTTTCTTGTATTTACTTACAAGCCCTGTCATGTCTGTATAATAGTTATCCGTAATACCGTAATAATTTCTGTCATCCCTTACAGGCAGTCTGTCAACCGTTCCATATGTTAATCTCATTGTTGAGTTGGCATCCGGATAGAATTTTTTCTCAGGCATAGCCTTCATAAGGCCAGCTAAGAATAAACGGCTGTTTTTTGCAAAATTATCATCTACTTTAGAAAATCTTTCGCCGGATAATTTCTGATCCGTAGCCAGCCCATTAGCAATCTTTAAAAGAGGATCAGCATCAAGCTTTAAACGGTCAGGATTTAAAATAAAGTTGGTAACCGAAGTTTTATTTGCAAAAATTGAAGAGTAGGCAACATTGGAAAGATTCTTGGCATCAAGCCCCATGATTGTCGGAGAAGCAACGTCCTTATCTACTCTTGTCTGGTAAAGATTTACTAAATAATTCAGCATTTCTCCTTCCAGGTTGGTATTAATATTCTCATAGGCTGATTTAACAGCTGCGTCTACTTTAGGCTTCATAGCAAGCCTTCCCTGCATATCCTGCTCAGCATAAGACTTAAGCACAGCTCCAACCTGGTAGGCAAGACTGATATATTTTGCGTTTCTTGAAAGCTGGGCCATATAGTTTCTTTCCACATTTCTGTTGGAAACCTGTTTGTAGTAGCCGGAAATTTCATCCAATATTCCATCATACTCTAAATTTTCAGGTTGTACGGACCATTCTCTGAAAGTTCTTTCAATATTCTGTTTGTCAGCAATTGTTCCATTTTTTTCAACAGCATCAATGGTTCCCTGTCTGTTTTTCCAGTAATTTGCCACGCCGGCATACTGAGAAGCATAGTTAAGCTGAGTTCCCTTATCCTTATCCATATACTTCTTCATAATATCCATAGCCATTTTGGAAGCCTCCACCCAAGCCGGGTAATCTTTATTAACCATCTGTTCGATACCGTAAGAAGTCAGGTAACGGTTGGTTCTTCCCGGGTATCCTAAGATCATTGAAAAATCACCAGGTTTAATCCCTTTAAGAGAAACAGGTAAGAAATGCTTAGGTTTCAAAGGAATATTGCCCGGAGCATACTCAGCAGGATTTCCCGCAGCATCAGCATACACTCTGAAAACCGTGAAATCTGCCGTATGTCTCGGCCACTCCCAGTTATCCGTATCACCACCGAATTTACCCAGTGAAGAAGGCGGAGCCCCTACTAATCTTATATCCTTATAGTCTTGATAAACAAAGTAATAGAATTCATTTCCGTTGAAGAAATCTCGTACTACTACCGTATATTTTCCGTTTTCAGAATTTTCAGCCTGTATAGCCTTGGTCTCAGCATCGATCACGGCTTTTCTCTCTGTGCCGGTCATATTGTTATTGAGCTTGGAATTAATTCTTTGCGTAGCATCATCCATTCTCACTAAAAACCTTACATAAAGATCCTTTGCGTTGAATTCATCTTTTTGCTTCATGGCCCAGAAACCATTCTTTAAATAATCTTTTTCCGGAGTAGAAGCAGCTGCAACAGCGCCATATCCACAGTGGTGGTTGGTAAAAAGAAGACCCTGGTCAGAAACGATCTCACCTGTACAGAAGCCGCCAAAGCTTACAATGGCATCCTTCAAACTTGAATTGTTAACCGAATAAATTTCCTCCGGTGTCAGATGCAAACCTTCCTTTTGCATATCTACACCATTAAGTCTTTTGATGAGCATTAAAAGCCACATCCCCTCGTCCGCTCTCATTTGAGCAAAACTCAATAAGAAAGTGAATAATAGAAATATTCTTTTCATTTTTATAAATTAAATTTTTGTGTCGCTAATTTACTAAATTTTACGATACGGCTGTCCGCAGTTGGTATGAAAATGGGATGAAACCCTGTATGAAAAAAATAATCATTTCCCTTGTGTCAGTTCTTACTTTAGGAATCATTTTGAATTGTTCTTCTGCACAGCTCAAAAATCCTCATATTCAGAGAGAATGGATGCTGGTTTCTTTGGAAGGCTTTACCAAAAAACAGATGGTAAAAAACAAAGCAGGTATTAATTTGACCGCTGAAAAAGAGAACGGTAAAATCCGTGGCGGTGCTTTTATGGGCTGTAACAAAATGTTTTTCACCTCCGAATTCAAAAATGGCGGGAAAGTAACAATTTCCGGAGTCGGGAGTACCATGATGGCGTGTCAAAACATGGATTTGGAAACTGCTTTTGCAAAAAACTTTGATAAAATGACAAAATATTCCATTGAAGGGCATTTTCTTACCCTGTCTGATGAAAATGGGAATGAGATGAAATTTATTGCCGCAGATTGGGATTGATAATCGGTCTGCTAAAATAAATTTAACCAATAAAAAAGCCCGCAATCAGCGGACTTTCTTTTTTGTTGAAAAATCTGTTTTTTGTTATTAGTTTTTCGGGATCGTTTTTTTGATGTCCTGTATGGTCAGATTCGGAGTACTGACTAAACCTTGTGTATTATTACTTTTGATTTTGGAACTATTTGCTTTATGCGGTTGTCTTCCGGGGATTGTTGCACGTATTTCTTCCAGGCTTGCCGTATTGGACAGCAGTTTTCCGGAATTATTTGTTGTTTCTTGTTTCGGGCTTTGTTTTTTTACTTCAAGCCCCTGTTCGGAAGGTAGTGTTGTTGAAGGTGCTTGCTTTGCCCTCTCCTGGGCTTCCTTCATCGTTCTGGCTTCGAGCTCCTTAGATTCTTTGAAGTTCGCAGCTTCCTGTGTTTCAGAAATATTTTTATCCTGCTGTGCATAAACATTTAAGCTTAATGCTAAAAAAGAAATGATATATAATGATTTCATGATAGTTTATTTAATGTTTACCAATACGTTGATTTTTCCGACTCCGTTCTGATCATAATCCTGAAGCGCCTTACCGAGAACCTGCCCGATTTTCACTTTTTTAAGATTAGCTTTCATGGCCACTCCGGATTTTGAAGAAGTTACCAGAAGGTCCCCTCTTTTTATTTTTCCGCCTTCCAGACATACTTTGGTAGGAATTACTCCGATTACACCCATTGGAACTTTATCAGAAAGATCTGCGTCAATGTGTTCTTCGGTCAATAAAACTCCGGGCCTGGTCGCATATACACCGGCTACAAGATTAGAATAAGGAGCAGAAGATTTTTCTACGGATCTGTCCTTTGTAGTTGAAATCACTAAAATATCTCCGGGCTCATAGCTTGAAATGTTTCCTTCTACATCAAATGCCTCGGCCACATCAGCCCCGCTTGCCTGAGTTCCCCCGTTAAAAAAGCCTCTTCCCGCTTTATTGATACGGGCTACATTGACTGAGGCACTTTGGTATACGGCAATATTACCTGAAGGTCCCTGATGGTTAACAAGAAGGGTAGAACCAGTACCGGTGGTGGTTACATGTACTACTGGCTGGCTGTTGGCGTTATTGAAATTGGCAAATCTGCCTGCCTTTCCGGTCCCAAAATTAGGAATAAAGCCGGAGATGGCATTTCCATTTCCGTCGCATGATGCTTCAACGCCATCGCCGTTACCGCCGGCATTGGCGGTAATACCATTTGCATTACCATCTGTGAGTGCCAGTATGGCAGGGCCATTACCGCTTGGATTGGAGGAATAGAACAGACCTGCATATCCTCCGGTACCTGATGACAGGCCAAACACACCTGCAGTACCAAAGTTGGCAAACATGGAATTCACTTCACCTTTTACTGCCGGTGAAGTACCGGTATTACGATCAACACGGAAGTTACCTGCAATACCGTTACCTACGGTTTTTACAGATATTACGTCGTTCTCATTGTCTTCATTAAAAATCTCGAATCTGCCTGCGCGTCCATCGGAAAAAGATGGCACCCACGCGTAAAGGGCATTACCCGCCCCGTCTACATTGGTTTCAACACCATTTCCGTCTTTCCCGGCATTGGCAGTGATGGCATTTCCGTTTCCATCGGTTAAAGCAATGAGAGAAGCCCCGTTTCCTGATGGGTTTGATGCATAAAATAATCCTGCACGGCCTCCCGTTCCTGAAGAAATGCCAAAAATACCGGCAGCACCAAAGTTTCCAAAAATGGTATTTACCTCACCTCTTACCGCTGCTCCTACACTGTTTGTATTATCAAGTAAGAAAGAAGAGGCATTACCTTGAGTATTATCCGGAATATTTCCATTTCCGTTTGATTCTACTTCGAAAGTATTATTTATGTTATTTGAAGAATTAAAATTTTCAAAGCGCCCTGCACGTCCCGTACTATTATTAAGCCCGACTTGGCCTAAAACCCCGACACCGGTTCCGCTTGTGTTGGTTGCAACAAAACCTCTTACACCGTAGCCTCCGCCATCATTTCTACCTACTACTGCTCCGGCAATATCGCTGGTGGTTCTGCCGACAACCGCTTCTCCGGCTCCGGTGTTATCTCCAATAATACCGGCAGAGGTTTGAGCAGAAGTAATTCCATGAACAGCGAATCCTCCTCCGGTAGAACTTCTTACCCCGGCTCCGTTTCCTGTAGTGGTCACATCCACAACAGTTCCGTTCCCTACAGTATTTGCTGTAATCACCGTATTGTTATTGGCATTATTAAAAATGGAGAAATTTGCGGCAATACCATTGTTACTGGTCGCATTTAATCCCGTACCGGTATTACTGTTGGCATACACACCATATCCATTGGCGCTGGAATTACCGTAAACCCCCAATCCGCTGGGAGTAACACCGTAAACTCCCCATCCGCTTCCGTTCTGGCTTCCCCAGACACCTATTCCTAGTCCGCCGGTACCATTATTGATGCCGCGGACAGCGGAAGAAAACCCTCCCGGAGAAGTATTGGTAACCAAACCGCGCACCGCAGCGATGCTTGAAGTGGTAGTATTGTTAACGCCCTCCAAAGAAGTGCCGTCTCCATCATTGATTAAAGAGAAGAGGGTAGAAGCGTTATTCAGGGTATTGGTATAAGGAAGGGTGAAACTTCCTCCGCCACCTGCTGATTTGGCATACATGGCGTAAGGAACCGTTAATAGCTGGCTGGTTCCTGCGATGGTATAATTGGTTCCCCCTGCAGGGTCGGTTTCTGTTTTTAAATAATAACTTCCGGTTGACCAGTCGATCGTAGGAAAGTTTCCGGTAAGGATTGTTCCAGAGCCAATTTCAAGGCTTACAAGCCCGTTGGCGTTGGTGTTTCCCGTAAGCCTCTCGGAATATACGGCTGCTCCGGCGGGAGAACCTTGTAAGATGCTCACCTTCACGGCCACACTCTGGTTAGGGATCAGCTGTCCGATATTATTCCGGATTACAGCCTGATAGCTCATTTTCTCAGGGACCTGGGCTGAAGCCATACATATGCCCAGCACAATGCCTATAGTAGATAACAGTTTTTTCATGGTAATTTATTTTTTAATGATTTTGAATGTTCTGATGTTTTTACCTTCCTGATTGATGCTGATGATATACACAGCGGCTGGAAGATCAGAGAAATTAAGTTCGGATTTTGACTGATGGATCTTATCTTTTTTGATCAGTTTCCCCTGAGCATCAAATAGCTGATACCCTGAGCCCCTGTAATCCTCCGAATTGAAATCTAAGTAGAGATTGTCCCTGAACGGGTTGGGATAAAGTAATATACCGTTCTTTTCAACTCCCGATTCCTGAGTAGCGAGAGCCGAAACTTCGAAGGCGGTCTGAACACCTTCCATCACTTGATTGTTAATTCCTTTGTGAAGGTAGGCAGTTTGTCCTACACTGTAAGAACTGGACCCATTGCCTCCGGTTGCGTCACCCCCCGCAGCTAAAACTGCCATTTGTGCTTTTAGCAGTCCGGGAGAAGTAAACACGCAAAAAAGAATGAGATGAGTAAATTTGATTTTCATATTATAGGTTTTATGGTTAGAAATAGTATATTTTCATAGTGTTTGGGACACTAAAATTACCATATATTAAAACCTGATATTTTGAAAATAGATAAACGACAAAAAAAATCGACCAACGACGGCCGAAAAAAATAAAGGAAAAAGATTTTTTAGGGGTCAAAAAAAAACAGATTGTCTTTATAAGCCCTTCCTATGGGCAGCCTGATCTGTTCTACAAGCTCTACTTCATGCGTGTTTTTACTTCGGATGAGGTGTCTTGGAACAGCATAACTGCGGTGTATCCTCACAAAGGTATCAAAATGGCTTTTGTGTAAGATGTTTCCGAGGGAATCCAGCATACAATGTTTTTTATCCGAAGTGACAATAAGGGTATAGTCTTTCAGGGCCTCGAGATATAAGATATCTGTGATTTTTACCTGGCAGATATTGCTTCCGTCCTTTATTTTGATACAGTTTTCCCCGATCAGGGCATCAAAGCACTCACATTTTTCTTTCATCTCAAAAAAATCGAGGAGCTTCTGAATAGAAAGGTGAACCCGTTCTGTTTTTAGAGGTTTTGTAATAAAGTCTAAAGTGTCCAGTTCAAATGTATCCACAGCGTATTCCGGATGGGAGCTTACAAAAATGCAGGCGGGGATTTTATGGGCAAGTTTCCGGAAGTCTATTCCGCTCATTCCCGGGAGGTCTGTATTCAGGAACAGGAGATCAATAGAGAGATCAATATAAGGGACAGCCTTTTCGGCAGAATCAAAAGAAGCAACGATTTCGATATTCTCGTATTGTTTAAGGTGATGGTGAAGAACCAGCCTGTCCAGTTCATCATCATCAATAATCATACATCTTATATTGGTAATCATGATACTCTGGAAATTAGTTTTTATATAATTTTCAAATTTTAGTATTTAAAAAATGAAAATCAACTTCATAAAGTTATTAAAATTCTATTAATCATCAGTATGAATAATTTAATTTAACATAAAATATTTGCTGACACGATACTTTTTTTGGATTTTTTATTTAAAAATATTATCTTGTAAATCTCACAAACATAGACAGAATTAATGCTAGAAAAGAAAGAACATTATTATGAGAAAGCGGTCTTGGTAGGTTTGGTTACCAAGGATCAGGATGAGGATAAGTTAAAAGAATATATGGATGAGCTGGAGTTCCTTGCCTATACCGCGGGGGCAACAGTAGAAAAAAGATTTACCCAGAAATTATCCCAGCCGGACTCCAGGACATTTGTCGGAAGCGGAAAGGCAGAAGAAATCAAAAATTATGTAAAAGAAAATGAAATAGGAACCGTAATTTTTGATGATGAATTATCACCATCACAGCTCAAGAACCTGGAGCGGGAACTTGAAGTTAAAATTTTAGACAGAACCAATCTTATTCTTGATATTTTTGCCCAGAGAGCACAGACTTCATATGCAAGAACCCAGGTAGAACTGGCCCAGTATGAATATCTCTTACCTCGTCTGACAAGAATGTGGACCCACCTGGAGCGCCAGAGAGGGGGTATTGGGATGAGGGGCCCCGGGGAAACAGAAATTGAGACCGACCGCCGTATCATTCGTGACAGGATTTCTTTGCTGAAAGAAAAGCTGAAAACCATTGACAAGCAAATGGCGACCCAAAGGAATAACAGAGGAAAAATGGTGCGTGCGGCATTGGTAGGATACACCAACGTAGGGAAATCCACCTTGATGAATACGCTTTCCAAGTCTGAGGTTTTTGCAGAAAATAAATTGTTTGCAACGTTGGATACTACCGTAAGGAAAGTGGTTATTGGAAATTTACCGTTCTTACTGACGGATACCGTAGGATTTATCAGAAAACTGCCGACACAGCTTGTAGAATCCTTCAAGTCTACCCTTGATGAGGTAAGGGAATCCGATCTTCTGATCCATGTAGTGGATATTTCCCATGAAAGCTTTGAAGATCATATCGCTTCCGTCAATCAGATCCTGCAGGAAATAGATGCCCACAGAAAACCTATGATCATGGTTTTTAATAAGATTGATGATTTCAGATATGAGAAGAAAGATGAGGACGATCTTACCCCGGCAACAAGGAAGAATATTTCTCTGGAAGAATGGATGAAAACCTGGATGGGCAAATCGAAATACCCGACCGTTTTCATTTCTGCCCTAACCAAAGAAAACTTCCCGGAAATGAAAAGAATGATCTATGATGAGGTCATGAAAATCCATATTTCAAGATTTCCGTACAACGATTTCCTGTTTGAATATTTTGACAACGACGACGAAGAAAACGACGAGTAATGAAGTTTCATTTTTTCCTTTTATTTCTTCTTTTTTCGGTTTTTGGATTCAGCCAAAAATCACAACCTGACTTTAAGGCCATAGAAAAGAATCTGAAAAATTCCGGTTCTCCGTATCATTACGAAAGGCTGATCTTCAAGTATAAAGGATATCCTAAAGCTTTGGACACTATAGAAGCACAGCACCTTTATTACGGAAGAAACTTTAAAAAAGATAAGGTGTCCACTTCGGATGAAGATTTTAAAAGTCTGGCAGAGGCCTATAAAGAACAGAATTTTGCAGACTGTATAAGATTAGGAAGGGCTTTATATGGCAAAGACCCTACTAATCTTGATATTCTCCTGATTTTGCTGAGAGCTTATGATTATCAAAAAGATGCAGGCAATTTCACTCATCACCTGAATCAGTTCCGGCTGTTGACGGATGCCGTGAAAAGCTCCGGAGACGGAAAATCTGAAAAAACAGCATATAAAGTCAATTCAATAGGTGACGAGTATATCCTGCTGAATATGCTGAACATAGGCCAGGAATATGAACGGGGCTCGAGTCCTGAAAAAGACGGGATGTTAGATACCTGGGAAAAAGATGACATCAAAATATATATCAAAGTACTTTATCTGGAACTCTAATTTTAATTAAAAAAACAGCTTAGTGGAGTTATATTATTCATTTTCAGCTTTAATAGTTTTAGCATCAATATTTGCATACCTTAATTACAGATTTCTTAAACTTCCGAGTACCATCGGGATCATGGTGATAGCAATTGTGGTTTCCATTTTTCTGGTTTCATTTGGTGAAACCGTTTTACCAAGGACTTTTGGTCATCTTCATAATCTGATGAGCAGTATAGATTTTACGGAAGTTCTCATGGGTGCAATGCTTAATTTCCTTTTGTTTGCGGGAGGAATCCATATTAATATTAATGATCTTAAAGAGCAGTTCCGTCCCGTTGTTATATTTTCCACAGCCGGGGTTGTGATTTCTACCTTTGTGGTGGGTTTCGGGGTTTATTATCTGCTTCCGTTGGTGGGGATTCAGCTTCCTTTCATCTATTGCCTGGTTTTTGGAGCTTTAATTTCCCCTACGGATCCTGTAGCGGTTTTAAGTGTCCTGAAACAGGCTAATGTCTCCAAAGCGCTGGAAACAAAAGTTGCAGGAGAATCCCTGTTCAATGACGGTATGGCGGTAGTGGTATTTACGGTTGTATTGCAGCTGGCCGTTGGGAAAGAAGTGGATCTGGGCGTTGAAAGTATTATTTTAATGCTGATGAAAGAAGCGGGCGGAGGATTGCTGCTTGGGGTTATTCTGGGCTGGGTGACTTCCCGGCTTATGCGTGAGGTGGATGATTATATTATTTCCGTCCTGGTTACCTTATCCGTTGTTATGGGAGGCTATCTTATTGCAAGACAAATGCATATTTCAGGGCCTTTAACAATGGTTGCTGCAGGATTGTTCATGGGCAATTTCAATGTGAAATTTAAAATGAAATCTATTACCCAGGACTACCTCATCAAATTCTGGGAACTGATCGATGAAATCCTGAATGCGGTGTTATTCCTGTTCATTGGTTTTGAACTTTTAATGATCAAAGATTTAAAACATTTCATGGTTCCCGGGCTTATTGCCATTGTGGTCGTTCTGCTGGCAAGGATTATTTCCATCTGGGTACCTACAAAGTTTATGTCTTTCAGAACACGATTCAGCCCGCAGACCGTGAAAATTCTGGTTTGGGGAGGGATCCGCGGCGGGGTTTCCATTGCATTGGCGATGTCTATTCCTAAAAGTGAATACAGTAATATTATTTTAAGTATTACTTATTGTGTGGTTGTATTTTCTATTGTAGTTCAGGGGCTTACCATTGCAAAAGTAGCTAATCCTAATAAAATTGCCAGAGAAGAGCAGGAACAGGAAGATATTGCTTTAGATAGTGTTGATTAATTAATTGAAAATCATATATACATTAGAAATGAACAAGATTTTTCATATAATATTTTTATTAAGCTTCGGCCTTTATTTTTCTCAGATCAATGTGGATGAAATCAAAAAGAAGGTAACAGAAGAGCCCCAAACTTATTTTTATAATTATCTGGAGATTTTCAGGAAAGATCCGGCAAGTCTTACTCGGGAGCAAATGAACCAATTGTATTATGGAAGTTGTTTTGTGAAATCCGGCTATGGGAGATTCGGTTATAATAAAGACTATGAAACGGTCTGGAAATATGCAAAGAATAGAATGTCAAAACACAAGGCCCAGAAAATTATAACCAAGGCAGAAGAAAGATATGCAAAAAATCCTCTGGATAAAGAAGTGCTACACCATATGTCTTATATCTACGGTGCTCTGAATGATACGGCTAAAAGAGATTTATGCATATCTCAGTATCAGGCTATTGTAGAAACTATAGAAAAAAGTGGTACAGGGGAATCGGAAGATTCTCCCATATGCGTGATCCATGCGGGAGATATGATAAACAGAATTAAAGGTTTGATGGCATACAGTCTGATGGGGAATTTCGATCAGAAGATGAAAACTTTACCGGATGGAAGTATGCTTACCACTTATTCGGTAGGAAATAAAAAAATTATTGTGAAACTGGTGGGAGGATTAGAATAAAAATATGTACGCTACAGTTAAAGAAATAAAGGAAGCACTGGCTATTTTATCTATCCCGGAGAAAGCTGCTTTTTTTCCAAAATTCTTCAAAACGGGAAAAGGGGAATATGGTGAAGGAGACCTTTTTATTGGGGTAACAGTTCCCGACCAGAGATCAGTATCTAAGGAATATTATTCAAAAATTTCCCTGGAAGAGCTTAGTGAACTACTTTCTTCAGCATATCATGAGCACAGGCTGACGGCTTTATTCATGTTGATTTCCAAATTTGAAAAAACCAGGGATCCAAAACTAAAAGATGAAATCATTGACTTCTATTTCAAACACCTGAAATATGTCAATAACTGGGATCTTGTAGACTCAAGCTGCTATAAAATTTTAGGGAGATATGCCTTTGAAAATCAGAAAGAAAACCTGTTGCGGAACCTTTCGGTCTCTGAGAAAATGTGGCATAAAAGAATTGCTGTTGTAGGAACTATGCACTATATAAGAAAAGGATCTTTTGAGCTCACAAAAGAATTTGTAACCATTAACCTGAAACACCCGCATGATCTTATGCACAAAGCAAACGGCTGGCTGCTAAGGGAAATGGGGAATAAGAATGAACAGGAACTGATTAGTTACCTTAATGCCCATTATAAAGAAATGCCCAGAACATGTCTGCGGTACGCAATTGAAAAGCTGGATGAGGATTTGAGGAAGGATTATTTAAAAGGCAGGATATAAATGACGGACTGCTACTTTTGGAAAACATGTACCCATTATTTTTTACATCTGGTATTTCCTGTTTTTATAGCCCTTATTTTTTATCGTGAAAACTGGAAAAAAGCCTGTTTTATTTTCCTGGCGACCATGCTGGTTGATCTGGACCATGTATTGGCTGATCCTGTTTTCGATCCGTCAAGGAACAGTATAGGGTTTCATATTCTGCATTCCTGGTATGCCATTGTAGTGTATTTTCTGATGCTCTTTTTCAAAGGAAATATCAGGATCATTGCTATCGGACTGCTGCTTCATATGCTGACCGATTTTCAGGATTTTCACCTCTGGTGTCATTAAAATATCATTAATATTGTCTTTTAGTATTGAAAATTTCATAGATTTTTTGTATTTTGTAAGTGATTTATGAAAGTAAAAGAACTTTTACACTATACCTGTATCATCCCTGTCCTGGCCGTACTTTATTATTTTTCCGGATTGATGGGGAAGGGTGTTGCCTATGATATCATTGCGGGTCTTTTGCTTGCAGGAAGTGTCCTTTCGGCAGTTCATCATGCGGAAGTAGTGGCTCATAAAGTGGGAGAACCTTTCGGAACCATTATTCTGGCGCTTTGTATCACTATTATTGAAGTCGCTTTAATTATTTCGCTCATGGTTGCCGGTGGCGATCAGGCGATCACATTGGCAAGAGATACCGTTTTTGCGGCTGTAATGCTTATTCTGAACGGAATTTTAGGAATTTGTATCCTGGTGGGGGGTGTAAAGTACTATGAACAGTTTTTTGCAAGGACTTCAGCCACTACCTATCTGGTGAGTATTGTATCCATACTGGTGCTTACGTTGGTACTCCCTAATTTTACCTCCAGTGTAAACGGGCCCTTTTACAATGAAGCGCAGCTCACCTTTGTTTCGATCGCCTGCCTGGTCATCTACGGAGTATTTTTGATGGTGCAGACCGTAAGACATAGAAATTATTTTACGATCCCCGAAGAGCATCCGGATGAACATTATGTTCCTTCTCGTGTCAAAACAACGGTAAGTTTCATTTTTCTTGTGGTCTGCCTGGGAATTGTGGTCTTGATGGCAAAAGGGCTTTCTACAACCATTGAAGATATGGTACAGAGTCTGGGAGCGCCAAAATCATTGGTGGGAGTAATTATAGCAGCGGTTGTCTTACTTCCTGAAGGGGTTGCAGCTATCAGAGCGGCAAGGAGTAACCAGATCCAGTCAAGTTTGAATTTAGCCTTAGGCTCTGCATTGGCAAGTATCGGACTTACGATCCCTGCGGTGGCCATGGTTTGTATAATGTATGATATTCCTTTGGTCTTGGGGCTTGACAAGAAAGACATTATCCTGCTTTCCTTATCCGTATTTATCGTAATGCTTTCCTTAAGCCGCGGAAAAACAAATATTCTTTACGGAACTGTCCTTCTGGTCAATCTTGCGGCCTATATTTTTACCGTAATCGTTCCTTAATCCAGCCTTCTGGCCATTTCCATTTTATAAGCCATTAATTTGGCAATATTTTCAGACTTATAGATCGCCATATCAGCATTTTCCCCGGCGAAATTTTCTTCAATTGTATTTCTCCAGAGTGCAAGCCATCTGTCGAAATGTTCTTTTTCCATTGCCTGAATTTCATTGATAGGGAAATGGACGGCCATTGGATTGCCTTTGTAGTTCATCTGCCCAAAAAGGATAGTTTCCCAAAACGAATACATCTTCGGAAGGTGCTTGTCCCAGTCCACTTTGGCAATATCATTAAAGAAAAACCCAATAGTCTCATCTTTAATCACTTTGGCATAAAATGAATTCACAAGATGCTCAATATCTTCTCTTGATTCCAGTTTTTTCATACTTCAAAGTTAATTCAAAATGAATTTAAAAATTCAATCATAAAGTTGATAAATTTCATGAAAACAATATTTTATCTTTGCATGTTCTTTTAATACAAAACAAGCCTATCCATTCATTATGATGCTTTTAGTAGTGTTAAAGAGTACGAAGCATTTGAAAAACAGGAATAAAAATTATTTGATTAAAAATGATGGGAAAAGGATTCAGGCAAAAGATCAGGCAGAAAAATACTGAAAACAGTGGTTTTGGAAACAATTCTTCAGGGAGATTCATCAACAAGGACGGCCTTCCTAATGTTCAAAGGCGTGGTGTGAATGTATTCAACAGGCTTAGTTGGTATCATACCATGCTGAACCTGTCGTCATTCCGTTTTATTTCGTACCTGGTGGCAGCCTATATACTGATCAACCTTGGATTTGCGTTCATCTATTACCTGATCGGGGTGGAACATCTTACCGGGATTGACAAAAGTGATCCGTTAAATGAGTTTGTGGATGTATTTTTTTTCAGCTCCCAGACCTTCACCACAGTAGGTTATGGAAGAATTGCACCTGTGGGGTTTACAGCCAGTTTAGTTGCTACTTTTGAAGCCTTTCTGGGCCTGCTTACCTTTGCGATTGCCACAGGGCTTTTTTATGGAAGGTTTTCCAGGCCGAGGGCATATTTAAGATTTTCGGATATTTCTGTTATTGCTCCCTTTCAGGGCACTGCTGCGTTAATGTTCCGGCTGGCTCCTTATAAGAACAATGCATTAACAGACGCGGATGTTATCGTTTCAACGGCTATTGAAGTTATTGAAAACGGGGTTTCCAAAAACAATTTTTACCGACTGGATACACAATTAAGTAAGATCAACACTCTGGCACTAAACTGGACTGTAGTTCATCTGATCAATGAGAGCTCTCCGTTTTATAGTTTTTCTGAAGAGGATTTTAAAAATACGAATATTGAGATCATTGTTCAGATCCGTGCATTTGATGAGGTTTTTTCCAATACGGTGGTTCAAAGGACCTCTTACCGTTCCAATGAGATCATTTACGGAGCTAAATTTACCCCGATGTATTATCCGAGCAGGGATAATCTTACTACAGTTTTGAATCTGGACAAGATCAATGAATATCAAAAAGCTGACATCCCGGTTTTAACGGAGATACAATCATAATGGATCTGGAAGATTACAAAAGAAAAGCTTTCCAAAAGCAGAAAGAGCATAAAAAATTTCTGGACGGGTTGAAGAAAAAGCCGCCCAAAAACCTGGATTATGTGGTACAGGAAACCCATGAAGAAGTTTTTGAAGAAATAGACTGCCTCCAATGCGCCAATTGTTGTAAAACAACCGGCCCGTTATATACTGAAAAAGATATTGAACGTATAGCAAAACATCTCCGCATGAAGCCTGCGGATTTTGAAACGAAATTTTTAAGAATAGACGAGGATAATGATAAAGTACTGCAAAACCTTCCCTGCTTTTTCCTCAGCAATGACAATACCTGTTCAATATACGAAGTAAGGCCAAAAGCCTGCAGAGAATATCCCCATACAGACCGTAAGAAGATTTACCAGATCAATCATCTGATGATGAAAAATACACTGATCTGCCCCGCTGCATTCGAGTTTGTGGAGAGAATTATGAAAAATTTAGGAAAATAAGGGATAATCCCAAATCGTCTTAAAGAATTATAAAGTACGTTAAATAAACACTTTACACATAATTTAATAAAAAAGTAGTCGTTTAAGAAATATTAAACAACCATTTAATAAATATTACATTATGAAAAAGTTAATTTTAACAGCTGCGTTTACATTTGTCGGAGTAATCGCTGTATCGGCTCAAACGGAAACTCAAAAACCGGTTGAAACTACGACTGATAACCAAACTAAAACTCAAACCCAACAACAGAGCACACAGGCAACAACAGACTGGAACAACGCCAGTCCCAATGCTGCTGCTCAGAATCAAAATACGGCTGCTGCAGCTACTGTAGATGCTGCCACTTCAACAACTGCAACAGATACTTCAGTAAGTACTGACACAGATGCCAGCCTGGAAGCAGCTAAACCTGCAGAGGCAACAAAAGAAGAAAAGAAAGCTAAAAAGAAAAAGGCGAAGTAGTGAAAAGTAGAAAGTAGAAATGCGGAATCCTGAAATAGTTATATTTCAGGATTTTTTTGATCAATCTCACTAATTTTAAATCTGATAATGGTATTGATTAACTCTACCGGAAGCTCCTCATCCAAAGGAAGCTGTACGGCTCCTTTCGAGAACTTATAATTTCTTTCAATGAAATCCTTTTCAAAGTTTTTAATTCCATCCGAGGCAGGGTAGAAGCCAATATGCTTTTTATAGCCGGCAAAATAAACCAAAGGTTTCCCTTTATACCGGAAAGCAGGCATCTGGTAGCCGATGTATTCTTCAATATCCGGATGCTGGGAATGAATGGTCTGTCTGAGCTGTAGCAATTTCTCCTGTACTTCTTCAAGAAAAAGCATTATATATTCATCAATATTTTTGAAAGTATTTTTCATCATGATTACATTAATTTTCGTTCAAAAAGTTTTTCAAATTCTATCATAGATTTGACAAAGTCAAACACTTTTGTGATCTTAAAAAACAAAAAGTTCTTAAAAAAATCTTAGCGAACTTTGCGTTTAAAATTATAACTCTATAAAAATAAAAAAAGCATTGAAATTTTTCAATGCTTTCTCCTTTCACTTTTTACTTTTTTCCCATTTCCCCGGGAACAGGCTATAAGAAAAAAGGCCGGGAATTTTCCCAACCTTTATATTGTTTATACTACTCCTTGTGCCAGCATTGCTTCTGCAACTTTCACGAAGCCGGCAATATTAGCTCCTTTTACATAATTTACATAGCCGTCTTCCTCTTTTCCGTAGTCTCTGCAGGCTTTGTGGATTCCTATCATGATCTCTTTCAGTCTTGCATCTACCTCTTCAGAGGTCCAGTTCAGACGAATGGAGTTTTGAGTCATCTCTAATCCTGAAGTTGCTACACCACCAGCGTTAGAAGCTTTACCAGGAGAGAATAATACTTTACTGTCTAAGAAATAATTGATTGCATCTAAAGTTGAAGGCATGTTGGCTGCTTCAGTCACGCAAACACATCCGTTTTCAACCAATTTTTTAGCATCTTCAAGGTCTAATTCATTCTGAGTTGCTGAAGGCATCGCTACATCACACTTCACTTCCCAAGGGCGTTTTCCTGCATGGAATTCGGCAGAAGGATATTTTTTGGCATAATCTTCGGCTCTGTTGTTTCCGGAAGCTCTAAGCTCCAGTAAGTAATCGATCTTTTCACCATCGATACCGTCTTTATCATAGATGTAACCGTCGGGCCCGGAAATAGTTACTACCTTTCCTCCCAGTTCAGATACTTTTTTGATCACTCCCCAGGCTACGTTTCCGAAACCTGAAACCGTTACTGTTTTATCTTTAAATGTCTGTCCGATAGTCTTAAGCATTTGCTCAGCGAAGTAAACAACACCGTATCCTGTAGCTTCAGGACGGATCAGTGAACCCCCATAAGCAAGACCTTTACCTGTAAGAACTCCGGTAAATTCGTTTCTGATCTTCTTATATTGCCCGAAAAGATAACCGATCTCTCTGGCGCCTACACCAATATCTCCCGCAGGAACATCCGTTTCAGGACCGATATGCTTACATAATTCTGTCATGAAAGCCTGGCAGAAACGCATTACTTCCATATCAGACTTCCCTTGAGGGTCAAAATCCGAACCTCCTTTTCCTCCTCCCATTGGAAGAGTAGTCAGGGAGTTTTTAAATACCTGCTCAAAAGCAAGGAACTTAAGAACAGATAAATTTACCGTAGGGTGGAAACGGATTCCTCCTTTATATGGCCCGATCGCAGAGTTCATCTGAATCCTGAATCCTCTGTTTACCTGGATCTCTCCTTTGTCATCAACCCATGGAACTCTGAATATAATGATCCTTTCCGCTTCAGCCATTCTTTCAAGAAGCTTCATTCCGTTATATTCTTTCTTTGTAGCAATGAACGGAATTACAGTTACAGCAACTTCTTTTACAGCTTGCAAGAACTCCGGTTCATTTGGATTTTTTGCTTCAATCTTAGCGATAAAATCCTGGATTTTCTGCTCAATATTATATTGTTCCATAGAGTAAGGTTGAATATTATTGCCAACAAATTTAATTTTTTTTTCAAGATTCACAACACCTTAATGAAACATTGCTGAAAATTTAAAAATATAATGACTTAATATTATTAAACTGACAATTTGAAGGCAAATATTATTAAAAATTAAATCTTATTTGTAAAATAATGCAATATTAAGAAATCGTTAAATCTTAGATCGAGATAAATTGTCTCCCGGAAAATGATTTCACTTTCCCTAAAAGCTCTAATTCTAAAATTATAGCTAAAATCTGATGGGAAGAAAAATCTGTTTTGTCGGCTAAACCATCTATGGAAATTTTAGGATGGCAGGTTATGGACTGGTAGATTATTTTCTGATTTTCAGATAATTGTGTATGTGTTTCGCTGCTAGGGAAAAGATCACCCGGTTTTACAGAAGGTATGCTGAAACCAAGATAATCAATGAGATCTTTAAGGGTTGAAATGGCTGTTGCCTTATTTTGTAAGATCAGCTGATTGCACCCCTGGCTATATTGATCCGTAATTTTCCCGGGAAGTGCAAAAACATCCCTGTTGTATTGATTGGCAAAAGTTGCCGTGCTTATTGATCCACCGCCAAAACCGGTTTCCACCACAATGGTAGAAGGAGAAATTCCCGCAATGATCCTGTTCCTCTGAATAAAATTTTCCCTGTCCGGTTTTCGGGAAGAATTAAATTCAGTGATCAGTGCTCCACCCTCTGCCAGTATTTTTTCCGCAAGTTTTTTATTCTTTGAAGGATATAAGGTGTGAAATCCGTGGGCAAGAACAGCAACTGTAGGAATTTTGTACTGAATGGATCGTTCATGAACTTCTTTATCTGCTCCTAAAGCAAGTCCGCTTATAGAAATATAATGGCAATTCCCGGTTTCTTCAAAAAAATCAGTTATAAATTGCCTGCCATATGAGGTAATATTCCTTGTACCTATAAGGCTTATGGTCTTTATGGAATGATCAAAGTGGCCTTTCTGATATAAAATGGCAGGAGCATCATCACATTCATTCAGTAAAAAAGGAAGATCGTTAAGATGCCTTAGCTTAATCCGTACATTATTCTTTTCACAAAATTTCAGTTCTTTTTCAGCAAACTTCAGATATTCGGGATTGCCTATATCCATAACCGTTTTTCTGCTGATACCCTCTATCGGTTGATGCCCTTTTTTTGCATTTTCCCATGCATTTTTAGCACTTCCGAATGCCCGTACAAGTTTAAGGAAATTGATATCACCAATCTGACTGCATTCGCGGAGTGCGATTGCATAAAGATGTTCTTCGGAAATCATTGTGTGTTTTTATTTCAAATGTAATGAAATAAGTCTTACCTTTTTCTTAATTCATCCAGATGATCCCAGATTTCGTCTCTTTTTTTATAAGGCATTTCCAGAAAATCCTCAGGGTGCCTTTCTTTATATTCCTGCCACAGCCTGTCATCTTTTTCACTGTAATAATTAGGAAATTCCCATATGAACTTTCTTTTTTTTTCACCTACATTTTTGAAAACAAAAGCGATAATACTCCCTACAACAGCTCCGGCAAGGTGTGCCTGCCAGGATATTTTGCTTGGCTCATTAAGGGTATAGAATAGCTCTTCCGGAAACATTCCCCAAATGAGACTTCCGTAATACAGTACTACAAGTAAGGAAATGGTAAGGAGTTTCATATTCCATTTGAAAACACCGCTAAAAAATAGGAAAAAGGCTAATACATATACTACACCACTTGCTCCGATGGTACATGTATAAAGGTACTCGCCCGTAAGTATATCAATAGGAGGAAGAAGCCAGACCAACAAGCCTGTTGCCAGCCATCCCAAGATGAAAACCCTATTGGCTACCAAAGGGTAAAACTGGTATAAAAGGAACATGAGTGCTGCAATAGGAATTGAATTGCTAATAATATGGTCCAGGTTTCCGTGTAAAAGAGGTGCCGTAATCACGCCCAATAAACCTTCAGGCAATAAGGGAATAATAGCTCCAAAACAGCTGTCAAAAAAGCCCTGCATCTGCAGAAAATAGCCTAACCACATGGCCGAAAGCATCAGCAAAGGGTTTATGATCGCTCTTTTGGAAATTACATTTTTAAACATGCAGGAAATACGTCAAATCAAAAGCCAACAATAAATTTCGGAAAATTTGGCGATGATTTTGTGAGGGTTATTTTATTTTAAGACAAAAGGTAATGATTTTAAGGAACTTTGGGTTTTTTAGTATATTATTTTGTCATTGACGAGCAGAAGTTAATTATTTTGAAGGATATATTCTTCATATGGTATTCATTGTATAGTGACTTTTTCTTTTAACAAAAATTATATTTTTATTTTTGCACAGAAATTCTTTTATATATGAAAAAACTTTTATTGGTCATTTCTGTTTCTTTAGGGATAAGTGTGACCTCACAGGAAACCAAAACTGACGCTCCTGCTGCTGATACGATCAAAGCATGGTCAGTTCAGGGACAAAATACTTTAATGCTTAACCAGGCTGCCTTTTCTAATTGGGTAGGCGGTGGGGCCAATAACGTGGGATGGCTGGCCGGAGCTAATTATAATCTGACTTATGAAAAAGGTAAAGATCTTTGGGAAAATATTATTGTTCTCGGGTACGGGCAGAATAATACGAAAGGGATAGGAACAAGAAAGACCCAGGATGTGCTTAATCTTTCCACTAATTATGGGAGGGAGTTTGCGAAGAACTGGTATTTCTCAGTCGGAGCAAGTTTGCTGACTCAGTTCGCAGCAGGTTATGATGACGGCAACAATCCGGAAGCAGCTAAAATTTCAAACTTTATGGCTCCTGGATATGTGAATGTAGGTGCCGGGGTTACTTATCGTCCTAATGATAACTTTACAATGACTCTGCGTCCTGCCAATGCAAGATGGACCTTTGTTCTGGATGAAGATTTACAGAAAGCAGGAACATACGGATTAAAAAATGACGGGGATTCATCATTATTCCAGTTCGGTTTCTTAGGAACAGCTATTTATAAGGTGAAACTTATGGAGAATATTAACCTGACAAATACGGCTTCTGTATTTTCAAACTATCTGGATCATCCGGAAAGGCTGGTTCTTGCCTATGGGGCAGTCTTAAATATGAAGATCAACAAATATATTTCATCGAATATAACCCTGGACCTGCTGTATGACCATAACCAGATCAAGCGAACGCAGCTGAAGCAGACTTTAGGTGTTGGTCTGGCATATAATATTGATAATGGAGTAAAGCGTTCTTCTAAAAAAGATAATCAGTCTTGGTTAAAATAATTAATCAGGACTGAAATCAAAAAGCACTTCCGCCGGAAGTGCTTTTTGATTATCAATTATCTATCTTAAAACTCAATATCTACATTCAGCTTTTCAGCCAATAGTTTCGATATTTTTTCTTTAAGAGGCTCAATGTCAATGTTCTGCATGGCGTCATTGGCAAATGCATATAAAAGTAAAGCTTGCGCTTCTTTTTTGGAGATACCTCTTGCCCTTAAATAAAATAAGGCGTCTTCATTCAATTGTCCTACAGTACAGCCGTGAGAACATTTTACATCATCCGCAAAAATTTCAAGTTGAGGTTTGGTATCAATGGTGGCGCCTTCATTTAAAAGCACATTATTATTTTGCTGGTAAGCATTTGTTTTTTGAGCTACCTTATCTACAAAAACCTTTCCATTGAAAACACCGTGGGCATTGTCCCCGAAGATACCCTTATAGTTTTGATAACTTTCGCAATTGGGAAAGTTATGATGCACTGCCGTATGATGATCTACTAATTGGTCTTTCCCGATAATAGTGATCCCGTTCATGAAAGAATTGATATTCTGTCCGTTATGAATAAAATCCAGGTTGTTTCTTACCAGTTTACCTCCAAAAGAGAAGGTATTCACAGTCGTTAAGCTGTCTTTTTCCTGTTTTGCAAAGGTATTGTCGATCAGATAGGAGGTATCATTATCATTCTGGAGTTTATGCCAGTCTGCTTTTGCATTGGGATACGTGAAAATTTCAGTCACAGAGTTCGTCAATACGAAGGTATCATCAAAATTATGATGGCTTTCAATGACCTCCACTTTGGCCCCGTCTTCTACAATTAATAAATTTCTTGTATTGTAGAACGTATTTTCCTCCTGATTTTGTGAAAGATAGAAAATGTGAATTGGTTTTTCAATCACTACATTTTTAGGCACTTTCAGGAAAAAACCATATTTGCAGTAGGCTAGATTCAAATTGATGAAAGCAGAGCCTTGGGAAGCAATCGTATTGAAATAAGTATCAAAAACCTCTTTATGCTTTTCATCATTCAAAGCATAGTTGAATGAAAGAAATTCTACATTTTCAATAGAGATCTTTGATAGCTCTTTATGAAGTTTACCATTTACAAAAACGATCCAGTCAAAATTTTCTTCTCCCAAATGCAGCTGGTCTAACTGCTCTTTGGTGATATTGTGACTTTCTTTCGGAAAGAAATTATATTCCTTTTCAGTGATCTCCTTTAGGTTGGTATATTTATATTCTTCGTCTTTTTTGGTCGGAAAACCAGCGGTTTCAAATCTTTGAAGAGCTGCCTTTCTGCTTTCGTCTAAAAACCTGTGACGAAGACTCTCCAGAAATTTACCGTGGTTGTCTGTAATTTGTTCGTATAAAGCCATTACTGATATTTCGGCCATCACACCTTATTTATATATTTTAAAATAATTTGTTTTAATTTTTACGGATTATCCGTTTATTATCATGTGGGAAATCCCAGATAATATGCGCGATGATTAATTCAATAACCAGTCGTAACCTTTGCTTTCAAGCTCTAACGCCAGAGATTTATCACCTGTTTTAATGATCTTACCATCTGCTAAAACATGAACAAAATCAGGCTGGATATAATTAAGCAATCTCTGGTAGTGAGTAATCAGAAGAACGGCATTTCCCTCATTTTTAAATGTGTTGACACCATCTGCAACAATTCTTAAAGCGTCAATATCTAGTCCTGAATCTGTTTCATCAAGAATAGCCAGTTTGGGATTAAGCATCATCATCTGGAAGATCTCGTTTCTCTTCTTTTCACCTCCGGAAAATCCTTCATTTAAAGATCTGGAAAGGAAATCTTTTTTAATTCCTAATTTTTCAGACTTTTCACGGATCATTCCTAACATTTCTTTGGCAGGCATTTCTTCTAATCCGTTTGCTTTTCTGTTTTCATTCAGAGCCGCTTTGATAAAATTGGTTACAGAAACCCCCGGAATTTCCACCGGATACTGAAAAGAAAGGAAAATCCCTTTATGCGCCCTGTCCTCAGGAGCATCTTCATTAATATTCTCTCCATCGAAAATAATGTCCCCATCCGTAATTTCATAGTCTTCTTTTCCTGCAATTACAGAAGAAAGAGTAGATTTTCCGGCTCCGTTCGGTCCCATAATAGCGTGAACTTCACCTGGTTTTATTTCAAGATTGATTCCTTTTAAAATTTCTGCACCATCTTCAATTCTGGCGTGTAAGTTTTTTATTTCTAACATAAATCTGATATGATAATTAGATAATATGGTAATTAGGTAATAGAGGAAGAATGCAAATGTAAACTACGATTCTCAAATTATCTTATTCTCAAATTATCTCATTTTTGATGTAATTATTATTTTATTTGTAATATTTTCAATTTCTTTTAAATGTTCAAGCAAATCATCACAATTAGGGTAATTTTCAGAATGCTTGCATAAAAGTAACCAATAATTTGTTTCTTCTATTTCTTTTGCTGCAATTTTGAATTTATGTATAAAATCATTTTTGCTTTCTGAATTTTGTGCTTCTCTTATCATTGGCTCCAATCGATGTTCCTGATTTTAAAAGCTGGTTTGATATGACAAACCTTTTTTGTTCATGAAGTAATTCACAATATTTAATAATGAGTAATGAAAAATTGAATGTTTTACTTAAAATTATATTTTCTTTCATTACCTGATTATCACATTCTCAAATTACCTCATTTTTAATTATCCAACGGAGCCTTCTAATGAAATCTCTAGTAATTTCTGAGCCTCGATGGCAAACTCCATAGGAAGTTTATTTAAAACTTCTTTGCTGAAGCCATTTACGATCAGAGCAATGGCTCTTTCCGTATCTATCCCTCTCTGGTTGCAGTAGAAGATCTGGTCTTCCCCGATTTTTGAGGTTGTAGCTTCATGCTCCAGCTGTGCAGAAGGATCTTTGATCTCAATATAAGGGAAAGTATGTGCGCCACATTCATTGCCCATCAATAGGGAATCGCACTGAGAAAAGTTTCTGGCTCCTTTGGCAGAAGGCATTACTTTTACCAGTCCCCTGTATGAGTTATTGGATTTCCCAGCCGAAATACCTTTAGAAATGATCGTTGACTTTGTATTCTTTCCGATATGGATCATTTTTGTTCCCGTATCTGCATATTGGTGATTATTGGTCACCGCAATAGAGTAGAATTCTCCGATAGAACCGTCTCCTTTCAGAATGCACGAAGGATATTTCCATGTTACGGCAGAACCTGTTTCTACTTGGGTCCAGGAGATTTTTGCATTTTTCTCACAAAGCCCTCTTTTCGTCACAAAGTTGAAAACCCCTCCTTTTCCTTCTTCATTCCCCGGATACCAGTTCTGAACGGTTGAATATTTGATTTCAGCATTATCCAGTGCGATTAATTCCACAACGGCAGCGTGGAGCTGATTTTCATCTCTTGACGGGGCAGTACACCCTTCAAGATAAGAAACATAGCTTCCTTCATCAGCAATAACAAGGGTTCTTTCAAACTGCCCTGTACCTGCCTGATTGATACGGAAATATGTGGAGAGCTCCATCGGGCATCTTACGCCTTTCGGGATATAGCAGAAACTTCCGTCAGAAAATACGGCAGAATTTAGTGCCGAATAAAAGTTGTCTCCTCTCGGAACTACTTTTCCAAGGTATTTTCTTACTAAATCAGGATGGGTTCTGATCGCTTCAGAGATCGAGCAGAAAATAATTCCTTTTTCCGCCAATGTGTCCTGAAATGTTGTTTTTACTGAGACAGAGTCCATTACAATATCAACCGCAACTCCTGAAAGCCTTTTTTGTTCCTCGATATTAATTCCTAACTTTTCGAAAGTCTTTAATAATTCCGGGTCCACCTCATCCAGGCTTGCCAGTTCCGGTTTTATTTTGGGGGCAGCATAATAACGAATAGCCTGAAAGTCAGGCTTTTCATACTTAATATTCGCCCATGTAGGTTCTTCCATTTTCAGCCAGATCCTGAAAGATTCCAGACGCCATTCTGTCATCCATTCCGGCTCTTCTTTTTTAGCAGAGATGGCACGGATGATATCCTCATTTAAGCCGATCGGGAAGTCTTCATAATCAATCTTCGTTTCCCATCCGAACTCGTATTTTTTATTTTCTAAATCGACACGCAGGTCGTCTTCTGTGTACTTCATAATTATCTAAATCTATGAATTTCTAAATCTTTTAATTTATCTTAAAGACTGAAACTCTCTCCGCATCCGCACGTTCTGGATGCATTCGGATTGTTAAAAACAAATCCTTTTCCGTTTAATCCTCCGGAATACTCTAAAATGGTTCCCGCTAAGTAAAGGATCGATTTTTTGTCTACAATGATTTTGATCCCATTGTCTTCAAAAATCTGGTCAGTATCTGTTTTTTCGTTGTCAAACCTCAAAACATATTCTAAACCGGAGCACCCGCCACTTTTCACCCCCACTCTTATATAGTCTTCAGCAGGGTTAAAGCCGTCTTCTGTCATCAGTTGAACAGCTTTTGCCTTTGCATGATCTGATACTTTTATCATTGTATTTATTTAGAATGATTTAATTATGCAAAACTACGAACAATAATTAGGAAATAAAAATCAACATTTTTATTTTATCGATTTTTATTATTGATAGCTTTAACTTTGATAATCTTTTGAAATCCAAACAATAAATAATTTTAAAATGAAGAGAATTGGCATTATTGCTTTAGCACTGTTTATGCAGAATGTTTTTGCACAAGCGAACAGGTTTGTCTACCAGGTGACAATGAAGCCGGATGCATCCAATAAAAATGAGATAAAAACAGAGAATGCTTATTTAGACATTTCTGCGGAAAAGTCTCTTTTTTACTCTGAGAACAGGTATAAAAGGGATTCCATTATGCAGCGGGCATTTCAGGGTGGCGGCGGAAGAGGAAGTATTAACAGGGATCAGATGGAAACATTGAGATCAAATATTAATTATTCGGTTGAAAAGGATAAGACGGATCAAAAAACAGTCTTTAAGGACAGACTGGGAAGGTATATTTATTCTTATGAGGAAGATCGCTCCTTAAACTGGAAGATTCTTCCGGAAACTACAAAAATAGGGGAGTATAAGGTTCAGAAGGCAGAAACGGATTTTGCAGGACGGAAATGGACGGCCTGGTTCACTACAGATCTTCCTTATCAGGATGGGCCTTATAAATTTGGAGGGCTTCCGGGTTTAATTGTTAAAGTGGAAGATGATCAGGGGGATTATTCTTTTGACCTGATGAAAAACTATAAAATTGATGAGCTTCCGGGTTTGAATCAGTTTGGAAATACCATAAAAGTCAAGAGAGTGGATTTTGTGAAGCAGCAGAAAAAATTTCTGGATGACCCTATGTCTTTCATCGCCCAAAGTAGCGGCGGTGGGGCCGGGCCAATGAGGATAGGCGGTGGCGGAGGAAACCGTGGCGGCGGTGGATTTGGTGGCGGAAATCAAAATCCGGCAGAAATGAGAAAAAGAATGGAGGAGAGGATAAAAGAAGAGGTTAAGAGAAACAGTAATCCGATCGAATTGCAATAGTAAAAATAAAACCCTGAAACAACATTTCAGGGTTTTTTTATATGGTAAATAGACTTATTTTAAAAGCTGGTTAAAAGTATCACCTTGTCTGATGTCTCCTGTGTTATAGCCTTTCATAAACCATTCTTTACGCTGTGCTGATGAACCGTGTGTAAAGCTTTCCTGATCCACATATCCCTGAGACCTTTTCTGGATGTTATCATCACCTACGGCCTGAGCCGCACTGATAGCCGATTCAATATCTCCCGGCTCCAGAATATGCTCCCTGCTATCCGTTTGTCTGGCCCAAAGCCCGGCATAGAAATCTGCCTGTAGTTCGGTAGCCACCGAAACCCTGTTCATATCAGCTTCGGAATATCTCCCGCTTCGTCTTAATGCATCTACTTTCTGTGTAGTTCCTAATAGGGTTTGAACATGGTGCCCCATTTCGTGTGCCATAACGTATGCAATAGAGAACTCAGTCACCTGGGCACCAAATCTTTGCTGTAATTCTTTGAAGAAACTCATATCCATATAAACCGTCTGGTCTGCCGGGCAGTAGAAAGGTCCCATTGCAGATTGCGCTGTACCACATCCTGATTGTGTAGTATCTTCAAACAGGACTACCCTTGCCGGACGGTACTGCATCCCGTTCTCTGCGAAAATTTTGTTCCAGGTCTGCTCATTTTCAGCGGTGATCATTTGCACAAATTCACGAATTTTAAGCTCATTGGCATTTAATTGCCTTTGCTCGGTTTGTGTAGAACTACTTCCAACTCCTGAAGAAAGGATGGATGAAGGGTCTCCGCCCAGGAAAAATATAATTGCAGCAATAATAAGGGTTCCAAGCCCACCGCCTACGATAGCACCACCGCTACCCAGCCCACGCCTGTCTTCCACATTACCACTTCTGTCGTCTGTCCATTTCATAGTAAAATAATTTTTTCGCTTGTAAATTTAAAATTAATATCATTATTAAATAACTACTTTTGTGAAAAATTACAATTAAAGTGAGAAAAATTAAACTTGGCTTTTTATTATTGACCGGTATGATTGCTTTAATGGCATGCAGTAAAAAAAAGCCTGCAGAAGATACAGTGGGGAGCGTGGATAAAAAAGCATCTATTGAAACTGAGCTTTCGGTTCAGCATATGGATACTGCAGATGTTCTTATTACCAAGCATAAGATATGGAAAAATAATAAGCTTTTCAAAGAGATTATTAAAAGGGATACTATTCCAAGTCTTGAAGATACTATGATGGTTGTAGGTGATAAAGATGGTTATGAACATACTGCAAAAGTCAAAAAGGATTATGAATTTTTTATAACGGTTCAATGATAATGAAAAAGTCAAGTTCTGTAAAATTACTTTTTGTAACCGGTATTCTTGCCGCCTGTTCTCAAAATAAGCCAAAAGAACAGCTGAAGAATGAGAAGAAGGTGTACATGAGATCTGATACTACTGCATCCTACACAAGAACTCACGGTTTTATGCCTGGTTTTTTCCTGTACCATGCTTTCAGGCCTTATGGATTTTATAATAATGGCGCTTATCAGAAAGCTGGGTATTACAGCGACGCCATAAGTGCGAAATCCAATCTTGGAAGAAATACTTATAAGGGAAATATTGCAAGAGGAGGCTTGGGAAAAAGCGGATTTAGAGCATCATCATAATTATGAAGAGAATACCATCAGAGATCCGTAAAAATTGGGAACATAAACTTGAAAGCCTTGGGTTTGGATATCATTCCCTGGAAGGACTGTATTGGGATGAGAGCCATTACTATGAATTCCCTTTGCATGAGATCAGCCTAATAGAGACTGCAACTTCTGAATTATGGCAAATGTGCCTGGAAGCTGTGGATCATATAATTGCTAAAAACCTTTGGTACAGATTCAATATTCCGGAATGGTTCAGAAATTATATCATAACAAGTTGGGAAGAGGATCATCCGTCAGTTTACGGGAGATTTGATTTTGGGTTTGACGGTGAAAATCTTAAATTATTGGAATTTAATGCAGATACACCCACCTCATTGTATGAGGCTTCCGTTATTCAGTGGTACTGGCTTCAGGAGCTGTTTCCGGACAAAGACCAGTACAATTCGATCCATGAAAAACTGATCGATTACTGGAAGTACCTTAAAAACTATATGAATCCGCATTACATCTATTTTTCATCACTTACCAATATTGAGGATGTTACGAATGTGGAATATATCCGTGATTGTGCAACACAGGCAGGGTTTGAAACGGAATTCATTCCCATTCAGGATATTGGCTGGGCAGAAGATATTGAAGAATTTATTGCCGGAGACAGGAGCATCATGGAGTACATTTTCAAACTGTATCCGTATGAGTGGATTCTTGAAGACGGATTTGGTGAAAAACTGGTGAAAAACGGTTTCAGATCCCAGTGGATCGAGCCTGCCTGGAAAGTTCTTCTCTCCTCCAAGGCTATTTTGCCGGTTCTCTGGGAATTATATCCGGGTCATCCTTATCTGCTGGAGTCTTATTTTGAACAGAGGAACCTGAAAGATTTTGTGAAGAAACCTGTTTATTCAAGAGAAGGGGCAAATGTAACACTGTATAAGGATAATTTTCCGATAGAACAAAATACCGGGGCATATGGTAAAGAAGGTTTTATTTATCAGCAGTTATTCAACCTCCCTAATTTTAACGGGAATTATCCCGTGATCGGAAGCTGGATCATCGGACAGGAGCCTGCGGGGATCGGGGTCAGGGAAAGTGTGAATCTGATCACGAATAACCAGAGCCGTTTTATACCGCACCTGATCAACGGTTAAGCTGATTGTTCTTCAGCCAGTAGGAAGTAGACTGATAGGCAGAAATAGTCTCGTTCACCAATATCTGATCCGGATTTTTAAGAAGTTTTTCAGTATAATAAATATTGAATTCGGGAGCTAATTTACTTTTTTCCGGGGTCAGTAGATATTGTTTTATTTTTCTTACAGGAGAAATGATGGTCAAGTGCTTGTCTTTTATCAATCCTAAATCCTGATAGGTTGCTATATAAGCTTTAGGCCGGAATTCTCTCTTGAAAACATCCTGACCCAGAAATTTAGAAGTGTAGTTAAAGTTCAATATTCCGAAGAGTGTAGGCATAACGTCGATCTGGGACATCAGCTTATCAAATTTCTGAGGCTGGATAAGACCTTCTGAGAAGATCATGGCCGGTATTCTGTATTTATCGGCCGGAAGTTCAGTTTTTCCCGCACTGGAAGCACAATGGTCAGCAATGATCACAAAGACGGTATTTTTATACCAATCCTGCTTTTTGGCCATTTCAAAAAACTTTCTGATCGAATAGTCGGTGTATTTTACGCCTCCATCACGGGATTTTGCATTGCCGGGAATATCAATTCGCCCATCAGGATATGTGAAAGGTCTGTGGTTGGAAACCGTCATCCAATGGTTAAAAAAGGGCTTTCCGGATTTTGCCTCAGCATTCATTACCTGTATGGCTTTTTTAGCCATATCCTCATCGGCTACGCCCCATACATTGGCAAATGTAATTTCTTCCGGTCTGAAATTATTTCTGTCCACAATATCATAGCCGTTTCCACCAAAGAAATCTTCCATATTATCGAAATAACTGTAGCCGCCGTATAAGAATTTCACATCATATCCTTTAGATTTAAAGACACTTCCTGTTGTGAATTTATTTTTATTATTATCCCTTTTAATGATGCTTTCTCCTGCGGTAGGTGGAATGCAGAGGGTTAAAGCCTCCAGGCCACGTACCGTTCTGTTTCCTGTAGCGTATAAATTGGTGAACATTAATGATTGGCTGGCCAGGCTGTCAAGAAACGGAGTGACTTTCCGGGTGTTTCCATAATGTTCCATAAAATCTGCCGACAGGCTTTCAATGGAGATCAGCACAACATTCTTTTTTATTTCCGGCTGTCCTGAAACAATTTTTCTCATCACTGCCTGTTCAGGATATTGGCTTAAAAACAGCTCATCTGCCTGTTTCTGACCAATCTGTGAATAGAACTGGAAATAGTCAAGCTCGTTATGTGTAAACGCCCAATAGAATTTAGGAATACCGTTCGCCTGGACCTCATTTGCGAAAACATTGGAAGACCTTATTTTCCCGATAGCCGGAAGAATGATGAAGCTAATGCCAACGGTTACAATATAAATGCTTAATAAAGCGAATTTCTGTTTTAAATCGGGGAGTGTTAAAAGCTCGTTTTTTGTTTTCCTAAAGATCAGCCATGTAATACTTCCCGTTACCACGAAGATAGCGATGAAAAGCGGGGCTACAGGATAACTTTCCATGATATTCCCGATTACTTCATTGGTATAAATAAGATAATCCACGGCAATGAAATTATAACGTACCCCAAATTCATTGTAAAAGAAATATTCGCTGACTGAATTGAATACTATTGAGAGTACATAAAGCAGTATAATGATAAAGTAAAGGATATTACGGATCCTTATTCGTTTGGATGGCAGAAAAAACATCAGTCCGAAAAAGAACATTTTAATTCCGACAAAAATAAGGACGATCTTTGTTACGGAGCCTCCGTATTGCCTGAATATATTATTGGGAATGACCAATATGTAAAGAAAAAGAAGTGTTAAAGCTCCTAAAATAATCTGTCCGTATGGGTTTTTGTATTTTGAGTCGGAAAGAAATAAAAAATAAAGAACCAAAAATGAGCTTGCAGGGATAAAAACAAAGATATCGTTTACCATCCCCAGCAATAAGATCTTTATGATCTCAAAGATACCGAAATTTACAGTAGTAATGGGATGAAAGAGAAATATCACCCGTATGACTAAGGAAATGATGAGGTAAAAAACTCCTAAATATATAAAAGGCTTTGCTTTTTGAAGAAACATTTAGATTAACTATTTATTAATTTCACAAAGATAGTTTTTGTGCAGATTTATTTGACGATAAAAATAAAAAACGAACTATTGTTGAATAATTTATATTTTTTCCAATTAAAAGATGTGAGCGGCGTATCGCCAAACAAAAAAGGACTATTTTTTAATAGTCCTTTATTTATCTACAAAGTTGATATATTCACATTCTAAGAGTTTCCGAAGCCAATATTTCCTTTTTTATCGGATGACAATTTCTTTTTAAAATCAATCATCCTTAAGGCGGTAACAGCGGCTTCCACTCCTTTATTGCCCAGATCGCCACCGCTTCTTGCTATGGACTGCTCTTTGGTATCATCAGTCAGAACACAGAAAATAGTTGGAGTATCGGTCAGTATATTACAATCTTTAATTCCCTGTGCTACAGCTGAGCATACGTAATCGAAATGAGGGGTTTCCCCACGAATGACACATCCGATGGCAATGACGGCATCATACTTTCGTTCTTTGCAAAGCTGCATGCTGGCATAATTTAATTCAAATGCTCCCGGAACAGGAAAAAGCTTAATGTTTCCGGATTTTACGCCTTCCTTTTCAAGGATCTCCAATGCAGCATCGCGAAGATTGTAAGTTACAAAATCATTCCACTCAGAAAAAACAATGCCGATAGAAAAATCTTCGGCATTGGTTATATGAAGTGGCTTGTAATCAGAAAGATTAACTGTTGCCATGTTTTAGTAATATTTAGTCATTTCAATATAAGAGTCAGACATTCCGTTGTCATAATCCTGATACTTTTCGTCAATAGCGGAAAAATATTTTTTAGCCTCAGCATTTTTCTTTAACCCTAAAGCCAGGATACCTGCCTTTCTCGTAAAGTAATAAGAAGTATAAGGATCATCAGAAGCCGTAGCGGCCTTATCCAGAAGACTTAGAGCTTCATCGTTCTTATTAAGTCCTGATTTTGCGTCTGCCATTGCTCCGTATTTCATGGCAGTCATTGTTTTGTTATCAGACGAAAATTTGTCTAAAAGGTCATAGGCTTCCTGGAATTTACCTTCTTTGAATTTCAATAAGCCTGCATTGTATGCAGAAAGTTTACCGATATTGGTAGAAGAATATTCGTTATAGGTTCCTACAAATCCTGGGTTTGCAGCAGATTTCCCGCCTAAAGCCTCTTTATTTTTACCTTCAGTCAGATTTTTTTGTGCGGCAAGGAAGCTTTTTATTGCTTCAGCATTTTTAGGAGCTACTACAAACTGCTTGTAAGCGAAAAATCCTAAAACAGCTAATATCAGGACACCAAAGATGATACCTAATGGTTTGGAATATCTTTCAAGAAATCTTTCCGTATTTAAAGCTTCTCTGTCGAGATCTTTAAAAAACTCCACTGTTTCTTTACCTTCTTGTTCGTTCTGAGCATTCTTTGTAATTTTTGCCATAAATTCTTAAAAATTGAACTGCAAATTTAATTGTTTCTGAATGATTTACAAAATAGTTTGATGTATTATTCTGAAAATGTTGTGAATTATCAAATGTTAAGAGCTTGTTTAAATTTATTGTTCTTATTTTTTGTAGTGAAATTCCGTTTGTCATTTGAAGAAATTTATATTGTATAGAGATGCTTCCAGCATGACAAACTGTATGTTTAATGAAAATAACACTAGAAAATCGGAGTAGAAATAAAATGTAAACAGGAGGTTCTAATAATGAAAACACTTCGGGTCTGCCTGGTGTAACATCTCTGATATCAACTTTTCAGAGGGTTCATACCCTTGTCATTGCTGAGTGGAGTCGAATTATAGAAGCATATATTAAATATTATTTAGCCTAATATTCCAGAATATGATAGATCCCGGCATTGAATTTTTTTAGCCTTTCATCACCTTTTAATCCTCTCAGTCCGATTAAAAAACTGAACTGGCAAACTTTAGCCCCTTGTTTCTCTACCAGTTTGGCTGCAGCTTCCGTAGTTCCGCCTGTTGCCAGGAGATCATCATGGATCAGGATGCGTTGTCCTTTTTGGATCTGTCCTTCACGGGTTTCGATCTCTGCACTTCCGTATTCCAGGTCATACTTTTCTGAAATAACGGGAGGAGGAAGTTTACCTTTTTTCCTGATGAGGATAAACGGAACTTCTAAAGCAACCGCGATAGCAATCCCGAACAGATAGCCGCGGCTTTCTATTCCGCAGACTGCATCCACTTTTCCTTTACTGAAAGCAACGAGGTCTTCAATAACTTCTTCATACAGCTTAGGATTAAGGAATATGGGGGAAATATCTTTAAACTGAATCCCCGGAATGGGAAAATCAGGAATGTTCTCGATGGTTTTTTCCAGTTTCTGAATGAGTTCCTGTGAAGCCATTTACGGGTTTATTTTATAGCTGGAAATTTTCCAGTCTCCGTTTACATTTTTAAGCCCGAATGTCACTTTCAGAGCGGTCACCTTTCCGTTTTTATCGGTCACATCGTAAGTCGCATTTACGCTGGCATTATTGGTATTGGATGCGCCGGTGGTAATATTTTTTACACTTACACTTTTTACAGATCCGAAACCTGATGTCGGATTTGAGAAAGACTCATAGCTTCCCCAGTTTGGGTTGCTGGAAGCATCAAATGCGGCCGTAAGGTTTTGTGCACTGACGTTGTTTAAGAATTTGCTTACCGTAGCTTTTGGATCGGCAGGCTGTTTTGGTGTGGCAGGAGCAGTACCTGTCGTAGGATCTGTGGGGGGTGTTGCCACAGGATTATTTGGATCAATTGCAGGATCCTGAACCACTGTTGCTGAGTCAACTTTAGGCGGAGCAGGAACCTTCAATGCAGAAGGGTTTACTTCCAGCCCGATCTTTGACATCTTAAAGGTCTTTGCCGTAGTTTTTACGGATACTGTGATATCGATTTTATTATCTACTACTTTTGAAGCAGGGATAGACGAGAATTTTAAATTAAATCCTCTGAAATTGTTATCCTGCATAAGATTTTTTGCAGTTGACAGTTTTACACCATTACTGAACACTTCCAGGGTTGCTTCTAGACCGGCACCGGTAAAGGCAACGGGTTTTCCGGTATTATCTACCAGCCTTGGAATGATCTGTATGGCTGTAGGAGCTCCGGTTCCGTCATCACCTGTAGGTTGTGTAGCAAGGCTTAATGAGCTTGCTTTTACATCATTAGGATCACTTTCTTTTGCCGTTTCATCCCCGAAAATATTCATTTCTCCTAATGAAGGGGGAGTGGTGCTGGCCCATTCAATTCCGTTTTTTTGAGCTACCTGGTCAGCCAGGGACATGATCTCAGGAACTTTTTTTCCGTTGATGAGCTTACCAAGGGCTTTCAGTTCGTTGATATCCCCTTCGGCTTCCACTCCGAAAGTCTTTAGAATATATAAAGCTTCATTGAATTTTATCTGTTTAATAGTCGGAAGGCTGGAGGCCATATCATTGATACTGGACTGTAAGGTCTTTGTACTGGTGGCATCCACATGGTCTTTCTTACATGCCGTGAAAAGCAGCAAACTGAAAATTAAAAGAAAAGAAAACTTTTTCATTTTATTTGGTTTGCTACAAATTTAATAAAAACCTTTACTATCTGAGGTTTTATTTTTTATTTTGTTGCTCTTTTAGATCACCTTTGAAGTAAGAGCTAAAGATGGTCTGCATATTTGGAAACGAAGAATCTGTCCAGAACGAATTTTTATAGTTGCTTTTATCCGTATCAAATTTTACTTTGTCAATATCATTTTCATTGCTAAAATTAACTTCTGTTGTATAAAAATTATTATAGGCAATGAGCTGGTTGTAGCTTTCTTCACTTTTGTGCTTCAATTTTAAGAAACTGATCTCATTATATTCAAGGAGATCTCTCAATGTTTTTTTGGAGTCTTTTTCATAAGCAATATTCAAAATTCCTCTTAAGTCAAAAAACCTGAATCCTAAAAAAGCAAATTCTTTTTTCTGGAGATATTCTCCGGTAATTTCCAATTCATCTTTTCGGTTACCTTTTAATTCTCTGAACTTTGCATTTTTCTTTTTATACTCTTGAAGATTTCCAACATTTTTCATTTCCGGAACCTCTAATGACGAATCATAGTCCCAGGTTGCAGTTAATTTCTTTTCATTTTTTGGATCTTCAAGACGGAAAATTCTGTATTGTTCAATATTTTTACTCTTCAATTTTTTTGTTTTGTTGTCGAAAATGTAAGTGACAACTCCATCAGCATAGCAATTCAGTTTGTTATTGACTGTTACGTAGGTGTTGAAATTCCCCTTTACAAAAATATACTTTGCAGGTTTATTGTTTTTGATGACAACCGTTTCAATATCTTTTACACGATCGTTAATTTTAATGACTCCTTTGTCAAAATCAGAATATGAAAAAGTTCCTACAGGAAAATTATCGTATATCAGCTGAAATTTTTCCTGATCGGGTTTCAAAAGTGATTTTTCAATTTTTCCGTCAATATCTGAATAAGCCAGTATGCTTCCGTCTTTTCCGAACACGGAAACTTTCGGCAATGGATTATTGGTTTTTTCAGAGACAAATGTAATGGATTGTGCCTGTACCCAACCGAACATTAAAACAAATAAGATTTGCAGTATATAATTTCTTTTCATAGGATATTATTTTAACAGTGAAAAAATTGATTCTAACTATAAGACGGGGAAATCTTGAATTGGTTGCCTGGAGAATTAATTTTTCCCCATAAAAAAAGACTGATTCTTGAAAAATCAGTCTTTTATAATTATATTTTGTTACAAGCCCTTAGAAAGGATACTCATAAATTTCAGATTCATGTAAGTAAGGGTTTCCTGTAGGGATAAGTTTCAGTTTGGACAAAGCCGTTAATACAGTAAACATAAACAATCCTGCTACAAATAGAAGAGCTCCTAATATTAAAATGAATACTTCAGGAGTTTTCCAGTATGGACCTACTGTTCCCGGCATTACCATATTGAAGTAATCCAGAATGTGGCCTAAAAGAACAACTACAGCCATTGTGGTTACTACTTTATAGTTTCTCTTGATGCTGCTGCTTACTAATACCAATAATGGCAATAAGAAGTTGATGATAAGCATCGGCAGATAAGTAGGTGAATAGTGCTCAAATCTTCCGAAGAAATAGTTAACCTCTTCAGGAACGTTAGCATACCAGTAAAGCATGAACTGAGCAAACCATGTATACGTCCAAAGCATACTTGTTGCGAAAAGGAATACTCCTAAATCGTGTAAGTGATTGTCATTGAACTGTGGAAGGAAACCATTTTTCTTAAGATAAACACTCAGAAGAATGATCACCGCGATCCCACTTGAAAGGCAGCTCACCATTGAATACCAGATATACATTGTAGAATACCAGTGAGGGTCTATGGACATCAACCAGTCCCAAGCCCACGCTGCAGAACAGAACCCGAAGAATACAATGTATCCTACAGCCCATCTGTAAAGCATTTGGTAGTCTACTCTTGATTTGGTTTCGTCTACTTTTTTAGACTGAGCCTTAAGTTTCCATGCAAAGAATGAGGCTCCCACTACGTAAAGAATAGTTCTGAAAGCGTAGAAAGGAATATTTAAGAATCTTTTCTTTTCAAATAAGATCACATCAAAATGTGCTGATTCAGGGTCTGTCAATTCAGGGTCCATCCAATGGAACAGGTGACCATAATGAAAAATGTTCAGTAACATAAGGATGATCAGAATAGCACCTCCCCAAGGAATATAAGAAGCAATAGCTTCCATTACTCTGGTAATGATGATTGGCCAACCTGCATGGGCGGCATGCTGAATAGAATAGAAGAATAATACACAGCAGCTAACTCCAAAGAAAAATACAGCTACAAAATGTATGGCTGCCAAAGGCTGATTGTGGATCTGCAGTGAAGCATGTTCCAAATGAGCCTCATGATCCTGAGGGCCTACCATCTGGCTTGAATGGGTAGGAGCATCATGTCCTGAAGAATGAACAGCCTCCATCATATGTTCAATTTGTTCTGTAGAGATCCCTTTATTCATAAAGAAACCAACAGCAAATAAAACTAAACCTACAACAAGGAGTATTATAGAAGTTGATTTTAATTTTGGTGAAAAACTATACATTTCTTTTCTTATTTTTTAGTTGCGGTAGAATCTGTTTTGGTTGCCGTAGCTGCAGGAGCAGCAGCATTCTTCTTAAATGCATTCATTACATACATTGCCACTCTCCATCTGTCTCCGGGTGTAAGCTGTCCTGCATAAGAACCCATTGCGTTTCTACCGTTTGTTAATACATAATGAACAGATCCTACAGTAATTTCTCTGTCTGCATAATTAGGAACTCCTGAATATGCTCCGCTTTGAACAATTGGTCCCTGTCCGTCTCCACCTACACCATGGCAGGCAGCACAGGTTCTTTCAAATAAAAATTTACCCCTTTCTATATCTTTGGCAGCATTGGCCGGATTTAAAGGTGAGGCAGTCATTGTTTTCGATGCGTCATATCCTTTATTGTATTCATCTACATTTTTAGGAAGGAGGCTTTCTTCGAAAACCCCGTCTTTATTCTGGGCTACAGATCCTTCCACAGGAACAAGACCTGTTGCTCCATTATTTTTAACAAAAGCAGGAATTTCATTTTCATGATCGGAATAAGCGTCCTGAGCTTTCATCAAAGGATCATAAGCTACCGGGAAATACATATCCGGGAAATATACCAGTGGTGTATTTTCTTTTGGTCCGCAAGAATTAAGTAAAACTGTTGTTAAACCTAAAATTGCTGTAATTTTTAATACATTCTTTTCCATTTTAAGCGTCTTTAACAGTTATTTCTTCAACTCTGGTCTCAATAAGCAACTGCTTTACAGATTCTACATCATCAGTTACAAATTCCATCATGAATTTATCATCGGTAGTTCTCGGATCCGGGTTTTGTGCCGGAGCTCCGGGATACATCTTATTTCTTGCCAGGAATGTCAAAGACATCATGTGAGCAGCACAGAATACCATTAATTCAAACATTGGAACCACAAATGCGGGCATGTTATGTCCCCAATCGAAAGCAGGCTTACCACCAATATTCTGAGGCCAGTCATGATTCATCACATACCACGTTACGGTAGCACCGATGGTAACACCATAGCAGGCATAAATGAAAGCGGCATCAGAAATCCTTGTTTTCTTTAACCCTAAAGCTTTATCTAGTCCGTGAACCGGGAATGGAGTATAAACTTCGTTTATTTTAATTCCTTTATCATTGAATGCTTTAACGCCGTTCATTAAATCGTCGTCGTCCGCATAAAGTCCGTATACAATTTTAGTGGTGCTCATCTCCTTCTTTTGCTTTATAAGTTTCACCTGAGATTTTCAAAATCGATTTTAATTCGGCCTGTGCAATGACAGGGAATGTTCTTGCGTATAATAAGAACAATACAGAGAAGAATCCGATAGTTCCCAAATATACACCCACATCAATGATCGTTGGCTTAAACATAGTCCATGATCCAGGTAAGTAGTCTCTTGAAAGGTTGATAACAATAATATCAAAACGCTCAAACCACATACCGATGTTGATAATTAATGCAACAATGAATGTCCAGATAATGTTTGTTCTTGCCTTTTTGACCCAGAAAGAAGCAGGAATAACAAGGTTACAGATGATCAATGACCAGAAAGCCCACCAGTAAGGTCCTACTGCAGCACCCGGAGAAAGATAGGTAAAATCTTCATATCTGGATCCGGAATACCATCCGATGAAATATTCGGTAGCATAAGCTACAGTTACCATACCTCCTGTTACAACGATTACGATGTTCATAATTTCAATATGATACATGGTAATGTAATCTTCAAGGTGGCACACTTTTCTTGCAACCAATAACAGGGTTTGTACCATTGCAAATCCTGAGAAGATCGCACCGGCAACGAAATAAGGAGGGTAAATGGTAGAGTGCCATCCTTTAATTACCGAAGTGGCGAAGTCGAAGGATACGGTGGTGTGTACCGAGAATACAAGCGGAGTTGCCAAACCTGCAAGAACCAAAGAAAGTTCTTCGAATCTCTGCCAGTGTTTTGCCTTACCTCCCCAACCGAATGCAAGGAATGTATAAATTTTTCTGGTCCAAGGCGTTTTAGCTCTGTCTCTGATCATTGCAAAGTCAGGGATCAGCCCCATAAACCAGAATACTGTAGATACTGAGAAATATGTAGAGATCGCAAATACGTCCCAAAGTAGAGGAGAGTTGAAGTTCCCCCAAAGAGAACCAAACTGGTTAGGTAACGGGAACACCCAATATCCTACCCAAACTCTACCCATGTGAATTACCGGGAAGATAGCCGCCTGTACTACCGCAAAGATCGTCATCGCTTCAGCCGAACGGTTTACAGACATTCTCCAACGTTGTCTAAATAATAATAATACCGCTGAGATTAGGGTTCCGGCGTGACCAATACCTACCCACCATACGAAGTTAGTAATATCCCAACCCCAGTTAATAGTTCTGTTAAGTCCCCATGCTCCAATACCCGTTCCGATAGTATAAGCGATGCAGCCGAATCCGTAGATGAATAGAACTAAGGCCGCATATAGTGAGATCCACCATAGTTTACCTGCTCTTTCTTCGATAGGTCTTGCAATATCTTCTGTGATATCGTGATAAGTTTTGTGACCAATAATCAGAGGTTCCCTTATCGGAGCTTCGTAATGTCCTGACATTTTTTACCTATTTATTATTTAAACTTTATTTTTCTACTCTGTTTCTTACTTTAGCATGATAGAACACATTTGGTTTTGTTCCAATCTCTTCAAGTAAATAATATCTCCTGTTATCAGAATATAGTTTTCTGACTTCAGATTTTTTGTCATTCATGTCTCCAAACGTCATTGCTCCTGTAGAACAAGCAGCAGCACAAGCACAAGACTTCTTGAACTCATCGTCTGTTACGGTTCTGTTTTCTCTCTTAGCATTTAAGATCGTAGCCTGAGTTTCCTGGATACACATAGAACACTTCTCCATAACTCCTCTGGTCCTTACCACTACATCCGGGTTAAGTACCATTCTTCCAAGATCGTTGTTCATATTGAAATCGAACTTGTCATTTAAGTTATAAGTAAACCAGTTGAAACGTCTTACTTTATATGGACAGTTGTTGGCACAATATCTTGTACCGATACATCTGTTGTAAGCCATGTGGTTTTGTCCCTGCTTACCGTGTGAAGTAGCCGCTACCGGACATACTGTTTCACATGGAGCATGGTTACAGTGCTGGCACATTACAGGCTGGAAGATCACATCCGGATTATCCGCAGGGTGGTTTAATGCACCTCCGTCACCAAATGCAGTTCCATATAATTCAGGAACAGCCATTCCTTCTTTTAATCCTTCATATACCTCTACTTTTTGTGTAGAAGAGTAGTAACGGTCAATTCTTAACCAGTACATATCTCTAGACATTCTGATCTCTTCTTTACCTACAACCGGGGTGTTGTTCTCTGCCTGACAGGCAATTACACAAGCTCCACAACCGGTACATGAGTTCAGGTCGATCGATAGGTTGAAGTGAGGACCATCTGTATCATCAAAGGCATCCCAAAGGTCAATTTTTCCTGCAGGAAGAGCTCCGCTGATGGTATGATACTCCAAAGGCTTATTCCATCCTTTATGTTCATCATCGAATGGTACGGTTAAGAAATCATTCAGAGGAACTTCTCTGGCGATCTCATAACGGCCCATTAGTGTATTCTGAAGCTGGATCCCTGCAAATTCATGCTCTTCACCTGTTTTTTCTAATTTAACGTTTGACAATACTAAATTAGATCCGTCAAATAAAGGATAAGCATTTACACCCGTATCAGCAGTAGTCCCGGAATTCTTTTTACCGTAACCAAGTGCAAGACCCACAGACCCTTCAGCCTGTCCCGGCTGAATAAATACAGGAACATTTTCTATTTTTACTCCGTTTACGGTAAGATTTACGATTGAACCGTCTAACTGCATCCTTGCATTAAGATCGTTTTCAATCTCTAGTCTTTCCGCATCTTTAGGAGAAATAGTCAAATAATTATCCCAAGACATTCTTGTGATTGGATCCGGTAACTCTTGTAACCAAGGGTTATTGGCCTGGGTTCCGTCTCCCATTGATGGCTTGGTGTATAGTACCAATTCTAAATCAGAAGCTTTGAAGCTGTTTAATTCAGCAATAGCCTGAGCGGCATTGCCTCCTGCATAAGATAATGCTGTAGCATTGGCAGAAGTATTGATACCGTTATATAATGCCTTATTGAAAGAAGTACCTCCCAATAAAGAAGAAGCATTTGCTTTTAAATAATCGTAATAATTGTTAGCCGCATTGTTCTTGCCATTCTTCCAAACCAATAAAGACTCTTCGATCTGTCTTGATTTATAGATTTTCTGGATAGTAGGCTGCATTAATGAATATACTCCTGTCTGAGGTTCAATATCACCCCAGGATTCAAGCCAGTTTGCTACAGGAATTACAGCATGTGCTGCTTTATACATTTCATTTTTCTTATCAGTAACTGCAACTATACAATCAACCTTTTTAGCAGCCAGGTCCTTTTTGAAGTCTTGACCTTTATTATGAGAATAGATAGGGTCTACATTGTTGGTAATCAATACTCCAACCTGACCTGTATTGATCCATTTTAAAAAATCCTGATATCTTTCTTTGTCGAATTCTTTAAGCAGGTTAGCTTTACCTGTGAAAGCTACCGAACTTAATTTTTGGTTGATCAGGTGTGCTAAAACCTGAGCACCTTTAGAGCCGTCAGCCAGTACTACAGCCTTGCTTCCTTTTGCCTGTATTTCTTTTACAATTTCAATAGCAGATTTGTCTGAAGGGGCTGCGCCTGTTACAATTGCACTGTAAACCTCTTTTAGGGTTTTGTTTATTGCACTCGGCTTTAATCTGTATCTTGAGTCAGCATTTGCTCCAGTCAATGATAGGTTAGACTCCACCTGGATGTGTCTCAACATAGCAGCACCCGGCTTTCTTGCTGCTGCATAAGAAGTCTCTAAGCTGGATGCATTATAGTCTCCTAAGAAATCTGCCTGGAAAGAAACTACTAATTCAGTTCCTTTAAGATCGTAAACAGGTAATGCTCTCTGTCCGAACACTTCCTGTGCAGCATCTAATGCGGCAGAGTACGGGAAAGCGTCATAGGTTACTACTTCAGCGGTAGGATATTTTGCTTTAAATTCAGCGAATAATTTTTTGAAAGTAGGGGATGCAAAAGAATGAGATAAAAGTACAATTCTTTTGTTTTTAGTTTTAGCATCATTTAATCCGTTAAGAACAAAATCATCTACTTTATCGAAAGTTTCATCTTTACCTTCAAGCTTAGGCTGTTTTACTTTATCGTTATCATAAAGAGAAAGTACGCTTGCCTGTGCTCTTGCATTAGTTTTACCTAAATCACCTGCAGCCGGGTTCGGATCAATTTTGATTGGCCTTCCTTCACGGGTTTTTACTAAAACACTGGCAAAGTCAAAACCGTCAAAATAAGTGGAAGCGTAATAATTAGGAACTCCCGGAATAATGTCATGCGGTTTTACCACATAAGGAATTGTTTTAATTACCGGAGCTTCGCAGGCAGCCAAAGTTACTGCTGCTGTAGAGAAACCTAATAATTTTAAGAAATCTCTTCTTGAAGTACTTGATCCGTTCTGTTCAGCATCTCCAAGGAAATCTTCTACCGGAATTTCTTCCTGAAACTCTTTCTGAGCCAGCTTATTGTTTAAGGCCGGATCTTTAAGTTCATGAATACTTCTGAATTGTATTTTGTTTGAAGCCATTTATACTTCTAATTTTTTAGTTATTAATAATGACATTTACCACACTCAAGACCTCCAATTGCATCTACAGTGATCTTACCACCATCTTTAGGGTATTGTTTTTTCAACTTGTCATGTAGATTCTTGAAGTATTCTTTATTATAACCATTGTTCATATCAACTTCAGTTGTTCTGTGGCACTCAATACACCATCCCATTGTGAAGTCATTAGCCATCTGAACAACATTCATTGTGTCTATTTTTCCGTGACATGCTTTACAAACAACATCTATTTTGTTATTTGGATTTTTCTTGTTGAAAGAATTGATGATCGCCTGTTCACCTGCTACAACGTGCTGTGAGTGGTTGAAGTATACAAAATCCGGCATGTTGTGGATTCTTGTCCATTCTACCGGCTGAGTTTTTCCGGTATATTGTTGTTTTGCAGGATCCCAGCCTGTTGCCGCATAGATCTTCTGGATCTCACCATCATAAAATGCCTTATCTTTTCCTGGCTCCATATAGTGGTCTGCATTGTACTCGGAAATGGTTCTGTGACAGTTCATACAAACATTCATAGAAGGAATTTCGGAAACTTTACCGTATTTGGCGCTGGAGTGGCATAGCTGACAGTCAATTTTGTTTTCTCCGGCGTGGATCTTGTGTGAGAAGTAGATAGGCTGCTCAGGCTTATATCCTTTATAGACCCCGATCCACATAATCCAATTCCAGATTCCATAAGTTGCTAAAATAGCAAGAATTGCCAATAATCCTTTGCCTACATAGTGATATTTCTGATAGATTTCACTGAAAGAACGAACTCTGGTTTCGTTAAGCCCGGCTAGATCCTCAGACTGTCCCAATTTAACTAATTGTCTCAGTTTTAACAGGATCCAAACCAATAAGCCTGCAATGGCTAAAAGTGAAATAATTACAATATTTGTAGTGGTTTTGTCTGTTGAGGCTACTGTTGTTGTTTCAGTACCTGGAGGTGTTTCAGGTTTTTTCTCTTCAACAGGAGGATTAGTTGTATAAGCTAAGATGTCGTCTATATCCTTATCCGTAAGATTAGGAAAGACCAGCATCTCAGTCTTATTGAATTTTTCATAAACCTGATTGGCGTATTTGTCACCGGAAGCTCTTAAGGCCTTATTGTCTTTGATCCACTTGTGAAGCCAGTCTTTATCCAAGCCCTGCTCGGTTTTCAACCTGTCTACAACACCTTTTAGATCTGGCCCGATAACCTGTTTTCCTAAAGCGTGACATGCCGTACAGTTTGCCTTAAAAAGTTTTTCACCATTTTTAGGATCACCGTCTTGCCCGTAAATTGAAGCACTGGTTGATAACAATAAGCCTATTGCAATCAACGTTTGTTTATAATGCTTTCTCCAACTAATCATTTAAATTATCTTATGTTAGTAAATTATTGAACATTTAATCAATTCGGCAAAAATAACATTTTTAACAGAAATTTAACGGCATATAGAAAAGGGAAAATATCATTTAAGTTTAATTTGTACTCATTCTAAATAAACAAGTTTGGTATAATTTTTTAATTTATATAAATTTGCGGAAATAAGCTTAAATGAGAAATTTTATCAAAATATTTTCAGTATTATCTTTGTTTGGATTTTATAATATTGAAGCACAACAGGTTGTAAAAAGAGATACCCTCGCGGGAACAGAACTTATCATGTCGATGGATCCTAAGGTGCAGGATGCACTGGAAAGTCTTGAAGAAAAATGTTCGAGAACGGCAAATAATACTACCCCCAGAGATAGTGGCAGTGACGAGTCCTATACAAAACCGACAAAAATATATGTTCCGAATAGAGAGCTGACCAATGCTGAAGTATGCAGGAAAAACCCAAGGATCTTAGGGTATAAGATTCAAATTACAACGGTAAAAAGTAACGATGAAGCGAATGAGGTGAAGGCTTATTTCAGAAGAAGATTCCCAAACCTGAAAGTGGAAACAGACGCATCTTTAAGGCCTAATTATAAAATCCTGGCAGGAAGCTATTTTACAAAGCAAAGCGCTGCTTCAGACCTTTCGAGGGTACGCGAATACTTTAAATCGGCAATTGCGGTACAGTACAGGATCTTCTGTGCGGAAGCTAAATAAAACCAGATATAAAAAATTAAAAGCGGAGAATTTTCTCCGCTTTTTTTATTGGTAATACTGATTGATAAAATGAAAAAACTCAGTCATCCTGATAAAATTGTTAACCGCCAGGTAAATAAAGAGAACACCGAGTATAGCGGTTAAAAAAGAAAGCATTTTCGGGAATGATCTGTAGGAGTAATAAAGCCACCCTAAAAGCAAAGGGTATGCAAAAATAAAATGAGCGCCATAGATGTATGAGGTGTGCAGGCCGAACCTCATCACACAATGGATGATGATATCCACAAAAAAAGAAATCATTATAATTTGAACCAGCTGGGTACTGAAATTCCTGAAATAGCCCCATAGCACCAGAATCAGCAATATAGAGATAAAAACATAAGGAATCCAGGAAGAGTAAACATCCATCACTAATCCTTTATATTCAAACCCGTTCATATTATGCCTGTCCCGTACTATAAAGTTGGAAAACAGGATGTTTCCGCCGAAGAAATAGGATGATATCATATCCCATGTGGGGGTGGATGTTACATTGGAAAACTTTTCATATTGTTTCTCTGTCCGTTCAGCAATATTCTGATATTTGAAATCAATCCTGTTGAGATAAAAAAACACAAAGCAGGCTAGAGTGAATAAAGTTCTGAAAACCGCATTTCCAAATTTTTTCCAGCTTCTGAAAAGATTCTTTTCAAATAATACAGGGATAAAAACCTTAACGATATTGGTTACTGTAAGCCCGCCGACAGAAATTCCTGCCAATGCCAGTGCCATAGTGGATATCTTTTCTTCTTTTTTGAGCTTTATGGCAGAATAATGCTGGAATAAAGTCAGTAGAAATAAGGTGTAAGTGAAATTTTCCGGAGTAAATGAAAGGATGATATTGGTGGAAAAAATACTGTAAAAAGCAACGATCAATAAATTAATTGCCGGAGGAAGCTTAATAACGTTCTTTAAATATTTAAAGACCTGAAGAATACTGAGGCTGATGATAATATTGCTGAACCAGGCTAAAGCCAGCCTGAATGTAGCGTCCATTTTGCCCCCAGATATAAGTAAAGCAAGTTCTCTTACCCAATTGAAAAAATAATAGGACAGAGGGTGTCTTTCAAAGCTTCCGCCGGTCATAACGATGGAGCGGTTATCAAAGCTGAAATAGGCATCCCAGGGAATCCTGTTGTCAAAAATTACCCTGTAATTGAGAGCGATATAAGAGCCTAAGATTCCATAGCATATTATGAAAAAGATAAAAACTACCCCTTCGATGGCTGATGAAGGAAAAATAAGTTTAAAGAAACTGATGAATTTAGATTTCACTGACACCTGTTAAAGATTTTTGCAAAAATAAAATAAAAAACTCACTGGGATTACAGTGAGCTTTAAAGATCATATGAATGTTAAATTATTCTCTGATGATTTTTTCGTTGGAAGTAGTTCCGTCATTGAATTCAATCTGCATCAGATAAGTTCCTTTTGGTAATGAGGAAATGTCTATTTTTTCAGCATTTGATTTTAATAAGGACTTACCTGCCATATCAAATAACGTTGAGGATTTTATTTTTTTGTCTGTTCTGATATTAATTTCTCCTTTCGTAGGGTTCGGGAAGATATTGGTTCTTGTTTTGGAAACCTCATTTGTGGAAAGAACACCTGTCATAATTTTAACATCATCCACCATAAACATGTAGTTGTCTGAAGAAACACATTGGATACCAATACGTACAGTCTGCCCGGAGTAAGCATCTAAAGGATAGGTTTTTTGTTCCCAGTTAGGATAAGCTGCTGATAAAGGAAGAGCTCCTGAAATAATCGTAAAGCTGGCAGAGGATGTAGGTGTTCCGGAACCCACATATACTCCCACTTTATATTTCTCAAGTCCATAGGTGTTGGATAATGATTTTACCCATAATGTCAATTGGTTTCCACTGGCACCCAATGTTACAGCAGGGCTTATCAACCAGTCGTTGTTGGCTGTTGATCCTCCGGCAGGTACAGCATCCCATGCTGCGGCATATTTTTGTCCGCTGTGAGCATCAAAATTTCTTACCTCATTATCCGGGGGAGTGGCAGTAGCGGCGTTGGTTACTCCCGCAGCTGTCGGGTTAAAGATCATAAATGCTTGCGGATCACCGGCATTAACCCAAGGGGTAGCACCCGTTGGAAGCCCGCCGGTATAAGTTTCAAGACCGTCTAAATCCAATGTCAGCCAGCTTCCGAAGCCGGTAATGGCGAAATTAGTGTAAGAGTCAAAATTTTCATCTAATAATACTGTTTGTGCATGAGCAAATGCCCCTGACACTAATAAGCTGAAAGAAAATAAAAGTTTTTTCATAGGGAATTATTATTTCAGGTAAAGTTAAATAAAAAATAAATACGCTGTTAAATTATTAATTATAAACATGTTTGTTGTAAAGTTACCAGTTATGAACTGCAGGAAAGCATGGAACAGCCTGAAATACCATCATATCCTGAAGGTCTTTTACCTGAAAATTCAGGATAAATTTCCTGGTAAGGATCTTTCAGTGCCATAATTAATTTATCCAGCATTTCTGTTTTACCGTTCTCAATTTCTTCAATACATTCAAATAATAAGTAATTTCTTAAGATAAATGCAGGATTGGACTTTTTCATTAATTCTATTGATTCTTCTTTTGATATAGAGTTTACCGAAAGCCTTGCATTGTACTTCCCGATAAAATCTTTAAGCTTATTTACGCTTTCATCATCCAATTGAGTATAAGAAACATTTTCAAACAAAAATCTTAGATCACTGTCAATATCAGTTTTTTCAAGCTGCTTGAAAAACAAGGTATAATCCAGCCTCAACTCCTGCATTAATCCCTGCCAGTTCGTGAAGAATTCTTCGTCTCCATCAAGAAGCTCTTCAAAACCGAATTTTTTACACAACATTTGATCATGAGCTCCCCAGAAATGGTTTCCGAAATTATTCAAAACATCTTCCAGGAATTTTTCATCTTTAATCAGCGGATAGAGGGCATTGGCCAGCTGCCAGAGGTTCCATTGGGCAATTTGTCCCTGTTTTCCGAAAGCATATCTTCTTCCCGGAAGGTCGGTGGTATTGGGAGTGAAATTCAGGTCATATTCATCCATCATGGAATAGGGGCCGTAGTCTATGGTCAGGCCAAGGATAGACATGTTATCTGTATTCATAACCCCGTGAACAAAACCTACACGGTACCATTCAACCATGAGATTGGCTGTTTTACGGCAAACGGTTTCAAAAAATTCTTTATACTTCTGAATCCCTTCCGATATGATCTGCGGGAAATAGTTTTGAATGGTAAAATCTGTCAGATCCTGTAAGGTCTTGTATTCCTTCTGGGCAGAAATCAGTTCAAAATGGCCGAAACGAAGAAAGCTTTCCGCCATTCTTATCATTACGGCTCCTTTTTCTTCCTTAGGATTCCCGTTATACATCATATCCCTTACTACATTTTCTCCCGTGAAGCACAGGCTTAATGCCCGTGTCGTCAGGATACCCAAATGATGCATTGCTTCACTCATCAAATATTCCCTGACAGAGGACCTTAATACTGCTCTTCCGTCGGCATGCCGCGAATAAGGAGTTGCCCCGGCTCCTTTCCATTGTATTTCTGTTCTTTTACCTAGATTATTAATGATTTCTCCTGCAAAGATGGCTCTTCCGTCTCCAAGCTGCCCGGCCCAACTGCCAAACTGATGCCCGGCGTAAGCTGTTGCATAAGGACGGATGTTTTCCGGAAGGTCACTTCCCGCAAGGAAGCTTATGTCTTCTTTTTCAGGTGTTCCCAAGCCCGTTTCTTCTGAAAGGTCTTTGTTGAAAACAATCAGTTCCGGCTGGCTGAACCCGGCAGGAGCGACTGTAGCAAACAGTACTTTTGGGGTATTCCTTTGTATGGGATTATTTGAAAAATCACCGGGAAAGTTTTCTATAAACGGCTGTTTGATATTTTTAATATTCATGGATCAAAGATACCAATAATAAAAAAAGACCTTCCAAAGAATTCGGAAGGTCTTTTCTATTTTTAAAGAAGAATCTATTTATTATTGAAATCTATATCTTCACCGGTATTTAAATTTTCATTTACGTTCTCCTCTTTTTTATCAGAGGAGTGGTTTCTCGGTCCTGGATCTACCAGTTTTGGGTTTTTAATCTCATCGATGGTCTGCAACCCGCCTTCGTCTCCATATCCGGAACTAAGGCCCTGAAGATCCGAACAGCCGTCTTTCCATTCGGATGGCTTCACGAATTTATCATCAGTGGAGATCCCCAAAGTTTTATCGGCCCATACTTTCTTCATGAAGATCGCCCAGATAGGCAATGCCATTTTAGCACCCTGTCCTTCTCCGGTTCCGTAGAAGTGAGCAGCCCTGTCTTCCCATCCAACCCAGGCTCCTGTTGCCAGTTTAGGGGTGATACCAATAAACCACCCATCTGAGTTATCATCAGTAGTACCTGTTTTTCCTGCAATTTCCACATCTTTTGATATTCCTTTTCTTGAAAGTTCTCCGGAAGCAGTCCCGTACTGTGCCACCCCTTTCATCAGTTCGATCATAGTGTAGGCATACAGAGGGTTCATTACTTCTTTCGGATCTACATTGATCTCCTTGATTACTCTGTTATTGGCATCTTCAATTCTCCAGATCATTTCCGGCTTATTGTAATTTCCATAATTTGCGAATGTGCTGTAAGCACCTAACATCTCATAAATGGTAATATCTGAAGAACCTAAAGCTATGGTATTGTTTCTTGGAATTTCTTCCGTTACGCCCAGATCTCTGGCGGTCTGGATCACGGCATCCACCCCCGTCATCTCTATAAGACGTGCTGCTACCGGGTTTTGTGAATGGGCTAGAGCATCTTTTAGGGTCAGCATTCCTCCTCTTCCCGAAACATGCCATCCTTTATGGTTATAAGTGGCGTTGGATACTGCAGAACAAGGGGTCATTCCCAGTTTCATAATGGCAGTGGCATATACGAAAGGCTTGAATGTGGAACCTACCTGCCTTTTACCTTGCTTTATATGGTCATACTGGAAATGCTGCCAGTCTATACCTCCTACCCATGCCTTGATCTCACCGGTTCCGGGAACCATAGACATCAATCCGGCCTGAGCAATCTGCTTGTGGTATCTAATTGAATCCCAAGGAGACATTTCAACTTCCTCTTCACCATTCCATGTGAAGCGTGACGTTTTAATAGGCTTATGAAATTCAAGAAGGATAGAGTCTTCCGAAATGCCGGCAGCTTTTAACTGCTTATAACGTCCGGTTCTTTTCATAGCCTGGAACATCAGATCGTTGATCTGATTCTTGGACAGATAGTAAAACGGCCTGTCTTTTCTGCCTCTTTGCTCGGCATCAAATCTTTTCTGAAGATCCGTTAAATGCTCCCTAATCGCTTCTTCAGCATATTTCTGCATTTTAGAATCAAGCGTAACGTATATTTTTAATCCGTCTTTGTAAAGGTTTAGCTTTTTACCGTTTTGTTTTTCATATTCCTGAAGGTATCCGTCAATTTCCTTTTTCAGATAAAACTTATAGTAGGCAGAATAATCATCATTAATATTTTTAATAGGATGATAATCCAGGGTAATCGGTGTGGCTACTGCTTTATCATAAGTTGTCTGATCGATGTATCCTGTTTCCAGCATTTGCTTAAGAACTACTTCTCTTCTTGCTTTTGCTCTTTCAGGGTTTCGCATAGGATTGTTCTTTACCGGGTTTTCCAGCATGGCAACAAACATGGCGGCCTCAGGTAAGGTAAGCTGGCTTGTACTTTTATTAAAATAAATTCTTGAAGCCATTTCAATACCATTGGCATTGTATAAAAAGTCAAATTTGTTAAAATATAAGGTAACGATCTCTTCTTTGGTGTATCTTTTTTCAAGGCTTACGGCCACTACCCATTCTTTCAGCTTTTGAAATGCCCTTTCGATTTTATTTGTAGATCTTTCGCCTGTGAAAAGCAATTTGGCGAGCTGTTGGGTGATGGTGGACCCACCACCTCTGCCTCCTCCGAAAACTACGGCTCTCACAACAGACTGAAGATCAATGCCGGAATGTTCTTTGAAACGCTCATCTTCTTTAGCCTGCAGTGCATACACAAGATAAGGTGGCAAATCTTTATAGGCAACAGGCTGGGTTTTCTCTTTTTCAAATTTGCCTAATAAAACCCCGTCTGAGGAATAAATTTCAGAAGCTACAAAAATGTCAGGGTTTTCCAGTTCTTTTACATCAGGCATTTCTCCGATAAATCCCTGAGAAACAGCAAAGAAAAGTGCTGAAATTCCTAAAACTACCGCAATGAGTCCAAGCCAAATAAACTTAACCCATTTTTTCCAGGAGTTATTTTTTTTATTTTTTGGCGGAAGAGGAAATGTTTTTTCCTTATTTCCGGTGTTTTGTCTGTTTTCTTCCATGTATGGTTACGGTTTAGCCGTTTCTATTTTTACTCCGATATCTTCAATTCCGGGAAGAGCGTCATTTCTCATGGCTTGGATGAGCCCGATTTCATACGTGCCTTTTCCGGGGAATTTGTAATTCAGTTTATATTGAAAGAGTGTCTCCTTCGTATCTCCAAAACCTGTACCAAGCCATTCTCCGTTTGGTTTTGCCAGAATATAGTTCAGGGTATCGGTCTCTTTCTTCTTATTCTGAAGATTGGTTAAATTTACTATAAACCTTATGTTGCTGTAAGGATAATCGTCATTGTTTCTTACAACAAATATAATATTTTTAGGATTCTGCGGATCTGAAATTTCAAGATTAAATTTTTGTTCACTTTTCTTATTCCATTTATTATCAACGGAATTCATGATGATGTTTTCTCCTGATGAGGTACAGCTAAAGAAAAGGATAAGGGGTAATAATCCTAAAATTTTACGCATTTTTATCTTTTTTGGGAGGATATTTTTTCTTGAAATTTTTCTTGTTGTGCGGTTTTTTTTCAGCATCAGGAACAGCTTCCACTTTTTCCAGTTGACCTACCTGTGGCGGCCTTTGCTGCCTGGGCTGATTACCGGAATTTGCTGCTGTGTTTTCGGCTCTGTCGGGTTTTTCAGGTCTGTTTTTCCTTTGTCCCTGACTATTCGGTCTGTTGTTTTGGTTCTTATTTTTGTGGGAACCTTTGTTTTTTCTTTCGAACCGGTCTACATTATTTTCCTGGATCAGGTCAATACTCTGGAATGCTGTTTCAGGCTGTTTCAGGTCTTCAAGAGGAAGGGTCTTTTCTCCTCTTTTATTTTTGGAGATCAGTTTTTTAATCAGGTCAATATCAAAATCATACCAGGCAATAGAGTTTTCTACATAGGCAAACCACATTTTCTTTTTGAAAACATCTATTTTGATACAAAAAGCTCGTCCTTTTTCAGTTTCCAATGTCGTGGAGGAAGATGGAAAATCAGAAAGGGCATCCAGGTAGCTGTCCAGCTCATAGTTGAGGCAGCATTTCAGTTTACCACATTGTCCGGCTAATTTTTGTGGATTGATGCTAAGCTGCTGATATCTTGCGACATTGGTATTGACAGATCTGAAATCGGTAAGCCATGTGGAACAGCAAAGTTCTCTTCCACAGGAGCCGATACCTCCTACTTTTGCAGCTTCCTGTCTGAACCCGATCTGTTTCATATCGATTTTGGTTCTGAAGGCGGCAGCATAGTCTTTGATCAGCTGTCTGAAGTCTATCCTGTTGTCAGCAGTATAATAAAATGTGATCTTTGAAGCATCTCCCTGATACTCAACATCGGTAACCTTCATTTCAAGGTTAAGCCGGTGAGCGATTTTTCGGGCTTCTATTTTTACATTATCTTCTTTTTTTCGGGCTTCCTGCCAGACTTCTATGTCTTTTTGATTGGCCAGCCTGTATATTTTAAGCGACAATTCTTCCGAAAATTTCTTTTTTTTCATCTGAATTTTCACTAATTCTCCGGTGAGACTCACTACACCTACATCATGTCCCGGGCTGGATTCTACTGTTACTACGCTACCTATATGTAAAGGGATATTGTTTACATTTTTATAAAATGATTTTCTGTCATTTTTAAACCTAACTTCTACAAAATCACACCTGTTAGGTGTGGGATTGCTGATGTTGGAAAGCCAGTCAAAAACACTTAATTTATAACTATTACCACAGGTATTTACATTTTCACAGCCATTCGCGGACTTCGTTCCGCAGGAATGTGCAGAATCGCCGGATGTTTTGCATCCACAACTCATATTATATATATTTAATCTTGCAAATTTATATATTTTTATCTTTATGTAATTCTAAAAATATCAAATATTCATAATCAGTGCTGTTTAATATTAAACGGAAATATGCGTGGCATGCGAAATATTGCTAATATCCTGTTATGTGTACAATTGAGGCGGGTTTTTATCAAAATGCTATTTCAAACATAATTTTCTTTTCGGGGATTGTTTAAAATATTAAGAAATATTAACAGATGTAACCAAAATAATTTTATATTTGGCTTATATAATAATAGTCTATGAAAAAAATATTAGTATCAACTGCATTATTGGCAGGCGTTTTATCTTATGCCGGAGGCTTTAGGGTTTCTCTGCAGGGGGTGAAACAATTGGCAATGGCACATACCAGTGCTCATGCTGAAGATGCAAGTGTGGCATTCTTCAATCCTGCAGGTATGTCATTCATTCCTTCTAAGCTAAGTATAGTGGCAGGAGGATTTGGGGCAAGTAATAGAATTACTTTTCAGAACCTGAATACCTTGCAGAGTACAGAAACAGATAACCCTACCGGGACTCCTATTTATGCAGCAATCGCCTACAGGCCATTAGAGAATTTATCTATTGGTTTAAGCGTTACCACTCCTTTTGGAAGTACTATCGAATGGCCAAGTGACTGGGAAGGAAAAGAAATGGTTCAGAAGTTGGAACTGAAGAGTTTCTATTTTCAGCCTATGGTTTCAGTAAAGCTGGCACCTTGGTTGTCCTTCGGAGCAAGTTATATTTACGCAAAGGGAAAAGTGGATTGGGACAAAGCTGTTACTCAGTTTGGAGGAGAGCTTAATATTAATGATGACAAAGCAAGCGGACATGGATATAGCTTTGGCTTCTATTTCAGGCCGGATCCGAAACTGGATATGAGTATTGCTTACCGTTCAGCAGTGGATATGAAGGCTGAAGACGGAACTGCAACATTTAAATTCCCTTCATCATCCGTTTATCCTTTGTTAGGCCTTGATGCTTCAGGACAGGATAAATTTAAAGCGACATTACCATTAGTAGAAGAATATACGATCGGTTTGACCTATAAGATCACTCCAAAATGGTTAGTTTCTGCAGATTTTAATTACCACGGATGGGAAAGATACAGCAGGCTTACATTAGATTTTGCGAATGCTCCTGTTGGAAACCAGGCTGACCCAACGATTTTGGTATCTCCTAAAAACTTTAGAAATGCAAAAACATTTAGATTGGGTACACAATATGCGTTCAATGATATGATCTATGGTCGTTTGGGAGCTTATTATGACGAATCTCCTTATACTGATGAGAATTTCATTCCTGAGACACCTTCCTTTAATACTTATGTAGTTACAGGTGGGGTAGGATTTAAGCTGAAGCAATTCGGAGTTGATGTTGCCGGAGGATATGCAATGCCTCAGGCCAGAGACGTAAAAAATGCCGGTCTCGGTTTTTACGGACAGGCTAAAGCCACAGCATTCTACTTTGGTTTAGGTTTATCGTATAATGCTTTTTAATTGAAAGACTATGAAAAAAATTATAATATCTACAATTGCGATTTCCGCGTTTCTTTTCACAACAAGCTGTGAGGATGATTTTGATACGGATGTAAAAGATATGCAGGTAACTGCCGGAGAGGCGAATTTCTCTAAATATGTTTCTTTAGGAAACTCGTTAACATCCGGATACAGAGATAATGCATTATATATTGACGGACAGGTTGAGTCATATCCCAATATCATCGCCGGGCAAATGAAACTTGCCGGAGGAGGAGATTTTATGCAGCCTTTAATGGCTGATAACAATGGAGGCTTGCTGTTGGGGACTACACCTATTCAGGCTACAAAGGTATATATCAAGTCCTTTATAAACGGGTCCCCTGAGATTGTAAATGTAGCTGCTGCACCTACTACCAATATAATGAATAAGGTGACGGGAGCATTGAATAACTTTGGAGTTCCCGGAGCGAAATCATTCCATCTGGTAGCACCGGGATATGGTAATGTTGCAGGAGTGATGGCCGGGACGGCTAACCCGTACTACGTTAGATTCTCTTCAAGTACCACTTCTACGGTTGTAGGTGATGCTGTTGCTCAGCATCCGACATTCTTTTCCCTTTGGATCGGGAACAATGATGTTTTAAGCTATGCAACGAGCGGAGGGTCTGGAGTAAATCAGGCTGGAAACACGAATCCTGCTACTTACGGATCTAATGATATTTCCGACCCTAATGTTGTTGCCGGTTCTATTAAAGCCGCTTTGGACGCATTAAAAGCAGGGGGTACTACAAAAGGAGTTATTGCCAATATCCCTTATGTAACGTCTATTCCTTATTTTACAACGGTGCCATATAATCCTTTGACACCAAGTGCTTTGGGATCCAATCTTGCCACTTTGAATGCAAGCTTATACGGGCCGCTTAAACAGGCGCTTACTGCTTTCGGTGCAGGAGACAGGATTAATTTACTTTCTTCCACATCTTCAAACCCTGTTTTAATTAAAGATACTTCTCTTCCGAATTTATCAGCCCAGCTTACAGCAGCGTTAACTCCATCTTTAGGAGCGCCTACAGCGACTGCTTTCGGACAGATTTTTGGGCAGGCAAGACAAACTACAGCAGAAGATTATATTCTTCTTACAACAAGATCCCTTATAGGAACTGTAGCACCGGGAGCACCTGCACCGGCTAATGTATATGGAATTTCTTATCCTTTGCAAAACCAGCATGTGCTGACTAAAGCAGAAGCAGCTAGTGTAAAAACAGCGATAGATGCATATAATACTTCTATCAAATCATTAGCAGATACTTATGGATTAGCCTTTGTGGATGCTAATAAAAAGATGGTTGAACTTAATGGCCAGTCAGGAATTTCATTTGACGGGGTAAAATACACTGCAAGATTTGTGACAGGAGGTACTTTTTCTTTAGACGGAGTACACCTTACAGGTAGAGGATACGCAGTTGTCGCCAACGAATTTATTAAAGCAATCAATACTAAATATAAATCTACATTGCCACAGGTAGATCCTAATAAATATTCAGGAGTGAAATTCCCTTAATAAATAAGGAGATAAAAAACTTAAAACCACAGGAGAAATTCTTGTGGTTTTTTTTAAATTTGCAAATCTTTAAAAAGTAAAAATGGCCGAACAGTTAAGTTATCTATTTTGTACCAGGACAAGCAGGGTCTTGGCAGAGAATATTGCCCAGTATTATGGGCAGCAATTAGGGAAAATCAACTTTCAGGAGTTTAGTGACGGGGAATTCGAACCGGTTTTAGATGAGTCGGTAAGAGGAGGAAGAGTTTTCCTGATCGGGTCTACATTTCCGCCTGCAGACAATCTTTTGGAGCTTCTTCTGATGATTGATGCGGCAAAAAGGGCTTCTGCGAAAAGTATAACGGTGGTGCTTCCTTACTTTGGGCTTGCAAGACAGGACAGAAAGGACCAGCCAAGAGCTCCAATCGGGGCAAAGTTGGTTGCCAATCTGCTGACCGCAGCGGGAGCTACAAGAATCATGACGATGGATCTCCATGCAGACCAAATCCAGGGATTCTTTGAAATTCCGGTAGACCATCTGTATGCATCTACGATCTTTGTAGATTACATAAAATCTTTACAATTAGATAACCTTACCATTGCTTCCCCTGATATGGGAGGGGCAAAAAGAGCAAAAAACTATGCAGGGCATTTAGGGGCAGAAGTCGTAATTGCTTATAAGGAAAGAAAGAAAGCGAATGTGGTAGAAGAAATGTTCCTTATCGGGGATGTTGAAGGAAAAAATGTGATCCTTATAGATGATATGATAGATACGGCAGGTACCCTTTGTAAAGCGGCAGATATATTAATAGAGAAAGGAGCTAAAACAGTTAGGGCAATGGCCACTCACGGAGTGCTTTCAGGAAAAGCTTATGAGAATATTGAAAACTCAAAAATTATGGAAGTTATTGTAACTGACTCAATTCCTGTTAAAAATAATTTGTCAACTAAAATAAAAGTGCTATCTTGCGCCCCATTATTTGCAGATGTTATGAAGATGGTTCATGAGCACAGATCAATTAGTAGTAAATTTGTTATTTAATTGATTTTTAGGGGTTTGCGCAATTAATTATTGAAACAATTTTTTAAATTTTTATAAATGAAATCTATTACAATTCAAGGTACAAAAAGAGAAAACGTGGGCAAAAAGTCTACAAAAGCTTTACGTGATGCTGAATTAGTTCCTTGTGTTGTTTATGGAGGTGAAGCACCTTTAAACTTCTCTGCTGAAGAGAAAGCGTTCAAAGGGTTAGTATACACTCCTGAAGCACACACGGTATCTATTGAAGTTGACGGTAAGACAATTCCAGCTGTTCTTCAGGACATTCAGTTCCACCCGATCACTGACAAAATTCTTCACATTGATTTCTATCAACTATCAGCCGATAAGCCGGTTATTATGGAAGTTCCTGTAAGAATTACCGGACGTGCAAAAGGTGTTGTAGCGGGTGGTGTACTACGTCAGTCTTTCAGAAAATTAAAATTGAAAGCTATTCCAGCTAACTTACCTGATGAAATCGTTGTAGATGTTACTCCATTAAAGATTGGTAACAAAATCTATATCGGTGATATCAAAAATACAGCTTACACATTCATGCACCCTGACAATGCAGTTATCACAGCTGTTAAGATGTCTAGAAATGCAATGAAAGGAGGTGCGGCAATGCAGGATGATGAAGAGGAAGAAACAGTTGAGGCAGCAACAGAAGGAGCAGCTCCGGCAGCTGAAGAAACTGCAGCAGAATAAGAATTGCTTATTAATAAGATATAAACCTGTCAAATTTTGGCAGGTTTTTTTATTTACACAAAATGCATAAATCTTCTAAGGCAAAGCCTTAAACTTAGCCGCCATATATTTCCATCAACTGACAACTATCAACCCTCAACCCAAATCAACTTTTAGAAAAAAAGCCGTAAATTTGAAATGTTCTAAATAAGAACAGTTTTAATGATAAAATTTTAATAAATGTTTGACATTCAGGAAATAAGAAGTCAGTTTTCTATATTAAACAGGCAGGTAAATGGTAAACCATTGGTTTATCTGGATAATGCAGCGACATCCCAAAAACCGGATTCGGTTTTAGAGGTTTGGAATAAATACTATACCGAGATCAATGCCAACGTTCACAGAGGAATTCACACTTTGAGCCAATTGGCAACAGAAGAGATGGAACTTTCAAGAAGAAAGATCCAGAAATTCATTAATGCAAAGCATGATTTTGAAGTTATCTTTACAAAAGGAACGACAGAAGGTTTGAACCTCATTGCCTATATTTTAACCCAAAAAATTAAAAAAGACGATGAGATCATTATTTCATACCTTGAGCATCACTCCAATATAGTTCCGTGGCAGTTGCTTTGTGAAAGGACAGGAGCACGGCTCAGAGTAATCCCAATGGATGAGAACGGGATACTTCAGTTGGATTATCTGGATCAGTATCTGAATGAGAGAACAAAAGTGGTTTCTGTAAATCAGGTTTCCAATGCTTTGGGGATTGTAAACCCTATTGAAGAGATTATTGCTAAGACAAGAAAAAATTCAGAAGCCTATATAGTGATCGATGGCGCGCAGTCTGTTCCGCATTTTAACATTGATGTTCAAAAACTGGACTGTGATTTCTTTGTATTTTCAGGCCATAAAATGTATGCCCCAATGGGAACCGGGATCGTATATGGAAAACAGCATGTTTTGGAATCCCTTCCGCCTTTTCATGGCGGAGGAGAAATGATTGCTACTTGCTCGTTCGAAGGGACAACATATGCTGCTTTGCCATTTAAATATGAAGCCGGGACCCCGAATGTAGGCGGAAATATAGCATTGGGAGCTGCTGTGGATTTTATTGAAAAGATCGGACATGAAAATATTCAGAATCACGAAAACGCCCTTTTGGAATATGCTCAAAAACAACTGCTGGAAATAGAAGGATTGAAAGTATACGGAGAAAAGACGAAAAGAACGGGTGTAGTTTCCTTTAATTTAGAAGGAATAGGTATTTCCTCCGATGTAGGGATGATCCTTGATAAAATGGGGATCGCTGTAAGAACAGGGCACCACTGCACACAGCCTATCATGGATTTCTTTAATATTGCCGGAACAGTGAGGGCAAGCTTCGCAGTGTATAATACATTCCAGGAAATTGATCTCTTAGTGGAAGGAGTCAGAAAAGCAAGGCAAATGCTCTCATAATAGATTGAAGCCTCTGATCTTCAGAGGCTTTTTTATAAGTGAAATGAAACGGTAAATTCAGAAAATATTTAAAAAATTCGATTTTTTTAAGCTTATATGAATCCTTTATGCGCGAAACAAATCCTCAAAAAACTTCTTTTGTGACCTGGAATTATGGTTTCCAATCTACAACAGCCCTGATAAAAGCCCCGGCATTTTCCAACGGAATATTAGGTAAAATACCATGTCCTAAATTGGCAATGTACCTGTCTTTCCCAAAACGATGGATCATTTCATTCACCATCTTTTTTATTGTTTCAGGAGTGGAATGTAGCCTTGCAGGATCAAAATTCCCCTGCAAAGTCATCGTATGGTTGGTCAGAGTTCTTGCAAATTCCGGTTTTATCGTCCAGTCTACCCCCAAAGCAGATGCTTTAGACATGGTCATTTCCTCCAATGCAAACCAGCATCCTTTTCCGAAAACTACCACGTGAGTAAGAGGACTTAATGCTTCAACGATCTGATTGATATATTTCCATGAGAATTCCTGGTAATCTTCAGGAGAAAGCATTCCGCCCCAGGAATCGAAAACCTGTACGGCAGAGACCCCTTTTTCTACCTTTCTCTTTAAGTAGGCAATGGTAGTATCCGTGATTTTCTGAAGAAGCAAGTGAGCAGCTTCCGGTTGCTGGAAACAGAACGATTTGGCAATATCAAAAGCCTTACTTCCCTTTCCTTCCACACAATAGCATAGAATTGTCCATGGAGAGCCTGCAAAACCGATCAGTGGAATCTCATTATCCAGCTTTTGAAGCGTCAGTTCAATGGCATCAAAAACATATCCTAAAGTATCATTTACATCAGGAACAACAATGTTCTGAACCTGTTCTGCTGTCCTGATCGGATGGTCTAACCAGGGACCAACTGATTCCTTCATTTTAAAATCAATTCCCATCGCCTGAGGAACCACTAAAATATCAGAGAATAAAATAGCGGCATCCAGTGGAAACCTGCGGATTGGCTGTACGGTAATTTCGGCAGCCAGTTCAGGTGTCTGGCACCGGGTAAAGAAATCATATTGATCACGAAGGGCAATAAATTCCGGAAGATATCTTCCTGCCTGTCTCATCATCCATACCGGCGGTCTTTCTACGGTCTCTCCGCGAAGTGCTTTTAAATATAGGTCGTTTTTGATCATAATCTGTTTAAACTAAATATTGCGTTGAAGTTGTTCTGGCAATATATATGATTTTATCTGTCGCTTTTACATTCCCTTCTTATCAGTTCCAGGATAGAGGCTAAGCTTTTTCCCTCCGAAGTAAAAATGTATTGCTGCGTATATTTTTTCAATTCACCGGAAGTGGTTTCTCCTATAGAAAACAGTTTCATCCCTTCCAGGGAATTGTGCTTTGCAAAACTACGAACTCCGCTTGGACTAAAAAAAACTATGGCATGATATTTTTCAGGTACCGAAGGATAGGTTTCTTCCGTGTGGTAAACCGTTATTTTTTTATATTGAATGTTTTGCAGCGGAAGATCGTTGTCAAGAATATCAATGGCTAAATTCCCACAAAAATGGAGAAATTTTTCATGCTGGCAGTTGGTGACAATGAATTTCGAAAGAGCTTCAGCGTTTCTTAAAACTTTAAAAGTGCCGAAACCATATTTCCTTACTTCCTTTTTGGTTTTTTCACCTATACAGTATATTTTATTGTAATTTCTGACGGTAAAGTCTTCGTTAGGTTTAAACCCGTTTTTAAAAAATGAACCCACCCCGTTCACGCTGCTAAAGATTAAAGAATAATTTTTCAGGTCAAATGGGGTTGCCCGGATTGGATTGATCCTGATTACCTCAACAAATCCAATCTGAATATCCGCTCCTAATTCTCTGGATATAACAGCCGGGTCTATATTTTTGGTAAATAAGATTTTCATATATTTAAGTATGAAGATGGAAGCTGGGAGATGGAAGTTTAATCTAAATCTTATTTTTAATTTCTGCCATCAGCTCCTTTCCGCCGTTTTCAAGGACAACCCGGGCAAACTTTTCTCCAAAATTTTCGAAATCATTGTAGGTAAAGTTTTCATCAATAGAAATACAATTCTTGCCGTCCAATGAGCAAAGTGCCGCTTTGAAACGGATCTGGTCCCCGATCATTTCGGCAAAAGCTCCTATTGGGGCAGTACAGCCTCCTTCCAGAGTGCTTAGAAAACTCCTTTCAATTTCAACACAGGTTTGGGTGCGTTTGTGATTGATCCGGTTTACAATATCATTGATCTCCTTTTTATCAGAATGTCCGGCAACAGCTATTACCCCCTGCGAAGGTGCGGGGATCATTAAAGGGAGCATTTCGTAACCGATATCCATCTTCATCCGTTTAATTCCTGCCAGTGATAAGATAGTGGCATCAAAATCCTGTTCTTCCAGTTTTTGAAGACGTGTCTGGATATTCCCGCGGATATCTGAAAAGGAAGCATCGGGATAATGTTTCAGCCAGAAAGCCCTTCTCCTGAGGCTGCTTGTTGCCAGCTTTAATTCATGAAACTCCTTATTTCTGGATTCTTCTTTCCTGATCAGGACATCCTGAGGGTAATCTCTCTCCAGATAAGCAATCAGTTCAATATTTTCAGGCAATTGTGTAGGAATATCCTTTAAAGAATGTACGGCAATATCAATTTCATCATTTAACAGGGCAACATCCAGGTCCCGTGTGAAAACTCCGGTGATCCCTAAAGAATAAAGTGGCTGAGTGAGGTTTTTATCCCCGGAAGAAATGATGGGGGTAATCTCAGTCAGATAATTATTGTTTTGAAGATATCTTGCTACCTCTCTGGCCTGCCAGAGTGCAAGAGCAGAATTCCTGGTTCCGATTCTAATGCTTTTCATTGAATTCGTTGTTTGGTTGTTCAACTAATATTTCGTGCATTAATTTACTAATTTCTTCGGCTTTCCAGGGATTATCGATAATATATTTAGCGAAACGGTTGGTGATTTTCTGGATCATTTTATCAGAAAGGGCCATGTCGTCTACATTGATGTACTTATTTTTCCTGTAAAACTGGTGCATTTCATTGCGTTCCATATTCTTTAAAACAGCTTTGAAATGATGGATATTGGGAGCCAGCTTCCTCTTTTTTTCCCACTCAATGAAATCTTTGGTCATTTCCTTGATGATCTTTTCCGCTTTCGGGACTTCCTTTTCTCTTTGCTGGATGGTTTCCTGGATCTGTTTTGAAAGTTCGTCCACATCCACTAAAGTCACATTTTCATTGCTGGTCACATTTTTTTCTACATTATGAGGAATGGAAAGGTCAATGACAAGGGTTTGTTTTCCGTTCGGGAAGTGAGATGCATTAATAATGGGGTGCTTTGCACCTGTTGCAACGATAAGGATGTCTGTATTTTTTAATTCCTTATCGAAATCAGCATAATCAACATGAGGAATATTATATTTCCGGGAAATTTTTTCAGCTTTTTCCTGTGTTCTGTTGGCAATTTTTATCTTAGGCTGATAAACATGCTTGACAAGATTTTCCACCGTATTTTGTCCTATTTCTCCAACGCCTAAAAGAAGAATGTTTTTCTCGGTGATCCTTTTCTGGCTGTTTAAGATATAATGAACAGCAGCATAGGAAACAGAAGCAGCTCCGTTAGAGATCCCTGTTTCATTCTTGATCCTTTTAGAGATCTGGATTGCTGAATTAATGGCTCTTTCCAGGTAAGGATTAGAATTTTTTCTCTCCTTTTTGAACCGGGCATAGGCTTTCTTGATCTGCCCGATGATCTCAAAATCTCCGATGATCTGACTTTCCAGGCCTGCCGCCACTCTGAATAAGTGGGTTAAAGCCTCCTCTTTCGTCAGGATATTGGCAAACTGGAGAAAATCGGTAAGGTGCACCCCGATCGTTTTGCAGTATTCTTCGGCAATCAGAAGATAATTGGGTGTTGTGGTATAAATTTCAGTTCTGTTACAGGTAGAAACTACAAAAGCATCTCCTAAATTTTCATCATGAATTCGGGAAACGAAACTTTTAATATTTTCATCAAAAAATGCAAACTTACCCCGCGTTTCTCCGTCTGCCTTTTCATAGCTTATAGAAAGTACGGCGAAATTCGATGTCTGATGCATATTAGAATACTGTAACATAAGCAGTGCAAATTTACGCTTTTTTTAATTAATCAAACCCTGATAATACATATGATAATTATCGTAAAAAACTATAAACCGGCTTTGGATTTTGCTTTAATTATCAGAGGATTGGAGGCCTTTCATAAAGCATTGATAAATTATTTTAAATTTTAATAAAATTTTAACCAAATTATATACCCGTTGAATTTTATTCCTAGTGTTAAATTTATATCTTTGTAAACTTAAAATCAGAAGAAATATATGAGTTTATTTGATATGTTTACGCAAGAAATTGCGATAGACCTGGGAACTGCTAACACCCTTATCATCCATAATAATAAAATTGTGATAGATCAGCCTTCTATTGTTGCCATTGAACGTTCAACGGGCAGGCCGATCGCTGTAGGGGAACAGGCAAAACATATGCAGGGGAAAACTCATGAAGATATCAAGACCATTCGTCCTTTGAAGGACGGGGTGATTGCGGATTTTCATGCTTCTGAACATATGATCAAAGAGTTTATCAAGAAAATTCCCGGAATTAAAGGTAAATTCATTCAGCCTGCATTACGGATTGTGATCTGCATCCCTTCCGGAATTACGGAAGTAGAAAAAAGAGCAGTAAGAGATTCTGCACAGAAAGTAAATGCAAAGGAAGTAAGACTGATCTATGAGCCAATGGCTGCTGCAATAGGGGTTGGGATTGATGTTCAAAAGCCCGAAGGAAATATGATCATCGATATAGGCGGAGGAACTACGGAAATTGCCGTAGTGGCATTGGGAGGTATCGTATGTGACAAATCCGTGAAAATTGCAGGAGACGTATTTACTAATGATATTGCTTACTATTTAAGAACTCATCATAATCTTTATATCGGGGAAAGAACAGCGGAAAGAGTGAAGATCGAAGTAGGGTCTGCTGTGGAAGACCTTGATGTTGACATAGAAGATATCCCTGTACAGGGGAGAGACCTTATTACAGGTAAGCCAAAAGAGATCATGGTAGGGTACAAAGAAATTGCCCGTGCGCTGGATAAGTCGATCATCAGGATCGAAGATGCCGTAATGGAAACCCTTTCTTTAACTCCGCCTGAATTGGCTGCAGATATCTATAAAACAGGTATCTATCTTGCCGGAGGAGGTGCATTGCTGAGGGGTCTGGCAGACAGGCTGCACAAAAAGACAGGGCTTCCTGTATTTGTGGCGGAAGATCCCTTGAGGGCTGTAGTTCGCGGAACCGGTATTGCCCTTAAGAATATGGATAAATTCAATTTCTTAATTAAATAATTTTAACTTTTACGCACCTGATATCTGAATGGGATTTTTGCTGAGATTATTTTCGAAGAACGCTCTTTTCGTGTTCTTTATTTTCTTGCAAATTGTTGCTCTGGTTCTGATATTCTCTAAAAACGCCATGCAGAAATCCTGGATTGCAGGGCAGACTGCTGCTTTCAATTCATGGGTTTCAGGATATATTGACGAAGGGGTTTCTTATCTTAAACTGAAACAGATCAATGAGGATCTGGTAGCTCAGAATAAAGCCTTAATGATTCAGCTTTACGGAAAAGAAGGCGCAAAGAATCCGGTTTTCAGAAAAGTTCACGATACTTTGGGAGGAGGACAGATCTATACATTTGTAGATGGTGAAGTTGTTTTTAACAGTATCAACAGAAGTAATAATTATTTCACGATCAATCGTGGAAAAAGAGATGGTGTGCTCCCGCAGATGGGTGTAATGGCCCCGAAAGGTATTGCAGGGATTGTTATCAATTCTACAGAAAGTTATGCACTGGTTCAGTCGGTTTTAAGTATTAATAAGATCAGGATCAATGCGGCTTTAAAAAACTCAGGATATTTTGGTACCCTTACATGGAACGGGGACAATTCAAGAGTGATGCATCTGGCGGATATTCCCAAATATGTTGCTTTGAAAATAGGAGATACTGTTGTGACTGACGGTAAATCTGCCATTTTTCCAAAAGGGGTGATGGTCGGAACTATCGCAGGGTATTCCGTGGATAATAAAACAGGTTTTTGGGATATCTCCGTAGAGCTGAGTGAGAAAATGGGAGCTTTAAATAAAGTATACGTTGTGAAAAACCTGAAGAAAGCTGAAGTACAGAAAATTCAGGATACATTGCAGGCAGTAATAAAAAAAGAAAATGATTAGCAGGACATTATTTACGGATATTTTGATCATGATTTTTCTTGTTGCATTACAGATATTTGTACTCAACAGGATTACTGTTTTTGGGAAATATACTCCGGTTCTGTATCCCGTATTCGTTATGTTTTATCCTTTCTTCAGAAATAAATTTAAGTTTTTGGCTTTAAGTTTTTTAATCGGGCTCGCCGTCGATGCTTTTCTTTATTCCTGGGGGATCAATGCATTTGCTACCACTCTCATTGCCTATTTCAGGACCCTGATCTTCAGGACCTCTACAGATACTTCTACAGACTTTTTTTCATTTCAGTCCCTTCAGTGGGCACAGTTTTTACTGTTTTTGTTTTCAAGCATATTTTTACATCAGCTTTTAGTACAATATATAGAATTCTTTAAGTTTAGCAGATTTTTTGAAATATTACTTAATGTGTTGGTAACGAGTATAATTTCCTTTATATTTATCGTTATATATGCATTAATATTTAAAATCAAACAGAAAGTTTGAACACACGTTATTTAAAAATTTTTTCCGCACTTGCTGCTATTGCCTTTATTTTTGTGGCAAGGCTTTCTTATTTGCAGCTATTTACAGACCGGTATGCATTGAACGCTGCCAACACTTCCATTAAAATAGAATATATCATTCCGCAAAGAGGTGTGATTTTTGACCGGAATGGTAAGATCATGGTAGGAAACCAGCCTGCTTATGAAATTTCTTTTACCCAGGCCCTTATGAAACCTGATTTTGATACAATTGGGTTTTGTGGCTTAATGAAGATCACGAAAACAGACTTCATTAATAAAATTAAAGGGATCAAAAAAGAAAAATACTACTCAAAACTGACCCCGATGACTTTCATCAAGGACCTCAGAAGGGAAGATATAGCAAGGGTTCAGGAAATTATTTTTAAATACCCGGCTTTCAGTATCGTATCAAGGCCTCAACGGCAATATGAGGTTTCCACCTCCGGGAATCTTCTTGGGTATACCAATGAAGTGAACGAACGGGATATCAAAAAAGATTCTGCCTATTACTTGCCGGGCGATTTCGTAGGGAAGTCCGGAGTTGAAAAATCCTATGAAAAAGAACTTCGCGGGATAAAAGGAATGAAATATATCCAGAAGGATATCAAACTCCGAAGTATAGGCTCTTACAAAAACGGATCATTGGATAAAGATGTTGTAACAGGTAAAGATATTACCCTGACCATTGATTATGACCTGCAGAGAATGGCAGAAGAGATGCTGGTGAATAAGCATGGAGCCATTGTAGCATTAGATCCGAATAACGGAGAAATCCTGGCATTGGCAACAGGACCGGATATCGATCCAAATTTATTTACAGGCCCTTATAAGTCAAAAAACTTATATGCATTATCAAAAGATACGATCTTCGAAAATAAACCAACGTTTGACCGCTCTGTTCAGGCAGCCTATCCTCCGGGTTCAACATTTAAGCTGTTAACCGCTTTAGCAGGAATGCAGATGGGAGTAATGGATGAAAAAACAATTTTCCCATGCGGCGGAGGCTTTAACTATAAAGGATTAAGAATTAAAGGACATGGTGGTGCAGATCCCCTGATCCCAGCTATACAGATTTCCAGCAATTGTTACTTTTCTCATGCTTACTTAGCCATTATGAATAAATATCCGGGAAATCCTTCCAAGGGAGTTGACGAATGGAAAGAGATCATGAACAGCTTTGGAGTGGGAGTGTTCTTAAACAATGATCTGGCTGTAGGAGCAAAAGGAAGAATCCCTTCCGGTGAATTCTATGAAAAAAGACAGAAGACACTTAATAAGTACAGCGGTAAAAAAGATTTCAAAAACTGGGACCAATTAGCTACAGGAGCTGTTTTTAATGGAATGGGACAGGGTGATATATTGGTAACGCCTTTACAATTGGCCAATTATACTGCCGCTATTGCCAATAAAGGATGGTTTTATACCCCGCATATTGTAAAATCCATTGATGGGAAACCCAACCCTGACCCGAGATTTAAGAAAAAACATAAAACGCTTGTCGATCCTAAACACTTTGATCCTGTACTAAAAGGAATGGAAGCTGTTGTTTTAAGAGGAACAGCAAGAGGACTGAAATCCAATGATTTTACCCAGTTGGCAAAGACGGGAACGGCGCAGGTTCCGCAAGGGAAAGACAACTCTATCTATGTGATGATTGCCCCTGCAGATAAGCCTAGGATTGTGGTGGTTGCCGTAATGGAGCATGCCGGATTCGGGGCGACATGGGCGGGGCCCGCCTGTACGGTGATTGCAGAAAAATACATTACGGGAGACCTTAAAAGAGAGCATCTTTACAAAAAGATGACCACTTCCAGCTTTATGCCCGAATATAAAAGACAATGGGTTGCAGATCTGAAGCGTAAAGGTTTATACGTTGAACCGAAGCCGGATTCCATTAAGCTTAAAAGAATACAGGATAGTCTGGAGTTTATAAAAAAGCAAAAGGCGAAACTGCAAAAGAAAATAGACGAAGAAACCAAAAACAATAAAACCATCAAGCAATGAAATGGACGGAAGGATTAGATAAATTAGGCTTAGGCTTATATTTCCTGCTTTGCCTGTTTGCCATTGCCAATATTTACAGTGTGGATCAGAAGTTAGGAGAAAAACAGCTCATCTTCTTCTGTATTTCCCTGTTTGTAGGGCTTATTATTTTTGTGGGAAGAAGCAAGTTCTTCGAAAATATGGCAGGCATTTTCTATATCGGCGGTGTGTTATTATTGATAGGTCTTTTCCCTTTTGGAAAAGAAATATTAGGACAAAAAAACTGGTATAAATTCGGAAGCTTTACCATGCAGCCCGTTGAGTTTGCAAAAATAGGAACAGCACTTATGCTGGCCAACTATGTTTCCGGGCCGGATTTCAATCTGAGTAACAGGAAATCTCTCTGGACATCACTGGCCATTGTAGGTATCCCTGCTGTTGTTGTATTGGCCATTCCGGATGTAGGATCTTTATTGGTTTTTACAGCGTTCTTTATTGCCTTGTACAGAGAAGGATTAAGCGGTTGGTTATTTGGAGTGGGCTTTACGCTGGCTGCTGTATTTTTAACATCAATTGCGGTAGACCCGTTATACGTAGTTTTATTTTTATTGCTTATTGCTGAAATCATCATTGCAATTGCAATGTTCAGGCTTTCCATGGATTTTTTACTGATTGTCGGGATCATTGCGGCCCTTGTGATTGCGTACTTTATTCTCATATTCAATCCATATATTTTATTGGGTATAGTTGTAGCGGCTGGAATCTTTTTAATTATTAAAGCCGTTCAGAATTCAGTAGATATCATTTCAATTGGGTCTGTGGCATCCGTTATTCTGGTGCTTTCCGCCATTTCCTTTACAACGCCTTATATTTTGGAAAAATTACCAAAGCACCAAAGAGAAAGAATTGAGGTGCTTTATAAAGGCGAAAAAGCTTTTAGAGATACATCAGGATATAACTTGTTATATTCGAAAACAGCGATCGGCTCCGGAGGGCTTTTAGGAAAAGGTTATCGTGAAGGATCGGTTACGCAGGGTAAATTCGTACCCGAACAGGAAACCGACTACATTTTCTGTACAGTAGGAGAAGAATGGGGATTTGTAGGAAGTGCCATTCTGATTCTTTGCTATATGATCTACATTGGCAGGATCTATTATCTTGCAGAAAGACAGAAATCTACTTTTAACCGTGTTTTTGGCTATTGCTTTGCTTCCATTCTCTTAATGCACTTTTCAATCAATTTAGGGATGGTAATGGGGCTTTTCCCGACAGTAGGTATCCCGTTGCCGTATTTTAGTTATGGAGGAAGTTCCCTGTTAGCCTTTTCGATCATGACCTTTATCTTCTTTAAACTGAATTATTCGGATAAGAATAGCCTGGTTTAACTTTCAAGTTGGTAAGCAGAAAGCTGTATATTTAATACTTACAAGATAATCTTATAAGTAAATAATCTGCTAAATCAGCGGGAGAAAATCAGAGACGTCAATCAAGCAACATGAATATGAACGAAGCTTATATCTCAGATCAGAATTTTAACAATACAGATTTTAGCCAATATTCATTAGAAAACGGAGAATATGAGAACTGCACCTTCAGGAATTGTAGTTTTGAATATGTTGACCTTTCAGAATTTAAATTTACCGGTTGCGATTTTACAGAATGCAATTTTAAGCATGGCAAGATTGTTTAAAACCGCTTTTCGCGATGTGATGTTCAAAGAATGTAAAATGTTCGGCCTTCAGTTCAGTGACTGTAATGAGTTTGGGCTTTCATTTAAATTTGAAGGATGCTCTCTGAATAATTCTACCTTTTATAAAACAGCCATTAAAAAAACAGTTTTCAAAAATTCAAAACTGCATGAGGTGGATTTTGAGGAATGTGATGCATCAGGTTCTGTATTTGCGAACTGTGATTTAGCAGGGGCAATTTTTGAGAATACCAACCTTGGAAAGGCAGATTTCAGAACTTCCTTCAACTATTCCATAGATCCGGGCTCAAACCTTCTTAAAAAGGCCAAATTCTCACTTTCCGGAGTATACGGGCTCCTCTATAAGCTGGACATAGAAATAGAGAAGGACAATTGATTTTTGTACCAGATTATGAACACTCATATTCCCCTTCCTTGAAGGGGTGGATTTTTGCAAAGCAAAAAGACGGGGTAGTAAAAATAAAAAACCACCAGAAAATCCTGATGGCTTATTATTTAAATCAATTATTTAAAGTCTAAAAACTTGTTCCGGTAGTTGTTGTTGCCAGGTTGTTATTCGCTTCTCCGTTTTCATTGATCACCCTTTTAGCAAACCTGTACTTTGGTCCCCAATAAGAATCATTCAGAGAAGATATCATAACTCCTTTTGAAGTCGCGGAATGAATAAACGTCACTTCCCCTTCCTCAGAAACACTTTCCACAATACCCACATGAGAAATTCTTCTTCCTTGGGAAAAGAAGACCAAATCTCCTTTCTGCAGGTTTTCTTTCTCGATTCTTTCTCCTTCCTGAGCCTGAGAAGCAGCTACTCTAGGTAAACTAAGGCCTGCTGCAGCACCGAATACAGAAAGAACAAAAGCCGAACAGTCAATACCGTTTCTTGTCATTCCTCCGTATCTGTATGGAGTTCCAAGGTAGGTGGCTGCTTCAGCTAAGATATTGTCGATTGTTTTATTGTGTTTGATTGCTTTGGCAATCTCAGAATTTTTAATAGAATTTTTTGCACTGGCTAAAGATGCTGCTTTTTCAGCAAGAAACGAGTCGATTAGTCTCTGCTTGTCCAGCTCCATTTTCTTAGTATCAATAGAAGCTAGTTTGGCATCTGTTTTGTATTCTTTAGTATAAGTTGCCGGTTTTGAAACTACATAATTAGTAACACAAGACTGTAGAGAAATAGTAGAAACAAAAGCCACTAAATAAAACAAAACTCTTTTCTTCATATATATTTGATTACCGTGTTAAAAAGGAATATTTATTTTTCAAAAGCATTACAAAAGTAGAGATTCCGGTAAAAAGACCCCTGATATGATTATTGTCAGGTTCTTATTTTAACACTATTTAACATATTGTTTGAGTATGTTAAAGAAAAACAAACCGCAATGCCCCATTTTTGGTGAGCCTGCGGTTTTTTTTATTAAGATTTTTTAACAAAATAATTGCTTTCTCTTTATTGAAGGGCATTCGGGATTTAAAACTCTAATTTTCCCGATTGTTAATAAAACAAAAAAACTCCCCGAAAGATTTCAGGGAGTTTAACTAATATGGAACTTTACAGATGTTATCTTGTAAATAACATTTCTCTATATTTTGTCATGGGCCAAAGCTCATCATCCACCATCATCTCAAGATCGTCGGAAGCATCTCTGATGACATCAAATAAAGGCTTTACCTTATTACAGTAATCTTCTGCCTGCTTTTGGCTGCTGGATACCGCTTTTGCCGTTGCACGGGCTTTAAGAAGATCTTCAACACTCACTTTGATTTTAGAAACATTTTCTGAGATATTGGCTATTAAGCTCATCTGCTCCTTCGCCAGTGTTTTAAATTCCTTGTCACCAAAAATTTCTTTAAGGCCTTTAACGTTTTCAATGAGTCTGTTCTGATAATTTAAAGCAGAAGGAATGATGTGGTTTCTTGCAATATCACTTAAAACTCTTGCTTCAATATCGATAACTGTAGAATATTTTTCAAGTTTGATCTCGTTTCTGGCTTCAACTTCTCTGTGGGTGAATATGCCCATCTCTTCGTATAGAGCCAAGAACTTTTTATCCATTTCCTGCTTTAACGCTTCGGGAGTGGTTTTTAAATTATTCAGACCTCTTTTTTTAGCTTCTTTTGCCCAGTCGTCAGAATATCCGTCACCTTCAAACATAATGTTTTTACACTGCTTGATGTATTCTCTTAATACATTGAAGATCGCTTCGTCTTTCTTCAGACCCTTTTCAATTAAAGCATCAACCTCTTTCTTGAAATCATTCAGCTGTTTGGCAGCAATAGTATTCATTACAGTCATGGATTCCGCACAGTTGGCAGAAGAGCCTACGGCTCTGATCTCAAATTTATTTCCTGTGAATGCAAACGGAGAGGTTCTGTTTCTGTCCGTATTATCCAAAAGGATTTCCGGGATCTTTCCAACGACATTCAGTTTTAATTCTGTTTTTTCTTCAGGAGATAATTTTCCGTTGGTTACTTTTTCAAGCTCTTCCAAAACGCGGAATAACTGGCTTCCGATGAATACGGAAATGATGGCAGGCGGAGCCTCGTTAGCACCTAACCTGTGATCATTGCTTGCAGAAGCAATACTTGCTCTTAAAAGATCTGCATATTCATGAACAGCCTTTATCGTATTTACAAAGAACGTTAAGAACTGTAAGTTTTTCTTAGGATTTTTCCCCGGGCTTAATAAATTTTCTCCGGTATCAGTAGCAAGAGACCAGTTATTATGCTTTCCGCTTCCGTTTACCCCTGCGAATGGCTTTTCATGGAATAATATATGGAAGTGATGTTTGTGGGCTACTCTTGCCATAATGTCCATCAATAAAGAGTTGTGGTCTACCGCTACGTTTACCTCTTCAAACATCGGAGCCAATTCAAACTGGTTGGGAGCCACCTCATTGTGTCTTGTTGTAACAGGAATACCCAGTTTCATACATTCGATCTCCAGTTCCTTCATAAAGTTCATTACCCTTGTAGGAATAGAACCGAAATAATGATCATCAAGCTGCTGTCCTTTCGCAGGAGAATGTCCTAATAATGTTTTACCTGTTAAAACCAGATCCGGACGGGATTGATACAATGCCGAGTCAACTAAGAAATATTCCTGCTCCCAGCCTAAAGTAGGTGTTACTTTTGTTACGTTTTTGTCAAAATACTGCATTACGTTGGTGGCAGCTTCATCTACAGCATTCAAAGCTCTCAAAAGAGGTGCCTTATAATCTAAGGTTTCCCCTGTATAAGAAATAAAGATAGAAGGGATACAAAGTGTAGTACCCATAATAAATGCCGGAGAAGTAGGATCCCATGCAGTATAGCCTCTTGCTTCAAACGTATTTCTGATTCCTCCGTTCGGGAAAGAAGAAGCATCCGGCTCCTGCTGGATAAGCATTCCTCCACTGAATCTTTCAATTGCCCTTCCTCCTTCAATAGGAGTGAAGAAAGAATCGTGCTTTTCTGCAGTACTTCCTGTCAAAGGCTGAAACCAGTGGGTATAGTGAGTGACTCCTTTGCTCATTGCCCAGTCTTTCATCGCTACAGCTACCTGGTCTGCAATGTGTCTCTGGATCTTGGTTCCTTTTTTGATCGCATCCATAATAGATTGGAATGCTTCTTTTGTTAAATATTCTCTCATAGTTTGTTCGGAGAAAACATTCTGACAGAATAATTCTGATAATTTTGCAGGAACATCGATGGAGTTGTCTCTTCTAAAGTCCTTAAATGGTAAGGTTTCTAACGCTTTGAATCTTAAAGTTGACATAATAGGATTGATTTTTACAGGGCAAATTTACAAAAAAAATGAATTGAAATTATTTTAGCCCTTATTTTTTTAGGGGTGTCGTTGGAAAAATAATATTTTTGCAAATGTTTAACCTTTAAATAAGATGGGTTTGAAAATTTTAATGTGAAACTTAAAATTCGGTATTGTTAAAAAACTCAAAATCATCAATATATTCTACATTGTACTTTTCACAAAAAATGATATCATTAAACAGCTTATTAAAAGATACTTAAAATAAGTTGAGCGGAGATTTTGTATATTTGTGTGAAATTTATTTTATGACAAATTCTAGAGCAAGAGAAACAACGGAAGCAATTGAAAGATTGTATATTTCTATGAGACACCTCTTTTACAGAGGTTTTTTTAAACCTGCCGGTGTTTCGGGAGAAAGTATCAGAAGCTTGTTAAAAATCATCAATCCTGAAATTTACGGAAGTATGAACATCCCCAGCAAACTGGAGCTGGATGGTTTGATGTATGTTTTAGACAGGCTTCCGGAAGGAATTGAGGAGTGCGCTTTTATTCATCTTACTTCAGATGAAGGATTTGATAAAGGAAGTTTCGAACCTATTGTTCCTAAAAAGAGAAGAAGAAACTGCTACAGGATAGATGAACACCAGATGAATATTGAAGTTCTTTTGGGGCGTTCGGAGATCTATGATATCCTTACTCACTTAACCTTCTTATTTATAGAAGCAGACAAGATCCGTAACCTGGCTTTTATCCAGGAAGAGAACTGGAAGCCTACGCGTGCATGGAGGATCATCGAAGAAGTAGTGAAAGGAGAGAAAAAGTTCAGCAGAAAGGAAAAAGAAGTGGCTCTTATTCATCTTTCTTCTTTAATAGGAAGATCTTTTGATGAGACTTTGAATGCTTATAACACTTTTGGCGACGATCATAATCCTGACCGTTTATTTAAGATCATTTACAATTTGGGAAAAGTAAGCCTGGAAGATGCCAAGCAAACCAGGGAAAGAGAGGTCCATTTCAGTGCGATATTAAAAGAAAGGGTAGGGCATCATTACTTTGGTGAAAAATGGGCGAACACGGTAAAGCAGGTTTTATTTGAAAACAATCTTCACATGCGCCCGCTTCATATTATTTCCGCCAATATGCACTCGGTGAAGAATATGCTGTATGCGAATGAAGCCCTTAAAAAGAAACAGAATAAGGATATTGATTATAAGCTGTACGAAGATATCTCCAATAAAAAAGACCTGCGGGATAAGGTTCTGAAGTATGCCTTGGATGAAGGAATGATCTATATTGATGATAAAAGCGGAAGCAATATAGACGTGCAGATCATTGACCTAAGCAAAACAGACCTGAAAAATACTCCGTTCAGTGGTATCAAGTTTGGCGGGGATGACGTGATTATGGTTTTCGACTATGCTTTCGGAGAGCAGGCTTTTGAAGTAATGGACGAGCTTTTGAGGCCTTATGAGCATAAAGGGGAGGTCTATATGATGAAGGTAAAATCTGTTTCCATTATGGGTAAAGCAGGTATTTTAGCCGGTGGAAAAGGGGATATTATGATCCCGACATCCCATATTTTTGAAGGGACGGCAGACAACTACCCTTTTGAGAATGCTTTAAAGCTTGATGATTTTAAAGATGATGAGTTAAAAGCATTTGAAGGCCCTATGATTACGGTTTTAGGAACATCACTTCAGAACAGGGATATTTTATCCTACTTTATGAATACTTCATGGAAGGCTATCGGTCTTGAAATGGAAGGGGCACATTACCAAAAAGCCATTCAGGTGGCATCTAAGATCAGGCATCATATTACTCCTGATTTATTTGTCTGTTATGCTTACTACGCTTCGGATAATCCTCTGGAAACAGGAAGTACACTTTCTTCGGGAGGTTTAGGCCTTACAGGAGTGAAGCCGACTTACCTGATCACTTTGAGGATCCTTGAAAAGATCTTGGAAAGCGGAAAAAAGCAAGCCCCAAAAAAATAATCTTAACAAAATTAGAAATACAATAAAACCTCAGATGCCAAGCATCTGAGGTTTTATTTTTTGAAGCTTCGGCAGATCAGATAGGCGACTGCACTGAAAAAATCTGCGTAATCTGCAAAATCCGCGGGAGAAAAAACTCAGGTATAAGCTTTAAAGTTTTATAATTGATATATCTTTAAAGGATAAATCACACACTCCTTGAGCCATGAAGCAAATATTAAAAATAATAACCCTTTTCGCTTTATCAGGATTTTTGTCCTGTAACAATAAAACAGAGAATACAAGAGCAAAAAAGGTTCACACGGATAAAGCTTCAACAGCAATTATTCCGGATAGTATTGAAAAACTTATAGTAGATGACTATCCGGTTACCAATGAAATGTTTATTAACAAAGGCAATGATCTATCCTATACACGGAAAAGTGGGCAGACTTTTTCCCATGATAAAGTCTGGTTTAGCAATGATATTTTAAGGCAGACTATTGTAGTTGAGCTTTATACGGATTATCACAGATTGCATACATTTCATTTTTATAATAATGCTGTCCCCAATGACCTCATCAGTAAAATGTGGTTAAGTGCCTATGGAGAGCCCGCCTCTGAAAAGCAGAAACAGAAAGATTTTAATGGTTTCCTGAAACAGGCTGCAAAAATAAGTTCATCATACTTTGTTACCAACAAAGGCTTTAAGCTTGGCGACCCGAAACAGAAGGCAGTCTCTTATTATGGTAAACCGGATAAGCAAACGATAGATGAAGGAACAGAAAAACTGGAATGGAATTTTATCGGGGATAATTCGTATGATATTAACACAGGTCCAAAAAGCAAGCCTTTGGCAAAAGACAGCTTTGGGCATCAGATTATTATGTATTTCAAAAATGAAAAACTTGTAGGACAAATTTTATCCAATGATATCCCTTAATTTATCAAGTTAATATTTGAGTATACTGAAAAAATCTGCATAATCTGCAAAATCCGCGGGAGAAATAGCTTTTTACCAAAGCCATTCATAGATAAAAAATGACCTCAACAGATGAGGATTTTATATATTATATAAATTACATTATCTTTAAAAAAATAAATTTTAAATGAGAAAATCGGTTGCAATCCTGTTTGCGTTTATCATTTCACAGTTTCAGGCCCAGCAGGCGCCTTATTATCAGCAGGCGGCAAAATATAAAATGGATATTGATGTTAACGCTGAGAAATTTACGTATCAGGGAAATCAGACTTTAGAATATACTAATAATTCACCGGATGAACTGAATGTAGTGTATTTCCATTTATATTGGAATGCCTTCAAACCTAATTCTATGATGGATCAGAGAGTAGCCGGCCAGGGTAAGAACGGAGATTCGAAACTGCAGAAAGACGGAATTTCAAGGCTGGCATCCATTTCTAAAGACCAGCAAGGAGCTCAGAATATCCATTGGATCAGGCAGAATGGCAAAGAACTGAAATTTGAGGTTCAGGAAACCATGATGAAGGTCTATTTAAATGAATCGATCAAACCCAACTCAACAACAACCTTCACAATGGAATGGGATGCAGTGATTCCGCAGCAGATCAGGAGAAGCGGCAGAAATAACAGGGAAGGGGTTGATATGACGATGACCCAATGGTACCCGAAAATCGCAGAGTATGATTATGACGGATGGGCAGCATTTGACTATGTGGGAAGAGAATTCCATGCTCCGTTCTCGGATTTTGATGTGACGATTAAGATCAGCAAAGATTATGTTGTAGGTGCAGGAGGTATTCTTGAAAATCCGGGTGAAGTAAAAGGGTATAATACCAGTGCAAAGATCAAAACAGGAAAAGATCAAAAAGCGGAATGGAAATGGAAAGCTAAAAATATACTGGATTTTGTATGGAGTGCGGACAGAGATTATATCGTAAAAAACTTTGATGTTCCCGATGGCCCGAAAGTTTATCTGGTGTATCAGAATAATGACAAAACCAAAGTTTGGGAAGAGGCTCAGCCCTATATCACAAAATATTTCCAGATCATGAATTCACATTTCGGGAAGTATGCATATCCCAGCTATGCCTTTATCCAGGGTGGAGATGGGGGAATGGAATACGGCATGTGTACCATGATCTTGGGTGAAGCTCAGAATATTGAAGGATTGATGGGGTTAATGGCCCATGAAGGAGCACACTCGTGGTATCAGCAGATGCTGGCGACCAATGAAAGCATGTATCCGTGGATGGATGAAGGATTTACAAGCTACGCGGAAACCTATGTCATGCATCAGTTGTTTCCTCCCAAAGAAGAGCTTCCGAATCCTTTCGTCAATAGTTTGAATGCCTACAGGAATTTTATTAAAAAAGGAATCGAAGAACCTGCAGTCTGGTTAGGAGACCATCATGACAATGGCACAGCATATACCTATTCTACTTATGTAAAAGGGGAGCTGTATCTGGTACAATTAGGCTACATCATGGGCGAACAGAAGTTAGCCGAAACTCTTAAGCGATATTATCAGGACTGGAGCATGAAGCATCCTTCGGGCAGGGACTTTCTTCATATTGCCCAGAACGTTTCCGGAATGGATCTGAAATGGTTCCATCATTACTGGATCAATACGACGAAAACGATAGATTACGGCATTAAGGATATAAAATATGATACAAAATCCACCACCATTACTTTAGTTAATAACGGTCAGGTTCCCATGCCGGTTGATTTCAGTGTGATCACTACGGACAAAAAAGTGGTGACCTATCAGATCCCCACCAATCTTACCCGTACATGGAAAGAAAAAGATATATTTGGCGACCTTAAAACGGTTGCCTACTGGCCATGGACACAAAAGGAATATACTTTAACCGTTCCATATACCAAATCCCAGTTGGCTGTCTTAGGAATTGACCTCAGCCAGAGAATTGCGGATGTGAAGATGGAGGATAATTTTGTTGAGGTGAAGTAAAATTTAAAGTAAAGATGAATATAAAAGATACCGCGTTTAATTATGATAAGTTCGGACATAAGTATTCAGGACACAGGCAAACTGATCCCCGGATTGCGGAGTATGTCTACCGTGAATTGGCAGAATTTAAAACCATTTTAAATGTAGGAGCGGGATCGGGATCTTATGAACCGGACGATAAATATGTAACCGCTGTTGAGTCTTCAGTTGTCATGAGAGCGCAGCGCATGGCCAACGGTAAAGTTCCGGCAATTAATGCCAAAGCAGACCATCTTCCTTTTGATGATCATGCTTTTGATGTTTCGATGGCAATGGTCACGATTTATCATTAGCCGGATATTGAAAATGGGCTTAAGGAATTGAAAAGAGTAACAAAGGATAAAGTAATGATTCTGACATTTGATCCTGATCATCTTGATGACTTCTGGAATGCTCATTATTTTCCTGAGGTCATTGAAGTTGAAAAAGCAAGATACCCTTCAATTGATCGGATTTCCAATGCATTAGGCGGAAAGTGTACGGTGATTCCCATACCGATTCCGATAGATTATAAAGATGTTTTCCAAGAAGCTTTTTATTCAAGGCCCGAGGCTTTTCTGGAAAAAGAGATAAGACAGGCTCAGTCGGCATGGGATTTATTCCTGAAGAACAGCAGGCTGAAATGGTAGAAAGGCTTCGAAAAGATTTGTTATCGGGAAAATGGGATGAAAAATATGGAGATTACAGGACAAAAGAAACATTTACCTGTGCCCTGAGACTAATTGTTTCAAGCATATAAATTAAACTAAAAAAGGAACTTTAAAAAAATAAATGAATTCAATCGTAATCAACGTAGGGAACAGCAATGTCAGATTCGGGCTTTTTGATGATGATAATTGTGATATTTCATGGGTGATCAATACCAAACCCTATAAAACGGCGGATGAACTGTATGTTCAGATGCTCATGCTCTATCAGACCTACAAAGTGGAACCTCAGCAGATCAGTAAAGTGATCATAGGATCTGTGGTTCCCCAACTTACCAAAGTGATGAGCTCGGCCATAAAAAAGATTCACGGCATCCTGCCCGTGATCGTAGACCGAAATACGCAATCCGGGGTACAGGCAAAGTCCAAACAAATGGGGACGGATATCTATGCCAATCTTGTGGCTGCCCACAATTTATATCCGGACAGGAAGAAGATCATTCTGGATTTCGGGACGGCACTTACGGCAAGCTGTGTTGCTGAAACCGGTGAAACATTGGGAGTGATCATTGCTCCGGGTATTGTAACATCTCTTAATTCTTTAATCAGCCAGACCGCCCAGCTTCCGGAAATTGAACTGAAAAAGCCGAAGTCTGTCCTGGGATTAGATACCGTAACCTGTATGCAGAGCGGGATGGTGTATGGCTTTCTGGGAATGGTGGAAGGTTTCATCGACCGGATCAATGATGAGGTTCAGGATGACTGTTTTGTGGTAGCCACAGGCGGGGTTTCTCATATTTACAAACCTCTTACAGAGAAAATACATGTGATGGACAGGCTTCATACTTTGAAAGGCCTCTATTTCTTAGGAAAAGGCTTATAAATGAAAGAATTTCCGCTCATAGAAACCGAAAGACTGATCCTCTCTCAATTGAAAGAAGACGATATCCCTTTTGTTGTAGAGTACCTTCAGGAGAAAGCTTTTTCTGAGCTTACTTCCAATATTCCATATCCCTATACGAAAGATGATGCTGAATTCTGGTTGAGAATTTCTCAGGAAGCTTTTGAAAAGAGATCGGGATATACCTTTGCGATCCGGAATAAGGAAGGTAACATTATAGGAGCGATAGGGCTTCATGACAGGGGAGATGATAAAGCAGAGCTTGGCTATTGGATGGGTAAACCATTCTGGAATAACGGATATGTTACCGAAGCTGCCAATGCAATCGTTAATTTTGGTTTTAAGGTATTGAACTTCAATAAAATTTATGCTACACATTTTCTCCATAATCCATCATCAGGAAGGATCATGCAGAAAATAGGAATGGAGAAGGAGGCCATTTTAAAGCAGCATATTAAGAAAAACGAAGAATATTTTGATGTCCCTTTGTATTCCATCTTCAGGAATAGGGATTAACGCTTTGATCTGAAAAACTCTTTTACGATGGAGGAACATTCATTTTCCATAACACCGGTAACGATTTCAGTTTTGGGATGAAGGGTGAGATGTTTGTTGATAAACCCTCTTTGCTCATCTCTGGCACCTATTACCACTTTTGAGATCTGTGCCCAGGAAAGTGCCCCGGAACACATGACACAAGGCTCCAAAGTAACATATAGGGTGCAATTTTTTAAATATTTACCTCCTAAAAAGTTAGCTGCGGAAGTAATAGCCTGCATTTCGGCATGGGCGGTGACGTCATTTAAGGTTTCCGTGAGGTTATGCGCTCTGGCGATCACACGGTCGTTGGAAATTACGACACAGCCTATGGGAACCTCATCTTTTTCCAATGCGGCTTCTGCTTCCTGAAGAGCCATCTTCATAAAATATTCGTCTGTGAACATTTACTCAATATTCATGGTTAAGGGAAGTCTGAAATGATACCTTATGGGGTTTCCGTTCATTACTGCGGGAGAGAACTTTTCCGGAATGGAATATAAAGCTATTTCTGCCTGCCTGTTGAAAGTGAAATTGTCTCCCAAAGCCTGAACATTTGTAATGCTGCCGTCTTTTTCAACAATAAAACTTACACTGGCTTTTACGGTTTTGATCTCAGAATTAACTCCTTCGGAATAAAATGTTTTGGCAATTTCCTGTCTCAATATATCCATCCCGCCCGGATAATCCGGATAGTCCATTGCCTCATTTTTAATGGAAGAAATTTCCCCAGGATTTTCCTGCTTTATGGTTTTGTTCTTTAATTTGCTGAGGTCTTCAAGATTCTTTACTTTTAATAAAGCTGCAATGAGTGCCACATTTTCAATACTGTCCATTTTTTTCATAAAAAACAGAAAATCCTTTTTAATGGCATCTTTGACAAAAACATCGGTTTCCGCATCAAATTTTTTCTTAAACTCATTACTGAGCATGCTCCGGTGCTGATTATAAAAATTCTTTACAAGTTTGAACTCCTCTTTCTGCTGGGCCGGGCAAAGAGAAGAGAAAAGGCAGAACAGAGAAAGAAATAAAAGTTTCAATGTCGATATATTTATGTAAAAGTAAATAAAAAAAACGAAAGTCGGGTCAATACTTTTACTCCTTCGGATATTGGTTCAACGACTCCTGTAAATGGGCGCGGATATCATCAACTAAACATTTCGGTTCTATGACTGTCACTTCCTTTCCAAAAGAAAGGATCTCCTGCATAAAGTCATAAGTAGGATGAAGAAAAAACTCAAAATAGATCTCCTCAGGTGTTTCTTTAATTCCTTTTTGAGACTGGTGAAGGGGAAAACTTTTAATATATTCTCCCTGATGCCGGCTGCATTTTAGTACAATTTTCTGAGGATTTTGTTCCGCCAGATTCATCACTCCGAAAGCATTCTTAAAATGTTCCCTGAAATTAAAACTATACTTTTCCCTGAATTTATTTTTGCTGACATCCAGGTAATTGATCCTGTCCAGCCCGAAAGATTTGAGTTTCTTATCTTTTGTATCGATGGCGATTAGGTACCATCGGTCCTTAGATTCTTTCAAAGCCAGCGGATTGACCTTACGGGAGGTCATAAGCTTGTTTTTATAATTGTAATGTTCAAAGGCAACCATCCTTTTATTGCGGATGGCAAAGAAAAGATCATAAAAATTCTCAACTCCGGTAGGTTTCCGACTCTCAAAAAATATAAAATCTGAAAAGTCAGGATGAAGATTCATGGCATTACTCACCTGGAAAGACTCCAGTAATTTCTGATTGTATTCATCCACTTCCATGATCGGGCGGCTTTCAATATAATAGCGGTTATCACCCTTCTTTTTATTGTGGATGGAAAGATTAAAAAGATCCGAGATCTCACGGATATCTCTCTGCAAAGTACGGATGGAATAGCTTTTTATATCCGCGTCCTGAAATTCAAAGGAATTTAAGAGATACTCTTCCAATTGGGAATAGGTAGCCGGAGAACTTTCCAGCCTTTTAATAATCAAGGCATATCTTGTGAGATAAAAATCTTTTTTCATTTGTATATTTTGTTGAATAGAACGCCTTTTTCTCTGCGTTTCATGGTTATTTTCTTATACAAAGATAGGGGCTTAATGCGACAAAATATGTCGTGTTTTATTTTTGTGGATAAGTTTTGGGAGGTGTTGTAAATTGTTGAAAAGAAACTTACCAGCTAATAGAGACTTTGACCTACTTTTCCCTCAAACCCGAAAACTTCATCTAAAAATTTCTCTAATTTACTTAGAAAATAGAGGCTGTCTAAAAACAGCCTCTTAAAATATAATAGAAGTAATTATTGTTTAACGATCTTAAATTTTATTCAGTTTTAGATTTTCCAATATTAATTTTCAATGAAAGTTTATACCCCTTATCAATTATTTCTTGCATTTTATTAATTTCTTTTATTGATAAATCAGGACTTAGGATAATTTTATTGTCTTTTAATACAAAAAAATTAGTTAGTTCAGGACAGGTTTCAAAAAAAACGTTATAATCATTAATAACCATATTATCCTCTAATAAATAAAAATTTTTATTTGTAACTTTTCCTTTATTGGCCATAGTTGGAGAGGTATAAACTATTTTCTGCCAAAACAATATATCTTTAACAAGAATGGTCAGCTTTTCTTCTCCGAGAGCTTCAAATGATTTGGTTAAAAAATTAATAGGAATTTCACTATTATTGTAATCAATAAGTTCAGATATTATCTTAAAATTAGTCATAATAATTATTTTAAATATTTAGGATATTCAGTTTTAACATGCTTTTCTATATTCTTTAAAGACTTATACTCAGGCTCTATTCCTATTTTTATTTGCCAATCTCTTTCATGAGAGAAAGCTTTAATCTCTTGTTCCCAATTATTTCCAATGCTTTTTTCAATTTCTTTCAGAGTTTTGCCTTCTTTCAAAAATTTCTTTTTTAATAAATTATCAATAACATGAGAGCCTTCATGAATAATTTCTGTTAAAAATTGTTCAACAGAAGCTGAAGAACGATAAAAAGTTTTGCCATCTAAGGTTGCCGCTCTGGTTCTAAATATAATTTCGTCAGTCAATTCATTATTATAATCATAATCCCTTAACAGCTCATCAAAATCTGCATCATCCAAAAATTCATATTTCATTTTATTATTCTTCAAAAGTTCGGCAACTTCATCACCATGTTTAGTGAATCCTTTTAGAGCTTCTATAATTTCATTTTTAGATAATTTTAATAATGAAAGATCGTTCCATTTATCAATAAATTCCTTATATTTTTTATCAATTTTCTTTGGAAGTTTTCCATTCTTTTTATTTTCAATCTTTTTTTGTATTCTCTGCTGTTTTTCTTTCCATCTTTTCTCCGCAGGTGTCAAAGCATTATCACCTAATTTTCCTCCAAACCTGAAACCCCATCTAAAATTTCTCTAATTTAGAAAAGGAATCTCATCAAAATAAAGAGACTGTCTTATTTTTGAGACAGTCTCGTTTAATTTTTAATGATATTCTTGTGAAACCCATTTATTATGGGTACCTGCTCGCTTCATATTCCTGAATATAATGATCTAAACTCCTAGATGTTCCAAATTCTATTATTTTTCCCATTTTATTTTCAACTAAAAACGGGGCATTACCTATAAGCTTATATTTCCAATCTTTTGTTTCATAATAAATTTTTGAATGGTATATGAAATATATCCCATAGTTTTTTTTTATCATAAGTTCTTTTGGAATTATAAGTTCTCTTCCAATTTCTTTTTCAAAAGTTTTTATATAATCAATAGCAATATTTATTAATTCTTTTTCTGAAAGCATAATTAATTTTTTTTAGTTTTTAATAATTTATATGATTTGTATTCTTTCTTGAAATATTCTTCAGTAACAAATTTCTGAGAGAAGGATTGAGCGTCTTTATACATTATGCCTTTTTTTGTCATAAAAACATTCAAAACATGATCATAATCGTTTGGCCCCCTTTCACATAACAAAATTCCTCTCTCTCCTATTTTAAAATAGTTAGAATTATTAATTGTTTCTAATTTTACTGTAAGAAAATGACCTCCGTATTTATCCATTAATATAGGAACTTCTTGAGCTTTTGAAACTTTTGCAACCGAAATTTTGCCTGTTCTTAAAAAATCTTCTACCATTTGTACTACATTTACACAATTTCTATCTGAAATTTGAACAATTTTTCCATCAACAATATGATGATTAAAATAAATCATAGCTTCATCTAAATGTTCTAACGCTTTTTCCGGTTTTATTTTTGAAAGTTTCTTTAATCCTTCTTCAAACTCCTTTACGGTCATCTGAGCATTAATGCCAGTATCAAGATTGTCAGCCATTCCGGCTTTTTTGCCCTTTCTCTTCCTCTCCAGTTTCTCCTGAATCTTCCTCTGCTTATCTTTCCATCTTTTCTCCGCAGGTGTCAAAGCATTATCACTTACTTTTCCTCCAAACCCGAAAACTTCATCTAAAAATTTCTCTAATTTAGAAAAAATTTCCTGTCTTCCTTTTTTAAATTCACGGAGGATCATTTGAAAAAATTCCAAAATTCTTGTTAGGAAATCGGCGGTTTTGGTAATGGCTTTAGAGATCTTTTCCAGCGGTTTCAGCATAAAGCTTTCCACGGTTTTTGCCAGTCTTGCTACAGCGGCGGTACCTCCTGTAAGGAGTGTTTCCACAATGATGTCTACAATAATCCCGATGATGTAGCCATAGTAATAGCCTGCTTTTTCCAGTGTAAATTCAGGCATCACCTCGTTGATCCATTTTACCAGGCGGGCGGCTGTTTTCATCTGGAATGTAATGCACTGGTAAAAGAAGCCGGCAAAATCAAACTTCATGATTCCTTCCGTAAGGTCTTCCATAAGCTCCAAAAACATTTCCCCATATTCCACTTTACGGTCTTTTATTTTATCCATCGCGGCTACGGCTTTAAAAATGAAACCGATGATGGAGAAAATTCCTGCAATAATATCTATAAAACTGTTGTAAATGCCACAAAGAAAGGCATTGGCGATCTGATGGCTCCTGTACATGATATGCTGCAGGCCGGTAAGCGGGTCTGCCAGAAACTTTTCCATTGTATCAATCTGGCGGAAAAACAGGTTTAAAGACTGCTTCAATTTTTTATGAATAAAAGCCGGGAAAAAATTTTCTGCAGTATTCAGCAGGTTGTTAAAATAGGTTTTAGCAGCATTTATTCTTTTGAACAACGTCTGGACGATCTTTGTATTGATCTTTTTCTGCCCTTCCAGGTTTTCATAAGGGTTTTTAGAAAAGCTGTGCTCATAATACTTTTTAAGCTCCCTGTGAAGCATTTCCGGAATAAAAGCAGGATCATACTCACCTTCTTTAGGGTGGGGATTCCAGCCGTTTTCAAAAATTCTCAGTTCCGAAATGTTGTCTGCAAGGTCTTTCATAAAAAAATCGGCGGCTCCTTGCAGCAATTCCTGTTTGAAAAAATCGAATATTTTTGCAATGCTGGCATCCTTTAATCCCAAGAACTGGCTGATAAGGCTTACTTTATTTCTATAGATTCCTTTTTCTATAAGGTTTTTGAGCACTTTAGGCTCTACAGCCACTTCATGTTTTCTTGTGAAAGTAAGGATATCTGCAAAAGGCATATCTTTTTTCTGCGTAAGGCTGGCACCTGCCACGGCACGCATGACGGTATGGTGATTATAGCGGTCATCTATTTCTAAGAAAAGAATTAACTGATTGCTTTCAGGGAGTGCTTCCAGATAACGCTGCAGCAGAAATGCCCCGCTTTTACTTGCAAAAAGAACGACATCTATTCCATTAATAACCTGTCTGAACCGGGTTTTATAGATGACCACTTCTTCAATATCTCCTTCCAGCTTAGGGTCGTCCGAATAAATCTTGTATCCGTTTCCTTCTGCTACAGGTTTTCCGTCATAATACATATTGGCAATTTGTTTTGCCGTAAGCTGTTTAAACTCTGCAGGTGGTTTCAGGACGGGAAAAGATGAGCCGGAAAGATTCTGATCATTATTTCCTGAAAGGGGACCTGTATAGCTTCCCATTAAAGGATTGTTTAATATTTCTAAACTCATTTTGTGATTTTTAAATTGAATTAAAAGGCAGAGTTTTCAGGCTCTGCCTTAATTAATATTATATACTCTCATATAGTATGAAAGCTTATCCTGTTGGTTTTCCAATAACCAGGATTTTATATTTCACTACTTACATTGGACTGCTTTTCTTTATCTGCTACGGCAATCAAAAACTTCTTATTAGAATAATTTGTTATCGTCGAAATATCGAAAGACCAAATCTTTTTAAATTCAGGATTAGAGTTGACCCCAGTTAGTCCTCCAAAAGAGGCGTGTAGTGTGGTGTCATAATAGGCAAGCCATGCAATACAATCTTTGTTGGTCTCAAAAGAAATCGTATTTCCACTTCTTACAATATTAGAAATGACAGGTCTGGATAGGTCAATATAATCAGCCGATTCAGCTTCCGTTAATTCGGCACAAAATACTCCCCAGGCCAAATTCCTGAAAGGAATCTGTATGGTATATTTATTATTCCCTAATGAGTAGACCGTTCCGGGAGTGGCTTTAATATTCTTACCTTCCAGAAATGTACCTGTTAAGTCAATTTCAACAGAAAGAAAAGCATTTTTAAACCATTCTGTATTTAGTGCTTCCGGAATCCCGGATGTAAAAAGAGATTTATATTTATCCTTTTTATTGGCAACAATAAGTATTTTGTTATCCTGTACCTTTGCAGATATTTTATCCGCAATCTCCCTTACAAAAAGGTACTGCAACATTTCTCCATAGGACCACCGCCATATATCGCCGGAATTTGGCAATTCGTCTATAGACTTCAGATAATTATCAAAATTTATTCTTCCTGTAGTATCATTGCTGTACTGATTACGATGAATAAAATCATTCACGGCACCACCTGTATTCACAGCCTCTGCCATCTCTTCTTTTGCATATTCAAGTACCTCAGCCCATGTTCCGAAGCCTAAGTTTGAAGCCATATCTTTAACACGACTTGAATTTCTCTGATTAATACGACTTGATCTTGATGTAATCTGTTGAGGACTTCCCAGGTAAATACCATTATTGTTCCGCCCGAAATCGTCCTGCCATTCCTGAGTCAGATTTGTCTGTAATAAATCAGAATTCCGTCCTCCTAAAAAATAAGGCATGAAAAGTAATGATCCTCCGTTTTGTCCGTTTCTGTATGAAAAGGAAACAGGCTTTTTTCCGGTAAGTTCCTCAAACCATTGAATTAAATATTCAGTGAGACCTTTAAATTCACTCAGATTGGTAGTACCTGCTATTCCGGTTGAGAAATTGTAGCCGTATGATCCGTTAGAAATATCGAAAAGCTCTTGTCCGTGATTAGGGGCCCGGGTAGCCTTTGGCTGCCCAATTTGAGCATTTGCAAAAATCGAAGCTCCGGCAGATGTCCATGCAGTACCATAATAATCAGGAATTATCTCTATTGTTCCTGAAACAGGATTTTTCCATCTATCTGTGGGGAAATAAATATCATAATCACAAATACCTTCTTTTAATCCTCTCACCGTTACTGTCTGATCATATGGATTAATAAATGTGGTCATTCTGATATTATGTTTCATAGCAATAATGAACATTAAATATTCATTCGGATACATGTGAGTGTCTGAATTCTGAACGAATGCTGCTTTCTTTCCATACGGATAATTACAAACCCTGGCGTTCAATTCGTTATTTGCAAAATGAAAAATATCCATAATTATAATTTTACTTTTAAAATACCTCCATTAACTACATCTAGCCAGATCTGACCCACTTGTGCATTACTAACATTTGTAGGAATATCCGTCAAAAACAAGGCTGGAGTCTTAACTTCAGCGAATTCCACAGAATCATAGGTATTTAATGGCTGGTTATTCATATTGGTGTCATGAAGTAATCCGGGATGCAGTATTATTCCTCCAGCTCCGATTAATTTAACTCCGAGCTTTTCTGTCTGAGCAGTTCCAGTCATTGTAAATGAGGTAGCAGTAGTATCCTGATAATACCAGGTATAGCCGGAGGCTGTTGAGCCATTTAATTTTCTTAATCTTGCTAAAAGAGAACCATTGTTTATTCTTAATGCTAAAACTTCATTAGGAAGAAATGTTTTCATCTGATCAGGCAGATTAATAATATTATCACCCACAGTTACGGCCTGTATAAAGTTAAATACCCGGGTAACTGTATTGCCGGAAATAGACATTTTCTCAATATTTAAATTTCCGGCCGTACTAATTTCAATTTGTAATTGATTTACAGATTTTGTTGTGCTTAAATCCCCAAAAATTATCGGATAACATCTGCTAGATACCCCCGTTAGCATATCATTTATACAATTTATGGGGTTGGATTCTAAAAAATTGTTTGCAGGAACATTTTCTTCCCATCCAAAATAGGCATCATTAAGAATTTTTGCCGAAAGAGATCTTTGGTTGTCATCAGGGTCATAAGAAACTGCAAGGCCTGGACTTCCGGCTTTTTCGATCCATACTGAAGACTGTCCGGGAATATTAGCTGATGTGGCAGCTGCATTTGATTCATAAATTTTCTGATTATGGAAGACCTGTTTTCCGGATGGATAAGACTGGGCAGACCATGTTTCAATTTTCGTTGAAGGAAGCGTCACTAAATCTAGTTTTGAAATTCCATTGGATACAGATATGGTAACCAGTTTATCGTTTAAATGATCTGCTGTTACTACAATTGCATTATTAGATGCATCCTTAAAATTAGTGTATGTACCTGCAGTATCGACTTCCCATTTCTCATACAATCCGTTTGGATAGGTTGTAGCATTATATGGCGTTGGATTGCTTGCAGGATTTGCTTTTCCTTTTATTGCTGTTGCCTGAACTTTTGCAATTTTCTCATCAACCTGTTGCTTGGTATCTACATTCCCGGTCAAACCTAAGTCCGGCTTATCAATGGTTGCAGCATTTACGGCAGGGGTTTGTATAACGACTGGAGTTCTTGCGTCTCCGTTCTTATCAATAGCATAGTCTGTATAAGTAGCTGTACCGGGTACAGCTACTTGGTAAAGTACATTAGTTTCCCTTTCTTCTTGAGGGGGCAATGCATTTACCCGTATAATTTTTCCTATATTGGACATATTGATTTAATTTTTTTGTTGATTATTTTAATTATTAATTCACTGCGGGATCCCAATCTCCGGATATCAGCTGTTCTGATGAATTGGCAGGCTGAACTCCTAAAAGGCTCTCTGTTTTTTCAAAATTGAACTTATCTTCAGTAATGACTTCTGAAGGAACCTCGAAATCATCCGGATCTTCAGTAGTAAACGGTAAAGCATGTGCTACTTTCAACCCAATACTTTCAGCCTGAAGAATATTTAGAATAGTAGGAAGCCTTGTTAACCATGCTTTTCCCTGTTTTATTCCTTTAGGTTCTTGCATTTCATCCACAATAGAAAGGTAAAGCTCATCACCAATTACGGGAACCTCGCCTCCGTTCCAGATCTTGCCTGTTGCCAGATAGAATTGTACGGCATTCTCAAAGCCCGGGCGTACGGTTACAATTACTCTTGCCATACCACTTTGTAAGAATGCTCGGAATAAAGGGTCCGTATTTTCTGCCTGATAAAGATCCAGCCAGTTTTGTTTGTTCCCCCAGTAAAAAGGATATAAGTAATAAGAAAGGTTTTCCCATTCAAAAGCCTGTTCCATAAACTTCACAAAAGCCGTGTACTTATCTAACCTAGCTGTAAGGTCTGTTTCATGATCCTTAAATGTGCTTCCCGTCGTAAGACCGGCCAATCCATATCCGTGTGTAGCGTCTGCTGTTCTGTCTGCCATATAGGAAATACAGTTTTTACGAAGTACAGTATTCTCAATTTGTCTGTAGAAATTAGGATTTGAGTCTTTGATGGTTCCTGCCTTAGCTAACTCTTCTGCTAATTTGTTATTATATTCCACCAGGGCTTCTTCATAAGCTCCAATAATAGCATTAAAAGTGTCTTGCTGCCATTTTTTCCTATACTCGTTCTGTAATTTACATTTGATATTTACGGTAGCATGGAAGAAATGGGCATCAGTTGTTGCAATGGTAATGGGCACATCTTTAACGAAACCTGACAATGCGTTCTCACCGTCTGTAAGTGACAGGTCTCCTGCTAATAACAGGGCATTATTCCCAAAACCATTATTTCCCCCTGCAAAGGCAGTATGGCTTTTTACACTGCAGGAAATTGTGGTATAATTTTCAGGGATCATTACAGAATCAGATTTGGAAGATGCTGTTTTGGATTCTGCGGAGGAATAATCAAGCGATTTACCCACAACAATGATTTCCGGGAGCATTTCTTCAACTTGGACGTTGTATTTGGCAAGCCAGTATTTTAGAACTGTTTCAGTAACCAGATAAGAATAGTCTTTCATCGGAAATGCAGTAGAGACTCTCGGATCTTCAGGCTTTACAAGAGTGCTCTGAGCAGCAGTCTTATCTGATATCATCCCCAAAGTATGAAGCTTTGCAGGTTCAGGAACCATGAACTCAAACATCATGCGTTTGCCATAGTTGTAGATCTGGTTTTTCATCAGTTTATCCACCCATCTGTAAACACCTACGACATGCTTGTCTCCTTTTCTGTTATCAAAACCATGGGAGTTGTTTTCTTCAAATTCTTCGATGATCTTTTCAATCCTTTCTTCATGAACTTTATTGACAATTCTGTCCATTGCTCTTGAGGTAACATCCTGAGCCTGCGTAGTAGCCTGTCTGGTACTTTCCTCTTTGGACTGATGATGTGCATAATTGGCTCCCAAGCCAATATTATATGTGTTTTTACCTGCTGTTCCCAATGATGCACTAAAGTTTGCATAAGCATTTACATCTGTCGCTTCCTGGATCATTTTAGCGATCTCGGTCTGCATTTCAAATCGGTTGGCAGTAGTGGTGTCAGAAAGCTGTTCTCTTTCGGTGTCAGAAGAAATTGTAGTTGTATTTTCGCTTCTTCTCAGCTTCCTGGTAGATTTTTCACGGTACTCTCTGGCCATGATATTTTCGATGTGGGCCACCTCACCTTCTACATAAGCGTGGGTGCTTTGGTCTACTTTCAAATAATCTGCAATACCGATTTGTTTGAAACCGAAACCTGAAGGAATAAACACTTCTTCATCTATCGTTTCGCCGGGATTGCCGGGGTTACTTGTTCCTGTCAGCTCAAAATATCCGGATAAGCATGTCGCTAAAGTAATTCCGGGTATTACAAAATGGGTGGTTTTCCCATTGGTAAATGTAATATCAAACTCAAAATCACGGTTCAGGTTAAGAAGCATTGATCCTGCTGTAGAGGCACTTGCCAGAAGATCAGATAAGTAAATGACATTCCCGCTTCTGGATTTGGTAAAATAAGAATGTGTTGAGGTCACAATTTGATTATTGGCCCCATACTCTTTGTGTATAAGAGTTATTCCCGCTACATCCCATGAACTATCGGGAACAGTCATAGACAGGGAAAATGTATTGAATCTGCCACCCGTTTTTTGAGGACAAAGCTGATAGGAATAGGGCTCAGAATTTTCTCTGGAAGCAGGAAGAATAATTCCTCCGATGCTGGTGTAAACCTCGTTATTACTGTCCGTGTTTTCTACAATTGCCGTATTCAGCTTTTCTACTGATTCATTGATTAAAGCGGTAAATTCTGAGAAGGTATTGATGCCTTCCAATAAAGAGTTGATTTGGATAATATCTGACTCTGTAGGCCTTTCCGGAGAAAATTCTTCATAAAACTCAAATCCTAAAAGATCAAGCGCAGCCTCTAAATTATCAGGCTTTAATGCTGTAGTTAAAGATTCCCCGGAAACTTCTTCACGGAACTCAAAATTAAATTTCGGAAGTACAGGGTAAGGCACTTCTTTGGGTTGTCTGCACGGGTCTTTCGGATCGTATTCCTGATCAGAAGGCCTCACTCCACAATATTCGTCCTTAGCGGCCGCTACTGCTTCATTGTATTCTGCAATAACAGGTGCAATTTCTGCCTGATAAGCTTCTTCCTGAACCACGAGAGCGGATTGATATTCTTTATTATATTGTTTTTCTGCAGATGAAAGGTTTTTCTTTAAGGCATCATACCTTTTCAGTATCACTCTTGCTAAAGAAACCTGCTGCTGTTTTTTCATCCCTTCTGTCGGGAATGTTTCTTTGGGAGGTTCCTCACTCATTTTGGATGCAGATGAAGCTGGAAGGGTTTCATCATCAAGCATAAGCTCTTTCGGTAATACTATTCTGGCATTCAATAAGTCTTGCGCCCCTTCTTCGGGACTGGTAGGATTCTGAAGTACATGTATGGCCAGAATCATCTGCATGATCGCTTCTTTGATGTAAAAATCCTTTTGGGTAACTACCTGGTAAATTAGATTGTTCCATAAGTTGACAGTATCGGGATACGTGATATTACCTGATGCCTGTACAGCATCTCTTTTACTAACAAATTCCTCATAAGTACAGGTGTTTTTGTTTTGGGCTAGCCAGATAGCAAAATTATAAACAAGGGTATAGGTACTTTTAAAAGAATTCAGGTTATTGGCCGGATTGTCTTTTGAAATGCATTCCGGTAAAGCCGCATAGGCTGCAGCCTGTTCCTGGAGAAGCCTTCTTTTTGAACCCGTTCCTGTTGTAACAGGAATATAGAAACCATCATCATTCTTAAGTTCCTGAGGAATAAAAATAAATCTCCTGTTCTGATCTTTTTCATCAGATAATTGCGGGCTTCTTAAACTTACAAATCTGAATAAGGTTTGTGTAGGTGTGTTTTCTGCCGGTGGAGTTCCGGCTCCGTTTTGAATATCGGTCATTTCTGTAATTTTATTTGATTTTATAAATAGGTTAGAATTTTGAAGACTCTTTTTATTAGAGTATCTTCAGGTTTTGCCGTATTTTTTAGGTGGTCTCCGGCAAAGGATATCCACCTTACTTTTTGATCGGGATTTTCATTTTTGATGTGTTTTTACAGGTTAGTAAGCAGGGTTCCGTCCGCCCGGCATTTTATGAATGAAGGCCTTGAAGGCTTTGGTAAGTTTTAATAGTTGCTCTTCCGTGTTTTTATATTCCAAATACTCATAGAAAGGCGGAACCCGGCTTTTTAAAAATATTACATGATCTCTTCTTCGGAAAGACGATCTGCAAGATCTTCTCTGAAGAAGTTTTCAATTTCATTAAGATAGTTTTCATAATCTATCTCTGCATTTTCGATATCACTCCATTCAATGGTATAGAGATCTTCATCGAAAAGTATATCTGTGTTGTGATCAGGTGTTTCCATATTTTTTGTGTTTAAAGATTTATTTAATTTTGAACATATTTCAGGCTGTTCAGCATGTATAAATGTTGAATTCAAAAATTCTTTTAAGTTTTAAATGATTGTTTTCTGTGTTTTTATTTCTACTTCAAATGTAGAAGCGAGAAGCGACAAAACCTGACGCATTAAATAATTTTTCTGAAAAATAAATTATAAGTTAATTCGATAATATTGTATAGTTATAAGCAAAAAAGCTTATATTTTATTTTTGATCAGTTTCTGAACAATTTGATTTAATGTTTCCCTGTTGTCATCAATATAGCTCAGCCCAGCTTGAATCAGATTCTCTATATTGGACCTTTTAACATTATCCATAGCGGGAGAAGCGTTTTTTAAGGAAGGATTGATCCGATAGTAATTTTTCTGATTCCTCAGTCCCAAAGTCCGGAACATCTGGCCAAGCTGATAGTCTACGGTTTCCGCATTGGCAGACATCAGGATATCGATGATCGGATTTACCCAGCCGATTTTCCCAGCTTTCTCTAATTTTTTGAAAGAGTAGCTTCTGGATTCGAATCCTGTTCCTATAGAAACAATAATCATATCATTGACGCCCGGATAATTGGGTTTCAGGTGGTTTTTCAGTACTTCCGCAAAAGGAGTCTTCCTGGCTTCAGCATAGGCACAGAGTGCAGGATTGTTAGCAAACATTCCGCCATCGATCAAACTGAAAAGCTGTCCGTACATAGATCTGATCTGTACCGGGCTGAAATAGGTAGGCGCTGCAGAAGTGGCCCTGCAGATATCTTTTACATAAAAATTGTCATTGCTCAGCTGGGCTTTCCAGGAATTGAAAAGCTTGGCTCTTCTGTTTTCAATATCATAGCTTGTTATTAAGCAGGGCTTTATTAATTCTTTTAATTCTAAATTTCCAAAAAAGTCAGTCAGGTTTTGCTCAAGTGCTTCCTGGGAGATCCTTTCATTCAGTAATCCAAACGGATTGATGAGTTTTTCCCAAAAAGACACCTGAAATATATCGCCACCTTTTTCAGCATATAATTCCAATCCTTTCTGGATAGAATATTTTGCTTTCCGATATTCATCAGGACACAGAACAATGGAAGCAATCAACCCTCCCGTACTGCTTCCCGCCACCAGATCAAAATAATCTCCCAGCTTTGCACCGGGCTTATCATGATGCTGGAGTTGCTCTTCTATATAGCGTAAAATAATACAGGTAATAATCCCCCTTATTCCGCCACCGTCTAAAGAAAGAATGGTTGTCTTTTTCATGATGCTTTTTAATTGGTTTGCAGAAAAAACCGGACATTAGAGATGAATAAACCAAAAATTTTCTTTAAGAAAATTGATGATTTTTTTGTATTTAAATCTCACTGTTTTCCGGTGTTTTCCTGTAAAGCAAAGGTAGGTGGGGGAAGCGACAGAACTTGTCGTATTATATATTTTTTGAGAATAAAATGTTCCTCTAAAAAGAGCTGACCGATTTGGCCAGCTCTTAAAATTATCTTCCGTTTTTTGCCAGAAATTCCTTAAACTCTTTTAAGAATTTTATAAACTTTTCTGTAGGCCATTCAAAATCTTCAGTTTCCTGTTTTCTGTTCATCAAATCAAAAAAAGCTGCTCCTTTTTTATCGATCATAATTCCGAGATGCCCACCCTCAACCTGATATTGTATATGATCATCATCTTCTAAAGCATTGATCACATCAATTAAATTCTGAACTTCGCCTGATGTCCAGGCCCAAGATTCGATTTGTTCAAGAGCCATTATTGATTTATCAGTAACTTCAACACCATACTGCCAAAGGGGTTCAATATTAGGTGCACTATAACTGTTTTTCCTAAATTTATAACTCATATTATTTATGTACCCTTACTTGAGACTAACTGTTTTCTTCCACAAGCTGTTTGAAGTCTTGTAAAAATTGAATAAACTCGTTGTGATTTAGGGTCAAATCTTGTTTTTCAGATTTTTGTCCGGCTCGTTGTGCCATTAAATCTATAAAGAAAACACCATATTTGTTACTGCGGAAAAAAACATCTTCATTTTGCCAGTCAAAAGACTCATCAGGCTCTTTGTTTTTGCTTTTTTCTACACCCTCTATTAGATTTTGGATTTTTGCGGGTGTCCAATCATGTGATGTAAAATTAGTCATAACATCAATATCACTTTCTATCGAAAAATATTTAGTTTCTGTTATTTCGGCTACAATAATCTTGAAATTTGTTTTCATTTTTATAAAATTGGGTGTGAATTAATAATTTCATTATTTAAGATTTCTATTCTGACCTTTATTCCATTTGTGGATAACCCTTCAAACTGTTGAATTCCATTATTTTTAATAATTGTAGGTGATAATCCTTTCGCTACAGTACTTTCATATACGTAAGCTATCTCCTCTTGTATTCTTTTTATATCCCAATTTTTGGAAAAAGTTGAAGTATTTTGCTTGGGACTAGTTTGATTATTATACCTAATTTCTACATTAGTCTTGAAAGAACCATCATTAGTTTTAATTCATGAAAAATTTTATACCTGATATAGCTCTTATTGTTTTGTTATATTTTTTGGATACATATATCATTATCTAACATAAATATAAAAATATTATAAAAAAGAGCCGGTAAAGAACCGGCTCTTAAAAAAATTATCTTCCATTTTTAATTAGAAAATCTTTAAACTCTTTTAAGAATTTTATAAACTTTTCTGTAGGCCATTCAAAATCTTCAGTTTCCTGTTCTCTGTTCATTAAGTCAAAAAAAGCGGCTCCTTTTTTATCGATTATAATTCCAAGATGTCCACCTTCAACCTGATATTGTATATGACCATCATCTTCTAAAGCATTGATCTCATCAATTAAATTCTGAACTTCGTCTGACGTCCATTCATGCGAATTAATTTGAAATAATGCAATTTCTTTATCTTGAAGAGAATAATAATCAACGCCATAATCGTAATCTCTGTCATTTTCATTTTCGCTTTCTGGTGAAATATTGTATTTTTTAAATTTATAACTCATATTGTTTATATCTCCTTACTTGAAATTAACTGTTTTCTTCTACAAACTGTTTGAAGTCTTGTAAAAATTTAATAAACTCATCGTGATTTAGGGTCAAATCTTGTTTTTCAGATTTTTGTCCGGCTCGTTGTGCCATTAAATCTATAAAGAAAACACCATATTTGTTACTGCGGAAAAAAACATCTTCATTTTGCCAGTCAAAAGACTCATCAGAATCTTTTAATTTACTGTTTTTTACACCATCTATCATATTTTGTATTTTAGCTGATGTCCAACCCGAATTGGTAAAGTTATTAAGAACATGAAATTTGCTTTCTTGAAAATCTGTATAATACCAAAGAGTATTTGTTATTGATCGGTGAATTTTAAAAGTATATCTCATAATATGCATTGTTAAAGGTTAGGATATGAATTCATAATTTGTCCAGTATCATCTACTTCTATTAAGATTTTAAAACTTCCATCATTGGAGAAATGCTCATATTTATTAAACAGATCATTTGGTTTTGATGGAAGTTGACCTACATTTTTTGCTACTGTATTATCATATACATATGCAATTTCTTCCCGTATTCTTTTTATATCCCAATTTTTTGGAAACATTGAAGATTCTGCTTTTTTTAATAGATAACCATCTCTATATCTAACACTTATTTTCGCTTTAAAAGGAATATCATCTGGTAATCGAAAAATTGAAAATATCCCGTCCGGCTCTATTATTCGTTCCAATCTTATATTACCTCCAGGAATTGCTGAACCTCTGTGCCCTCCTTGAGATACTAGAAATTCATCTCGATAGATATAGCCCGATGGCATTATTTCTTCAAGCAAAGAAGTATTAAATTCTCCGTCCATATGATGAAAAAGACCATTATCAAACTTATCCGCATATTTACTAAAAATTCTGGCCCTGTACAACTCTTCAAGCTTTGCTATAAGCTTAAAAGGCTTGTAAAGGTTAAGGGCCAATCCTTTCATTCCCCTTCTATAGGCTATTTCCGAAGCTGCGCCCTGCAGAATGGGCTCGCCTTTGTATATCAATGCAAACTCAGTCTTTCCGGCTGCTGTAGTTTCTACAATTACTACACCTCTTTCGTATAGTCTTTCTATATTGATTTTATTAAAATAGAAAGATGTGGCTTTTATGACCTCTTCACCATCTATTATCCTTACAACAGCCTGGCTTTCAGATAAGGTATTTCCTCTGAAAGTAAGAATGTTTTTGTCCAGAATGATCTTCACCATACAGGATTTCACATAATTAACGACGCCGGGTTTTCCGGCTTTTCTTGCGAGATTGATCAGTCTTATTCCTTTTACCAGCAATTCTCCGGCGACAGGAACTGTGAGGATAATATTGGCGGTCAGATAAAATCTTCCCCATTCATCCAGGAATTCTCTGCCACCTTTTAATTGAAGGATATCCTTATCAAAAACTATTGTGGTAGCGTTGGCTGTATTCAGGGCAATATCTGCTATAGCTCCGGCCAGAATCAAAGGGTTTCCCGAAGACAATCCGGCAGCTCCTATTACTAGCCCCAAAAGGCTGAGACCAAGGCTGATAAGTTTTTCACGTTCTAATTTTTCTTTTTCATCCGCAATAGCTTTTACTAAAATGGCGGCTGCGATATCAGGGTATTTTTCTTCTGAGTTGGCATCAATAAGCAGAACCATATCTAATGGGTGATAAAATGCCCCGTCATCCATGTCCGGGATGGTATCATCAAAAGCCCTGAAAGGAAGAAAATCCATTCCGAGAGGAGGGATATCTTTCATTTTTTGTAAGAAAAACTCATTTTCTTTTTCCTTCCGGGGGGTGTTTCGAGAGCTTATGCCGTTATAATCCCCATAAGAAAATGTTTTTTCAATTTTTCTCAATCCGTTCATCTTATGATGCACGCATAGTGCAGTAATAAAAGTGGCAAAAGCGATCTTATTAGAAAATATCTGTCCGTTTATTGTAGATTCTCCTTCTAAATTGTTGTATATGTCTTTAACTAAAGTCTGATTTTCCTTAAATTTTTCATAGATCAGTTGTATGTTATTAAATGCTTTAAGCAAAACGATTACCGCGCCACTTGCTTTTTCATCAGAACTGAATAAATTTCCTTCTTTATAAAAAGACAGGGCAAGAAAATGTTCCCATAACAATTTTTGGTCAAGATGCTCTAAAAGAACATTTTGTACAAAGAATGGCATATTCTCATATAAGAATTTTAATTCCCGGGGAGTTGATGCCTGTTTCAATTCTGATACAAAAATTTCCGTGATCCTTTTTTTCACATACCACTTATCATCATCATTGGTAATGGCTAAAAAGTCTTCTCCGTTTTTTGTAAACAGGGTTATTGCATTATACTTGCTATTCAGATCATAGTCCCGGTTATCTTTTCCAAAATTTCTCAGATCCAGATAGTCTGCATAGACATAGTAGGCTCTATATTCAATTGCCTCAGATGACGGATTAAGGGTAAATACAAATCCGGGCTGATTTAAATCCACATGACAGGGCATCAGATTAAGATACACTTCCAGATCGGCATTTTTCTTTGCCCCTTCATGAGTAATATACTGATATTTTACGCTTTTTGAGAAGTCATTATAGGCGTTTTTCAGAACCGTACTGATCATGGATGGATTTTGGCTGTTTAGATTAAAACCATGATTTACAGCATAATTACCAAAATTGAAGAAGAATTTTGGATTATTTCTGTTCTTGTATATATCTTCGATCAGATCATCTATCAGTAGTTGCCCATGATAGAATTTTCCCAGATTTTCAGGATTGCATTTACTGGATTCTCCAAATCTGTTTTCAAATGCTATTTCTTTAAAACTTGCGGAACTATTATATTGCTTTAATGAATTTCTGTCGAGAGGATTAACGGGTATTGGGTTAGACCGTATCAATTCATCACCCGATAGGTTGAAGTATTTTTTCATTTTGCATTGTTGGTTGGTATTAATAATTCTTTACTGAAACGTTTCAAAAGCAAAGCTAACGGCTGACTGCGTCAAAACCTGACGTATAAAAATTAATCTTGAGGCGGATAAAAAATAAACTCCCGAAAGCTTTCGGGAGTTTACTATTTAAAGAATAACATATCCTGCTTGATCTCTGGGCATCTTAGAAAGCGTTTTCCAGCTTGTTTTTATGGTACCTTTTTTCGTCGGAATACTCTTTTTTTCAAAGTGGGGAAGATCTTTAAAGGTTTTCCAGTTTCCACCCCAGTCCCAGCCATGTCCGGCAAATATTTTTACACACTCATACCAGTCGGCTATCCTGTCATTATCCCAGTCTTTAGCGGTGTCCCAACTTACGGTTTTTCTGTCAATGATCATGCAGATGTCTACGGCGAGGCCATAATTGTGGATACTTTGCCCCGCTTTGGCATTGGTTACCTTTTTTCCTTTTGTAATCCTGCCGATCGCATAGAGCTTTTCCTGTTCTTCGAATGATCTCAGACCTTGGGTAATTCTTACTTTGGCCCTCCCGGTCAGGGCCTCATCACATTCTTTGATGATCTGCTTTACTTCGTCTCTTACGAAAGGATGCAGTTTTTCTATTCTTTGTAACGTTACTTTATCCATAATTTCAAATTTTTTGCTGTTTTTAGAAAAACAAAGGTAGATGCGTGATGCGACAAAACTTGACGTATTTTTAATAATTTAATAACATGTAAATCAATGTGTTAATCTTAATACTTGATTTTGGATTAAACCCAATATTCTGTTTTTAAAGTCATAATTTTGTTATTGAAAATTCAAATGCCATCATGTACGCCATCTCAACTCAAGTTGAAAATGTTAAAAGAGAAATGGAGATGAAAAAAATTTTATTGATATTGGAAATGTGCCTGTGAAACTAATAGGGACTTATATAGGATGCCTTCTTGTTGGCGTAAAAATGATGTAATAATTTATATAAAAAGAAAAACCCTGAAATAAAATATTTCAGGGTTTTTCTTTGATTTTAAAATAGAACTATTCTTTAACTATTTTAAAAGTTTTTATATTATTTTCAGATGAAATCCGCACTAAATAAATTCCTGAAGATAAATTTAATAAATCAATTTGAGCAGAGTTAGTATTTATTGTTTTGCTTAAAACATTTTGTCCTGTTGAAGCAAATACTTCTACCTTACCGATTGGGGTGTTATTTTCTATATTTAATATTGATTTTACCGGATTAGGATAAAACCGGAAACTTGCTGATGGGTCAAAATTATTAGTTGCTAAACTGCCTGCATTAATTTCATCAGCACCAATAGTTGGATTTCCTACATTTCTTAATTGACAATCAATGTCTGTTGTTATTGTCGGAATTGGTGTTCCGGCGGTTGCTATTAATGGGTTATTGTTTACATCCAAATGTAAATCTGTAGTTGATGCAAATACCGGTGCGACTCCCACAGAGTTCGTATCACGTGATGTAGCATTGCGCCATGCCGTTAACGTTGCATAACTTGTTCCTGCATTTGTGCTAAGACTTCCTGATCTGAAACCACCAGCTTGGACACCTCCACTGTAAAAAACATTATAATCTGAAATTAAATTGTCGAAAGTTGTACTTGCAGTTCCAAAAGCATAGGTTTTAACTAATCCTCCGCCTGTAACTATTTGGGTTGTTGACATAATATTATTTTTCATTTCTAATGAAGGATCAAGACCTGATAATGCAATACAATAACTAGGATATTGATTTGACTGAGAACCACGGTCGCCCGATAAGGAAATAGTATTGTTATATACTTTTGTAACGGAGGCAACAGCACCAGCTACAAATATACCTGCAACTATGGCAGGATTTTTTGCCTGACTTCTAATATTGCTGACCATATTGTTCTGCACTGTATTTGGAAGCCCTGTATATGCTCCTGAAATGGCAATTCCTACTGCTGAATTCCCAACATCAGTTGTATTAATAACGCCAGTTACAATGTTATTATTAACCATTGCTCCCGTTATACCACCACTATTAATCAGGGTAGTAGTAGCACCTCTGGCTCCTATAGCCAACCCTACTACGTCTTCAAGAGTATTATTTTCAACATAAACTTTATTGTAACTTACAATAGGATTCATCTCATTGTAAAGATATACGCCATTTTGTTTTATTTTATCCGTTCCTGTTGTCGATGATAAGTCATTTTGTGTAATAATGGTTCCTGTATTTTGGTTTGCCAGACTTTCTCCTCTTGAAGCGATACCAATTTTTACATTCTTAACAGAGCAATTTTCAACCCTGTTTCCATCATTATCAATCCCGCTGGACCAGGCAGAGTTGCTGCCACTAAAAGCGATTCCGAAATTAGAATAATATCCGGTAATATTTACATTTTTTACGGTATTGTTTTTTGCACCATTGGTGCCTGATTGAAAGCTTACTACTGCATAATCATCAGTGGTTTGGCCTTGTATTGATAATCCCCGAAGCGCAGGATCGCCTCCAATCAAACAGTTGCCTGTCGTTGCTCCTGTTGTCGAACCATTAATGATAACGTTATCAACACCCGAAAATTTAATTAGAGAACCATAAGATGTACTATTTCCGGTTATTGTTCTTGGTGCTCCAAATGGCTGAATCAACACAGCATGATTACCTGTAATTTCATTTAAAGTATTTTTGCCTGTTTCTCCGGTTAAATCGGATATGATATTAATTGTAAGAGGGCCTGAAACGCCGTCAACACTTTGATTTATAGCCTGAAATATACCTCCGTCATTCGTTAATGAGGGGTAATTACCACCCACACCAACGGTGTAAGTTCCCGACATTGGAGGTAAAACATTAGTTATAGTTACTGTACTGGTACTGGTGCCATAAATGGTTGCTCCAACAGGATTCGATAATGTTATAGAGAATGTTTCGTTATCATCTACGATGGTATCCGGTAAAGTTGTAACCGTGAAAGTTTTTGGCGATATATCACCATCTGCCCAATGCAAAGTACCGGAGGCCGCATTGTAGTCACTCCCTGCGATTGCAGTACCGTCACTGGTTGCATAGTCTACAGAAACAGCTCCCGTAGAACCGCCATTACGATTTACAGTTATTATGTGATTTCTATTTTCAAGCATAGCAGTAGAAGAATAATCAAATGATACTGCGCCTTCTGCTCCTGGCGTATTATATAAAATCTGAATATTTGGTTTTGAATTCATGACTGTTCCGGAACTTGGAAAAGTTGGTTGAGAGGTACTATACCAAACCTGTGTTTGAGCCGCAGCAGTATGCCATCTAAAAGTTTTATCTGTTGTGGTCTGACCTGTGCCGCTTCCTATGCTGGTTGCCACTAATATGTTAAGATTTTGTCCATTATAGGTAAAAGGAGTTGTCAAAGGAATACTAATCCATTTACCTGCATTAAAGCTGGATGCTGCAATTGTTCCGCTATAAACTAAAGTCATTCCTCCTGTTTCTGCATTGTAATTATTAGCAATGTAGCCGGTGTTAGTTCTATTCTCCATATAGATAGATACAGGAATATCTACTGGTGTATTCGTTGTCTGTACAAAATAGCGCAGACCTGTAATCGTTGAACCGGCCGTAATATTCAGCTCACTATTTTTATAAACAGAAAGTGTACGGTCATATTTATAGTAGGACCCAAAAGGCCTGTTATCAGTTGTTGTATAAGTATTTCCTGTTGGAATTGTTAATTGTGCTGAAGTATTTGGGCTACAAAATAGAAGGGTAATGATGAAATACAAGGATCTATAAAAAGAATCCTTTTTCGTTTCTGACGAATGATAATAGTTTTTCACAGTTTTAGTTTAATAGTTTCAAGAATGTTTTTAATTGGATGCAAACTTACAAAAAATTGCTAATTCATGCTGGCAGATGAAAATGTCAGGTATAGTAACATTCATTGTTGCAATATATGTTCTTTGATGTTTTGTAACTCCTTCCAGGAATACGAAATAGGATTCACTGAAGGTAATTGAACCCCTTTTTTACTTTGAAAATCCCGTGCAAAGAAGTAAGAAGACCTTTTGTAGGAAACTATGAATTAATATATGGAGATGCCTATCTATCCTAGTCTATATTTTTTATTTCAACAACACTTATGCATTTCGGATTTTAATGATCTGACATAGAAAATTTATAATCATATTCATGACAAAGCTTTAGATGTTTTAAATAGATTAAGCAGTTGTAAATCAATACATTGTGTTTGGTGTTAAAATTATAATTAAATATAATTTTCAATTCTAAAAGTCATAATTTTGTTACTGAAATCTTTTACCTTATCATGTATGCCTTAGTAGACTGCAATAATTTTTTTGTCTCCTGTGAGAGGATTCTAAACCCTTCGCTGGAGGATAAGCCTGTTGTAGTACTATCCAATAACGACGGATGTGTCGTGTCCAGAAGCAGAGAAGCACAGGCACTTGGTATTCCTATGGGAGCACCGGCATTCAAATATAAAGATCTTTTTAAAAAACATGATGTAAAGAGTTTTTCTGCCAAATTTGAATATTATAACGTTAAAAGTCAGGAGGTTATTAAAATTTCAACTTCCTATGTGGATAAGACGGATTTTGAGGTGTACAGCATTGATGAGCTTTTCCTCGATCTGAGCAGTTTTAAATACATTAATATATATGAATATTGTCTCGGGATCCGAAACAGGATCAGGAATGAGGCTGAAATCCCTGTAAGTATAGGAATTGCTCCTACGAAAACTCTGTGTAAGGTGGCGAACAGGATCGTGAAGCTCTATCCTGAAAAATTTGAAGGAGTCTATATCCTGAATACTGCAGAAAAAATTGAAAAAGCTCTGAAGTGGCTTGATATAGAAAATGTTTGGGGAATTGGAAGGAAATTAGGCGTAAAAATGCGGGACAATGGAGTTTACAAAGCCTGGGATCTTCTTCAAAAGCCGGAAATATGGGTTCGCAAGCTCATGGGAATTCATGGGGTGAGAATGATCAACGAGCTGAAAGGAATCCGCCAGTTGGAACTGGAAGCACCGGCTCCCAAAAAATCTATTGCAGTGACCCGGAGTTTTATGGAAATGCTTACTGAAAAAGAAGAAGTAAGAGAACGCGTGGAAACCTTTGGCATGTACTGCTCGGAAAGATTGCGAAAACAAAATACCTGCTGTAAAATAGTTACGGTTTTTGTACAGACCAACCGCTTCCGGAAAGATCTTCCCGAATATAAAAAAGCCGTTACACAGATCCTGCCCAATCCTACCAATTCGTCCATTATTATCGGAAGGGTGGTCAACCAGCTTTTTGAGGCCATCTATAAGGATGGCTATCATTATAAAAGAGCAGGTGTTATGGTGAACGATTTTGTTCCTGAAAATGAAAGGCTGATTAATCTGTTTGAAGAAGACATCCAGAATCAGCACCTGCCTGTTATGAAAGCGATGGATAGCCTCAATAAAAAGTTTGGAAAAGATAAGGTCCGGCTGGGAAGTATGAGCGGGAAAAATACTTTTGGACGTACCAGACTGTCTCCGGAATATGAAGCTTTTCTCAAAAATAACACATTGCCGGAAGCTAATTTCAGATTTCATTGATCTCGCATGGTGCGGGAAATTCCCCAATGCGTATGTATATATTTGAATGCAGGAGAGAAGTTAAGGCCTTTTTTGTGGATTAATGTAATAAGCAAATGGCTTTTTCTTAATAGTAGGGGGTATAATGTTTTAAAGTGATCTTACACATTAGATATCTTTTAAGGCTTTTATAAAAGCAGAAGGATGCATACCCACAATTTTTTTAAATTCAAGGGAAAAAGCGCTATGAGATGAATATCCTGTGATTTCAGCAAGGTGGTTGATCTTATATTTCCTGTATTCCGGATCATTTTTAAGCTGGTCAACGATATAATTAATACGTAGGTAATTGATGTATTGGTTGAAGTTAAAGTTCTTATGTTTCCTTATAACAGCAGAGAGGTATTTGGTATTCACATTCAGCTTAGTCGCTAAATTGTAATGCGTAATATTTTTGCTGTTAAAATGAAGGTTTTCTTCGAATATTTTTAAACCGGCCAGAATATTTTCCTCTGCTTCAGGAGAAATTTTTACCGCAGAAGAACTATTATTTCCATTGGTTTTATCTTCCGCAGATTCCTGAGGATCCTCTTCATAAGAAACCGGCGTGATCCCCTTTATGTAAATTTCACTCACTTTTTCCTTATGTTTTTTTCTGATGCGGATGATCAGGAAGCTAATGATGGCCAAGAGACCCACTAAAGCGATGCAAACCACTATCAAGCCTTTGGAAATCGTATAGCTATCATTAAGTTTCTGGTCAAAATTCTTCTCTTTTGCAGACAGGGTTTCATTCACCGCCATTTTCTGATTATAAGCTACGCTGTCTTTCAGTTCAAGATGCTTCAGCTTGTATTTTTGGGAATTACCTGCGTCATTCAGCTTTTCATATGCTTTTTCCAGATTTTTGGTGATCTCTATTTTCTTTTCGTTAAAGCCATATGCTTCGGCTATTTTTAAAGCTTTCCGGAAATAAGATACCGCACTGTCCGGCTTATCCTGTTCAGAGAATGAGTAGCCTATATCATGAAGGATACTGGATTTAAGATAATAATTTTCATTCCCTACCAGGGCAAGTGCTTTCCTGAAATAGGACTTGGACTGGTCGAACTTTTTTACCTCAGATAAAATATATCCTATATTGGTATAGGCTGAAACCAGAAGCTCATTTCTTCTCGTCGCATTTTTTATTTTCTGAAATTCCTGTATCGCGTGGGTAGAATAATATTCTTTTTTACCATATTCTTCGGTATTCAGGAATATCAGGAAAGAATTGTAGATCATTCCTTTCAGTTCATGCCCTTCATCCGTATGATCTTCTGCTACTTCAGAAATGGCATTATTAAGACTTTGTGAAGCTTCTTTCAGCAATCCCAGTTTTGCATACTGTGTTCCCTGCATCCTGTATGCCAGTGCCTTGCCGATCGCATAATCATTTTGATCCGCTATGTGTAATGCTTTTTCTGCGAAATTAAGAGAGCTTTTTGCATCAGATCTTAAATAGCTGTTATATGATTTCAGATAATAAGCTTTTGCTAAATACTTTGGCTGGTTTTCTTTCTGTGCAGCTTCAATGATATGGTTCAGAACAATTTCTGAGCTGTCAGGATTTTTTGAGGAAAGAATCCGGGCATATTTGTACCTGCTCTCAAAATCAAAAGATTGAGAAAGTGCAGGCATTGAGATCATTAAGAAGAAAAAGAAAATGAGTTTTTTCTTCATTGCAAAGAATTTATTTTTTTTCGTATTTCCAGTTCCTGCCTTTGCCTTCAGAGATCCATTCTAAGGCTTGCTCCATTCTTTTGGTTCGGGTGGCCTCTGTTTTGGCTTCAGTGATCCACATGATATACTCTTTTCTAAAGGAAGGCGATCCTTTTTCAAAAACGGCAAGAGCATTTTTGTTTTCTTTCAAAGCTTCCTGAAAATAGTCCGGAATTTCCGCTTCGGTTTTGGAAGGAGGTGCTTTTTTTATAGTGACTCCCATATCCGATAACTCCATAGCTTCCATAATGGCTTTTTTCAGCTGAGGTTTCGAAGGAAGGTCTTCAATTTTTGTGATCTTTCCTAAGCTGAACATTGAAGTTTTTTCAATGTCCCGGGTAATCTCCTGCATGGTTTTCATCTCTTTTTCCAGCCAGAAGCCGAAAGTACAGTGCTGCTTGAAAGAAGCCATTGCACACAGGTTTTTTCCGTTATAGGTAAAATGGGGAAGGCTCCATTTCATCGTTTCCTCCGTATCGGGGCAGAATTCATGGATGGTTTCCCTGATGTATTGTAAGATCGGCTTGGCAAAATCCTGAGACCTTTCAATATAAGCGTCTATTTTTGAGCTGTATTTTTCCATAATCCTTCTTTATTGAAATAGTTGTACGGTTTCATTCACCAGAAACCTCACCTGATCCGGTCTTCCCCTGTCATTTTTAGGGAGATTATTATAGCTTCCTGTTCTTACAATAACCATTTGATGTTCCGGAACCATGATAATATACTGGCCTTGTAACCCTAAGAAATAATAATGCTTAACAGGAGCGTCATTATTGATCCAAAGCCCCATGCCATAAATTTCTTCAGATTTTTGAGTCGGGGTCCGCATTTGTTCAATGAACTCCTGATTCAGGATCTGCTGGTCGCCGGCTTTTCCATCGTCTAAAAATAGCTGGCCGAGTTTGGCAAAATCCCTCGCATTGGAATGAATGCAGCAATAAGTTTTTTCCATTCCGCTTTCATCTGTGCTCCAGTCTGCATCTTGCTCCATTCCCAGAGGAGTCCAGAATTTTTCAGATAAATAGCTTGCCAGCGTCTGACCAACCGCTTTTTTTATGGCAAATCCCAACAATTGGGTGGAGCCGCTCTGGTATTCAAACCTCGTGCCCGGTTCTTCCTTGAATTTTCTTGAAAACAATGCTTTGATAAGGCTGTTTCCGTAGTATGCTCTGGCATTGGGCAGAAACGGGTTTTTATAATTTTCGTCCCAGTTCAGGCCTGCCTCCATTTGAGCCAAATTTTTCAGGGTCAGGTTTTTCCCGAATGCTTGCCCGGTGAAAGCATGAAAGAATTCAGAGAATTTTTCATCGATACTTTTTATTTTTCCTTCCTCAAGAGCTTTTCCCAGGAGCATTACGGTAACGGCCTTGGCCATGGAAAAAGAATTGGTTCTGGAATGCCGGTTATAGCCGTTCCAATATTGCTCGTGAACTAATTTTCCGTTTTTCACAACAAGAAACGAGGCGGTATGGGAGTGAATGAGATCGTCTGCCAAGATCTTCGGAAGGTCTTTTTTGTTATACTCCGGAGCTTCTTCCCAGGGTTTGGGGCTTCCTGAAGTGATGGGGTTGGCAGAGAAAAATTTCCCGTCATCAATATTGGCACTTGACTTTCCTTTCAGATAGGTTTTGGAAATTCCGTTAAACAGATAGCCATATCCCAAAAAATAGGTAAGGGCAACCGTGGCTGCCGTGCCTCCGATGATGTATTTTAATATTTCCATTATAAAAATTGGACTTGAAACAAATTTAGAATAAAATTGATAAGAAAATTTAAATGAAGAATTAAATAAGCTATTTTTGTGATTATTTGATGAAAAAGACATGGTTTTAAGAATTATCGGGACTCTGTTATTGCTGTTTTCCGCAATTTGTTCCGGACAGGATTTTGTGACAATAGACACTGCGGATTATCTGCAGAGAAAAGATTTTTTGAAAACCTTTGCTATTAATAATGATTTATTCGTAAAGAAACTAAGATCACAGTATTCCGGGAAATCAGGCTTCGAATTATCGATGATCTATAAAGAATTCGGGACCGATTTTGAAAAGCAGGTAAAGAACAAAGATTTTATTTTCAAATCCGCTTTTGATGAAAATGTGAAATTACTCATACAGCGTTTAAAGAAAAACAATCCCCAGATCCCGAAAGATTTGAAGATCCTGATTGCGAGAGATAATACACCGAATGCATACTGTCTTTTAGATGGTACGTTTGTCATCAATATGGGCCTTTTCAGCTGGCTGAGCAATGAAGAGGAAATCGCAGCGGTAATTGCCCATGAGCTGGGACACAAGATAGAAGAACATTCTTTGAAGCTCTTCGTGGGAATGGTGGAGAATAACAAATCGGATAAACTTACGGTCAGAAGCTTAAAGGGAACCGGAGAGAATTCTAATCAGAAGGCCTTTGATATCCTTAAAAATCGGATGTATAAAAAGGGAGCGGAAAAAAGGCAACAGGAAATGGAAGCTGATTCTCTGGGGTATGTCATTTTTAAAAATGGTGATTTTAAGAAAAACGAATTTATCAATACCTTAAAAAGGCTTCAGGATTTTGATACCATTTCTCCGAGAAAGCTTAAAGTGGAAACCTATAAGAAATTTTTTGAGCTTCCGAAACAGCCTTTTAAAGACCAATGGCTGAAAAAGGAAGATTTTTCACTCTATAATTATGGGCTGTATAAAGAAAAGCTCAGCCAGGATTCTCTGGCATCCCATCCGGAGATGGCTAAAAGAATTGAAAAACTGAAGAAGATCTTTCCTGAGCTTAATCAGCCGGAAGAACCTCTGAAGCCTTCCGATACTTATCTGGCATTAAAAAAGGCCGCGAGAATGGAGATTTTACCCAACTATTATCATTCTGAAGATTATGGATTGGGGATCTATGTTTCCTTACAGTTTTTGCAGGATGGAGAAGATGAAAAATATTATAAAAGCTGGCTGGGAAAATTTTTCACAAAAATATATGAAGCCCGGAAAAATTATAATCTTAACAGGTACCTAGATCGGGTAGAGCCTAAGGATCAGAGTGAAAGCTATCAGCAATTCCTGAGTTTTATGTGGAACCTGAACCTGGATGAAATTAAGAATATCGCGGATTATTATCAAAATAAGGAAGTGACTGCCTCAAAAGTGTCATTCTGAACGAAATGAAATGGAGTGAAGAATCTCGAACGATTGATTCTCAAAGATTCTTCGACAGGCTCAGAATGACAATTTCCGTTTTTTTGACCTTGAGACAGTCTGTTTTCTTTAGTAATTAAGTCTTTCCAGACGGATCTTATTGAATTTCTCCTTCTCATTGATCTCTCTCAGCAGGATATATCCTTCTTTTCCGACATATGGGATCACTGAATACGAATCTTTTTCAGAAATAGGAACTATTTCCTGTTTGAATGTACCATTGATAAGAGTATTGATAAATAGTTTCCAGTTCTTTTCTTTGGTTTCCTTATCTTTTTGCAGGTCTCTGTAGAAGAATACCACATCATTTCCGTCATTGATATACTGTGAAAACAGGTAGTCGCTGGTAGCTAATGATTTTTCTTTAGCGAAAATTTTAGTTCCCTTTACTTTAAAATCCTTATCGGTAAAAACGTAAACTAAATCTGTAGTTTTGGATACCCCGTAGTTGAAGTCTATTTTATATTTTTCAAGCAGGATCCCTACACTTCCGTCTTTCAGGAAGAATACATCGCGGGGCTGCAGGTGATAGTTCTTTTCCACATATCCGAACTGGTCAATTTTCGGAATATAAGAAGACAGGTCCGGCACATAATTGAACTTATTGGTGGTGACCTCGAAAGTATTCTTATCAATGATCATCCTGGCGAAACCTATTCCCTGCTTATTTTCAAAATTCCTTCCCAGCATCACGATCTTATCATCGAATGTCTTATCGTTATCTAAGCTTCTTGTAGTAGAAGAAAAAGAAGTAATATTATCCAGTGTATCATCAGAAAGTCCGGAAACAGGCTTGGTAACAACTTCTTTCCCGGTCGCCATATCTAAAACCAGCAGGCTGAATGCTTTCTTGTCATCATTCTTTTTCAGAGCAATACAATAGATGTACTTGTCATCCTTTTCCACCACGGTGATTTCTTCACTGTTCTTCTTATCACCATTGGTATTGTACCGGTATCTCCATACTTCATTCTTATTTTCATCAAACTTGATCAGGGAATTATTATTCACATATTTACCATAGTCGTGAAGCTCAAGCGCCAGAAAACCTCCTTCCTTGATCTCGAAAACGGTAGAATAGTAATTGTAGCCTTTTGCTTTTTTCTCCTCCTTATTTTCTTTCCGGGATTCTTTCCAGTTTTTAGGCTGGCTGATCTCTTTAAAAGTGCCGTTTTCATAGTCATAATAGGCCTTTTGCCGGATATTATTGCTGGCAGGATCAATTTCCATAGAACGGGGCGTAAAAAGCTCACTGGACTTGACATGGGAATAATCCATGGAGCTGGGGCGGAGTATGATCTTCTTTCTAAAATCTACATATCCCAGATAAGAACCCGCAGTAATATCGCCTTCAAATTCCTTATTGGCAACAGGGTTGAGGTTCTTGTCCAGTATCACATATTCGAATTTTTTGGTCTTATCGCCGGATTTTCCGTAAGAATAGAGAGAAACATATCCGTAAAGATTGTCCTTATCATCGAATAAGGCATTCATTCCCACATATTCCCCGGAAGCCAGTGCCGCCAGATCCTGAGTTTGGGAAAAGTACAAAGCCTGAACCAATCCGAATGCCAGCAAAAATATTTTTTTCATGGTTAAAATTTGAGTTAAAAATAATAATTAAAGAGAATAAATTAATAGTTTAATCTTTCTAAACGGATTTTATTAAATTTTTCTTTTTCATTGAATTCCTGAAGAAGGATATAGCCTTCTTTGGCGATATAAGGAATGATGAAATTGTTTTCTGAAGTCAGAGGTAATATCTCCTGTTTGAATTGCCCGTTAATGAACGGGTTTATAAACAAATTCCATTTTTTCTCTCTGTTTTTCCCTTCGATATCCCCATAAAAAAATACCATGTCATTTCTGTCATTCAGGTATTGTGAGAAAAGATACAGACCGTTTTTTTTGACAGGAAAGGTCTTTACACTTTTCAGATCCATGTTTGGGCCAAAATTCATTGCTACAAGATCAGAGACAGTATTGTTTTTACGGTGTATTTTCTGAAACACAGCCACAATGTCATCATTTTTCAGGAAATTGACGGATTTTATATCCAGGTCCCTGTAATCAAAAGGCTCTTTCAGTTCTTCTATATCAGTATGTTTGGGATAAACATCGTTCAATAAATTGATTTCATGGTATATCAGCTGATTGGCTCTCTTATCATAAGTCAGCTTTAAAAAGCCTTCATTGTTGAAATTTAAAGGATCCCCGGAATATCTCAATAGTGCAGTCAGCTTATCATCCGTATTGTATTTGCTGTTTACGGCTCCGTCCACAGAATTTAAAGTAATATAAAGATGACGTTCATAAGGAAAAGGAAGAGTGGTAAGTATTTTTCCGGTCTTCAGATCAAACACCACAAAATTATACTGGGAACCGCTTTCCTGCTGTCTGACTATTTTTGTGATAAGAATATCCTTGTCATAATTTACAATTTTGAAATTAATGAAATTATACTTCACATCAGTTTCAAAAAACTTATATTCCCATACTTTCTGGTGTTCCCTGTTAAAAAGCTTCAGGTAAAAATCCTTAAAAACAGGCCTGTCAAACTTATATTCAAAAGTGAGGACCTCATTATTGTCAAGCTCTATGATTTCCGGGTAAAATGCGGCTCCGGAAGATTTTTTTCCATCTTTTCTCTGCTCTTTCAATTCCCTGTTGGTTTTGGAGCTTGTTATCGGTGTTAAATGAGTTCCGTCATAATCGTATTTGTCTTTTTTTCTGATCTGATAGTCTTTGAGACTGATTATAAAATCAGACGGAGTATAGAAAGACTTGTCAAAAGCAAGATCGTATGTACTGTAAGAAGGAGTAATAATCAGTTCTTTATCCTGATTGATATAAGGGTAATATTCAATAGCGGTTTCATCACTTTCAAAATTACCGCTGGAAAGAGAGTTGAGGTTTTTATCAAAGATAAAATACTCCAGCTTGTTTTTCTTTTTATTGGTTTCGGTTTTTCCGAGATCGTAAAGAGCAAGATAACCGAAAAGATTTTTATCGGAATCTGAAATGGATTTTAAGCCCAGGTATTTTCCTGAAGCAAGGTTGACCAAATCTAAAGCCTGAGCATGAAATACGATGCATGATAATGCAAAAAGAAATAAAAATACTTTTTTCATGGAATGTGTTTTTTTGCAAAAATAATAAATCTGCAAGATCTTTCTTTGAAAATAAAAAGCCTTGAAAAATCAAGGCCTTCTATCTATATTTTTGAAAGTAAATTTCTGAAGTTGGTTTTCTCATCAATGATCCTTCTCAGCTCAGCAACAGGAACTCTTTCCTGAACCATTGTATCTCTGTCTCTAAGAGTTACAGTGTTATCCTGGAGTGAATCATGGTCAATGGTGATACAATAAGGAGTACCAATGGCATCTTGTCTTCTGTAACGCTTACCGATACTGTCCTTTTCCTCGTAAATCAGGTTGAAATCATACTTCAGATCATTGAAGATCTTTTCTGCATATTCATCCAGTCCATCTCTTTTTAATAATGGAAGAATTGCCGCTTTTACCGGAGCCAGAGCAGGCGGAAGAGACAATACCGTTCTTTCGGAGCCGTCTTCCAGTACTTCATCCCTCAGGCAATGAGAGAACAGGGCAAGGAACAGCCTGTCCAAGCCAACAGAGGTTTCAACCACATAAGGAACATAGCTTTCATTTCTTTCCGGATCGAAATACTGAAGTTTTCTTCCTGAAAAATCTTCATGGGCATTTAAATCGAAATCCGTTCTTGAGTGGATACCCTCCAGTTCTTTGAATCCGAACGGGAAATTAAACTCGATATCAGCTGCTGCATTAGCATAATGCGCTAATTTTTCATGATCATGGAAACGGTAATTTTCATTTCCTAAACCAAGGGCAAGGTGCCATTTCAATCGGGTTTCTTTCCATTTTTCATAAAAATCAAGTTCCGTACCCGGAGCTACAAAGAACTGCATTTCCATCTGTTCGAACTCACGCATTCTGAAAATAAACTGCCTTGCAACGATCTCGTTTCTGAATGCCTTTCCGATCTGTGCGATACCGAAAGGAAGCTTATGACGGGAGGTTTTCTGAACATTCAGGAAGTTCACGAAAATACCTTGTGCCGTTTCAGGCCTTAAATAAAGGTCTATAGCATTATCTGCAGAAGCTCCTAATTTTGTTCCGAACATCAGGTTGAATTGTCTTACATCCGTCCAATTCTTAGATCCTGTATCCGGATCGGCAATTTCAAGCTCCTCAATCAAAGCTTTTACATCGGCAAGGTCATTATTTTCTAAAGATCTCGCGAGCCTTGAAAGAATGTATGATCTTTTGGCCCGGTATTCTAAAATTTTAGGATTAGTAGCCTCAAACTGTGCCTGATCAAAGGAATCTCCAAACCTTTTGGCGGCTTTTTCGATCTCTTTTCTCTCCTTATCTTCTATTTTGGCACAGAAATCTTCCACAAGGACATCCGCCCTGAAACGTTTTTTGGAATCTTTATTGTCAATAAGAGGGTCGTTGAAAGCGTCTACGTGGCCCGATGCCTTCCATGTAGTCGGATGCATAAGGATCGCCGAATCAATACCTACAATATTCTCGTTAAGCTGTACCATCGCTTTCCACCAATACTGCTTGATATTATTTTTGAGTTCGGCACCATTCTGTCCATAATCATAAACAGCGGATAAACCGTCATAGATCTCACTGGAAGGGAAAATAAAACCATATTCCTTAGCATGAGAAATCACTTTCTTGAAAACATCTTCTTGCTTTGCCATAATTTTTTTACGTCTGAATGTGCAAAAATATGAATTTGAATCCCAATTCCATGAAATTCAGCAAAAAAAGCGGTAAATAAACATTTTTTAATGGTTTTATTAATCTTTTATACCATAATCCGGATTACGAATCCGGAGAAGATAATTGACTATAATTAGCAGAAAAATAATATTTCCAGTATCTTTGTCTTCCAAAAAAGGCAATGTATAAAAACCTGATCCGCCCCATTCTTTTCAAATTCGATCCGGAAGAAGTTCATCATTTTACTTTTTCCATGCTTAAGAACTTTCCTTTTTTAACCAGACTTTTCCTACCGAAACCTGTTCAGGACAAAAAGCTGGAAAGAGAAGTATTCGGATTGAAATTTAAAAATCCTGTAGGATTGGCTGCGGGTTTTGATAAAGATGCCAGGTTGTACAACGAGCTTTCAGATCTGGGCTTCGGGTTTATTGAGATCGGAACGCTAACACCAAAGGCACAACCCGGAAATGATAAAACAAGACTGTTCCGTTTAAAAGAAGACTCGGCTATCATCAACAGGATGGGCTTTAACAATGAAGGAGTGGATGCGGCGGTAGAACGCCTTAAGAAAAATAAAAACGTACTGATCGGCGGAAATATAGGGAAGAACAAAGCAACTCCCAATGAAGAAGCGGTCAATGATTATAAGATCTGTTTCGAGAAGCTTTTCCCTTATGTCGACTATTTTGTGGTGAATGTAAGCTCTCCGAATACACCCAATCTCCGTGAGCTTCAGGATAAAAAACCGCTTACGGAATTATTGGGAACATTACAGCACATGAATAATGAAAAGGACAGCCCAAAACCTATTCTCCTGAAAATTGCTCCGGATCTTACGGATGATCAGCTTTTAGATATTATTGATATTGTAAAGGAAACCCAAATAGCAGGTGTAATTGCCACCAATACAACTCTTTCACGGGAAAATCTGATTTCCGAAACCCGATCCGAAACGGGTGGGCTTTCCGGAAAGCCTTTAACCAAAAGATCTACTGAAGTAATCCGTTTCCTTTCTGAGAAAAGCGGAAGGGCATTTCCGATTATTGGAGTAGGGGGAATTCACTCCGCGAAAGATGCCCTCGAAAAGCTGGATGCAGGAGCAAGCCTGATACAGCTTTATACCGGGTTTATCTATGAAGGACCCGAACTGATCAATGAGATCAATGCAAAGCTTTTAGAGAGGGCGGGCAGGTTACCGAGATAATTTATACCTTTTTACCTTTGAGATTATTTTTATGAAAAATTTGGTTGTTGAGGGTTTCGGCGCGGCGGCAAAGCCGCCGCGCCGAAACCCTTTATGGTATTTTCAATGTAAAAAATGATATTATTTCGATTTTACAACGGAAGCGTTCTTTATGTCTACGGTTAAGGTATAGGCCGGGGAAGTTGTCGTTCTTTTGATGCTGAATTTTAAAATTTTCGGATCTTTGGTTTTCACTTTTTCCATATCATAGATATTGGCCAGGCAGCTTTCTGTGAGAAACTCTTCATATCTTTTATAGTTCCAGTCATTGGTGAAGTAGAGTACTCTGTAGCCTTTTTCGCCGTCACTGGCTCCGCACATTCCACATGCATTGAAGTTGGACATCCGTTCAAAATATAGGAGCACCCTGTTTCCGGTATTGTCAGATTTATAAGCTATTAATTCATTTCCTCCGAACCGGTCGATAATATCATATGTATTGATTTTCTTATGATTGGGCAAGGTCAAATAATCATTATACCGGTAGATCATATTGTTTTTCGTAAATAGTTTTGCAGGGTGTATTTTATCTTTTAAATAAAAGCTTCCCGTGATCTCCTGATCGGAGTTATTAATTTTAAAGTCAAGGATTTCCCTGGGAGTGAGAGCTTTTGCAATGCTGTCTGTCTTTTCGATCTGACGGGGAGATGAGATCCTGCCCTTAAATATCTCAGAGATCTCTTTTTGCCTGCCTCCGAAATGATAAAGATGCAGATCACCGTAATCATAAATACCTGTCAAAGGAATTTTTTTCTGGTATTTGTCATAATAATACCAGCCTTCCACAAAGTGCTGGTATTGGCTGCAATCTACAATTCCTTTATAATTGAGCTGCATGGTAATAGGTGCTCCGGCAATTTCCCCCTTGAATATCTGGGAAGAATCCGTCACACTTCTGAGCTCAACTTTCTGGCAGAGGAGAAAAATAGAATTGAGTAAAAGTAGTAAGGTAAAGATTTTCATGGTTTGGTATGGTTAGTTTTTTAGTTTTCAGAGAAAAAAATGGGCAATGGTATAAATGATGAGCCCTACCAGTCCGCCCACTAATGTTCCGTTGACCCGGATGAACTGTAGGTCTTTTCCTACTTCCAGTTCCAGCTTTTCACTCAGTTCTTTTCCCTTCCAGTTTCCAACGGTTGAGCTGATGAGGCTCCCGAACTGGTGGGTATTTTTAAGGATATACTTGTAGGCGGTTACCCGTACCCAGTGATCTATTTTGTGCTGGAGATTTTCGTCTGTTTTCAGGTTCTGTGAAAATTCATCCAGGTTTTTAGAAATATAGGTTTTCAATGATGAGTCTTCTTCCTGAAGTTCTTTCATCAGGGTCTTTTTGATGGAAAGCCAGATGTCATTCGAGTACTCGTTCAGTTTATCATTTTTTAAGAAGTCATTTTTAATGTTTTTGAATTCATCATTCCACTTTGGATCTTCCTTAAGGTCCGTGGAGAACTCTTGAATTTTTCTGGTGATCAGAGCTCTGATCTCATGTTCAGGGTTTTCTTCCACCTCTTTGAAGAAGTCGGAAAGCCCGGAAGCTATTTTTTCGGCAATTTTATCATCAACGAATTTGGGAATAAAAGCATAGCTTCCCTCACTTACCCGTTTCTGGATCATCCCGTCATTTTGAATGATATAATCTTTGATCTGCTTGGATAAGTTGGTAATGATCCTTTGATGATCGTTTTTATCTACGAGATAGTTGATGCCGTTTCCGATAAGGATATTAAGCCTGATATCATCCGTCATTTCCGAGACTTTTTTACTGATAAAATTGGTCACGGTGGAATCATCCAGTTTATTAAGGATATCTAAAACAATATCTGAAAGGTTTTTAATTAAAATATCCTGATTTTTTTCTTTTCCAAGCCATTCACCCACAAAATTTGAAACTTTCAGCTTTTGGATATAAGGCCGTATGTTTTGAGGGGAAAGGAAATTACTGACCACGAAACTTCCAAGATTATCTCCAAGTCTTTGCTTGCTGTTCTCAATAAGATTGGTATGGGGAATGGGCAATCCCAGCGGATGACAGAATAATGCCGTTACGGCAAACCAGTCTGCCAGGGCGCCTACCATTGCGGCCTCAGAAAAAGCCCGTACATACCCGATCCAGTGGGAATCATTTGTCTTCTGGAGAATAGAGGCCAGAATAAAAATGACGGCCATCAATAAGAACAATCCCGTGGCAAATGCTTTATATTTTCTTAACTGTATTTTTTTAGCTTCATCATTCATATTCTCAAATTTACTAAATTTGGTTATGAAACCGATACATTCCTGACTGTTGAAATGCTATTCGGCTTAAAAATTTACAATGAAATTCTTAATTTCAATACTATTATTGATCTTTGTACAGACATGCTCACAAAATCATCAGCCTGTTAAAACAACTTCTATGGAAAATAAAGCAAAAAACAATCCATACTACTCCAGAACAGATACCACAAAACTGGATATTCCCAATGAAGAATGGAAAAAGATCCTTGCTCCCGATCTGTATGCCGTAGCAAGAGAAGCGACAACAGAAAGAGCTTTTACAGGGAAGTATAATGAATTTGATGAGGTAGATGAGTATTATTGTGCGGTTTGTGGGAACCATTTATTCCGTTCTACTTCAAAGTTTGCAAGCCGCTGTGGCTGGCCAAGCTTCTTTGAGGCGGATAAAGAAGGTGTTTATTATAAAAGGGATGCATCTTACGGAATGGAAAGGGTAGAAGTGCTTTGCAAAAGATGTGATTCACATCTGGGGCATGTTTTCGATGATGGCCCGAAGCCTACGGGACTGATATATTGCATGAATTCTGTGAGCTTAGAATTTGTTCCGGATCCTAAGGAATAGATCTTATGAAAAATACAGCCCGTTTAGAAGAACGTAAGCGGATTTGGATCGTATTGTCTGATCTCTATCTGGATACAGAATTGGGAGACTCTGATTTTAAATACATGGCTCTGGCCATATTTAAAAGCCCTTATACTTTTGAAGAAGCAAAGGAAATCGATAAATACGAAATTTTTCCTGTCCTCTTTTCAAATTTATTAAGCCCTGCCGGTGAATGGGCGGGTTTTAATGAGAAAATACTGACTGAAAGCATCATACAATGGATTGACTCTAAAAGCCCTTTGGATATCTTGGCCATCCAATGTGTTTATCCGGTATATGAATGGATCAATAAAGAGTATTGGGAAAAAATAAAGACTGCTTATAACCAGATAGAAAAGTAAAAATGGCTTACCGTTAAAGTTTCTTAAATTGAGTTAAACTTTTTTCATTTTAACTTGTTGATAATTATGTTTTTATAAATTTGCCTCGCTTATTTGAATTTAACATAATATTAATGAAGAGATTGTATAGTTTATTAGGTGCTGTATATATGATTACCACCTCATTTTACCTTTCTCCGCAAAAGGGGACTGCAAATAAAGAAATTACTGCCACAAAAAAGATTGAAAGATCAATAGATACAAAATCTGAGAAGGCTGCAAATGCAGGGTTATCATCAGAAGAAATATATCAATCAATTATATTTGAACCTAACCACGAACTGAACTACGAGGTTTTCTCAAAAGCTTTAATAGGCTTTGAAAATTTAAAAAAGGCAGGCCTATTAAATCAGGACTCTCACCTGCTGACGGTCTGTGATTTTTCTATGTCTTCCAATACCAAAAGACTTTGGGTACTGGATCTGAATGATAAAAAAGTAATATTCAATTCATTGGTTGCTCATGGGAAAAATACAGGGGAAGAGTTTGCAACTAACTTTTCCAATACCGAAAGCTCACTTCAAAGCAGTTTAGGGTTTTATATAACGGATGCCACTTATAATGGGGACAACGGATATTCCTTACGATTGCTGGGCATGGATAAAGGATTTAATGATGCGGCTTACAGGAGAGCTATTGTAATGCATGGTGCGGATTATGTGAGCGAAGATTTTGCGACCATGCACAAAAGGATCGGCAGAAGTTGGGGATGCCCTGCAGTACCGAGAGATCTGACGCAGCCTATCATCAATACAATCAAAGGAAGAAATTGTCTTTTTATTTATTACCCTGATCAGAATTATCTGTCCTCATCGGAATGGTTAAAAGCGTAACAAAAAACAAAAGCAGTCAAATCTGGCTGCTTTTTTTATGCTTAATTTTTAGTTTCAATTTCAATAATTCTTTTTCCTTTTTCACCTAAATAATTGATGAGCAAATCCTCATATACTTTATAACCCTCATCTGCATTCGTAAAAATTAAAATTCCTTGCCTGGTGTCAGGTAAAATAAAGGTAATGCATTGACTTCCTTTATCAGAACCGCCATGAGACAGAGCCAATTCTCCGTTCCCTAAATCATAAATTTCGAAGCCTAATCCAAAGTATTTATTTTCTTTCGTTTTAACCTGTTTTTTTATCATTTCCTGATAAACGTTTTTATTAAGGTTTCCTTCTTCCAGAATATGAACAAGAAAATTTCCGTAATCTCCGATGGTCGTATGCAGATCATCTGCGGCATTCGCTTTTTTATTTTTGATGAGTTCATAGGGTTTGCCTTCTTTATCATATCCGATTGCAAATCTTGATTCATCTGTATTTTTATCCCAGATGTAATGGGTGTCATTCATTTGCAGAGGTTGAAATATTAACTCACTGGCCAGTTGTTCGATTGATTTTTTAAATTTATTTTCGATAGCTTTTCTTAAATATTCCATTCCTTCGCCTGAATATTGATATTGTGTTCCAGGCTCAAAATCAAAACTTAGCTTTTTATTTTCTTTCATCCATCTCCAGTTTGGAAAACCTGTTTGGTGGCTTAATATGAGTCTGGTTGTTAATTTTTTGCTTCTTGGATCATTGGCAATATCAGGATCTGTCCAATAGGTATAAATAGGTTCATCAAGATTCCATTTTCCTGAATTTACCAGATGCAGGGCGACCATTGATGTAATAGACTTGGCTAAGGAGGCAACATTGAAAATAGTATTATAAGGAGCGGTAATCCCTTTTTTTATTTCTCCAAAAATTTTTATCTGTTTTAACTTTCCCTGTTCAATAATTCCAATCCCGAGTACCGGAACATTATTTTCTCTTAACCAGTTTTCGATAGCAATATCATTTTCAAAAACCGGATTGCTTTTTCCGGCTTGAGCATTGGTTCTAATTGAAAAAAATAAGAACAGTAAGAGTAAAAAATGAATGGATTTTGTCATAGCTTTTAATTTTCGGCAAAGATTGAGTTTCATGTTGTTTGACACAAAAAAATCGCCCGCCAAAAACCCGCCAATAATCTGTCTGAATTATATCATATTGAAATTCAGTCTATAATGAAGTTTTTTATTACGGTCTATTTCAAATGCATTCCGAATAATGATAAATACATTTGATAAGACAATACCTATCATAAGGACTAAAGTAAAACTTCTGCCGAGCTTTAAAAATATACCTAACATAAAAATAATCGGGGCTAAAACAGTCCAGATGATCTGAAGGGAAATTATTTGTTTTACCAAAATATTCTTCTGCTTTAAAGTAAACATCAGTAAAAGCGGGACAAGAATATTCAGTGGTGGAAGCAAAATACAGGGAAGGGAAGAAAGATTGATGATCTTAATCAGAGAATAATGCATTGAAGCAGGTTCTTCTTGGATTTTCTGGTTTTCCTCCCCGGATTCTATATTTTGAAGAATATCTTCACTGATTTGTAAAGTTTTAGCCAAAACCCGGAGTGTATGCCCTTTTGGGATAGTTCCTGCTTCTATTCTCTGTATTGTCCTCACAGAAATACCGGAGCTTTCAGCCAACTCTTCCTGAGTCAGATGATGTTGTTCCCGTATTTCTTTGAGCTTGGACATTATTTTAATATGAATTTAGCGAATTTTCTTAAAAATCAAAGTAGCATTGTGCCCGCCAAAACCAAAAGCATTACTTAATGCAAAATTGATCTCCTTTTCCTTAGCTTCATTAAACACAATATTAACATCTTTCGGAATATTCTCATCAATACTTTCCACATTGATGGTTGGCGGAATAATCCCGTTCTGTATCGCTTTTATCGAAAGGATAGCTTCCGCAGCACCCGCAGCACCCAATAAATGCCCCGTCATTGATTTCGTAGCACTGATATCCAGATTTTTGCTTCCTTTGAATACATTGTTGATGGCTTTTAATTCGATCAGGTCACCTAAAGGAGTAGAGGTTGCATGAGGATTTAAGTAATCAATGTCTTCAGCATTGATGCCTGCTTCTTTAAGCGCTAATTGCATAGCTCTGATCGCTCCAACACCATCCGGATGTGGCGCCGTCATATGATACGCATCAGCTGTCATCGCTGCTCCCACTAATTCAGCATAAATTTTTGCCCCTCTTGCCCTTGCATGTTCATACTCTTCAAGGACTAAAGCACCCGCACCTTCTCCCATAACAAAACCATCCCGATCCGTATCATAAGGACGGCTGGCCGTTTTGAAATCATTATTTCTTGTCGACATAGCTTTCATAATGGAGAAGCCGCCTACTGAAGCCGGGGTAATGGCTGCCTCCGACCCGCCGCTGATGATCACCTTGGCTTTTCCTAAACGGATATAGTTAAAAGCATCCATCAAGGCTGTATTTGCTGTAGCACAGGCAGAAACTGTTGTGTAATTGATACCCTGAAGGCCATATTTCATCGAGATCATCCCTGAAGCCATATTCGCAATGAATTTGGGAACAAAGAACGGATTGAAACGAGGAGTTCCGTCTCCTTTGGAAAAATCCATCACCTCACTTTCAAAGGTCCACATACCGCCCTGGCCTGTTCCCCAGATCACGCCGGTATCGAACGGATCCATATTTTCCAGATCCAATCCTGAATCCCGGATGGCTTCAGCAGAAGAGTACATGGCGTATTGAGTGAAAAGATCACTTCTTTTTATTTCATGATGATTCAAATGGATCTTCGGATCAAAATCTTTTACTTCGCAGGCAAAATGAACTTTGAATTTCTCCGTATCGAAATGCCTGATCAGCTCCGCTCCACTTACTCCGTTAATACTGTTTTGCCAAAAATCTTCAACATTGTTTCCCAAAGGGGTTACTGCACCCAGTCCTGTTATGAGAACTCTTTTCATGCTTAATTGTTAATTTTGAATAGGTTAGAGATGCCTCTTGCAATGAGCCTGGTCTTATCTGAATTCCAGATTTCGCATTGGGCATTTACAAATTGTTTTCCTCTTTTTATAATTTTAGTTTCGGCTACAATAATATCGTTTTCTTTTGCAGCTGAAAAATAATCGATCACATTATTGATCGTGGTGATAAAAGAATTTTCATTCAGTGAGAACATGGTGGCGCCGATAATATCATCCACGATAGCAGCCGTTACACCCCCATGAAGGTTTCTGACCGGGTTCAGCCATTCAGGTCTTACTTTATATTGAAATTCCAGATGCCCTTCTTCTGCAGAAATTACGACAGGATTGAGCCATTTCATAAAAGGAGAAGGAGATTGGTCAAATTCCTTTCCTATAAATTGTTGTAGTTGTGTTAATCGGTCCATAGTATCAATTTATTTTTCTAAAATCATGGTAACTCCTTGTCCTCTTGCGGCACAAATGGAAATAAATCCTTTACCGCTTCCTTTCTCATCAAGCAGTTTGGCCAGTGTGGCAATAATTCTTCCTCCGGTTGCTGCAAAAGGGTGTGCGGCAGCAAGGCTTCCGCCTTTTACATTCAATTTGTTCCGGTCTATTCTTCCAAGTGCTTTTTCAAGCCCGAACTTTTTAGCCAGATCATTATTTTCCCAGATCTTAATGGTTGCTAAAACCTGTGCGGCAAACGCTTCATGAATTTCATAGAAATCGAAATCTTCAAGATTCATGCCCGCTTTTTTAAGCATTCTGTCAGCCGCAAAAACAGGTGCCAAAAGCAAATTGTGCCTGTTTTCAACATATTCTATGCCTGCCAGTTCTGAAAACATGATATAGGCCAGTACCGGGAGATTATTTGCTTTTGCCCATTCCTCACTGGCCAGCAAAACCGCAGAAGCACCATCAGTAAAAGGAGTCGAGTTTCCGGCGGTTAATGTCCCGTTCTGCTTATCAAAAGCAGGTTTTAACTGGGATAATTTTTCCAGGCTTGTGTCACGGCGTAAATTATTGTCTTTTTCCAGACCGAAAGCTGGAGTGATCATATCATCAAAGAAACCCTCATCATAAGCTTTTGCCATATTCTGATGGCTTTTTAAGGCCAGTTCATCTTGCTCTTCACGGGAGATCCGGTAATATTTTGCGGTGATTTCCGTATGCTCACCCATAACCAGTCCTGTTTTAGGTTCCTGCCCTTTATAAGGAAAGGGCATCCAGTCTTTAAATTGGGGACTTAATAATTGTTTTAGTTTTCCGAAAACGGATTTTTCTTTATTGGCTTTTAATAAGGCCTTTCTTAATCTTGGCGGGGATTCAAAAGGAATATTGCTCATGGCTTCAACACCGCATGCGATGCCGCTTTCTATCTGCCCGAGTGCAATTTTATTTCCGATATAAATGGCGGCTTCAATGCCCGTATCGCAAGCCTGCTGAATGTCACAGGCTGGGGTTGCGGGATCCAGTGAGGTATTCATCACCGCTTCCCTTACAAGATTACTTTCAGAGATATGTTTGATAACGGCGCCGCCGGCAACTTCTCCCAGAAGCTTTCCTTTCAGATTATATTTATCTATCAGCCCGTTTAAAGCCGCACCCAGCAACTCAGGGTTTCCCTGGTCTGCATAGGCTGTATTGATTCTGGCGAATGGGATTCTGCTGTATCCTACAATGGCCACTTTTTTTGTTTCCATAGAATATAATTTATGATGGAATGATTTTAAGTTCTTGATCTATGATGAATAAAATTCTGTTTAAGGCAAGATTTAGATATTTTTCATCACCTGTGGTTTTGGAAAGCAAAATTCCACCCTCAACGATCATGATGAATAATGATCCGTATTCGCGGGCATCTAAATCGTGTTGTATTTCTTCTTTTTTTTGTCCCTGAATAATGATCTCAGTTACATTTTTTATCCAGCCTTCGAAAGAGTCTGCCACCTTCTTTTTTAAAGCAGGAAAAGTATCGTCTGCCTCGGTGGCAGCATTCATTAAAGGGCAGCCTCCGTTCTCGAAAACGGCTTTCCAGTTTTTTCTGTAAAAATTTACAAAAGCATTCAGTTTATCAATGGTTGTCGGGAATTCGTTGCCTAATGAACGGGCCATATTTTTACCTAATAAGCCTGAATTGTATTGATAAGCTTCAAGGGCAACAGCATCTTTGTTTTGAAAGTTTCCGTAAATGCTTCCTTTGGTTAATCCTGTTGCCTGGGTAATGTCTGAAAGCGATGTGGACATATAACCTTTTGTGTTGAACAAAGGTGCCGTTTTCTCGATAATGAATTGTTTTGTTTTTTCTGCTTTTGACATTTTTGATTGAAATTCTGATACAAATATACAAAAATATACCGATAGGTATATTTTATTTTAAAAATTAAGCCTGAGCTCTGGAAATGTGGCTCAGACTTAATGATTGAAAGAATGTTACATCCATCTTATCATTCCATAGGAACCATATCAAACTTAAAAATAGAATTTTAAAATAATGCTTAGATTCCTATGGAATGTCAAAGATGATGTTTTGTTTTTTTAAGCTAAAGTAGCACTCAGGGTAATTTCGAAATTGAAAGCAGCACTTACAGGGCAACCTTCTTCGGCAATTTTGGCATACTTCTGAAATTCTTCTTCAGAAATTCCCGGAACTTTTGCGGTTAAAGTAAGCTCAGATTTTGTGATCTTTCCGACACTTGGATCCAAAGTGATTACGGAAGTTGTTTTTAATTCTTCCGGAGTAAAGCCTGCCTGGGAAAGCTCAGCGCTTAATTTCATGGTGAAACATCCGGCATGGGCTGCAGCCAGTAACTCTTCAGGATTTGTTCCTACTCTGTCGGCAAAACGGCTGTTAAAAGAATATTGAGTCTGGTTCAGTGTAGTGCTTTGTGTAGTTAAATGTCCGTTTCCTTCTTTGATGGTGCCGTTCCAAACGGCTGTTGCGTTACGTCTCATAATGTTTGTCTTTTGTTGTTAATATTGATTGTTTTTGATGTGACAAAGATATATCGGTTTCAGGTCATAATAAATAGATAAAACGATCTAAATATTGTACTTTTTTCCCGAAGTGTAATTTTTTTTGAAATTAACAGGTGTATTTCCGGTTTTTTGGGTGAAAAGCCTGTTGAAATAGGCAGGGTCTTCGTAACCGAGATCATAGGCAATTTCCTTAACGGGCTTGTCAGTGTAAAATAATAAACGCTTGGCTTCCAGTAAAATCCTATTGATTATAAACTGATTGGGAGAATCCAGATTCAAGTTTTTGAATTTATGGGTTAATGTCTTCGGCGCAATGTGAAGAAGTTCAGCATAATCGGAAACATTGTGTTTTTCCCTGAAGTGGATTTCCAGATACCTGCTGAAATCCCTGAAAACATCTAATTCATTATTCGGGATGCTTACATTATCAGTATACAGGTTTTGTTTTTTCCATTTCCGGGTAGCACGGATGATGATCTGTTTTAAATAGGTTCTTATCATTTCTTCACCGGATGATTCCTTCCATTCAAGTTCTTCTTTGATATTCTTCAGTAAATTTTTAATAATAAGGGTTTCGGAAGCGTCCAGCTCAACCTTTGGAATTTCAAAAATATTGTGGAAGAGAAGGCCGTCGCAGGCAACTTCTTTGTCATGTATCTGAATACAGTAAAAATCCCTGTTATAATAAAGAAGGGAAGCGGGGTCTGAACTTCCGTCTTTTATCTGCAAATACTGATAGGTGGCAAAAAAAAGAGTAGGAGACTCGGTTTTATAATGATTAAAATCTACTGTAAGTTCATAATTTTCAGGGGCAAAAAGGATCTTAATGTAAGGACGGAATTTTGTCTGGTCAATGGTTTCAAGGCTTTCCTTAGAGAATGTTTCTAACCCGAATTTTTTATAATGATCTTCAAAAATAAGCTGTTGATGCATGCATTTACTTTAGTTTAAAGATACAAAAAAGGTACAAAGTTTTTAACACTTAAGTTGTTTGACGTCAAAACTTATATGTTCTAAAATGTTTAAACAAAAAACTTTTGTGGCTTTTGCATCCGGAATTAAAAAGTTACATCCAGTCCGACATATAAGTTGGCCTTCATGATCGGAGCGTAGATCATTCCGCCGTCAAAATAATTTCCGAACGGGTTTTTAAAATCCACAATAGCATTTTCCTGATAATAGGAAGTCAAATTTTCACCACCCAGATAAGCCCTGATCTTTTTATTGAAGTTTCTTGAGATCTGGGCATTTAGCACAGTATACGAGTCAGAGTAGGCTGGCAGCTGAAATTCAGCAGGATTACCCGAAGTGTCAGGAAGTCTTTGTTTTCCAATCCAATTTAACGTAGTATCAAAACTCCAGAATCCTCCTTTGCTGCTTTTATTGGTAGCATAGGCCAGGTTCACAAACCCTCTGTGCTTTGCCATGAACGGGATTTTCCTCCTTCCGTCTACATAATCTGCCTGAACATCATAATATTTATAAGCTAGCCTTACGTCAAAATTTTTGAAAGGTGTAAAATCCCATTGGGTCTGGAAACTGTTGGCAAAGGACTTTCCGTCCAGATTATAAAATACCAGCTGTTGGGGAGATCTATCCAGATCCACCAGAACCTGATCCTGGAAATCTGTCCTGAAAAGATCGGCAACAATAGTGGATTTTCTTCCGAAAAGTTTAAACTCCTGCTGTAAACTGGCTCCGTAATTCCATGCTATTTCCGGTTTTAAACCATATATATTTCCGCCACTCTGTATGATCTGAATATTACGGTTTGAAGCAAAATACTGCTGGTTTTCCGCAAAAACAGAAGCTGTTCTGAACCCTCGTCCCGCAGAAAGCCTTAAGATGGTTTGCGGTGTGAAATCATACTTAAAATTCAATCTTGGTGTAAATTGCGTTCCTGCCAGATTATGAAAATCTGCCCTTGCCCCTGCTACTAAAGTATATTTTAGACCGGTCAGGGTATATTCTGCAAAAATTCCCGGTACAACTTCATTTCTTTTAAAGTTGTCAGTTAAATACTTCTCATCATAGCGGTCATATAGAAAACTTGCCCCGGCTTTATACTTATGATTGGTATTTCCGATAATGCTTTCAAAAATCAAATTGGAATAATAGGTGTGCTGCTTCCCGGAATAATTCCTCAATCCGAAAAAACTGTCCTGCTGATGATATACATACTGGTTCATCCATCCTAAGCTCTGATAAGGTTTTCCTTTAAAAACATACCCGGTTTTGTTCCATACCTGGAATCTTGAAATATCAATTCCCACACCATAAGCGGATTGTTCACTCTGATCTAATGATTTATCAAACGCAGTCTGTCCGGCAGTTCTCTCGTCTTTAATAAAATTAATGCCAAAATGGGAAGCCAAACCTGAGTGTTCCAAGTCGTTGTAATTGAGCAGGTAAGCTGCATTTAGTTGAGTCCCTTTGGGCCTGTCCAGAAATCCGTCATCGTTCATGTCCGTATTTCCGAAAGTACCGTTTCCGTGTAGCAGAAAAGTCTGCGCCCAGTGTTCATTAATAGGAGCAACATTTGTAAAATTGGCTTCGGCCCTTCCGTTGAAATCTGAAAAAAGATTCAGGGAGGTTTCAGGATGTTCAGCATGTTTTATCAGTTCCGTATTGATCTGTCCTGTAATGCTTTCGTAGCCATTGGTGACGGTACTTCCTCCCTTGGTCAGCTGTATACTTTCAATCCATCTTCCGGGAATGAAGTTCAAACCGTAAGCGGACGCAATTCCCCTGATCTCAGGTAAAAGTTCCTTCGTTAAGCTGGTATATTTTTGATCCAGACCTAACATTTTGAGCTGCTTAGTCCCAGTAACGGCATTGCTGAAAGAAACATCTACGGTGGCATTGGTTTCAAAGCTCTCCGAGAGATTACAGCACGCTGCTTTTAATAGTTCTTTTTTATCAATATTAAAGACTAATCCGGCTTCCTTTTTATTTAAGGAAGTTGTGGCTTTTGAACCGGATAATCTGACTTCTTCAATATTTTTATGCTTCTCGTGCTGTCCTTCATCTGAAGCGGTATCCTCATTATGATCATCATGCTTGGATTCTGAATCCTCTTCAAAATGTACTTTGGGGTTTGGAGCTCCCATAGGAATATCCCTGTCGTACAGGCAGCATCCCGGCAGATCATTGTAGGTCTTATCGGAAGATTTGTACTTTTCATTATCATGCCCCGCTTCTGCTATTTTTTTTAGAATAGTATCTGCTGAGGTTTTTGAAGGGTTAAAATTCAAGGAAATCATCTGCTTTTCAGCATTCCATTCCGCTGAATCGGCACCGGCATCTTGGGCTGCTTTTTCAATTCTGGCTTTACATGAGCCACAATTTCCCTTTACATAAAATTCATTTTCTTTTTTATGGCCATTGTGTATAGCTTCCGCATTAGAAGGCTGAAGGTCTCTGTCATAATGGCAGCAGCCGGGAAGGGCTTCGTATGATTTATCGGGTGCCTTGAATTTTTCATTATCGTGGCCGGCATCCGCTATTTTTTTCAGGATTTCAGCTGTAGAAATGTTATGATCTGTTACTAAAGTAAGGGTTTGTGTATCAATAGAATATACTGCATCTTTAGCGCCTGCTTTTTTAGCGGTGGTCTCTATCCTTTCTTTACACATATCACAGTTTCCTTTTACCTGAAACTGATTTTTTGCAAGATTTTGAGCAAAAATAAATTGGGCAGATAATAAGAATAAACCAAGAATTACCCTGGAAATATATAATTTCATTTTGTTTAAAAATTTAGATTAATTAAAGTATAGTCCATACATCATATGATGAACTTTGAATGTTTTAATTAAGCTATTTTCGGCGGTTGCCAGATTTCTTTTAAACGGTCTGAAATATGAGGAGCGGAATATCGGAATTGTAAATTTTTATTGGCTTTATAATAGGATAGTTCCGGATTCAGGCTTTTTGAAAAAGGAGTTTCTATAAAGGTATAAGATGCTGCACAGAACGAACAGCAATTGTCTGAACACGATTTTGTTTTTCCCTGATGATCGTCTGAAGATGATGAATGGTGGTTTTTGCAGCAGTCATCCGTTTTGGAATCTGCTTTACAGCAGTTTTCCTGTGCAGCCTGGGCATAGAAATTATCTTTAGGAATCAGGAAGATCCCTAAGCAGAAAATAATTGTAAGTATCTGAAACAACTTCACGATGCAAAATTACAAAAATTATGGCAAAGGGTCTCCTACTTTCAAGGCACAGTTATGCCAAGGCTCTCCATGTGCCGGATTTAGTTTGGGCTTTTCTCCTTTTGCCAGGTTTTGCTGGGCAGGTGCGGGTGTGGGAGCAGGAGGTGGAGTCGTTTGGACAACATTGGTTTTCGCGGCAGGTTGTGGAGCAGGAGCGGGTTTACTATTCAAAGGCTGCCCGACAGGGATATCACAACGGTGTCCCGGCTGCCCGTGTGGAGGATTCATTCCCGGAGCTGTTTTTACCGGTTTTCCTGTATTAGGATCTGCGGTAAATTTTCCCGGTTTCATAGCATTGGGGTCTATCTGAATGGGCTTGCCATTTTGTATGGCAATATTTTGTGGAGTTCCATTTGGAGCTGGCGCCGGTTTGCTGTTCAAAGGCTGTCCTACCGGAATATCGCATCGGTGTCCCGGCTGTCCGTGTGGCGGATTCATTCCCGAAGCTGTAGCTGCTACCGGTGCTGCATTACTCTGAACGCTCTGCATCCCGGGTTGGTTTAGAAGGGAAGGCTGGGGTGTATTATTGGCTGCAGCATTGGCCTGCTGGTTCCCGGCTTCATCCTTTAAATAGGTAGCTTTTTCATCCTTTTTACAGGAAACAGTAAGTATAGAAAAGGCGATAAGGCCTAAAAATATATTTCTCATATCTAATCGTATGAAACAAAATTAGCAAAACATTTTTAATTGCTTTGCTAATTTTATATTTATACTATTATTTTCGGAATTAATTCTTAACTAAAAGCCTGAATCCTTCTCCGTGAACATTGATGATCTCTAATCCTTCGTCATCTTTCAATAATTTACGAAGTTTGGCAATATACACGTCCATGCTTCTTGCCGTGAAGTAATTCTCTTTTTTCCAGATCTTTCTTAGAGCAAGATCCCTTGGCATAAAATCGTTTCTATGAATGCAAAGAAGCTTAAGCAATTCGTTTTCCTTTGGGGAAAGTTTATATTCTTTGTCACCTACTCTCAATTGTCTCAGCATGGAATCGAAGAAGATATTGCTGATCTTGAACTGTTCCTGCTCTTCATTTTCAAGTGTGGAACTTCTTTGAAGAATAGCTTTGATCTTATATAAAAGCAGCTCCGTATCAAAAGGCTTAGTGATATAGTCATCTGCCCCAAGCTGATACCCTTTTAGGATATCTTCTCTCATATTTCTTGCCGTTAAGAAGATGATAGGAGTGTTCTTATCGATCTTTTTTACATCTTCTGCCAATGAAAACCCGTCTTTTTTAGGCATCATCACGTCGAAAATACAGATGTCGAACTCATTTTCCGTGAATTCTTTTAATCCCTGTTCTCCATCTGTTGCAAGAGTCACCTCAAAATTATTTATCGTTAAATAATCCTTCAATACAGCTCCAAAACTCTGGTCGTCCTCTACTAATAATATTCTGTTGCTCATATATCCTATATTTTATAATTTATAATTGATTTTTGATGAATGATAATTGATGTACAATTCATTTATCATTTAAATTTCTTTAGCTCATCGGCAGTTTTATGGTAAACGTACTTCCTTTTCCTTTGTGGGAGTCTACCAGAATCTGACCTTTATGCAGTTCTACAATCTTCTTTACATAAGACAATCCTAAGCCCTGTCCTTTTACATTATGGATATTTCCGGTTTCTTCCCTGAAGAATTTTTCAAAAATTTTGGTTTTGTTCTGGATGTCCATTCCCATTCCTTTGTCGGAAATTTCAATCACATACAGATTTCCTTCATTTCTTGTTTTTACATGAATTTCAGGAGTGTCCGGAGAATATTTATTGGCATTGTCCAGTAAATTCACCAGCATATTCGAGATATGGAATTCATCGATCCTGAAGGTGTATTTATCAGCTGTAAATTCCTGTGTAAGAGATCCGTTCCTTTGTTCCACGATCAGATTGAAGGATTCTGTGGTTTTTTTGATCAGTTCTCTTACATTGGTTTCCTTTAAGAACAATTTTACCTCATTCCTTTCAAGTTTTGACATATTAAGCACGTTTTCCACCTGTTTTTTCATTCTCAAATTTTCCTGTTTGATCAGCTCCGAATAGTATTTTACTTTTTCAGGATTAGTGGCAATTTTGTCATTCGCCAGAGAGTCCGTTGCCACGGAAATGGTTGCCAGAGGAGTTTTGAACTCATGTGACATATTATTAATGAAGTCAGTCTTAATTTCCGCAAGCTTTTTCTGCTTCATCATATAGTTGATGGAAATGATATAAATCCCTAAGATGGTAAGCAGCGAAAGGAAGGTTCCCAACAGCATTGGCCAGTTATTCATGGCCAGGGAATATTCTTTTTTAGGAAAAACCAATGCTAAAGAATATAAAGTACGGTCCTCTTTATCAGTGAAAAGGGGATAAATGTATGTATTGCCATCATTCTTCTCCTTATAAAGCTTATTGGCAACACTGGTCAGTTTATTGTTTTTATCTGTCACCCCATATCCCACCTGAGCGCTTATTCCTCTTATCTTAAGCTCCTTTGTAATGACCGAATCCAGAATTTTTTCATTGACTCTTTTCGTGATGGGAAGATTGGTTCCGTTGATCTTTACAAACTCTTTAATGTCGTAATCCCCGTTTTCAATATCATTATTGATTTCAGCGGTAAGCTGCTCCGGTTTGGTAGTATCTCTTCTTATTTTGTAGGCAGCCTCATCCCGGTAAAGTGTTGTCAGTTTTATTGAGTCTCCTTTTTTAGAGATAGGAAGCTGTGTTTTTTCAATAATATTTTTAGAGTAAATGATCTGGCGCTGGGTTCCGGAATCTTCTACCTGCTGTATTGTTGTTAGTGATGGTTGTTTGCTGTTGGCGCGGATATCTTCTCTGAAATTTTTAAAGTTTTCATTCATCACGGTTTCCACCTCAATTTCACCGATACTTTTGGCCGTATTTTCTAAAGCTGAATATACTTTGTTGGAAAAATCCTGTTCCAAAGCGCCATAATAACCTTTCAGCCAATAAAACTGGAGCGTAACAAAGACAATCAGAGAGATCGTCATAAACACCGAGATTATTGGGATGAATTTATTATTCATTTATTTATTTTTAAATTATTTGGAAAAATGAATGTTAAAATTAATTATTTTAAGACTAGATAAACAAAAAACGAGCCAAAAAATTGTGTTATTTTTCTTAAAAAGGTGTTTTTTAACATTTATTTATAAATTTTTAAATACTTGTCATAAGAAAAGGCGGCTTTTGAAATAAAGAGGTAAGTTTGTTAAAAATAGTTACTTATGGAATCCAATATTGTTTTTAATAAAGATTTTGACTCGAACAGTGTGTATGTAATGAAAATTTATGATGCAGACGTTTCAAAAGTATGGGATTATTTTACCCAGTCCGAATTACTGGATCAATGGTGGGCTCCAAAGCCCTGGAAGTGCGAAACTAAAAGTCAGGATTTCAAAGAAGGTGGAACCTGGCTGTATTCTATGGTTGGACCGGAAGGGGAAAGGCACTATGCTCTGGTGAAATATGGTGAAATCATAGAACATAGAAGCTTCGACGGAACTGACTCCTTCTGTGATGAAAATGGGAATATTAATCCTGATTTTCCGGAAGCAAAGTGGCTGTTTGGCTTTACAGGAGTAGAAGAAGGTACCAAAGTTACGGTTAACATTCATTTTCAGTCTCATGAAGCCATCAAACAGCTGCTGGAAATGGGTTTTGAAGAAGGTTTCAAAATGGGGCTCGATCAACTGGAGGATGTGCTGAAAGGATAATATGGTAATTTGAGAATGAGATAATTTGAAAATTCATATCAATGGGAACAGGCTTTATCTGGAAGTCCCCGCCCAAATAATAGAGCAACAAAAAACATTTTCAAATTAAATCAATTCTTCATCCTGAAAATATTGAATAATAGCTTTTTTCATCAGCAGGGTCTGTTCATTAGGTCTTAACTCTGGCAGTTCTTCCAATTGCTCAAATTGCGGCCATCCGTCTTCATAATGAGTAAATTTATAATAGCCAAAAGGTTCCAGTAATCTGCAAACTGCAATGTGGAGGAGGTTTACCTTATCGTCTTTTGTATATTTTTGCTGGCCACTCCCTAATTCCTGAAGCCCGATAAGAAACAGAAGTGTTTCGATTGGCGGGTTCTTTTCAGTCTGGAAGTTATCCTCAAAGAATTGTTCTATTTTTTTCCAGTATTCGGCTTCGTTGATCATTCTTCTTTGTTTTCTAATTTTAATAAAAATGCATATTCTAGCGCGTCTTCTTTCAATGATTCAAATCTTCCGCTGGCGCCTCCGTGCCCGGAGCTCATATCGGTTTTAAAGACCAGAAGATGATCGTCCGTTTTTATTTCCCTTAATTTGGCCGTCCATTTTGCAGGTTCCCAGTATTGAACCTGTGAATCATGAAGACCGGTGGTGATCAGTAGGTGAGGGTAGTCTTTTGCTTCCACGTTGTCATAGGGAGAATAGGATTTCATATAATTATAATATTCCTTGTTGTTTGGATTTCCCCATTCATCATATTCCCCGGTGGTCAACGGAATGGTTTCGTCCAGCATTGTAGTTACCACATCCACAAATGGGACCTGTGCTACGATGCCGTTGAAAAGATCTGGCTCATAATTAATGACAGCTCCAACCAGAAGGCCCCCGGCACTTCCTCCCATTGCGTACAGGTGTTTTGATGAAGTATAATTTTGGCTAATGAGATATTTACCGGCATCAATGAAATCAAAGAAAGTATTCTTTTTAAACAGCATTTTTCCATCCTCATACCATTCTCTCCCTAAATATTCACCACCGCGGATATGGGCAATAGCATAAATAAACCCTCTGTCCAAAATAGATAGTCTTACATTCGAGAAACTTGCATCAACGGTGTGCCCATAACTTCCATAACCATACAAAAGCAGGGGAGTAGTGGCAGATTTTTTCGTGTCCTTATGGTAAACCAAAGAGATAGGGATCTTGGACTTTCCATCTCTGGAGTCTGCCCAGATCCTTTCGGAAATATAGTTTTCTGCAAAGAACTTGCCACCTAAAACTTCCTGTTGTTTCAAAAGCTTGGTTGTTTTTTCCTTCATATTATACTCATAGGTTGAGCCTGGCTGAGTAAGAGAAGTGTAGCCATAACGCAAAACTTCAGTATCAAATTCCAGATTGATGCTGATGTAAGCAGTATAAGTAGGATCTGAAAAAGGCAGGTAATGAGACTCCCGGTTTTTCTCATCGATGATCTTGATCTGTAACAGCCCTTTTTCCCTTTCTTCGAGAACAAGATAATCCTTAAAGATCTCAAAGCCTTCCAACAGCACGTCTTTACGATGAGGGATTACATCCACCCAGTTTTCCATTCCGCAGCTGTCGATCTTTGCTTTTACAATTTTGAAATTGGTTGCCTCATCTGCATTTGTAATGATATAAAATTCATCTTCATAATGTTCCACGGAATATTCCAGGTCGTCTATCCTGGACTGAATGATCTTCCATTCTGCAAAAACATTGTCTGAAGGGATAAAACGATGCTCATCCGAGATCGTACTGGAACTTGCGATGAAAATATACTGTAATGATTTTGTTTTGAAAACATTGACATCAAAAGTTTCATCTTTTTCATGGAAGATCAGAACATCTTCAGAAGGGTCGGTTCCTAATGCGTGTCTGTAAACCTGAAAAGCCCGTAAGCTTTCGTCTTTTCTTGTATAGAAAACGTGTTGGTTGTCATTGGCCCAAACCGCTTTTCCTGTCGTATTTTGGATTTGATCAGATAATATCTCTCCGGTTAACAGGTCTTTAAATTGTAAAGTGTAAATTCTTCTGCCGACATTATCTGACGAAAAAGAAGCGATCTGATTATTGGGGCTTACTGCAACAGATCCGACCTCGAAAAAGTTTTCTCCTTCTGCAAGGATATTGACGTCAAGAACAACTTCTTCCGGATTGTTTAAGCTTTTATACTTTCTGCAAAAAATAGGGTATTCTTTTCCTTCTTCGTACCGGACAATATACCAGTATTGGTTAAAAAAATAGGGAAGGGATTCGTCATCTTTTTTATAGCGGGATTTCATTTCTTCAAAAAGCTCTTCCTGAAGATTTTCAGTATCTTTCATAATGAAATCTGCGTAGGCATTTTCTTTTTCAAGATATTGGATGACCTCAGGATTTTCTCTTTCATTAAGCCAGAAATAATTGTCTATTCTCTTGTCCCCGTGTATTTCGAGTATTTTTTCTATTTTTTTTGCCTTTGGAGCTTCCATTCAATATTAATTCTTGTTCAAATTTAGTTAAAAAAAAACCATCTTCCCTTTTATTGAAAGACGGCTGTTTTATATAAGATATTAAAAGCTATTTATGAAGGCTTTTAATATATTTTTCAAGGGCCATAGTCATGGAAGGAGTTTCCTTTGTAGGAGCCATTACATCTACTCTCAGTCCTGCCTCTTCGGCGGCGTTTAAGGTGGTATTCCCAAAAACGGCAATTTTAGTGTCGTCTTGCCTGAAGTCAGGGAAATTCTGTTGTAAAGACTTGATTCCCTGTGGGCTGAAGAATACCAGCATTTCGTAATCCTTAATATTAATATCAGTCAGATCACTGCAGACTGTTCTGTACATGATTGCTCTGGTCCAGTCTATATTGGCGGCATCTAAAGTTTTTGGAATATCCGGGCTCAAAACATCTGATGAAGGCAGCAGATATTTTTCAGACGGGAATTTCTTGAAAAGAGGCAGCAGGTCTGAAAAATTTTTCTCCCCGAAACTGATCTTTCTTTTTCTGTAAACAATATGTTTTTGAAGATAATTGGCTACAGCTTCGGACTGGCATATGTATCTCATAGTGTCCGGAACAGCAAAGCGTAGTTCTTCCGCCAGTCTGAAATAATGATCAATCGCATTTTTACTGGTAAAGATAATGCCGGTATATTGCGTCAGATCTATTTTTTGTGTTCTAAGTTCTTTATTGTCAACTCCTTCGACGTGGATGAAAGGACGGAAATCAATCTTTATTTTTTCCTTCTTCGCTATATCCAAATACGGGGAAGACTCACTTGGCGCTGGTTGAGAAACCAATATAGATTTTATTCTCATCGTTATTGACTATATTAAAAAAATAATAATTTCCAAAGCAACAATAAAGGCGCGATTTGGAGGGTGCAAATATACAAAAATTTATAATACCATTTTTCTGGTAAGATGTTGTTTTTGTGAAATAAATAGAAAAAAACTTTGAAAATGAATACGATAGAAAAAAAGAATATATAATACAGGAATATTTTATTTCTGTCAATTGGGAAATAATAATGAACGATACATAAAATGATCAGTAAAAATGACAGGATGAAATAAAATTTGGTAGAAGTAAAATAGAAAACGGACCATTTTTTTCCATCCCCGATACTTTGGTAAAATAAAAAGCCTAAAGTAGATTTTGACAGATAAAAAAATAGGATTGCTAATAAGCTATACCCGATTTTATTCAGCTGATAACCCAAAATCTGCAGATCGGCAATATATTCTGGAACAATAGGTATATACTGGGATACCAGAACAGCTAAAGTAAGAGTAGTGACACAGGATGTTATGATCCAGCTTGGAAGATTATTGCTTGAGTCAAAATATTTCTGAAGCAAAAAGTCTTTCAAATTGGCATCCCTTTCTATGACATTCATCATAAAAATATATAAAAAGACACAGCCCAGCAATATAAAGATCACCCAATCGTTGTTTTCAGGTATCCTTATGTGATTTATAAAATTTTGTGATAACGGCAACGGAATGTTTTTTGCAAAATTATAGATTATTTTGTATAAAATAAAAAGGTTAAATAAACTATCTTTGCAAACTGAAATGAAAAAACTGGTCATTATTCCGACATATAACGAGAAGGAAAATATTGAAAATATTATTTCTGCGGTTTTTGCTTTGGAAAATGACTTTCATATTCTGGTGGTGGATGACTCTTCACCTGACGGAACAGCTGAAGTGGTGAAGGATCTGCAGAAAAAATTTCCCCATCATCTGCATTTGTCGATAAGGCATATAAAAGATGGCTTGGGAAAGGCATATATTCATGGGTTCAAATGGGCTATTCAGAATAATTATGATTACATTTTTGAGATGGATGCCGATTTTTCTCATAACCCAAATGACCTCCCGAAACTATATAATGCCTGTTTACAGGCCGATATGGCTATCGGTTCCCGGTATTCAAAAGGAGTGAATGTGGTGAACTGGCCCATGGGAAGAGTGTTGCTCTCCTATTTTGCGTCCAAATATGTAAGATTTATCCTGGGACTGCCAATTCATGATACCACGGCAGGTTTCGTTTGCTTTTCAAGAAAAGTCCTTGAAGAGATCGGACTGGATAATGTAAGGCTGAAAGGATATGGATTTCAGATCGAAATGAAATTCAGGGCGTATAAGAAAGGGTTCAAAATAGTGGAAGAACCTATTATTTTTACAAACAGGGTTTTGGGTGAAAGCAAAATGAATGGCGGGATCATCCATGAAGCTGTTTTTGGGGTCTTAAATTTGAAATGGAAATCATTGATCAACAGATTATGAGAAAACTGATATTCATTTTTATGATGATAGGATTATTTTCCTGCACCGACTATATCGACAAACCGAAAAATCTTGTTGATGAAAATATGATGTCCGAAATTCTTGCAGATTTAGCCATTAATGATCAGGCGATCTTCATGTTTCAGGGAACCAATCTGGAAAGCGGGACAAGGTTTGTCCTTCAGTCTCATCAGGTAAAGCCTGTGGATTTTGTAGAAAGCTATAAATATTATGTGATCAGGAATAAAATGGATGCTATTGCGGATGAAGCCCAGAAAAAATTACTGGAAAAAGACCCGAAAGCCAATCAATATATAAAAGATAAGTTGAAGAAAGGGGAAAACGTTCCTTCTTTTGCGAAATAAATAATGATGCAGGAACATATTCTGTTTGGCAAAACATCGGCCACCAATGGCAGGAAATAAAAAAAGTCTACGAATGAAATTTTTTAATATAGAAAAAACCTCTGAAGGAAAGGCCCGGGCCGGAGAGATCTCTACAGATCACGGTAAGATCCAGACGCCTATTTTTATGCCGGTAGGGACTGTTGCCAGTGTAAAAACAGTTCATCAGAGAGAATTAAAAGAAGACATTAAAGCCCAGATCATTCTGGGAAATACCTATCACCTGTATCTGCGCCCTACCATGGATGTTATGCAGGAAGCAGGAGGGCTGCATAAATTTATGAACTGGGATCTTCCTATTCTTACCGATTCAGGAGGTTTTCAGGTGTTTTCTTTGGCCAGCAGCAGGAAAATGACAGAAGAAGGCGTGAAATTCAAGTCCCATATTGACGGAAGCTATCATTTCATCTCTCCGGAAAAATCTATGGAGATCCAGAGACAGATCGGAGCAGATATTTTTATGGCTTTTGATGAGTGTACGCCCTATCCGTGCGAATACAATCAGGCCAAATCATCCATGGAGCTTACCCATCGCTGGTTGAAAAGGTGCATCGAATGGACTGAACAGAATAAAGAATTATACGGCCATCAGCAAAGGCTTTTCCCTATTGTTCAGGGATCTACCTATTCAGACCTGAGAAAGATCTCTGCCGAAGTGATCTCCGAAGCAGGGGCAGAGGGAAATGCGATCGGTGGACTTTCCGTAGGGGAGCCGGAAGAAGAGATGTACAGGATCACAGATGAGGTTACGGATATCCTTCCCAAAGAAAAGCCAAGATACCTGATGGGAGTGGGAACTCCCTGGAATATACTGGAATCTATTGGCTTGGGAATTGATATGATGGATTGTGTAATGCCTACAAGAAATGCCAGAAATGCAATGCTTTTCACATGGCAGGGTGTAATGAACCTTAAAAATGAAAAATGGAAACGCGACTTTTCGCCTTTGGACGAGTTTGGGACAAGTTTTGTAGATAAAGAATACTCAAAAGCCTATCTGCGTCACTTATTCGTTTCAAAAGAATATTTGGCCAAACAGATTGCTTCTATCCATAACCTTGCCTTCTATCTGGATCTGGTGAAAGTGGCGAGAGAGCATATTATAGCAGGCGATTTTTATGAATGGAAAAAATCAGTGGTGCCGGTTTTGAGACAACGGCTTTAAATAAAAAATAAGATGCTTAAAATTATAGACAGATATATCATCGGAAAATACCTTGGAACCTTTAGTTTCATGCTGATCCTGCTGTCTATAGTGGTATTGGTGATCGATGTTCAACAGAAAATCCCAAGAATTGAGAATGCCAAGCTTATAGATCCGAAACTGGATCTGGCTTATTTTCTGGTTCATTTCTATCCTTTCTGGATCATCAATCTCGTTATGACATTCTTGTCTATCCTGGTGTTTATTTCCGTCATTTATTTCACATCCAGAATGGCCAATAATACGGAGATTGTTGCCGTGATCAGCAGCGGTGCCAGTTTTCACAGGTTTGCAAGGCCTTATCTGATCACTTCATTATTTATTGCATCCATATCATTAGTGGTTAACCATTTTGTCTTACCGTGGGCTAATATTAAAAAAAATGAATTGGAAGCATACACCTATAATGCAGCCAATAAAGAAAAAGTATTGGGAACGGCTCCGGTTTCCGCACAATTAAGCAAAACAGAATACATCTTTATCAATACATGGAATAAAAGAGAGAGAAGAGGTTCAGGGTTTATCTTTCAGCAGTTCGATAAGAACAGAAAAATGACCTATGAGCTTAAATCTAATGAAGTATATTGGGATAAAGACAAAAAGCAGTTTGTATTGAACAACTATCTGGAAAAGACCATCAATAAAGATGACTCCGAAAAACTGGGTAACGGATTTGAACTAAGAAAAAGTTATGGACATGCCCCGGAAGAACTTTTTCCGAACGAGTTGCTTGGGCAGAATAAAACAACACCGGAATTGCTTAAGTTCATCCAGCGAGAAAAAGAAAAAGGGAACAGTAACCTCAATGCCCACCTTAATGAGCTTTATCAGAGGACATCTATGCCTGTTTCTATTGTTATCCTCACTTTTCTGGCACTTTCACTTTCTTCCCAGAAAAGAAGGGGTGGTTTGGGTATCAACCTTGCCGTCGGGATTTCCCTGGCATTTATTTTCGTGTTCTCATTTGAGGCGTTGAAGGTGGTTTCAGAGAATAAAAGCATGAGCCCTGCTTTGGCTATGTGGTTCCCGAATCTCATATTTTTGCCTTTAGCATTAATTTTATACCTGAGACGGGCCAATCAGTAAAGAAGCTTTATTTCCTTATGGTAAAAGGATTTTAAGCCATCTTCCAGTTCTATCCGTATCTCACCCTTTTCGTCGGCAGATCGTATAATGCCATTTTGTCTTTCTTTTCCGATCTCGAATACAGAGATCTCATCTTTGCGGAATAAATTGGCATTGAACTCATCCATGATTTCCCGTTCAGAAGGAATATGATTTAGTTTTTCTGTCAGAAAATCATGCAGTTGTGTTGTAAATGTTTTCAGGTCAAAATGTTTGCCTACCTGCGTTAAGAGAGAGCCTGCATTGGGAATTTCAAATTTTTCCTGAAGAATATTAATACCTGCCCCAATGATAAAATAATTCTGATTATGGATTTTTTTCTTTTCAATCAGAATCCCGGCGATCTTTTTATTTTTAAGGATAATATCATTCGGCCACTTTATTTTCACGGGATTTCCAGTCAAATTGGCAAGAAATTCTCTTATACTGCTTGCGGTATAATAATTGAATAGACTATCAGGAACATTGGAGTTTAAGGTATTCACAGCTAACGTGTACGCTAAATTTTGTTCAGGAGCTGATGCCCAGCTATTTCCATACTGTCCTCTTCCTTTGGTTTGGTTGAATGTATAAAGGCTTACAAAATCTGAACCTCCGTAAAGTAAAAATTTGGGAATTTCGTCATTAGTAGAAGAACACTCTTTTAGGTAAAACAGTTCGCTCATTTAAGAAAACTTTAAGACTTTCAGCGCCTAAAAGTAAGGCTAAAGTAAAGAAAAAACAATAAATTTGCAGATTATAGTATTTTTTTAATGAATAAAACAGCAGAAAAGCAAGAATTATTAGATAAAATCGTTGAAGCTATCCAGGATGTAAAAGGGGAAGATATCATGATCTTTGACCTTTCAAACATTGAAAATTCAGTAGCAGAGACATTTGTGATATGCAGCGGAAATTCCAACACGCAGGTTGCTGCCCTGGCAGGAAGTGTTGAGAAAAAAGTAAGAAACGAACTCAAAGAAAGGCCTTGGCATGTAGAGGGTACCGAAAATGCAATGTGGGTTTTGGTAGATTATGTTTCGGTGGTAGTTCATATATTTCAAAAGCAGGTACGCGAATACTACGATATAGAAGAACTCTGGGGTGATGCAAAGATCACCAGAATAGAAAATGAATTTTAAATTTTAAAAAGTATAAATGAACAATAAAGGATTTAACTGGTTTTTTCCGATTGCGATCATAGCACTTTTGTTATTCTTTATTCCCAATTTTTTTGGTGATAATAATGCAAAATCTATAGATGAAGATGAATTTTTCAAAGTGATGCAGTCAGGGAAAATTCAGAATGTTATAATATATAAAGACACTGAAAAAGCCGATGTATTTCTTACACAGGCTGCCAAAACGGCAATGGTGAAAAAAACCACCGAAACTGATCCGCTTTCAGCATTCAATATGGCTCCGAAAGCAGATTACACGGTAAAATATGGTGACCTTCAGCTTTTCCTGAAAAAATTTGATACCATAAAAGAACAAAATACCGCAATTAAGACAACCAAAGACTATGGAGCAGGCAAGAGCCCATTCATGGATATCCTGGTGTCGGCATTGATCTGGATCGCTATTTTAGGACTGTTCTATTTCCTTCTGTTCAGGAGAATGGGCGGTGGCGGTGGCCCTGGTGGTCAAATATTCTCTATCGGGAAATCTAAAGCAAAACTTTTTGATGAGAAAGAAAGAATCCAGGTAACCTTTAAAGATGTTGCAGGATTGGAAGGAGCTAAAGAAGAAGTTCAGGAAGTTGTGGATTTCCTTAAAAACTCTGAAAAATATACCAAGCTGGGAGGTAAAATTCCTAAAGGAGTTCTTCTGGTAGGTCCTCCGGGAACAGGTAAAACATTATTGGCAAAAGCCGTAGCTGGTGAAGCTAAAGTTCCGTTCTTTTCCCTTTCAGGGTCAGACTTCGTTGAGATGTTCGTTGGAGTAGGAGCTTCCAGAGTAAGGGACCTGTTTGCTCAGGCTAAAGCAAAATCTCCGGCCATTATATTTATCGACGAGATTGATGCAATAGGACGTGCAAGAGGAAAAAACAATTTCTCCGGCGGAAACGATGAAAGAGAAAATACGCTGAACCAGCTTCTTACGGAAATGGATGGTTTCGGGACAGATACCAACGTTATTGTAATGGCGGCAACCAACAGAGCTGATATCTTGGATAAAGCATTAATGAGAGCCGGGCGTTTTGACCGTTCTATTTATGTGGACCTTCCTGAATTGCATGAAAGAAGACAGATCTTTGATGTTCATTTAAAGAAAATCAAGCTTGATGGCAGTGTAGACAGGGAATTTCTTGCCAAGCAGACTCCCGGCTTCAGTGGAGCGGATATTGCAAATGTTTGTAATGAGGCAGCCCTTATTGCAGCAAGAAACAATCATGAGTCCGTAACGAAACAGGATTTTCTGGATGCGGTAGACAGAATTATCGGCGGTCTTGAGAAGAAAAATAAAGCGATCAAACCTTCTGAAAAGAAGAGAGTAGCATATCATGAAGCAGGCCATGCCACCATTTCGTGGTTGGTAGAGCATGCTTCTCCACTATTAAAAGTAACCATTGTCCCAAGAGGGCGCTCTTTAGGTGCGGCATGGTACCTTCCGGAAGAAAGACAGCTGACGACTACCGAGCAGTTATTGGATGAAATGTGTGCCACATTGGGAGGAAGAGCAGCAGAGCAGGTGATATTTAATAATATTTCAACAGGGGCACTTTCCGATCTGGAAACAGTAACGAAAAGAGCCCAGGCTATGGTTACCATTTACGGATTGAGCCCTAATATCGGTAATATTTCTTATTATGACAGCTCGGGCCAGGCAGAATACTCTTTCAGCAAGCCTTATTCTGAAGAAACGGCAACCAAGATAGATGCTGAGATCAAATCGATCATTGAAAACCAGTATCAGAGAGCATTGCAGATCCTTGCAGATAATAAAGATAAGTTAGATGCTTTAGCGAATAAACTTCTGGAAAAAGAAGTGATATTCCGTGAAGATCTGGAAGAAATATTCGGAAAAAGAGCATGGGATCCGGAATTAACGGAGAAGCCTGTGACCAATACCATTCCTTTGAAAGATAAAGAGGAAGAAAGCGAAGTTCAGGCTCCGGAAAGCCCAACGCAACTTTAAAAATCTCTGAAAATAATCAAAATGTAAACCTGGCTGTTCAAAATTGCCAGGTTTTTTCATATTTAAGCGCAGTTTTTTAGAATCTATATGATTAATTTTTTACTTTTGTATAAAGTAGACTAAAAATAAGTTAAGTTGAGTTTATTTAAGAAGATTGTTAGCAAACTTACCAACCAGCCTGAAGAAGAGGACAAACAGAGTTTGGAGAAGCTTGGGGATTCGTTGAAAAATGCGGATCTTGATTACAAGTTTGCGCAATTGTTTACGCATTCCGGAGGGTTTTTTAATTATTGTGCTGATGAGGCGGAGGCTCTCCAGACCTTAAACCAGATTATTAAAATAGAGGCCGTGGATAACTTATTCTGCTGGGACAAAGAACTTCAAAGTTTCCTGAATGTTATCAAGTCTCCTTATACTTCCGAACTGGTATCTTCCAATGATGCTGCGTTTATCTCCTGCGAATATCTGATTGCCTATGATGGAAGGGTAATGCTTTCTCACAATAATATTCTTCATTATCACTCCTCAAGATTGCCGGATAAGATCATTATAATGGCCAATGTTTCCCAGATCGTGAATAATCTGAACGATGCGATGGGAAAAATAAAAAGAAACGGAAATATTAAGAATCTTACTTCCATCAGCGGAAGCCAGTCGAAACTGGATAATTCTAATATCAATACAAAACTTTTTTTATTGCTGCTTGAGGATTAAGCACCCACTCTAAATTTTTAATTTTGGACAAAAACCTTATACAAAGAACCATTTCCGGAATTGTTTACGTTGCGATCATCATCCTTTGTACTTCTCCGCTCGGAGCCCGGCTGATCAACAGTGTTTTTCCGGATCTTATTCAGCAGCAGTATTTGTATTACGGGCTGATTACTGTATTAATGGTAGTAGGTGCTTGGGAATGCATGAAGATCATGAAGTTTGGAAAAGGGTATGAAAAATGGGTAGTGTTTCCTATGATCATGGTCATATTCTATATGTTTTCAAAAAGGTATTTTTATCATGATTTTTATTTTAATTTCAGGTTAAGCGAGATATTGGCCCTTTCCTTAATTGCCATAGCGGTCGTTACTTTGTTCAAATATTCCAGAGAGCTGTATTTTGACAGCGGAAAGCTGATCTTTACGGTTATTTATGTAGCTCTTCCGTTCAGTTTTGCATTGGGGCTTCCAAAGTATTCTACAATTCAGCAAACGTTTTCTCTGGAGGTTTTATTTCTGTTTATTTTAATCTGGAGCAGCGATACATTCGCTTACCTGGCGGGAAAGTTTTTTGGGAAGCATAAGATGGCTCCTAAGATTTCTCCCAAAAAGACCTGGGAAGGCTATGCCGGAGGTGTTATCCTGACATTGGTTATGTCCTATTTTATTGAGCAGTATCAGCCCGATCTCCGTGGAAACTGGATGGTGGTAGGATTTCTGGTAGCAAGTTTTGCTCCGTTGGGAGATCTTGTGGAAAGCCAGCTGAAAAGAAATTTCGGAGTGAAGGACAGCGGAAACATCATTCCGGGGCATGGCGGGGTTTTAGACAGGCTGGATAGTTTTTTAATCTGTGCGCCTGTCGTATATTTGTATTTTATTTTAGAAAAATTTATTTAAACTCATGAAACTGCATAGAGAATCAAAAGGAACGATTGCCGTAGCAACCATCTTATTTATCATTATCGGGTTTTTAGCGGTCTATTTTCTTAAAATATGGTCGTTATTGGTCATTATGCCTTTATTGGTTGTTTATAGTCTGATATTTTGGTTCTTTAGGGTTCCTAATCGTGAAATTCTTGACCACAAGGAAAATGTAATTGCCCCCGTTGACGGAAAGGTAGTGATGATCAAAGAAGTGGAGGAAACGGAATTCTTAAGGGAAAAGGTGATCCAGGTATCTATTTTCATGTCTCCCCTTAATGTACATATCTGTCGCTATCCGGTATCCGGAAAGGTAATTTATAAAAAATATCACCCGGGAAAATATTTAGTGGCATGGCATGAAAAATCTTCTACGGAAAATGAAAGGACTACCGTTGCCGTTGAAAGCCTGACCAACCATAAAGTGGTTTTCAGACAGATTGCAGGATATGTGGCGAGAAGGATTATGTTTTATTGCAATGAGGGGGATGAAGCAAAGGCAGGACATGAATTCGGGTTCATTAAATTTGGATCGAGAATGGATGTTTTTCTCCCATTAGATACAGAGATCATATGCAATATAGGGGATATTACGAAAGGCGGCTTAGATGTTATTGCAAGGCTCAAAGAATAAGGAATTACTTAATATAAAAGATAAAAAAGAGAAAATCATTGATTTTCTCTTTTTTCAAAATGAGGAGTGATTATCTTTTCACAAGTCCAAGGTACAATCAGCCTTTTATATTTGAATCTCATTGTTCATGCGTAGTATTGCGTAGAATTATTTCGGTAGGATGAACCTGCCATGACCTATTTTTGCAGGATGAAAATTAGGTGCTTTAACCGCAAGTTGTTTTACATGTCGTCTATTGCTTGCTGAATTTACGTAATCATACAGATAATTTATAAGAATAATCATATATTTATGTGTACCAAAACCTACTTGCTCATTTTCGGATATTCTTAACTTTTATAGAGTTTTAGAACATGATCAGTAATATATTTTCTAAAATAATTAATCATCAGATTGAAAGTGCAGATAATGATTTTGACCGTCATTATCTAAAACTTATCAACCGCTATCTTTTATTCCTGTTTTTCATATTTTTATTTTATTCGGTATTCATTATCACTTTCTTTGGCGATACTATTACATCTATATTTTTAATCGGAATCACTTTTTTATGGATACTTCTCATGTATCTCAGGGGAAAAACGATCAGATTTAAAAAACTGTTGAAGAATACCATCGTTGTTATTTTTATAATTCTTACCCTTATTGTCAGCTTCTTTTACGTATATACCTGGAAAAAGGCAGGCGTTGAATATTTTTATTTCTCCCTTTTATTTGCATTACCTTTTTATTTCAATTACAAGCAGGATTATTACTCAATATTATTTATTGTGGTAATTATTACTTTGAATTTTATAGGCTGTTTGTTGTTTGATTTGGATTTTCTGCCGAAAAGCAAGTTCATACAGCCCGGAGATTTTAAAATAATACAGCTATTAAATATACTTTTTACAATTACTACTTTTTTAATGGATATCTACTTCATCTCTCAAAAGGATAGGCTGATCCATGGTTTAATGAAGGAAACGGAAATCAAGGATTCCACAATTGAAGACCTGGTAAAAACCAATAATGAACTGATGAAACAACAGATCATTCTTAACAATTTAACAGAAGAAAATATTGCAGAAATCCTGGAAATGGCAGAAAATGATTCTCCTCTTTTTCTTGATAAATTTCAGATCTATTTTCCCGACTTTATACCGAATGTTTTAAAAATAAATTCGGGACTTATCAATTCTGAGATCCACATCTGTGCTTTAATGAAACTGAATTTTGATACTAAAAAAATTGCATTATGTACCAAAAGCAGTGTAAGGGCCATTGAAAGCAGAAAATACAGGATCCGGAAAAAGCTGGATATTGCCTCAGATATCAATATTAATAATTTCATTCTTAAAATATAAAAACTATTTCAGCCTATGAGTTTTACTACTCGTGAGTAGTATTACGTAGCTGTATTTACAGCCGGATTTCTTTAGGTAAGGTAATTTTGTGCCGATAACCAGGATTAAGTTTTTAATCTGTGGTGGAACAAAAAAACATTAAATACTTAAAGAATGATGAAGACAAAATGTACAAAAGCTAGCATCGGGCTTGTGCTTTTAGCCTTATTTTTCACTTTTGGAGGGCTTTATTCACAAAATCAAAATGGGTCGGTAGGAATTAACACAGCAAATCCTAATTCAAATTCAGTTTTAGATGTAGTATCCGGGGAAAATAATAAAGGAATTCTTATTCCGCGTCTTACGGAGGCCCAGAGAAATGCTATTATTATTAATCCTGCCAATGATGATGGCCTCACCATTTTCAATATTACCGAGGATTGTTATAATTACTGGAGTCTGGCAGACAGTGAATGGAAAAGTGTCTGCGGACAGATGGGAAAATCCGTTTTTACCATAGATTGTTCAAATACGAAAGCGATGGGAACCTATATTCAAAATAAGGAACTTACCGCATCTAACTATCTTAGCGTTACCGTAAATGTAACTAAAGTAGGAAACTATACTATTACCGGAACCACAACCAATGGTTATAATTTTTATGGAACCGGAGTATTCCTGAATACGGGAATCCAGACCCTACAAATTACAGGCCAGGGAATACCGGGTGCAGTACAGGTGGATACGGTGCAGCTTTCAGTAAATGGCACGGATGTTACGTGTACTCCTGCTGTTACCGTAAATGTACTCAGCCCTGCAGGTACCTATACCATGAGCTGCGGGAGTGCTGTTGTAAACGGTGTTTATAAAGTCGGGACACCCCTTAATGCTTCTAATACTATTACCCTGCCGGTAAATGTGAGCGCTTTGGGAAGCTATACCGTAACTACAAATACGGTAGACGGAATATCATTCAAAGCATCAGGAACCTTTACCGCCACAGGAAATCAGACGATCACACTGAACGGAACGGGAACTCCGGGTTCCACTTCTGTAAAAACCATGACCATCACGTCTGACAGCCAGGGAGGAGTTTCTACAACATGTAACGTGAATGTTATTGTTGTTATTCCGGCCAAAAGCATTGTGCACCTTGGAGGAACCGGTGATCACGGATACAGTGCGGAAGAAGATGCTTCCAGAAATCTAATGGATGCACCGGCTAATTTCGGGACCCTGGCCAACAGTGTTGTTAAATTTGAAGGGTTTACACACCTTACTCCTGCTGATGGAGCCCCGGCCATTGCAGCAATTAATGCCAAACCTGACATTGTTATCACAGGTTACCCATATACTCCTAATGCGGCAGAAGTGACTGCTCTTGTAGACTATCTGAATAAAGGAGGTGTAGTGATTGCCCAATTGGAAGGAACATCTTCTATTCAAAACCTTATGAGAAGTATATTTGCCAATCCTCAGATCAACGTTAATGGAAGAAATGGCGGTGGAGCGGTATACCCTATGATTAATATCAGTGATGAAATTCTTAACGGGCCGTTTGGTGACATCAGAGGTAAAAATTGGGGTGAAGATGCCAGTGTAACTGCCTCGGTAGAAGGTATATCGGAGGCTTTCATCACATCTTACAGCGGTTCAAGTGCCATCAACTCTACAAATGTATATGCCGGTACTACAATGTTCAGGCATAAGAATCTGAATCTGTTTTATATCGGAGACGGAGGATTCTTAAGTAATTTCAATGCTAACGGAACCATTTCGAGTAATGTTGCATATCCTTTTGCTACGAACACCAGCAATTTCCCGATAGCTAAAACAGCTTATGGGTCTGCCGGTAACGGAAATGCAGCAGGGAGTATGGCGATACAGAACTCGATCATCTATGCAAATGTATTGGCATGGGCGATAAAACAAGCTGAATTTCACGGAATAAATACCCAATAACTTAGCATAATTAAACTTTGAAACACAAACTAGTAAATAAAAAACACCGACGTTATAGAAATATAACGTCGGTGTTTTTTATTTATATGAGCACAAAGACTAAACCCTGATATGTTGCTTTACTTCTGCAATAAGGCTTAAGATAAACTGAACCGGAAGGTCTTCTTCCATATCCAGTAAAAGGATTTTGAATTTTTTTCTGCCCTCCAGGATAAGTTCGGGATAATTCAGCCGGTCGCCATGATAAAAGCTGACGTAGTGTTTTTTGTATTTTTTGCTGTAATAAAAGTAGCACAGCATTTTCTTTTTATACTTAAAGAACGGAAGCCCGAAGCTTAATGTTTCCGAGATATGTTCCGGATCAGATTCAAGGATCTTTTTCCTTAAAAATAAAAGAGTACTTCTTTCAGGCTCTTCAATTCTGTAGAAATACTCTTGTATAGGATTCATTTTTAAACGGATTTAAAAAAATTAATCGAAATTCTGCAATTCGACCAGTTTATGATACATCCCTTTCTTAGCGATAAGATCATGGTGAGTTCCCTGCTCTACGATATCTCCTTTTTCCATTACTACGATCCAGTCTGCTTTCTGTATCGTTGAAAGCCTGTGGGCAATAACCAGAGAAGTCCTGTTCTCCATCATTTTTTCCAAAGCATCCTGAACAAATCTTTCGGATTCGGTATCCAGAGCTGAGGTTGCCTCATCCAGGATCATCACCGGAGGATTTTTCAATACGGCCCTTGCAATGGAAACCCTTTGTTTCTGACCGCCCGAAAGCTTATTCCCGTCGTCCCCGATGTTGGAATCATAGCCTTCCGGAAGCTGGGTAATAAATGAGTCTGCATTGGCAATCTTAGCCGCTGCAATTACCTCTTCTCTCGTAGCCTCAGGTTTTCCCATCAAAATATTATTATAAACGGAATCGTTAAATAAAACAGATTCCTGGGTTACCATTCCAAGTAACTGTCTGTATTCTTTTAATTTCAGATGTTTGATATTAACGCCGTCTATCAGGATCTCTCCTTCCGAAACATCATAGAACCTTGCCAGAAGATTGGCAATGGTCGTTTTTCCACTGCCGCTTTGCCCTACAAGTGCTACGGTTTTCCCTTTTGGAATGGTGATCGAAAAGTTTTTAAGGATTACATTGTCTTTATCATAATAAAAACCGATATTATTGAATTCGATCTGGCTGTTGAGGGTAGAAATGGAAACCGGTTCCGCAATTTCTTCCACTTTCAGGTCATAATCAAGGACTTCTGAAACCCTGTCCAAACTCGCCATTCCTCCCTGAATGGAAGAAATAGAGTTGGATAATTTCTTGGCAGGATCCAGTATCTGGAAAAATAACCCGATGAAGGCTAAAAATGTCACGGGATCATCATTATGCCCGTTAATGATATTAAGACCAGCAAACCATGTAATTAAAAGGATGGTAATGGATCCTAAGAATTCGCTCATCGGAGAAGCCATTTCCCTTCTCCGGCTCATTCCTATGGCAAACTTCTGCCATTGATTGGTTGTACTGTTGAATCGGTTCTTTAATATTTTGTCGGCATTAAATATTTTAATCACCTTTGAGGACTTCAAGGTTTCATCTACCAGGGAAAACATATTCCCCAGTTCTTCCTGTGCAGATGATGCCTGTTTTTTCAGGCTTTTGCCCACCCAGGAGATAATACCACCCATGATAGGAAAAATGATTAGTGAAAACAGGGTTAAATTTGCATCAAGCAAGAATAAGGTGACTAAAGTACCAATGATCATAAAAGGCGCATTGATCAGGTCAACCAGAGCTCCCATAATTCCGCCTTCTACAGCCCCGATGTCATTGGATATTCTGGACATCATATCACCTTTTCTCTGTTCGGTAAAGAATGATACGGGTAATTTTAAAAATTTATCATACATGGCCGTCCTCAGATCTCTGGTGATCCCTACCCTGTAATTGACCAGTAAATAAGCTCCCAGATACCTGAAGAGGTTTCTCAGGAGAAATGCAAACGCGGTAATGATACAAAGAGTAGCCAAAACCTGAACACTGCCATGCTCATTGATGTTGATCTGAATCTTATAATAAGCAAGATCTTTTAAATAATCAAAATAATTACCTATTCCGCCTTCAAAAACAGGGGGCTTTGAGGTATCAACAGCCTTGTCCAATTTGAATAAGATCCTTAGGATGGGCAGCATGGTGATCACTGAAAATATACTCAGTAAGGAATAAAGTATATTGAACAGGATACTTCCGAAAAGATATTTTCTATGAGGTTTTGCGAAATATAGTATTCTTTGTAATGGTTTCATTCAAATGAAATTGGTCAGCAAAATTACGTAAAATTAAAAGATAAGACGTTTCTAATTGAATTTTACCTTATCATTATACTTCGGGGTAAAATTATCCGGGTTGAGTTTCTCAAGTGTTTTTCCAAAACTATTAATGATCTGCGTCAAATTATCAAAGTCCACCACATTGATGTCATCATTCTCACGATGATAGTGGTTTATTTTCGTCATATCGGCGGAAGAGAAAGAATGGGCAATGATCTTCTTTTTCACAAAACTCACATTATCCGATCTGTAGAATAAATTTTGTGAAGCATAAGGATCTGGAAATATTTTTAAATTGTTCAAAGCATACTGATTAAACAATTCATCCATATCGGAATATTCATCACCCGTCATAAACAGGGCATTCTTCCCGAACTGGGACTCCGTGGCTACCATTTCGAAATTGAAAAGAGCCGTCAGATTGTTATAAATCTTATCTAAATTTTTATCCTCTGCAATAGCTTTTGAACCTTTCATTCCTTTTTCCTCCCCGTTAAAAGCCATAAAGACCATTGAGAATTCCGGAGTAGTATCCTTGAAATAGTCGGAGATTCCTACAAGAGTGGTGATCCCGCTTGCATCATCATCCGCACCGTTATAAATATTGTCACCGCTTTTATTGCTGGTACCAATATGATCAAAATGTCCGGAGAAAGCTAAATATTTATCAGTTTTTCCTTTTTTGATACCACAAACATTGTAAGCTTTTTTCCCATTATAATCGAAAGGAACAAGAAAGGACTTTCCGGTACAATACTCCAGATTATTTTCTTTAAACAACTTTGCTATATATTGCGCCGCTTTTTCATTTTCCGGAGTTCCGATCTCACGGCCTTTCATTTCATCCGAAGCAAGAGTGGAAAGTACAGTATGAACTCTTTCCTTTGAAACTTCCTGTGCAAAAGTAAATATTGAAAACAGGGATAAAGTAAGGTATGCTAATTTTTTCATTGAGGCAAAATTTATGATATAAGTCGTACATTTTCTGAAAATGTTGCATAAAATTAGATAAATTAAAATAAATTCTTTTTTGTCACCCAGAGATTACACAGATTTTTTCCTGGCTTTAAAAAATAATTTCAATCATCCGTGCAAATCTGTATAATCTGCGGGAAAATCCAGATCAGCTACAATCAATAAAAAAACAGCTCCCAAAAAAGAAGCTGTTCTCACTCAAAAAATCGTTTCAAGGTTATCGGAGTCTGTCTACAGATTTTACGAGCCTCTCATCTCTGCGGATATACATGTTTGCAATAAACAAACAGATCATCGCGATCAATGAGAAAATTGGCTCAATACCCTTCTCAGGAAACTGAATTCCTCCGGATAAGTTGAGTAACCAGTACACCAATACACCAATCAACAAAGCGTTTATAATTGTGCTGATCGTATTCAGCAGAATTTGTCTTTTTCTGTTCTTAAAACTGAAAATACTCAGAACACCCACCAAAACAAGTGCTATAGAGGCGATATTTATAACAGGGATACTATCAAAAACAGCAACATCCTGTCCTGTAACAAAAAGAAAAACAGCAGCTAAAACTGCCAGAAAAATCCATATAGTCTGTATTCTTTGTAGCATTGAATAGTAAATTCCTTGCAAAAATAATATAAATTTTGCATAATTCAAAAATAAGTGTAGATTTGCATTATACAATGTACTTGAAAACAAAAGTCACCGGACTTACTTTTCTTACTCACAATTAATTACATTTTTTACACTTAATATGTTTAACATTGAAACGTTAAGGTCAAAATCCGTAACGGAACTGACTAAAATCTTAAAAGATTTGGGCGTTAAAGTTGCAAGAAATAGCAATGAAAATGACAAAATCTTTGCTATTCTTGACTTTCAGGCTTCCAACCCCAAAGTTACAAAAGATTACTTCAACACCACAGAAACCAGTGTAACAGCTGAAGAAAAACCAGTGGAGAAAACCACAAAACCTCCTGTTAAAAAAGCAGCCCCGAAGAGAGCTGCAAAACCAAAAATGGAAACAGGAGTTCCGGCAGAAGCAAAACCAAAAGCAGTAGAGAAGGTTGAAGAAAAAGAAACCGTTTCCGAAGAAATAAAGACGGAAGAAACAAAACCTGAAATAGCAGAAGAAACACCGGCTTCATCACAGGCTAAGAAAAAAAGAAAAAGAGTTTCCGCCAACACCGGCAATACAGAAAATCCTCAGGAAAGAACAGAAACTCCTAAAAATACAGAATCCCAGGAAGCTGCTCCGGCAGATGAAAAGCCTAATAATCCCCAGCATCAGGCTAAATCCCAGAAAGGACACCATCCCCAGCATGGGAATCCTAAAAATCAAAACCAGAACCCGAATCAAAATCAAAATCAAAACAGAAATTCTGAAAGGCAGGAAGAAACTGAACCTAAAAAAGAATTCAATTTCGATGGGCTGGTAAGTATTGAAGGGGTTTTGGAAATATTACCGGATAACTACGGATTTTTACGCTCCTCAGATTTCAGTTATATATCTTCTCCGGACGATGTATATGTGTCTACGGCACAGATCAGGAATTTTGGTTTAAAGACAGGAGATACCGTAAAAGGGATTGTAAGGCTTCCGAAAGAAGGAGAAAAATATTTTTCATTATTAAAACCGACAGAAGTTAACGGGCGTGACCTTGCATTCATCAAAGACCGTGTTGCTTTTGAATACCTGACACCGCTTTTCCCGGAAGAGAAATTTAATCTGGCAGGAAGAGGGTCTACGGTGTCTACCAGAGTGGTAGATCTTTTTGCTCCTATTGGTAAAGGCCAGAGAGCCATGATTGTGGCACAGCCGAAAACCGGTAAGACGATGCTGCTTAAAGATATCGCTAATTCCATAGCGGCCAACCATCCTGAAGTATATATGATGGTGCTTCTGATCGACGAACGTCCGGAAGAGGTTACCGATATGGAAAGAAGTGTAAATGCAGAGGTTATTGCTTCTACCTTTGATGAAGCAGCCGAAAAACACGTTAAAGTAGCCAACCTTGTTTTGGCAAAAGCTCAGAGAATGGTGGAATGCGGCCATGATGTGGTGATCCTGCTGGATTCCATTACAAGATTGGCAAGAGCTTATAATACCGTAACACCGGCTTCAGGGAAGGTGCTTTCCGGAGGGGTAGACGCTAATGCCCTTCATAAACCGAAAAGATTTTTCGGAGCTGCCAGAAAAATTGAAGGCGGCGGATCTTTGACAATCATTGCAACAGCTCTTATTGATACAGGCTCTAAAATGGATGAGGTGATCTTTGAAGAATTCAAAGGTACGGGTAACATGGAGCTTCAGTTAGACAGAAAGATTGCCAACAGAAGAATTTATCCGGCTATTGATCTGGTAGCATCAAGTACCCGAAGAGACGATCTGCTTCTTGATGAGGTTACTTCCCAGAGAATGTGGATCCTCAGAAAATACCTTTCTGAAATGAACCCGGTGGAAGCTATGGAATTTGTAGATAAGAACATCAAAGGAACACTCAATAATGAAGAATTCCTGATGTCGATGAATAAATAATAGATCAACATACTCTATCTAAAAAAGCTGCTATAATTATAGCAGCTTTTTTTGTTTTAAAGAAAAATATTGAAAAGTTATTTTTCTAACAAATAGATGATTAACTGAAAAATTATTAAATAATAAGTATATTTATTGAATAACTTTTAACTAATAATAATGGAAAACTTTAAAATTATTACTGCTGAAAACCTGGATTCACAATATGTTTCTATTGCAGATAAAATTAGTGATACAGTCATCTCTGCATCATACAGAACCCTGCTGAATTTTGAAAGTCCGGGACGATATCAGATGCCTGCAGGCGATGATTCTTTGGAGCACGATATCAAAAGCTATCTTAACACAATACCGGAGGCGGAATTACAGACAGGGATCAGAAAAATAGTTCAGCCTGGCTTTATTCCGAAAATTTCCGATGAGAGATTGTTTAGAAGCATTGATATGCAGAGCAGCTATTCTGTCATCAATCAGGTTTTTAATGACCCTGATGGGGGATTGAGGCCTCTAAGCCTGCGTGTAGATCTTGAAAATAAAGGGAATTCTAATTTGATTATGAATGTGAATCAGCTGTATTGTGCTGAAGAAACCGGGCCAACAAGTAAAGGAAGTGATCATGTATATATGCAGGCTGTGAGAATTGATGCATTTGGTAATACACGTCAATCCCCATTATTAGATCTAGAAGGAGGCTGGGATAATAAAAACCATGTCAATTGGAAAAATAGAGGAGACATCAAAAATCTCGTTAATTTTAATCTGGACTATGGAAGAGGGTGGCCAAGAAAATGCACGGTTGTCGTGGCAATGTCTGTCCGTTCATCAGAAGGTTTGATAAAATTGATAGATAAAATTGCCGAAAAAGCAAAAGAGGAAATCGTAAAATATGCAGCTGCTACAGCAGGAGCTTTAGTAGGGGCAAAAGCAGGTGCAGTTTTGGGAAGTACGTTTGGACCCATAGGCACCATTGCTGGAGCTGTGGCAGGGGCAGTTGTGGGAGCCATTGTGGCATATGTGTTTGATAAACTTTATGCATGGTTTAAAGATTTATTTTCCGGAACAAAATTATTTAAACCTGCCACATTAGAATATACCATTCCGTACAATGGCTATAAGACTAATAACGAAGGATATACTGTGACATGGACGGGACATAACGGACAATACGAGGCACAAATAGAAGCTGTGCTGGAATGGGGAAAAGGAACCGGTGTTCCTACAGCAATAAAGCATGGTAAATTTACCAATAGCACAGTATACAAAGTAAATAACGAAAATAAAATAGGATTTTACTGGAATTCCGGGAAATGGAGTAACACAGGAAAATGGGGAGATACAAAAGGCATGGCTTCCGTAGATTCTCCTATATGTACAGTAGGTAATTTTGACAAAGGTGAGCTTAATATACTGGTAATAGGATTAGACGGAAAAGTTTGGCATTCGGGAGTATCTGTAGAACTGTTAAAGAAAATTGAAGGTCATCCTTTTGGAGAATATCGTGGATGGCAGCCGGTTATTGACGGGCAATTTATTTTAGGAACTAAAGTTGCGGGAGCTTCAAGGGGCGAGAATATGATTGATATTTTTTGTGTAGGAACAGACGGACAAATCTGGACTGCTGCAAAAGGTCCTCAAACGAATAATGTGTGGGCAGGATGGTGGACAATTAACGGAATGAATGCTATACCGGGAACACCTCTTTCAGCTATTTCAAGATCAGCAGGAATATTAGATGTTTTTGTTGCAGGATTTGATGGCCGGGTTTGGACGGCCAGTTATGACCCTTCTTCATCAGGTACATGGACAGATTGGTTTTATTTCCTGGATTATGATCAGTTTATACCGGGTATTGAAATTACCGCTATTACCAGAAAAGAAAATCAGATCGATTTATTTGCAATTGATATGTACGGAAGTCCTTATACAGCAACATGGAATCCGGGTGAAGGCTGGCAGGGATGGACAAAAATTCTTTCCGGGGAATTTACACCGGGAACCACTGTTTCCGTAGCCTGCAGAACACCTGAGCACCTGGATATTTTTGCAATAGGTTTAGATGGCCGGGTTTGGACTGCCGCAAAAGGCCCGCAAACAAATAATGAATGGGCAGGATGGTGGCCGATAGGAGATCCGGTTTTTGAAGAAGGATCAGCGATTGCAGCTATCTCTACATTTCATGATATGCTGAATATTTTTGTAACCGGAAAAGACGGAAATACCTATGCAGCAACTTTTGACGGAGAAAAATGGAATTGGGATAATATTGGATAAGCCCTGTATCCGGATTCTTAAATTACTTTATCAATGTTAAAGATTTATTAAAGTAATCTGCAATTTTTGATCATAGGTCAAATATTGGCTAAATTTGAATAATAACATTAAAAATAAAAAATATGTCATTTGAACTACCGAAACTGGGATATGCTTACGATGCATTGGAGCCAACTATTGATGCAAGAACTATGGAAATTCACCATACCAAGCATCACCAGGCTTATATAGATAATCTTAACAAAGCAATTGAAGGCACAGACCTGGCTGGGAAAACCATAGAAGAAATCTGCAAAACAGGAACCGATAAGCCGGCTGTGAGAAACAACGGAGGCGGTCACTTTAATCATACTTTATTTTGGGAGATCTTAACGCCGGGAGGAAGCACAGAACCTGTAGGAAATGTAAAAGCAGCTATTGAAAACTATGGCGGCCTTGAAAAATTCAAAACAGATTTTTCTGAAGCGGCTAAAACAAGATTCGGTTCAGGATGGGCATGGCTGGTAAAAAATGAAGACGGATCCGTAAGTGTTTCTTCTACACCCAACCAGGACAATCCTTTGATGCCGGTTGCTGATGTAAAAGGAACACCGGTTTTAGGGCTGGATGTTTGGGAGCATGCTTATTATCTGAATTACCAGAACAGAAGGCCGGATTATGTGGCAGCATTTTTTGCGGTAGTAAACTGGGATAAGGTAGAGGAATTATTCAACAAATAATTGTAAACAGCATAAAAAATAAAAGGTTCAGAATTTTCTGAACCTTTTTTATTATCTCCTTATGGCATCACTGCCGGACAGTCCACTCATGCGTAGTCCGTATTTCCAGTTCACATAGGCAAAAACCTGGTATAGCTTATATTCGAATTTCAATCCGTAATTTTCTTTGGGATCATAATCAATAGAAGATTCAATAACGTTTCTATATCTTCCGGAGGCATAATAAGAATTCCATTCGTTGACAAGGATCTTATTCTTTGCTTTCAGATAGACTTCCGAGTACTGGTTCATGGGTTTGGCAATGCCATTCATAAAATAATCAAACTGAGGATCCATAACAGTGAGATCCCATTCCCCGTCTTCGTTTTTTGAAGGCGCCATTTCTGATTTGTCCTGATCCTTCTCAGGGTCCGTCTGGGCGTAACCTCCAAAAGGAATGAGCATCAGCAGGATGGTTAGGATTAAATTTTTCATGACAGAACAATTTATATTAAAAAAGCACTCCAATAAGAGTGCCTTTATTTATTTTTTCACATATTCTTTCTGAACAACAGAAACTGCAGGAAAGTGATCACTGTATCCTCCGGTAAATCTATCACCGTCCCATGAACGGAAAGGGTAACCCTTATATTGTCCTTCCTTGTTTACCAGATAAGAAGGGGCATAAATTTCCGCTTTATATACGGTATAGGTAGGCGTTATTTTTTCAGGAGAGTAAAGGTTTTTTGAAACAATGATCTGGTCAAACAGGTTGGGAGCATCTCTGTAAGCCAAAGAAGCTACTCCTGCCTTATATAATTTGTACATCAAATTATAGTACGGGTATTTGTCTGACAATTCGCTCGGATCTCCTACGGCACCCAAGTGTTTTTTCAGACTCGGACTTACGGGATCATCATTGTAATCGCCCATAGCAAAGGTCTTGATCCCCGGGTTTTCAGCGATTATCTTGTCCATTTCATTCTTTAAAACGGTAGCCGCAGCATTTCTTTTAGCCTGGGAAACAGCTTCACCTCCTCTTCTTGAAGGCCAGTGATTCATAAATAAAGCAACTTTTTCCCCATCCAGTAACCCGATAGCTATTACAATATCTCTGGTATATTCTCTTTTTCCGTCTTCATCAAAAATTTTGATTTCTTTTTTGTAAGAATTTAAAACCGAAAATCTGCTTTTCTGATAAATGATGGCCACATCAATCCCTCTTGAATCATAAGAGTTGAAATGTACAATTCCATAATTGCTTTTTGCTAAGGCCGGCTGTTTGATCAGGTCTTCAATTACCTGTCTGTTTTCCACCTCAATAAGGCCGCAAATGGCAGGATTGTCATTGGTGTATTGTCTTCCCAATTCTGAGATTACTTTTGCCTCATTTGCCAGTTTCTGATTATAGAATTTGGTTCCCCATCTTTTAGGGCTGTTTACCGTAAAGTCATCAGCCAGGATCTGTTTGCGGACTACTTTTTTACCAATCAAAAGTTCATCGCTCCACTCTCCCTTATAGTCTTCAGTTGTTTGAAGGTATTGTACAGAGTCAAGAGGTACGCTTCTATGGAATTTAGGATTGGAAACCGGTAAAGTTCCGTCTACATAATCAGCAGAAGGAATGGTATCCCAAAGGTTCTCTACATTCAGGAAAGCCACCGCAGCTCTTCTTACCTGCTTTTGTTGTGAAAAAGCCAATCCAAAGCAAAATACTGCAGCAATGATAAAATATTTTTTCATTTCTTAGATATTCAAAAAATTGAGGGCTTAAAATTACTAATTTTATATAAGAATTCAGATTAAAATTATTTAACAGTTACTTTTTTACTATTAATGAAAAATAGGGGATATTTTTGACATAATGAATGGGCGTTAAGAAAAATTAATAGAATAAATTGCTAAAAATGTTTGAGTTAATTAAAATAGTCCTAAATTTGTTGCCCCTTAAATAAAGAAGGAGTTAAAAATAAGTTTGTTATGATTAAAAAACTATCCCTAATCTCTTTGTTTACATTATTGCCTGCATCGTATTATTTTGCGCAAACTACTGTATATGCGTATGTTAAAGATCAGGACGGTAAGCCTTTGGAGAGAGCAGAAGTAGATCTGGCACAATCCGGTGATGATGTTACCGCAGATAAAATCGGGTACTTCCAGTTTGTAGACTTACAGCCCGGTCATTATCTCATTACCGTTACAAGACCCAACTTTGAATCCAAAATTGTAGAGTTTGATGTAACGTCTGATGAGAAAAGAAAAGACTTAGGCGTTATTACCCTTAATTCCAATGCAGGAACAGACGCCGGAGTAGTTGTTATTGATGACTCGGCGAATGACACTGAAGACGGAGGTTCTGCGATGCAGCCTACGGTAGGACTATTAAGTTCAGGAAGAGATGCTTTCCAGAATGTAGCTGCCTTCGAATTGGGAGCTTACTGGTTCAGACCCAGAGGAGTAGACAACAGATTTGAGGATGTGCTGTTCAACGGGGTATCCATGTCTAAGAATGATGACGGAAGAATAGATTTCAGCAACTGGGGAGGCCTTAATGATGTTACAAGATATCCGTATGAGAATGTAGATAATATTACACCTTCGGAATATACTTTCGGTAATCTGGGAGGTGTTGTCTATTACAATACAAGAGCATCTACTTATAGAAAACAAACTTCTTTAGCCTATTCATTTACCAACAGAAGTTACCTGCACAGAGCAATGGCAACGTATTCTTCCGGTTTGACGAAAAACGGATGGGCGGTTACGCTCTCAGGAAGCAGAAGATGGGGGGACAGAGCAATTATTGACGGGGTGTACCAGGACTCTTATGCTTATTTCGGCTCTATCGAAAAGAAATTTAGTGACAGGCACTCGATTAACCTTACCGGTTTCGGATCTCCTACGTATAGAGCTTCCAATGCTCCTAATACCCAGGAAGTATATGACCTGATGGGCAAAAACTATAACTCTTACTGGGGCTGGCAGGACGGCGAAAAAAGAAATTCCAGGATCAGAAAAGTATTCGAGCCGATCTTCATGTTAACGGATTACTTAAAAATTGGTAAGAACTCCAACTGGATCAATACGTTTTCCTATCAGTTCGGAAGTGATGCCAGAAGCCGTTTAGATTGGTTCCATGCCGCAGATCCGAATCCTACATATTACAGAAAATTACCAAGCTACGGAGATTTTACTGCTGACGAGTTCAGAGCTAATTCGCAGATCAACTGGAATGCTTTATACCAGGCAAACTATATCAATGCAAATGATATGGGTGGTGTAGACAGAGGAGCTGTTTATACTTTGGTAGAAGATGTAAATAAAGATAAGACATTCAATTTTTCGTCACACTTTGATACGAGGCTGAAAGACAACTGGAAGCTGAACATTAACTTCAATTACCAGAATCTTAAATCTGATAACTTCAGAAGAATAAAAGATCTGCTAGGGGCTAATTATGCATACAACCTTAATGCTTTTAATAATGACGTACAATATAATCTTGATGACCCGAACGTTCAGGTAAAAAAAGGAGACAGAACCCAGTATTCTTATGAGCTGACGAGAAATCAGTATGCATTGAATGTTTCATCCGAAATAGATTTTACAAAATGGAATGTAATGGCCTCTATCTTTGCTTCTTATTCAGAGGCTCAGAGAGACGGGCACTATAGAAACGGTATTACGAGATTTACCAATGATTCCAAAGGCAAAAGCCCTATTTATGATGCTTTGGATGCAGGGATTAAGGCAAGAATTACCTATAAGATCAATGGTAAGAACTTCATCGTTTATAACGGGGCATTCTTCAGTCTGGCACCTACTCTTAACGAGATCTATATCAACCCTAGAGCGGTCAATTATCTGACACCGGGTGTTAAGAACCAGATGATTAACTCTAATGAGTTGAGCTATATCATGAGAGGGCAGATCCTGAAACTTAGATTGTCCGGATATTATACCACCATCAACAATGCAACTGAGATTGCCAGATATTATGTAGACGCTACGGATGCTGTAGGAACTTCTTACAATACACTGGTAAATGAAGCAATGAGCGGTGTAAATAAAAGATATTTAGGGGCAGAATTAGGATTTGATGTTAAAGTTACTTCTACACTAAATGCAATAGGGGTAGCAAGTGTTGGTGATTACGAATATACTGATAATGCTGATGTTTCCACATTTGATGATCTGAACGGATTCAGAGGCGAAGAGTTCTGGAAAGGCCAGGCAAATGTTAAAGGTTATAAAGTGGCGGGAACTCCTCAGAAAGCATTCTCCTTCGGATTGAAGTATAACTCTCCGAAATACTGGTGGATCGGTGCTTCAGCCAATTACCTGATGGATCAGTACCTTGAATTCTCAGCATTGAATAAAACTCCTTATATGTATACCAACCCGGATACCAATGACCCTTATGACGGAGTTACTCCTGAGCTTATCCAGCAGCTTACCTCTCAAAGGAAATTTGACGATCAGTTTATGCTGAATGCGAATGCAGGAAAATCCTTCGTATTCGGAAAATACAGAATGGGGATCAGTATTTCAGTAAACAACATCCTTAATAATAGAGACTATGTAACCGGTGGATTTGAGCAGGGAAGAAATGTGAGATTCCCGGATATCCTTGAAGACTCATCTAAAGAGTATCCTTCATTTGCACCAAAACTTTGGTATGACAGAGGAATTAACTTCTTCACAAACGTTTATTTAAGATTCTAAAATAACTAATTATGAAAAAATATAATTCAAAACTTGTATATATTTTTGTTGTTATTGCTTCTTTGTTCATAACAGGATGTGTGCATGATGACAAATATGATGAGCCGGCCCTTGACGGTTTCGAATGTGCAGACAAAAATGGAGTTGTTCTTCCTTTTGCTGATGTAAAGCTGAAATACCAGAACGCAGCTTACGTTTTCCCGGATGATACGACTCCAAATGATGAGTCTGATGATCTGTATATGGTAGGATATGTATCTTCAACAGATGAAACAGGGAATATCTATAAGACGATATATGTTCAGGATGCACTGGAAAATCCAACTCATGGATTTACGATTAGTGTAGATGCCGTAAGTACTTATACAAAGTACCCTCAGGGTTCCAAAGTATATATCAAGCTTAACAGCCTTGCCATAGGAACCTATGGAGGAGTAGTTCAGATCGGTATGATAACAGGGGAAGAGACTTCTGCAACTGCAGTATCCAGAATCCCTGAAAAGCTTGTAGCCAAGCACATTTTCAGATCATGTTCAGAAAGAGGAAAAGTGATCCCTAAAGTAATGACTTTAGCTCAAATGATCACTACGAACGATAAATACATCGGATGTCTGATCCAGGTAAATGATGCCGAATTTGACAATAAAATATTATGTTCAAACTATGCTCCTAACGGGGTAACGGTAGACAGACAGATCAGGGATGCAAGTACTGCTACGGCAAGAGTGGTGAGAAACAGCGGATATGCTTCATTTGCCAATCAGAGAATGCCTTCAGGAAACGGGACATTCATAGGAATCTACAGTAAATATAATTCCACTTATCAGATGTATATCAACAGGGCGACTGACCTGGATATGGAAGGGGATAAAAACGGAGATGGAGTAGATGAGCATTTCCCTCGTTTAGACGGAATTACGGCTAATCCATGTATGTACAGTGATGCAGGATTGACAGCAAAAACAGTAGCTGAGGTTAAACAATTGGCTAACAGCCCGCTTACCTTAATTACAGGTGATTTTGTATTAAAAGCTAAAGTAACGGCCAATGACAAGTCCGGAAACCTTTTCAAATATGTGTATGTAGAAGATGCAACAGGAGGGATCAGGGTAAATATAGACAAAGCGGACTTATACAATGATGCAAGATTTGTTGTAGGAAAAGAAGTATATATTAAACTTAAAAACTTATATGTAGGAGCTGTAAGCGGTGAAATTCAACTAGGATCACCTTTCAGCGGTGCAGTGGGAAGAATTGCAGAAGCAGATGTTTACAAATACTTCTTCGATTCTAATAAGCCTATAACGGCAGTAGTTCCTACGGAAAGATCTATTACACAGTTTACCTCTGCCGATGTGGGAAGATGGATCAAGATCAAAGACCTTCAGTTTATAGAAGGAGACCTTGAAAAAACTTATGCTGCTGGTGGAGTTACCAACAGAACCCTTGAAGACTGTTCAGGGAACAAGGTGATCCTGAGAACAAGTAATTTTGCAGACTTCTCCGGAAATACCATAGAAGCAGGAAAAGGAGATGTATATGCTATTTTAAGTGTATTTAACGGAACTTATCAGCTATGGATCACTAATATATTGGGAGCAGATCTTGATGATCCAAGATGTGACGGAAGCGTATATACTCCTCTGCCAGTTATTTACAGTGAGAATTTTGCCAGTGGTGGTTTCAGTGCAGACTGGACCTTAGTGAATGTAGTGGGAGCTCAGGTTTGGCTGACCTCTAACCAAGGAAACGGTACAAACTATTATGCGGTAATGAATGGTTTTGCTTCAGGAAATAAAGCCAATGAAGACTGGCTGATCTCTAAAGAAGTGAGTCTGGTTGGGAAAACCAAAGCTGCTGTAAGCTTTACTACAGATGTAAGATATGCCGGAAATGCATTGCAGGTATATGCGACGGATAACTATACAGGAAATCCGGCCACTACGGTATGGACTGTATTACCGGCTGCATTAGATACCAATACCGGGGCATTTGGAGACTGGGTAAGCTCAGGAAATGTAAATTTAAGTGCCTTCTTAGGAAAAAATGTCAGAATTGCATTTAAATATACTTCTACAACCTCTGCAGCAGCAACCTGGGAAGTGGATGACTTCAAAATAAAAGGAGAATAATTTTGACTTTTAATAATAACTGCGGCGGCATCTTTGATGCCGCCGCAGTTATTTTATACATTATTTAACTGTAATCGTCGGATCCCAGTAATAATAACCAAATAATACCTGCTTATTACTATCATTAGGGTCTATAGTATATAAAGCAAACTGTACATAGAAATTCTCCGTTCCTGTATTTCTTACTCTTGAATCAAAACTGGAGAAAGTAATGTTTGCCGTATTTGCTGGTAAACCGTTTGATGAATTATAATTGGGTACAACAGCTTGTTGTCTTATAACAGCATCATATACGAAATTGTTAAATACCTGATCTCCGGACCAATATTTAATATTGTAAATGATGACCGCATCATCTGAATTCTGATAAATCGAAGTGCTTCTGAAAGATACATTATCACCTGCTTTTGCACTGAAATTCAGATCAGCGGTTCCTTGTCCGGATAACGCGTTGGCATTTGAAACAATCATATGCTGACTGTTATGGTCAATTCCTGTAGGATTATTAGGGTCCTGGCTTGGCCTTGGATAATTTGTTTTTACATAATCCGTGTCAATTACTACCAACACGTCGATCTGCTGGTTTGAGGCATTTAATTCAGTTTCCATTTCTATTAATTTTTTAGTTTGGTGTTTTCCTACTCGTTTGGCTTTTGGGATTTCGCCTCGTTGATTAAAGTGGTTTCTGAACTCCACATGGTCTGTTTTTGTAATATTACATGACAAAGGTACATTTCCATAAAACAGAATGCTAGAGTAGAAATCCGGCAATTTATAATTCAGTAGTTTTACCTATTAAGTCTCTTTAATGTGAAATTTTAAGACAAAAAGGTATAAAAAAACCACTGCTATGCAGTGGTCCTATAATCTAAATTAAAAGTCTGTTCTTAAAAAGAAACTTCATTCACTTCCTTTCCGCGCTGGAAATTCATTACTTTCTGGCTTCCTTTATAAGCAATGCTCACAATGTTGCTCTGCTTGGGAAAAGCTCCCAGAAGTATCGTATTTTTGATCTTCAGGGTATTGATATCCGAAATCCCTCCGGACTCAAAATATACCCATACAGTTTCTCCGCTCACCTGGCTTCCCGTGAAGGTAATGGTTTTGGGAGAACCATTGACGTATATATCAAAATTATTATTTACATATTTTTTTACTTCTGCTTCAAATCCGGCAGTATTAGGATTTATCTTGATAGCATCCGAAATATGGTTGGTATTCATTTTTGTGGTAAACTTCAATGTCTTGCTGCCTTCCACATAATCTACTTTTGTCATTGAAGAGAAAAAGTCCGCATTCATGAAGCTCATCAACACAAAAAATGTTAAAATTCCTGATATATATAAAAGTTTTTTCATCTTAATTAAGAGATTTATAATCATACTCGTTGTTTATAAGTCACAAATAATATGCCAATTAAAAGTTTACATTCACAGAATACTTATCATAGAAGGCTTTAATATGTGCTACAGCCTCATCAGCAGTATCTACAACCCTGTAAAGACTTAAGTCTCCCTCGGAGATCATTCCATCCTTTAAAAGGGTAGCTTTAAACCAATCCAGCAGTCCGCTCCAGAATTCAGACCCTACCAATACAATAGGAAACCTCCCTATTTTATCAGTCTGGATTAAAGTAAGAGCTTCTGTAAGCTCATCCAAAGTTCCAAATCCCCCCGGCATTACAATAAACCCTTGAGAATATTTTACAAACATTACCTTTCTCACGAAAAAATAATCAAAATTCATGGAATACACCTTATTGATATAAGGATTAAAATGCTGCTCGAACGGCAGATCGATATTTAAACCGATTGATTTTCCGGTAGCATTGAACGCTCCTTTATTGCCCGCTTCCATGATCCCCGGACCACCGCCTGTGATAATTCCGAAACCTATTTTTGTAATTTTCTCGGCAATCTCTACAGCCATTTGATAATATTTGCTTTCAGGCTGCAATCTTGCCGAACCAAAAATAGAAACGCAAGGGCCTATTTTAGCCAGTTTTTCATACCCGTCAACAAATTCGGCCATAACTTTGAATACCATCCAGCTGTCTTTTGTAATGGTTTCGTCCCAAGTTTTCTGCCTGAAACTGTTGTGGAGTTTTGTTTCGTTAATATCCAATTCAGGATTTACCAAACTTTCATCCCTTTTTCCATCAATTTCCATGTATCGATCTATTTAAAATATTTTTCAGCTTCCGTTACAGACTCCGGTCTCCCGACATCTATCAGGATACTGTCATGCAGAAAGCCATGTATATGCTCTGTCTGCATCAGATCCAGATATTCCTCCATCACAGAAAACTTCCCCGTTCTTTTTATTTTTTCAAATATAACAGGGCTGATGCAGTGTACTCCGCTGAAAGCTAATGCTTTAAAGCCCTTGTTGAACTCTGCAAGCCTTTGCTCTCCTGTTTGTACATTCAGCCAGCCTCTTAAGACCATGTCATCATTGAAAAGCAGTTTTCTTGAACTTTCCCTGTCTGAAACAGCTAAAGTAGCAAAATCTTTAACCTTCTTGTGATAGTCCACCAGATTATTGATATTGATATTGGTTAAGATATCAGCATTCATAATTAAGAAGTCTTCTCCATGATCCAGGAATCTTCTAGCAAAAATCAAACCACCTCCGGTTTCCAGCAGTTCTTCCGTTTCATCGGAGATCTCAATATTGCAGTTGAAATTATTATTTTTCCTGAGAAACTCGACGATCTGGTCCCCAAAATGATGAACATTGATCACAAAATCCTTTATTCCGAAACCTTTGAGATAATTGATGTTCCTTTCCAAAAGCGGAACATCATTTACCCTCGCCAGTGCTTTCGGGTGATGATCTGTAAAAGGTTTAAGCCGGGTGCCCTTTCCTGCTGCAAAAATTAAAGCTTTCATAGTATTATAAATAATGAATAATGGGTAATAAGTAATGAGTGAAAATTACAAATTATTTATTGCTTATTACTAATGTTGAGTTGGTGCTGCTCATCATGATGCAGGCTTATCTCCGTACTTCCGGAATATTTTTCACGGATAAAATCAGCGATCTTTATAGCGCAGTACACCGACCTGTGCTGCCCGCCCGTACATCCGAAACTGATCTGAAGATTTTCAAATCCCCTCTCTATATAATTATCAATATTGATGGAAACAATGCTTTTAACAAGTTCTAAAAATTTCGGCATTTCTGTTTGAGTCTCTAAAAACTCCTGAACTCCGATATCATTTCCGGTCTGGCTTTTATATTCTTCGATTCTGCCCGGATTGAGGATTCCTCTGCAATCGAAGGTAAAACCGCCTCCATTTCCGGATTCATCTTTCGGAATTCCGCCTTTCTTGTATGAAAAACTGTGGATGTCTATGTGTAGCATGCTTATATTTTTTGAACCATTAAGATTCTTTTAAGTTGTTGGTTTATTGATAGAGCCTTCGACTCCGCTCAGGCTGACATTTCTAATACTGACCTAGTCTTACACATTGTCAGCCTGAGCGGAGTCGAAGGCTCTAACTTTTTAAAATATCTTCTATTTTTATTTTTGTCTTTTCTAAGGCCAGTTGTTGTATCACTTTTTCCAGTTCGGGATAATCTTTCATATCTTCCCATGACTGTGCAAACTGATCAATATTTTCAATACCTTTTTCCATACTTGCAATAAAGTGTTGCTTTCTCTGGATAAGCCCTCTGAATCCATATGCACCCAATACCTGTAAAAATCTCATCAGTTGAATAGGTTTCACCGATGTTTTTAGTTGATCCTGGATCTCCTTGTTTTCAAATTGCTGAATATAAAATTCCAGCATCTCATTTTTAAAATCTTCCGGGAAATTGGCTTTCGCCTGAAAAAGAAAGGAGACAACATCATACATCAATGGTCCCTTCATTGCCGACTGATAATCAATAAATGAAATGGTATTGTTTTCATTGACCATGATGTTTCTCGCCTGAAAATCCCTTATCATCAACCCTTTGGGTTCAAGGCTTTCGATAAGGTCTGTGATCTTTTTGAATTCCTTCAGAAGGGTAGATCTGTGATATTCCAGTTCAAGAACATCAGCTACAAAGTTTTTAAAATAATACAGGTCGTGGATGACAGGAAGCTCATCATAGCTTTCGTATTCAAATGTCTGGTGAAAATCTATATTTCCCTCCGTCTGAATCTGCAGATAATACAGTTTTTGCAAAGTCCCCTGTACCAGAAACTTCACTTTTTCAGACAAACCTTCTTCTGAAATGATCTCTGAGAGGGTATTTTCTCCTAAAAATTCCTGAACATATAATTTCCGGTCTTCAGAAATGGCAAAAATAGCAGGAGTATTCAGTTGAAGCAGGGTAAAAACCTCCGAAAAATAAAAAAAACTTTCATTTTCCCGGATATTCTCATTATAGGTAACAATATAGTTTTTTTCAGTTTTTGCCCGAAAATTTACTCTCGCGGAACCGCTTTGAGCTAAAATAACAAACTCAGAAGATTTTTTACCGGTATAATTTTCAAAAAATCGTTTTGCGCTCTCAGAATTCATAGTAGGAAACAAATATAGTAAATTTATATCTTTGCAGCATGTTAAAGGATTTTAAGCCTGTTTTAGGAATTTTACTTCGATTCATCATCATCTATCTGGTGCTACTTGTTGCCTATCAGTTTTACCTGAACAGCTTCAAAGGAAACGGTCTGGATCCTTTTTCAAAACTGATCGCAGAGCAGGTAATGCATATTCAGAACGTATTAAACTATCCGACACAGCTGTATAACGACATTCCTAAAGAACAGGTGTGGTTTTATGTAAACAAAGACTATCGCACGAGGATGGTGGAAGGATGTAATGCGGTGTCTGTAATGATTTTATTCGTGTCTTTTATCTTTGCTTTCTATAAAGGTTTTAAAACCTTTGTGTTTGTCTTCATCAGCCTTATTTTACTTTATATCATGAACCTGTTAAGGATAGCAGGGCTGAATATTGTAATGACCGATTATAAAGAATATGGTAAAATTTCCCATGATTTTATCTTTCCTGCTGTTATTTACGGAAGTGTGGTTTTGCTTTGGCTTGTATGGATTAAATTCTTTGCTTTGAAAAATGAAAATTCTTAACTGGCTTTTAGTCATCGCAGGAATCTCAGGGCTTATGGGGGTGAGAATGCTGGAAGATAAGATCTTCTATGATCCTTTTCTTGAGTATTTCCATGAGGCTGATAAAACGATGGCCTTTCCATCATTTGAATGGGGAAAATTGATTGTCAGCCATCTTTTCAGATTTGTTTTGAATCTGCTCTTTTCCTGTATGATCATTCATTTTTTATTTAAAAACAAAGAGTGGACGGTGCAGGGAGCCTTACTGATCACGATTATCTTTATCATCACATTTCCTATTTATCTGTATTGTATTGCTAACGGGTTTGAAATAGGATACCTTTTTTCTTTTTATATGAGAAGGTTTGTGATCCAGCCTTTGATCCTGCTTCTTATTATCCCGATGTTCTATTACAGGAAGCAAGTTTTGATGAAAAAATAATATAGATGCTTCGACTTCGCTCAGCATGACAGAGAAATTATAAATTAAGGATTTTAAATTTTAGATGAGAAAAAATTTATCATTCATCATCTGTCATTTATTCACATTGTCATGCTGAGCGAAGTCGAAGCATCTGAAAATGTAGATTCTAAACGGTTGTATGCTTATTTTCCCGAGTTATATTTTCAGCGGTCCATTGTACCCTTTTTACAAAATCCCGCTCACGAACGGGACACTCGTATATCTGGCAGACAGGGCATGAAATGGTTTTGCAATCATCCATATGAAAATTGAATTCAATGCTTCGTTTGGTATTTCCGGCTAAAAGCTTGATGACATTTTCCATTTCTTTATGGGCGTCACGAAGGCTGTAGTACCAGGGAAGCGTAATATGGGCATCGATATGCAGAGAGGAACCGAATTGCTGGATCTTCATATTATGAATGTCGATCCACTCTGTTTTCCTGTTGTTTTCAAGGATCTCCACAATTTTTTTCAAAATATCCGGATCCTGCTCATCCATGATCCCGCTTAAGGATTTACGGACAATCTTATACCCTATAAAAATGATATAAAGCCCAAAAACGAGTGCCACGACAGAATCCAGCCAATAGATCCTTGTGAAATAAACAATGATTAAGCTTATTACAACGCCAAGAGTGGTAATGGTATCCGACTGAAGATGTTTACCGGAAGAAACAAGAACCAGAGAATTCTCTTTTTCTCCTTTTTTAATGGAAATATAACCCAGCAAATAATTGATGATCGCCGTAGCTGCCACAATCCAGATCCCGATATCCAGCTTGTTGAGTGTTTTTCCCACCACAAGACTGTTGATGCCTTCATAGATGATCATAATGCCGGCAATGGCTATTAAAGCACCTTCTATCCCAGAAGTAACAAACTCTACTTTTCCATGTCCGTAAGGGTGGTCTTCATCTTTCGGCTTTGCAGCGAGGTGTAAAGAGTATAGCCCCATAAATGCACTGATGACATTCACAATACTCTCCATGGCATCAGAAAATACAGCATCAGAATTGGTAAGCTTCCAGGCAATGATCTTACCAATAAAAAGGATCACTCCAAAGACTGCAATGAGCTTTTGGAAACCTATTTTATCTTTATTGGTATTCGTCTGAATATTCATAGTTTGATAAAAAAAAGAATCCCAATTCTGAGACTCTTTTTATTTTGTTAGTTTATACTAAGTTGTTGGCTACAAGGTATTCTGCAATCTGTACTGCGTTGGTTGCGGCTCCTTTCCGAAGATTGTCCGCCACGATCCAGAGATTGAGCGTTTTCGGTTGGGAAAGGTCACGCCTTATTCTCCCGACGAAAACCTCGTCTTTTCCTTCAGAGTAGAGGGGCATCGGGTACTTGTTATTTTTAACATCATCTATTACGATTACTCCCGGAGTTTCAGACAGGATCTTTCTTACTTCATCAAGATCAAATTCATTTTCGAATTCAATATTTACGCTTTCGGAATGCCCTCCCTGCACAGGAACCCTTACCGCTGTTGCCGTTAAATTAAAGGTATCATCGCCTAATATCTTTTTAGGCTCTTTCATTAATTTAATTTCCTCTTTCGTATAATCATCATCCCCGAAAACGTCACAGTGCGGTAATGCGTTTTTAAAGATCTGATAAGGATATACCTTAGCAATGGTATCATCACCCTTGATTTCCGAGTTGAGCTGATCAACTGCTGCTTTTCCGGTACCTGTTACTGACTGATAAGTAGAAACAATTACTCTTTTGAGGTCATATTTTTTATTCAAAGGCCCTAGTACCATTACCAGCTGAATGGTGGAACAGTTCGGGTTGGCAATAATTTTATCTTCAGCAGTCAGTACACCTGCATTGATTTCAGGTACTACCAGTTTTTTGTCAGGATCCATCCTCCATGCCGAAGAATTGTCGATAACCGTTACTCCGGCCTCTGCAAATTTTGGGGCAAATTCAAGAGAAGTTGAGCCTCCTGCTGAAAAAATGGCAATATCAGGTTTGGCAGCTATAGCGTCGTTAATGCTTACAATGGTATACTCCTCCTGTTTATATTTGACCTTCTTTCCGATAGATCTTTCCGAAGCTACGGGAATTAATTCTGTTACAGGAAAGTTTCTTTCTTCCAAAACTTTAAGCATCACTTGTCCAACCATTCCTGTTGAACCTACTACAGCTACTTTCATTGATTGATTAAAAAATTAAAGATTAAAATATTTAAAAATTACAGATTCATAATTTATAACTCATAACTTTTTATGCTCCAAAGACTTTCGCCCACGGAAATGCAAATGCAAATAAACCTGCTGCAATTAATCCCATGATTACGATCCCCAAAGAAATGGTGTCGTTGGATTTCACTTTTTTATTAATGATAGTCATCAATATGGCAGCAATTAACATGGAAAACGGATGTTCAATATATTGAAATCTTGAATAAGCATTGCTCATTAATGTTCCGGAATCTAAAGCAACTTTGAATCCCGGAGAAAATATGAATAATAAACAAATTCCGACTAAAAACTGGATATGAAAGAAAATCATTGTAAAGAGAGTCGTCTTCTTTAAAAAGTTGTTCACTTTACCACTGAAGCCAAACATAGTAACTAAAAGAGCAATAATAAATAATGCTACTAAAACAAGTTCAAGATACCCAAATCCTTTGTGTGCACTAAGGAAAATTTTGTAAAAATCCATATTCAATTTTTTTGTAAACAAATATAACAAAAATCCCGGCTTATCGCCGGGATTGATATTGATAAAATCTAATATATTAGAAGTTAAATGTAAGGTTTGCAGCCCATGTTCTTCCAAAACCGAAATAAACCTGATTGGATTGGTGAATACCTTTCCAGGTTCCTTGTGCATTGTAGTTTGCAAGTGCAGTGGCTTGTTGTGCAGCTGTACCAGTGAAGTTTTGTTCTGTAAGTCCTGTATGATTGTTTGTAGTAGCTTCAGTGATATAAGTAGTATCAAACAAATTATAAACATTTGCTCCCAAAGTTAAACTTTGTCTTGCTCCAATATCAAATTTGTAAGAAGCTCCTAGATCAAATAAATTGTAGCTTGGTAAACGTAACGCCCCTTTTTCTAATGCTGGCGGAGTATAAGTTGGAGTTTGTACTGAAGAATCAAAAGCAGTTACATCAAAACGAGCATACAACTGATCCACCCATCTCCAGTTTGCGTTGATTCTCAGTCCTTTTACAGGTTTGAATGTAGCACCTAATGAGGCTGTCATTTGTGCAGCATCACCAACTTTCACATTGTCTAAATTTAATTTAGTAACGTTAGTTCCGCTTGTCAAGATTACAGGGTTGTTGTTGTCGTCATAAATAGTACCCTCCGCATTTCCTTGATATCTATAGTCACCCCAAGAGAACATCGCTTCTAAGTCAACATATTTTCCGATAGAGTATGTTGCGTCAAATTCTACTCCGTAGTGTACTTGTTCTATTCCATTTATTTCTGCATAAGCTTGAGTAATGGCTGGCCCTGAAGGTTGAGGTACGGTAAGGCCTGTTCTTCTTTGGAAGCGATCTTTCCAAGAGGTTCTGAAAAGGTTAACGTTAGCTCTCAGATTTGAAGATCTGTAACCATAGCCTAATTCTGCACTGAAGACTTTTTCGTTAGTAAGATTAGGATTCACAACTTGTCGGTTGTTTGGATAAACCCCAGTGAAGAATGGTTGTCTGGAAAAATATCCGATATTACCAAAAACATTATGGTTTGAATCCAAATTATAATTGGCTCCGGCTTTTACGTTATATCCTAAAATGTTTTTAAACCCGGTTTTCTTATTAACCGTTTGCCCACTTTGCTGAGTAACTCCATCAATTATCCAATTGTCTATTCTTTGGAATCCTTGGTTAGAGATTGCACCTTGTACAAATGCGGTGAAATTATCCTTGGAATATTCTATTTGTCCGAAACCTCCATACCAAGTTACTTCTCCATCATAATTTCTGCTGGCAATTTGAGATTTATCTTTTATGGCAGCCGCAAATGGATTTGCTGAAGGCGTTGGAGCCTGTGTTCCTGTGATTACAGTTCCTGCTGGTCTTGTGTTAAAATCTCCTGTTTCGGTGTATTTATTATTTCCTAAAAGATCTGTTACAACACCAGGGTGATAACCATAGTAGTATCTTGCATCAATTCCAATGGAAAAATTAAGCTCATCACTTAATTTATGGTTAAAGTTTGATAGTAAGCCATACCAGTTATGAGAATTGATATGTGATCTTCTTACTAAACCACGACCTGTGTTATCATTATAAGTAGTACCGATCGTTCTGTATGCTTCACCCGGGGTTGGGTTTACTGCACCAAAAGTTCCACCAACATTAACACCCTGATTCCATGCTACAATATCATCCCAACGGATTTGTCCGTTTGCATCTTTAAATGCATTATCGAATACTTGTTTTCCGTTAATTCTACCTAAGAAACCAGTTCCACCACCTCTACCAAATGAAGCGTAAGCAACAGTAGCAAGTTTTGACCTTTCAGACATTTTCCAGTCCCAGTTGAAAGACATGATTGGTTTTGAATAGAAGTTTCTGTTTGTCGTAAATTGTTCACCATTTAACAATCCCCAGTTAGAGTTATATTTTCTATTTGGATCTTCTGCTTTCACATTATCTAATTTACCGTCTCCCATATCTAAATATGTTGCAATGGTGTTGGTGAAGTTTTGATTATGCCATTGTGGAGCGCCTGTAAAAGTGAATTGGAAATCATGTTTTTCATTTGGCTGATATCCAACTGCCAGATAATAATTATAAGCTTCAAAATCTGACCCGTCAAAATACATTGCACCTGCAGTTCTGCTCATTAAGAATGAAGTAGACCAGCCTTTTTCAGATTTTCCGGTGTTATAAGCAAATAATGTTTTATGATATCCATCATTACCAACACCTACTGATACCGTTCCTCCTCTTTTTTTATCTGCTGCTCTTGTCAAAATGTTAATTGTTCCACCAACAGAAGCAATAGCCAGTTTAGAAGAACCAAGACCTCTTTGCACCTGCATAGAAGAAGTTACATCAGCAATCCCAGCCCAGTTACTCCAATATACCTGCCCGTTTTCCATATCGTTAACGGGCATACCATTAACCATAACAGCGATATTTTCGTTCGCAAAACCACGGATGTTGATTCTGGAGTCTCCGAAACCACCACCACCTTTAGTTGTGTAAACAGATGGAGTCGTGTTCAAAATTTCCGGGAATTCCTGGTTTCCTAATCTTTCTACAATTTGTGCTTCTTTGATTGTTGAAACAGCAACCGGTGTTTTTCTGTCTTTAGCAATGTCGGCAACTCCCGTCAATACAACTTCTTCAATGTCTTTAGACCTTGTATTAACAGTGTCCTTGGTTTGCTGAGCATAATAAACGCTGGCGGTAGAAAGTGTAATCGCTACAGTCAGCATTGATTTGTTGATTAATTTCATAATCGTTATAATAGTTAGATTTAAATTTTATGCAAAAATCGGTAAATAAATCTTAACCATTATTAACTAAATGTTAATTTTTAATCAGTCTTAATAATGTTTAATTAATTGATTTTCAAAATAATACATATTCTGGTGCTTTTTTATGAAAAAAATCATATTATTTATTTTTTAACAAAAAGAGGTCATTTTTGTTAAAAACGCAAAGCTATTTCACAGCTTTGAGGCTTAAATCTATATTCTCTGCTGAGTGGGTAAGGGCTCCGGCGGAGATATAAGTGACGCCGGTGGAGGCAATTTCTTTCAGCATATCCCTTGTAATTCCTCCTGAAGCTTCAGACTCGCAGGAACCGTTGATCATCTTGACAGCCTGTTTCATTGTTTTTACATCCATATTATCCAGCATGATCCTGTCAACTTTGGCATTGATAGCTTCCTGAACTTCTTCTAAATTCCGGGTCTCAACCTCGATCTTTAGTTTTTTCTTATTTTTTTTGATATAATCCTTTGCCATTTTCACAGCATTGGTAATGCTTCCGTTGTAATCAATATGATTATCCTTTAACATAATCATGTCATAAAGCCCGTACCTGTGATTGGTTCCGCCGCCTATGGCCACGGCCCACTTTTCACATACCCTAAAATTTGGGGTGGTTTTGCGGGTATCAAGTAATTTTGTTTTTGTTCCAACTAATCTGGAATCCCAGTCGTGAGCGAGAGTTGCAATGCCGCTCATCCTCTGCATGCAGTTGAGGACAAGCCTTTCGGTGGAAAGTATGGATCTTGCGCTTCCGGTAACGATGAAAGCGATATCTCCCACTTTGGCTGTTTCGCCATCTTTAATAAACGTTTCAATGCTTAAATTTATATCGAAAGTTTTAAAAATGATCTCAGCCAATTCAACACCTGCCAAAATACAGTTTTGTTTTACCAGAAGTTTAGCACTCTGCTTCAGATCGTTTGGGATTGTGGAGAGAGTAGAATGGTCGCCATCCTGAATATCTTCTTCAAGGGCTGCTTTTATAAATGCTTTAAATACTTTATCGGTTGCGTAGCCTGGTCTTTTCATAACTGTCTTTTTTATGCTAGGTCTTTATTGTAAAATGCTCCTTTGTTTACCTTCATTTCCATAGACTGGGTAATGATGAGGTGGGCAACGGTGGTTAAGTTCCTCAATTCTGATAATTGGGGCGATAGAATAGAATAGTGGTAAATTTCATCAACGGCAGCTGCAATTTCCTGATGCTTCTGTAAAGCCATTTTCAGACGGCTGTTGCTTCTTACAATGCTTACCAGGTCACTCATCATTTCCTGAAGCTGTTTTCTCAGATAGCTTATGATCACCATCTCATCCATGATTTTCATACCTTCTTCGTTCCATTCAGGAACGGCTTTCAGGTCTTCAAAGTTGAAATTATTTTCTTTTAACAATTCAACGGATTTCATAGCGGCATTATGCCCGAATACCAAACCTTCCAGTAAAGAATTGGAGGCGAGTCTGTTAGCGCCATGCAGGCCGGAATTCGTACATTCTCCCACGGCAAATAAATTTTTGATAGAGGATTGGCCGTCCTTGTCTACCTCAATACCTCCCATCAGGTAATGGCAGGCCGGAACAACAGGGATCAGTTGGGTGAAGGGATCAATGGCTTCGTCTTTACATTTTTTATAGATATTGGGAAAGTGCTCTAAGAACTTTTCGCGATCCATTTCACGGCAGTCAAGACCTACATACTCATCGCCGGTGATCTTCATTTCATTGTCAATGGCTCTGGCAACAATATCCCTTGAAGCCAGCTCTTCGCGCTCATCATATTTATGCATGAATTTTTCGCCTCTTTTGGTTCTTAGCTTAGCACCGTCTCCACGTACTGCTTCCGAGATCAGAAACAGCATTCCGTCAATTTTGCTGTACAGGGCAGTAGGGTGGAACTGGTAGTATTGCATATTCGAAACTTTGCCTTTTGCGCGGGCAACAAAAGCAATTCCGTCTCCTGTTGCAATAGTAGGATTTGTTGTATTTTTATAAACATGCCCGGCGCCTCCGGTGGCTACCAGGGTTATCTTTGAGGTGATCTTTTTGATCTGTTTGGACTTTTCATCCAAAATGTAGGCTCCGTAACAATGGATATCTCCCTCATTCAGCTCTTTCCCGGGAACGTGGTGCTGGGTAATAATATCGATTACGTAATGATGATCAAGGATCTCAATATTAGAGCTGCTATTGGCCGTTTCCAATAAGGCTCTCTCGATCTCGAATCCGGTAATATCTTTATGATGGACGATCCTGTTTTCTGTGTGGCCGCCTTCTCTTCCCAAAGCAAATTTGCCATTCTTCATATCGAAATTAGCTCCCCATTCTACGATTTCGTTAAATCGGGTAGGTGCTTCTTTCACAACCATTTCCACTACATCGCGTTTGTTTTCACCGTCGCCGGCACGCATGGTATCTTCAATATGCTTTTCAAAATTATCTTTTTTGAAATCGGTAACTACAGCCAGGCCTCCCTGCGCATACTTGGTATTGCTTTCGTCCTCATCAGATTTTGTAACTACGATTATTTTGGCATCAGGAAGCTGTTCAGAAACTTTAATGGCATAAGAAAGTCCCGAAATACCGGAACCTATTACTAATACATCCGCTTTTATCATAGGTTTGTTTTAAGACAATTGTCTAAAATAGTTAAATAAATTTAAACAATTTTTCATTTGGTTTTCTTACTTTTTTCATGTGCTGGAAATGATCTTCTTCAGAGCGGTATCCCAAAGCCAGAGTAACGGTTACTTTTTCTGTTTCGGGATTGATCTCTAAAATTTCTTCTATAATATCCTGGCGGAAGCCTTCCATAGGGCAGGTATCTATATTTTCAATGGCCGCTGTATACATCATATTGGCCAGAACAATATAAGACTGCTTTTCTGCCCAGTTGAAAATTTCCTCACTGGTTTTTTGGGTAATATGCTGATTGATGCTATTCCTGAAAGGATCAAGCGTTTCTAATGAAACGTCCCTTACTTCGGAAATATGATTAAAATAGCCATGGATATAGCTTTCATCAATGTTTTTTTTTGAAACAATAACAACCAGATGGGAGCAGGTGGAGATCTGAGACGGGTTGTAAAAAGCCGGAATTAGTTTTTGCTTCATCTCATCAGTTTCAACCACTAAAATTTTGTAGGGCTGAAGGCCAAGCGAGCTTGCAGATAATTTTCCTGATTCAAGGATATTATGAAGTGTTTCCTGAGGAATGATTTCTCTATTAAATTTTTTCACAGAATATCTTCTGCTCAAAGCTTCCAAATAATTCATAGGACAAATTTAGGAATTGAATGCGAATAAAATAGCCTTGAGATAAAATATCTGTTGCGAAATGTCGAACCGTTTTAAACTTAAAAAACCATTAAGTAAAGGATAGTTAAGATTGCTCATTCTGATTTTTAAGCTTAAAACGGGGATTATCTTAATATTCTTAATAACTTCTTGTATCTTAATGGTTCAAAAAGTAAAAGCTTACATTAAAAAAGCACCGGCTCAAACTCTGACCGGTGCTTTAATTGAATAGAATATTTATTTAGACTTATTCCCTGTTTTTTACCAAAACCCAGCCTGTATATTTTGTTGGCGTATTGTTTTTATCATTTTCGTTCCAGGTGACCACATACCAGTATGTGCCGGTAATGATCTTTTTACCGGAGGCGGTTCCGTCCCACTTAAAGTTTCTGAGCTTGTCGGCTTCATAAAGTTTATTTCCGTATCTGTCATATATTACGAGCATCAGATTCTTTTTATAGGCTAATACGGAATAATCAATAACATCATTAACATTATCGCCGTTTGGAGTAATAGCATTGATTAAATTAGGGACTGTGATGGTGATGTGAATAGGTTCACAATCATAAAAATCCTTTACAAAAATTTTATGATCACCTCTGGAAAGTCCACTGAATACATTAGATTCCTGCCAGCTGATCCCGTCTAAAGAGTATTGATAAGCCGGTGTTCCGCCTGTTACATTGATGGCAATGGTACTATTAGTGATATCAACCCCTGAAATGACAGGCTGTGATGAAGGATTAACTTTTACTGTCTGAGTGGTGATGCAGCTTCCTGTTTTCAGTTTTACCCAATAAATGCCCACGGGAATATCTGATATGGATTGTGTGGTAGCACCTGTGCTCCATTCATACCCGTCAAATCCTGGTCCGGCATCCAAAGTTGTTTTGTCGTCAATACAGATCGTTTTATCTTTTAAAACCGATGACAGTACCGGAGACAGGACAATAAGGTTGATCTTAACAATAGTATAACAGTTGTTAGCGTCAATCACTCTTACGTATACAGTACCATTTGGGGCAACATATGTAGAAGGGTTTACAATTTCATTGGTGCCGCTGATGGCATTGGCTAAAGAAGAGTAATACTTTTTAACTGCACTGCCTAATGGTGTTACATTGGCAGAAGTTAGATTAAATAGTGCTTTTGATGGATCTGCATCAATGAAGCAGGAGCGCAGTGTGGCTTCATTTACTGTAATTGCGGGGTAAAAGGCCAGATTAATTTTTGCTGTGCCGGTACATCCCTGAGGCGTGGTTACTTTTACATATACGCTTCCCGGGGCAGACGGGTAGCTGGCCGGGGTAAGGATCTCATTGGTTCCGGCGTTCAGGTCATTCAATGTTTTGTAATATTTCTTAGTAACGCCCGGTACTCCTGTGACGTTGGCAGTGGTAAGATCGAAAATTGCAGTTCCTGCATTGTTGTTATTACATCCCGTTAATGTCGCCTCATTGGCTGTGAACGGAGCCAGAGATAATAAAATAGTACCGTCTGGATTATCACATAAAATAGAAGAATTGTCCTTCACCCTTACCGAAATGGTAGTATTGGCATTAAATTGAAAATTAGCAGGATTGGCAATAGGAGTCGAATTTCCTAAAACATAATAAGTAAACGTATAATTCGCAGGATTGGCTACAAACTGAGAATTGAATGCCGTTAAATTTGCTGTTCCGTATCCGTTAGACGGGTTGGGACAAAAAGATTGAGATACGGAATTCTGAAGGAGGGAAACCTTATCAGTATATACTTTTACATTTTTAATAGAATGCCTTGCGCTTGCTGCTCCCGTGGATGCCGAGAAGCCGAAATATCCTTGGGTCATTCCTGCGGCAGTTCCCGAAGGAGCAAAAGACTGGCTTACAATCGAAGTGTTATCGATCTTGATGGTGATGATCCAGTTGGCGGCATTAGCGGGATCTACCTCCCCGGTTACTTCCACATGCTTATAATTAGCTCCCACAAATGGTTGGGTAGGGTTGAGATCTGCAGAATGGAAGGTGCTTCCAGGCGTATTGTTGAACTCTATATTCGAGCCTGCCGTATTATTGGTACCATACAGAAGGTGAACTTTGCTCATCTGTCCTTCCGTGGTATTGTTGAAAATATCGAAACCTACCATCAGTCCCGTAGCATTGGCTGGAATACCAAGACCGCCACCGGTAACATATGCTGCAGGAGGATTGGCTAAATACCAGAAAGCAAAACCATCTCCCCGCCCGTAAGTGGGAGTTCCGTTACCATCAATTCTGAAGTCGAATTCAACCCTCCATTTGTCACAGTATTTCAGGTTGATAGGGGCGTTCAGCTTGATACCGCCTACTTTTGAGGTCTGGTCGGTGGTAAGCTGTATGAAATCCGTATTAACTGCCGCAGAAGGAACAACATCCCATCCGGTGGTATTTACCGGGTTGCCAGTAAGTTGATAAGTTTGGGATAAAAGGCTTCCGGAAAGACAAAATAAAATAAGGGTAAAGTAAGTTAGTAGTTTTTTATTCATTTAGGAATACTTTATAATTAGATTACGTAAAGATATTAAATCCTAATTGATAAATGTGTAATTAATGTTAATTTTGTTAAAAAATATTAATATTAAATAATAAATGATAACAATATTGATAAAATAGTGAATGGGATTAAGCTAAAATTGATATTTCTGAAAATTAAAAGAGAGAATTGCTTTCCTGATTCTCAAAATAAGTATCAATTTCCAGATTACCGGAATTGGCTGCTGCCACAGCAAGGCGGTCGCACAATTCATTTTCCGGATGTCCGGCATGGCCTTTTATCCAGTGCATTTTTGGATTGTGTTTCTGATAAAGAGGGATAAATTTTTGCCAGAGATCGGGATTCTTGACATTTTTCCAGCCTCTTTTTATCCAGCCGGAGATCCAGTTCTGATTAATGGCATCGGCTACGTACTTACTATCGGTAAAAATATGAATATCATTTTCCGTAGATTTCAACTTCTCCAAAGCGGTAATAACAGCGAGGAGCTCCATCCTGTTGTTGGTGGTTTTCCTGAAACCTTTTGAAAAAGTTTTCTGATAATTTTTTTCAGGAACGCGCATAAGAATTCCATATCCTCCTTTTCCGGGATTTCCACTGCAGGCTCCGTCAGTAAATATATCGATTCTCAAATTTCAGAATTTTATAAACAGGAATATAAATTTTAATAGTGAATTGCTTCAAATATTAGAATGGAAAATCTTCATCATCATCAAGGTCATTCATAGAAGAACCGGATAATTGTGAATTATTAGGCAGGTCAAAAGCCGCTCCGGGCTGTATGGTCGTTCTTATTTTGTCAAAGCCGCCGGGCTCATTAAAATTGGATGATGACGGATATCCCATTCCTCCATACACAGCATCCAGATCACCGAATTTTGCAATATTCTTCATGAAAGAAAGTCTTACATCGGCCGTTGCCCCGTTTCTGTGCTTGGCAATAATGATCTCGGCCTGGTTTTCGGTTGAGCTTTCCTGTCCTGCCTCATCATTATCCCATACGGCAATTTTATAATATTCCGGCCTGAAAATAAAGGATACGATATCTGCATCCTGTTCAATGGCTCCCGATTCCCTTAAATCTGAGAGTTGTGGTCTTTTTCCAGGACGCGTTTCAACACTTCTTGACAGCTGGGAAAGGGCAATTACAGGAACGTTCAGTTCTTTGGCAATGGCCTTTAATGAACGGGATATCATGGCGATTTCCTGTTCACGGTTTCCGGCTCCTTTTCCACCGCTGCTTGCAGTCATCAACTGAAGGTAGTCTACCATGATGATCCTTACTCCATGCTGCATAACAAGTCTTCGGCATTTTGCACGGAAGTCGAAGATAGACAGGGACGGGGTTTCGTCAATAAAAAGCGGTGCATTTTCCAGTTCCGATACATTGGAAAACAGCCTCTGCCATTCATCATCTGCCATGGTTCCCTTTCTTAGCTTTTCGGAAGAAATACCCGTTTCTGATGCGATCATCCTTGTGATAAGCTGTACCGAAGCCATCTCCAGGGAGAAAAGGGCCATAGGAATCTTGTGTCCTACTGCAATATTTCTCGCCATGGAAAGCAGGAATGCAGTTTTACCCATCGCCGGACGGGCAGCAATAATGATAAGGTCGGAATTCTGCCATCCGCCGGTTTCCTTATCCAAATCTCTGAATCCGGATGGCACACCGGAAAGCCCTTCTTTATCTTTCAATGATTTTATGGTATCAATAGCTTGTTTTACTAAAGAGTTTGCTGTGTCAAATCCTTTTTTGATGGTTCCGTTGGTGATTTCAAAAAATGACTGTTCGGCTTTATCCAAAAGCTCAAACACATCCGTTGATTCTTTATAGGAAGAATCAATAACGTTGGCTGATACGTTGATCAGGCTTCTTAAAATATATTTTTCAAGGATAACCCGGACGTGGTATTCAATATGGGCTGAGGAGCTTACTCCCATGGTAAGATCAATAATATAATGATCACCGCCGGCAGCACTAAGTTTTTCCTCTTTTTTAAGTTCCTGAATGATGGTCATAAGGTCAACCGGATGGTTTCCTTCATATAATTTTAAAATGGTAGAAAAGATAACCTGATGTCTCGGGTCATAGAAAACTTCTGAGGTAAGGAGGTCAATAGAATAATCAAGGCCTTTCTTGTCTATCAAAAAGGTTCCGATCACCAGCCTTTCAAAGTCTACCGCATTAGGCGGCATTTTACCATCTGAAATAGATAGTTCCTTAGCAAAATTTCCGTGGGTAAGAGATGATAGTGTTTCTTTCTGAGCCATGTTGCAAAGATAACTTATTTGGAAAATAATCAGAAAATAGTAACTAACATTTTATTGCTGAATTGTTTCAAAATCTTATTAATAAAGGGTTGAAGTATGTTGATAAAAAAATCACCCCGGTTAAGGGGTGATTTTTAATACTATTTAAAAAACTGAATTATTCTTTGTTTTTTACCAATACCCAGCCGCTGTATTGGGTCTGTGTATTGTTTTTATCATTCTCATTCCAGGTTATGGTATACCAGTAAGTACCAGTAATAATCTTTTTACCGAAAGCGGTCCCGTCCCATTTGAAGTTTCTAAGCTTATCTGCCTGGTATAACTTGTTTCCGTATCTGTCAAATACGACGAATACCAGATTTTTCTTATAGGCCAGTGCAGAATAATCTATAACATCATTTACGTTGTCGCCGTTCGGAGTGATGGCGTTAAGAAGATTCGGAACTGTTACCTGAACTTCAATAGGAGTACAATCATAATCATCTTTTACGAATACTTTGTTTTCACCCCTTATAAGTCCGGTAAATACATTGGAATCCTGCCAGATGATACCATCCTGTGAATACTTGTACGGAGCTTTTCCTCCGGATACATTCACCGTAATTGTATTATTGGCAATATCAACGCTTGCAATTACAGGCTGTTGGGAAGGATGTATTTTTACTTCCTGCATTGTAAAGCACTTTCCTGTCTGCAGTTTTACCCAGTAAGATCCTACACCCATTCCTGAGATAGACTGGGTCGTAGCTCCCGTACTCCATTCGTAGCTGGTAAATCCTGGTCCTGCATCCAGGGTTGTCCTGTCTTCCATACAAATGGTCTGGTCTTTCAGAACAGATGATTTTACAGGAGGAAGAACTTTAAGGCTTATTTTGGAAATAGCAAAACATCCGTTAGCGCTTATTACTCTTACATATACCTCACTTGTGGTGGCAATATAGGCTGTGGACCCTACAATCTCATTCGTCAGGTTCAGGGCGTCATTATAAGTCTTATAGAATTTTTTTGTAATTCCGCTTTGAGATGAAACATCGGCTATATTCAGGTCGAAAGCTGCTGTTGTTATATTGCTTTCTATGTAGCAGGACTCAAGTACAGCATCTCTAACCACAACTACCGGGTGGAAGGTTAGGGTGATCACTGCATCATCCGTACATCCTTCGGTAGAGGTTACCCTTACGTATACATTTTTTTCTATTGAAGTGTAGCTGGAAGGATTGGTGATTTCAACTCCTGCATTCATATCACTTAGCGTAGCATAATATTTCTTGGTAGATGCTCCTAAAAAAACGTTAGCACTTGTCAGATCAAATGTAGCCGTACCTGCACCGTTATTGTTACATGCATATACAATAGCGTCCTGAGCAACAATATTTCCTTGCCTGAACTTAAATTTCCCTGTCTGGAAACAACCGTTGGCAGCATTATTAGGGTTGGTAGGGTCCTGATATTTTATCCTGAAATAATATATGGTAGTCCCGTCTACCGTAGTTATCGTAAGCGGAGAATTTCCGGTAATTGCATCATTTGGGGTATTATGATAAGTAACGGTAAAGTTTACGTTACCATTTAAGATCCCTGATGTAAGAGTAGTGAAATCAAACTGCATAGGTAATGCACATTTTAAGATCTCATTAGGGTCATTGGGATTGGCAGCAGGAACTCCAGGGGTAATGAACGGATGAGGCGCAAGCGCAGGATCAGTAAAAGCCGAAGTAAGGGTAGCTGTTCCGCCCCATGCTAAAGAAAATCCGTTCGGGGAATTGCTATAATTATCGACTACCAGATAATAGGTTTCTCCGGCTACCACATCCATATAAGCGCTGAAAGGACCGTTGGTTGCTGTTCCCGTCAAAGTTGTAACCAAACCTGTGTTTCCCGGTGTTCCCGAGAAGTTACATCGTACGGGTGGGCTTAATGAACCACATGTCTGGTTCGGGCCATATACTCCAAAATCATAATCATCGCCATTGTCATTAGGATCAATTGTAAAAGTTAAGGTTCCTGAAGTAGCTATGGTAAAAGTGTACCATACGGAAAAGTTTTCATCATCGGATAAGCATCCCATAAGATCTTCAGCCACATTTCCAGGCCCTGTAGGGGTATAGGAAAGACCGGTATTACCACACACAGGAATTGCCGAAGTACAATCTGATTGTGAATAGTATAATTGAGTCAAAAAGAAAATTAAAAAAAATAATGATTTCCTCATTTTAAAATGATTTTTATAAAACAAAAATAGCGAAAATATAATAAAAATTAATATTTGTTCAACAGGACAAAAAGCCGCCTAAAAGGCGGCCTTTTAATATAATCAGTTAGTCTCTGTTTTTTACCATGATCCATCCGGAATACTTATACGGAGTACCGTTCTTGTCATTCTCATTCCACGTCACAGAATACCAGTAGTTTCCTGTAGATACCTTTTTCGTTCCATTTGTGGTTCCGTCCCATTTGTAACCATTGGATTTGTCAGCCTGGAATATCTTGCTGCCGTATCTGTCAAATACACTTACGATCAGATTTTGTTTACCGGCCAGTGCAGAATAATCGATGGCGTCATTGATTCCGTCACCGTTAGGTGTAATTACATTGATCAAATTCGGTACTACGACTGTAACCTGTATAGGCTCACAATCATAAGCATCCTTTACAAATATGGTATGATCACCTCTCGGAACATTATTAAAGACATTCGAATCCTGCCACACTACATTATCCATAGAATATTTATAAGGAGCTGTTCCCCCAATTACAGATACAGTGATCGTACTGCTTGAAATGTCTATATTGGAAATAACGGGCTGTTCAGCAGGATAAACTTTCACGGTCTGTGTCGTGATACAGTCTCCCGTTTTCAGTTTTACCCAATATGTTCCTACTCCTACATTGCTGATGGCTTGTGTGGTTTGCCCGTTACTCCAAAGGTAACTCGCAAATCCTGGTCCCGCATCTAAAGTCGTTTTGTCTTCCATACAGATGATTTTATCTTCCAGTACGTTAGATTTTACAGGCGGAAGCACTATTAATGTTACTTTAGCGACTGCATAACACCCCTGTGCATTGATTACTTTTACATAAACCACACCATTCGGGGCAATATATGCTGTAGGGGTTGTAATCTGATTCGTGCTGTTTACCGCATCTGCTAAAGAAGGATAATATTCTTTCGTCACTCCCAGTTGTAAAGTTACTGTAGCCACACTAAGGTTGAATGATGCTGTGGCCGGATTGGTCTCTATGAAACAGGATCTTAGCGTAGCGTCATTCACAGTTACTGTCGGGTGGAAGTTCAGCGTGATTTGCGCAGCGGCAGTACATCCGAATTCATTCGTCCCTTTTACAAAAACAGACCCTTCCGGAGATACGTATGCATATGGGGCTGTAATTTCACCGATGTTGTTATTAAGGTGATACATAGAAGGGTAATACTGCAATGTGATGTTAGGAGTTGCTCCTACATCCACGCTCATCAGGTCATATAATGCTGTTCCGGAATTATTGTTATTACATTCAGTAAGAGTTCCCGGATTCAATGTGAAAGACTTATCCTCAAAATTAATGGTCCTTATTTCCCGGCACTGATTTAAAAAGCTGGTCGGGCTGCCCGCGTCCACATAATAAATCGCATAGTGGTAAGTGGTTGCAGTATTTACAGAGACAGGTGTTGTAATTACGTCAATGTCATCCAAAGCGTCAGTGGCACTTTCGTAATATTTTACTATAAAATTAGGATTTCCGTTGATGATATGATTAGTCAATGTTGAAAAATCAAAAGTCACCGGATCACCGCACACCGGGATTATTCCATCCTGATTAGGCCCGGGCTCCAAAAACGGATGGGGTTGATAGATCTGGGCAGAATTATAATCAAATGGAGTAAGTAGCGTTGCCGTACCTCCAAAACTTAATGAGAATGGTGCAACCGTTGGAGAGAAATTGTTCAATAGTAAATAATATACCTGTCCCGGAACTACATCGATGTATTTTACAAAACCATCTCCGCCACCGCCTTCAGTAGTATCTGTTGCGGTCATATTAAGACCGGTAAGGGGAGGAGTAATGGAAGAAAATAATCCGGCATAGGAACATCTTAGCGGTGTGGCATTTACATTGGCACAATTGTGATTAGGCCCGTACAGTGCCCAGTCATAATCAATGTCCGCCGCTCCCGGACCTGTTGGGGTGATAAGAAAAGTTAATGTTCCGGCTGTTTGCACACTGAAAGTAAACCAGAAAGAGTTACTTTCACCAAACAGGCATCCTCCGGTCTCTGCCTCATCAACAGTTCCTGATCCGCTGGGAAGCATAGAGACACTGGTATCACTACATATGGGTACGGCAGTAGTACAATCCTGCTGGGCAAATATCGTTTGAGTGAAAAGAAAAAGAAAAATGAGTATATATTTTTTCATTTTTAGTCAATTTTGGGTTTTTAAATCCTGTTTATCTGTTTTGAAGTAGCTGTTTTCCCCAGCCAGGCGCAAAACTGTCTGAAGAGCTGTAAGAATCAAATCCTGTTAAAGCTTTTTGATACAGCTGACCGGCATCTGATTTTCCGGTAATGCTGTTAGCAGGGAACTTACTGGCCATTTCGGCTTTCAGATAAATTAATCTGGGATTATCAGGAAGGCTGTTTTCAGCTTTGGAGATATACTCTGAAATGGTACTTAAATCCTTTTGTTTGTTTGGAGAAGCATTAAGCAGGACCCTTTGAAGGTATATGAGCCCCAAGAGTGTCTGGATTTCTCCATTACTGCGTTGAGCACTCAACGCGCTCAGGGCATACTTGCCGGCAAGAGCATTAGGTTCCGCAAGGGCCGGGTTAATACCCTTTTTTAAAGCCAGATCGGTTTTAAGATATAAAGCTACTGCTGCATAATAGTGTGCTTTCCATTTTTCAGAAATATCATTCTCCGAAAATTTTTTAAAAAGAACATCATAGTCATTTGCTGTTTTAGCTGTGTTAAGCTGTAAAACAGATTGTTGTAAGGTTTTTTCTGTAGTAACTTGAGCTCTTGCCCAGAAGCCTGCTACGCAAAAGCCAATGAGTAGAAATTTTTTCATAAAGGGGAAGTTTTAATAAACAAAGATAGAAATTATTAATGGTTAATCAGATGTTTTGCAAAATTTTTAATAAAATTATTATCAATATTGCATTTTTCTCAATTTGGGATTTGTGCTTCCTACGAGTAATGCAATAAGTACGGTCATGCTTCCGCCAAACACTACAGAACGCACGACACCTAAAATCTTGGCCATCAGCCCGCTTTCAAACTGTCCCATTTCATTGCTGGACATAATGAAAATGGAGTTTACACTCAGAACGCGTCCGCGGATATGATCCGGAGTTTTCAGTTGTACAATAGTGCCGCGTATGACGACAGAAATGCCGTCAAGCATTCCGCTTAAGACCAGAAACATGAACGAAAGCCAGTAAAGGTGCGACAATCCGAAACCAATGATGCAAAGTCCGAAACCAGCCACTACCCCCAATAATATTTTTCCCTGGTTTTTCCGTAAAGGGATAATTGACAGGATAGTGATGATGCACATGGATCCTATATCTGATGCGGCATTCAGCAAACCGAAACCTTCAGCGCCCACCTTCAGAATATCAGTGGCATAGACGGGGATCATGGCTACTGCACCCCCAAAAAGTACGGCAAACATATCAAGACATAAGGCTCCTAATATTTCCTTGGTTTTGAAAATGTAGGTTACTCCCTCACGCATGCTTTCAATAACACCTACTGAATCGTTTTTGTTTTCGGAATATTGTTTATTAAGCTGCCAGAAGAATAAAGAAGCTATGATAATTAATAAAATGATAAAAACCAGGGTCCATTGAACTCCGAAGCTGCCGATAAGAAATCCCCCTGCCGCGTGCCCACAAACTGATGACGTTAAAAAAGTGGCCTGATTCAGGGTTACGGCATTGGGTAAATTGTCCTTTTTTACAATCTTAGGGATCATAGAAGGAACAATGGGACCTATGAAAGCCCGTGCAATTCCTGTAAAAAAAATAACACCATATATAAAGTAAGTTACCTGGTGACCCGTAAGATGCATTTCCGAATTAAAAAAGGCCGGGATCAAGAGTAAGCCTATCAGGAAAACATAAGCATAATTACAGATCAGCAGAAGTTTCTTTTTTTCATTCATGTCGATCACATGGCCGGCATATAAAGCACAGCTCACCGCAGGAATTACTTCCGAAAGCCCTATAAGTCCTATAGAAAAAGGGTCTTTCGTCAATTGGTACACCCACCATCCCAATAAAGTAGCAAGCATCCTGAAGGCTAAAACAATAAAAAATCTTCCCGTAAGAAGATTCCTGAATTCAACATTTTGCAATGTCTGTAACGGGGTCAACGAAATCATACACAAAAATAGCCCTAAATATTTATTTAAGGCTACCAGTATATTATTTTTTTAAATGATAAATCAAATCTATCCTGAAAGATAAAATCTATTTTAGTCTGCTCTGCTGGAGCTTAGAACAATAGCTGCCACACCTGCTGCCCCGATCACGGTAGCACCCGTCAGCACCCTTGATTTGGATCTGTCCTTTACTGCAGCCACATTAGATTTAGGGATGATAACCTCCGTACTGTCTTTTTTGCCGGCCGTACCGATCAGTTTATCACCGTCTATATTACGGAACAGCATTTTTTGATTTTTAGAACCGTCCTTCATGGTAACAATATACATCTTTCCGGCTTCTAAATTAGAATAATCGTTTTTGGAAACATCCTCACTGTATTTTGTAGTGGCACAGGATGAAATGACAAATAAAGACGTTAATAAAGAGGATTTTAAAAGTACAGATGCTTTCATTATTATTTTTTAGTTTTCCAAATTTATAATTTTTTTCCAATATACGTTTCCGGAATCGAAAAAATGTGTCTAAAGTTTATATAATTCCAATAAATCTGCAATTTTTCTGTCATTGGCCAGCCTTGGTGTTTTATTCTGGCCGCCAAGCTTGCCCTGCGATTTGGCATATTCATGAAAGGCGTTCTTTTTCAGTCTGCTGATATGAAGCGGCTGAAGAATGTTTCCCGAGATCAGGTCATCATAATACGTATTACGCTTTCTGAGCTGTTCATCAAGCTCATTCTGGAATGTCTCCGTGTTTTGTGGTTCCTTTTCGAATTCAATAAACCATTCATGATAAGGTAGTCCCGTATGTGGATTTACCTGTGGAGCAAGGTGGAACTCGGTGATCTGTGCAGGATACTTTTCCAGAGTGGCTTTAATTGCTTCTTCCGCTTCAAATGCAATCACATGTTCTCCAAAAGCAGAAGTGAAATGTTTGGTTCTTCCGCTTACCAATATCCTGTGCGGATTTTTGTCAATAAACCGTACCACATCACCAATGGAATACCCCCACAATCCGGAATTTGTTGTTAAAATCAGAGCGTAATCCTTGTTAAGTTCAATCTCCTGTAAAGTCAGCCTTCTGGCATTGGTCTTTCCATACTCTTCCAGAGGGATGAATTCGTAGAAGATCCCGTGATTGGTTAAAAGCAAGAGCCCTTCTTTCGTATAATCGTCCTGAAATGCGAAAAAACCTTCCGATGCAGGAAAGGTCTGGATAATATCCACTTTTCCGCCCAGCAGGTCTTCCATCTTATCGCGATAAGGTTCGTAATTGACACCACCGGTAACAATAAGCTGGAGATTGGGAAAAATTTGTTTGATTTTTTTTCCGTGTTTCTCCGTCAATTTTTCAAAATACATGATCAGCCAGGGCGGTATCCCGGAGATTAGGGACATATTTTCCTTTTCCGTTTCCTCTACAATCTTATCCAATTTGGCTTCCCAGTCTTCCATGATGTTGGTTTCCCAGCTGGGTAAACGGTTTTTTTGTAAATAATTGGGGATATGATGGGCTACAATACCGGAAAGCCGGCCTGTTTTTATGCCGTAAATCTCTTCCAGTTCAGGGCTTCCCTGCAGGAATATCATTTTTCCCGCAACGAAATCGGCATTGTTTTTCCGGGCGATATAATGAAATAATGCACTTTGGGCCCCGGCAATCTGATAAGGCATGCCTTCTTTGGAGATCGGAATGTATTTGGAGCCCGAAGTAGTGCCTGAAGTTTTAGCAAAATATTCAGGAGTGTCTGTCCAGAGAATGTTGGCTTGCCCTTTTTTTACCCGTTCGATATAAGGCTTCATGTCCTCATAATCGGAAACTGGAACCCTTTCCTGAAAATCTTTTACGGAATGTATGTTTTCAAAATCATGTTCCCGTCCATAGAGGGTTTTCTTGGCGGTTTCCACAAGAGATAAAAGAAGCTCCTCCTGCTTTTTTTGTGGATTTTGCTTAAATTCCTCTGCTTTTTGAACGTGCTTTTTGGCCCAGGTGAGTGCTATTTTTTTCTTGAGAAAGTTTAACATGGCTCAAATTTATAAATAACTGGAGAAACTGATGTCATCCTTAGGCTATAAAAAACCGGTGAAATATCTCACCGGTTTCGAAATTTGATTATGAAAATAACAACTATATAATGAGTTTATTTGTTCTCTTTATACCTTTTGTCGGGGGTGCCGTCTTTTTTAAGCTTTTTGTTTTCCTTATATCTTTTGTCAGGTGTGCCGTCTTTCTTCAGTTTGGCTGCCGGTTTTACAGACTTGGACTGAGACGCTTTCAGTGTTTTTGTAGTCTGGTGGGTGCTGCTTCCTGTGGCGGGAGCTGTTTGCTGGGCAGTTGCAAGTCCTAATCCCAAGATCAATGACATTGCGGTTAAAAATTTTCTCATAAGGAATGCTTTTTTTGTTGAATAAAGGTATGCAAAAAACCGATTTGAGAATTGGGTTTTTGGAAACTTAACTAAAGTTTATTACTGCTTAAAAAAATATTAAAGTCGTTTATAATGCCATAAAAAACCTGTCTCCTACAATACGGAAACAGGCTGTTTATTATATTAAATGGATTTATCGTGTACAGTTGGCGGTCCAGGTTCTTCCGTCTTTGGTGTAGAAGATCTTTAGTTCATTATTATCTATCCTGATATATGAAGTGCCTGTTGATCCTATCATGACCAGAGTGTGGTCTCCCTGCTGCTCAAATTCGATTCCGTTAAGATCGGGAATGCTGTTGGAGAAGGCGAAGTTATATTTTGTGCCGCTTGCGATTTTAGTGACAAATACGCTTCCGTCATTGGTGCTGATATCAGTGTCTGAATCATCATAAGAAACACTGCCGCGGTAGGTTCCTGCAAAGAAGTCATTGTTGGTTGGGTCATCATCATCGCTGCATGAAGAAAAACTGATCACTGTGAAAAAGACCAGTACAAAAATTCCTAAAATTCTAATTGCTTTTCTCATAATATTATTTTTTTAAAGTTGGTAAGGTGGATTTTTCAAACATTATGCCATGTGGGGATAATTGATTTGTTTTAACTTTAAATTAAAAATTTTGGCAAATAATTATGATTTATTTGATTTTTGTTAATTTATTTTAAATTTTGAATAATTTCAATGGGTTTATTTCAAAGAAAAAATATCACTACCTTTGCCTGTCAAAACGGTTCCGGAAAACTCCCGGAATCGCTTTTGTCGTTCATATGACCACTATTGTATGCAGTTAAAAACCATTAACGAAAAATTCCTTCCGGAGTTGCTTCAAAAAGAATTCGGGAAAGAGATTTTTACACAGCTGGAAAGCAGTCAGCATGTTTCCGTACGAGGAAGTGCAGGATCTTCCGTTTCTATTTTTGCAGCTGAGCTTTTCCTGGCCCAAAAGAAAAATATCCTTTATCTGGTAGATGATAAGGAAGATGCGCTGTATTGCAATACGGAAATGGAGGATCTGCTGGGAAAAGATAAAGTGCTGTATTTTCCTGCCACTCATCTTGAACCTTACCAGATTGAAAAAACACAGAATGCCAATCTGGTCCTTAGAACCGAAGTGCTCAATAAAATAAATTCCGGAAAATCTCCCAAAGTAATTGTCGCCTATACCGGCGCTTTATCCGAAAAGGTTTTAAAGAAAGAAGATTTTAAAGCTATATCGCATCATATAAAGGTAGGCGATCAGCTGGATTTTGATTTTATGGATGAACTGCTGAATCATTATCACTTTCAGCAGACGGATTTTGTTTCGGAGCCGGGAGAGTTCTCCGTAAGAGGAGGAATAGTAGATGTATTTTCCTTTTCCTACGAAAAGCCTTACCGGATCACTTTTTTCGGGAATGAAGTAGAAAGTATAAAAACTTTTGATATAGAAACACAGCTTTCGGTAGATAAGGTAACAGAATTGCAGCTGGTTTCGAATATGAATTTTTCGGTGTCCGGAACTAAGGTGTCTTTGCTTCAGCTTTTACCGCAGGAGAGCTTTATAGTTTCTAAAAACGGGATCATAGGAGTTCAGAAGATCAGGACTTTTTATGAAAAATCTTTGGAGAAATATGAAACTTTAAATAAGGATATTTCTCACAGGACACCGCAGGAGCTGTTTATTTCCGATCAGGAGTTTTTATTTGATTATAAAAAATTTAAAACAATTGACTTTGGCAGTGTCGGGATCGAAGAAATAAAAACTGTTGAGGTTAAAATTGATCAGGCTGCACAGCCTTCGTTTCATAAAAATTTTGAACTGCTTATTCAGGATCTGGAAGACAAGCAGGAGGAGGGTTTTGATACATGGATCTCTTTTTCCACAGAAAAGCAAAAAGAAAGGCTGGAATCCATTTTTGAGGAACTGGAACATGAGGTTCTTTTCAAAAGCTTTAAATCTGAACTGCATGAAGGTTTTGTAGATCAAGATCATAAGATCTCAGTATATACGGACCATCAGATCTTTGACCGTTATCAAAGATATAAGGCCAAAAATACTTTTGCCAAATCCGAACAGCTTACACTGAAAGACATGATGTCTTTAAAAGTGGGAGATTATATAGCCCACATTGATCATGGGATCGGAAAATTCATGGGGCTGGTGAAGGTGAACAATGACGGCAAGATCCAGGAATGCTTTAAGCTGACCTACAAAAACGGAGACCTGCTGTATGTCAGCATCCATTCACTTCATAAAATTTCAAAGTATAACGGACCGGAAGGCAGGGAAATTGTTCTCAGTAAGCTGGGATCACCTGCCTGGAAATCATTAAAACAAAAGACAAAAACCAAAGTAAAGCAGATCGCTTTCGATCTTATTAAGCTATATGCCCAAAGAAAAACGGCTAAAGGTTTTGCGTTTTCTCAGGATTCCTATTTGCAGAATGAGCTGGAAGCCAGCTTTATTTATGAAGATACCCCGGATCAGGAAAAGGCCACCATTGATGTTAAAAAAGATATGGAAGCCATTACTGTCATGGACAGGCTTGTTTGCGGGGATGTAGGTTTCGGGAAGACGGAAGTGGCGATTCGGGCTGCATTTAAGGCGGCTACGGATGGTAAGCAGGTGGCTGTCCTGGTGCCTACTACGATCCTGGCTTTTCAGCATTTCAGAAGCTTTAAAGAGCGGTTGAAAGAGTTTCCGGTACAGGTGTCCTATCTGAACAGATTCAGGACAGCCAAACAAAAGTCTGAAACACTGGAAGGTCTAAAGAACGGAAAGGTAGATATTATAATAGGAACCCATCAACTGGTAGGAAGCGGGGTCAAATTTAAAGACCTGGGACTGCTGGTCATTGATGAGGAACATAAGTTCGGGGTTTCGGTAAAAGATAAGCTGAAAACGCTTAAAAGCAATGTGGATACCCTTACTTTAACGGCAACACCCATTCCCAGAACACTTCAGTTCTCTTTAATGGCTGCGAGGGATCTTTCTGTTATTAAAACACCTCCGCCCAACAGACAGCCTGTAGACACACAGCTTGTAGGTTTTAATGAGGAGACTATCCGTGATGCAGTTTCTTATGAATTACAAAGAGACGGTCAGGTCTATTTTATCAATAACAGGATTGAGAACCTTAAGGACATTGCAGGGCTTATTCAGAGACTGGTTCCGGATGCAAGGGTGATTACCGGACACGGACAAATGGATGGTAAGCAGCTGGAAAAGAATGTGCTGGATTTTATGGAAGGGAAGTACGATGTACTGGTTTCCACCACCATTGTGGAGAGTGGGGTAGATGTCCCGAATGCCAATACTATTTTCATTAATGATGCCCAGAAATTCGGAATGGCAGACCTGCACCAGATGAGAGGAAGGGTAGGGCGAAGCAACAGGAAGGCGTTCTGCTACCTGATCACCCCGCCTTTTGATATGATCACTTCTGATGCGAGGAAAAGACTGGAAGCGATTGAACAGTTTTCAGACCTTGGAAGTGGTTTCCAGATTGCCATGAAGGACCTGGAAATTCGTGGAGCAGGGGACTTGCTGGGTGCCGAGCAAAGCGGATTTATTAATGAAATGGGGTTTGAGACCTATCAGAAACTGATGCAGGAAGCTTTGGAAGAACTGAAAGACGATGAAACTTTCGGAAATTTGTTTGATAATGAGGAAGACCGGCAAAAGCTCTTTAAATCTGTAAAAGAAGTGAATATTGATACGGATCTTGAGCTCATGCTTCCGGATTCTTATATCTCCAATACAGAGGAAAGACTGTTGCTTTATCAGAAAATAGCAGAAATTGACAATGAAAAAGACCTGCAGAAGTTCGAGTCTGAACTGACCGACCGCTTCGGAAGTCTGCCGAAAGAGGCTGTTAATCTTTTAAAAAGTGTTTCTTTAAAATGGTTGGCCGCCGAGATCGGATTTGAAAAAATTGTTATGAAGAATGGTATTTTTCTGGGATATTTTCCGGGGAACCCGCAGGATAAGTTTTACCAGACGGATAAATTCAGGCATATTATCAGTTATCTCACCCAAAACCCGGCCGAAGCGCAGCTGAAAGAGAAGACAGGCAAAGAAGGCAGTCAGCTTATGATGAGAAGAGATAAAATAAAAAATGTGGATGAGGTGAATGTTTTATTAAGATCTATTCTTGGAAATGAATAATGGAAATCAGGGCATTTATTTTAAGCGGATTTTCTATTACAACCGGTTTTCAGAGTGTTGGTGTCAGTGTATATAGTTGATTTTCAAAATTATTGAGCTTGAATTTGAAAGCCTTGAATAGGATATAGACATAAACGATATAAGATACAAAAACAATTATTGGTTTTTCCAGAATATAAATAAAAATATGCTTTTTATTCAAAAAAAAATTATATTTGTGGAAAAATAAACAATCACCCGGAAATGAAACGACTTTTCTACTTTATTTTATTATTAGCAGGGTTTTCCTCTGTTTATTCCTGTAAAGACATGATGGATGAAGACGGAAATCCATTAATTGATCTGAATACCAACGGAGGTCTGATCGGCCAAAGAGCATTATATAGAGAAGTTACTGATGCAGATACGATAGCAGAATATCACTATAACGGATTACTTTTGTCTAAAGTGCTTACACCTGGTAATTCGGTGAATTCAGTTACAGATGTACAGTATAGTGGTGATAAGGTAAGTAAAATTGATTTTAAAGGGTTTTTAGATCTCGATAATGACGGAACTCTTGAAGGTGATAGTATCTCTTATACACAGCAATTTAATTATAATAACAGCGGAAGGCTGGAATCCATTTCGGAGAACCGGATTGTTTATAACAGAACGCCGGGTGTACCTCCAACAACACCTCCTAGCCCGTGGACACTTTTGAGAAAATCAAAAACATTGTATAATCTTACATACAGCGCTGCGACCAGTAAAATGACAACGATCACGATGAGAACCGGAGATGAAGTGGTTGGAGTTCCGTTTGAATATACTAAATATTCTATTACTAATTACGACTATCTGGGAGACAATATATCAAAAGTGGTAAGAAGTTACGGACCAATGAGTGGCGGGCAGATTACTCCTACCGTGACCACAAAGTATTCTTATGAGTATTTCAATTATGATACCAGCATCAGTCCTTATTCCCTGCTCCCGTTTGCCTATAAGGTATCTGTACTTTTATCAACCGAGGAAAATGACTACCGAAGCCTGATATTATCTCCTAATAACCCTAAGAGATTTACAATAACCGACCTTATGTTGCCTATCCCGTCTCCGGCGATCTTTACCACAAATTATAATTATGACCCTCAGACGTATATGACAAAAGGATTCGGAGTGTATTATGTCTATAAACCTTTATAAAGAATAAATTTTTAATACGATTTAAACTCAATTCTTCCGGGGATTGAGTTTTTTATTTTGAATGCCTTAATTTTGCAAAAAATTTCCAATGAAATATTTGATCGTAGGTTTAGGAAACAAAGGAGCTGAATACGAAAATACACGGCATAATGTGGGTTTTAAGGTTGCTGAGAAAATTGCCCAAACCCTTGACGTTCCATTTAACACCACCAATTTCGGATGGATGGCAGAGGGGAAATATAAGGGAAGAAAGGTGCTGGTCTTAAAGCCTGATACCTATATGAATCTTTCCGGGAATGCCGTGAAATACTGGATGCAGAAAGAAAGCATACCATTGGAAAATGTGATGGTCGTTACAGATGATCTGGCACTGCCTTTTGGTACCCTGAGGATGAAAATGAAGGGCTCGGATGCGGGGCATAATGGGCTTAAAAATATTCAGGAAGTGTTACAGACTCCCAATTATGCAAGACTTCGTTTCGGGATCTCGGCAGAATTTTCTGAAGGCAGGCAGGTAGACTATGTGCTTGGAACATGGAATGAGGAAGAAGCAGAAAAGCTGCCGGAAAGAATAGAGAAATCTGCGAAGGCATGTTTATCATTTGTTTTTGCGGGTATTCAGAATACGATGTCTGCATTTAACGGCAAGTAAAACTCAGTAATAAAAATAACCGGCCATCGAAGATGACCGGTTTCTTATGTACTTATAAATTAATAATTTCCAATCCGGATTATAATGGTCTTTTTACAACCATGTCACAACTCCTGTTTCAACGTCATAATTTGCGCCCACTATTTTTATCTTACCTTCTTCTTCAAGCTTTCTAAGTGTTGAGCTTTGCTTGCGGATATCATCAATGGCATTTTTTACATTCTGTTGATTGAGTCTTTCTAAAAGCGAGCTGTTTTTTGAAGAGCGCTCTTCTCCTTCTTCAATGATTTCTTTGATGGTTAAATCAAAATGATCCACAAGGTGGTTCAGGTTATCCATTCCCATTCCTTCGATTTGAGCTGCATCAAGCCCGCCTTTTAAAGCACCGCACTTAGTATGCCCCAGAACAACGACAAGCTTGGAGCCTGCAACGTTGCATCCGAACTCCATAGAACCTAAAATATCCTGATTGACGAAATTTCCTGCAATTCTGATACTGAAAATATCTCCCAATCCCTGATCAAATACAAGTTCTGCTGAGGTACGGCTGTCTATACAGCTTAAAACTACTGCAAAAGGCCATTGTCCTTCACGGGTAGCATTTACCTGTTCCAAAAGGTCCCGGTTGGCCTTTAAGTTATTTACAAATCTTTGATTTCCCTCCTTTAAAAAATTTAATGCTTTTTCAGGAGTGATGGTCAACTGAGTTTCGTATGTATGTGCTTTCATATAATTTGTTTATTTTTTTAATAAAAAGTTTGTTTATGCTAATTACATAGCCCTCCTGTGAGTAATCAGGATGTGAGAGTCTTCATCTTCCTCATAATCCCTATAGGATGTCCTGAAGCCTAAAAGTTCCACATTAATGTCTTCTTCCTTTGCCCGGATGTTAGCAAAATCCTGGATCATCTCCAGAACATCCGTCGCAATATAGGAAGTTCCTCTTGCATCAATGATTACCGTAGAATTCGGCTTGATATTTTTCAGTGTTTTTTTAATGGCAGCCTTATTCAGGAAAGATACTTCTTCAGCCAGCTTGATATTGATCTCATCGGCATCATCCAGATTTTCCCTGCTTAAATAATATGCCCTTTTCATATTCCCCTGAAGGATATAGAAAATGGAAATAGCCAAGCCGATTCCTACTCCTTTTAATAAATCCGTAGCCACTACAGCCACTACTGTGGCGATAAAAGGGATAAACTGGAATTTTCCCAGATGCCAGAAATGCTTGAATGTAGCCGGCTTAGCCAGTTTATACCCGACAAGGATCAGTACGGCAGCAAGGGTTGCCAGCGGAATTAAGTTCAATAAGAACGGTATTGAAAGCACACAAACCAACAGCAATACACCATGAATGATAGCAGAAGCCTTGGAAGTAGCGCCTGCATTGGCATTGGCAGAACTTCTTACAACAACGGAGGTCATCGGAAGTCCGCCGATAAAAGAGCTTACCAGGTTTCCTATACCCTGCGCCTTAAGCTCAAGGTTAGTGTCCGTTATTCTTCTTTGTTTATCCAGCCTGTCCGAAGCTTCTATACAAAGCAATGTTTCTATGGATGCAACAATGGCAATAGTTGCTCCTACGATCCATACTTTGGAATTGGTAAAACCTGAAAAATCAGGTAAAGTAACAAGGTTTTTCAGGTCCTCGACAGATTTTGGAACCGGCAAGGATACCAAATGCTCAGAACCGATGGCCAAAGCACTTCCGGTCGCCTTGAATATCTCATTGAGGACGATCCCGGCAACTACGGCTACCAATGCACCGGGAAGCATTTTCATTCTTTTTAAAACCGGAATTTTGTCCCAGGCTAAAAGAATAGCTACAGAAACTAAAGTTACAAGGATAGCCCCGGGATGAATAGCCCCGAACAGTTCTGAAAAGTAGCCGAAATTCAATCCTTTATCGAAGATAGATTCATGCCCCTCATAGTCTTTGTCAAAACCAAGAGCATGAGGGATCTGTTTCAGGATAATGATAATACCGATGGCGGCAAGCATACCTTCGATAACATTATTGGGAAAGTAATTGGAAATACTTCCGGCTCTAATGAACCCTAATACTAATTGGATAAGGCCTGCAATGATCCCGGCACAAAGGAAAAGCTCGAATGCGCCAAGATCCGTAATAGCTGTTAAAACAATAGCCGTTAAACCTGCAGCAGGTCCGGATACTGAGATATTTGAATTACTGATGAATCCTACGACTAACCCACCTACAATACCGGCAATAACCCCGGATAACGGCGGGGCACCCGATGCCAGGGCAATTCCTAAACATAAAGGAAGAGCCACTAAGAATACAACGAGTCCTGAAGGAAAATTTTCTTTAATTCCGCCTATTAATGATGTTTTTTTCATGATATTTTTTGAAAAATACTTATACTTATAACTGATTGATCTAATGTAAATCAATTATAAAAGATTGGAAATTTAATTTAAAAGCACATATGTATCCTATATCAGATCAGATATGAATAGTGATAACTTAACAGTGTTAAAAAATTAAGCTTCCGGAGGCGGAGAAAATATAGTGAGAAAAGGGGACAGATGAAAGGAATCATCTATCAGAATAAAAGACCTGCCTTCCAAATCAGGCACAAAAAACTTCAAATAGTCATAGACATCTAAAGTCTTCGGAAGTGTCTTTTCGTAAACAGTAAAAGATGTAGGGTGAGAATGCTGTTCCTCTTCATTCACTATTACATTGGTCTGGATCAATTCCCAACCAAACACTGAAGCAATACTCGGCAGTGCTGTAAAGTTTAGAAAAACCATTAATGTAATAATACTCCAGAATTTCATTTTACCAACAGTTGAAAAAATTATTTTTTCTTTCTACTCATTACCCAATCAGAATCTGTAAGATTATAAATTTTTTGAATGTCTTTCAATGTTTTTTCGAAATCAATCTCCAAATCAATAATTTTACCGGTTCTAAGGTCAAAAACCCAGCCATGAACAACAGGATACTCTTCTAAAATATACCTTTCCTGTACACAAGCCATTTTGATCACGTTAATGCACTGCTCCTGAACATTCAGTTCTACAAGTCTGTCATAACGTTTTTCTTCATCTTCAATGGTGTCTAATTCTACTTGGTGCAATCTGTAAACATCACGAATGTTTCTCAACCAAGGATTTAATAATCCTAAATCCTGAGGAGTCATCGCTGCTTTTACACCACCGCAGTTGTAATGTCCGCAAACAATAATGTGCTTTACTTTCAGATGTTCTACAGCATATTGTATTACGGCTGCTGAACTCATATCCAAGGTATTTACCACATTGGCAATGTTTCTCAGAACAAAAACTTCTCCAGGTTTAGCTCCCATGATTTCTTCTGCAGTAGCTCTACTATCAGAACATCCGATATATAAGAAATCAGGATTCTGAGTTTTAGACAACTCCTTAAAGAATTCCGGGTCTTGTGAGACTTTAGACTCAACCCATTTCTTGTTGTTTTCGAAAATAACTTCGTACGATTGTAACATAATCTAAATTTAAAAAGTTTATAATTATTTATTTCGTTAAAATTATTTCCAAATTCAATAGACTAAATCAATAATCATGCAAAAATATAATTTTTGCAGAAAAATCAATCACTTTTAACAAAGTTTAATATGGAGACATGTTCAAAATCATATGATTTCCCCTTAAAACATCAGCAAAATATGATTGAAGTTTTAAATCCAGGATAAAATTACAAAGTATAAATGAGAAAAAAATATCTGAAAATTAAAATATCCTTAAATTATATTTTCATAAAAAGAGCGGCCTCCGCAGGAGGCCGCCCATGAACATGGTTATTATGAATATTAAAAAAGTTACTCTTTAATAATTTTTACTACTGTCTCGGAGTTGTTGATTCTGATCAGGTAAGCACCTTTTGTTAAACCTGAAAGATCGGTTTGTTCATTTTCGAACTTGCCTGATTTCACAAGCTGGCCAGACATGTTATACACCTGATAATAGTAATCTTTAACACTCTCATTACCTTTGATGTATAGTATACTCTTCACAGGATTAGGGAAGAACTCAAGTTTCTTCTGAGCAATCTTTTCTTCAATTACTGATTGCTCCAGAACATTGGCTGCTTTCCAGGATGCAGTGGTAGTTACCTGTAGTCTGGGAATAGGCCCTAGTTCATTTCCGTCTTCATCATATTTTACCTTTACACAACGGCAGCTTTGACCAAAGTATGGGTCGGCATTGTTGGTAAATGGCATTAAATAATTTCCATTATGCTGTATCTCTACCCTTAAAGCCCTTCCTGTATAGTTTGCATGGAGAGCTCCTAACCAGAAACCACCATACGTATAATCAATAGCATTATAATCCGGCGTTACTCCAGGTAAGGATTCGATTGTATTTCTTCCTCCCCTGACTCCTGAGTTTGCAAAACTTCCGATGTTATAAGACGGATTGGCAAATATATAGCCGATAGCCGCCGCACTACCTGAAGATCGAGTGATTCTTACTCCTCCATAGTTAGTCGGAATACTAATTCCCGAGGTTGGCTTATAAAAAGGAGATGAACCTGCACTTGCATTTTGAACACCTGTTACATCCGGTATTCTCCAGCCATCCGGGCAAGGGTCAAAAGGTGATTTTTTACCTCCTCTTCCCCATCTGTCCGGGGCTAAATTAGGTTCATTAGCCAGCCAGTCGGAGCCATTGGTATGATTTGTATTTGCTGCTTTAGAAGTTAATGTGCTTGGAACCATAAACATTAATGGATTCTTCACAGAATAAGACAGGACTTTGCTTATTTTATCCGAAGTTTTATCAGTTGGCAATACATTGGATTGAGCTGCATAATCATTGAACTTTCTTATATAAGTATCTGAATAATAAGTTACAGAACTCAACGAGGAGTAAGTCACCGAACCATTAGCCTGTACGGTTCCCAAACCTACTGGTATTGAGCTTCTATTAGCATTCACAAAAACAGGCAGAGGGTCTTTTCTTCCCCATTGATAATGTAATCCTGTCGTTGCAGATGTTTTGTTAGCCTCCACGATAACCTGGTTAGCGCCCAGATCCCTATCCATTATTTCAGTTTTTATTACTTCACCGGTTTTAAGATAGTTTACATAGTTGGTTGCTTCCTGATTTGGCAGTTCCGATGTAAAGATGTTGGATCCTACCGGGGTATCTGTCACCCATATATGCCAGCTCCAATATACAGGATTAGTAACGCTTCCGTTATGTAAAGTGATTACGGCATTACCACTGGTATTTGCCTTAATATCTACCAGTATCTTAGAATTGGACAGCTGTGAAACATTAGCCGGACTAGGATTCTGAATAGTAACTGCACTGATAAGGCTGTTGGAAGCCCACAATACATTTGCTTTCAGGCTGCTGAAATTTGAAGTCTCTAAAATAGCCTTATTGTTTAAAAGCTCACTTTGAACAGAAAACGCTTTGCTTACAGGTATTTCTATTCTGGTGACTGAGGTAGGATTTTTTACAACCTGATAAGAGTTAGGATTATTAATTCCCTCTTTATACTCCAAAGTCGGGGTGATATAATCCGGTGGGAAATTATAATTATCAACCATATATAACGGATCTTTTATACATCTGCAAGCTGCTGTATAACTGGTTTCTGCATCTGCAAGCGGCTTATAGTAAAATAATCCGGAAATATTAGATAATGAAGAATCCATCACATACGGCTGATCCCTGTCAGGAACCATCTGAAGAAGGCTAGAGCCTGTGGCAGGCGTAGCATCACCAAATCTTGCCATAGTAGCACTCCAGACACCAACGTGGTGCTGATCTGTATATTCTCCTGTGTGAAAAGCTCTGAAAAGCGCTCCGTTACCAGGGTAAATACCCATATTATTTCCACCTACTCCTGACATATCAAAACCTGTATTATAATATGCCTTAAATCCTTTGAAAGGATCAGGAGTATTAGAATCATTAGGTTTTACAGGATAAGCGGTTAAAGTACTGGAAGAAAGCTGTATCTGGCCTAATTCATTACTTTTTATGCTATTTTTTATCCCGAATGGGCTAAAATCTACACGGATATTATTTACCGCATTGGCAACTAAGTTGGAAGGAATTCTCCAGCCATTCGGGCATGGGTCATAAGAGGATTTATCTCTATAAGGTTGGGCTGCATTGTCATCATTATAATTAGGAGTAGCTAATCCTCTGGAGTTATCAGACCAAAGATTAAGTTCAGATAATCTGTCTGGAGACAAAGTAGGCGAATTTCCAAACCAGTTAACCGGAGGTTTAGTAACACCAGGATATACTGCTGCTCCGGAGTTATCATCTTTATTTACATAGATAATGCTGAGCGGATTTTTTACAGATAGCCTGATATTATCTCTTACATTGGCATTTGATAAAGTAACATATTTTATTTGGGTATCATATTCCAGGGCATTGGTCATATTTCTTGCATGTTTATGCCTTATTCTGCCAATTGACCCGGAAGCCTCATAAAAATCATTTCCTTTATACACCAATGGTGGAATAGGGTCTTTTCTTCCCCATTGATATAATAAACCTCCATTTTTATTATACTCGGTTCCGGTAATGGTGTTGCTCAAAGCTCCTAAATTCCTGTCCATCCATTTCCATTCGGAATCCGGAATTAATTCTACCGTACCGTCGTTTTTTTGTCTTTTAACACCGTCAAAGCTTTTATATGTTGTACCATTGATTGGGTTGTCTGTCACCCATACATGCCATGACCAGTATACTTCTCCATTGATTTTGAAAGCAATTACGGCATTTCCTTCTTTTGTACTGTTAACAGGTACTTTTATTTTGGCAGTTTCCCCGCTTCCTGTTATTTCAAGAGCATAGCTTGCTCCTGACCTGATTAGGCCGGGATTATCTTCCCACAGTACGTCAGCGGTTACCGGACCGGAAGGCAGATCCGTCATGCCTCCCATATGGTTTCCGTTCTTCCACATGGCATAGGCTTTTTTAACAGGAATTAATAATCCGTCCACACTATTCCCGTCATCATCTTTTCCGGTAAAAATATAACTGTTCGGAGCTTTTGTCCAGTCTTTCGGACTGTTATCCGGAGTAGCACCGGCATTTACGGCAAAGCACTCCACGGAACACTCGGAAGCATCATTCTTATAAGCAGTTGTATTTCCAAAAACTCCCGTATACTTGATGAATTTGGAAATTTCCCTTTCTATATCCTGTAACGATCTTTTTGTCTGGTAGGAGGTGGTAACGTCATTTCTCAAGGTACCCACACCATAAAGGCTCATTTCTGAAGTATCGGAAATGGACAGATTCTCAGAACCTGGGCCCCTTCTCGCTACATAGTTGGTATATCCGAAATAAGGAGCTCCATAGTTACTTGTGCTATTCGGGGTTAAATCCACATAGGTACCGTCACTCTTATATATTCTCAGGCCTGTTGCGATACTGGATACAATAACTACAGGTTCCTGGTCAGGAATAATTTCTGACAGGGTCTTCCATGTCCTGTTATATAAATTAAAATACCGGCTTTCCAGAAGGTTTGGATCTTTAAAATTATAATATCCCGGCCCGTTAGCATCTCCCGGCCACTGGCTGAACTTCATGAAGAATCCATTGACAGAGAACTTGCCCGCAAAGATATATACCGGATCATCATAACTGTAGAGGTAAGGGATCGGGTGTCCCGCTGCCTCATTGTAGATGAATTCAGGAGTGGAAGCCAGTAAATCGGTAATAGAACCGGTATTCACCAGCTTTACACTTTTGCCATTAGTTTCAGTGATCAGATCTGATGGATTGGCAGGAGAGAGAACCACATCGTTCTTCTTATTATCCATCAGCACATTGCTCAGCTTATTCCAGGAATGGGCTGAAGTAACCCTGTCTTTTACTCCTGTAACTTTTCCGTTGGCATCTGTAATGAGAGTACCGTCTTTTTTAGGAGTTAAAAGCATGGTATATTCATTCTCGTCCAGGTCACAATTGACAGCAGTGTAATCACTTAATTTATAGTGGTTCACTGTCTTGTTCCATGTAACACTGGTAAAATCAGCTGAAGAGTCTGAATTGAGTTCAACTTTTAAATTGTAGCTGCTGCCTGCAGAAGCAGGGAGTTCAAAAACTGCTTTAAGGGTCTCATTATACTGGTTATAGGAGTATAATGTTTTGCACCAGCCTGTAACCCATTCACCCAGAGCATTCTGATACTTAATGGAAAGCAGGATGTTGCTGTTTGTGAAAGGCTTGTTCAGCTGGCCGCTCATCACCACCAGTCCTTTTTCATTTACATTTTGTGAAACGACAATGAGAGGATCCAGATCGTGTACATACGGAGGCGCGGGATTGGAAAATCCGGCTTCAGACGCTTTTTCATGAAATCCCGGGATGGGGACTGTTTTTGAGAAAGCATGAATTGATGCAGTACAAAATACCGCAGCAAAAATCATTAGGGTCGATTTTTTTTTCATACGTGTTAAAAAATTAAAATGTTTTTTTCAGATATTTAAATATCAGATACGAGAAATCATAATAGTTCCCTCCCGGATAAAACGGAGCTAAGGTTTTGAGATAGGATGGAAACTTAAAATTAAAGGAAGAAAATCCTTTAGGTGCAAAAGTGAATTTTTTTCATCATTGTGTTTTTTAAATATTATTGAAGTGTGTTTTTTTGTGGCCCTTTTACTGTTTAAAGAATAAAAGAAACCTGATGCAGGCAGAGACTTTTCATGAAAATTCCAAAGTCTCAAACCAGCTTGTTTTATTATAGCACAAACATATTGAAAAAAATATTCGAAAAAAATAAGTCAAAAAAAAGTGACTATAAAAAATAAGCTATAGCCGATGAATAGGGGGGAATAGATTGTACGAATTTATAAATTCAAACAGAAAATATTATATTTTATGATTAATATATCCTTCGGTGGCATCTTCTTTGGGATAAATTTTTCCGGGATTACCCATAACAACTGAATTGGCAGGAACATCAAAATTGACATAAGAGTTCGGAGCGATCAAAACGTTACTGCCAATATGTACTCCGCCTACAATGACGGCATTGGTGCCAATCCAGACTTCATCATCAATGACCGGAAAACCTTCATATTTGCCTCTGTTCTGCTGACCGATGGTTACGCCCTGAGCAATATTACAGTTTTTACCGATTTTTGCTTTTGGATTGATCACGAGACTTCCCCAATGTCCCAGATAAAAACCTTCCCCGATCTCGGTTTCAGGATAGATCTGATAGCCGTATTTTATTTGATGATGCCTCAAAACCATTCGCCAGAACATTCCCATTACCGATTTTTTCTTATAATGCTGGGTTTTTCTCAGAATATAGATAAAATGCAGATTCGGATTGACGCATTTTGCCCAGATCTCAAATTTTGAAAGCCATTTCCCGCTTTCCCGGTAAAAATCTTTTTGTAGTGTAGAATAGTTTGACATGGCGATAAGGTTTAAACTTCATCAATGATCTCCTGAAGGTGCTGCACGGATTTTTCCAGTACAAAAGGCAGATCCGTATTTTCTATTTCTTTTTTATAATGCTCTGCAAGACCTTTTTCTATAAGAAACTTTTTCATTCCTTCATAGATCCCGTCTTCCGAATTAGGCGTAATCATTCCTAATTTTCCATCCTGCAGCAGATCTTTAATTCCTGAAATATCCGTTGCAGAAATGGGTTTGTTTAAAATAAGTGCTTCCGCAATAATGGTAGGGAATCCCTCATGCCTGGAAGACATGACGTAGAAATCTGCCTTTTTCAGGTAAGGATAAGGATTACTCCTGAAACCTAGTAATTTGGCTGTTTCCTGTACTTCCAATTTATTGAGCAACTCCTGTATATTATTTAGATCATACCCATCCCCGATGATGATAAGCTGGTGTTTCAGTCCTTCATCCGATAACTTTTTATGAACCTGTAATAGCCGGTCATAGCCTTTTTGGGGATACACAGTTCCTATGCTTATAAATGTCGGAATACCATTGTTAAAAGGATAATCGTCAATAGATGCATTTGCCTTTTCAAGGGTGTCTTTTTTATCAATAGGATTGAAGATCTTGATTACAGACTGTTTTTCAGTTTCGGTTCCGGCAAGTTTATGCATTTCTTCCTTTAACTTGTTGGAGATTACTAAGATCCTGTCAAATTTAAAGAACTTTCGGATCACTTCGGGAGTATATTCTTTCAAATTAAAAATATCGTTCTGCACCCAGATAATCTTTTTCGAATCCTTTTGCGGACTTGATAAGATCTCTCTGTACATACCATGAATGGCTGCCAGCTCCACATCATATTTTTTATTTTTTAATACAAATCTGTACAGCAGGGCAGGAAACCAGAGAAACATCTTCTGATACAATACCCTGAATGCTTTTACGGGAATATCCTGCGGTCTGTTGGTAGTGATCATCTCACCCTTAAGCAGATAATAAACATTGACCCAGGAAGGCACCTCTTTGATATAAATTCCCGAATAAAGATTGATCAGCAGATCAACTTCATATTTGTCCGGAGAAATATTCTTTAAAAAAGTAACCAGGACTTTTTCTGCACCACCATGACGCAAAGAACCTATACGAATGAGGATTTTCTTTTTTTTCAATATTTACTTTTTTACAGGTTTGTAAGTGTGAGGGAGGTTTTTGGCAATATATTCCTCCAGTTTTGGACGGTTTGCTTCCAGTTCGCGGGGGTATACAGTATTATTGGCCAATAATTTCTCGCCATACTCTTCAATCGTACAAATGAATTTTGCAGGCGCACCGGCATAAACGGTATTGTCCGGAATGGAACTGCTTACAACACTCAGAGATCCAACGATACAGTTGCTCCCGATAGAAACCCCAGGTAATAAGATCGCTCCTTTTCCGATAAAAGTATTATTGCCGATCTTGATCCTTCCAAAGGTTCTGCCGTCTTTGTAGGCTTCAATTCTTTTGGTTACCCGCCCATCTCCGCCATGATTGATGAAGGAAATATCTTCGGCGATCGTTACATTGTCTCCTATTTCGATAAGGAAAGGCTCGGAGCCAAAATTAGGGATACCCTGTACATATAAATTGTCTCCAACCTTTAATCCATTGTCTATGGCAATCTTTATGGTAATATTTTTGATCATCTCCTGGTACATGGTACGGATTTTTATGATGATCCGGTATAATAGCATCATTGTTGTGTCAGTTTTAAGATTATATTTTCTACGGCATCGAATATCTTCTGATTATCAAATTGTTCTTCAATAGTAGTGAGATTTTCTCTTATCCCGGGAATCAGATCAGGATCGGTCATGAATTTTTTCATGGCATCGTACATTTCATCTGTTTCGTAGTTGATGAGGTAGCCTGTTTTCTCATGGACGATCATTTCCGGAATTCCACCCACATTGGTCGAAATAATGGGCTTTTGAAGGATCAGCGAATCTGCGATAATCAGCGGCCAGCTTTCCGACTCAGAGGGAAGGATAAAAAAGTCGGCATTTTTCACATAAGGATACGGATTCATCATAGATCCCAGTAATTCGAAACTATGGGTAACCTTTAAGTTTTCGGCCTGCTTTTTTAAATTTTCCATTTCCTCACCATCACCTATAATAATGATGTGATGATCAAATCCGTCTTTCAGCAGCCTAGCGTGGGCTTCCATTAATTTGTGAAACCCTTTTCTGCTGTGCAGTCTTCCGACGGATACAAAAACGGGTTTATTGGGAAGCTCGGGCTTGAATGCTGTTGCTTTTTGTTTTAATTCTTCAATAGGAATAGCGTTCAGGACTACCTGATTCTCAGGTAATTTTAATTCAGGATACGTTTCCACCAGAATATCCCTTGTCTGTTGGGAACCAAAAATGAAATAATCAAATTGGGGAATTTGCCTTAAAATTTCAGGAACCAGCGGCTGGATCTTGGGTATGGTAATATCCGAATGGAACCATCCGATCTTTTTTGAGCTTTTGTTACCTGAATTTAAAACAGATGAGAAGGCAGCATAGGTAGGGGCAATTTCCACATCGTACTTTTCATTCAGAAGGCTTTCTGCAATTTTGGGGCTTTTTTCGGCCTGTTTTAGTTTTAACCTTCTTTTGGCAAGCTGCAGTTTCTGAATAACAGAATTTTTAGAAAAATCTTCCTTTCCGTCCGTAATGTGTACTTTTCTTACATATTCCGGGAATTCATTGCGCAAGGCTCCCTGATTCATATTCAGGCATACCGTAAAAGCAAATTTCTCACGATCGAGATTTTGAAGCATACTTAAAATAACCTTTTCCACACCTCCCATTTCCATAGAACGGTGCCTGAAAAGAACTTTTATTTTATGATTATTCATATTATCCAAAGACTTGTTCTATATATATTCTCAATTTCTTTTTAATTCTGTAGGATACCTTGTTTTGATATTCCAATAAGGAAAAAATTTCCTTAGGATCTGTATAGCTGTCCGGAACAGTCTTGCCATGTATTGTTTTCAGGCCCCTGCGTTTCATGGCATTAAAAATAACCTGTGCAAAATATTCTCTTGATCTGGGCCTGTTATCGTTCTGGGAAATCCCGCCGGAATGGGTCCTGTAAAGATAGTTAGGCTCATTGATGAACTGAACTTTCCCTTTTTCATACATTTTTAGATACAGATCCTGGTCTTCCGCGATTTTCATGTCGGCATTCATTTTTTCGGTCTGTTCATAGATATCTTTCCGGAACGTTACGAAATGGGCGATCTGAATAGGATAATTAAAAAAATAAGGGTCATCATTCAATACCTGTGCTGCGGATTTGAACGGAGAAACAGGCTGAAGGTCTTTATTACAGGTCATAAACTGTGAATAAGCCAGCACTACATCCCTTTTCTGCCTGAATATACTGATTGATTTTTCAATGGCTGTCGGAAGGATGGCATCATCGGGATCCACAAAACCACAGATATCGCCGGTTGCAAGCTCAATAAGCTTACTCTTCGTAACGCCTACACCGGAGTTCTTCTCATTTTCAAAGAACCTGAACCTTTCGTCTCCTGCTATGATCTGTTTAATTTGTTCTTTTTCCTTTTCTAAAGACGCATCATCCAGAATAACGGCTTCCCAGTTTTTATAGGATTGCTTCAGTAAGGACTCATAACAGTCTTTAAAGAGTGCCGCATTATTATAATGGGCGATAAGTATTGAAAATTTCATGATAATTTTAAAGCGGAGTGAAGGTTAGATCCTGTTTATTGATCACGCGGGTATTGGCCGGAATATCTTTGTAGATCGTGCAGCCGGCGCCTATGATACAGTTGTCACCTATTGTCACCCCTTTTAGAATCGTCACATTGCTTCCGAGCCAGCAGTTGCTTCCTATTTTTACGGGAGCTTTGGTGAATTCTGATGAATGCACTTTGAATACCGGGGTAGTCTCATAAGCATGATTATGGTCATAAATTTTCACATTTTCACCAAATAAGGTGTTGTCGCCTATTGAAATGTATTCCATACAGTTGATTGAACAGAAATTATTCATGAAAAAACGGTCTCCTATTTCCAATGTTGCGTTTTTCAGGACAAGAATGCTGATGTAATTTCTAAAATCGGCAGAATGGCCTATACTTAACTTTTCCAGGTCTTTATCAAGGACAAAACCGGCACCGGCACCCAATCTGATATTTTTAAAAAATACTTTAGGATGCTTTTTAAGAATAGAAAGCTGAATTTTTCTGTTAATTTTCTCAAGGAAATTATAGAACATAAATTGAATATTAAATTTTATCCTTTGATTGTCACAAAGATACCCTGTTTTTATGGAAATCAAAAAAAAATCTTATTTTTGTGCCTTTAAAACCGACACAGTGAGCGAAATAACAAGGGTTCTCAAAACATTTATCGCCTACCTTAAAAGGCCGGATCTTTATCCCGAATTAGGCAGGAAAATTATTAAAAACACTATTAACAGGAATAATGCCTTTAAGGGTAAAGAAAAAACGAATTCCTGGGCTGCTTCTAAAGCAGTTTCTCAGCAGGAAGCGGTTTCCCGTCTTTTCGGATTGGAAATATCCAATTTCCGTAACAGTTTTCAGGAAGTTTTAAAAACGGCACAGCAAAAAGAAGTCGAATGTCCCGTGAAAATGGGTGGTGCAGGTGCCTTGGAGCTTATCTATTATGCCTGTGAATTTACCCATGCCGGGAATGTGGTGGAAACAGGTGTTGCTTATGGCTGGTCTTCACTGGCTGCTCTTTTGTCTTTAGAAAAAAGAAGCGGAACACTATATAGTTCAGATATGCCTTATCTGGCTCAGGACGGGGACAGATATGTAGGATATGTAGTTCCTGAATATCTTAAGAATAGCTGGAAGCTGTTCAGATTTGCCGATAAGGAATCCTTACCTAAGATCTTTGCGGAAAATACAGATTTTGATGTCGTTCATTATGATTCGGATAAAAGCTATAACGGAAGATTCTGGGCTTATAATGAGCTTTATAAGCATTTAAGAAAAGGCGGAGCTTTCATCAGTGATGATATTGGTGATAATTCGGCTTATCAGGATTTTTGCGAAAAAAATAACATCGAAACAACCGTTGTAGAGTACGAGGGGAAGTACATTGGAGTTTTTATAAAGTAATTTTTGTTTACATTGAAGAAATTCTATGCTCTTTAATTCTATTGCTTTTCTCATTTTTCTTCCTATAGTTTTTATTTTATACTGGCAGGTATGCAATAAGAACTATAAGTATCAGAATATGCTTCTTTTGGTAGCCAGTTTTTATTTTTATGGCTGCTGGGACTGGCGTTTTCTGTTTCTTCTGATGTTTTCCATAGGACTGGATTATTTTTCAGGAATTAAAATTGAAAACAGTAAAACCAAAAAAGAGGCAACCTTCTGGCTTACCTTAAGTATTGTGATCAATCTTGGCTTCTTAGGCTTTTTTAAATACTATAATTTTTTCATAGAGAACTTTGCGGAATTACTTCATGCATTCGGATTTGGAGTTAACATGTGGGTACTTAAGATCATCCTGCCGGTCGGAATTTCTTTCTACACTTTCCACGGATTGTCTTATGTGATTGATGTTTATAAAAAAAGGATCCCTGCAGAGCGAAATTATGTGGATTATGCCGTATTTGTGAGCTATTTTCCATTATTGGTTGCGGGGCCTATCGAACGGGCCACCCATCTTCTTCCGCAGATCCAGAAAAAAAGAACTTTTGATTACGAAAAGGCAAAGGACGGAATGGCCCAGATCCTTTGGGGATTCTTTAAAAAAATGGTGATCGCAGATAACTGTGCGCCTATTGTCAATGAAATTTTCACCAATTATCATACGGAAAGTGCCAGTAATCTGGTTTTAGGCGCTGTTTTGTTTGCCTTCCAGATCTATGGAGACTTTTCAGGATATTCCGATATTGCCTTGGGAACTTCCAGACTATTTGGAATAGAGCTGCTTAAAAACTTCTCTTACCCTTATTTCTCAAGAGATATTGCAGAATTCTGGAGACGGTGGCATATTTCACTTTCTTCATGGTTCCGGGATTATCTCTATATTCCTTTGGGAGGAAGCAAGGGTGGAATGTGGATGAAGATAAGGAATACTTTTATCATATTTTTAGTGAGTGGGTTTTGGCATGGCGCCAACTGGACCTTTATTATCTGGGGCGGCCTTAACGCCTTATTTTTCCTTCCATTGCTGATCGCTGAAAAGAACAGGCATAACCTGGAGGTGGTGGCCATGAACAGGATCATTCCCTCATTAAAGGAAACTTTCAGTATCATTATAACGTTTACCCTTACCTGTTTTGCATGGATCTTCTTTCGGGCAGAAAGCGTTTCCCATGCGATAGGATATATTAAAGGGATTTTTAACGACAGCCTGTTTGCATTCCCTACACAGTTCAGGGGTGTATTATTTGCGCTGATCGCTTTTATGCTGATCACGGAATGGATGAACAGAACCCATGATTACGGATTGAAGATACAGGATAAAAAACCTGTTTTACAGAGAGTTATTTATATTTTAGTAGCCTATCTGATATTGAATTTTGCTAATTTCGGCAGTAATGAATTTATTTATTTCCAGTTTTAAATGAAAAGATTTATTTCCATATTATCTTTATTTATAGCGATCATGTTCATTATCGGCCTGATAAAGCTGGCTCTTAGCCCGAACAGCAATTATTCTTATGCTTTTCTGAATGCAAAGCTGGAATTCCTGAAAAAACATCCGGAATACAATATGTATTTCATAGGAAGCTCGAAGATCAATGATCAGATCGACTGCAAGGTGATTGATGAAAATATCAAGGGAATAAAATCTTATAATTTAGGAGCTAATGCAGGTTTTGACCTGGAGAACTTCCAAACCCTGGAATATATTCTCAGCAAGCCCGATTTTAGGCCAAAATATATTGTGCTGGAACTTCAGGATAAAATAAAAATAACAAAAGTCAACTTCAAAACAGAACGGAGCTTTGGTGCTTTCAACTATGAAAACACCTTTTTCGCTATGAAATTCCATAAAGAGGCAGAAGACTATAAGCAAATGGCTTTGTCACTGGGGTCTTTTATTCTGAATGTTTTTCATTTTAATAAATGCATTGATGAAAGAGAGGTGCGGGAAAAGACCAATCTCTTGATTTCTGAAAATAATGGTTTTTTTCCGTTGGAAAAGAGCATGGTGCCAAGAACAGAGGAAAAGAAACTGAAGGCTGCTATTAAAGAAAGGCTGGAATACTATCATGCAGATAAGCGTCAGTACACTCCCAACAAAGCTTTTATTGAAAAGATCAGTGAACTTTCGGAAAAATGCAGAAAGAGAGGTATTCATCTCATTATGTTTATTCCGGGGCCGGTAGAGCCTGATGCCAAAAAACTACAAATTTATGAGAAAGCATTAAATGTTCCGGTGATCAGCCTGGCAGACCCGGATGCTTACCCGGAATTTTATCTGTATGAGAACAGATGGGACTATGGGCACCTTAATGCAAGAGGTTCAAAGATCATTTCAGAAAAAACAGCTCCGCTTTTGGAAAAAGCTTTACAGGAGAAGTAATGAAAAATATATATACAATGGATGAAATTTTAAATAAACTTACAGGCATTTTCCGGGAAGAACTGGATAATGATGAAATAATTATCACCCCGGAAACTACAGCCAATGATATAGAAGAATGGGATTCCCTTTCTCATATTCAGCTGATCGTAGCAGTAGAAAAAGCATTTGGTGTGCGTTTCACTTCTTCAGAGATCCAGAGCTGGAATAATGTAGGAGAAATGGTGGAGACCATTATGTCTAAATAAGAATTAGAATCTATGCTGCTTAATTCATACAGTTTCATTGCCTTTTTTATCATACTCTTTCTGGTTTATTACCTTTTGGGGAAAAATTCGAAGATCCAGAACGTATTTTTACTCATAGGGAGCTATGTGTTCTACGCAAGTTGGAGTTGGGAATTCTTATCGTTGCTTATCATTTCCACTGGAGTTACTTACTTCATAGGAAATAAGATAAAAAGTGCTGAAGGAAAATCGAAGGTCCATTGGTTAAGATTGGGTGTTTTCCTCATCCTGATCCAGCTTCTGTATTTTAAATATTTTAACTTCTTTATTGAAAATTTCAACGAGCTTTTAAATTTATTCGGGATCCGGGACAGGATGAAGCTCCTGAATATTCTTTTCCCGATAGGGATCAGTTTTTACTCATTCAGGATGATGGGGTATTTACTGGATATCAGGAACAATAAACTGAAAGAAATTCCGTCACTTCTGAATTACTCGGTTTTTATTGCATTCTTTCCATGCATCATTGCAGGGCCTATAGACCGGGCAACGCCTTTTTTAAATAATATAAAAGATAAAAGAGATTTTTCTTCCACTCAATTTACAGATGGCCTGAAGCAGATCTTATGGGGATTATTCAAAAAACTCGTGATCGCAGATAATATTGCCACGATTACCTCTCCTTTATTTGAATCGTATCATACGTTGAATGGCAGTGCCTTATTCATAGGAGCAATGCTGTATTTCATACAATTGTATTCGGATTTTTCGGGATATACCGATATGGCGATGGGGATTGCAAAGCTGTTGGGCATTAAGATCCAGCAGAATTTCAATTATCCCTTATTTGCCCAAAATGTTGCGGATTATTGGCGGAGATGGCATATTTCACTTACTTCATGGTTAACGGAATATGTATTTACGCCTTTGTCCATTACATTCAGGGATTATGATAAATACGGACTCATCATGGCTATTATGGTCAACTTTTTAGTGGTGGGTTTCTGGCATGGGGCCGAGTGGCATTATATATTTCATGGCATTGTCAGCGGAATTATGTTTATTCCCCTGATCTGGAAAGGAAAAATGAATAAGAAAGTGAAAAGCTCAAATAATATTATTCCTACTAAAGAAGAGCTGAAAAATATCCCGGTAACCTTTGTACTGTTCACCCTGCTGATGATCCTCTTTTTTGTAAAAGATATGGAAATGGCGGTCAACTATTACAAAGGGATTTTCTCACTTTCTTTTTTCCAGCTTCCGAATTATCCGGTTCAGAAAGAGATCGTGCTTCTTATCATCTCCATGCTTATTGTGGAATGGATCGGAAGAGATAAGGAATATGCCATCAAAGAAATGCTGGTGAAGCAGAATGTGGCTCTGAGATGGGGATTCTATTACGTATTGGTGTTTTTGGTATTTTTGTTTTATATAGCTCCTAAAGGGTTTATTTATGCACAATTTTAAATCATGAAAAAATCACTATTAAGATTAACTGCATTTTCCATACTCCCTTTATTGTTTATTGGGTATGCCATATACATTACAGGAGAAAAATCGGATGATTTCTATAAAAGATTTACTTCTCCGCAGCAAAACTCCCTGATCCTGGGAAGTTCCAGGGCTGCTTCCATGAATCCTGAAATCATGGATAACATTATCCATAAAAAATATCCCAATGCAGACCTGTATGATTATGCCTTCACCTGGGCGCATTCACCTTACGGACCAAAATACCTGGAGTCCATAGAAAAGAAAACAGATCCGGATACTAAGGACGGGGTGTTCATCGTAACCGTTGAACCAACTGCTCTGATGGTGGATAAGACGCAACCGGATGAAGCGGAATACTATGTCGAAAATGATAAATCCGTAGCACAAACCTCTTTGGTGGCGATTAACCCGAATATTGAGTATTTATTGGAAAACTATAATTTTTCCATTACGAACGAGATCAATAAAAAGATCCGTCCGCCTAAAAATGTGATCGCAGAAGTGGAGATCCTGGATAACGGGAAAGTAAACGGGAAGATCATCAAAAGAAATTCACCGGAAAAGCAGGCCAGGATCAATGCCGGGAAAATGAAGGAACTTGAATACAGGGTACAGGGATTGAAAATTTCGGAGAACAGGCTGGCCTACCTCTCCAGGACCATAGAATTTCTTAAAAATCATGGAAAGGTTTTCATGGTCAGGATGCCGGTGAATAAAGTGCCATATGCCATAGAGAATAAATATTACCCCGATTTTGATAAGAGAATGATCGAAATTGCGGCCAAAGAAGGAGTGCATTACGTTAACTATAATGACACGTCAAATAATTACCAATGGACAGATGAGGTACATCTGGAGCCGGAATCTATGAATAGATTTTCGGCGGTTGTTGCACAGGATATATTATCCCTTAATTGATTGCTAATAAGCTATATTAATCGTATTTTCGAACCCTCTAATAAACTTATGATGAAGACATTTACAGAACTAAAGAAAAACATAAAGACAAAACCGGAAGGACTAAAGAAAATTAAAGTAGCCCTGTTGGGTGATACGGCTACCCAGTTTTTAAATCTTGCATTAAAGGGTGCTGCTGTGGACGAAGGCTTCGATCTGGAAGTTTTTGAAGCCGATTTCGGGCAGGTTTCCCGTCAGATTTTGGATCCTACCTCCGAATATTATGAATTCAATGCGGATTATACCATCCTTTTTGAATCTTCGCACAAATTACTGTCCCAGTACTATAAGAATTATAATTCCCAGCATGTTTTTGCCCAGAATAAGATCAGTTATATAGAAGAGCTGTATGAGACCATCCAAAGCAGGATCAAAAGTAAAGTGATATATGCTAATTTCTCCGGGATTGATAATCAGGTTTTTGGGAATTTTGCCAGTAAGGTGGAATCATCCTTCGTTTATCAGCAGAATAAGCTCAACTATTTGTTATCAGAACTGGCTGTTAAAAAAAACAATCTTTTTATCGCCGATCTGGCTTCCATTCAAAATAAATGGGGAAGAAACTTCATGTTTTCCCCAAGCATTTATGTGAACACGGAAATGGTATTGTCTATTGATGCCTTGCCTATCGTAGCCCACCATGTGGTAAGCATTGTATCTTCCATTGAAGGTAAATTTAAAAAATGCCTTATTTTGGATTTGGATAATACGACCTGGGGCGGAATTATCGGTGATGACGGCCTTGAAAAGATCCAGATCGGAAGCCTGGGTATAGGAAAAGCCTTTACGGAATTCCAGTATTGGGTAAAATCTTTACAAAAGAGAGGTATTATTTTGGCAGTTTGCAGCAAGAATGATGAAGATAAAGCGAAAGAACCTTTCGAGAAGCATCCTGATATGGTCCTTAGAATGGATGATATTGCCGTTTTTGTAGCCAATTGGGAAAACAAGGCAGATAACATCAGAAAGATCCAAAACATATTGAATATTGGCTTTGATTCCATGGTTTTCCTGGATGATAACCCTTTCGAAAGAAACCTTGTAAGAGAAAACCTTCCCGATGTTTGCGTTCCCGAACTTCCTGAAGATCCTGCAGAATACCTGGAATATCTATACAGCTTAAATCTTTTCGAGACGGCAAGTTTCTCTGAAAATGATGCCGAAAGGACAAAGCAATATCAGGTAGAAGCTCAAAGAGCCATTGCCCTTGACAGCTTTACCAATGTGGAAGATTTCCTTAAAAGCATGAATATGGTCTCCGATGTTCAGTCATTCAATACCTTTTCCAAACCGAGAGTCTCCCAGTTGACCCAGCGCTCCAATCAGTTCAACCTGAGAACGATAAGATATACGGAACAGGAAGTCGAAACACTTATGAGTTCGGAGAATCACCACACCATTTCTTTCACGCTGGAAGATAAATATGGTGATAACGGGCTGATCTGCGTTATCGTTCTCGAAAAGAAAGACCCTGAAACCCTTTTCATTGATACCTGGTTGATGAGCTGCCGTGTTCTAAAAAGAGGAATGGAAGACTTTACATTGAATACCATTGTAGAGACCGCCAGAAAGAACGGGTATAAATATGTAGTGGGAGAGTATCTCCCGACGGCAAAAAACCAGATGGTACAGGATCATTATGAGAGACTGGGATTTGAAGGTAAAGAAGGCAGATGGGTGCTTAATGTAGAAGAATATCAGCATAAAGAAGTCTACATTGTGAGCAAAACAGAACAATTAATAAACAATTAAAATAATATACATTATGGACAAGAATGAAATCTTAACAAAACTGACCGGGCTTTTTCGTGAAGAACTGGATAATGAAGAAATCGTATTAAACTTCGAAACAACAGCGGAAGATATTGAAGAGTGGGATTCTCTTTCCCATATTCAGCTGATTGTAGCGGTAGAAAAAGCCTTCGGGGTACGTTTTACCTCTTCAGAGATCCAAAGCTGGAACAATGTTGGAGAAATGATCGACTGTATATTGACAAAATAAGATGATCCTAAAGCTTAATCAGAAATTTCAGCATCAATTTAAGGTTGATGAAAGTACTTATAACAGTTTCCTCCATATTTTTGATGACTGGAATTCCCTGCATGTTGATGATGAATTTGCCCGGAGTAAAGGCTTTAAGGCAAAAGTGATGCACGGGAATATTCTGAATGGCTTTCTCTCTTATTTCATTGGTGAACTTTTACCTTCGGAAGAAGTAATGATCATTTCACAAAGCATAAATTATAAAAATCCTGTTTATCTGGATGATATCCTGAATTTTGAAGCGGTGGTCGCCGACCAGTCCGAGGCTGTAAAGGTCAATACTTTCAAGTTCAGATTTATCAATACGGACAATAAGATTGTAGCCTCAGGGAAAATACATATAAAAGAATTGACGTGAATAGAGTAGTTTTAACCGGAGGTTCATCCGGAATAGGGAAAGAGATCAATATATACCTTTTGGAAAAAGGGTATGATGTATTATTCACCTATTGTCATTCCGAAGCATCTGCCAAAGAAATAGAGGCCCGATTTGCCAATGCAAAAGCATTTCAGGTAGATCTTACATCTGCTGAGCAATTAGAGGCTTTTTTAGCAGAAATTGAGACTTTTGATCCGGATATCCTTATCAACAACTATTATAACGGAACCTTCATAGATACGTATTTTCATAAAACGGACGCTGACAAGTTCCTGAATGATTTTAAGAACAATGTGATGCCTGCCTTACAGGTTACCCAGAAATGCATCAATGTTTTCCGGAAGAAAAAATACGGAAGGATCATCAATATTCTTTCATCGTCACTCAATTCACCGGCGATGGGAACATCCGCCTATAATTCCAATAAGGCTTATCTGCTTCAGATGAGTAAAAGCTGGGCGGTAGAAAATGTGAAATTCGGGATCACCTGCAATTCCATATCTCCGTCTTTTATTCCTACGGATTTTCATAAAAATATGGATGAGAGGATGAAAGAAACCATACTTTCCGGCTATCCGCTGAAAGATAAACTTGAAAGCAGGGATGTATCCAATATGATCGATCTCTGCATCAACGGAGGAAAACATTTTAACGGGAACCATCTCTTCCTGGATGCTTCACATTATTAACCTCAATTGAATCTATAAATAAAAGCTGATGCAGTTTACCTCTATTGTTTTTATCCTCTTTTTTGCTGTCTTTTTTGGGCTGTATTGGTTCGTATTCCGGAAGAATCTGAAATTACAGAATCTTTTGCTGCTCATTGCCAGTTTCGTTTTTTACGGGTACTGGGACTGGAGGTTTCTGGCACTTCTTATCGGAAGTTCGGCAGCCGCTTATTTTTTAGGGCAGAAGATTGGTGAAAGTGAAGGGAAGAACAAAAAGATTTTCCTCAATCTGGGACTCATTCTGGCCATAGGAACCCTATTTTATTTTAAATACTTCAATTTTTTTATTGACTCTTTTGCAGAGCTGTTCAATATACAAAATACGCTTACCCTGACGATCATTTTACCGTTGGGGATCAGCTTTTACACGTTCAGGATCATCAGTTATTTCCTTGATATCAAGAACAAAAAGCTGAAACCGGAGACTGATATTGTGACGTTTTTCAATTATATCGCTTTCTTCCCAAGTATGACCTCGGGCCCGATAGACAGGGGCGGGCTACTGCTTCCCCAATTGAAAAAAGAACGGGTTTTCACAGTGGAAACCGGTTCAGATGCAGCCAGGCAGATCCTGTACGGAGCCTTCAAAAAATTAGTGGTAGCAAACAGTATTACGCCGATCACGCAGAATATATTCCGGAATTATGAAGACCTTTCTGGAAGTACGGTTGCTTTCGGGGCCATTTTGTTCCTGTTCGAGATCTATGCGGATTTTTCCGGGTATTCGGATATGGCAATCGGTTTTGCAAGGCTTTTAGGATTCAATATCACCAAAAACTTTGCCTTTCCCCTGTTTGCCCAGAACATTGCGGAATTCTGGAGAAAATGGCATATTTCCCTCACTTCATGGCTCACGGAATATGTTTTCACCCCTTTGGTGATCCAGTTCCGGGATTATGAGAAAAAAGGGCTTATTGCCGCCATTATCCTGAATTTTATCCTGATCGGGGCATGGCACGGGCCAAAATATACTTTTGTTCTGTTCGGATTGCTTCACGGCCTTTATTATATTCCCTTAATTCTGACCAATAAACTGAACAAAAAGAAAAAATTCACCAAGCCGATTCCAACTTTTCAGGAATTGGGGAATGTCTTGCTGACCATGGTGATCGTGTGTTTCGCTTTCATTCTTTTTACGGCACCTACTCTTACGGATGCTGTGGGAATGTACGGCAGGGTATTCAGCTTGTCTTTCTTTTCCGTTCCACAGTTTATCAAGCTTAAGATCTTAGCTTTAATAGGAATTCTGCTTTTGATCGACTGGCTGAATAAAGACCAGGAACACGGGCTTGAGATCAGCAGGTATAATCCGTGGATCAGAAGAGGGGTTTACGTTTTCCTTATCTTTATGATTATGTACTTTGGGGTTTTTGGTAATGGTAATTTCATTTATGAACAGTTCTGATTATGAAAAAGTTTTTATTTAAAATATCACTATACATTATTGGGATCATTGCCGTGTTATTATATCTGGGCAGTTTTGCTGATGGGAATACGGATGATAATTACAGGCATTTTACCGGCCCGAAACCATCGGATATGATCTTAGGGGATTCCAGGGGTGTGCAGGCTGTTGTTCCGGACGTTCTGGATGGCAAATTTAAAGGCAGAACATTCAATAATTTCGCTTTTAATATCGGGGATTCTCCCTACGGTCCGGTTTACCTTAAAGCTTTAAAAAGAAAGATTAATCCTGATACAAAGAACGGGATCTTTATTTTGACGGTTGATCCCTGGAATTTATCAGTCAGTAAGGATATCAAAAGTGTGGAAGATTTCCCGGAGAAAGTCTCTTCACTGAACAGCATGATCTTCTATGATATGGATCCCAACTACGAATACCTTATCAGGAATTTCAGTAAAAGCTGGTTCAATATATACAGGGATAGGGAGGCAGTGGCCAGATCCAATACCTACCTTCATAAGAACGGCTGGATGGAAGTCTCAGTAGATATTACTCCGGATACCATCAGAAAAAGGGAAGATAAAAAGGTAAAGGAATATATTGGTTTTGCCTCAAAACAGGTTATTTCGCAGGATCGTATAAAAGCTCTGGAAGATATGATCGGTTATCTGAAAGGGAAAGGAGAGGTATATCTGGTAAGAATTCCGGCTTCGGAAAGGCTTATGCAGCTGGAACATTCATACGCGTCTGATTTCAGTATGAAGATGCGTCAAATATCAAAAAAAAACGGAGTCAGGTTTTTTGATTTCTCTTCGGATATGGGTAAATACATTTATACAGATGGAAACCATATGTACAAAGAGTCCGGCAAAGTATTTACCGCGCAGATCGCTGATTCTATTCTTCAGAATAAAAAACCGAACTAAAAAAGATCTTTTCGGAAATTAATATTATATAACCCGGAACGTATACTCTGAAAATCCGTGATCAGGTATCTGAAGATCATACTCCATTTTCTTAAAAGCGGAGCATTGGCTATTTCAAAGCTGCGGTACATCCTTTCGATATGAAGCTTGATATTCCCCGGAATGCTTTGTTCTGCCTGTGCCCAATGATTTACTTCTTTCCAGAGCAAAACCCGGGTTGAAGACGGCTTTACCTTTCTGGAGTCCACTTGAGTAATCCTATTATCCTCATGAACACCTCGCATGGCCACAGCCTTATCCACGATACCCGGATAAAGTTTCAGGTAGTAGGACAGGCGGAATAAGAATTCCGTATCCTGATGAAGCCTTAAATGGGTTTTGAAAAAGGGATTGAGCTTCTTTATCATAGATTCCCTGCGGATAGTCAGGGCATCAATGCTGAAAAGGCCAAAGCTTCCTTTCATATGGATCTGCCCCGGGAAGACATCTTCAGGAGGGTGGTTTTTGTAAACAGTAGTTAAATGATCCTGAAATAAACTGTAATACTGTTCTTTAGCCTTTTCGGAATAGTAATGTACGCCTAAAGCTCCATATACACCTTCCACATCGGGGGTTTTGAAAAGTTCTCTTTCGGCATCAAACCGGTTGGGAAGATAATAATCGTCAGCATCAAGGAAGGCAATAAAATCTCCGGTCGCTTTTTCCAGTCCCAGATTCCGGGTGGCTCCGGCTCCGTGATTTCCTTTGTCCGGATGCTGGTAAAGTTTTACCCGGTCATATCGGGACGCAAGTTCCTGACACACCTGTAAGGCATTGTCGGGGGACTTATCCTCTACTAAAATAACCTCATATACATCCTCAAGATTCAGCGCTGATTCTACGGCTTGGGAGACATATTTTTCAGCATTATAGACAGGAATTATTACGGAAACCTTTATCACAATATGATTTAAAAAAACGGAATTATTACTTTATTAATATTTTCGGGAAGATCTGCTTAATGTCGAGATTTAAGCTTTTATATAGTTGAGGATAAGCTTTTTCATTTCCCCAGATCCCGTATTTTTCTTTTTCGCGGATGTAGGAAGTGATAAAAACCTGATTGACAGGTTGTATTTTATCGATAAGCTGCTTGCAGATCTCAGGGTTTTCCTCTACCGTTTCATCAAACCTGATGTATATATGGAGAGAATCGGTTGGTTTGAGGATCTCTGTAAAGCCGATCACCGTATCATAAAAGAAATCCACATCTTCAGAACCCTTGAAGTCATCTATTTCCAGAATATATAAATAAGCTACAGGCTTGCTTCCGATAAGGTCAAGCAATCTTTTGCAGCGTTTTTCAAAAGTTTTCCTCAGATCAGGATTGTCCAATACTGCTTTGGCATGGGTAAACTCGGCATTGGGATATTTTTCGGCGTATGTGTTTCCTTCCTCATTTTTTTTGAGGTCCTGAAGGAAATATTTAAATTTTTCCTTAATATTATTGCTTACAATCTGAAGCCCCAGGATCGGTTTCAGGCGGATCCAGTCATACGGAAGGCTCTGCTCGCGGATATTCAGGATATCGAGGGAATGTGCGGCATGGCAGTCCCTGCCGATAGGGATGATATATTTTTCAGATCGGTATTTTTTATTGATTTCCAGGAAATATTTATACTTGGTTCTTGGAACATATATCAAAGGTATTTTCATCAGTGCAGTTATTTATGAAGATAATAATATCTGTATCTCGTTTTTACAATATTGCGATTGCTCAGAATTGCAGATACAAAGTTAAAAAATTTTGAGACACCTTTTTTTCGAGCGATTCTAAATGTAAGATAGAAAAGATAAATATGTTCCCGGTACTTTGGGTCCATATTGGTGGTTTTTGCCCATTCATATAAGGATTGTCTGAGAAGAAACTGTCTTCTGTCGAACTCGGGAGAGAATTTTTTTATTTTAGTGATCCTGTTGTTGTCATGGATGCCTCTCATCGCAATAGCTTTATCAATAATTCCTGATTTAAGATGCGTATGATAAGACAACTTCACAATAAAATCCGAATCTTGGTGAACCCTTAAATTTTTATTGAACTGCAGTAAATGTTTAACTAAAGCTTCCCTTCTTATCGTTAATCCGTTCAGGTGAAAAAACACGCCAAAAGGCTTTTCAGACATATTGATAAGCCCTTTAAACACATCATGCCCTTCAGCAGGGTAGTTGACAGTAGTCAGTTTTGAGGAATTGAACTTTTTATTATACTCCTGTTCTCCCTTTTCAGACAGAAAATCAACGCCAATGGCGCCAAAAATCCCATCAATTTTCGGGTCTTTAAAGATCTCTTTTTCCGCTTCAAACCGGTTAGGCAGATAATAATCATCAGAGTCCAGAAAGGCGATGAACTCGGATTGAGCCTTCTCCAGCCCCAGATTCCGGGTAGCCCCGGCTCCGTGATTCCCTTTATCGGGATGCTGGTATAATTTTACCCGCGGATTTTCAGAAGCCAGCTTTTCACAGATCTTCAATGAGTTATCGGTCGACTGATCCTCAACCAGAATAACTTCCTTTACTTCCCCGAACTGCAAAGCAGATTGTACCGCCTTTTCTAAAAATTCGGAGGCATTGTAAACCGGGATGATTACAGAAACTTCAAACATTATAAAAAAGATTGGTTATTGTGTGCCCAAAGTGCCAGCTGTAAAAGATTCCAGTGCTTCTGGTCTTTATTCAGGAACTTTTGAGCGGCATGATAATCAATGATATTAAAAACTTTCTGATTCTTATCATTAAGCAGGTCATTGGACAGCTTCATTAAATTCTCTTCCTGAAACCAACCTGCAGCACTCATTCCGAAGCCCTGCTTGTGACGGTTACGAATGGTTTCCGTCCAATAAGAGTTCATGGCTTCGCGAAGGATGATCTTATCGTTCTCTGTGTTCAGTTTCAGCTGTTCTGGGAGCTGGATACAGAATTCCGCAAAATCTATATCCAGAAATGGAGTCCTTACTTCCAGAGAATTGGCCATCGCCATACGGTCAGATTTCACCATCATATTGCCCGGAACATACTTTTCCAGGTCTGTCCGCATAATATCGTTCAGGGAATCAGGATCAGGAGTGAAGCTGTAAGGCTGCTTATAATCTGCTGTGATGCCTAATGCAATCCTTTCTTCCTTATTGAAGGAATTCCTTACAAAATTCTGGTGGAAATCCAGGATGTTATCATACTCCAGATTCTTTTGAGTGATAAAAGAGGTTTGCCTGATCTTCTGATACAGCTTCATGCCGAATCGGGCCATTATATTTTTATAGCTGAAATGATTCTTCAGCTTATTTTCAATAGTGTAGAAATTATACCCGCCGAATAATTCATCGCCTACGTCTCCGGAAAGCACTACGGTGAGATTTTTTCTGGCACTTTTACAGATCTCATAATGAGGAATAAATGACTTGTCTGCGAAAGGCTCATCCAGGAACGGAGTGACATGCAGAAGAGAGGTCGCTAAATCTTTTTTTTGTTCATGTATCTCAACATGATTGGTATGATATTTCTCTGCGATCTCTTTAGCGTATTTCAGTTCACTGTCTTCGTGGTCATACCCGAAACTGATCGTGGTGTGATGAGGTAAGAATTCGGCAACGAGTGCCACAACAGAAGAGGAATCCAGTCCACCGCTCAGGAAGCTTCCTACTTCTACATCAGCAATAAGCTGTTTTTTTACGGCATTCTTTAAAAGATAGGTAAATTCTTCCTTAGCATCGGATAAGCTTATGTGCCGATCCTTTGCCGGAAGGCTGTAATATCTTGAAACGGTCACTTTACCATCTTTCCAGATCAGCTGGTGCGCAGGTGGTAAAGTAAAAATATTGCTGTAAATACTTTGATAGGCATTCACATAGCCATACTGTAAATAGTGGGAAAGGGCTTCGTTATTTACCTGAGGCTGAATTAATCCCGACGCTAAAATCGCCTTGATCTCGGATGCAAAAATAAATTCATTGTTTTTACCGATGGCATAATAAAACGGCTTTTCTCCAAATCGGTCCCTTGCGCAGAACAATTGCTGCTTTTCCTCGTCCCATATTGCAAAGGCAAACATTCCCGGAAGGTCATGGATGAGTTTTTCCTTTTTCCTCTGATACATAGCAAGAATCACCTCTGTATCTGAACTTCCACGGTAAGGGTATTCTGCGTATTGATTTTTAATGCTTTGATAGCCATAGATCTCACCATTCAGGACAATGCATTCTTTTCCGGTATTGGAGAACATGGGCTGTTTTCCATTTTCGGATAGATCGATGATTGATAGCCTTCGATGGCCTAAAGCAGCATTCTCATAAAACTCATGATGGGAAGCGTCCGGCCCGCGATGCGACATGGCATCGGTCATCTTCTGAATGATAGTCTGGTAATTTCGGGCGTTATTGGTTATTATTCCGGCTATTCCGCACATGTGTTTTTATTTTTTCTGGTAATGGGAGGGAAGGTGTAATGTAAATCTTCCGGCTTTTACTGTTTTGTATTTTTCCGGCTGGCTTACAAACTGCAAAGGTACAATTTCTTTCGGACTGAAAGGATAATCGTCACTTTCTATATAAATGAAGTCGTCCGGCGTTTTCCCGGTTTTCTTTATAATGAAGCTCACATAGTTCTTCAAAGCAAAATAATAGTAAATAGGTGGTTTTGCGTTCAGAATATATAAATAGCCCATTAAATGATTGCTAGAGTAGATGATATTTTGCTGATTTTGAAGGTAAGGACGGAGGTCTTCAATATCTTTTTTTCTTTCTTTATCCAGATACAGATCATGGCCGCCTATGTTTACCTTTTCCGTCTGTTCCGTAAAGACGAAATCTTTCCAGCCTCTTTCTTTTAAGATATTAGGAAATATAAAACACTGATAGGCAAGCAGGATCACAAAGATCATAAAATACCTTACCTGATACAGGGAAAGGATAATGACCGCCAAAGCAATATAATAGTAAATGTTATACAGCATCCCTCTGACCTCAAAATAAGCTCCGGATCCGAATGACAACCCGAACGGGATCAGAAAAAGTACAATGAGCATTGATTTTTTTTCATTGCTGATATCTTCCAGGCAATATCTGTAGATCAGAAGAGCCAGTAATACATAATTGATATAAATGGAGCTGAAAAAGAAGTTCGAAATAATGAAAACAGCAGCAAGAATAATAAGGATATAATTCAGGTCGCGGATCTTATTCTTTGAGAACCAGTGAAGCCAGCCTGTTAAAACTGCCACAGGAGCAAAAACAAATCCGGCTACTTTAAGGATCCAGAAGATATAAAAACGTTTCGGATGCTGTTTGGTATGGAACTCTTTATATATTTTGATCCACTCCAGCTGGGAAATGAACTTGGAAAAGCTTTCAATAAAGGTAAAATAAAATGCGATCCCCAATATTCCGCCTGCAACAATATAAATGATCGTTTTTTTTGAGTTTTTCCAGAAGTTGAATAAAAGGAAAGCAGCGATCGGAATAAGAACCAATGTATGCGGAATACCGTCAAACAAAAGCAAGCCTAATGTAAAACCTGCAATGGGAAGCGGGAATACTTTCCGGTAAATAAGGAATAGTAAAATACATGTTAAGGAAATATTGATAAGGATCGTATTTCCGATATATTGATGGAGGACAATATTACTGATGCGCCAGGTAAGGAAATTGATCATCACTCCTAAAAAACCGATCAGAAGTGCATTGACTTTTAACTTATAATACCTGCTGATAAAAAAGAAGAGCAGAAATGTGGAGATATTTAAAAGCCCATAAGTAATACAGCGGAACAGATAAATATTTTCTGTAAAGAAAACATGAAAGATACGGTAGAAATTGGTAGCATCTATTGTAGGTAAAGTTTCATGATCTCTATAGAAAAATAAATAGAAGGCTTCATCATTGAAAATGAAACCTTTATCCAGATTAGAATAGACGATATACCCTGTAAACAATGCTCCTATTAAAAAGACCAGGCTTAAAAGGTTTTCATATTTGTACTGAATTTTATCCATGAGTTACTTTTTTTGTGCCCAGATGCTGAAGCCCGAAGCCATATTCTTACTCATCGGGTAATACTGTAAAATAACATCCAGAAATTTGATCGGGAAGGTAAGGATCATGAAAAGCAAATACAGGAACGTATGAAGCGGCTTTATCCCGAAAGAGAAAACCAGTGCAAACCATTCCTGAACCACCCAAAGCATTCCCGAAGTGGGACCTATCGGTTTCAGCTTTAAAATTTCAAAATCTTTGAACTGATGTTTCATCCCTTCATAGGTAAACCTCTGGAAATCATACGGTGAAGCATGAAAAGGCTGCATGAAAGGAATAAAGCAATAGATCTTCCCGCCAGGTTTTAAAATCCTGTGGATCTCTGCAATGACTTTCTGCGGATTAGGAACATGCTCTAAAACGGCAATATTGATGATGTAATCTACAGAGTTATCCTTAAAGGGTATTTTTTCGATATCACATATAACGTCTACATTGTCATAAGGGAGAAGGTCTACATTCAGCAGATCGTCTCCAAAATCGGAATTTCCGCTTCCCAGATTAAGGGCTACCACTTTTTTTCCTTTGATCTCGTTACGGATGATCCTTTTGGCATCAAAGAAAGGCTGTGGATAAACAGGGCTTATGATCTCGATGAGCGAGCTGTATACCTTATTGAATTTCTTTATTTTATATTTTATTTTATCAAGAAAGTCGGTGACAACTTCTTCCTGAACAGGAATGAAAATATATTTTCCATTTTTTACCTGATATTCGTCTTTAAATATTTCTGGATTAACTTCTTTCATGGAAAATTATTAAAATTCATTGATTATGCGGATTACTTTTTCCTGCTCGGCTTCTGATAGTTCATAAAATAGCGGTAATCTCAGAAGGCAGTCTTCAAAATGATCGGAATTCGGAAGTGCTCTTTCATCATGTTTCTGAAGATAATATTCGCTTTTGTGAAGGGAAAGGTAATGGAAAACTGCTAAAATATTGTTTTCCTTCAGTCTTTTGATCAGTTCAGTCCTGGATTCCAGTTCGTTGCAGACGATATAGAACATGTGGGCATTATTCGTGGCAAAATCAGGAATAACGGGTAAAGAGATCTTCGGATTGTTTTTTAACCCCTCGTAATACCTGTTCCATATTTTCAGCCTGTTGTGCTGGATATCATCAATATTTTCCAGTTGGGCCCAAAGAAAGGCAGAGATCACTTCACTGGGTAAGAATGAAGAGCCCGTATCTACCCAGCCGTATTTGTTGATTTCACCTCGGAAAAACATGGAGCGGTTGGTTCCTTTTTCCCAGATTATTTCTGACCTGTTAATAAAGCGGTCATCATTCACGGTAAGCATTCCTCCTTCTCCGGAGATAATATTTTTAGTCTCGTGGAAAGAGAAAGCACCCAAATGCCCGATACCTCCCAATGCTTTTTTAGTTCCGTCTTTAAAGGTGTAATAGCTGTCAATGGCCTGAGCTGCATCTTCTATCAGGATGAGGTTATATTTTTCTGCAATCTCCAGTATCTTTTCCATATCACAGGCAATTCCTGCATAATGAACAACCACGATCGCTTTTGTTTTTTCAGTGATCAGCTTTTCGATCTTATCAGCATCAATATTAGGATTATCGGGATAAGAATCTGCGAATATAATGCGGGCACCCTGTCTTACGAATGCCAGTGCGGATGATACAAAGGTATAGCTGGGTACGATGACTTCATCTCCGGCATTGATATCGGCCAGTAAGGCGCACATTTCCAGGGCATCTGTACATGAGGTGGTGAGCAAAGCTTTTTTAAAGCCATAGGTATCTTCAAAGAATTTCTGGCATTTCTGGGTGAAAATACCGTTCCCGGAAATTTTTCCTGAGGCTACGGCCTCTTCTATATATTTGGTTTCTTTTCCTGTAAGATAGGGTTTGTTAAAGGGAATCATTTTTCCAGTAGTGTTTTATAATTATTTCGTCTTTTATCTCGTAGCCCTGTTTTTTGTAAAATGAACAGGCCTGAATGTTTTCTTTTTGTGTTGGGATCTCCAGATGGGTCATTCCATTATCCAGACAAAAGTTTTCTGCTGTCTGCAAGAGTTTTCTGCCGAATCCTTTTCCCTGATATTCAGGATGGGTAGCAATGAGCCCGATCTTTCCCAGATCATCATACTTCTGAACGGTCACAAAGCCGATCGCTTTTCCGGATTCTTCAATATAGAAGGTTTTCACGGCAAATTTTTTGTTAAGGCTGTTGATCACCCACCTATCATACAGCTCTTTGAATTTGGCCTCACCAAAGCTTTTATCCAGTAAAAAACGGCTCATTTTGCCGCTTTCATAGGCCAGTTCTTTAAAGAAATCTTCTTCTTTTTCCTCGTTGTCAGAGTCTTTAACCAGTCCTGATCCTATATTGTGAAGATGATCCAGGGGTTTTATGAAGTTCACTTTTGTTTCTTTAAAGCTAAGATCATAGCCTTCCCAATCTATGAGAAAGTCTGAGAGTTGCTTTACTACAATAAGATCGTAATTTTCAGTATCTACAGGCTCTTCCTGATCTAAGGTGATATCTCCTATCTTTTTGCTGAAGAAATCACTGTCCCAGGGTAAGAAATTAATTTTCATAAGCTTCATCGATTATAAAAACAGGTCTGTTTTTGGTTTGGTTAAATGTTTTCCCCAGATATATTCCCACAATTCCTATACAGCTGATAATCACTCCGGACAAGAACCAGATAGAGAGTATGAGTGAGCTAAAACCGGGTTCAGTAGTTTTTCCTTCAACATACCGTACGGCAAAAAAAACAGCGACAAGAATGGAAAGCAAAGATATGACGGAACCAAAACCTACGAATATTTTTAAAGGCTTATCTGAAAAGGAAATAATAACATTGAATGCCAGAGAAATTAACCTTGAAAGGCTATAGGCGGATTTTCCTTCTTCCCTTGATGCATGTTCTACGGAAACCGTGGTCGTTTTATATCCGACCCAGTTAACAAACAGCGGGAAAAATTTTATGGCATCATTGATCTTCAGTATGGATTGAACCACTTTTCTGTTGTATATTCCAAAATTGGCTATTTCGTTATTGATTTCTATGCCCGCCAGATAATTGAAAACCTTATAAAAGATTTTGGAGCTAAGCTTTTTTAGTGCCGAGTCAATTCTTATCTCTCTTCTGGCAAGAACCACATCATATCCTTCAGTTGCTTTTTTATACAGCTTTTCAATCTCTTTAGGTTGATCCTGCATATCGCAATCCATTACTACAACCCAGTCTCCTGTTGCCTTGCTAAGGCCGGCCATGATGGTTGGATGCTGGCCGAAATTACGGCTTAAGCGGTATATTTTTACATGAGCATTTTCTTTAGCCAGAGATTTCATCACTTCCCAGGAATCATCAAGGCTTCTGTCATCCACAAGGATGATCTCATAATCTTCCCCTATTTTTTCAGCGGCATGAGAGATCTCAGAAACCAAAAGAGGGAGTATTTTTTCTGCTCGATATACTGGGCTAACAATGCTGATCATGAATTGTTGATATGGGTAATAAATTTTTCAAAGATATGATAATCATTTTTGTTTTTAGGAACTATAAAAATAAGTCTTTTTGTTATAAATTGAGAAAGGAATGCTTTTCCTTTGTTATCTTTTCTTTAATTTTTAACAGCTCGGCACTATTTCGGTTAATTTCATTATAACGCTGAAGCAGGTTTTTGGCCTGGCTGATATTTCCGGTTAATGCATTTTTGATGAGGCTTTGCCTCAATGCGTTTTTTTCCTGCTGTAGGGCATTTGGGTAATTAGGGTTTAATATTTTGGTCTCTATGGAGAGGTCCCTATACTTATTATAGTCTACTTTACCCAATGTCTGTTTTCCGTCATGCACCACTTTACTTCCCGGGGCAAGCAGGATCTTCTTTTTATGGAAATGAAGCCTGTTCACATACTCATTATCTTCACCATAATGGAAAAAGTAGGGATTGAACCCACCAACGATCTCTATGGTTTTTTTAGGCAGGAACCAATGGGCTGCATTAATGAAACTTATCTCATAGTAAGGTTTCAATGTTTGAAAATACAAATCTGAAATAAGCCTTGTTTTTTCAAAATTAGTGGCAATATATTTATCTAAAAAAATGTCCAGCTGCTTTTCTGTTCCGTCAATATGCATCGGGCTTATGATCCCGATCTCTTCTTTATTCTGATGGCTATTGTACACCTCCAGTAATTTTTCAAGACTGTTTTCATACAACCAGGCGTCCTGATTCATCAGGTAAAAGAAATCCGCCCCTTTTTTATAGGCTTCTTCTATCCCGATATTATTGGCTTTCCCGAAACCTAGATTTTCTTTGGACTGGATGAACTCTACTTCGGGAAAATGGGTCTTTATATATTCCTGAGTCCCATCGGTAGAGCCGTTGTCAACGACAATACATTTTAAGGGAACAGAAGACTGCCTTAAGCTTGTAAAGCATCTCTGAGCCCATTTCATGGCATTGTAGGTCACTATTATAAAGAAAACTTCAGGCATGGGTGTCTGTTTTAGATGTATTTTTTAGCCAAAGCGTTGATATATTCCGGAGGAGTTATTTCCGAGAAGAAACGGTCAATGTTTTCATCAAAACTTACTTTATAAAAATCGCCTTCATCCACTTCATTGTATGCGGCATTTTTATTGATCTGCTTTTCTACGGCATCGATGATCTCTTTCAGGTCGTAGTAGTAAGGAAAGGCCAGATTAATGGTCTGATTATGGATTTCCGTGCAATTGTGCGCTAAAAACTTAGCAATATCATCGATGTCTATTAAAAGCCTTCTTGCCTTTTTGTGCAATACAAAGGTATTATTGCTGCTGATCTGATTTTTAAGGAAATTGAACAGCGTATTCGGATTTCCTCCATTGCCGACAATATTCCCGACTCTCAGGATAAGGTAAGCCTCAACATTGTTTTTGATATAATTTTCAAGCTCCTGCTTATGAAGCACATAGTGGCTGTCCTGTTTAGACTGGTCATAAATGCTGAGTGTAGAAAAATAGACTAATTTTTTTCCATCGTATTCTTCAATACACTGCTTCAAAAGAGAGAATTCCCTTTCAAACTCTGAATCTCTGGTTTCAAGAGAATTGGATACTCCTGAAGCAAAATACAGCATATCTTCCGAGTCAATATTTTTTAATGAATTGGCAATAAGTCCGGAACCTATTATCATACTTGTGTTACTATTTAATGTTATAATTTAAACAAAACTATGGTTTTGTTTTTTAATTTCATACTTCTGCTTAATGGTATGCCTGCTCCACTTCATAGCTGAATAGAGCTTTAGGGGATTTAATGAAAACTTTGACAGTACATTATAAAAAAAGTACCCGATGCCTGCCCTGTAAAAATTTGATTTTGAAATGACCGTTGAATAAGACATCAGCGTGTAATAAAAATAGGTTTTCAATTTTAAGGTACTGTATTCGGGATTATGTTTTTTAATAAAAGGGATAATGGCGAAATCCTTTTTCATGACCTCGTATGTGACGTTTTTTGAAATACTGGAGCTGAACTGCCTGTAAGTGGCCATTTGCTCCGGCAAAACCTTCAATTTTCCAAAACATCCTGCCAGTAAGTATAAACATCGGTCTGCAGAGATGATATCGGTAGGAAAATCTTCTCGCAGGATTTCTTTTCTGAAAAAGATGGTTGAGGTCTGGCATATTTTAAGATCCGTCAGATGATCGCGGGTAAGTACCTGACCTGCATGCTTTGAGAAGGAGTGACTGGGAAGGGGAAGATCCTCATATATTACTTTGGAATCCGTACCTACAGAGGAGAAGTCCGGGTTTGCTTCCAAAAAATCGTATTGCTGCTGCAATTTTGAATCATTGATCCAGGAGTCGTCACCGTCCAATATCGCAATATACTTTCCCGAAGCTTTCGAAAAAGAGAATAATGTATTTTTAACATATCCCAGATTGGGTACATTTTTAAAGTACCTGATCGTATTTCCTTTCGGATGTTCAGACATAATCTTCTGAACAATGGCTTCCGTATGATCCGAAGAGTTGTCATTACAGATAATGATCTCGTACAACCCACCGAATTTCTGTAAAAAAATGCTGTTAAGGCATTCTTCTATGTATTTTTCGTGGTTGTAAGTGGTAATGCAGATGCTTACCAAAGGGACTGTATTGTTGTGTTGCTCTTCCATCAATGCCATCAGACAGTGTATTTTACCAGCCGTCAAAAATAATGTAAAAACATTAAATCAGAGAGGGCGGTATTTAAATTTCATTTGAATATTTTTTTAATTCTGAGATAAAAATTCTGTACGGCCTCAAATTTCCTTAACGAATAATATTTCTGCTTAAAATGCTCAAGCTCCCGCATCTGAGCAAAATTGTCCGTAAAGACCGTTTCAATATTGATATTTCTTCTTTCTGCAGCTTTCATGTTCACCACCCAACGCCAATATTCTGCTTTTCTCATATTAGTATTGGTAGAAATACCTCCGTTATGGATCCTGTACAGATATAGGAATTCATCCAGATATACTGTTTCTCCTGCTTCATAGAGTTTAAGGTAAAGATCCTGATCAACGGCACGCTGAAAATAGGAGTCAATTCCGGATGTTTTTTTGTAAAAGGAGTTTTTATAGGCGGCAAAAACGAAAATTTCGCCATCCAAATTTAAAAAATCATCTCTTCTCTTAACATTTTTACCGTTGGTATACTCTTTTAAAATGTTTAGGTTATCATCACATATATAGCATTTTGAGTGAATGAGTGCAGCTTCCGGATATTGGGCATGAGCGTTGACCATGAGTTCCAAAGCATTGGACGTAATAGTATCATCAGGATCTAAAAAACCACAGATCTCTCCTCCGGCAAGTTCCGCACATTTTCTTTTGGAAAAACCACAGCCTTTATTTTCCTCATTCACATAGATTTTGAACCTTTCATCATGCTCAATGAGCTTCCTTATCATCTCTACGGAATTATCGGTAGAGCAGTCATCGACAATAATGACCTCCCAATTCTGATAGGTCTGGGATATAATACTCTCAAAGCAATCCTTAAAGTAGCGGCCATTGTTATAATTGGCGACCAGTATGCTGAAAAGAGGGGATTGATGGTTCATGATGTGTTTCAATGATATGATTTAATCTATGATATTGCTTAAATGTTCCAGGGTCAGTTTTTCTACAAACAGATGCCTGTTCTTTTTTATTTTTTCAATGTCCCAGTTCCACCATTCTATTTCCATCAGCTTATTGATGATCTCTTCAGAGAATCTGTACTTAATGACATTAGCCGGCGAACCGCCAACGATGGCATAAGGCGGAACATCTTTAGTGACCACACTGTTGGTTGCAATTACAGCTCCGTCACCAACGGAAACTCCGGATAAAATAATGCTTTGTGCCCCGATCCATACATCATTTCCCACTACAATATCTCCTTTTGAATAGCTGTCTATCCTTAAAGCTTCTCCAAAGACCCTTTGTCTTATGAAATAAGTGGTCAGCTTTTCATAATCGTGCAGGTTTTCCTGAAATATAACCCCGCTTGCAATAGAGCAGAAACTGCCGATTCGTATTCCGTTGATAACAGCCTGGGCATGGGTATTAGGGCCATTGATGCTGGTGTATCTTCCTATTTCTATAGTACCTCCCAGCTTCACTTCCGGAATATAACAATGATCTCCGATTTTTACGTCTCCATAGACGAAAGAATTGATGATATGAGCAGATGGTGATATCAGGTCATACTTGTCGACCCGGGAGTTCTTGATATTCGGGTAATTTAATTCATAACTATCGGGCTGTTTTTCCTTCCTGCCTTTTAGTATATTCAATATTTTTCGGAACATAGGATTTAATTATGAATTAAAAATTGTATTTATAAAATGGGTGTCAATCTTACTTTCACTTTTTTCAGAATGATCATTAAGCCGGGATTCAAACTCCGAAAAACGATCCTGAAAATCATGCCGGTCATAATCTATATAAACAGCCATGCCGTTTTCTATCCTGCTTTCAAAGGATTCTTTGCCTATTTTGTTTAAAAGGACTGTTTTTTTATTAAGCATATCAGCTTCTATAATGGTTCCGGAAAAATGGGTAACATTAAAAAGGCAGCTTCTTAACAGTAAAGGCAGAGGATAGCTGTTTGCTTTTTCAAATTCTACTTTATCGTCTAGTGAATTCTCCTGTATGATTTTAAATATTTCTTCTTTTTCCTGCTCACTTTGTCTGGGATGGAATCTGAGATACCATTGATAATTAGAACGCTTTATAGCTTCTATAATATTTGAAGAAAGAAGCATGGATATTTCTACAGGGCTTGGCTGCATGGTATAGAAAATGAAAGGTTCTTCCGGTGCTTTTTTTCTGAAATCAAAATCAAACCAGGGATTTCCGCCTACAAAAGCAGAATAATTGCTATTGTTTTTAAATGTGGAATTAATGACTTCTGCAGAACTTTTATCCCAGTTCCAGTACATTCCCGGAAGCATGTCATAGCCCTTATCCGGCAGGTTGCTCCAGTTTGAATAAGCCATGTGTATGTTTGTCTGCGGGCCATGCTGCATTTCGATAGTTTTAATTTTATACTGATTAGCTATGGCAGCCAGAAGCATTCCAAACTCGGTATAATAGCATAAGATGAAAAGATATTCAGGCCGGATCTTTTTAATGACCATGAGTACAAACCGGTAACGGATATCCAGATGATTATTCAGATATTCTGTTACTTGTTCCCTGCTTCTTTTTTCTGCAAAATCCTTCGTTAATTCATTCGTCTTTAAAAAATCTGTGAATTCTGGATAGCCTTCCAGTTCTATTTTATTTTTCTTATTAAAAGGCTTTGTAAGCTTATAATAATACGTGAATAGCCTGAACCCGTAAAGAAATTGAATGGACTTTTCGGAATGATTGATCTTCTTTTCTTTATTCTCGGTATATTCCAATAAGGAAAAATCGGTCAGGTTATATTTCTGGATCAACGGGTCGTAGAATTTATTGTAAAATACACCTTCAAGCTCGGCACGATGGGCAAAAGCCCCCACAAATAAATATCTGACTTTACGTAGCGAAGAAAGCCAACGAAAGAACAGTTTTGAGGTTTGCAGATAATAATACAGTTTTTTTACCGGATTGATTTTTTGTGCAGACGGCTCCGGTGAGCTGAAGGTTTTTTCTTCAGGATCACTTTGTTCCGTTTTAAAAATAAGATGGAAATAAAGCATGAATCTAAGCAAAGGCCAGATATGGATATCATTAAATTTCCAGTCATTGACCTGAAACCTGTTTTCAATGTCAACAATAAAATCCCTTATATCTTTCCTGTCGCTGATCTGCATGCCGGATTTATTTTACAAGTAATTCACCGTTTTGATATACGTCTCCTTTTAAAAAGATGGAAGCATATACATTTTCTTTCAGTCCCGTAACTTTAAATTTTGTGTAGTTTCTGTAGTTGGCCAGATAAGTATACTGGTTTTCGTTACCATTATTTGACATTACAAAATAGGTTATCGAATATTCTCCGTCAATCAACAGCATTTCAGGAAAAACCATTTTAATATGGTTTTTATCTTTTACTTTAAAGGTGGGTGAAAACTTATTGGTTATAAAATTAGCTACAATCTTAAGGTCTTTATCTGTGATGGACATAAGAATGTAGTACTCCTGGACCGTTGGATCTTTAATTTCAATTTCACATTCTACAACCAGGTCATCACCATATTTTACCTGTACTATATTATCCTTACTTTCAATTTTGTCTGCGGGCTTAGAATTGATCTTAAAATTGGAAATAGACGCGCCTTTGTCATTTTCTATCATAGAGCTTTCTCCCGAAAATTCATCAAAGTACATTTCTATTCCTTTATGGATATCTTCACCGAAGTATAATTCTTTGCCATGCTGCATAAAGATCACCTTATTACACACCCGTGCCACATTGGGCATAGAATGGCTCACGAAAAGCACCGCAGCAGTTTTCATCAGTTCCATCATTTTATTGAAAGATTTGATCTTAAATCCTGCGTCACCTACGGCCAATACTTCATCCAGTATTAGTATATCCGGTTCCAAATGAGCTGCTACGGAGAATCCCAGCCTAACTTTCATTCCAGAACTATAATATTGAACAGGGGTGTCAATAAATTCTTCCAGTTCCGAAAAGGCAATAATTTCGTCTAATTTATTGTTGGTTTGTGCTTTTGATAGCCCTAAAACAGCCGCATTATTATAAATATTTTCCCGTCCGGTAAGGATAGGGTTAAAGCCGGCTCCCAATTCTATCAGTGCATTTACTCTTCCCCGCATTTCCACTCTGCCTCTGTCCGGCATTATCAGCCCATTCAGGACTTTGAGAAGTGTGCTTTTTCCTGCTCCGTTATGACCTAATAGGCCAAGACATTCGCCCCGCTTAAGTTCGAAGCTTATATCATTAACTGCCCAGAATTCGGCTTTTCTCAGATCTCTTTCTTTGGAATTGCCCACAATACCTGTTGCCAGGTCCTGAACGCCATACCATAACCCTCTATTTAGCTGTTTACAAAACTTTTTGGAAACATTTTCTACTTTTATTAAAACTTCTGACATTTTTTACTAAATAAAGTTAATTACATTCTTTCTATGATGATCGGAACCGATACTCTGTAGAACATCCAGCCGATGAAAAATAATACTAAGGAAACTCCAAAAATGCAGGCCAGATAGACCGGATTTTCGACAGGATAAGCTGTGAGTACATTTCTTGCAGAGTTAATTAATGGAGTAAGGGGATTGATCTCGATAAGCTTTGCCATTTTACCACTTATTCCTCCTTTATATACTACGGGAGAAAGGTACATGAGAAATGAAAAAACCAATGGCAGTGCTCTGCTCACATCTTTATAAAGCATTCCGATGGGTGTAACGAGCAATCCGATACTGTATCCCAAAAAAACCAGCAATAAAAGAAGCAGTGGAAGCAGAAATATTCCGGAGTCTATTTTTACCTGATAGATGATCAGCATTCCGGCTATAAGGATAAGCTTTATGGTGATATTAAAACCGTTTTTAAATAGTCCGGACAGAAGAATTGCTTCCTTCGGAAAATTAACTTTGGATAGAATATCTTTTGCATTTTGTGTCTGTGTAAGAGGTGTCATCACACTTTCCACAAAGACAGACCAAAGCATGGTTCCTAAAAATACATATACAGGATAGGGAACATGGGTAGCCTGTATTTTTACCGCTCCGGAAGCACTCAGGAAAATCCATGTTACTGTGGTAGCCAGTGGAGTAAAAAACGCCCAGAGTACTCCGAATATAGACTGGCTGTACTCCGCCTTTTTATCCCGAATGAATAAGCGATATGCCAAATCTTTGGAACTGAAAAGATCTGTAAACATATCCCGGAGAATAGAGAACAAATTTTTGTTGCTATTACTGGGCTCATATACTTTTACATTGTCATTCATCGTGTTTTGTAAATTTTTGCAAAGATAAAAAATGTTTTATCTTAGTAAGGATAAATAAATGTCCCTTTGGATTGATATGGAAATGGTCGGACATGATACCATCTCCCGGCATATCATTCAGATCAATATGATCATATGCTTTAATGGCCTGATTATAATGGTGTATTTTCTCTTTTACACCCGGAAGTATTTTTTCATAATCATCATTTGCAGGCAGGATCGTAAGAAATGCCACCTCACACTTAAAAACAGCTTTTATATTTTTTAAGTTATTTTTAAAGGCGCTGAGACTTACATAACTGATATTTCTTTTGGCTCTTAATTCCGGATTATTGATCTTACGCAGAATTTTAGAACCTAATCTTGGTATTCTTCTAAGGATCTCAACTTCGAATTTCGTTGCAAACCTTGGTGCACAGTCAACAATACCTACCTGGATGATCACTATATCCGGATTGAATGTTTTATGATAATGAACCTGCGTCAAAATATCTGATGAGGTCGCAGCCCCAATAGAGACCTGATGGATATGATAATTTTCTTTTTTTAGAAGCTCCGGCCATGTCTCGTTGAAGAGGGTTGTTTCAGGAAAATCCCTGGCTAAGGGAAGAGAATCAGAAAAAATCAGAATTTTTTTCATTCCTGCAGACTTTTAGTATTAAACGGAGCATCTTTATCGAGATTTACCAATAACTTTTTTCCTACCAATGATTCTATTGTAGTATAATGGTTTTCAAATTCATGGTGAAGCTTTAATGAAATGTCCTTTTTTTCCAGAACAGTTCCTGCTGGCAAATCTGTTGCAGCTACTCCTATTAATTGCCTGTTCCGGTAATTTTTTTCCGGTTGGCTCATTTGGTCATACTTTCCATTGAGAACATAATTATTGATGAAATTCAGATTGTCAATGATCTGTTTTATTTTATCACCGGAAACAGCAGAGGCATAATCGGTTTTCTCTTCGCCTTCGTGTATGGTGATATGCTTTTCAAAAACTGTCGCTCCGAGTAGTCTGGCATAATCGTTACTTAATACGGCAAAAGGGTCCTTATAGGATGAATGGTCTGCATACCCAATATCCAGGGTAGGATATTTCTGCTTATAATATGAAATTTTACCAAGATTTACATCTTTCAAATCGGACGGAAAGGATTGAAACCCTGCCATCAGTATTTTTACTTTTTCTCCAAAAAACCTGATTAAATGATCGATCTCTTCTTCCGTTCTGCCGCCAACACCTATAATGATCTCGCAATCCTTAGTGTTGATTTTATCTAAAAGATCACTGTCATTAAATGAAACGGAATGAATATCAATGTATCTGGCAAAATGGCTCAGTTCCATTGCTTCAATATTCAAAGGCATCAGAATGATATCAAGCCCGCTTTCCTGAGTATAGGTAAAAATATCTTTCCATTCGTCATAACTTAAACAAAAATCTGAAAGCAGTTTATAATCCTTATGCTTACTGGTGATAAAATCATTGGTATTGGTAAGCACCTGAAATTTTATTCCATTGGCACCGATTCTTTTTGTTTCATCAATCAGTTGTTTTAGGTAATCATAGCTGCCTTCGTGGTGAAAAGCGGTTTCTGTATACAGATAGGTAGGATTATTCATAGAGTTTCAGTAATTTGGAATTTGACTTTCTTCGTTCCATATCAAAGCTAAATTCTTCAAATGGGATCATTTTATCATAAGGGAGCTTGATCATCCCGCCACCGGAAATTGTAGAATTTTCTATTTTTTCATTGATGTACACCGATATGATATCAGAAAGAAGAATACTTTCCGGCTTTTCATTCAGTAAATTTATTATTTTTCTGCTTCTTAAGAGGTCTTCTTTCGTATCCACAGTAACGGTAAAGTGGGAAAAATCCTGAGAAAAAGGTTTGATGATGCCGCATTTAAAATTGGCGGGTTCAAATAAATACAGCATAAGGTATTCACTTACCTTCGGATCCATTTCTGCATGACATTTTTTCAGGGCGTCCAGCTTAATGATTTCAGGGGTTGCACCGATAGGGACATCAACAACTCTTACATAGTCCAGATCATTGTGTATAACGAACTCTATCTGTTTAGGAAGATATTCTACAGACGTAAACGGATTATCGCCGGTAATTCTGATGATGTAATCCGCATTTTCAAGCTCACCTGTGCTGATCAATCTTTCCGTAACCTCGTCTGCCGATCCTCTGTATATTTTTACGCCGTTCCTTGCAGCAATATCTTCAAATATATCGTCTACATTCTCTTTTGAAGTACATAGATAGATTTCATCAACTGCTTTTACGGATTTTATCCTTTCAATTAAAAATTCTATCATTGATTTATTGGGTAATAAATCTCTTAAAACTTTTAAAGGAAGCCTCGTTGAAACGGTCCTGGCAATAATGCAGGCAACAACTTTAGCCATTATGTTTAATTTTTAATACTAATTTAACTGCATTCTCAGAATTTAATTGATTGGTATGCAGTTCCAAAGGGTCTATTTTTATGAAGCAGCCTGTTCCCATAGTGATTTGCGATAATGCTGTGCTTGAGAAAAGTTGGTAATCCAGTTTTTCATCATACTCATTCACCGCTTTTTTGCTTTCATTGGATCCGAAATAGATGGTGTCAAAACCTTCAATGGGAATATGAAAGTCAATATAATTTTTGTGAATTTCAAACGTGTTCTCTTTAAAACCGGAGGTGTTGAGTACAATTAGTTTTGCATTTTCATCCAGTTCTGCCCAATTGCCGAAAACCAGCTTATTTACAGGTGTTTCCAGGAATTCGTTTACTTTCGGTGAAAGATCTTCTCCAATATAATTTTTTAGATTATTCAATGAGTCAAGGATCATAACTTCAAATGTTTTATGTCGTTCTGTGCCTTTTTAAAATCCTCATGCTTGCCGATATCCAGCCAGTATCCGTTGATAGGGTAGGTAATGATCTTATTGTCTAGCTCGATCACCTTTTCCATCAGGTCGGTCGTGTCAAAAGGTTTATTCTGAGGAATAAGGTTCAGTAATTTTTTATTGATGATATATATTCCTGCGTTGGAAAAGTAAGTATATCTCGGCTTTTCCTTTAGAGATTTTACTTTTTGAACATCATCTGTTTCTAAAACAGCATAGGGAACATCCACATGATAGCTGGTTGCGGCAACTGCCATATCTGCCCCGGATTCCTTATAGGTTTTAAAGAAATCTGCAAAATCTATATTGGTGAGAAGGTCGCTGTTCATCACGATAATATCATCGTGTTCAAAGCTTTCAGCCAGTAAAACAGATCCGATCGTCCCTAAAGGAAAGGTTTCGCGGATGTAATGTATGCCGATTCCTTTCTCTTCACCATTTTTAAAATAGTCTACCAGTTGGTCTCCTAAATAATTGATGCTTAGGTTGATATTTTTGATGCCTACACTGATAAGTCGGTCAATATTATATTCTATAATCGGTTTATCACCTATTTTAAGCAATGGTTTGGGTGTGTTTTCCGTTAAAGGGCGAAGCCTTTTTCCTTCACCTCCGGCCATCAGAACCGCATCGGCAGGAATAAGGGCTGTCCTTGTCCTGAAGTTCAGAATATCTATGATCTCTCTTTCTTTATTCAGGATAGGAATGACTTTAAAGTTCTTTTTTTTGAAGTCTTCCAGCTTATTATGATCATATTCGTCTTCATAAATAAACCTGGGATTCTCCTGGATAAAATTGAGTATAGAGTCTTCAAAACCCAGTCCTTTTATAAACCCTCTCCGTAAATCCCCGTCTGTGAGGGAACCCACCAGCCTGTCATGGTCATCCACCAAAAAGAGGATAGCGTCTGCACTTAAATCATTGAGTTTTATAAGTGCATTTCTTACCTTTTCATCTTTTTTAATGAGGTGCTTTTCTTTCATTACTGGAGATTTTCCCATTTAATAACAATGTCTTCTTCCACATCTTTTACTAAACTTCTTCCTACGATCTGTTCTATCAGGTCCGGAGAAATACCGGTTCCTGGCCTTTTGGACGTCAGGTCGTTCGCTGATAAGACATGCCCTGCTTTCAGGCTTTTTGTAGTAACAAGGCTTCTTCTGAACTTATCTTTTTTAGCCTGTTCATCTTCAGAAACGATACGTTTAAATGATCCTAATGATTCTGAGATCTTTTTACTTTCCTCACAAATGATCTTCATTTCAAAAGGGTCTGCGGAAATCTCATGATCCCATCCCGGAAGATCTTTGTCTGTTGTAAAATGTTTTTCAATAATACATGAACCTAATGCAACACTGGCCAAAGGGATCGAAAACCCAAAAGAGTGGTCTGAAAACCCAATAGGAATCTCGCCAAAAGCTTGTTGTAGCATTGGAATATTATGTAGGTTAATGTCTTTGTTTTTAGGAGGATAAATAGAGATACAATGTAAAAGTGCAATATTTTCAACCCCTTTTTTGTACAATAAATTCACAGTATTATCGATCTCTGCCAGAGTGGCCATTCCGGTAGACAGGATAATGGGCTTGTTCCTTTCAGCGACATAATTTAACAACTGATAATTATTCAGATCCATTGATGCTATTTTGTAGAACGGAACATCACACTTATCCAGAAGGTCAACTTCCGCATAAGAGAACGGGGTAGAGCAAAAATCAATTCCCAAAGAATCACAGTATTCTTTAAGCTCAAAGTGCTGTTCTTCTCTCAGGTAGTATTTTTCTACCATTTCCTTTAAAGAACCGAAATGTTTTTTAGGGGAATCGTCATATTTTTGGTTTCGGTCATATTCCTCTTTGGCAATTAAAGATGTGGGAGTCCAGGACTGGAATTTTACGCAATCGGCACCGCAATCTTTGGCAGACTTTATCATTATTTTTGCAAGCTCCATATCACCGTTATGATTGGCCCCGATTTCTGCAATGATATAAGGTGCAGAATAATTATAAATTTCCTTTTGATTTATTGTTATTTTCTTCATAGCGTTTCGGTTTCTTCCCACCAAAAAAAGTTTTTTTGAGCGGGTATTTTAGATGGATTAATATCTTTTATATTGTTTAATTTGTCTAATTCTTCTTCCAGTTCATTAAAGTTTAAATCGATTAAACTTTCATATTGTTTTTTCTTGACAGTTATAATATGCTGAAGCTGGTCAGCTGTCATTTCTTTATTTACCCCTGCAATATTATCTGTATGCTGCATATAATGAGTTTGGCATTCAGAGGTAAAAGACGCTTTTATGTTTCCCAGCTTAAGGATCTGATAAAAATAAAACCAGTCATAAGCTGCAGGCTGATTGCTGAGAAAAGTTTTAATATTTAGTACTTCTCTTTTCATACCGGTATTTCCGAGTCCCAAGATATTTTTATTTTTGATAAAATGATGGTCAAATTCAAAATCATTACCCAGTCTGCCTGCCCATAATGAAAGGTCTTTTAAGCGTCCGTTTTCTAATGAAGAAAGGTCATTGCAGACGATCTTATTGTATCTTAGCTTTTCAATTAAAATGTCAAATCTGTTCTCGCTGAATACATCATCAATATCCTGAAAGATCATATTCTCTATCTCCGTGAAATTTTCATACAAATATTCAAAAGAGTGATGTCTTACCTCATTTATTGTCCCTCCTGTCGGAATAATACAATAGGGAATGCAAAGCTTTGAAAATAGCTTCTCATCATATATTAATCCGTCATTGAAAATAATTAACTGTATATCCTGAGTAGGTATCTTATTAATATTTTCAATAAAAACTTCAATAAACTGAACTGCTTTAGGGTATATGTATGTTACAATAGCATTTTTCATTTATTAAGTTTTTTTACCGGAGATCCCACATACGTTCCTTCCTCCGAAATATTGTTCAGGACAAGGCTTCCTGCTCCTATAATGCTCTTATCGCTTATTTTTACCTGGCTTGAAATACATGAGCTGCTGCCCACAAAACACTCATTGCCTACTTTTGCATCACCATTTATAACGGCCTGTGTGGAAATATGAGTATGATTTCCTATTTCGGCGTCGTGCTCTATAATAGCTCCTGAATTGATGATGCAGTTCTTTCCTATTTTAGCTTGTGCATTTATGATGGTTCCATGCATGATGACGGAACCCTTTTCTATGGCCGAATGTTGGGAAACAGTCGCTTTGGCAGAAATGATTACCGGTATTTTAGCTCCGATTTCCTCTAAAAATTCAAAAATCTTTTTTCTTCTGTCCGCAGACTTTATCTGCCCTAAAGTAATCAGAAAAGAAAATCCTTCCTTATGGAATCTTTCTATATCATCATCATTACCGATTACCTGATAACCCAGAGTTCTCTCCCCGAAAGTTTCCGGCAGATCGAGTATTCCGAAAATTTCATATTTTCCGGCAGACTCTATTACGTCAATGCAGGATCTGCAATGGCCTCCGCCTCCTATCAATATGATTTTCTCTTTATTCATTAAGGTCTGAAACTACTGGGCAAATTTACAACTCTTTCAGATAACCATATGCTGTTCTCCAATCCGTCATTCTGGCAGTTTTCAAACATGGGTAAAGAATTCATAAGATCCCAGATCGGGCGTGTCATGACTCCTGCATCATTGGTCTCTGTAAGGAAAAGGTCTCTTTCCTCTTCGTTCTCCACAATGATTGCATTAAGCCAGTAATTAGCTTTTGCATTTTCTATTTCTTCAGCAAACTGTATCTCAGAATTCTTAAAAAACTCTTTATATAAATCAGCTAATTGCCTTTTGTTTTCCAGGAAATGATCCAACTGTTCCAGCTGTGCACAGGCAAGAGCTGCATTCAGGTTAGGCATTCTGTAATTATAACCTATCTCATCATGCCGGAACTTCCAGCGATGAGGTATTTTAGCCTGTGTGGTAAGGTGTTTTGCCCTTTTAGCAATGGTTTCGTCATCCGTGATCAAAGCACCGCCTCCGCCGCAGGTAATTGTTTTGTTACCATTGAAGCTGAAAGTCCCTATTGTACCAAATCCACCTGTATGCTTTCCTTTATAGGTACTTCCCAGAGATTCGGCTGCGTCTTCTATCAATACAATATTCCAGTCATTGCATATTTCTGCTATCTCATCTATCCTGCACGGCAATCCAAACGTATGCATAGGAATACATGCGGATATTTTCCTTCCGGTAGAAAGATTGTACGTAAAACCGTCTGTTTCTTTCCTTGCATTCTGTTCCAGAAAACGTTGAAGGGCTTTAGCTGACATCCCCATAGTGTCCCTATCTACATCTATAAAGACGGGATGGGCACCTATGTAGGAAATTGCATTAGCGGTAGCAATGAAGGTAAGAGATTGTGACAATATTTCATCATTCCTTTCTACTCCTGCTACCAGCATGGCCATATGTAAGGCATTGGTTCCGTTTACTATGGCAACTCCATATCGGGCACCCGTATATCGGGCAATATCTTCTTCAAAACGGTTGACAAACTCTCCTACTGAAGATACAAAGGTAGAGTCAATGGTTTCGATCAGGTATTTTTTTTCATTTCCTCCAAAGTAGGGAGTATGTAAAGGGATAAAATCCTCTGAATTGAAAGTTTTTCTGATGAAACTGATTAAAGAACTGTATTTTTCCATCCGATTACATTTTAGAGTCCAGGTATTTACCGGTTTCCTTATGGTTGAAATTAGGGATCATTTCATTGAACAGATCTACAATTTCATGTTTGTCCCAGTTTCCGGAAGCTCTCATGCCGTTGATCTTTTGAGTGAACATATTCAGCTTTTCTTCCTCAACGGAAAGTTCGTTTTTAATGATACCTAAATTTTTGAAGGTGCTCATATCCAGAGTCTCATTGTCAGTATAGAATTCTTCAAAATCTTTTTCTCCTGTTGTATCACTTTTTGTAAACAGACACGGCCATTTTTTTTGCTTTGCCAGTTCATAAACTTTACCTCTTGCTTCTTCCTCTGTTTCACACAGATAAGGTTCAAGGTTTAACTGTTCAAGATATCTTTCAGCAATTTCGGCAAATGTTATAAGATGCAGGTTTTCGCTCAGCTTAGGAAAAAAAACATCCCTGTTTTCACCGAAAATAGCAGACATAAGGCATAGTTCCCCTGATTCCTTCGGGATCACAAAGTACCGCTTAATATCATTGGGAGCTACAATAGGCTGCAGTTTCTGAATTCTCTGATTAAAGCCATGAAGAAGGGAACCGTCAGAAAAAGCTACATTGGCAAATCTTGCCATAGAAATCTTGATTTCTTTACTTTTTCTCATCAGGAACATTTCCATGATCCTTTTTGACGCTCCCATCATATTCACCGGGTTGGCGGCTTTATCCGTAGAAACACAAAAATATTTTTTTGCGCCGTTTTCTATACATTGCTGTGCCGTTTTTTCCGTATTGAAGATATTCACATCAATCATTCTCATTAATGTGAATGGATCTTTTTCGCTTCTTACATGTTTTAGGGCGGAAAGATTAAGAACATAATCATATTTCCCGTCCATCTTTATAAACGTATCATAAAGATCCGATCCTATATCCAGGGCAAATGTCCTGAAATCACCATCTATATACCCCAAGGAACTTCTGATGTCCCTTACGAGTTCCACCAGATTGTTCTCACTGATATCTACAACATGAAGTTTTTTCGGGTTTCTTTTAAAAATTTCTTTGGTCACTGCCTGCCCAATGGAACCGGCACCTCCTATGACAAGAAATGAGGAGTCTCTGATGATCTCCCTGAGTTCTTTTTCCTTCCCCGAAATATCAGTAAGGAATAATTCCTGGTTTCTGCCTATTAAATTCAGAATATCCATTATTAGCTATATTATAGTTGGAGATTTAATGAATAAGGTTTCTCAGATATTCACCATATCCGCTTTTCCCATATTTTGATGCCGTTTCAAGAAGTTTTTCTTCAGAGATGAACTTATTCCTGAAAGCAATTTCTTCAATACACCCAATCTTAAAGCCCTGCCTTTTTTCAATGACGCTTACAAATTCGGACGCATCATGAAGGGAATCAAATGTTCCCGTATCCAGCCATGCTGTACCTCTGTCCAAAACACCCACCTCAAGTTTGCCATTACTTAAATAGACATTATTTACATCTGTAATTTCAAGTTCTCCTCTTGCAGAGGGCTGTATGTTTTTTGCAATTTCCACCACTTCATTATCATAAAAATAAAGCCCGGGAACAGCATAGTTTGATTTAGGCTTTAAAGGTTTTTCCTCTATGGAAACCGCTTTGAAATTATCGTCAAACTCTACCACACCATACCGTTCAGGATCTGATACGTGGTAAGCAAAAACAACTCCGCCATTAGGATTGGTCTTATTTTTTAGCAAAGTTCCCATTTCGGAACCGTAAAAAATATTGTCCCCCAATACTAAAGCCGCGGAATCATCCCCGATAAATTTATCTCCCAGAATAAAAGCTTGAGCCAGTCCGTCAGGGCTTGGCTGTACCGTATATTCTATATTGCAGCCGATCTGTGAGCCATCTCCCAAAAGCTTGACAAAACTCTCTTGATCATGAGGGGTAGTAATGATCAGGATATCTTTGATCCCTGCTAAAAGCAAAGTCGAAAGAGGGTAATAAATCATTGGTTTATCATAAACAGGCATTAGTTGCTTGCTCACCGCAATGGTAAGTGGATAAAGCCTTGTTCCTGAACCTCCGGCTAAAATGATACCTTTCATCTTGTGTATTGAATTAGTTATACTGTTTATCGTAATATTTCTGATAATCTCCGCTTGTTACATTCTCAAGCCATTCTTTATTTTCAAGATACCAGTCAATCGTTTTTGAAAGGCCTTCTTCAAAAGTTACAGAAGGCTTCCATCCCAAATCACTGTTTAGTTTAGTTGCATCAATGGCATATCGCTTATCGTGTCCCGGTCTGTCTTTTACAAAAGTAATCAGCTTTTCAGAATGCCCTTCCGGTTTTCCGAGTTTAGCGTCCATTTGTTTAATAAGCTCCTTCACCAGATCAATATTCTGCCATTCGTTGAACCCTCCGATGTTGTAGGTTTCTCCGGTTTTAGCCTCATTGAAGATCTGATGGATAGCTCTTGCATGATCAATTACAAATAACCAGTCACGGGTATATTTTCCGTCACCATAAATGGGCAATGGCCTTTCATTGATGATATTTGAGATACAAAGCGGAATTAATTTTTCAGGGAAATGATTAGGCCCGTAATTATTGGAACAATTTGAAACAATAAAAGGCATCCCATAGGTATTCCCGTAAGCTCTTACCAAATGGTCGGAAGCTGCTTTGGAAGCTGAATACGGAGACTGCGGATCATAAGAAGTTGTTTCCAGGAAGAAACCGGTTTCTCCCAAGCTTCCATACACTTCATCTGTAGAAACATGGTAAAACAAATTATTTCTCTTCTCGTCCGGGAACCTTCCATGAGTGTGATCCGGATTCAATGTCCAGAACTCCTTGCAGAGGTTGAGAAGATTGGCTGTTCCGTTCACATTTGTATTGATGAATGCCATAGGATCTGTAATACTTCTGTCTACATGGCTTTCGGCAGCTAAATGTACTACAGCGTCCGGATTATATTTTTCAAATATTTTTCTGAGTTCTTCCGGCCTTGTGATGTCGGCTTTTTCGAAAACATAATTAGGCTCATTTTCAATGTCCTTCAGGTTTTCCAGATTGCCTGCATATGTAAGGGCATCAAGGTTAATGATCGTTGTGTCAGGATTGTTTTTTACAAATTCTCTTACAACATGGGAACCGATGAATCCTGCACCTCCTGTGATGATTATATTTTTCATTTTAATGTTTTGAAAAAAAAGTTAAGTGTCAAAGATATTAAAAGTATTACTAATAAAAGAAACGGACAATACCAAATGAAAAAATCGATATGGGGATGGATGTGTGCGTGTTCTTTGAATAAGATGAGCCAGCTGAGCGGTGCCGTTACGGAAAACCAGGTTACGGCAATCAGTCTTCGCTCAATGTTTTTAACATATAAAAATACTGAACATGCAATCCCCAGACCAATAATGATGATAAAAGGAAGCTTAATGAAATCCTCACTGATAAATGATCCTCCGATATACCGGGTAACAATATCCAGGTGGTATTGCTTCAAGGTGTTCAGGTAACTATATTCGCCGTTATAAGAATAAGCTCCGTTGGCTCTTCTTGTATAAGCATCCAGAAGATGCGATATTCCGTCATTGAAATTGCCTGTCAAAAGCCTGAACTGATACAGCTGGAATGAAATGCTGATGATAAGTGGAATAATCACGATCAAAAAATGCCTTCCGATAAATTGAAAATAGAAGGAAAGCTTATTTTCGAACCGGTAATAAATATATGGAATGGCTGATGCGATCAGGAATACGGTAATAAATTCAAAGCCAGTAAACCAGAACTTCAATAAAAATAAAAATGACATTCCGGCAATATACTTCCTGATATTGGGCGTTTCCCCGTACTTTTCAAAAAATGAAAGGGAATACACAAAGGGTAAAAAATAAACCCAGCTGCACCACCAGGTGCTTTTTCCGTAAAGAAATATCCAATAATTAAAAAATAAAAGGAGGAAGCCCGTGATACTGGTCATTAAACCAAATTTTCTCTTTACCCATAATAAAAATCCGGTCAGTACAATGCTGAGCAATAAGGAGTTGATTGCCCTGAAAATAAAAATACTTACACTGTTGTCCAAATTAAAGACCTTGTCAAAAACACTGTATAATATAGCTTGCCCTCCAATCTGAGATTTATAAGGAGCATACAGGTGTTTTTCAGGACGTTCATTATTAATGTACTTTAAATAGGACTTTTTTCCGGCTTTCATTCTATTAGAAAAGTCCTCATCACAATAAAAAGTACCCGTAAACCCGCCATCATCAAATATAGCTCCATGTTGTGAATTTAAAAGTTTGCCGATAACCAGGGTTTCGGAAACTTCAACCCTGCTGTATTCAAACCTTTCCTTTGGGATCAGATGGAACAGATTGAACTGGGTGCTACAGAAAAATAAAACAGTGAATAGAAGAAAAATAAATTTTTCTTTCATGTTACTTTGTGTTGTTATATCGTCTTTTAAAATTCTTTTTGTCGATGATGCTTATATTATCCAGAATGAGTCCCGTTGTAAAAGAAAGTAAAGCTACAATGGTCAGCATTATTGAAAATATAAGGGTAGGAACTTTGTACACATATTGATATTGGAAGTATTCTCTGATGGGAACGATCATGAATAGTAAACCGACAATAAACAATACGAGAGACAACATTCCGAAAAATAGCAGCGGTTTATAAAGCCTTACCAGATTGAAAAAAAGTTTGATCACCTTAAACCCGTCGGAGAATGTATTAAGTTTTGAAACACTTCCTTCTGGCCGGTCCCTGTAATCTATCGAATATTCTTCAATGGCCAAACCATAATGCAGTGAATAGATGGAAAGATCGGTCTCCAGCTCAAACCCTTTGATGGAACTGGAATAATTTTTAACAAACTTCTTTGAGAATATCCTGTATCCGGACAATATATCTTTCAGCTCAGAACCGAAAAATACATTGATGAGGTTTCTTACCAAATTATTTCCGAAATTATGGAAAGCCCTTTTGTTTTCTTTCTTATAACTGTTATTGGAAAGGCGGTCACCCACCAGCATATCACAGTTGTTCTCAACAAACTGGTCTACCATTTCCTGAACACATTCCACAGGATAAGTGTCGTCACCGTCGATCATGATATACATATCTGCATCGATCTCCCGAAACATTTTGAATACCACATTGGCTTTTCCCTGTCTTTTTTCGTGGCGTACAATAGCTCCCGCTTGCTTTGCAATGGCTACGGTTTCATCTTTCGAATTATTATCGTAGACATAAATATCAGCATTGGGAAGATAGGTTTTGAAATCTTTTACAACTTTTCCGATAGTTAAAGCTTCATTATAGCAGGGAACAAGTACAGCTATTTTAGGAGACTCCATCAGCAAAAATTGTTTTTCGTCCGATACTCTTATAATAAAATCCGTTTTGCTCGGGAATTTCCAGTGGATACATATTCCTTCCGTCGAAGATCACTTTGTTCTTCATTTTTTTAGCCATAAGTTCAAAATTCGGATTCTTGAATTCAGGCCATTCTGTAGCAATGAATAAAGCATCTGCATTGTCAAGGGCATCATACATACCTTTTGCATATTCTATCTTGTCTCCCAGAAGCCTTTGTACATTACTTTCGGCCACAGCATCATAGGCCACAATTTTTGCCCCTTTTTTCAATAAGAGATCTATATTATCTAAAGAAGACGCTTCACGAATGTCATCCGTATTAGCTTTAAAGGCCAACCCCCACATAGCAATGGTTTTTCCTTCGAGATTGCCTCCGAAGAATTTTTCAATTTCCGATACAAGGATTACTTTCTGAGCCGTATTTACATTTTCCGTAGCCTCCAGGATCTGGAAGCTAAAATCTTCCTGCTTCCCGGATTTTATTAATGCTTTTACATCCTTCGGAAAGCAGCTTCCGCCATATCCGATGCCAGGGAATAAGAATCTGTGCCCGATCCTGTCGTCGCTTCCCATTCCCAACCTCACCTTGTCAACGTCAGCGCCTACCTTTTCACAGTAGTTGGCAATTTCGTTCATGAACGTGATTTTAACCGCTAAGAAAGAGTTTGCTGCATATTTTGTAAGTTCAGATGATTTCTCATCCATGAAAATAATAGGAATTCCCGTATTGGTAAATGGCTGATAGATCTTTGCCATAATGTTTTTAGCCTTTTCAGAGCTGGATCCCACAACTACCCTTGCCGGGTTCATAGAGTCTTCTACAGCAAAACCTTCCCTCAAAAACTCAGGATTGGAGACCACGTCAAAAGGAATATTGGTTTTGGAGGCGATCACTTCTCTTACCCTGTCTGCGGTTCCTACAGGAACAGTACTTTTATTAACAATGACTTTATACTCTGTCATAATTTCCCCAATGTCGTTCGCTACCTGCAGCACATAGGAAAGGTCTGCAGAGCCATCCTCTCCCGGAGGAGTGGGAAGGGCAAGATATACCACTTCGCTTTTATCCAAAGCCTCTTTTAAATCGGTAGTGAAAAATAACCTTTCGGCCTGAATGTTTCTTAAGAACATTTCTTCAAGGTTCGGCTCATATATGGGAACAATGCCGTTTTTCATACCTTCTACTTTTTTCTCATCAATATCTACACAGTATACTGAATTGCCAAGTTCTGCAAGAGTAGTTCCTGTAACTAAACCTACATAACCTGTACCTACAATCGTTATATTCAAAATGTATGTTTTATAAATTCTTGGCAAAAATAATAAAAATACTCTCAAGGTGTTTTTTAATTTTATGATAAATAAAATTTAGCTTATTGGTCTGATAATTAAGATGATTTTTGTATTTTCAGAAAAAAGGCGTATATTTGCATTGGATTTACGGAAAAAAATGAGAAGGCTTCGGAAGAAAGCCTTTTTTCGTACAGGTAAACCAGAATAAATTTATGGAGTTTAGAAAAAGAATTGAAGAGCTGTTAAATGAGTTCCTTGAGACAAGAAAAGATTTATTTCTGATTGATTTAAAGATTTCAGCCGGGGATGATATTACGGTAATTTTAGATGGAGACAATGGGGTTTCTTTACAGGACTGTCTGGATGCAAGCCGCGCCATAGAATTTAATATGGACCGCGAAGAACATGATTTCAGCCTTCAGGTAATGTCTGCAGGATTGAGCGAACCATTGGCAACTCCCAGACAATTCAGCAAAAACATAGGAAGGGATATTGAAGTTCTGCTTGAGGATTCTTCCAAAATTGAAGGAGAGTTGTCAAAAGTGGATGAAGAGAAGATCACACTTATCTTACGATACAGAAAACCAAAAGATATCGGAAAAGGTAAAATAGATGTGGAAGAGGAAAAAGAAATTCCTTACACGGAGATTAAAAAAGCGTTGGTAGTAATTAAATTTTAAAAAGAAAAAAGAATAGATGGATAATATAGCGTTGATTGAATCCTTTGGTGATTTTAAAGACGAAAAAGGGATCAGTAAAATTGATCTTATGGCAATTATTGAAGACTCACTGAAAACTCTTTTAAGAAAAAGATTTGACTCAGATGACCATTTTGATGTGATTGTAAACCCGGACAAAGGAGATTTTCAGATATTTTTAAATAAAACCATCGTTGAAGACGAAATGTCTGAAGACGATGATCTGGAAATTGAAATTTCTGAAGCCAAGAAAATAGATCCTACCTTCGAAGTAGGGGAAGAGTATACCATGGAAATTCCTGTGGCTCAATTGGGAAGAAGAAATATCCTTACCCTGAAACAGATCTTGGCTACAAAACTACAGGAGCATAACAATGCCATGTTGTATGAGCAGTTCAGAGACAGGATCGGGGAGATTGTAGTAGGGGAGATCCATCACATCCGTCACAAGCATGTTATCTTGCTGGATGATGAAGGGAACGAATTCATTTTGCCAAAAGAAAATCAGATCCCGTCCGATTTCTTTAAAAAGGGTGAAAATATCAGAGCTATTGTAGAAACAGTAGACTTTAAAGGCTCTAAGCCTCAGATTATTATTTCCAGAACTGCACCTAAGTTCTTAGAGAAGCTGTTGGAGCTGGAAATTCCTGAAATTCAGGATGGGACTATTATGCTGAAAAAAGTAGTGAGAATTCCCGGGGAAAAGGCGAAAATTGCAGTAGATGCCTATGATGACAGAATAGATCCTGTAGGAGCATGTGTGGGTGTTAAAGGATCCAGAATTCATGGCGTTGTAAGAGAGTTGAGAAACGAAAATATCGATGTTATTCAGTGGTCTAAAAACCCTGAGATCCTGGTAAAAAGAGCTCTAGGAAATGTTACCATCAATAAAATTGACATCAACGAGGGAGACAGCTATGCATTGGTATATACCCCGGTTGAAGAGATTTCCAAAGTGATCGGAAAGCAGGGGCAGAATATCAGATTAGCTTCATGGTTGTCAGGATATGAAATTGATGTATACAGAGAATCCAGCGAGGATGACGATGTTGAATTGAAAGAATTTAATGATGATATTGAAGAGTGGATTTTGGATGAATTTAAGAAAGTAGGTCTTACTACTGCTAAATCCGTATTGGATAAGGAGACGGAGAGTCTTTTGAATATGGTGGATCTGGAAGAGGAAACCATCGAAGATGTAAAACGTATTCTGAGGGAAGAATTTGAAGATTAAGATTTTTGAATAAATTTTAATAAACAGTAAAAAAGAAATACTTTAATTTTAAGAATTAAAAAAAATAGTAAATAATATAGATGCCAAAAATTAGATTAAATAAAGCGGTTAAGGAATTCAACATTTCGATGTCCAGATTAGTAGAGTTTTTACAATCCAGAGGCTTCGAGGTTGAAAGCAACCCTAACGCTCAATTGGAAGAAGCGGCATATTCTGCATTGGAGGCTGAGTTTGCCAAGGATGGCGAACAACGTAAAGCTTCCCATGAGGTGGTGATCACTAAGGTACCGGAAGAAAAACTGGAGATCGAAGAAAAGAAAACCCCTGAAGTAATAAGAGCTAAAGCTAATATAAAACCAGAAACTAAGATTTTAGGTAAAATAGATTTAGAAACTAAAAAACCTGAAACCGAAGAAGTTCCTGCTCCTGTTGAAGAGAAACAGGAAGCTGTATCTGCTCCGGAAGAGAAGGCGGCCCCAGAAAAACAGGAATTCAAAGTTCTGGATAAAATTGATCTGTCTCAGATAGAAAATAGAAACAGGCCTGCTAAAAAAGATAAGCCTAAGGCTGAAGAGAAAAAAGAAGAAGAAAAACCTGCGGAGGTTATTAAAGAAACTCCACAGCCTGTTTCTGAACCGGCCGTAGCTGAACCTGTTGAAGTAAAGCAGGAACCTCAAAAGACGGCGGATGAGTCTCAGGAGCCCCAGAAAATTGAGACCGTATATCAAAAACTTGACGGTCCTAAAATTGTCGGAGAGAAAATTGATTTGACTCAATTTGCTCCAAAACCAAGCTCCGGAGCTAAGAAAAAAAGAAAAAGAATTGAGAAGCCTGGAGGGCCTAACCAAAATACAGGACCTAACCAGCAAGGAGGAAACAATAACAACCAGGGTGGAGGCCAGGGGAATCGTCCTCATGGAGGAAACCAGGGAAATCGTCCACAGGGACAAGGCGGACAGGGAAACCGTCCGCAAGGTCAAGGTGGTCAGGGAGGAAATCGTTTCGGAAACAATAATCAGGGAAACCGCCCGCAGGGTCAGGGAGGAGGATTCAAGAAAGGAGGTCAGAATAACAGGCCAGGACAAAGAGTTATGCCTGTTGAACTGACTGATGAGCAAGTTAAAAACCAAATCAAGGAAACCCTTGAGAAACTTACCAATAAAGGAGGTAAATCCAAATCTGCAAAACACAGAAAAGACAAAAGGGTTTTCCGTAGAGAACAGGATGAGCGCCAGCAGGAGCTTGAAGCTCAGGACAGAACTTTAAAAGTTACTGAGTTTATCACGGTAGGTGAGTTGGCAAGCTTAATGAATGTTTCGCCAACCGAGGTGATCTCTGCCTGTTTCTCATTAGGAGTGATGGTAACGATGAACCAGAGGCTTGAAGCAGACACTTTATTACTGGTAGCTGATGAATTCGGATATAAAATCGAGTTCTCTGATGCCGATCTTGAAGAATCAGAAACAGAAGAAACTGTTGACAATGAAGAGGATCTTGTATCAAGAGCTCCGATTGTAACCGTAATGGGGCACGTAGACCACGGTAAAACCTCATTGCTTGACTATGTCAGAAAAACAAATGTAATTGCCGGGGAATCCGGAGGAATTACACAGCACATTGGTGCTTATAACGTGAAACTAGAAAACGGGCAAAGGATTACCTTCCTGGATACACCGGGTCACGAGGCCTTTACGGCGATGAGGGCAAGGGGTGCACAGATCACGGATATTGCAATTATTGTGATTGCAGCGGATGATGATGTGATGCCTCAAACCAAAGAAGCGATTTCTCACGCTCAGGCTGCCGGAGTACCAATGATTATTGCAATCAACAAGGTAGATAAGCCTAATGCTAATCCGGATAATGTACGTCAACAGCTTTCCGGGATGAATATCCTTGTTGAAGAATGGGGAGGTAATGTTCAGTCTCAGGAGATTTCTGCTAAATTTGGTAATAATGTTGATCTTTTATTGGAAAAAGTATTGCTTCAGGCAGAATTATTAGAATTGAAAGCCAATCCGGACAGAAACGCACAGGGTGTTGTTATTGAAGCTTCATTGGATAAAGGTAGAGGATATGTTTCTACCGTATTGGTGCAAACAGGAACTCTGAGAGTAGGGGATTATGTATTGGCAGGGAAAAATCATGGTAAGGTAAAAGCGATGCTGGATGAAAGAGGAAGGAATCTTAAAGAGGCCGGACCGTCAATTCCTGTTACGATCTTAGGTTTGGATGGCGCTCCTACGGCTGGTGATAAATTCAAGGTTTATGAAGATGAAAGTGAGGCGAAATCTATTGCCAATAAAAGAGAGCAGCTTCAAAGAGAACTTTCCATCAGAACTAAAAAGCATACGACACTTGAAGAACTGGGCAGAAGAATTGCTCTTGGTGACTTTAAAGAATTGAATATCATCTTGAAAGGGGATGTGGATGGTTCTGTGGAAGCCTTATCCGATCAGTTGCAAAGGTTATCTACTGAAGAGATCAATGTAAATATTCTTCACAAAGGAGTAGGTCAGATCACGGAATCTGATGTTAACCTAGCTACGGCTTCTGATGCAATTATCATCGGATTTAACGTAAGAGCCGGTGCTAATGCTAAAGATCTGGCTGACAGGGAAGAAATTGAGATCAGAACATATTCTGTAATCTATGCTGCCATTGAAGAAGTAAAAGAAGCAATGGAAGGAATGCTTTCTCCTGAGATCAAGGAGCAGGTGATCGGAAATGTTGAGATCAGGGAAATATTCAAGATTTCTAAAGTTGGAACAATTGCAGGGTGTATGGTCCTTTCAGGAAAAGTGACCAGAAATTCAAAAGTGAGGGTGCTTCGTGACGGAATCGTGAAGTTCGATGGAGAACTGGAAAGTTTAAAACGTTTCAAAGATGATGTGAAAGAAGTAACGAAAGGGTACGAATGCGGGTTAAATCTGAAAGGATATAATGATATTGAAGTAGGGGATATTCTTGAAGTTTATGAAGAGGTAGCTGTTAAGAAAAAGCTGAAATAAATAATAGTTACTCTTCTTCAACTATTATTTATGTGAAAATTTTAGATATTTTATATAATAAAGCCTGCTCTTATAAGAGCAGGCTTTATTATTTTATTCAGAACCAATTACTTATCTTTTAGAAAAGATACAATCTTGATAAGATCAGATTCTTTATCGTAGCTAAGATTCTTTTTTTTGACAAAATCCTTTAAAGACTTTTCTTTTTCCGGAAAACTATTGCTTAGGCTTTTCTTTGTAGCTTCTACTAATCTTCTATCATTTAACAGAAAATATTTTGGAGGTTGTTGAACAAAACTGGCAGGAACGTCTTCTTCATAGCTTGTAGATGCTTTTTTAAAATCTTTAAACGTTGTGGTTATTTTTTTTAATAAAACAACTTCTTTATCAACTTCTTCTAAATATGTTTTGACTCCATCTAAATTCAAAAGAACGAAAGTTTTTGCCGAATTCTGAAAAACAATCTTACCAAGATTATCCTCTTTTGGAACAATATAAGTTTGCCCATCTTTTTTGAATTCGAAAGAATCCGTATAGCTATTATACCTTGCAGGGATATCTTTATAATCACCTATTTGGGCTAATTGGAATTCAGTGTTTAAGTATGGACTCCCTTTAATATCCTTGTAATCATACTGATTATTTTTAAAATAAAGTCTTTCATAAAAAGATTGTGCATTAACTCCTAGCCCAATTTGAGCAAAACAAAGCTGAGAGTTTACCAGTAGAAATAAATAAAATATATTTTTCATAAAATAAGTTTTTTTAAATTATCAATTATTAGTCCACTTATTCTTTAATGAATTTGAAGGTCTTATTTGTTCCTTCCTTATCAGTATATTTAAGTATGTAGTTCCCTTTAGATAATTTGCTAACATTAATCTTATTGTCAGAAACTATTGAATTAATCACTAATTTTCCTGAAACATCATAAACAAATATATTTAAGTTTTTATCCTTTTCATTGATATTGATGTAGTCTTTAGTAGGGTTAGGGTAAAAAGTTACTCCTTGCTCAAGAAGACTTGTTTCTACCGTTGATAAACTGGTAAGGTTATCAGAAGTCGTAATTAACGAAAAGTTTTGGCTTCCACCGGATAATGAACCTTTATGAGTTACAGTAATAGTATAGGTTCCTGAAGGGTTATCTATATCTACTCTTTCAAAATTATCAACATCATTAGTTGTAGTATTGCTTGCGGAATCATAAGGAGCTCCCATTCCCTGTAATTTCCAAGGATAATAGGTGTTTGATTCTTTTGTAACCTTTACATCAAGATCATTGACCAGATATTTTGTGGAAGGATCAGTGGTACCATTATTAGAAGTGGTTGCCTGTGGATCTGTCCATGAAATTGAAACCTTTAATGGATTTATACCACTGGCTGTAATAGTTTTAGTATAAGTGGCTCCATTACTTAAATTTAATTCTTGTATTATGCTTTTTGTACCCGAGGTATTATTTCTATCCCGAATAGCAATCGCTGCTTTTTGTGCATTAATAAGTCCCCATCCAAACTGGTAATCCGGACCTATAAAGTCTCCTGCCTCATCTGCTGTATGTAAAATTAAGCCCTTTACAGTTGAAGCCTTCATAAAGCCACTATAAAGCTGATTATAATATTGTTGTAAAAGTAAAACAACACCTGTGACACCTGGAGAAGCCATAGATGTTCCAGACATTATACCTGTTGCGGTATCTGAAGTAGATAATGTAGATCTTACACTAACCCCTTTCATAGATATCTCTGGTTTGATTCTTCCATCATCAGATGGTCCCCAACTACTAAACGAAGACATAACTACGCTTGATGGTCCCGTGTAATTTGAAACTTGACCTACAGCTGCCACTGTTATCACATTTTTGGCATTTCCATGACCGAAGATCATATCATAACCTCCTTTGTTTACAATCTGAGTAGAACCGGGAGCATCAGTAGAATTACGATCATTTCCTGCGGAAACTACAGGAAGATAATATGGGTTATTATAACATATATTATCCATTTGGCGTGCTCTACTATCATAAGCTCCATAAAACCAAACACTACCAAGTTGTCCAATGCCATATGAATGGTTAGAAACTAATAAACCTGTTGATGCTTCCGTTAACATTTCACTTAAATCAGAAGTCCAGTCATATGATGTTACAGATGAGTTAAATGCAAGTCCTCTGACTAATGAACTAATTCCTTGTGCACAGATGGTACCGGTGACATGGGTTGGATGATCTTGATAATTAATACCATCAGCCAATGTAATTTTGCTCACACCCCCTACCATGAACTCCTGATGAGTATCTCTAGCATTTCCTCCATCCCAAACAACTGCTGTCATATTCTGACCCTGGATATTTATTCCTAGACTTCCTCCATTATATAAGTTATCTGCTCTAGCTGTAATGGAGGCACCAAAATTATCAGTTCTGGCATATACTTTTTCACCAGTAAGCAAAACATCCATTAATTCTTGAATTCCATTGTTCCTTGATATAATGGTCTTTTTAAAATCCGGGTTTTCGTTTAGAAAATTTTCCAATCTGATTTTACGTAGATTATCTTCTGTACTTAGATACTTTAAAAGCTTTTGATTTTCAATCTGATTTGAATAGGATGCTATTTTTCTTCGATCCTCCAAAGTTTGGGCTTTCGAAAAAAACGGAATGATTAACAAACTTCCTAATAAATAAACACATTTTTTCATTTTAATACAAATTTAAGCAAATATATATAAATTCTCTTATTATATATTTTATAGCAAAATAAAAGTTAAAAAATTTGGCTGTTTTAATAATTATTAACATATTTGCACCAAATAATATTAAATATTTGTTAATATGAATGTTAAATTACGTATGCTGAGTGCGGGTGTCTTGTTCTTTATTGGAGGGCAATTGGTTACCGCTCAAAAAACAAAACCTAAAAAAGATACTATCAAAGATATAGAAGAGGTAGTAATCGTAAATTTAGGTTACACGAAGATGAAGAAAGAAAATACCACGAGTGATGTTGCTTCCGTAAAAGCGGAGGATATTGAGAGTACTCCAGGTGCTACAGTTCAACAGGCCTTAACAGGAAAGCTTGCTGGGGTAGACATTTCTTTTGGTTCAGGTCAGCCAGGTTCTTCTAATTTTAGAGTTGATATTCGTGGTACGAACACTATCAATGGAACAACTACACCATTATATGTTTTAGATGGAGTTCCGATTTCATCAAATGCTTTCCAATTGTTAGATCCTAACTCTTTTGAAGAAGTTGGTGTAATTAAAGATATTGCTACTGCTGCTCAATATGGAGCATCTGGAGGTGCTGGGGTTGTACTTTTAACCAGTAAAAAAGGTCGTGCTAGACAAAAGGCATTGGTTACCTATACAGGTCAGTATGGAGTTTCTACAAGAGCTAACGATAAAGTTTCTTTGATGAATTCTAATGAATGGCATACGTTCCGAAGAAGTATGGGATTAAATAATATTTATACAAATGCTCCATATACAGATCAGGAAATTGCTGCACTTTCTACAAAGAATACTGATTGGAAAAAATTAATATTTAGAAATGGAACATTCAGTCAGCACGATTTTGCTGTAACAGGAGGTTCAGATACATTCAATTACTTTACTCAAATAGGATACTTAAATCAGGAAGGTATTATCAGAGAATCTGATTATGAAAGAACTTCTGCAGTGATTAATTTATTTGCTAAACCAAGCGAAAAGTTTACTTTACAGTTTAATAATACTTTTGCTTATGGGGATAGAAATACGGTTAGTTCGGAAGGTGCTATAAACTTGAACAACCCGGTAGTGGGTATGTTCCTTGCTCCTCCTAGTGATGATCCATATTTACCAGACGGTCAATATAACACTGGTGCTTCACATGTTGGGGGTAATGCTCTACAAACGATGAATACCAGAATTGGTAATAGAAAAGAGTTGAAATTGGTATCAAGCTTAACTGGAACCTATCAGATTTTCAAAAACCTTTCTGCAAGACAATTTGTTGGTGTTGACCATACATCTTATAATACAGAAACATTTGTTGATCCTAATACATATTTAGGAATGAATGGAGTAACTGGAAATAGAGGATCATTAGGAAGAGCAAATAACCAGATTTCAAGTATTATTAATAATACTTCATTAAGTTATAAAAATACTTTTGGTGAAAAGCATGATTTAGCGGCAACAGCTCTTTATGAATATTTCTTTAAAACAGTAAGAACTTTTGGTTATACAGGATTTGGATTAAATGATTTATATTATAATAGCCCGGCAGCTATTTTAGTTTCTGCTGATTTCCTTCCAACTGTAACAGGAGGTAAAACAAATTATCACAGAGTAGCATTCATGGGAAATGTGAACTATGTTTATGATGGAAAGTATTCATTCAATGGTAGTATAAGAAGAGAAAGTGCGTCTAACTTTGGAACCAATTTTAAATGGGGTACTTTTTATGGTATAGGAGGTGCTTGGTTAATGCATAAAGAAAACTTTATGAGTTCAATTGGATTTATAAATGAATTGAAACCAAGAATTACTTATGGAGAGGCTGGAAATCAAATTGATATTGAACAAATAAGTCCATATCAGACTTCACAATACTACGGTAGTGGTAGCTATGCAGGAGGTTCTACTTTAGTTCCAACTGTTCCTGGAAATGATAATTATAAATGGGAGGTTGCAAAAGAATTGAACCTTGGTTTAGACTTTGCAGTATGGAATAATAGAGTTTCAGGTAGTTTGAGCTACTATACTAGAAAAACTTCAGATTTATATATAGACTATAGTTTGTCTGGAACAACAGGTTTCGGAACTATTGAGAACTATAATGGAGGAGAAATGGAGAATAAAGGGTATGAAATTAACCTTAATTTAAATGTTTTACGTACTCAAAATACTTCATTATCATTATTTGGAAACTTTAGCCAAGTTAAGAACAAAATTACTTCTTTAGGAGGAGTTACAGAGTTTGAACAGGGTACATCAATTATTCGTGTAGGTCTTCCATATGGGTCTCATTATATAGTAGGTTGGGCAGGAGTAGATTCTTCGAACGGACAACCATTATACTATGATGCTAATGGAAATGTAACGAATGTATATTCTGATTCTAATGCTACTGCAAATTGGGGATCTTTTAAACCTGAAATATTTGGTGGATTTGGTGCTGAATTTAAGTACAAAGGGTTTACAGCTACTGCAAACTTCAGATACAAAGCTAAATACTTTAGATTCAATAATGAGTCTTATTTCATGGAAAATCCAAACTTTGCACAGCAGTATAACCAATCTACTGTAATGAACAATATGTGGACTACTCCTGGTCAGGTTACTGATGTTCAAAGTTACCAGTTCCCTAGACAGTTTAGTTCCAAAGATATTGAAGATGCTTCATTCTTAAGATTACAAGAAGTAAGATTAAACTATCATATTTCAGGGAATTTCTTAGGATTTATGAACGGGATAGATATATTTGCGATTGGAAACAATCTATATACATGGACAAAATGGACAGGCTTAGATCCGGACGATAGTAACAATATAGGTTCTTATGAATATCCGTTCTCAAGAACAATTACATTTGGATGTAAATTTAATTTTTAAAATCTGAAAAATTATGACAAACAATAAGATACGAATTTTTTTAGTAGGTATAGCATCATTATGTATGTTCAGTTGTACCAATTTAGTTGAAGATCAATTAGATCCTGATGGAGTAATTGAGGAGAATGTATTTAAAACTGTTAAACATTCTGAAGAGGTTATTTTAGGAGCGTATTCAAAAATGCCGTTAGGCTCTAATATATATGCTCAAGCATTAATTACTGACGAATTAAAATTTGGTATTAATAATGATGGACAGGGAAAAGAAGTTCATTCTTGGACTTTCACATCAGGAACAGGTGAGTTTGCAGGTGTTTGGTACGGAGCATATGGATCTATATCAAGTGCAAATAAATTATTACTGAATTTTGATAAAATTCAGGCTACTACTCCCGCAGATATAGATTTAAAAAATCAATTAAAAGGAGAAGCATTAGCTCTTAGAGCATTTAATCACTTTTTATTAGTGAGATCATTTTCTCCGAAATATAACCCAAGTGCTTTAGGAGTACCTTATGTAGTTACTGACGATATTTATGCTCAGCCATCTAGGCCTACAATGCAGGCTACTTATCAGGCCATTATAGATGATTGTAATGCTGCTTATCCTCTATTAGCAAGCGTCACTGTTAAGAACAGATTTAATCAGGGTGCTATTAGAACTTTACAGGCATATATAGCTCTTGAAATGGATAATTTTGATCAGGCTATTACCTATGCAAATCAGGCATTGGCATTTAACAGTACCTTAGCGAATACTGCAGCTACAGTTCAGGCAATATGGACAGATACTAACACAACGGAAATGATTTTCTTCCAAACTAATATCCCTAATTCAGCTTCTTCTGCTCCGGGAACATTATTTACTACAAATGCAGTAGCGAGTGGAGGAAGAATTTACTGGAGTCCAAGTGTAACATTATATGGTAAATTTACAGCTACTGACTTTAGAAGGTCAAGATATTTTGCAGGGACAGCAGCAAGCCCATATAACAATTTTATAGTTAATAAATATCCAGGTACTACTGGGAATTATGGAGTAAACAATGCTAAAGTTTTCAGAGTAGCAGATCTTTATATGATCTTAGCTGAAGCAAATGCAAGAAAAGCATCTCCTGATCTTGCTGCTGCTTTCACTGCATATTCTACCCTAAGAACATCTAGAAATGCTGGAACTTCAGTAGCTTTTACAGATCAGAATGATGCAATTACTAAAATTTTAGATGAAAGATATAAGGAATTTGCATGGGAAGGATCACGTTTCTTTGACTTAAAGAGAAATGGAAAACTTATTACAAGACAAGGTGTTGATATATATCCATTGAATCCAATTGCGACTTTGAGTGATATAAACAGATATACTTATCCAATCCCCACGGCTGAAACTCAGGCTAATCCAAATATTCAGCAAAACCCTGGATACTAATGTTAATTCTTAAATTTGTATAAAATGAAAAAAATATTGTTTTTACTAATAGGCTGCTTAATGTTTTTTGCTTGTAGAGAAGCTGAGGCAGATAATTATGAAGGTGATTCCATGTTAAACTTTAACAAAGGAGTTGCTGGTAACGGATTTGTACTTAATTCCCAAACTTATAGTGATTATAAAATAAGCTATGGAAGTATCAAGGCTGTTGAAGGAAGCCACCAGGTTAAGTTAGTATTTGATGCTACCCAATCTACAGCTGTTCTGGGAACTGATTTTGATATTTTGGATGATACTGATGATTTAGGAGCAGGTGAAACTGGTGGTGAGTTTACCATTAGAATTTATAAGGCTCCCGCAACTCAGGATGGAAAAACAGCAACATTTAAATTACAGTCAGGTTCTTTACCAAATGCCGGTTTTGATCAGACATATAAATTGAATATGTCTCTAACATGCCCTATCGCCAATTTTGTAGGTATATTTGATAATACTGAAACTTGGTGGTATAATGCTCCTGGTGGACAATTTGAAATAAAAGAGAATCCTAGTGTTGCAAATCAGTTAATCATTGATGATTTCTTTGATGTTGGGTATGATCTAATTTTAAACTATAATCCTACAACTTTTGCTGTTAGTGTTCCTGAAGGTCAGGAAACAGGATATATTCACCCTTCCTATGGAATGATTAAAGTTAAATCTTCTACTGATGGTGCTTTAGTTTCAAGTTTCAATCCTTGTACCAGAAAGCTGACTGTTTATATGAACTACTATGTTCCTGCAGGAACATTCGGTAATCAAAAAGAAGTATTCCAAGGAATATAATAATTAATAGTTCTTTCTAAAATAAAAGCCCCGTTTCCTAGACGGGGCTTTTTATTTTCCTTTTATTTCTTATTTTTGCCTTACAAAATTTGATAATGGAATCTTAAGGCTCCATGTGACTTTTTTGAATGATATACATGAACACATGAAATACATATTTCTTATAGCAATCTTCTTTGGCCTTATTGCCAATGCACAAGTCGTAAATAAAACAGACTCAAATAAAATTGCGCAGAAATTAGAAGATACTTTAGTCATAGACTCAGGTAAAAAAGATTCCTTAAAAATATTTAAACCGACAATTGAAGATTATAAATATCAGACCCAGTTTTCTGAAAAGAAGGTTTTCGATACCGTAATGACCTTTGATAAGACGTACATCTTCTCACAGTATAATAACAGGGATAATTTTGGCAGGATCCAATTTGCCAATGTAGGATCGGGATTCAACCCGCTGTCTTATGAGACCAATGCTGAACAGAATCTGGCCTTGCTTCCCACCAATAAATCTTATGGGATTTTGGGAGTAAATGACATCCTTTATTACGATGTAAAAACTCCGACGGCAGCATTTGTTTATCATAACTCTATGAGAAACGGTGCTACCTTGAAATCAACCTACACGCAAAATATCGGGAAAAGGTTCAATTTTGCAGTGGAATATATGGGACTCCGTTCACAGGGGCTTTACAGGAATTCTCTGGCTTCAAATAATAATACATTATTCTCAGGGCATTATATTACAAAAAAAGGCAATTATGAGATTTTTGCCCACTACTTGCATCAGAATGTAAACAATCAGGAAAATGGTGGGATTCTTGAAGACGATCTTTTCCAAAGCGGGGACAGTGATTACAGGAACAGGCAGAATGCCCAGGTTAACCTGGCTTCCACAAGTTCCCAGTTTTCCTATAGAAGATATTATCTGAGCCATCAGTTTACCCCTTTCAATTCGGAAAAATTTCCCTTTAGGATAAGGCATACCATTTTTCATCAGGGGAATAAATACTTTTACAGTCAGGACGGTTTAGAGCCTTATTGGTACACTAATCAGAATGAATTGATAGGCGGATTTCCTCTTTCTACAAAGAAATATTCTGATAACTTAAGCAATACCGTTAGCCTTGTTTTAGATAATGAAAAAATAAGACTTGATGCGGGAGTTCGCTATCAGATGCTGAAGTTCGGTATTGAAGAAGGAGTTATTGTAAATGATGTTCCATATCCCACCGAGCTTAAGGAAAACAGATTGGGAGCATTAGGAAACCTGCAGGTGAAATTATGGGATAAGGTACGGCTGAACTCATTTCTTGAATTTTCAAACGGGAGCCAGTTCGGAAACTACTTGAAAACAACCAATCAATTGAAATTCGAACCGATTAAGGAATATTTTGTGAATGCCAAAGTAAACTTCCAGAGTGTGTATCCTACATTCAATTACCTGCTTAATACATCGGTATATAAAAATTTCAATTACTATTTACAGGGTGCTAAAAATCAGTCCGTTACTGAAATAGGAGGAAGTATCAACCTGAAATGGTTTAAAACCGAACTGTTTGCCAATTATTTCAGAATTGACAATTATACTTATTTTGACAGTAGCGCTATGCCAAGGCAAAGCGAAAGCTCTTTAAATATCTCCCAAATCGGAGGAGATGCTACTTTCAGCTATGGCAACTTTCATTTGAATACAAGATTGCAGTTCCAGAATGCTTTAAGCAATAAAGAGCTATATCCAATGCCGGGCTTTATCGGAAGAGCCAATATTTTCTACCAGGCTCAGGCATTTAAAAAGGCTGCGGAAATTCAGACAGGGATAAAAGTATATTACTTTTCCAAATTTGCGTCGAGGGATTATTTCCCGGTACTTAACGAATACATACTTCCCAATGCCAATTCATTCTCCATTGGCGGGCAGCCTGTTGTGGATGTTTACTTCAATATGAAAGTCAAAAAAATGTTCTTCTTCATAGAAGGGCAGCAGATAGGTACGCTTCTTTCCCATAATAAGGCATATGCATTTCCGCATTATCCGGTATATGATTTCAGGCTGAATATCGGAATTGTATGGTATTTGTTCAACTAAAAGCAGATCAGGGTTGAAAACAATTAATAAAATATCATTTAATGATATAGAAAGCATACCTCAATTGATCAAAGATTTTCTGGATCATAACATTGAGGGTTTCGAAGAGCACACGTTTTCCTTAGAAAACTTTAGAAAGCAGATTTATCTCAAACAGGAAGCTTTTGCATTAGAACAAAGAGAGACCTTACATAACGCTTTTGAAAAACAGCTTTCATCTCTTCCCCTCTCTGCCAGGCAGAAAGAACATTTGGAAAATATAAAACAGCACAATACATTTACCATTACCACCGGGCACCAGCTCAATTTATTTTCAGGGCCGGTTTTCTTTGTGTACAAGATCCTGCAGACCATAAAAACCTGTACCTATCTGAAAGAAAATTTTCCGGATTTTAATTTTGTTCCGGTATATTGGATGGCTTCGGAAGACCATGATTTTGCAGAGATCAATCATTTTAAAACGGAAAACGGATATTACGAGTTTAATGAAAGATCCGGCGGGCCTGTTGGCAGGATAAAGATTACAGATACCTTTTTTATTTCAGAATTCGAAAAAGAATTTAAAGATTCTGTTTTCGGAACAGAGCTTATTTTAATGCTCAAGGAAGCCTATAAAGCAGGATATACCCTCTCGGAAGCTATAAAAACCCTTGTGAACAGGCTTTTTTCAAATCTTGGCCTGCTGATCCTCGATGGTGATTCTAAAGAATTGAAATCCGGGATCCGGGATATTTTCAAAGAAGAGCTCCTTCATTCCGGGTTATACAAAAATTCAAAAGAAAAAGTAGAACTTCTGGCCCGGCAGTATGGCAAGGTTCAGGTGAATCCAAGAGAAATAAACCTGTTTTATCTTTCAGAAACAAGAGACAGGATCGATTTTGACGGGCAAAGATACATTGTGGTAGATAAAGACATTCAGTTCACCCGGGATGAGATCTTATATGAGTTGGAAAACTATCCGGAGAAATTCAGCCCTAATGCCCTGATGCGCCCGGTCTATCAGGAAAAAATACTACCCAATATGGCATACATCGGGGGAAATGCAGAAATTATGTACTGGCTGGAGCTGAAAGACTACTTTTCGGCCGTTAATATTCCGTTTCCCATTCTTATCCCAAGAAACTCAATGCTTTTTGTAAAGGAAAAAACATTGAAGAAAATGGAGAAGCTGGATCTGAAAATAGAAGACTTCTTCGGGAACTTTACAACCATTATCAATAATAAGATCCTTAATGACAGTGCAGTTCTGAAACTGTTGGAAGAAAAGGAAAATCAGCTTGTTCATAATTTTTCTGAACTAAGATCAGTTGCGGAAACTACTGAAAAATCCTTTGGGAATATGGTGAAAGCAGAAGAAGTACGTCAGCTTAAATCTTTCGGGAGAATGAAAAAGCGTCTTCTGCATGCGGAAAAGATAAAACAAAACGAGTTGCTTCAAAGACTCGAAAATCTTTTTTTAGATATGCATCCTTCCAGAACGTGGCAGGAAAGAATTTATAATTTTAGTGTATTTTTTGCCGATGAAGGGTATTCATGGCTTGAAACTTGTTTAGAGGAGATGGTGGCTCAGGAATCCAGATTAATAATTGTTGCCATTTAATTTTAAAGGAGTATTTTTGTACATTATAATTATCGAAAATGATAAAAAGGTTTTTTATTTTATCCGGTTTATGTATGGTTTTGGGAGTGTATGCCCAAAAATCTCACACCGTTGTGAAAGGAGATAATCCTTACAATATTGCCAAAAAATATGGGATGACCGTGGATGAATTGCTGAAAATGAATCCAAAGTTTAAAGACGGGAAGCTGGCAATCGGGGACGTTCTTACAATTAAATCTGATAAAAAAGCTGTATCAGGGATTAAGCCTACAGTATCTGAAACTAAACCTATGGGTTCTCAGGTGGGAAAAATTATTTTACAGCCTAAACAGACTGTTTATGGGATCACCAAACAATACCATATTTCTGAAACCGATCTTAGAAAACTTAATCCGGAACTGGATTCCCACATGAAAATAGGGGATGAAATTACTTTGCCTCTTGAGAATATCAGGAAATATGGAGGTGCTCAGCAATTAGCCACAACGGATGCAAAGCCGGCCGTAACTTCTATAGAAACCACAACTCCTTCTTCGGACGGAGAAACCTATATCATTCAGTCCAAGGATAATTATTACAGAATTTCAAAGCAGTTTGGGATCAGCCAGCAGGAACTATTTGCTCTTAATCCGGGATTGGAAGAAAGAGGATTGAAGCCGGGAGAAACCATTAAAATTAAAAAATACCCAGGGAAAACAGTTACTGAAGAAACTGGTACGAAAGCGAAAATAGATCCTGAAACGGAAAAAACTCATTCAACAGCTTCATCGGGGAATATTTCTGCTGATGAATATGTAAACTATACCGTTCAGCAAGGAGATACAGTGTTCTCCATTGTCAATAAGTTCGGGATAACCATCGATGAACTTATTGCCCTTAATCCGGAATTATCAAACGGTCTTAAGGCTGGCATGGTTTTAAAAATTAAAAAGCTTGATCCTGCCTATGTAAAGAAAAGCGGAGACGCTTTAAGTGTTGTATTAATGCTTCCTTTCGGGTATAGTACCAATGAAACACAATACAGAAGTATGGCAACAGATTTCTTAACCGGCGCTAAATTAGCCATTGAAAGGAATGCCAGAAACGGACAAAAACTGGATATAAAGATTGTAGATTCCGGGAATGAGGCGACATTTAAAAACTCATTAACCCAGATAAATCCTAATAATACCGACCTTATTATAGGGCCTTTCTTCAAGTCCAATGTCGTAGATGTACTGGATTTTACCAAAAATCAGAAAATTCCCGTTGTTGCCCCGTTTGCCAATTCCCCGGAATTGTATAACTACAGCAATCTTATAATTATCGAAACCAATGATCAGACCTATGCAGATAAGATTGTCGATGAGGTCAGAACAGTATATTCCGATCAGAAGATCTATATCGTTGCAGACAACAGAAAAGAAAATGCCAATTACATAAAGGCAGGCCTTGAAAAAGCAGTTAAGAATCCGAATGTGATGATTGTAAATTCTCCGGCAGATATTCAGCTGGATCAGAATATGATGACCGGGCAGTCTGCTCCGGTAATTGCTATCCTGGCAAGCGATAATGATACAGCCGGCGAAGCATTTTCTAATAAGATCATTGCCTTGTCCAAAGAAGTGCAGGGTGTAAAAGCATTCAGCATGTATTATGTTCCGAGCTTTGAGAAAAAAGTAGATGACCTCAGCCAGGCTAACCTGGTGTACCTGATGGACAGAAAAATTAATACGGACGGAAGCTTTGAAAAAGAAATTCTTGCCGCCTACAAAAACAAATACTGCAAAACACCTCCTAAATATGCCATTATAGGTTTTGATGTGGTCAATGATATGTTAACCAGAGAAAACAAAAAAGGAGAAATCTTTAAGCAGATAAATAAAGTTCAGACTCAGTTGGCTACCAAATTTGAGTTTGTAAAATCTAAAGCTAACGGAGCCTATGTAAATACCGGATTCCGTGTCATCAGATTAGTCCCGTAGTGATAAATTGCTTAATATATTTCAACATTATATTTATATTTGCATAATATTTTAAATTAATACATGAAAGCACTAGTATTTCCTGGCCAAGGCTCTCAGTTCGTTGGAATGGGAAAAGAATTATATGATTCCCGAAAGGATGTAAAGGACATGATGGAATCTGCCAATGAAATTTTAGGTTTCGATATACTTTCCATCATGTTTAACGGAACAGATGAGGATCTTAAGAAAACTGAGGTTACACAGCCTTCAATATTTATACATTCAGTAGCAGCTCTTAAGGCAATAAACGGTCTTGGAGCAGAAATGGTTGCAGGACACTCTTTAGGAGAGTTCTCAGCATTAGTTGCCAACGGTGTTTTATCCTTTGATGACGGATTGAAACTGGTTGCCGAAAGAGCAAAAGCAATGCAGGAAGCCTGTGATGCCAACCCAAGTTCTATGGCTGCCATTTTAGGATTGGAGGATGCCAGAGTTGAAGAGATCTGTGCGCAGATCAGCGGAATTGTGGTTCCTGCCAATTATAACTGCCCGGGTCAATTGGTTATTTCCGGAGAAACTGTAGCAGTGGAAGAAGCCTGTGCGCTCTTAAAAGAAGCCGGGGCAAAAAGAGCTTTATTGCTGCCTGTGAACGGAGCATTTCATTCTCCATTAATGCAGCCGGCACAAGAAAAACTGGCGGCGGCTATTGAGAAGACTAAATTCAGAAAAGCAACGATTCCCGTATACCAGAATATTACAACTACAGCAGTTACAAACCCTGATGAGATCAAACAGAATCTTATTGCGCAGCTTACAGGTCCTGTAAAATGGACACAATCTGTGCAGAATATGATCAAAGACGGGGCTTCCAACTTTGTGGAAGTAGGGCCGGGAAAAACACTTCAGGGGCTGATCAAAAAAATTGACAGTGTTGCAGAAGTTGCTTCCGCTATCTAAATAAAACAATATGGGCGAAATATTTTCACCAGGAAAGCTGATGCTTACTTCCGAATATTTCGCAATAGACGGAGCTCTTGTCTTAGCGGTACCTACCAGGCTGGGACAAGAGTTTTTCTATGAAGAAACGGATGATGGTAGATCTTTAATTTTCTGGAAGGCCTATCATCAAAACAAATTCTGGCTGGAAGCCGTCATTGATTATAAAACCTGGCAGATTATAGAGGCCAATCTTCCCGCAAATGCTGAATTTATTGTAAAAACTTTAAAAAATGTTCAGCAGCTTTCAGACACTAAATTCAAAAATACTTTTACCTATCATTTAAAAACCAATCTTCAGTTTCCCGCCGATTATGGTTTAGGCAGCAGTTCTACACTGATGAATAATCTTGCCGAGTGGGCAGAGATAGATCCCTTTCATCTCAATGAAGCCAGTTTAGGCGGGAGTGGTTATGATATTGCAGTCGCAAAAGAAAAGACGGCCGTTCTTTATCAAAACAAACCTGAGATCAGATACCAGAAAGCAGATTTTAGCCCTGCTTTCAAAAATGAGCTGATCTTTATCCATTTAAATCAGAAACAGGACAGCCGCGAAGGAATTGGTTTTTACAGATCCAAAGAAAAGTCCCGGGAGCTGGTTTCCGAGTTTTCAAATCTTACAATGAAAATTTTATTTTGTAATGAATTAGAAAAATTTTCGGAGCTAATGATGATTCATGAGCAAAAAATATCTGATTTTCTTGAAATTCCGACAGTTAAGAGTCGGTTTTTTGAAGATTGCCCCTCTTTTGTCAAAAGTCTGGGAGCATGGGGCGGAGATTTTGTAATGAGTGCCAAATTTGAAGGCTTTAGAGACTATTTTTGGGGAAAAGGTTTTACCACTGTTTTTGAATGGGATGATATAATTAGCTTGTAGTCAGTTGTTTATATCCCTGTTTTTTTCTTTGTGATTCTGACTTATATCATTATATTTAACCACCTTTAACAATTAATTAATATTTAATTTTGTTGAACCCAAAAAAGAAATAGAAAATATAAGTAAAATGAAAAACGCTAAAATCGTCCAGGATTTACAAAAATTAGGGATTAAAGGAGATTACCAGGTCATTTATAATCCTTCATACGAAGAATTATATCAGGCTGAAGTATCTTCTGAAAATCAAGGCTTTGAGAGCGCTGAGCTTACAGAATCTGGTGCAGTATCAGTAAAAACAGGAATTTTCACAGGTCGTTCTCCTAAAGACAGATATATTGTTCAGGATGATGTTACAAGAGATACAATTTTCTGGGACGGGAAAGTAAATCTGCCTACAACCCCGGAAATTTTCCAGTCTTGTAAAGGATTAGTGTTGAATCAGCTTTCTGAAGCAAAGAAGATTTATGTAGTGGACGCTTTCTGCGGAACAAATGCAGATACGAGGCTTAAAGTAAGATTCATCGTAGAAGTTGCATGGCAGGCTCACTTCGTTACCAATATGTTCATCCGCCCTTCTCATTATGAGTTGGAGAACTTTGGTGAACCTGATTTTACGGTAATTAACGGTTCCAAAACAACCAATCCTGATTGGGAAGCCCAGGGACTCAACTCTGAAAATTTCATCATGTTCGATCTTACTGAAAAGCTACAGATCATTGGGGGTACCTGGTATGGAGGAGAAATGAAGAAAGGAATGTTCGCGATGATGAACTATTATCTTCCGTTAAAAGGAATGGCTTCTATGCACTGTTCTGCCAACGTAGGAGAAGAAGGCGATGTAGCATTATTCTTCGGTCTTTCCGGAACAGGAAAAACAACCTTGTCAGCTGATCCAAAAAGATATCTGATCGGGGATGACGAGCACGGTTGGGATAACAACGGGGTATTCAACTATGAAGGAGGATGCTATGCCAAAGTAATTGATCTGTCTGCTGAAAAAGAGCCGGATATTTTCGGAGCAATCAAAAGAGATGCGCTTTTAGAGAATGTGGTGGTGAACAATGGGGTTTCCGATTATAAGGATGGATCTATCACTGAAAATACGAGAGTTTCTTACCCGATCTATCATATTAATAAAATTGTTCTGCCATCCAAGGCCGGGCATGCTAAGAAAATCGTTTATCTTTCTGCCGATGCCTTTGGAGTATTGCCTCCGGTTTCTATTTTGGATGAAAACCAGGCACAGTACCATTTCTTATGTGGATATACTTCCAAATTAGCAGGTACGGAAAGAGGAATTACAGAACCGGAACCATCTTTTTCACCTGCATTCGGTGAGGCATTCCTTACATTACATCCTACAATGTACTCTAAAACATTGATCGGAAAAATGAAAGAGCACGGTGCCAAAGCATATCTTGTAAATACGGGATGGAACGGAACCGGAAAGAGAATTTCTTTAAAAGACACGAGAGCGATTATAGATGCTATCATTGATGGTTCCATAGAAAACGCTCCGAAAACAAGAATCCCGATCATGAATCTTGAGATCCCTACCTCTTTACCAAATGTTTCCGAAGGAATTTTAGACCCTAGAGAAACATATGGTGATGCTAATGAATGGGAAGAAAAAGCAAAAGATCTTGCTTCAAGATATATCAAGAACTTTGAACAGTATTGTGATACTGAAGAAGGTAAAAAACTGGTTACTTCAGGACCTCAGTTACAAGAACAAACAATTATTAAATAAAGCAAAAGCCTCATCAGCGATGAGGCTTTTTTATATTATTCATTTTTCTCACAGGCTACACAGATTTTCACACATCAGAAATAAAACCCAAACATCTGTGTGATCTGTGGTTAAAATCTTAAACTTAAAATAGCTAATCTATATCCTTCCATACCAAACCCGGATAATACAGCATCTGTACATGCTGCTGTCACTGATTTTTGCCTGAATTCCTCTCTTTTATAAATATTGCTGATATGAACTTCAATTTTAGGCTTTTGAATATTTTTCAGGCAGTCGGCAATAGCGTAAGAATAATGAGTAAACGCGCCTGGATTAATAATGACAGCATCAAAATTGTCTTTTTGAAGCCGGTTAATCAGCTCTCCTTCCACATTAGACTGGTAATACCGGAGCTGGTGAGCAGGGAATTCGGCTTTCAGTGCATCTAAATAGTTTTCCATGGAAATAGTACCATAGATTTCAGGTTCTCTGGTTCCTAATAAATTGAGGTTTGGTCCGTTGATGATCAGTATTTCCATGAAAGAGATTTTATTCAAATTTAATAATTTTATTGGTCTGTATTCTTATGCAGATTCTGAATATATTCTGAAGGAGTAATGCCTTCAATCTGTTTGAATACCCTGTTGAACGTAGACTGATTAGAAAACCCCGCTTCCGTATAAACATACATTAAGGTTGCTTTTTCGAAATCTGTTTCCATGAACAGCTTTTTTACATGGCTGATCCTGTAGGTATTAAGATAGCTGTTGAAATTAGGATATCCCTTAAAGCGGATAGCTTTGGAAATGTACGTGCTGTTAATGTTCAGGGCTACACTTAGCTTTGCCAGATTAAAGTTCTCGTCTTTAAAGAGTGTTCTTTCTGTCATGGCCGTTTCTATCTTGGTAAATAGTTTTTCCATATTTTCAGAATCCTGCTCGCTATTGTCCGAAGAAACTTCTGCTTCATCGCCTTTATTCTTCTGGATCTTTTTCAATTCCTTTTGCTCGAACTGTGATAATATTTCCAGCTTTCTGATTTTGTCTTTGTAAAAAATCAGCAGGGAAACGACCAGGATGTTGGAAATGATCAGAATAGTATCCGTAAATATTACTTCTTTCTGAGAATGTTTCGGGAAGTCAAATGAAAAGGTATTGGCTATAATATAACCGATAACAATAAGTAAAAACGTATAGGTAATATACCATAATACGGTTTTATTAGAAAAAAAGATATAAGCTCCTAATGGAATAGGCAACAGCCAGCAGAAACTTGCCACAGAGTTGTCCCAAAAAGCAAGCATCACATAAAAGTTATATAAAGGAGCAATAATTAAATAAGAATGAACGATCAGGTTTTTAGAATATCTTCTCCGCATAAGTGTATAGCTGTAGCCGATAAAAACAATCCCCCCAATCAGATACCAGAGCATTATCTTATCATCAATAAAGAAAGTAAAAATGATGGTATAAATTCCTAAAATAAGGATCATCAGAATTGTATATCTGTCCATCAATTCCTGCTTTAGGTTTTCTATCTGTATTTCTTTTGTGTTCAATTCAGGCGTTTAAATCATTTATGTTAGGGAAATATCAGTGAATTTTTGTAAATGACTTTTGTAATTAATTCATTTTCAGTTTTATAATAAGATTTAAATCATTTTCAGGATTCTCATTTATCCGGTTCTTTTTTGATTTATCAGTACAAATAATTTTGCATGTAAGAAGTTATCAAAAAATGGAATTAATGAATTGTCCTCTTATAATAAAAAAAATGTCCTGCACTTTATTGGTGGCAGCATTCTTTTTTATGCAGGCCGTGAAGAGGAACGATTCATCAGATAACAAAAGTATTGAAAAAAATGTAAAAGTATCTACGATTTTTATTGCAGAAGGAACTGTTATTTCAGGGATTGAAAAAATACCAGATGTAAGATTGGATATCATAGAAGAAAAAAATATCAGGAATACTTACAGAGCTCAGAAAAAAAAGTTTTTAAAGAAATACGAAAAACGAGCCGCTAAGATTCGGGATCAACTAAAAAATTCCCGACAGCCTGCGGGGGAGAAAACTGAGCTATCAGATAAGGGCACGAAAGAAAAATATTCATTCGGCTTTTCCAAAGAGCTGAAGGCAATAGCTGAAAACGAGCATAAATCAAATTATTCAGATATTGTTGACTACCACCTGCCAATCCGGCTATTCTTAGAAAAGAAGAAAATCATTAAGACATTCGAAAAGAGCAGATGTGTTTTTTTTATTGATGAAACCTCCTTTATCAGGCCTCCGCCACGGATTTAAATATATATTCAAAATAAAACACAAATCTCTTAATAAACTCACAAATGAAATACTTTTTGAAAGAGATCCTTATAAAACCTCTTTCCAATTTATAAAACTTTTAAAACTGTTACAAATGAAGAAAATAATATTATTAATTACGTGTATAGCCTTTACTTCGGCTTACTCTCAGGTTGGAATCAATACTGCAAATCCACAGGGGATTTTTAATGTAGACGGATCTAAAGATAATGCCGTAACAGGAATTCCTACTACTGCACAACAAGCCAATGATTTTACTGTGACCTCAAATGGAAGTGTAGGCATAGGGACTAATCTCCCCAATACCTCAGCCATTCTGGATGTGAATGTAGACGGGCTTGCCTCAGGCAATAAGAAAGGGTTTCTGGGTCCTAAAGCCGCACTGAGTTCCCAAACAGACCAGGTGACCATACCTTCACCGGCCACAGGATTGCTGGTGTATAATTTAGGTACCGGAGGGCTTGCCTATAATGGGTATGTATTCTGGAACGGAACTGAATGGAGAGCCCTTAACAATAATTCTCTTGCTCCCGGCACTGTAAGCGGAATTACCTGTAATGGTGTTACCCTTTCTGCAGGAACTTATACCGCCGGCGTGCCTTATGTAGGAACAATGAACGTTCCATACACAGGAGGAAATGGCGGAGTATATGCTTCACAAACTGTAGGGCCTGTAAATGGACTTACAGCGACATTGTCCGCGGGAAATTTTAATTCAGGGGCAGGTACTCTTACTTACACCATATCAGGAACACCCACAGTGAGCAGTCCGACGACTACAACATTCCCATTGAATATCGGAGGGCAAACCTGTAATGCTACAGTAGGGGCTGGAGATGATATTAAGCTGGGGGAATTAATATACTATAGGGCAAGCATTCCTTCAAACCCTTCGGGGGTATGGTTAAGTGCTTATGCATTGGATTTGCCTGTTTTAAGGGGCAAGTTGAGGCTGGATGCTTATTTTAATGTCAATTCCAGTCAGGGTGATGGTAGTGTTACCATGTATCCGAGATTGGTAAATACTTCATCATCACCTGTGAAATTATGGTTTAGTGCCTTAACCACAGTCGACAGGTTCAATGCCGGTAATTATTTGCTGGCACCCAGTACGCCTACCGGCTCCGGGACCTCTCTTGCTCCTTCTGCTTATTTAGAACTGGATAACGGTATTTATTATAATTTAGGATTTAATGATATAGTAGGAGTATCCACACCTAGGGTTACAGGCAGCGGGGCGGGTGCAAACCAGGAGGTACTTACTATGGACCTTTCATTAGATGGCAGATGGTACAGGATATATTATTTCCCGATTGTAGATAATAAAAATACTGCGGCAACAGCGGATGATACAAGGGATATATATTTATCCATCCAAAGACTGTATTAGCCGTTTAAACATTCATATTATAACTGATTTTCTGGAAAAGGGTAGTTTATATAAACCGCTCTTTCCAGTTTTAATTAAAGTCTGATTACCATGAAATAAGATAAAAACAAACTAATTATCACAAAATGGACTCAATAAAAGAATTTTTTAGTATTAGCATTTTTGGTATTTCAAAGTACTTTATTGTTGCGGGGAGTTATTACGTTGTCTGCTATATTTTATACAAGAAAACTTTAAAAAATGCTAGGATACAGAATAAGGAAATTGTAGGAAAAGATATTAAGAGGGAAATAAGGCATTCGGTTTTGGCCTCGGTTATAATGTCAGTTATAATTTTTATTATACTGGAGTCGGATTGGGTGAAGTATACTCAATGGTATCAAAACATTCAGGACTATCCGGTCTGGTGGCTTCCCTTGAGCATATTATCGGGAATATTTATTCATGATACCTATTTTTACTGGCTTCACAGGTTGTTGCACCACAGAAGAATATTCAGGTATGCACATCTTGTACATCATCAGTCCCATAATCCCAGCCCGTTTGCATCGTATTCCTTTCATTTTCTGGAAGCGATAGGAGAAGGGCTGATTGTTCCCGTATTATTATTTATCATTCCCTTTCATCCTATAAGCCTTTATTGCTTTATAGTGGCAGGGTTTTTAATTAATGCTTACGGGCATTTAGGGTATGAGATTGCCCCGAAATGGTTTAGAAACTCATTTCTTTTCCAGGTACTTAATTCTTCAGTGTACCATAACCTGCATCACAGTAAATTCCGTGGAAATTACGGATTGTATTTCAGATTCTGGGACAAGATCATGAAGACTGAGAATCCTTCCTATGAGGAAGAGTATGATAAAATTCAAAGTAAAAGGTTTGATAATCAAAAAACACAATGAAATCTGATTTTAAAGATATTCACATTGGAAAATGTATAAAAAAGATGGTGGAAGAACGGGGGATTTCCACAGACCGGATATGTAACTATTTTGAGGATTCAGAAAATGAGATCGAGTTAATGTATGATCAGAAAAGCCTGAATACTGAAATTGTTCTCAAATGGAGCAAGCTGTTGAAATATGATTTTTTCAGGATATACTCTCAGCATCTCATCCTTTTTTCGCCGCCGGGCAATCATATTTCCAAGCCCAGGAAAATAGCTCCGCTGCAATTCCGCAAAAATGTATATACCATGGAGATCATTGATTTTGTTTTGGAAATGCTGAACACCGGCGAAAAAACAAAACAGCAGGTCATCAGTGAATATAAGATCCCCAAAACCACCTTGTATAAATGGATAAGCAAATACGATCAAAAAAATAGGAATGAATAATAACGGTATTCGACTCTTAATATTAAAATAACAAATAATAGAATAGTCTTATGGAAAAATTAATCCCGGATTATAGAAGAATCTATACAGATATGATCCTGAAAAAATATCCTGAAAAGTTGGATAACTGCAATATGATATTGCAAAAGCATGATCTGTCCAGTTTAGATATCATTAAATTGAATCACCTCATTTTCGGATATAAAGATCAATTGCGGTCTAATCAGAAGCACCGTTCTTATGATCAGTCTGCCATTTTGGAAATTTTAAAATATCAGAAGAAAAATGAATTAAGTAACATGCAGGTTGCCAATCAGTTTAAGCTAAGCAGAAATTCCCTTGCCAAATGGAAAAAACTATATACTGTATAAATGCTGATCAAAGGTATAGTTGTTCATCGTTCCGTGCAAATAAATAGAAAATCATCTTAAAATATGATTTTTTAATCCCGGAAAACCACTGTATGAGTATGCAGTGGCTTTCATTTTAAAACCACAAAAGTCACAAAAGTTTTTAAATGAGCTTAAAGAAAACTTCATGTAAGAAGAAAATCAAAGATTTTCAAAAACTGATACATATTTAAATACACTTTTTGGGCCTTTTATAATATAACTTAAGTGTCTAAAAAACTTTCATGCCTTTTGTGGTCAATTCTTTTTGATAAGTTTAAACAGGTTTAAATTTAAATTGGTCAAAACCGGACTTTCGTTGACAAAAAAACTCTACCTTTGTCCATATGAACATGTTCAGATTGATTTTGGCATTCTATTTCATGGTATTATCTTTAATACCATGTGCAGATGTGCATCAACAATCAGGTTCAGGTAAAACAGAATTGTCTATACATATTGACGAGTCACATTCCAAAGACAAAGGAGATATCTGTTCACCATTATGCATCTGTAATTGCTGTCAGATGACTGTTACAGCATTTAAAATGGAACCTCTGATTAAAGTTCCCTTACAAATTCAAACCTATTTTTCGAAGAAGATTCTTTTTCAGAAAAATAACTTTGCCTATCAGGTTTACGATCATATCTGGCAACCCCCTAAGATTTAATTGATATTGATTTTTTATATCTGAAACTTTGCAATACTGTTGCACGGTTCTTCATGATATTTTTGCAAGCTGTCATTTTTTAATGAGAGTTAAGTAATATTTCAATAACATTTTAATGGTTGCTTTTTTTAACCTTGCCAAGCAGGAGCCTTTGTAATCTTAAAAACAAGGAGCGGTGGCAAAAAGCAATCACAAATTAAATCACAATTTGTGTTAGATAAAATCATAAAATTCAGTATCAAAAGCAAGATCGTTATCGGTATAATGACCTTGTTGCTCATCATTTGGGGAACCTGGAGTGCAACCAGGCTGCCTATTGATGCCGTACCCGATATTACCAACAATCAGGTACAGATTATTACGGTGTGTCCCATATTAGCAGGACAGGAAGTGGAGCAGCTTGTTACCTTTCCCATCGAGCAAAGCATTGCCAATGTTCCCGATATAGAAGAAACAAGGAGTATTTCAAGATTCGGATTATCAGTAATTACTGTTGTTTTTAAAGACAAAGTAGACATTTACTTCGCCCGGCAATTGATCAACGAAAAACTAAAACAAGCAGAAGAAAATATCCCGAAAGGAATTGGAACTCCTGAATTGGCTCCTGTGAGTACGGGGCTTGGTGAAGTTTACCAATACATTTTGCATCCCAAAAAAGGAAGTGAAAATAAATACAACGCGAAAGACCTTCGTACTATGCAGGACTGGATTGTTGCCAGGCAGCTTTATGGAACAGAAGGAGTCGCAGAAGTAAACGGTTTCGGGGGGGAATTAAAACAATATGAGGTTGCCGTAAGTCCTGATCGTTTAAAAGCGATGGGAGTAAGTGTTACCGATATTTTTACAGCCCTTGAAAAAAACAATCAGAATACCGGTGGAGCCTATATAGATAAAAAACCAAATGCCTACTTTATTCGCGGTATTGGTTGGGCTACCTCATTAGAAGACGTTAAAAATATTGCCGTAAAAAATACGGGAACTGTTCCTGTTTTTATTAAAGACGTAGCCGATGTCCGTTTTGGAAATGCAATCCGCTACGGAGCAATGACTTACAATGGAACAACCGATGCAGTAGGTGGAGTCGTCATGATGCTGAAAGGAGCCAACAGTAATGATGTGGTGAGCAGGATCAAAGAAAAGATCCCGACTATTCAGAAATCTTTACCGGAAGATATCATAATTGAGCCGTTTTTGGACAGAACAGACCTGGTTGATCGTGCTATAAGTACAGTAGAAAAGAACCTTGTAGAAGGTGCGCTCATCGTTATTTTCGTTCTGGTTATATTTCTCGGAAATCTCAGAGCCGGATTGATCGTTGCATCGGCTATTCCTTTATCACTGTTATTTGCTTTAGGAATGATGAATGTTTTCGGGGTAAGTGCCAATTTGATGAGTTTGGGCGCAATAGATTTCGGATTGATTGTAGACGGAGCGGTGATCATTGTTGAAGCTACTTTACATCATTTGGGATTACGAAAATCTATGCAGAAGCTTACTCAGCAGGAAATGGATGAAGAAGTGTTTTTATCAGCTTCAAAGATCAGGGGAAGTGCGGCATTCGGAGAAATTATTATTCTTATCGTATACATTCCGATCCTTACTTTAGCAGGTGTTGAAGGTAAAATGTTTTCACCAATGGCTAAAACAGTAGGTTTTGCAATTCTGGGAGCATTAATTCTTTCACTGACCTATATTCCTATGATGTGTGCGTTATTCCTTTCGAAGAAAACATCGCACAAAGAAACGTTCTCAGACAGGATGATGAACTGGCTACAGAAGAAATATCAGCCGTTATTACAAAAAGCCATCAAAGTAAAATACGCGGTAGTGGGAATTACCATTGTTTTATTCAGTATTTCCGCCCTTATTTTTAGCAGGATGGGAGGGGAATTTATCCCGCAATTGCAGGAGGGAGATTTCGCATTCCACTGTATTTTGCCACAGGGAAGCTCATTAAGCCAAAGTATCGAAACCTCTATGCAGGCTTCAAGAATTATCAGGCAATTTGATGAGGTAAAAATGGTAGTTGGTAAAACAGGATCCGCCGAAGTTCCTACGGACCCGATGCCGCCGGAAGCTACCGATTTAATTATCGTCCTGAAACCTCAGGATGAATGGAAATCCAAAAAATCTTATGCAGAACTTGCGGAGGAGATCACAGAGAAGCTTGAAGTTATTCCGGGAGTTTTCTTTGAAAAAAATCAGCCGATCCAGATGCGTTTTAATGAATTAATGACCGGGATAAGACAGGATGTAGCCGTAAAAATATTTGGGGAAAATATGGACACCCTTTCTATCTATGCAGATAAAGTGAACAAAGTCATCCAAGGTGTCGATGGAGCTACTTCTCCTCAGGTAGAAAGAGTAAGTGGACTTCCACAGATCAATGTGACCTATGACAGAACGAGGATTGCGAATTACGGACTCAATGTTGAAGACGTCAATAACGTTTTAAGCACTGCTTTTGCCGGAAAAACCGCCGGTCAGATCTTTGAAAATGAAAGACGTTTTGATCTGGTCGTAAGATTAGACAGTATTTACCGAAGTAATATTAATGATGTAAGCAATCTGATGATCCCTACCAATACCGGAACACAGGTTCCTTTATCACAGGTCGCGAATATAGAATACAAGCTTGGTCCTGCTCAGATCAGCCGTGAAGCAGGCAAGCGCAGAATAGTTATAGGCTTTAATGTAAAAGGCAGAGATGTGGAAAGTGTAGTAAAAGATATTCAGGAAAAACTGGCAAAAGAAGTAAAACTTCCGTCGGGGTATTATTTTACGTATGGCGGTCAGTTTGAAAATTTGAAAGAAGCCAGCCAGCGCCTTATGATCGCAGTTCCCATATCATTACTTCTTATTTTCATGTTATTATACTTTACATTTCATTCTTTTAAACAGGCTGCATTAATATTTACAGCCATCCCGATGAGTGCTATCGGAGGTGTACTTGCGCTTCTATTGCGGGGAATGCCTTTCAGTATCAGTGCAGGAGTAGGATTTATTGCATTGTTCGGTGTTGCGGTATTGAATGGAATAGTTTTGATAGGAACCTTCAATCAATTGGAAAAAGAGGGCGTTTCAGATGTTATAAAAAGGGTTCTTGAAGGAACAAAAACAAGATTACGTCCTGTTTTAATGACAGCTACTGTTGCCTCTCTCGGATTTTTACCGATGGCGATCAGTACAAGTGCAGGTGCAGAAGTTCAGAAACCTTTGGCAACCGTAGTAATAGGCGGGCTGATCTCCGCAACATTCCTTACTTTATTCGTACTGCCCATGTTGTACATTATCTTTAATTCTAAAATTAATTTTAAAAATAAATTGAACATAAAGTCTTTAACCCTATTGGCTTTATTTGGATTTTTATTTCTGGGACAAGGTGTAAAAGCGCAAAATACAAGAACAGTATCATTGCAGGAAGCTATAGAAATGATGCAGGAAAACAATCCTTCCGTAAAAGCGAAGGATCTGAACATCCAGTCATCAGAAGCATTAGTGCCAACAGCAAAAGAACTCCCGAAACTGGATTTCAATGCACAGCTGGGACAATATAACAGCCCGAAATTTGACCAGTCTTTTTCAATCTCCCAAAGCATTCCGTTTCCCACATTATTCAAAGCCAGAAAAGAATTAATACAGGAAGAGATCAAGATCAGAAAAATTGAAAAACAGGTAACGGAAAATGAATTGGTAAAACAGATCAGGACTTACTTTTACCAGATAGAATATTTGCAATATAATCAGGCCAAACTTAAATATCTGGACAGTTTGTACGGGGATTTCATAAGAATTGCAACCGTGAGATTTAAAGCAGGGGACATTAAAAAAATAGAGATCAATACTGCCGAAACCCAAAAAGGAGAGATCAATCTTCTGTTTCAGCAGAATAAAATCTATTTGGATAATGCCTATAAAAATTTAAAAGTTCTGTTGAATACGGATGAAGAAATTTCCATCCCTTATTCTCAAAATTATGAACCTTTAAAAGCCGATAATCTGCTTGATAGCGAAACAGTAGCCAATCATCCCTCCGTGCAGATCTTCAAACAAAATATGGAAGTGCTGGAAAAAAATAAAAATGTTGAAAAAGCACAAGGTTTACCGGATTTCAGTATCGGATACACCAATCAGTCACTCATTGGCTTCCATACTTTGAACGGGCAGGAAAAATACTTTGGAGCAGGAAACAGGTTCAATGCCTTCAATGTGGGAGTTGCCATTCCCCTGACATTCGGTGCTACAAAAGCGAGGATAAAATCTTTGGAATATAAAAAGCAGGTGGAAGAAAATAATGCAAGATTTCAACAGCAGCAACTGGAGGTTCAACTAAAGAATTCGTTGATTCAGTATCAGCAGGATTTTCAGCAGTACCAATATTATCTCAATCAGGCTGTTCCCAATGCCAAAAGTATTGTGAAAGCAGCTCAGTTGGGATACAGAACAGGAGAAATCTCCTATGTGGAATATTTGTTTGCTCTTCAGACAGCTACGGATATAGAATTGAAATATCTTCAATCCATTCAGCAGGTTAACCAGACTGTGATCAATATTAACTCTTTAATTAACAGGTAAAATGAAATTAAATATAATTATCCTGGCTTTTCTGGCTTTATTTCTTGTAAGTTGTGAAAAGAAGGAAAGTGTAACGGAAACAAAACAAAAAGCAGAAGAACATTCGAAGCATGAGGATTCAGAATTGGCAGCACTTACTCAGGAGCAAATGAATGCAGTAGGTGTTTCTTTAGGACAGATCGAAATGAAAGAACTTACAGCAACCATCAAAGCCAACGGAGCATTGAGTGTTCCCAATAACAATAAGGCCAATGCCACTTCTCTCTATGGAGGGGTAATCAAAACATTAAATGTTCAGGTAGGAGATTTTGTGAGGAAAGGGCAGGTAATTGCTACTATTGCCAATCCTGAATTCATACAGCTGCAGGAAGATTATCTCACAACAGGAAGCCGTATCACCTTTGCAGAGCAGGAATACAGAAGACAGAAAGAGCTTTTTGATAATGACGCAGGTGCCAAAAAGAACCTCCAAAATGCAGAAGCAGAATTAAAAACATTAAGAACAAGAAGAGCTTCCCTTCAAAGGCAAATTCAGATGATGGGAATAAGTCCTGCCGGAATTTCCAATAAAAACCTTAGATCCGGTCTTGCTGTTACAGCTCCCATCAGTGGAGCAATCAGCAATGTTTTTCTGCAGATTGGAAGTTACATAGACGTTTCCACACCAGTTGCCGAAATTGTAGATAACAGCTCATTACACCTGGATTTGCAGGTTTTTGAGAAAGATCTTCCATTGATAAAAGTAGGTCAGAAGATTCATTTTACCTTAACGAATAATCCCATTGAAGAATATGATGCTGAGGTGTACAGCATTGGAAGTGCATTTGAAAATCAAAGCAAAACAGTTCCTATCCATTGTAAAGTTAAAGGAAATAAAACGAACCTGATCGACGGGATGAATACTACAGCGGTTGTAAGTTTAAGCAATCAACTGATGCCCGCTGTTCCGAACAGTGCCATTACAAGCGCAGACGGAAAAGATTATATATTCCTTGTAAGCAATAAAGAGGAACATTCGGAAGAACAACATTCAAAAGAAGAAAAATCCCACGGAAAAACCGTTAACTTTGAAAGAATAGAAGTCGTAAGAGGTACTTCGGAAATGGGATATACTGCCATTACACCTGTGAAAACCATTCCTCAGGGGGCTAAAATTGCCATAAAAGGAGCATTTTTTATTAATGCTAAGCTGGTAAATTCCGGAGGTCATGAACATTAATACTTGAAATCATGAAAAAAGACATTGAAAATAAACTGATGGATAAAAACACCAAACCAACAAGTATGAGAATCCTGGTGTATGATTTTCTAAGTTCCCAGGAAGCGGCATCATCGCTTTCCGAAATAGAAAACCATTTTGAAAATGCTGATAGAACCACCATTTACAGGACACTGAAAACGTTTGGAGAAAAAGGGATTGTCCACAGTATACAGGAAAATACGACCACAAAATATAAACTTTGCCATGATGGTTGTGACGAGCAGACCCATAAAGACTGGCATCTGCATTTTTACTGTAAGATCTGTAAGCAGACGACATGTAAAGAAGATATTTCATTCCCGGAAAACATTAAAACGAATTTCAGGATTGATGAGATCAGGCTTTTTGCGAAAGGGATTTGTGAAAACTGTCTGGAAAGTTTGCAATAGCATTGCATTTATGATACAACTAAATTTAATGAAAATTATCAATTATGGAAGAATGTTGTAATACAAAACCGAAAAAAGAACATAACCATGTTGAAGGTGATGGCCATAATCATGACCATTCTCATGATACCGGAGAACAGTCTGCGTTTCAGATGTTTCTTCCGGCAATTATTTCTTTAGGGTTGTTGTTGATAGGAATTGCCTTGGACAATTATATAAAGCAGGAATGGTTTTCAGGATGGGTACGTTTGATTTGGTATTTAGTGTCCTATGCTCCGGTAGGTTTCCCTGTATTAAAAGAAGCCGGGCAAAGTATCATTAAAGGAGATGTATTTTCAGAATTTTTCTTAATGGGAATTGCCACAATCGGGGCATTTGCCATTGGAGAATATCCTGAAGGTGTTGCTGTCATGCTTTTTTATTCAGTAGGAGAAGTTTTCCAAGCAATGGCTGTTACAAGGGCAAAAAGTAATATCAAGGCATTGCTGGATCAGCGACCCGATGAGGTTACCGTTATAAAAGACGGACAGCCGCAGACGGTAAAGGCAGAAGCAGTGAATGTCGGAGAGATTATTCAATTAAAATCCGGTGAAAAATTAGGGTTAGATGGAGAGCTTTTATCTGAAACCGCATCGTTCAATACTGCTGCGCTTACCGGGGAAAGCAAGCCTGATACGAAGTCAAAAGGAGAAACTGTTTTAGCCGGAATGATCAACCTGAATACCATTTCCCAGGTAAAAGTGACTACAGCTTATCAGGACAGTAAGCTGAGTAAAATTTTGGAATTGGTTCAGAATGCAACGGCACAAAAAGCGCCAACGGAGCTGTTCATCAGAAAATTCGCAAAAATATATACCCCGATCGTAGTGTTTCTGGCGATTGGAATTGCTTTGCTGCCTTACTTTTTTGTAGCTGATTACCAGTTTAAAGACTGGCTGTACAGAGCATTGATCTTCCTTGTGATTTCCTGTCCGTGTGCTTTGGTGATCTCTATTCCGCTAGGGTATTTCGGAGGAATCGGTGCCGGAAGCAGAAATGGGATCTTATTTAAAGGAAGCAATTTCTTAGATATATTGGCAAACGTTCAGAATGTGGTGATGGATAAAACAGGAACCATGACGGAAGGCGTTTTTCAGGTTCAGGAAGTAAATTTCAAAAATGAATTTGATAAGAATGAAATACTGAAATTTGTGAATGTCCTGGAGAGTAAAAGCACCCATCCGGTTGCTACGGCTATTCATAATTATGTCGGAGAAATAGATCACACTGTTCCATTGGAAAATGTAGAGGAGATTGGAGGACATGGTTTAAAGGCAAGTATTAATGGAAAAGAATTGTTGGTAGGAAATTTTAAGCTGATGGATAGATTTAATATCAGCTATGATATGAAGCCTGAGAATATTGTTTATACTTTAATAGCGGTGGCCTTTGATAAGAAGTTTATAGGTTATCTTACCATTGCAGATCGTATTAAAACAGATGCGCAATTAACCATAAATAAGCTGAAAGGACTCAATGTAAAAACGACAATGCTAAGCGGAGATAAATCTTCCGTAGTAAAATACGTTGCAGATGCATTGGGAATTCAGAATGCTTACGGAGATTTACTTCCTGAAGATAAAGTAAATAAAGTAAAAGAGATTAAGTCGAAAAATCAAAGTGTTGTCTTTGTAGGCGACGGAGTGAATGATGCTCCTGTTGTAGCTTTAAGTGATGTAGGAATTGCAATGGGAGGATTGGGGAGCGATGCTACTATTGAAACCGCAGATGTAGTGATTCAGGATGATATGCCGAGCAAAATACCAATGGCGATTAACATCGGTAAGCAGACCAAGAAGATTGTATGGCAAAATATCATTTTAGCCTTTGTTGTCAAAGGAATTGTATTGATCCTGGGAGCAGGAGGTTTAGCAACGATGTGGGAAGCCGTCTTTGCTGATGTAGGAGTTGCCTTACTGGCTATTTTAAATGCTGTAAGAATTCAAAGAATGAAGTTTTGAATATAAAGAATTATATACATACCACAGATTACACAGATTTTCACAAATCAAAAATAAAACATAAACATCTGTGTTAATCCGTGTAATCTGTGGTAACTCAAAAAAAGATATCAATGACTTTCATCATAAATGAAGTATGCAATAATTTTGAAGGTTATATTTGTAATACAAAACTTAACATTGAAGTTTTTCATTTCCATATTCATCATTTTTATGATCGCAATACGTCCTGTGCTGCCATTAGTGAATTACGTGGTGAATTACGAATATATTGTTAAAAATCTCTGTGAGAACAGGAGCAGACCCCAATCAACATGTAATGGGAAATGTTATGTTGAAAAAGAGCTGGCTCAGGCAGAGAAGCAATCCAATACTCCTCAAACGATTAAAATGATAGGGTTAGATACATTCCTTTCGGAGAACATCCTATCATTTACTAATGAAAATTTTGATTACCTGATAAGAACTTCAACTCCGGATTATTTTTATTTCTATACTTCGGAATATTCTTCTCAGATATTTCATCCTCCTTTAGTTTAGGTAGATATTTAATTTACGTTTCGGTTTTTGATCTTAGAATCAGGAACTCACATTCATTTATCATTAATTTCAATTATCATTTTTAATGAAATCTAAAATCATTTTGATGGTGTTGCTGTCTGTATCACTAATGTCCTGTGCTCAGGAAACACCTAAAGTAAAACATAAACAGACTATGAATTCATCCAAAGGGAATATAAAAAACGTAAGAACAGTGAATTCGGAAGACCCGATCTGCCATATGAAAACGGCTGAATATTTAAAAGATACTGCTGTATATAAAAATAAAGTGTATGGTTTTTGCAGTGCCTATTGCAAAGAAGAATTCAGGAAAACCCCCGGAAAATATGTCCAAAAATAAAAAGACAGCCAATACGAAGCTTAAAATAATGATCCCGGTTGTGGTTTTTGGCCTTATTTTTCTGGGAATTGGTATTGGAATGCGCTATTTTAAAAAAAGTCTTTATACTGTAATGAAAATTCCGGATTTTGAGCTTACAGATCAGAATAATAAGAAAATCACCAATAAGGATATGTTGGGAAAAGTATATCTTGTAGAATTTTTCTTTAGTCAGTGTCCTACGATCTGTCCGGTAATGAATACCAATATGAAAGCCATAGAAAAGGAGATCAATGACAATGATTTCGGGATAATTTCCATCAGTATTGATCCGCAGAATGACACTCCTGAAATTTTACGTCGGCACGCCGCAAGAATAGGAGTAAAATCATCTAACTGGCATTTCCTGACCGGAGACAGAACGTATATTGGAAACCTTGCCGATAACTTTAATATTTATGTAGGGGATGAAGAAGATGAAGGAGAAAGTCTTAATCATAGCGGGATGATCGCTCTTGTAGATAAAGACGGGAATATCCGTTGCCGATATAATAAAGACAATACGCCGATCTTGTATTATTCAGGACTGAATTATGAAGACCCGGAAGGAAAAATACCCAAACTTACAGGAAAGTATCATCCTGACAGAGAAACCCTGATTGAGGACATCAGGAAATTATTAAAATAATATTGTTAAACCATAAAACAAAATTGTATGAATATTTTGAAAGTAGCTGCTTTAAGCGCGGTATTTATAGCGCAATTTACTTTTGCTCAGTTTAAACAGGCACCGTTACTGTATGCGTATAATGCTTTGGAAGGTTCTATTGATGCCCAGACTATGGAAATTCATTATTCAAAGCATGGAGCAGCCTATGCGTCTAATCTCAATAAGGCTGTTGCAGGAACACCGCAGGAAAAAGAAAATTTAAATCAGATCCTCTCTAAGGTTTCCACTTTGAGCCCTGCGATTAGAAATAATGCCGGTGGGCATTATAACCATGAACTTTTCTGGACTATCCTTACCCCCGAAAAAAATACACAGCCATCCGCAAAGCTTTCAAAGGCCATCAATGACTCCTTTGGAAGTGTAGAAGCGTTTAAAGAAAAACTGGGTAAAGCAGGAGCTGACCGTTTCGGATCGGGATGGGCATGGCTTTCCGTAGATAAAAACGGGAAATTATTTGTTTCTTCCACCCCTAATCAGGATAACCCATTAATGGATGTTGTGGAAGAACAAGGTACTCCGGTTTTGGGAATAGATGTCTGGGAGCATGCTTATTATTTAAAATACCAGAATAAAAGGGCAGATTACCTTGCTGCGATCTGGAACGTGATCAACTGGAAAGAGGTAAGTAAAAGGTACGAAGAGGCCTTATCTAAAAAGTAAATATTCCATTTGTAAATCAAAAAACAGCACGCTAATGTAATAGCCGTGCTGTTTTTATGAGTGATGTGAAATTATCCGGCGATTTCTATTTGTTTTATAAATTCATTGGGAGAAATTCCTTCAATTTGTTTAAATATCCTGTTAAATGTAGATTGATGGGTAAATCCGGCTTTTGTATAAATATGCTTTAAAGTGAATTTTTTATGCTTACTGTTTTTGAGTTCTTCCTTCACCTGCTCTATCCTGTAGGTATTTAAAAAGGATTTAAAATTCATTTTTGATTTTTGATTTAAGGCCACAGATACATAATAGGTATTGGAACTGACGGCTCTTGCCAGTTTTGCCAGGTTAAAATCGGGATCCTGATAAGGCTTGTAAGTATCAAAATAATTCAGGATTTCATTATAGATAAGATCAAATTTCGGATCTTCAATTTTTTCTATAGGCTGAAAGGGTGTGTTCTCTTCCTCATTAGAAGGGTCTCCCTTTATTTCCAATAAGATCTCCAGCCTGTATATTCTTGTATAATGGTAAATATTTAACAGCAATAATCCCGTTGAAAATATTAAAATAAGTATGGTCTGTATTTTAATGAATGACGGGGCAAGAGGAGCGTATTCATCAAGTATTCTCAGATCATAAAATGTATCCAGTACAGGAAGAAAAATCATGATCATACAATGAACAGCTGTTAATAATACAGTGGTTTTAAAAGAGTAGATACTTACATAGCTGGAGGATGCTATTACAAAAAATACCATCAGTACCGGGATATCATTCCACCAGTTAATGATATAGAACAGCAGTATTATATTTAATATGACGGAGAAACGTTTGCTTGTTGATATATCATAAGTATGTTCACTGTTTACGACTAAAAATGAAAGAACGATGATTAAAAGAAACCCAATGAGTATACTCAAGGCAACTATTTTCTCATTACTTATATAAGCTACTACGGAACAACAGAAAAAAATGGACAGAATAGACAGTAGATAATTGTATCTGTAGCTGGATTTCTCTTGTAGTATTTGCTCTTTTACTGACATTTGAGGGTTGTGTTTTTTTAAGTTTACTCAATTAAAGTGCTTACCAAACAAAAATATAAAATAAACTGAAACAAAAATAAAATAAGTTGAAATACTGAATTTAACACTGCGTTTTTTAGAGTTATTATATGTAAAGTATTGTAATTCAGAACTGTTTGTTTGTAGAGTGGTATTTTTATAAAATGCTTTAAACTTTCAACAATTATTCAATCCTTTCAATGTAATTTTAATGCATAGAATAAGAGATGCTATATTTTATGTTAAATAAAATGAACATTTTATTCAAAAACTTCTTAACCCTAAGGTTCAAATATGATGAGAAATTTACTGCTTTTTTTCACACTCCTTTTTTTGTTGAATGTCCAAGCTCAGATTGGAATAGGAACTAATAATCCTGATCCAAGTGCCGCTTTACATGTCTCTGAAAAGTCAATTTCAGATCCCGCAAAAAATCATGGAGTATTGGTTCCCCGAATGCTAACTTCCGAGAGAAACCTCATTGCAAGCCCTGCACATGGCTTGGTGATCTGGAACAGAGACAACCAGTGCATGGAGCAAAATTCAGGAACAGATACCAGTCCCGTATGGAACTGTGTGTTGTCTCGGCAAGATAAAGTTTTAAAACACTTTTATGCTCCCAGCATAGCGATTGATTTATCTGTTATTGCAAATAATCAGCAGGTAGATCTGTATCAGCAATATTTAAACCAGTTTGGTTCCCCTTCAGCCACGAGCGGAGGAACAATCCCCGTTTATGCGAAGACAGAACTGGATTATTATGTCCTTAACTACGATTCTAATCTCATGAGCGGGTTATCGCTTACAGATGATGGTGTCCTGACTTATAATGTGATTGGCAACTCGGTTACGGAATGTTCAGTCATTAACGTGCTTTTTGTAGTCAAATAAAAACCAAATGAAATGAAAGAGAAACATTCTTTTAGAACCCACAGAAGTATTGTGTGTTTTATTTTCCTGTTACTATTGTTGACTCCGTGCTTTTCTTATGCGCAAGATACTGATGGAGACGGAATATTGAACGTTAATGACATAGATGATGATAATGACGGGATACCGGATGCTGTAGAAAGCCCGGGCTGCTTTTATTCACAGGCAGAACTGAAAGCATTTATCCTTACAAGTTCCATAGGACTGTCCGCAGGTGCGGCAACAAACTTAACCGATGGAAAAGATAATACCAGAGGAAACCTTTCTGTAGCACATGCCAATTATCTGACGTCTCCTTCAGAAGTTTTAACATTGGAGTTTGTAACCCCTGTTGAACTTACGGGAATTAATATCCATACTGTAGGTACAGCATCAAACTTTAACGGTACTTTCAGGCTGGAAGGTTCAAATAATGGTTCCTCGTGGACAAGCCTCAACCTGGTAGGAGATCTCCTTACCACAACGGAATCTGATTATTTTGTGAATTTCACGGTCAATCAGAATCAGGGAAAATATAAATTTTACAGAGTTTACGGAACATTGGGTTCAACAAACACTACAGCCAATGTTTTTAAAGATATTGTTCTTTCCCCGCTTAATTCAAGTCTTTACCCGAAACCTTCCTGTACCAATGATACCGATGGGGACGGAACTCCAAACCATTTAGATACGGATAGTGATAATGATGGCTGCCTGGATTCTTTTGAAGGTGGCGCCACATCAAGCAATACTTTGCCTTCAGGAACTATAGGAACCAATGGTTTATATAATTCTCTGGAGACTTCAGCAGACAGCGGAATAGTTAATTACAACTCCACCTATACTCCGGTAGCTATATCAAATAGCATAAACAAATGTGCAGATACAGATAGTGATGGTGTAGATAATGTTACAGATATTGACGATGATAATGATGGTTCTACGGATCATCAGGAATCTCCGAACTGTTTTTATACCCCTGCAGAAGCTGCACAATATACTACTACCAGTGATTTTGCGTTCACCTTCACAGGAGGTGGAGGTACTTTGGATACTAACCTTAAGGACAATAATACAGCGACGACCGCTACCTTTAGTCCGGCAGGAAATGTAGATGTAACGGGAGAAGCTTTCTTCGAATTAACATACAATATACCGGTTGAATTATCGGCTGTGAATGTTCTTTTCGGAACCTCCGGAAACCCGTTCTATACAACACCTACTCCTACTACATCAGTAACCAGATTAGAAGGCTGGGACGGAAATTCCTGGCTGCCTTTAAGTGTTACTTACACACCCGCAAATAATACTTCGGATACTTCTCGCAGTTACTCAGTAACCACCAATGCAGGAAGATATATAAAATATAGGATCGTAGGGGTTTCTGGATTAGCTGACGGGGCCAATTTTACGGATGTTGTACCAGTAATGGCCTCCAATTTTAATTCCAGTAACTACCCGAAAGCTATCTGTACCGATGATACAGACAGTGACGGAACAGTGAACCATTTAGATACAGACAGTGATGGTGACGGATGTCTTGATTCTTATGAAGCAGGAGCTGCTAACACCAATGTATTGCTTTCCGGTACAGTGGGAGCCAATGGACTGGATGATGCAGTAGAATCATCTGCAGACAGTGGAATATTAAACTACAATTCATCCTATACTTCAGTTGCTCTGACTGCCAATGTGAATAAATGTACAGATACAGATAATGATGGGGTGAGCGATTATAATGATATAGATGATGATAACGATGGAGCCACAGATCATCAGGAGTCTCCAAACTGTTTCTATACTTTGGCAGAAATTTCTCAGTATACCACAGCCAGTGATTTTAATTTTACCTATACAGGCGGTGGTGGAACTTTGGATACCAATCTTAAAGACGGAAGTACTGCAACTTATGTTACGTTTAGCCCTTCAGGAGCTACTAATGTTACAGGGAAAACTTTCTTTGAGTTTACCTACGCTACTCCGGTGCAATTATCAGATGTAAGTGTGGTAATGGTTACCGGAAATCCATTCTATATAACCAGTGCAGCTGTTTCATCAGTAACGAGATTAGAAGGTTGGGATGGCAATTCATGGTTACCTTTGAGTGCCACTTATAATCCTGCTAATAATACAGCCGTAACACAGACATATGCCGTTACAACCAATGCCGGTAAATATATCAAATATAGGATTTATGGTATTTCAGGAATGGCAGATGGAATATCGATCTCAGATATTGTTGTAACAATGAGCGCCTTTTCTCCAACAGCTTTCCCAAAACCTACATGCACCAATGATACAGATGGCGACGGAACAGTTAACCATCTGGATACAGATAGTGACGGGGACGGATGTTTAGACTCTTTTGAATCAGGAGCTACAGGCAGCAATGTATTATTATTGGGCACTGTTGGAACGAACGGGCTTGACAATGCAGTAGAAACAGCTGCAGATAGTGGAGTATTAAATTATAATTCTACTTATGTTCCGCTTGCTTTACAAAACAATATCAGCAAATGTATAGATTCGGATTCAGACGGAGTAAACAATTATGACGATATTGATGATGATAATGACGGCTCTACAGACCATCAGGAGTCTCCTGGGTGCTTCTATACCCAGGCAGAGGCATCTTCTTATACCACCACCAGTAGTTTTGGCTTTACGTTTACGGGAGGAGGAGCTACTTTAGATACTAACCTTAAAGATAACAATACGGCTACTACTGCCACCTTTAATCCTGCAGGAAACGTGGATGTTACAGGCAGAACTTTCTTCGAATTAACCTATACCATTCCTATTCAGTTATCTGATGTAAATGTTGTTTTCGGAGCTTCAGGAAACCCGTTCTTTGCAGGAACAGCAGCAACCACTTCGGTGACCAGACTGGAAGGCTGGGACGGAAATTCCTGGCTGCCTTTAAGTGTTACTTATACACCTGCCAATAATACAGCAGATACTTCGCGTAATTACAATGTAAGTACCAATGCGGGAAAATATATCAAATATAGAATTGTAGGTCTTTCAGGGTTGGCTGACGGAGCTAATTTTGTAGAAGTAACACCGGTTTATTCAACTTATGTGCCTGCTTATTATCCTAAACCAACCTGTACTAATGATACCGACAGTGATGGAACGGTAAATCATCTGGATACCGACAGTGATGGTGACGGATGTCTGGATTCTTATGAAGCAGGTGCTACCAACACTAATGCATTGCTTTTAGGGGCAGTTGGGACAAATGGTCTTGATAATTCGGTAGAATCAACTGCAGACAGTGGAGTATTGAATTACAATTCCACCTATACTACCGTAGCCCTGTCCAATACCATTAATAAATGTATAGATACAGACACTGATGGAGTGAGCGATCTTATAGATATTGATGACGATAATGACGGAGTAAATGATACGATAGAATCTCCGGGATGTTTTTATACCCAGGCAGAAGTATCTTCATATACAACGACCAGTAGTTTCGGCTTTACCTTTACCGGAGGCGGAGGTACTTTGGATACCAACCTGAAAGATAACAATGCCGCTACGTATGCCGCATTTAGCCCCGCAGGTGCTACCAATGTAACGGGAAGAACATTTTTTGAATTAACATATACTGTTCCTGTTCAATTGTCTAACCTGGCCGTAGTGCATGTTACCCAGAATCCATTCTATGTAACCAGTCCTGCAAACTCTTCAATCACCCGATTAGAAGGCTGGGATGGAAACTCTTGGCAACCGTTGAGCACAAATTATAACCCTGCGAGTGATGCAGCGGGAACAGTGAATTATGCAGTAACGACCAATGCAGGAAGATATATCAAATACAGAATTTATGGAGTATCAGGACAGGCTGACGGAACCAACTTCGCAGAACTGGTGCCTACCTTTGCACCTTTTAACGCTTCTTACTATCCTAAGCCAACCTGTACGAACGATACGGACAGTGACGGAACAGTCAATCATTTGGATACGGACAGTGATGGCGACGGATGTTTAGACTCCTATGAATCAGGAGCCACAACAAGTAATGCATTACCATCAGGTTCAGTAGGAGCCAACGGTTTGGCAGACTCTGTGGAAACTTCTGTAGATAGCGGAATAGGAAATTATACATCCACTTATGATACCGTTGCTCTTTTAACAACCCTTAATGCCTGTCCTGACAGCGATTCGGATGGAGTAGGAGATTTGAAAGATCTTGATGATGATAACGACGGAGTTCCTGATGCTACAGAAGCGCCGGCATGTTATTACACCCAGGCAGAAGCTTCGGCATTCACGGTTACCAGTGACTTCACATGGGATTTTGTTCCTGTAGCAGGTGGAGCCCTTTCTTACGTAGCAGATGGCAACCAGGCCACTTATATGAATTTAGTTCCTGCACCGGTATTAAATAATAATACGGTATTGGAGCTTACATTCCCTACAGCCGTTCAGCTTTCAGCATTAGATGTGAACCTGTTGAATACCACTACCAATCCTTTCTTTGTGACCAACCAGGCCACTTCCTCCGTAACGAGATTGGAAGGCTGGAACGGAAATGCATGGATCAGTCTGATGTCGGCCAATTATAATCCAACAGCAAACGGTGAGGCAGATATGGTTATTACCTATGCCGTTAATCAGAATGCAGGAAAATATGTAAAATACAGAATATTCGGTTTATCCGGTTCAATGGATAATACTGAAAACATTACAGATCTGGTTCCTGTATTTACCAGCTACAATGCCTCAGAATATCCTAAATCTACCGCTTGTACTGTTGATACAGACGGAGATACCATTATCAATACCTTGGATACTGATAGTGACGGTGACGGATGTTTAGACTCTTATGAAGCAGGAGCCACCACAAGCAATGCTTTACCTGCAGGATCAGTAGGAACCAATGGATTGATCGACACATTGGAAACCTCTGCAGACAGCGGAGTATTGAATTACAATTCCACTTACACCTCAGTAGCTTTGATCAGTACATTAAGCAAATGTATAGATACAGATACTGACGGAGTAAATAATTATACTGATATTGATGATGACAATGACGGTATTGTAGACCATCATGAGTCTCCGGGATGTTTCTACACCCAGGCAGAAGCCTCAGTATATACAACGACCAGTAGTTTCGGCTTTACCTTTACCGGAGGCGGAGGTACTTTGGATACCAACCTGAAAGATAACAATGCCGCTACGTATGCCGCATTTAGCCCTGCCGGAGCAGTTAGTGTAACAGGTAAAACATTCTTTGAACTGACCTATCCAACCCCTGTTCAATTGTCTAACCTGGCCGTAGTGCATGTTACCCAGAATCCATTCTATGTAACGAGTCCTGCGATATCCTCAATCACCCGATTAGAAGGTTGGGATGGAAGTGCATGGCTGCCTTTAAGTACAAACTATAACCCTGCGAGTGATGCAGCGGGAACAGTGAATTATGCAGTAACGACCAATGCAGGAAGATATATAAAGTACAGAATTTACGGAGTATCAGGATTAGCAGACGGAACCAACTTCGCAGAACTGGTACCTACGTTTACTCCTTATCATTCTTCCAATTATCCTAAGCCGACCTGTACGAATGATACGGACAGTGACGGAACAGTCAATCATTTGGATACGGACAGTGATGGTGACGGATGTTTAGATTCTTATGAAGGAGGAGCTACCAACACCAATGTATTGTTGACAGGAGCTGTAGGAGCTAATGGTTTGGCAGACTCTGTGGAAACTTCTGTAGATAGTGGAATAGGAAATTATACATCCACTTATGATACCGTTGCTCTTTTAACAACCCTTAATGCCTGTCCTGACAGCGATTCGGATGGAGTAGGAGATTTGAAAGATCTTGATGATGATAACGACGGAGTTCCTGATGCTACAGAAGCGCCGGCATGTTATTACACCCAGGCAGAAGCTTCGGCATTCACGGTTACCAGTGACTTCACATGGGATTTTGTTCCTGTAGCAGGCGGAGCCCTTTCTTACGTAGCAGATGGCAACCAGGCCACTTATATGAATTTAGTTCCTGCACCGGTATTAAATAATAATACGGTATTGGAGCTTACATTCCCTACAGCCGTTCAGCTTTCAGCATTGGATGTGAACCTGTTGAATACCACCACCAATCCTTTCTTTGTGACCAACCAGGCCACTTCCTCCGTAACGAGATTGGAAGGCTGGAACGGAAATGCATGGATCAGTCTGATGTCGGCCAATTATAATCCAACAGCAAACGGTGAGGCAGATATGGTTATTACCTATGCCGTTAATCAGAATGCAGGAAAATATGTAAAATACAGAATATTCGGTTTATCCGGTTCAATGGATAATACTGAAAACATTACAGATCTGGTTCCTGTATTTACCAGCTACAATGCCTCAGAATATCCTAAATCTACCGCTTGTACTGTTGATACAGACGGAGATACCATTATCAATACCTTGGATACTGATAGTGACGGTGACGGATGTTTAGACTCTTATGAAGCAGGAGCTACAACAAGCAATGCTTTACCTGCAGGATCAGTAGGCGTTAATGGATTGATCGACACATTGGAAACCTCTGCAGACAGCGGAGTATTGAATTACAATTCCACTTACACCTCAGTAGCTTTGATCAGTACATTAAGTAAATGTATAGATACAGATACTGACGGAGTAAATAATTATACTGATATTGATGATGACAATGACGGTATTGTAGACCATCATGAGTCTCCGGGATGTTTCTACACCCAGGCAGAAGCCTCAGTATATACAACGACCAGTAGTTTCGGCTTTACCTTTACCGGAGGCGGCGGTACTTTGGATACCAACCTGAAAGATAACAATGCCGCTACGTATGCCGCATTTAGCCCTGCCGGAGCAGTTAGTGTAACAGGTAAAACATTCTTTGAACTGACCTATCCAACCCCTGTTCAATTGTCTAACCTGGCTGTCGTGCATGTTACCCAGAATCCATTCTATGTAACGAGTCCTGCGATATCCTCAATCACCCGATTAGAAGGTTGGGATGGAAGTGCATGGCTGCCTTTAAGTACAAACTATAACCCTGCGAGTGATGCAGCGGGAACAGTGAATTATGCAGTAACGACCAATGCAGGAAGATATATAAAGTACAGAATTTACGGAGTATCAGGATTGGCAGACGGAACCAACTTCGCAGAACTGGTACCTACGTTTGCTCCTTATCATTCTTCCAATTATCCTAAACCGACCTGTACGAATGATACGGACAGTGACGGAACAGTCAATCATTTGGATACGGACAGTGATGGTGACGGATGTTTAGATTCTTATGAAGGAGGAGCTACCAACACCAATGTATTGTTGACAGGAGCTGTAGGAGCTAATGGTTTGGCAGACTCTGTGGAAACTTCTGTAGACAGTGGAATAGGTAATTACAGTTTAACATACGATACAATAGCATTGTTTGCTTCACTAAGCGGATGTGCGGATAGTGACTCAGACGGAGTAGGAGATTTAAAGGATATTGATGATGATAATGATGGGGTTCCTGATGCTGTTGAAGCTCCTGACTGCTATTATACGCAGGCCGAAGCCTCAGCTTTCACGGTAGTCAGTGATTATGCATGGGATTTCGTACCGGTAGCGGGAGGTAACGTTTCTTATGTAGCCGATAGAAATCCTGCTACTTATATGAATCTGGCAGCAGCACAGGTATTAAATAGTAACACAGTACTGGAGCTTACATTCCCTACAGCCGTTCAGCTTTCAGCATTAGATGTGAACTTACTGAGTACAGCTAATCCATTCTTTATTACCAGCCAGGCGGTGTCTTCAGTGACCAGGTTGGAAGGCTGGAACGGAAACTCATGGGTTAGTTTAATGACAGCTAATTACAATCCTGTTGCCAATGCTGAAGCAGATGCAATTGTTACTTATACTGTCAATCAAAACGAAGGAAGATATACGAAATACAGAATCTTTGGGGTATCAGGCTCAATGGATGCTACCGATAACATTACAGATTTAATTCCGGTATTTACTAATTATAATGCATCGGATTATCCTAAAACAACCTGTACGGTAGACACTGATAGTGACGGAACCATCAATACCTTGGATACTGATAGTGACGGTGACGGATGTTTAGACTCTTATGAAGCAGGAGCTACAACAAGCAATGCTTTACCTACAGGATCAGTAGGCCTTAACGGATTGGTAGATACTTTGGAAATAACAGCGGATAGCGGTACGATCAATTATGCATCTACTTATGGTCATTATGCTAACTTATCTTCCTTAAACCTATGTACAGATACAGATGCGGACGGTGTAGGAGATTTAAAAGATGTTGATGATGATAATGATGGTATCCCTGATAATATTGAAGCTCCAGATTGTTATTATTTACAGGAAGAAGCAACAGCATTTACATTAACCAGTCCTTATACATTTGCATATGCTTCATCAACAGCCAATAATAATAATGCAAGTTTAGTAAACCTTACCGATGGAAATATCCTTTCGGTGGCTAACTTCTCGACAGCAAATACATATATAAATAATATAATATTTGAACTTACATTCCCTGTTTATATACAGTTGTCCCAACTTAATATCAATTTAAATACTACTGCCAATCCTTTCAATGCAGGGGCGAATTTAAAAGTAGAAGGATGGGATGGCAATCAGTGGGTAAGTGTAATGTCATCTAATTACGTGGCAACAGCTACGGAAGCAGACAGCCAGGTTAATCTGATCTTTAATCAGAATATAGCTCAATATCTTAAATACAGGATTGTTGGTGTTTCCGGAAGCAATGATAATACGGATAATATGAGAGATATAGTGCCGGTATTATCTACACCTTATAATCCTGCAGCACACCCTAAAGCGACCTGTACACTGGATACGGATAGTGACGGAACTATCAATACTCTGGATACTGATAGTGATGGCGACGGATGTCTGGATTCTTATGAAGGCGGAGCAACTACAAGTAATGTATTACCTGCAGGAACAGTAGGAACCAATGGTTTATATAATTCTTTAGAAACCGTTGCTGATGATGGAATTATTAATTATACTTCCACTTATGCCACTTATGCATTGAAGTCAAGCATTACATTATGCGGCGGCGATTATGATTCTGATGGTATAGCGGATGGTAAAGATATAGATGATGATAATGACGGTATTCCGGATTTTGTAGAATCTACAAACTGTTTTTATTCTTCAGATCAGTTATTACCTACCTTATCATCGGTACTTACTTTCAGTACAGGAACACTGGCCAATTTAATGGATAGTAATCCTGCTACGACAGCAACCTTTACCGGAGCACAGTTATTAGCCAATAAAAGCATCTTTGAGTTATCATTCCCTGATGCAGTACAGATAGGAACAATAACAGTAAGTATGTCGAGTACTACAAGTTTCTTTACAGCAAGCTCTCAGGCTAAATTGCAGGGATGGAACGGATATACCTGGATAGACCTTACTGTACCTACAGCTTATGATGCAACGGCTACAGGTAATGCTGAGATCTTTACCCCAGCTATAAATATGGGTAATTATTTTAAATACAGGCTGTATGGATTAGGTGGCGCGGCAAATAGCTCTGCGAACACTATGCAGGAAATAACTTATACGATAATCAATTATATTGCAAGTGAGCACCCTAAACCTACGTGTACGGAAGATGAGGATAATGATGGAAATGTAAACCACAGAGATACAGACAGTGACGGGGATGGATGTTTTGATTCCTATGAAGGTGGTGCAACCACTGTTAAAACCAAAGAAACATTTACACTGGCTGACGGTAGCTTTGGAACCAATGGATTATCAGATAGTTTAGAATCTGCACCGGATAGCGGAGTAATCAATTTCTTGCCTACTTACGCAGCATATGCATTATCTGCGGTAGGTAACTTATGTATAGACTCAGATAATGATGACGTAGGAGATTTAAAAGACCTTGACGATGATAATGATGGCGTTCCGGATAGTGTTGAATCTCCTGAATGTTTCTACTCTTATGTAGAAGTAATACAGCCTACGCAGATCCTTTCTGATTTCCCTATTACTAATAAAGACAGGTTGTCTAATACCATCTATGAAAACGGGTCATCAGGATTCCCGGATACAACACCTACTGTGGGAGGTAACTTTACGACTGCAGGCACCTCTATTGCAGGACTAACAATATTTGAAATAGACTTGGTTACAACAGCCGCCATTACCAGATTGGTAATCCCAATGGATGTGGCAGGACAGTCTTTCCTAAGTGCGGGAGCAATTGTTCACCTGGACGGATGGAATGGTATAAACTGGGTAAACTTAACAGGAAATGTTACAGTAACATCCCAGACAACGCCAACTGATAATAATACACAGGGCCAGATAGGAACCACCAGTATTGTCATCAACGCATTGAGTAATACAACCTCATATTTTAAATACAGAGTTTTGGGAGTAACAGGAACTACAACGACCAACATAATGCAGGAAATTGTACCGGTATTTGGAGGGTATGTTCCGGGAGAACACCCTAAACCAACCTGTGGAAGTCCTAATTTATTAGATACAGACAGCGATGATGATAATTGTAGTGATGCTTTTGAATCCAATGTAACCGGAGCAACCCCTTCAACTTCAATTATTCCGGGGCCTTATGGTGCAAACGGATTGGCTGACTCTGTTGAGACAGCAGTAGACAGCGGTATCATTAATTACTCTCAAACGTATGACCTGTATGCCAATAAGTCTCAATTCGTTAAATGTCTTGACTTTGATGCAGACGGTGTTCCTGATGTACTTGATATTGATGATGACAATGATGGTATTTTAGATGTTATAGAAAGCCAGCATTGCGGAGGTTCTGTCTTCAGAATAGGTTATGTGGCAGGTACAGTACCATTGAATAGCTTAACCAATATGCAGAATGTAACTTTGGATCCAAGAAACTTCGGAGCAAGCGGTACAATGAAATATACAGTACAATGGGTAGCAATCAATCCTGTAACAAAAGCAAATATTATTGCTCAGAATATAGATATGATTTTTATAGGTTCAAGTGCAAGTCCGTGTACTAACGCACCTTTGCCTGGCTTACCTTCTACAGATTGTACTGCGGGAGAAACAGCGACAGCAGCACAGATGGGTGCTATTTTAGACTGGTCGGATGATGAAGTGGATAACCTGGTGTTCTCAGTTCAGAATGCGGCATGGTTCTATGATTTTGATGTGAATGACAATAATGTGAACAGTAACGTGAAAATAGCTAACGGATTCTCTCTCTATGGTACGGGATCCAACTTTGGTGAAGTTACTACGTTTGACCAGCAGGGTACAATACAGAATACATTCAGTGGAGCGGGATTAGACGTACTATTTAATGATTATTACGGAAGATCTTCCATCTCAAGATCTATTCCTTATAATGATATTATTCTGAGTGATGCTACACAGATTAATAACAGTGTGCTTCCTGGAGGAGCCGGAATGTCAGGACTCAATGTTACCAATGCAGATCTGGCTACCAGAAACCTATCAAGAATTATTGCTAATACGGTTGCTTACGCTATCAATATTAAATTACCGATAGATTGTGATGATGATGCTGACGGTATCGTAAATAGATTTGACCTGGATAGTGATACTCCTGATAACTCACCTAACTATCTGCTATGTCCTGATTTATCAGAAGCAAATGTTTACCCTCCAAATGACGGAAGAAACAGCTTCCCACAGGCAGCAGGCCCTTATGGAACCAACGGTTTTGCGGACCATCTGGAAACAGCCCCGGATAGCGGAGTGGCCATCACTAATTATCTGACTAACTATAATACCTATGCAATTGTAGCAGCAAGCTCTAGCAACTGTCCGGACTTTGATAAAGATGGTATTTTTGATAAAATAGATCTTGATGATGATAATGATGGAATACTTGATACTCTGGAAGGAGGACCTGATCCTTCGAACCTGAATTCTGATAACGATATCATGTATAACAGGATAGATCTTGACTCCGATAATGATGGAATAAGTGACCTGTTGGAAGGTGGAAATGCAGCAGTGATCGCGGCAGATTCAGGAGCACAGGTGGGTATCATCATTAATGCCGAATCACCGGCCCAGCCTAATGGTATTTCCACTGTGGCGGGATCAGGAATCACTCCGGTGGACTCAGATGGTGATGGTATCATGGATTATCTGGATCTGGACTCTGATAACGATGGAATTTATGATGTATTGGAAGGGGATAACAATAAAGCCTCTAATGAAGATGCCGACAATGATGGAAGGGCAGACGGTAATGAAGCAGACTATGACGGATTGTTGTCATCAATAGACTCCAGCACAACTTCAGGTTCAGTAGCAGGAGGGGCAAAACCTCTTTCAGCTATTCCGAATACGGATGCTACAGACAACCCTGATTATATAGACCTTAACAGTGATAATGACGGATGTTCGGACGTTACAGAAGCAGGATTCACAGATATGGATGGTAACGGAAGATTAGGAAACGGAGCTGTAACAGTAAATACGCAGGGTATAGTGATAAGCGATGCCAACGGAAATATCTTTACACCGAACAGTAACGCATACAAAACTCCTTTAGACCTAAACGGAAATGGTGTTTATGACTTTGTAGAAGCATTGTATTTCAGCTGTGGTCCGAAATGTATTATTACTAATCCTTCTTTGACCAGAAAAATAAAATAACTGCCGTAATGATCAATAAAATGAAAAATATAATTACCATAGCAGTACTGATGATGAGTTTTAGCATTTTTAAGGCTCAGACCGGCATAGGGACTGCCACTCCTCATGCGTCAGCTTCGTTGGACATGACGAGCACTACCTTAGGGTTTTTACTGCCGAGAGTGGCTTCAGGAACAGTAGTTGCAAACCCTGCAACAGGTTTATTGGTTTACAATACCAGTAAAAAGTGTATTGAGATTAATCTGGGTAACCCTACAACTCCTGATTGGAATTGTCTGACCTCTAATAAGCATAATAGATATTTTTATGCACCCAGTATTGCTCTTCCGTCTACAGGGTCTACCCAGTTAACGTATAATATTTATGATCAGTATCAGGCATTGTTGAATGCTCCTGCAGTGAAAAACCCTTCAGCAGCAGCTTCGGTTCCTTTTTATGCTGTGAATGAATTGAATTATTATATTGTCAGTTACGATTCCTCGGAAATTACTATTGACGGGATCAGTGATACCGGTATCATTACTTATACTCCGCTGGCATCAGGGAGCTTAAGTTGTGCATCTATAACCGTAGTACTTGAAGTCAAATAATTTTAAAAAGATGAAAAAATATATCGCAACCCTTATAGGAATTATTATTTCCGGCAATATCGCAGCACAGGTAACAATAGGTGCACCGTCAGGTGATCCCAGTGCTCTGTTGCATGTAAATGTGAATGATAAAGGAGTATTGTTCCCACGCTTAAGCACTGCAGACAGAAATCTCATTGCCACACCGGCAGAAGGCCTGATGGTATATGATACGGATGTAAATACGATCTATCAGTATGTTTCGGGAAGCTGGGAAGCCGTATCAAATATGAAAGAGCCTATAACCAGGTACTATTATGCTCCCGGAGTAGCTGTTACAGGAGGGACGAATGGCTCCATAGATTTGTATCAGGTGTATCAGCAGCAGTTCAGTGATGCATCAGCTATGGCTGTCCTGCACAATCCGTCTGCTGCAGGCTTGGTTCCCTACGGCAGTAGTGATTTTAATTATTTTGTGACCCATACGGATGGTTCCCTGACCAATCTGGCAATAACCTCCGCAGGGGTTCTCACCTATGATTCAAATACAGCACCGGGAAGCTGTGCGCATATTAATGTTTTATTTGTAGTAAAATAATAGAGAATAGAATAATTGATGTAAATAAGAAGTGAGCGGGTGAAAACCCGCTCACTTTTGTTTTAAGGGTTAGAAGTCATGAAATAAATAATTATCGCTAAAATACACGTGAAACTTCTTATATTCCGGTCTTTATTCAATGATCACACATGTTGAGTTGAGCTTTCCTTATTGAAGCAGAATTATTGGAGTATCTGATCAGAGGATGATACTATTCAGTAAACAAAAAAAGAGCTATGAATATTCATAACTCTTCCGTAGCCCGTAGGGGAATCGAACCCCTCTTACCAGAATGAAAATCTGAGGTCCTAACCGATAGACGAACGGGCCCTCTACCATTCCACTAATTTTAATCTTAGTGTGTTAGTTTTTTGTTTTTAATAAGTTTAACAACTCTTAAAAAAAAACCACATATAATCTTGTGGTTTAATTGTGTAGCCCGTAGGGGAATCGAACCCCTCTTACCAGAATGAAAATCTGAGGTCCTAACCGATAGACGAACGGGCCTACTATACTATTACGCTAATTTATTAACGTGCTTAGTTAATTTGCTTTTTAAGTTAGCCGCTTTGTTTTTGTGGATAATATTCTTTTTAGCTAATTTATCCAACAAAGAGATCACTTTTGGCAATTGTTCTGCAGCAGCAGCTTTATCCTCTTCATTTCTCAATACTTTCATAGCTGTTCTAGCAGTCTTGTGGTAGTATCTGTTACGAAGTTTTCTTGCCTCGTTTTGTCTAATTCTTTTTAATGCTGATTTATGATTTGCCATATCGTTCAAATGTGAGTGCAAAATTACAAACTTTTTTTTTATCTGCCAAATTTATTTTTTTAAAAAATTAATTTTCTTCGGACAGGTATTTTCTAAGTTTATCGATTGCTTGTTCTATTTTTAAATTTTCTTTTTCTTTCTCTATTTTTCTGATCGTGTTTTCTAACATGATCATAGCATTGTTCCATTCTCCAGTAGTATTGGTGAAAGTAAGTCCATCAATAGTAACCTCGAAAGTTCCTCTTTCTCCACTTCTATAAAACCTGAAACTAATTTTATCATCCCTGCCTGTTATACCATCCCCATTGATTTTTAAATCATAACTTTTTGGATTAGAGTGGATTTTATTAAAAAGCAATTTTGCTTCCTGTATTTTTAAATCCGGCATGATACAAATTTAGTAGCCTATAGGGGAATCGAACCCCTGTTGCAAGAATGAAAATCTTGAGTCCTAACCACTAGACGAATAGGCCGAATTTTGAGGACGCAAAAGTAATGATAAACTTTTGAAGTTCAAAATTATTTATCCGTTATTTATAAACTTTCTGAATGGTAGTATCCTTGATGCCTTTACTTTCCATGTCTTTCTGAAGCCTTACCGCATCTTCCAGGGTATAGACTTTTCCGTAGGTATAATAGAAAATGCCGTTTTCTTTTGTCCTTTCCACATCTTTTAAAGTCTGGAGAATAAAAGAATTGCTGCTGAGTTTATCCTTACCCGTAGCAACTTCAATAGTATAATAACCGCTGCTTAGCTTCTGATTAGGCATAAAACCAACGGCAAAAGCATTCCTGAATCCCGCATCTTTGGCCGTTTTAAGGTTAATATCCCTCACCGAGGCCATATTCGTTACCCCATAATAGTATTTATACTGTCCGTTCTCTTTGATAGGCAGAATGTAATTTAAACCTTTCAGGGCAGGATCATTGTCATTATGTTTCACAGGAGAGCTCATGAGCAGGATCCTGAAATCATTCTTTAACGGAACTTCTACGGGCTTCTCAGGCTCAGGTTTTTTCGTAGCAATAGCTCCGCCTGATTTTCTGTCAACAGCTTTCTTATAATCTATGATCGCATTAAAGATACTTTCGGAAATCTCATCCTGGCCTTTTTCGGAAGCCAGGTAATGGCTTTCCTCAGGATGATTGATGAAGCCGGTCTCTATAAGAACCGAAGGCATTGCGTTCATACGTAGAACATGCAGGTTTTTTTGGAAAACCCCTCTTGAAAGTCTTTTGTCTTTATTCACAAAATAATCTTCTACCAGGCCCCCTAACAAAAGGCTGGATTCCAGATATTTACTTTGCTGCAGTTTTAACGCAATTAAAGACTCTGGTGAGCTGGGATCATAAGATCCGAAGGTCTGCTTATCTTTCTCATCCAGGTAGATCACATCATTCTCCCTTTTGGCCACCTCAAGATTGGTGTCATTCTGATCAGGCCCTTGTACATATGTCTCGGTTCCTTGAGCGGTAGGCCTTACAGATGAATTACAGTGCACGGAAACAAAAAGGTCTGCTTTGCTTCTGTTCGCCAGATTGGTTCTGTCTGAAAGAGAAGGAAATTCATCAAATTTACGGGTATAGATCACTTTGAAGTCTTTATTTTTTTCAAGCATTCTTCCTATTTTAAGGACAATAGCAAGAGTGATGTCTTTCTCGGCAATTCGCCCAATATCGCTGTAAGTTCTATTGGCACCATGATCACTTCCCCCATGTCCCGCATCCAGAACGATTGTAAACTTTTTTTGTGAGAAAACAATAGTGTTAAGAAATATAAGGAGAAATGATAAAATTATTTTAAAATTTTGTTTGTACATCTTACAGTTTTAAAAATTATATTAATTTTGAGCCTTAATTATATAGAATAACATTGGACAAAACCGTCTTCAAAAATATATTACAAATTTTAATTATCCTAATTTTTAACAATTTTTTAGCACAGAAAACTCCTGAAAAATTGCGTGAAAATCTGGTAATTAATGATACTATTTCCAAAAAGGATACCATTGTTGTAAAAAAAGAAGCACTGGAAGATATACTGCGTACAAAAGCGGATGACCAGAGGAGAGATGTTCCTAAAAGAATGACATTCCTGATTAAGAATGCCCAGGTGAAATACCAAGACATGCAGATTGATGCAGACTATATTTCTATAGATGATAACAAAAATCTGATCTATGCACGGGGTAAGCTGGATTCTCTTGGAAAAATAATAGAACCGGTGATTACCACACAAGGCGGTAAAAAATACGAAACAAACGAGTTTCAATACAATACCAAAACCAGACAGGCGATTGCTTATAATGCAAGGACGGAAGAAAGCGAAGGGGTAATCGTAGCCAACAAAACCAAAAAATACAATGACTCTGTTTTTGCCATGAGGCACGGTATATATACTACGGACGAATACTTCATCAAGAAAAAAGATACCGCTGCTGATTACCATCTGTTGGCATCTAATATTAAACTGATCAAAGGGAAGAACAAGACCCAGGTCGTTACAGGCCCCATACAGATGTATATAGAAAGAGTACCTACTCCTTTAATTATGCCTTTTGCTATTTTGCCGTTTTCAGACAAAAGATCTGCGGGAATCCTGATCCCGAGTTTTGGTGAGAGGGAAGATGTAGGCTTTTTCCTGAACGGATTGGGGTATTACCAGCCAATAGGGGAACATTTTGACCTCAAAGTACTTGCAGACATCTATACCAAAGGAAGCTGGAATTTAAGGCCGGAAATGAATTATGTGAAAAAATACCGTTATTCCGGGAACTTTGCAGCAGATGTGGGAACCACGGTACGGGGAATAAAAGGATTGGATGATTATACCAAAAACAGAACCTACAGAATTGCCTGGAGACACACTCAGGATACCAAGGCCAATCCTTTTCTGACGTTTTCAGCTTCGGTGGATATTGTAAGCACAAAGTTCTATAATAATACTATCAATAATAATTATATATTCAATCAGAATGTACTGAATACCCAGCAGAATTCTACGGTGACAGTGACCAAAAGATTCCTGAAGCTGCCGGCAACGATCACAGGTACTGCTTCCTATTCCCAGAACTTTGCTACGGGTTTTGCAGATTTGCGTCTCCCTCAGATGAACGTAGCGATCAATCAGTTTTATCTGTTCAAATCGAAAACAGGTATGAGACAGGGGCTCTTGGAGAATATTACTGTAAATACCGGGCTTAACCTGACCAACTTTGTAAATACGGAAGAAGGTGAGCTTTTCAAAAAAGAAATGTGGGAGAAAATGCAGACCGGCCTTAAAAACAATATCGGCCTGAATACCAATACTACAGTTGCAAAATATTTCACGTTCAGCTTGGGAGCCAATATAGACAATGCATTAACCACAAAAACCCTGAACAGGTATTATGACCCTGTGAAAAGTGCAGTGGTAGATGAGGTGGACAAAAATATATCAGGATATTCCACGTTCTCTACATCGGCAAGCATACAGACGACACTATATGGAATGCTTAAATTTAAAAAAGGTTCCAAAATAGAAGCCGTACGCCATATGATGACACCGGGGATCAGCTTTACCTATTCACCGGATTTTGGGGATTCCAAGTTCGGATACTACAGGAATTATTATAATGCCAATGGAGAGCTTACCCCTTATTCGATTTTTGAAAAGGGAATTGTAGGCAGCCCGACCAGCGGTATGATGGGAGCATTAGGGCTGACGATAGGAAATAATGTAGAAATGAAGGTGAAGTCTAAAAAAGACTCTACAGGAATGAAGAAAATAAAACTTTTCGAGTCATTGACTTTAAATGCGAATTATAACTTTGCGGCTAAAGACCATCCGTGGTCTATGATCACCCTTAACGGACAGTCTTCCTTTTTTGATAATAAATTAAGTGTCAATACAAGATTGTCACTGGATCCTTATAAGACCATATACCTTCCGGGACAGGATACGGGGATCCGTACCGAGGATTTCGGAAGTTTCAGTGTGCAGGGATTTGATGTGCAGCTTTCCTATCCTTTAAGCAGCGAAATTTTTGGGGAAAAGGTAGATTATGCCAAGAAATACTCCTCAAAAGGGGAGATCCGGAACGAGAACTATTATTTTGATGATGATAATTATGCCCGTTTCAGCCAGGCATGGACTTTAAATGTGAATGCAAATTATGCTTATTCCCGGGGAACAACCCGTACCGGTAACAAGATTGCATCTGTAGGACTGGACGGAAGCGTTAAACTTACCCCTTACTGGAATATCAGCGGGAGTACCCATTACGATATGATTACCAAACAGCTGGCGTATGGTAGGATTGGCTTTTCAAGGGATCAGCGAAGCTTTACCATCAATTTCAACTGGGTTCCGTTCGGGCAGTATAAGGTATATGACTTCTTTATAGGGATAAAAGCCAATATCCTGAGTGATGCGCTTAAATACAAAGACAGAAGCTTTACCCAACCGGATGCGCCTTTCTAATATCAATGCATGTCAAATATAAATTTTATATTTGCACCCAAAATAAACTTTAATGAAAAAAGTAATCTCTACAACTAATGCCCCTGCAGCTATCGGACCTTACTCTCAGGCCAATTTGGCGAACGGAGTCCTGTATATTTCCGGCCAGATCCCTGTAGACCCGTCAACAGGTAAATTGGTGGAAGGAATTGTAAAAGAGACCCATCAGGTAATGAAAAACCTTGAGGCAATCCTTACTGAAGCCGGAATGACCTTTAAAAATGTTGTAAAGGCTACAATTTTTCTTAAAAATATGGATGACTTTGCTGTGATGAATGATATTTACGCTTCATATCTTGATGCGGAAAGCTACCCGGCCCGTGAAACCGTACAGGTTTCCTGCCTGCCTAAGAATGTAGATATTGAAATTTCAATGATTGCACACCAGGATTAATGAACTTTTTAAGAAATACATTGGCGGTTTTGGTTGGCCTGGTTATAGCAGGACTTATTATTACTCTTGGGATAAGGGTTTTTCCGCAATGGGTTACTTTTGAGGCTTTTGCTCCTTTTGACCAGTGGCAGAGATTTCTGCAGAGCATGCAGAATGATGATGCATTCTTTGGTTTTCTACTGTTTATTTCAGGATTGGGTACCACAATCGGGGGGATAGCAACTGCAATCATCGTAAAATACGCAAAAGTGGCCTATGCTATTCTTATCGGCTTTATTATGCTGTTTATAGCGATGCTGGATGTTATTATTTTCCCTTATCATCCTACCTTCTATAAAATCTCCATATTTCTCACCTTTTTCCCTTTTTCGTGGATCGGGGGTAAAATTGTAGATATCATTTATGAAAGGAACAGGAAAAAAAGGATCGCTGATAAAATGAACAAATCATAAATAAAAAAACGCTGCATAACGCAGCGTTTCTTTTTAACTAAGTATGTCTATTAAGGCATTTTAAAGCCTTTCGTATAGATCCTTCCATATTCATCTACAAATTTCACCTGTACATTCCCTTGGTACTTATCCAAAATCTTTTCTACATCTTTCTCTGAATTAACAGGCTTGCCGTTAACCTCTATCACGATATAATTGTCAAAAATACCTATTTTGGACATTTCGCCGCCGTCTATTACATTTCTGGCCACTACACCGCTGTTCAGTCCGTAATCAGTTTTGAATCGCTCGCTTAAATTCTCAAAATTCGATCCTATTTTTTCAGTTACACTCAGATCAGCTTTTGTTCGTGTGGAAGTTCCGCCTTTCTGGTCTTTTAAGGTTACCAGTGAGGTAATTTCCTTGCCGTTTCTTGAGTAGGTTACCTGTACCTTATCTCCGGGCCTTTTGCTTCCTATGGCTGCTGAAAGGTCTGCGAAATCTGTCACAGCATAGCTATCGATTTTAGTGATAACGTCCCCTGTTTTCATACCTGCATCCTGTGCTCCGCTGTTATCGGAGAAACCTCTGATGTAAACCCCCGAGCCTCCTTTGATATCGGTTTTGAACTCTTTGTTATAGGCTGCGATCTGCTTTTCGTCGGAAAGGTCTATTGATGAAACTCCCAGGAAGCCTCTCTGTACAAGTCCGAAATTCTTAATATCCTCAACAATTTTTCTGGCCAGATTAGATGGAACCGCAAAGCCATATCCCTGATAATATCCTGTAGTGGACTGGATGGCAGAATTGATCCCGATAAGATCCCCATTGGAATTCACTAATGCTCCTCCCGAGTTCCCCGGATTAATGGCGGCATCTGTTTGAATAAAGCTTTCAATAGGATTGCTTGCTTTTCCCTGGGAACTTAAAATGCCGATTCCCCTTCCCTTAGCAGAAATAATTCCGGCAGTAACTGTAGAATTAAGTCCCAGTGGATTTCCTACCGCCAGAACCCATTGCCCTACTTCAATATTATCGGAATTGGCAAAATTGAGATAAGGAAGTCCTTTTTCTTCAATTTTCAGTAATGAGATATCCGTATTAGGGTCTGTTCCCACTAATGTGGCAATATAAGATTTTTTGTTGCTTAGTACCACCTCCAGTTTATTGGCTCCGGCTACAACGTGATTATTGGAAATAATATAGCCATCCGGAGAAATGATTACTCCCGAACCCATGCCCGAAGGAATGTTGTCCGGCTGCTGTTTCTGCCTCTGTTGACCTCTTCCTCCTTGCGGGTCTCCGAAAAAGAAATCAAAAATATCCTGCTCGGATGCCCTGCTGGATGCCCTGTTCTGGTAATTTTTAATAGTAACCACAGCAGGAACGGTAGTTTTGGCAGCCTTCACGAAATCATCTCCTGTCATTGCAGTATTCATTCCCACAAACGAGGCATTGGATGATGAGGTGAAATAAGACTGGTCGGCATTATTGGAAGTATGGCCGAAATATTGTAATGTGCCAACGGCAGTAGCTCCTGAAACTACTCCAACCACTGCAAATGGTAATAGTTTTTTTAAAGTACTCTTCATTGTATATCTTCTTTTTTATGTTTTACAGTAAACAAATTTACTGCTTAATAAGTATGCAATTAGTATGCTATGTTTCAATTTTAACTAAAATTTAACAGGAATAGTAGTGATTTACAGGTTTTGTCACAATGTCTAGGGCCTGAATTAAGAAAACTTAAAAATTTATTAAAAGAAAAACGCCTGTTTTTAAGGTCATAGAGCTGTCATATTTAGGGATAAGCAGATTGAATTGAAAAATACCTATCTTTGCAGAAATATTTTTCTCACTTAAAACGTTTATAGCATGCAACTGTACAACACATTAAGCGCAGAAGAAAGAGCTCAGCTAATTGATGAAGCCGGTAAGGAACGTCTTACATTGTCTTTCTATGCGTATGCCAAAATTGAAGATCCCCAAAAATTTCGCGACGAATTATTTATAGCCTGGAATGCTCTTGATGCTCTTGGCCGTATTTATGTTGCCAAAGAAGGAATTAATGCTCAGATGAGTGTTCCTGCGGATCAGTTTGAAGCATTTCGCGATACGTTGGAAGTTTACAGCTTTATGAGAGGCATTCGTCTGAATGTAGCGGTGGAGCAGGACAATCATTCTTTTTTAAAACTGACCATAAAAGTGAGGCATAAAATTGTTGCTGACGGTTTGGATGATGATACCTTTGATGTTACCAATAAGGGAATTCACTTAAAAGCACAGGAATTTAATAATCTGCTTGAAGATCCTAATACCATTGTAGTCGATTTTAGAAATCACTATGAGAGTGAAGTGGGGCATTTTGAAGGCGCTATTACTCCTGATGTAGAAAATTTCAGAGAAAGTTTACCAGTTATCAACGATCAATTGCAGGATTTTAAAGAAGATAAAAATTTGTTAATGTATTGTACGGGGGGAATTCGTTGTGAAAAAGCCAGTGCTTACTTTAAACATCAGGGCTTTAAAAACGTTTACCAGTTAGAAGGCGGAATCATTGAGTATACACGTCAGATAAAAGAAGAAGGGATAGAAAGTAAGTTTATTGGCAAGAACTTCGTATTTGATCACCGATTAGGAGAAAGAATTACAGACGACATCATTGCGCAGTGCCATCAATGCGGTAAGCCTTGTGATAACCATACCAATTGTGCTAACGATGCCTGTCATTTATTGTTTATTCAATGTGATGAGTGTCAGGCTGCAATGGAGAATTGCTGCTCTACAGGATGTCTGGATACCATACATTTACCTTGGGAAGAACAGGTAAAATTAAGAAAAGGATTGCAAGTTGGAAATAAAGTGTTCAGAAAAGGGAAATCCGAAGTGCTGAAGTTTAAAAATTCAGGCGATTTGCCAACTAAACCTTTAGCTAAAGCCGAAACAAAAAATATCCGCCAGAAAATATCCGTTAAAAAAGTGTTGATCGGAAAGGCTGAACATTATTATTCAAAATCAAAAATTGCCCAGTTCCTGATTGAGAATAAAGAACTTTCGGTAGGTGACAAAGTATTGGTCTCAGGCCCTACAACCGGTGATCAGGAGCTTATAGTCACTGAGATCTATGTAAATGGAGGTCCGTGTGAAACGGCAAAAAAAGGGGATCAGATTACTTTTGAACTTCCATTCAGAATTCGTCTGTCCGATAAATTATATAAAATTACACCGGCTGAAAATGCATAATACTTATGTTAAAAGCTGAGCTTAGAAAAAAATACATGCAAAAAAGAAAAACCTTGTCTCCCGATGAGGTTTTCTTGTTATCCGATAGGATTTTCAAAAATTTTATTGATTATTTTAAACCTGTAGCCGGGCAGAAAGTACACATTTTCATGCCCATTGAGAAATTTAATGAAGTGGATACGAGGATCTTTATTGATTATTTTCTGGCACAGGATATCAGAGTGTTTGTCCCTAAAGTTGCCAATACCCTTATTTCCGTGGAAATCTTTGAAAATACCGAATATGAAACAAGCAGCTTGGGAATTTCCGAGCCTGTTTCCAATGAGGACTCCGGAGAAGCTCACTTTGATTATGTAATTGCTCCTTTATTATATTGTGATAGTGGAGGGAATAGGGTAGGATACGGGAAAGGCTTTTATGACGGCTTTTTCCAAAGTATTTCTTCAGTGTCCAAAAAGGTGGGGATCAACTATTTTGATCCTGATGAAACTATAGATGATGTGTGGAAAAATGATATTCCTCTGGACTATTTGGTAACCCCGGTTAAAGTACTGTCTTTTTTTAATGGCTTGGAATAAAAATTCAGGAAGTAGAATTTAAACTCCTTTTTAAACTTGATGGGAGCGGAGCTTAGAATATATTGTGCATTTTTCTCAAAAATCCCGACAGATTTATTCTTTTCATCAAAATATTCCACATTAAATTTGGCATAATCTAAAGTGTCTTTTTTATAATAGTCCTTATACACTTCCAATTTATTGACTTTTACACTTTTTACTTTCAGGCTGTCGAGTTCACGGAATAGTTTGCTGAAAGTAGAACTGTCAGGCTCGTAGAAATAGCTTTCCATCTGAGAGTAAATAAGGGTGTCAATTTCAGTGTTCCTGTTTCCGGAAAGATAGAGTGTAGAGAGATCCAGAAGTTCCTGTACCTTTTGTTTGGTGATGGAATTAATGGCCTGCATGCTATCCATCTGTACCGCAGGATAGCTTTTGGTATTGGTGCTGGTTCTTAGTTTTTCAAGATCACTCAGCTCTGTTCTTTTATTATTACAGGCAGCAAAAGCGAGGATAAGCATGGTGAAAATTAAAAAGCTATTTATTTTTTTCATCGGTACTTGTTATTTTAAATTTGATGGAGATAATTTTTCCTTTTTTGTCTTTTTCCATTTTAATGACATTAAGGTTTTTAAGCGAGGTTGTCGGTGTGGTCACCAGCGTGATATACTTTTGTTTATCCAGAGTCTCTATTCCATAAGTATTGTTATCATATACCTGATAGATCACCGCATCATTGCTGATCAGATTCTCTAATTGCTTTCGTTTTTGCTTGACTAGGGCTAATTGCTCTTCTTTCGGAGCCCCCGTAACATCTTTTCTGGAGAAATAGTAGACCGCCATTTTATAATCGTCAGGTTTTAGTTCTATCATTTCCTCATCCGGGGCATTCTCAAGATTTCTGTTTATTTTAAGGGTTTCATAGAATGGGGCACTGATCTCCATTTTCAGATTTTTATCCTTGGTAGGATAATAGAAGCACTCTCCGGGTTTTACCTTATATAAAAGATCAGATTCATTTTCCTTGATTATTTTGATCTCCAGGGTATTGATGACGGCTGTTCCTCTGTCGGCATCCGTAAAGCAATATTTATATTCTTCGGAAAAAATTTCATCTTTAAAGCCCAGTATCCCGGTCACCACAATCAAAATGGAAGTAATGATCGCCCATGCATTTTTGCGGACGAAATTTTTGTTTGTTTTTATAGGGGTGATCTCGGCAGTCTCTGTCAGATTTTTATTTGTATTAACAAATTGATTTTCAGTATTTGTTTTTTGTAAATCGGTGACTTCGGGAGCTTTAAATTCAATTTTTGCGGGCTGAATTTCAGTTTTGGGCTGATCCGGTGAATCAGCAACCGTTTTTTCCAATTCCTGAATCTCATTTTCATTAAGATCTTCCTCGTCAAGAAGTAATTCTCCGGCAAAAAGATGCTGTTTCTTAAACTCATACCAGGAACTATAACCTGCATAAATACTCAATAAATTGAGCATATCGATCCGGGGTAATTTATTTACGGGAGATGTTTTGAAATAAGTGTAGAATGATTTTTCACTGATGTTGCCCTTGGCCCTTTTTCGGAGATCCTCCTGGAAATATATGATGTCTATACCCTTCCATTTTGAAATATCATCATAGGAAGGGGTATGTTCTTTTAAATATTGAGCCTGAACATCCTTTTTCAGCTGCTCGAAGTGTAATAGATCTAGATCTGTCAATTTTTCAAAAAATAATTAAACTGTTGATTATCAGATAAGTTTTTTTGTAAAACTATTTTACAAAGGTATTACAATTATTTTTCATAAACAAGTTTTGTATCTGCTATACCTTTGTCTTGTTCAAATAACAGAACAAAAGAAAAATTTTATAAAACAATATTAACAAAATTAAATTTAATTTATTATGAAAAAGTCATTATTCGTAGCTGCTATCGCTGCAATCTCTTTAGTTGCTTGTAAAAAAACTGAAGCTACTTCTACTGAAGGTGCTGTTGATTCAGCTGCTGCTGCTACTACTGATTCAGCTGCTGCTGTAGTTGACTCTGCTGCTCAGGTTATCGATTCTGCTGCTTCTACTGCTGTAGACGCTACTAAAGATGCTGCTGCTGCTACAACTGCTGCTGGTGCTGAAGTTGCTAAAGATGCTGCTGCTGGTGCTGCTGACGCTGCTAAAGGAGCTGCTGATGCTGCTAAAGGAGCTGCTAAAGATGCTAAAGAAGCTGTAAAAGACGCTACTAAAAAATAATTAGTAACCTTTTACTAAAAATAAAGGAACCGTTTCACCCAGTGAAGCGGTTTTTTTATTGCCTGAATTTTAATATAAAATTGTTTCTGAGCCATTAAGGTATTAAAATATGCTTTGCTTTAAGTTTAAAAATCAGAATGATTGATTTTAATGATCCTTTATTTCTTAAATCCTCCTTAATGGTTTAAAATATAAGATACTTTATTTAAATTCTATCCAGTTCATTTATCATTCTGATGTCACGAAGAATCTAAATGATAAATGGATATTCATCACTTAGTCTGGCATGACAATTTATAAGGGTTTTACAAGAGGGTTATTTTTCCTGCGACCTCTTTTGCCTTAGAGATTCATAGCACGTGATGGCTACGGCATTGCTTAGGTTTAAAGAATCAATGCTTCCGGTCATGGGAATTAATGTGTTTTCCCCTTTCCCGACCCAGAAATCACTTAAACCCGAATGCTCGGTTCCAAACAGGATCGCTGATCTTTGCGTGAGATCCCTTTTGTAAAGATCCTCGGCACTCTCATCCATGATAGTTGTATAAATATTGAATTGGTTTGACTTTAAAAAGTCTAAGGTTTCCTGATTCTCTGCCTGAAAGACTTCCATCCCAAAGAGGCAGCCTACACTGGACCGGATGACATTGGGATTGTAGAAATCTGTTTTTGCATCTGTTACAATTAAAGCATCAATTCCGAAAGCTTCACAGCTTCTTAAAATAGCACCCAGGTTTCCGGGCTTTTCAACTCCTTCTACGATAATAACAGTAGAATTGTCTTTAGGGCTGAATGAGCTGAGAGGATTTTCTTTAGCATGATAGACCCCGATAATCCCTTCTGATGTCCCGCGATAGGCTATTTTTTCATAGATCTTTTCAGTAACATAATGTATTTTTGAATCGGGAAGTTTTCCGGTAAAAATATTTTCACAGATAAAAAACTCTACCGCTTCGAAACTGTACTGTTGGGCCCTTTCATTTTCCTGTTGGCCTTCAACCGTAAAAAACCCGGATTTTTTTCTGAACCGGTTATCGGTCAAAAGTTTTGTAATGTATTTTATTTTATCGTTTTGAAAACTCTCAATCATTTTGTGATTCGATTAGATTATCAGGATTGTCTATTAAGCTCTGTGGAAGTTCTTTTTTATTTTTGATGCCCAAAGATTTCAGCTTCTGAGTCTGGGTAACTAGATTGTCATTTCCAGTGGATAATTGTTTATAGGCGTCGTTATATACATTTTTCGCCTGATCCAGATTTTTGCCTACTTTTTCCAGATTATCTACAAACCCGACAAATTTATCGTATAATTTCGCCCCTCTTTCGGCAATTTCCATTGAGTTTCTATTCTGATATTCCCGTTTCCAGAGATCCGCAATAAGCTTTAAAGAAGTAATTAAATTACTGGGATTCAATAATAAGATCCTTCTTTCGTAAGCATAGTTCCACAGGTTTTGATCACCCTGCATGGCTGCAATATAGGCGGGTTCACTCGGAATGAACATCATGACAAAATCCAGTGATTTCCCAAAATCATCATAGGCCTTCTGGCTCAATTGCTGGATGTGGTTTTTGATGGAAGATAAATGCTGATTCAGCTTCATGGCATAAACATCGACATCGGTTTCATCCACTAATTCCGTAAAAGCTGTTAAGGAAACTTTTGAATCGATGATCACATTTCTTTCATCGGGATATTTAATAACGGCATCAGGCCGCATTTTTTTGCCTGAAAACTCAGAGAATAAAGCTTTGTTATCTTCATCACGCAGTTCATGCTCAAGGAAATATTCTCTTCCTTTTACCAGACCGGATTTTTCAAGGATGCTTTCAAGGATCATTTCACCCCAGTTTCCCTGGGTTTTGCTTTCGCCTTTTAAAGCCCGGGTTAATTTTTTAGCATCTTCAGAGATCTGTTGATTGAGATCTGCCAGTTCTTTTACTTTTTCAGCCAGTGAGAAACGTTCTTTATTTTCTTTCTCATAAGCCTCGTTAACTCTGTTCTTTAAATCAACAATTTTTTCCTGAAAAGGTTCAAGAATGGTTTTAAGGTTATTCTGATTAAGAGTTGTGAATTTCTCTGTCTTCTCGTCTAATATTTTATTGGCTAAATTCTCAAATTGAAGTTTTGCTTCTTCCTGAATTTTGGCAATTTCCTCTTTCTGGGTTTCAAGAGACTTTTGTAAACTTTCATTGATGGCGGAAAGTTCAGAGTTTTTAGCGAAAATATTTTGTTTTTCTTCTAAAAGAGCCTCGATTTGAGTAGTTTGTTTGGTGTTGATCTGTTTTTGTTCCTGGAACTGGGTATTTAAAGAAGAATGTTCAGCAGAGATTTTGGCAAACTCGTTTTTAAGATCATTTAACAGATCCGTTTGCTGTTGATTCAGTTCTTTTTCTTTGTTGATGTTTTGATTGAGTTCCTGTATTTTCAGGTTTGAATTTTCCAGATCCGAATTGTTTCTAATATGTAGATTGTTCAATTCGTCATAAAAATTTCTTGAAACCGTAGATGATTTCAAGATAAAATATAAAATAACTGCTCCAAGAATTCCCCCTGCAATAAATCCGATGATCAAGTATGTTAATTCCATGTTTCAAAATTACAAAAAGAAAAATTGATTTTATGAATGGAAAACCGTAGAATTTTGTTTTGAAAATAGTATTTATTGGTCATGATCTTTGCTATTCCGTAAAAATTTCTACTATGAAAAACCGTTTAGATTCCTGCGGAATGCCAAAAGTGTTGATTGTGCCTACAAATTAAACATTCTTAGTTGAAGATAGGATCTCTATATTTCTTACCACATCACTGCTTTCACATTTCTTTAATTCTTTGGCTAAAGCAGGAGTTAAGATTTTTGGGCTTAAGATTTGTGTAGCTATTTTGGCGGCAGCGTAGTCAACAATATTAATAACGGATCCTCTTAAAAAGTTAGGGGTATTGGATGCAATCACGGCTGTGGCCCATGAGGTTTCCCGTGCCCTGGAAATGGCAAAATCCAAAACGGAATTGTCTTTCCCGTTTGAGATCTTATCAATCAGGTCTACAGGGTAACAGATCTTATTCAGAGAGTCCTGGACTTTTTGGTTGATGGAAGCAATAACAGAATTGATGTTTTCAAAATCTTTTTTAAGCGGGTTGATCTTCCGGTAAGGCATAATGGATGCCGCTGAGACTCCCAGATCCAGATTGATGTGTGCATTCATTCCCAGGAAGATATGCTGTAGAATGAGAAGGTCCTTATTCCTGGCTGCTTCAAAAGCGAGATGCCAGGAATGGGTGCATTTTTTACCTTTGCTGTAACTGTCCCATGCCTCGAGGTACCTTTTGGCAAAGGCTATATCCAGCGTTGTCATCCTCGGATTGTCTTCGAATTTTTTCTGTTGGATACCCTTTAAAACCTGAGCGGTCATTATCCGGTATGTGCATGCGAAGTAGCCGACAGGACTTTTATTTTCTTTGCTCCAGATGATCATCTCATCGAGTTTTTTTAGGACCTCTTCTATGGTTTTCATGATTTCGGGTTTATATGCTTTACAGTCAAAAATAAAGAAAATATCCCGTTTGTCTATCAGTGAAAAACCGGAAAATTATGAATCTGATACTGCCTGTTTAGGGATCTTTAATTATTCAATACAAATTTCGGATTAACTTAAATTCCTGTTCTTTTTCTCTTTTTTTATCTCATTCAGGGTGTTGATATTAATAAGTAAAATGGGAAGCAGCGCAATAGGAACAGCCGTAAGAGGATTGAATTCTTTTTTGACGATGTTGAGGAAAATAGTTGCTGCGAATAATACCAATAATGCTCCGCAAAGTAAAGAAGTAACTGTTTTGACGGTTTTCTCATGTTTAAGCAATTCTTCATTGCTCATTTCCTGTATTTTTTTGCCTTTCATGCTTTAAAAATTTTTATTTAAGGGTTTTCCTGTGATATTTCGGCATGATGCTTCAGATATAAAGGCAAAGCAGCAGATCCGTACCAGGGAAAAATTTCATAGCTGAAAACTCCTGCCTGAACTGCCGGGTCTGTTTTTACCCATTGTTCGGCTTCTTCTTTCGATTTGGTATTGAAAATAAACATTCCGCGGAAGTTGTGATTGTTTTTTTCCAGAAATGGCCCGGCAACAGTAATTTTGCCTTCATCAGCCAGTTTTCCGATATTGTTTAAATGCCCTTTCATCAGTTCGCCCATTTTGGTTTTATCCTCTATTTTTGTGGGCCCTGTGGTAAGCATTACGATGGTATAGGCTTTCATGCCATATTTGTCAGCATCTAAAGAAGTTGCTAGTTCCTGATTGAACTTTGGCTTTTCGGATTTTTCGACTGTGGTATTCTGATTTCCTGAAGTTCCGTCTTTTCCGGGCTTTCCGTCCTGGCCTTTAGTGTGAATGGCACAGGAAGTAAACAGTAAACTCAATATTAAAGCTGAGAGAAAATTTTTCATATAATTTAATTTTTTATTCTTAAAAATTCTTTTGCCAATTCGATCATTTTAGGATCTCCGGTATATTTTCCGTATTCATCGGATAATTTTACGGTTGGGATCCATTCTTTATTCGGTGCCTGTACCCCGATCAGCTTCATGACGATATTCATGGGCTTCAATCCTACATCATTGGTGAGATTGGTGCCTATCCCAAAGGAGATTCCTATTTTTCCTCTACAGTAATTGGTGATCTCTTCCACCTTTTCAAGATTGAGCCCGTCGGAAAAAATAATATACTTAAATAAAGGATTGATCCCGTTTTTCTGATAATGGGCAATTGTTTTATCGGCAAATTCAAGCGGATCTCCGCTGTCATGACGTACTCCATCAAAGAGTTTGGCAAACTTTTTATCAAACTGCTGGAAGAATACATCTGTAGTATAAGTATCTGAAAGGGCAACTCCCAGATCGCCCCTATAGACATCTACCCAATGCTCCAGTGCGAGTTCGTTGGCCATTTTGAAGCCATATTCCGCAGCGTGGAACATGAACCATTCATGGGCGTGAGTCCCTATGGGCTTTACATTATATTTCATGGCAAAATGAACGTTGGAGCTGCCGATAAAAGTGGATTCTTTTTTCTGTATCAGGGCTTCCATTACCAGATTCTGAACATTATAAGAATGTCTTCTCCGGGTACCGAATTCTGCAAAGTTCACACCCAGTTTATTGAGCTGTTCGGCTTTTTCCAGTGTTCTGCGCATTACAATATCATTGGCATCCCGTTCCATATGGTTCATTTCATAATGAAGCTCACTGATCAGCGCCAGTAAAGGGACTTCCCATAGAATTGTCCTGTACCAAAGACCTTCAACGGTAACCCTGATGTCATTTCCTTCCTGATGAACTGTTACTTCCGATGGGTCGTAATGATAGCCTTCAAGGAAATCAAGGTATGGGAGATCCAGGTAAGGACAGGTTCTTGCTAAAAATTTTTTCTCTTCTTTTGTAAGTTTGAGTTCTGCCATTTTTTTGACTGCTTCACGCAGGGCGGCATCAAAACCTTCGGGAAAATGGTGTTTTCCTCTGTTTATAAATTCATATTTTACGATCTGGCTGGGAAATAATTTGACCACTGCATTCTGCATGGTAATTTTATAGAAATCATTGTCGAGAATTGAATTCAACCGAACTTCTTGCATAAGTGTTATTTTAAACAAAAATAGAATTAAAAAAATAAAAATCGCCCTATATAAAAGACGATTTTGAAATATCCGGATGATTTTATCCTGTTTATTTTCCCAGATAGGAGTTGTACATCCAGACTTCTTTTTCCTGTTCTGTGATATAGTCGCTCATTTGGGAGTTGGTTCCTTCATCTCCCGCCGTATCGGTGATGTCCAGCAGCTCTCTTTGCAGGTCAATGACTACTTTGAAAGAGTTCAGGATGTTTTCTACACTTTTGGTCGCATCACTTACTTCTTTACTTTCCTTAATCGTAGAGACTTTCAGATAGTCTGAATAATTATGTGCAGGTGTTGCGCCCAAAGTAAGGATCCTTTCAGCAATTTCATCGATCTTTAAGACCAGGCTGTTATACAACTCTTCAAATTTGGGATGCAGGGTAAAAAACTGATCCCCTTTAATGTTCCAGTGCGAACCTCTGGTATTCTGATAGAATATGGAATAATTCGCCAAAAGGACATTCAGTTTTTCTGCGATCTTTTTGCAGTCGGCTTCTTTAAGGCCGATAATACTGGCATTTTTCATAATTTAAATGGTTTATATCACAAATTTATTGAAATATTGTGCCAGACCGTTTGAATGTTGATAGATGATAACTATAACAGGATTTTTTAAAATAATTTGATGAGAATTCTTTAATATTGCGGAGATGGAAAGTTCATTGATTAACGAAGGCTTTAAAAAATATAAAATCCTGGCAGTAATTATTGTCGGAGTTTATTTTCTGCAGACTTTTTTTCTTTCGTATGGAGGGATAGGATCCGATAGTTTATCGTATTTCGGAATTGCGGCAGACCTGCCTGAACCGGAAACTGATCTTTTTCCTTTGGGATATCCTATATTGTTACAGGTGTTTCATATTCTGTTTAATGATTATTTCTGGGCTTCTAAATTTTTGAATCTTTTCTTTACTGTATTCATTTTAGTTTTTTCCTATAGTAAGAGATTTTATTTTAGGGAAACGGTATTGCTGTTTATGGGAAAGACGCTTTTCTTCGTTTTTACGAGTGCACTTTCGGAAGGGCCATTCATTTTCCTGATGTATTTTCTTTTTTATTTTTTTTATCAGATTTTTGTGGGAAGAGGAAACTTAAATAAAAATGCTGTTGCGGCTTCTCTTATAATGATCGGGATGTTTACGGTAAGATATTCCGGAATCTATATTTATCTGGCAGTGTTTCTTTTCTCTTTATTTCTGTCTTTTATAAGGAAAGACAGGTATTATAGTAATGCCTTACTACTGTTTTTAGCAATTTCAGGGATTGGAATAGCGGGTTATCTGTTTTTTAATTTTCAAACATTCGGAAGCTTTACGGGGGAGCAACTGAGGGGAGAAGCAGGAGATATAGCTCCTGTTTATATTTTACGGGATCTTTTGGGGGTTGCTAATACTATAGATCCTTTTATAGGGATAAAGCCTGCGTCCAGCAGTATGGCGAGTATTGGCTTTCAGCTTCTTATTTTAATGATAGATGTTTTTGTTTTTATTTACTTCCTCAGGTATTACAGAAAAGCAAAAGAAACATCTCTTTATTACTTTCATGTTTTGTTATGGATAATGGCAGGAGTTTATGCTTTCTCCTTGCTTTTTTCAGGGTGGTTTCAGCAAATAGAGGAAATGAATGTAAGAATGCTGGCAGCCGCTAATTTTTGTTTATTCTTCTCTTTCCTTATATTGTATTACCAGTATAATAAGGATGACAGGTGGATATGGAGAATAGGTTGTTTTTTTCTTGTATTCCTTACTCTGTACAATTTGAAAGACCCGGGGAACTATCTGGAGAACAGGAATAAGATTAAACCCCAAATGTCAAAATTTACGAAAAAGAGGTATCTCTTCAATAATGAGACCAATGTAGTGACGGTTACTACCTATCATTTTCCGGTTATTAACAAGTCTTTTAAATACCAGCATACCAACAGCCAGAAAGGCAAACTTAAAGAAAGCATTGCCGGCAGTCTGAATCCTAAAATAAAATGGATCAAAAAAGATACCGTCCGTGATAAGTCCCAGGTACTGTACACTTCCGAACTTTCTTTTGAATAAATACCAGATAAATGGCTATCAAAGACGATTATTTGTCTTTTTGCTCATTTTCAGCGCATTAAATAAAATTTAACAAAAAGTATAATTTATAGATAACTGCTTGTCAATTAAAAAATTATTACTATTTTTGCACCCTAAAATAAAAAGCAATTAAATGCCTACTATTCAACAATTAGTAAGAAAAGGAAGAGCCACGCTTGCCAAGAAGAGCAAATCGGCTGCCCTTGATTCTTGTCCACAAAGACGAGGTGTATGTACGAGAGTATATACTACCACTCCTAAGAAACCTAACTCTGCACTTAGAAAAGTAGCAAGGGTAAGACTTTCTAACGGAAAAGAAGTCAACGCCTACATCCCGGGCGAAGGACATAATCTTCAAGAGCACTCGATAGTATTGGTAAGAGGCGGAAGGGTGAAAGACCTACCGGGAGTACGTTACCACATCGTAAGAGGTGCATTAGACACTGCAGGTGTAAATGGAAGAACACAGAGAAGATCGAAGTATGGAGCTAAGAGACCTAAACCAGGCCAGGCGGCTGCAGCACCAGCAAAAGGAAAGAAAAAATAATCATTAAATAAGGTACAGAAACAATGAGAAAGACAAAAGCGAAAAAAAGACCGTTGTTACCAGATCCAAAATTTAATGATCAGTTGGTAACAAGATTCGTAAATAACCTAATGCTTGATGGTAAAAAGTCAATCGCATTCAAAATTTTCTATGATGCATTAGATATCGTAGAAACTAAAAAAGGAGATAACGAGAAGACAGCCCTTGAAATCTGGAAAGATGCACTTACTAATGTAATGCCTCACGTAGAAGTACGTTCCAGAAGAGTAGGTGGAGCTAACTTCCAGATCCCTATGCCGATCAGAGCTGATAGAAAAATTTCTATGGCAATGAAATGGTTAATTAAATATTCAAAAGCTAGAAATGATAAGTCTATGGCTTTAAAATTAGCTAATGAAGTTGTTGCAGCTTCCAGAGAAGAAGGTGCAGCGTACAAGAAAAAGAGTGATACTCACAAAATGGCGGAAGCTAACAAGGCTTTCTCACACTTTAAATTCTAGTTTGAAATGAGTAGAGATCTTAAATTTACAAGAAACATTGGTATTGCTGCTCACATTGATGCAGGGAAAACTACCACTACAGAAAGAATTTTATTCTATACAGGTAAAACCCACAAGATTGGTGAAGTTCACGAAGGTGCTGCAACAATGGACTGGATGGAGCAGGAAGCAGAAAGAGGGATCACCATTACTTCTGCTGCAACTACTTGTAGCTGGAACTTTCCAACAGATCAAGGGAAATCTTTACCTGAAACAAAACCTTACCACTTCAACATTATCGATACACCGGGACACGTTGACTTCACAGTAGAAGTAAACAGATCTTTGAGAGTATTAGACGGATTGGTATTCTTATTCTCTGCAGTAGATGGAGTAGAGCCTCAGTCTGAAACAAACTGGAGACTTGCTGACAACTACAAAGTGGCGAGAATGGGATTCGTAAACAAAATGGACAGACAGGGTGCTGACTTCCTTAACGTTGTAAAACAAGTTAAAGAAATGTTAGGTTCCAATGCAGTTCCAATCGTTTTACCAATCGGTGCTGAAGAAGATTTCAAAGGGGTTGTAGACCTAATTAAGAACAGAGCTATCATCTGGGACGATGCAGGACAGGGAGCTACTTTCGAGGTAGTGCCGATTCCTGAGGACATGAAAGATGAAGTTTTAGAATACAGAGAGAAATTAGTAGAAGCTGTAGCTGATTATGATGAAACTTTGATGGAGAAATTCTTCGAAGATCCGGATTCAATTTCTGAAGAAGAGATCAATGAAGCTCTTAGAAAAGCTACTATCGATCTTTCTATTATTCCAATGACTTGTGGTTCTTCATTCAAGAACAAAGGAGTTCAGTTCATGTTAGATGCAGTTTGTAAATATCTTCCTTCTCCATTAGATAAGGATAATATTACAGGAACTAATCCTGATACAGATGCTGAAATTGAAAGAAAGCCGGATGTAAAAGAGCCTTTCTCTGCATTAGCATTTAAGATTGCTACTGACCCGTTCGTAGGTAGATTGGCATTCTTCAGAGCTTATTCAGGAAGACTGGATGCAGGTTCTTATGTTCTTAACACAAGATCAGGAAACAAAGAAAGAATTTCCAGAATCTATCAGATGCACGCTAACAAGCAAAATCCTGTAGAATTTATTGAAGCAGGAGATATTGGTGCAGCTGTAGGATTTAAAGATATTAAAACAGGAGATACCTTATCCGATGAGAAAAACCCTATCGTTCTTGAATCGATGATTTTCCCTGATCCGGTAATTGGTATCGCTGTTGAGCCTAAAACTAAGGCAGACCAGGATAAAATGGGTAACGCTTTAGCCAAATTAGCTGAAGAAGATCCTACTTTCCAGGTTAAAACTGACGAAGCTTCAGGACAAACTATTATCTCAGGGATGGGTGAGCTTCACCTTGACATTATTGTTGACCGTATGAGAAGAGAGTTTAAAGTAGAAGTTAATCAGGGGCAGCCTCAGGTAGAATACAAAGAAGCTCTTACACAAACTGCCAACCACAGAGAAGTTTACAAAAAGCAATCCGGAGGTAGAGGTAAGTTCGCAGATATCGTATTCACAATTGGTCCTGCTGACGAAGGTAAAACCGGTCTTGAATTCATTAATGAAATCAAAGGAGGTAACATTCCTAAAGAATTTATCCCTTCTGTAGAAAAAGGTTTCAAAGAATCTATGAAGAATGGTCCTTTAGCCGGATTTGAAGTTGAAGCTATGAAGATTACATTGAAAGACGGATCTTACCACCAGGTTGACTCGGACCAGTTATCTTTCGAATTAGCTGCTAAAATGGGATTCAAGGAAGCTGGTAGAGCTGCAAAAGCTGTGATCATGGAACCTATTATGAAACTGGAAGTTGTAACTCCGGAAGAATATATGGGGGATATCGTAGGTGACCTTAACAGAAGAAGAGGTACTGTAAACGGTATGGATGACAGAAATAATGCAAAAGTTATCAAGGCTTTCGTTCCGCTTTCTGAAATGTTTGGATATGTAACTTCATTGAGAACATTATCTTCTGGTAGAGCTACATCTTCTATGGAGTTTGAGAAATATGAAGCTGCTCCGTCAAACGTTGCTGAAGAAGTAATCGCTAAGGCTAAAGGTTAATATTTAAATTAGATTAAAATGTCACAAAGAATCAGAATAAAACTAAAATCTTACGATTACAATTTAGTAGACAAGTCTGCTGAGAAAATCGTAAAAACGGTAAAGGCTACCGGCGCTGTTGTAAACGGGCCAATTCCATTGCCAACCAATAAGAGAATCTTCACTGTGTTGAGATCTCCGCACGTAAACAAGAAGGCCAGAGAACAGTTCCAACTTTCTGCTCACAAGAGATTGATGGATATCTACTCTTCTTCTTCCAAAACTGTGGATGCTCTGATGAAGTTAGAACTTCCTTCAGGTGTAGACGTAGAAATTAAAGTGTGATAATTGCATACTTTGCAATGATTATAATAAAATCCGTTCCTTTTTTTGGGACGGATTTTTTATTTATAGAAAAAAATCTTTAGTGTGTTTTTAATTTAATACTATTATGTATTACAAGGTTCTATTTATTTTATATATTTGTAAAAAAATTGTTATGAAAAAAATACTATTATTCATGTTGATGATCAGTTTATCCGTTACAGGTCAGACCCATCGTTTTATTTATGAATATCATTTCAAAACAGATTCCACATCCACAGAGTACAGAAAAGCCAATATGGTACTGGATATTAACCCGGAAGATGTGAAATTTTATAACTATGAGTTTGTAAAAACAGATTCCATCAACAAAACAAGAGGAGAGAACAGTGCTATGTGGGATGACACTCCGGCAATGATCCGGAAGAAAAATTCCAACACCAATTCCAATTATATTTTGATACAGAATCTGTTTATTGTAGATACGGAAGATCAATTAAACTGGAAGCTTTCTAATGAGACCAAAAGTCTTGGCGGTTATACTTTGCAGAAAGCCACAACGAAATTTGGTGGCAGGAATTGGACAGCATGGTTTACAAAAGATATCAACCTCAATGAAGGACCATATAAATTCAGGGGATTGCCGGGTCTTATCTTTGAAATAAGCGACGATAAAGATAACTTTAAATTCTCTTTAGTGAAGAGCTATAAACTGGCTAAAACCTATGAAACCAGAGAAATTCTTGAAAATTTTGCAGGGCAGAAACCTGTAAAGATCCCTGAAGCCAGGCTCAGGAAAATGATGCTGGATAATTATAATGATCCGCTTCACGACTTCAAAGAGCATTTTGAAAAAAATACGGATCCTTCAGCCCGCTTTATGGTAATGGGGATTGAAGTAAAACGTCCGGAACAGCTCAAGGAATTATCTGATATGATGCAAAAGAATATTAAGAAAAATAATAATCCCATAGAACTGGATAAGGCGATAAGATATTAAGATACCTGCGGACTATTATCTGACTTTAAGCCCATGAAGGTCTATATATTTGGAAAGAGTTATATTTAAGACATGTTTAAATGGCTCATAGAAGATTGGCTGATCTAAATAGTTATCCTTATCATAATTTAATGCTGCTTAATTGCTTTTTTATCTACTCAATCCTGTATTTATTGACAAATGCTTTATAGTTTATTTTTTAGCATGATATTAACAGTACGTGATACATACGTACTGTTGCTGTTGTATTGAGTAGCTAAATCCTGGATGATGTAAATCTTATAGAATAATATTCCACAATGCAACTTTTCAGAGATCATAACTCCCTGAAATTTCTGTAGCGGATCATCGAAAATGATTTTGAAAAGAATACAGATTTATAAATACATTCTTTAGAGATGGAAATTGGCGGGAAATGCCTTGAATAGCCCAAGTAGCTATTGGAAAAATAGATAAAAAAGCAAAAATAAAAGCGCTCTATCTGATATTTAAGTCTAAAAATTACTCGTTTCTCGAGGATTTTTTTTCTTATGTATATATCTCACATATTTGATTATTTTTTATTAGTTTTCACTATTTGTATGTTATTTTTATATATGCGTTTGTGTATTTTTTTTATTATAAATTTAATCATTTTGCTTGATGTTTGTTGATTGAATAAAAAGAATAAATAAAATTTGGATACATAAAATTTTAAATTTACTTTCGCGGAATAATTCTTCGATTAAGTGAAATAATAATTATTGACAATGCCTGTATTCCCTTCTGTGCTTGTTAAAAATCAAAATTATTATTATATCTCTTGATGCAAGAATTCCCCAAAAAACATAAATAATTAAATAACAAAATAAGTATTAGATGAAAAAAAATTTATTACAATTAAGTACGTATGTATTTACTTCGCTACCAATTGCTATATTAGGTCAGGTTGGGATTAACACTTATACCCCTTCAGCAACACTTGACATTATTACCAAAGCCCCGGAAACCAAGTCTCTGGAAATTAATAACACATCAGATGTGGAAACATTTACAGTATTAGACAATGGAAATGTAGGAATAGCAGATGCTTCACCTCTTGTACCGGTACATTTTAAACTAAATAACACACCTACAACATCAGCAACAAGCATCGGGAGCCAGAATTATGATGTTACCGGCTTTATTTCGGACCAGACTTTGCAGGCGGCAAGTACCAATGCAAATAATACACAGAGCTTGTTTCAGGGTATTTTTTCATATACGGGAAGTGCAAAAAATAATAACGTGTTTACGGTAAATGCGGTTTCGCGTCCGCCAGCTTTGAATAGTTATTCTAGTACAAATGCTCTTAATGTTGTTTCCGAGAATATAAATACGAGTAACGGTACAATATCCGCAATAAATGCTGTAAGCAGGTCCTCGGCAAATATTGGAACACTTACAGGAAGTATGATTGGCTTTTCTAATGACACAGGAACTGCAGTTCTGGCAACAGGATTAAGTGTCAAAAACTCAAATGCTGCAGGTGCTAACATTACAAATTATAAAGGTATAGATATAAGCAACCTGACAAATTCCGGGAGTATAACAAATACTACAGGTATTTTTATAGGATCCCTGACTGCCGGAACGCAAACATCCAAATATTCTATCCAGTCTACTGATATTACCGCCGGAATGTGGCATAGAGGAAGGCTGAGCTTAACCCCTTTGGTAGATCCTAATACTACAGGCACTCAACTAACGACATCCTCTTTAGCGGTAGCGATAGATGGGGATACCACGCTCCCTACAAGCGGCTTTGGAGCCAGTCAGAATACAATCGTAATGGGGGACGGGTTTGTAACTACCAATCCTACTTATACATTGCCTAATCCTAATACTGCAAAAGGAAGGCTGTATACCATTATTGTCACAAGCTCAATGTCTCCTGTTAATCTTAGTGCGGCCGGAGGTGCTAATATTTATCATATTACAGATACAGGGGAATATTTGGGAGAAGCTTCTTATACTTTACAGAAAGGAAGCAGGACGTATATTTCCGATGGATTTAGCTGGTACGTTACGGCAAGTACTACGGAGCAGAATGTCAGTGGAAATTATCCTAACTAAAATATAATAAAAACTCGCCCATTTCGGCGGAGTTTTTGCTGGATCATCTGCAAAACTGATCAAATGGCAAAACCAAAAAAGAATATTTTTGAAAGATTTTCAGATTGGGCCACAAAATTTACCGGTAGCCCGCATGCTTTCATTGGTGCAGCTGCTATTGTATTGATCTGGGCTGCTTCGGGGCCGGTATTCAATTATTCCGAAACATGGCAGTTGGTCATCAATACCGGAACCACTATCATTACCTTTCTGATGGTTTTTCTCATCCAGAAAGCTCAGAATAAAGATTCAAAAGCTATCCAGATCAAACTGAATGAGCTGATCGCTTCACATGAAAAATCCAGCAACAGGATCGTAGATATTGAAGACCTTACAGAGAGTGAGCTGGACCAGCTGCATACCTATTATGAAAAGCTGGCATATCTTGCTAAAGAAGACTCAGATATCCATATGTCTCATTCCATAGATGCAGCCCAAAGAAATCAGGACTATAAGCATGAGTTTTTCAAAAGAAAACACGAAGAATGGCTAAGCAAAAAACAGAAAAAGGAATCAGAATGATTCCTTTTTTCCATTTTTATACAGGTTTCAGCCCTACTTTTTCATGAAGTAATTAAAATAAGAACAGCTTCCCATTAAGCTCCTGGAGGTTTCAGTATCTGCATACTGTGTTTTCAGCAGGGCAAAGTAGGTTCTGAACTTTTGATTTTTGATCTCATGCAATTGCTTTTCATGCGCATCGGTTTTTTCAGACCATTTAGGATCCGAATAATCCACATTCGCCGTATTCTTGGCTTCATACTGATAATATTTGCCCTGTTCCGCACTAGCCATCTGGAAAAGTATCCTTGCTTTATCTTCTTTATCGGTTGAAAGATCCAATGCTTTTTTATAGTAGCCGATGGCAAGATCAAAATTATCAGGTTCAATATAAGAGGTACTAAGGAAGTTCTTATAATAGTACTGATAAGGCGTTTTTTTATCAGTTGCCCAGAAATCATACTTCCCACCATTGCTGTTGTCTACGTCCATTACATACAAATGCCTGTAATACCCCAGGATGGACGTATTATAAAGCAGGTTGCCGATTAACTGATTGGCTTTCGCCGCTTTTTCATCCTTGCCGCCGGCAAGTTTTTTAAGCTGGATAAGCGCATCCGCAATTTCCAGTTTGTTCATGCTGCTTTTAATGAATGGGAATTGGGAATAATCTTCGGCAGCCATACTGATATCATCAGAACTTTCAAAGCTTTCCCATACATTATGCCCGAATATAAGACTGGAAATATTTCTGAAACCGTTATATTCTCCGGCTGTATACTGATGCGGTACTTTTGGCTGTGTGCTGGAAACCCAGTCGTAATTAAGCCTCGGGATTCCTATAAAACCCTGTGCTTTTTGATAATAAGATTTTGCTTTCTCAAAATCTCCGGTTCTCATCGCCCGGTCTCCGTAAATCACACCGAAGAAGGCATCAATATTTCCCACATCATCCATGTTTTTGGCAATGATCTGCTGTTCGAACTGTGTTTTGTCCGGTTTTCTGTAAAATTCTTCAACACTTTTCACCAGGCTTGAATTAGGATTGTATTGAAGGTCAGAAAGCCTATTGCTCATCAGGAATGATTTTCCATCTTCACCCTGAAGGAAATAACGGTTGGCCAGAACATCCTTCAGGAAAGAAGCTGTAGAAGGAACAGGCCCATAGTAATTATATTCATCAGTATGGGTGCTGTCCTGTTTTATTTCTTTTTCTATAAAATATTCAGCATAGTTTTTCATCAGATGATCCTCATATTCTGCGGTGATCTTCGGCTGGGAAACAATATCATTAAGAACTTTCATTCTTTTGATCTCTTCAAGATATTCAGGATTGCCTGTTTTAATATCATTCAGGATCTCAGTGCTTGCTTTGTAATCTTTTTTCAGGAACTTAAGATAGGCATCCGATATCTGCCAGAATTCATCTTTTGATTTTTCCTTTGTTTTTTCTGTAAATTTTTCCAGCTCATTCAGGAAATCCTTAGGTTTGTCTTCCGGCCAATAATAATTGGTGTTTTCCGTAAAGAAAGGGATCCTGTCAGGGTTTTCCAATAATTCATCATCACTCTGATCTGTTTTATTTCCATCGCCGGTTTTATCGGATTTTGACCCTCCGAAAAGATTCTTAAAAAATCTTACGATCTTATCCCAGAAAGAAAGTTCTTTCTTATTTTCTTTTACTTCCGGAGTACTAGTTTTATCATTGCCGGGAACATCTTTTTGGATAGAAAGGTTATCTGTTTTATCCGAAGTATAATAATAAGTAGGCAGATAGCTTCTTTCCAGTTCGTTGATGCTTCTCGCTGCCATTACTTTCAGGATCTCCGAATCCGGATTGATGTCATACATTTTTTCCATAAGAGGGATAGGATTGGCAAAGTCTTCATATCCTAAAAGAAAGTAAGCCATATTTTTTTCCTCACTGGTTCCGGCTCTCTTTAAAATATTATTAAATGAAGCCGTATCTGAAAGCTTCATAGAGACAAATGCAGACTCTTTACGGCTTTTACTGTTCATAAAAACCTGGAAAAAGTTCCAATTGGCATCGCTGTTCATCTGTAATCCTCTTTGGGCTCCGGCAAGCTGGTCAAGTGCCATAAAATAAGGAGCTCCTTTTAATTTAACAGGTTCTACATAGGTTTTAAAAGCCTCCAGCGCCTTATCAAAATTTCTGGTGTAATGATTAAAACGTACCAGCTGAAAACCATACCTCTGCCTGATCTCCGGATTTTTGGCCGCATTATATAAAGAAGTTAAAGCAGCAACCGTTTTGTTATAATCGAGATTAGTGGCATTTTTATCGCTTTCTGCAGGAGTATAAAAAAAGGAATCCGGGTTTTCCACATAATTGATCTTCATGTAAGGCTCCAGATATTTGGCTTCAATGAGATAATCAATTCCTTCACTGTATCTTTGATAAAAGCCTGTGCCCAGTTTCTTCAATAAAGGATTGTTAGGATTTCCCCTTTTCAGATCATTGAGGTCATTCATGGGCATTTTATTCACCAGATAATCAGTTTCACTGTAGGTTAACTGGTTGTTGAAGAATTTTCGCCACGATTCAATATTCTCACTGGGGATCTGGGTAGGTTTGAATTCAGTATAGAATCTTGTTGAATAACTATGCAGAAAGGGCAGGTAAGATTTGTCCTTAATGATGGTCTGGGTAAACAGATTGAAGTAATCATAATCCGGATCTGACCATGCACATGCCTCAGACTTTGTATAAAAAAGTGATAATATCGCCAGTGAAAGAATATGCTTTTTCATATGGTGTTTTGTTTTTTTGAGTTTGGTTCTTATTTATCTTGCAGATCGAGTGGATTTAGCAGATGTTTGTGCTATATTTTTATCCGTGAAAATCTGTGTAATTTATAGAGTTTTATAATGTTTAAAACATATTAAAATTCTGGTCTTTTACAAATTTACTATCTAATTGATAATATATAATGTTAAAGTGACGTATTTTTTTATCCAAAAGACGAACAACGTCTTCAAGCTGATCATCTGTTATCTCTTCAACCTTTATTTTAAAGCCTTTGTTTAAGAAATTACCAAAATAGAAACCATCTTTTATGATCACGATCTCGTTTTCCGAGATTTTTTTGAAGTTTTTATTTTCAAGGTCTTTTTTTGATAAAGCATTTATGAGTTTGTGCTTTCCCAGATGATTGGTAACAATTCCCCAGGAATAGAGGGGCAATGCCACTTCAATTTTTTTTACAGGATAATCTTCCAGTTTGGAAAGATAACTTTTCAGGGTATTGACATCCAGAATGGAATTTTTATCCGATGCCTCCAGAGGTGAGGACGTAGAGTAGCACATTAAATACATTTTTCCCACGGGAGGAATGCCGGTCAGGTTTTTATCCTTTACCTGATGGAGCCGGAGTGTACAGGTGACTTCTTCTCCTGAAGTTTCTTTCAGTACTTTCAGGAATTTAAAATAATCATCCCGTGTGCCTGCCGTCCAGTCACAATCAATCTGGATCTCATTACCGGTTTTGAGATGATAATCTTCAACCTTTTTACGGACGAGTCTGTAGATGCTTTCTGCAAGGAATTTTATTTCATCTGCCTTAATATTCAGAAATGTCTGATTGGTAATAAATACCACGGGAATGATCTGTTTGTCAGTTTCAAAACTTTTATCTTTTGTAATAACGGCTATCGGTTGGAATTTGCCATCCACCTTGTCTACATCAAAAAATCTGGTGAAGAGATAGGGGGCTGTTGCCTCTTTCAGTGCTTTTTTCTCTGCCGGGTTTAATGATAAGTGAGTTTTCCAGTAATAAAAAGTATAAGGATGTGCATCCTTTTGAGTACAGGAAACAAGGAAAAAAAGGATGAATAAAAATCTTATGCCCTTCATTATTGGTAGAATGCACTTTCACAAATACAATTTCCCTTATCCAGTTCAGAAACCGGACAGCAGTCTTCAGATTTTCTTACATTGCCATTCTCATCGGTAAGATAAATTTTTTCCTTATCAAACTTTACATAATATGTCTCGTTATATGTTTTGAAATGAACCTTCATCACTTTGGGATTGTATTTCCCGGCATTGATCTCTTCTCTGGTAATTTCTCCACTTGCCTGATTCATCTGTATGAAACCAAAATAAACATCTCCGTTCTGCTTCACGTCTACATAATAGATAGGTGTACCGGAACCGCTTGCTCTCTGTTCGATGTTAAAGTCCCTTTTGCCTGTGAACGGGGCTTTGGATTGGGCAAAAGCCCTGATGCCAAAACATAAAATAAGTAGGCTGAAAATACTTTTCATATTTCTTTTTTCTCAAAATTAAAAATATTAGAGCAAAAAATAAGCCTGAAAATTTATATAAATCTGCTAATTGATTAAAAATCAAAATATTTTACAGGAAATATTTGTCAATATAAAAATAATCCATAAATTTGCACACTCATTTTAGGGGCGTAGTATGCCTATATCAGAAGTAGAAATTGCTTTAGACCTCTAAAAATGGTGATAATTAATAAGGATAAATTTTATTATAATATAAACAATGTCAGGTATTATTGGTAAAAAAATCGGTATGACATCTTTGTTTAACGAAGAAGGGAAAAACATTCCTTGTACAGTTATTCAGGCTGGTCCATGTCCGGTTTTACAGGTCAGAACCGAAGAGGTTGACGGATATGTTGCCGTGCAACTTGGTTTCGATGACAAGAGTGAGAAGAACGTTGGTAAAGCGTTAGCTGGTCATTTTAAAAAGGCTGGTTCAACTCCGAAAGCTAAAGTGGTAGAATTCAAGAATGAGTTCGAGCACGAAGTAAAAGTAGGAGATTTAGTAGAAGTAAATATGTTTGCTGAAGGCGAGTATGTTGACGTAACAGGTACTTCTAAAGGTAAAGGCTTCCAGGGTGTTGTTAAAAGACACGGATTTGGGGGTGTAATGCAGGCAACTCATGGTCAGCACAACAGACTTAGAGCTCCAGGTTCTATCGGTGCTGGTTCAGACCCTTCAAGAGTATTCAAAGGGATGAGAATGGCTGGAAGAATGGGAGGTAAGCAGGTAACTGTTCAGAACCTTCAGGTATTAAAAGTGGATCAAGAACAAAATCTTTTAGTAGTAAAAGGTGCTGTTCCGGGAGCTAAAAATTCTTATGTAATTATCAAGAAATGGAACTAGTAGTATTAAATACATCAGGAAAAGAGACCGGAAGAAAAGTAACTCTAGACGAAAAGGTATTCGGAATTGAGCCAAATCAGCACGCGGTTTACTTAGAAGTTAAACAGTATCTTGCAGCTCAGAGACAAGGTACTCATAAAGCAAAAGAAAGAAGCGAAATCACAGCTTCTACTAAAAAACTTAAGAAGCAGAAAGGATCTGGTTCTGCCAGATACGGGGATATCAAATCTCCTGTGTTCAGAGGTGGAGGTAGGGTATTCGGGCCAAAACCGAGAGACTACAGATTCAAATTGAACAAAGCTCTTAAGAGATTAGCTAAGAAATCTGTTTTATCTCAGAAATTAAGAGATAACAGCATTAAAGTTTTGGAAGATATGAGCTTAAACGCTCCTAAAACCAAAGATTTCATCAGCGTATTGAATGCGTTGGAACTTAACGGTAAGAAGTCTTTATTCGTTCTTCCTGAAGCTAACAAGAATGTATATTTATCTTCAAGAAACTTACCTAAAACTAAAGTAATGAACTTCAACGAGATCAGTTCTTACGACTTGGTAAATGCAGGTGAGATCATATTCTTTGAAGGTGCAGTTGAAAAATTCCAGGAAAATTTAAAGAAATAAATCATGTCAGTTATTATTAAACCAGTTATCTCAGAAAAGGCTAATTACCTTACAGATTTAAGAGGTTCTTATTCGTTCCTAGTAGATACCAAGGCGAATAAAATCCAGATTAAAAAAGCTGTGGAAGCGGCTTACGGTGTAAAAGTAGCAGACGTTAATACAATGATTTATGCTCCGAAGGTTTCTTCGAAATACACGAAAAAAGGTCTTCAAGTAGGAAAGACAAACAAATTGAAAAAAGCGGTAATCAAACTTGCTGAAGGGGAGGTTATCGATATTTTTGCTGTAAATTAATTATCATTAATAAATAATAGTAATGTCTGTTAGAAAATTAAAACCTATCACCCCGGGACAGAGATTCAGAATTGTAAACAATTTTGAGGAAATTACTACTAACAAACCAGAGAAATCTCTGACAGTTGGTATTAAAAAGTCAGGTGGACGTAACCAAACAGGTAAAATGACCATGCGTTACACCGGAGGTGGACACAAAAAGAAATACAGAATTATCGACTTCAAAAGAAACAAATCTGATATTGAAGCTACGGTAAAAACTGTAGAATACGATCCGAACAGAACTGCATTTATCGCTTTATTAGAGTACACAGATGGAGAAAAGAGATATATCATCGCTCCAAACGGTATCAAAGTAGATCAGAAAGTGGTTTCAGGAGAGAGCGTTGAACCTAATGTAGGTAACGCAATGAAATTGAAAAACATTCCATTAGGTACTGTAATTTCTTGTATCGAAATGAAGCCTGGCCAAGGTGCTATTTTAGCAAGAAGTGCCGGTTCTTCAGCTCAGTTAACTTCAAGAGACGGTAAATATGCGATCATCAAATTACCTTCAGGAGAATCCAGAATGATCCTTACTGAATGTATGGCAATGATTGGTTCCGTTTCCAACTCAGATCATCAGTTAACGGTATCCGGTAAAGCGGGTAGAAGCAGATGGTTAGGTAGAAGACCAAGAACAAGAGCGGTAGTAATGAACCCTGTAGATCACCCGATGGGTGGTGGTGAAGGACGTTCTTCTGGAGGTCACCCAAGATCTAGAAACGGTAAACCGGCTAAAGGTTACAAAACTAGAAAGAAAAACAAAGTGTCTAACCGTTACATCGTATCTAAAAGAAAATAATTATGGCAAGATCACTTAAAAAAGGACCATTCATTCATCATACTTTAGATAAGAAGGTTCAGGCAAATATAGAGTCTGGTAAGAAGACAGTTATCAAAACTTGGTCTAGAGCATCTATGATCTCTCCGGACTTCGTAGGACAAACTATTGCTGTACACAACGGGAAATCTTTTATCCCTGTTTACGTTACAGAAAACATGGTTGGTCACAAGTTAGGCGAATTTTCTCCAACAAGATCTTTCAGAGGTCATGGTGGTAACAAAAATAAAGGAAGCAGATAATCATGGGATCAAGAAAACAAGATAGTTCAATCGCAAGAAAAGAAGCTAGCAAAGACGTTGTAAAAGCTTCATTAAATAATTGCCCGTCTTCTCCGAGAAAAATGAGATTAGTTGCTGATATCATTAGAGGAGAGCAGGTAGATAAAGCTCTTTATATCCTAAAATATTCTAAGAAAGAAGCATCTAACAAATTAGAGAAATTACTTCTTTCCGCTATTGCTAACTGGCAGGTGAAAAACGAAGGTGCGGATATTGAAGAAGCTAACCTTATCGTAAAAGAAATATTCGTGGATAGTGCAAGACAATTGAAGAGACTGAGACCGGCTCCGCAAGGTAGAGGGTACAGAATCAGAAAAAGATCTAACCACGTTACATTAATCTTAGGTAATAAAGAAAATTAATCAAGGTATGGGACAGAAGACAAATCCAATTGGTAACAGATTAGGTATCATCAGAGGATGGGATTCTAACTGGTTTGGCGGAAACGATTATGGAGACAGAATCGCGGAAGACTACAAAATCAGAAGATACCTTGAAGCTAGATTATCTAAAGGTGGTATTTCAAAAATTTACATTGAAAGAACCCTGAAATTAGTAACAGTTACTATTACTACTGCTAGACCGGGACTTATTATCGGTAAAGGAGGTCAGGAAGTTGATAAATTAAAAGAAGAGTTGAAGAAATTGACTAAAAAGGATATTCAAATCAACATCTTTGAAATCAAAAGACCTGAACTTGACGCAGTATTAGTTGCTGATAGCATTGCTAAGCAGATTGAAAACAGGATCTCTTACAGAAGAGCTGTTAAAATGGCTATGGCAGGTACAATGAGAATGGGTGGTGAAGGTATCAAAGTTCAGATCTCAGGAAGATTGAATGGTGCTGAAATGGCAAGAAGCGAATCTTTCAAAGAAGGAAGAATCCCATTGTCTACTTTCAGAGCAGATATCGACTATCATATTGCTGAAGCATTAACTCAATACGGTAAGTTGGGAGTTAAAGTTTGGATCATGAAAGGTGAAGTTTACGGTAAAAGAGAACTTTCTCCACTAGTGGGACAACAGAAGAAAGGACCTTCAGGAGGGGGAAACAGAGGAGACAGAGACAACAGAAGACCTTCAAGGGATAAAAAAAATAATTAATTAGAAGTTAGAAGATAGAAATTAGAAATTAGATCTTCCGTTACAAGAACTGATTTAAATTTTATCTAGCATCTAACATCTAACATCTAACATCTATATTAAATTATGTTACAACCAAAAAGAACCAAATTCCGTAGAGTTCATAAGATGAAGATGAAGGGGATTGCTCAAAGAGGTAATCAACTTGCTTACGGAACTTTCGGGATCAAAGCTATAGAAGGTGCTTGGATCACTGCAAGACAAATTGAAGCTGCGCGTATTGCTGCTACAAGATATATGAAAAGAGAAGGTCAGCTATGGATCAAAATCTTCCCGGATAAGCCGATTACTAAAAAACCAGCCGAAGTAAGGATGGGTAAAGGTAAAGGTGCTGTGGAATATTGGGTAGCTGTAGTAAAACCAGGTAAAATCATGTTCGAAATCGGAGGAGTACCTTACGATATCGCGAAAGAAGCATTAAGACTTGCTGCACAAAAATTACCTGTAGTTACCAAATTTGTAGTTGCTAACGATTTTGTTAAACCTCAATAATCTTTGAATACAATGAAAAAAGCTGATATTAAAAATTTAAGCGCGGGTGATATTCAAGCTCAATTAACTGAAGCAAAAGCTCAATATTCTAAATTGAAATTGGCTCATGCGATCAGCCCAATTGAAAACCCGATCCAAATCAGAGATTTGAGAAAAACAATCGCAAGACTAAATACAGAGTTAACTAACAAACAATAATTTCATTTTACAATGGAAAGAAATTTAAGAAAAGAAAGAATCGGAGTTGTTTCCAGCAATAAAATGGAAAAAACCATTGTTGTTAGTGAAACGATGAGAATGAAACACCCGATGTATGGTAAATTCGTATTGAAAACGAAAAAATATACCGCACACGACGAGAACAACGAATGCAACGAAGGAGATACAGTTCTTATCCAGGAAACTAGACCTTTGAGCAAAAACAAGAGATGGAGATTAGTAAGAATCATTGAAAAAGCTAAGTAATAATGTTACAAACAGAATCAAGATTAAAAGTTGCTGATAACACAGGTGCTAAAGAAGTATTGGTTATCAGAGTTCTGGGAGGAACCAGAAGAAGATATGCTTCAGTAGGTGATAAAATCGTTGTTACGATCAAAGATTCTACACCATCAGGAAATGCTAAGAAAGGTCAGGTATCTAAAGCTGTAGTAGTAAGAACAAAAAAAGCAGTAAGAAGAAAAGATGGTTCATACATCAAATTCGAAGACAATGCTTGTGTATTGCTAAATGCAGCAGGAGAAATGAGAGGTACCCGTGTTTTCGGACCGGTTGCTCGTGAGTTGAGAGACAAAGAATATATGAAAATCATTTCATTAGCTCCTGAAGTACTTTAATTTTTAAAATTTTTAAAGAAAATGTCAACAAAATTAAAAATAAAAAAAGGAGATAACGTTATCGTAACTACTGGTAAAGATGGTATCAAAGGTAAGACCGGTGAAGTTATTGAAGTGATCAAAAAAGAAGGAAAAGACCCGAGAGTAGTGGTTGCAGGACTTAATATCGTTAAAAAACACGTTAAGCCTTCAGCTTCAAATCCTCAAGGAGGAATCGTTGAAAGAGAAGCTTCTATTCATATCTCTAACGTAGCTTTGGTTGGAAAAGACGGAAAAGCTATTAAAGTAGGTTTCAAAAAAGTTGAAGCTGAAAGAAATGGTAAGAAGAAAGAAGTGAGCGTAAGAATCAACAAAAAAACGGGTGAAACTTTATAATTTGAAATAACACATGGAATATATAGCAAGACCCAAAAAAGCATATAAAGAAACGATTGTTCCTGCAATGATGGAAGAATTCGGGTACAAGTCAGTAATGCAGGTACCTAGATTGGAGAAGATCATCCTGTCTCAAGGACTAGGTGATGCTACTGCAGACAAAAAAATCATTGACTATGCTGTAGAAGAACTAACGAATATCACTGGTCAGAAAGCCGTAGGTACGATCTCTAAGAAAGACGAAGCTGCTTTCAAACTAAGAAAAGGGATGCCTGTAGGTGCTAAAGTTACACTAAGAGCAAACAAAATGTATGAGTTCTTAGATAGATTAACGTCTTCTGCGTTGCCGCGTATTAGAGATTTCTCTGGTATTAAAGCTGATGGTTTCGATGGTAGAGGTAATTATAACTTAGGTATTACTGAGCAGATTATCTTCCCTGAGATCGTAATCGACAAAGTGAAAAAAATCCAGGGGATGGACATCACTTTCGTTACCACTGCGAAAACAGATAAAGAAGCTAAAGCATTATTAACTCACTTCGGTTTACCATTTAAAAAGAACTAAGAAATGGCTAAAGAATCAATGAAAGCGCGTGAGCGCAAAAGAGAAGCACTGGTTGCTAAATACGCTGACAAAAGAAAAGCTTTAAAAGAAGCTGGTGATTATGAAGCACTTCAGAAATTACCTAAAAATGCTTCTCCTGTAAGATTGCACAACAGATGTAAGTTGACAGGTAGACCAAGAGGATATATGAGAACGTTTGGGATTTCCAGAGTAACTTTCAGAGAAATGGCAAACAACGGTCTTATCCCGGGAGTTAAAAAAGCCAGTTGGTAATAATTACTAATTAAAATCGGGACAATTAAGTTGTTCAGATACTAAAGATAAAAAATATCAGGCCTAAGATCATCTGAAGTCTGATATTTTACTCTTCAAGTCTTTGCAAAACTGATTGTCTTTAACCAATAATTTTAAAATAGAAAAATGGTAACAGATCCAATTTCAGATTTCCTAACAAGAGTAAGGAACGCACAAAGCGCAGGCCACAAAGTGGTGGAAATTCCTGCATCGAAAATCAAAAAGGAGATTACTAAGATCTTATTTGATCAGGGGTATATCTTAAACTACAAGTTTGAGGATAGCGCTGTTCAGGGTACGATCAAAATCGCTTTAAAGTATGACAAGCAAACCAACAAGCCGGCTATAAAGTCTATTCAAAGGGCTTCAAGACCAGGTTTGAGACAGTACAAAGGTTCTACTGAACTTCCAAGAGTACTGAACGGTTTGGGTATTTCTATCATCTCTACTTCTAAAGGAGTAATGACTGATAAGAAAGCCAGAGAAGAAAAAGTAGGCGGTGAAGTAATCTGCTATGTTTATTAATTTTTAATCAAAGGAAAATGTCAAGAATTGGTAAAGCAATTATAACTATTCCTGCCGGAGTTACAATCACCGAAAATGAAGGTGTAGTAACTGTAAAAGGTCCAAAAGGAGAACTTTCTCAGGGACTTACAGGAGGAATTACTTTAGAACAAAAAGATGGAGAGCTGAATGTAAACAGACCATCAGATTCTAAGCAACACAGAGCGCTTCACGGTTTATACAGAGCGTTAATCAACAATATGATTGTTGGTGCATCAGAAGGTTTCGAAAAGAAACTAGAATTGGTAGGAGTAGGATACAGAGCTTCTCATTCAGGTCAGAAACTTGAGTTGGCTTTAGGATTCTCTCACGGTATCGTATTAGAACTTCCTGGTGAAGTAAAAGTGGATACATTGACTGAAAAAGGTAAAAACCCGATTATTACTTTAACGTCTCACGATAAGCAACTTCTAGGAATGGTAGCTGCAAAAATTCGTTCATTCAGAAAGCCTGAGCCGTACAAAGGAAAAGGTGTAAGATTCGTTGGTGAAAATGTTAGACGTAAAGCTGGTAAATCTGCTTAATAAATTATAAGAAAATGGCATTAAGTAAATTAGAAAAAAGAATAAGAATCAAAAGAAGAGTGAGAGGGAAAATCTCAGGTTCTTCTGAATTGCCAAGATTATCTGTATATAAAAGTAATAAGGAAATTTACGCTCAGTTAATCGATGATAACAGTGGAAAAACTTTAGCTTCTGCTTCTTCCAGAGAGAAAGGAGTTGATGCTAACGGAACTAAGACTGAAGTTTCTGCTGCCGTAGGTAAAGCTATTGCTGCTAAAGCTATCGCTGCAGGAATTGAAAATATAGTGTTTGATAGAAACGGATTCGTATACCACGGCAGAGTTAAGGCTCTTGCTGACGGTGCGAGAGAAGGAGGACTTAAATTCTAATCATTAAAATTTCGGAAATATGTTAGGACTAGATAATATAGAAAGAGTAAAACCGGGAGGATTAGAACTTAAAGATCGTCTCGTAGCTGTAAACAGAGTAACAAAAGTAACAAAAGGAGGTAGAGCTTTCGGATTTTCTGCTATCGTAGTGGTAGGGAACGAAGACGGAGTTATCGGTTACGGACTGGGAAAATCTAAAGAGGTTGCTTCTGCAATTGCTAAAGCAGTTGAAGACGCTAAGAAAAACCTTGTAAAAGTTCCTGTAATGAACCACACTATTCCTCATCAGACTACAGCCAGATATGGTGGTGCAGATATCTTCTTAAGACCTGCTTCCCACGGTACGGGACTTATCGCCGGAGGTGCGGTAAGAGCGGTATTGGAATCTGCAGGTATTCACGATATCCTTTCAAAATCTAAAGGATCTTCTAACCCTCACAACGTGGTGAAAGCTACTTTCAAAGCGTTATTGGATATCAGAAGACCTGAAGAAATCGCTAGAATGAGAGGAGTTTCTCTAAGTAAAGTGTTTAACGGTTAATATATAAAACAATGGCAACAATCAAAGTAAAACAAGTAAGAAGCGCTATTGGAAGAACAAAAACCCAAAAGAGAACGCTTGAAGCATTAGGATTTAAGAAACTTCACCAAGTTGTAGAACACGAAGCTACTCCTTCTATCTTAGGAATGATAGCTGCAGTTAGTCACTTACTTGAAGTTCAGAAATAATTAAAAATTCAAAGATTAAAAGATTAAAGTATTCTTTCTATCTTAGTCGGAATTTTTTAATCTTTAAATTATTTAATCTTTAAATCAATAAAAAAATGAATTTAAACAACATAAAGCCAGCTGCAGGATCAACTTTCAATTCAAAAAGAATTGGTAGAGGACAAGGTAGCGGAAAAGGTGGTACTTCTACAAAAGGGCATAAAGGACAAAAATCAAGAGCTGGTTATTCTCAGAAGATCGGTTTTGAAGGTGGACAAATGCCTTTACAAAGAAGATTACCTAAATTCGGATTCAAAAACGTAAACAGAAAAGAGTTTAGAGCTATCAATTTGGATTCTATCCAGACTTTAATAGAAAATAAATCTATCACAGGAGATATTACTAAAGAAGTTTTGGTCGCAAACGGTTTAGCAACTAAAAACGAATTAGTGAAAATTATGGGTAGAGGAGAATTGAAATCTGCGGTTTCGATCTCTGCTGACAAATTCACTAAATCTGCGGAAGAGCTTATCTCTAAAGCAGGTGGAAAAGCAATTACCTTATAATAATCACTAATGAAAGAATTTATACAAACCCTCAAAAATATTTGGAGCCTAAAAGAATTAAGAGATAAAATTCTCTTCACATTAGGTATTATCCTTGTGTATAGATTCGCATCTTATATCTCCCTACCTGCAATTAACCTTGCGGAAGTAGGAGATCTCTTAGAGCATTATAAAAATCAGGGCGGTAACAAGCAAGGAGCAGGTCTCCTTGGCTTGCTTTCGTCGTTTACGGGAGGAGCTTTCAGCCATGCTTCCGTAATGGCGTTAGGAATCATGCCTTATATTTCTGCTTCTATTATTGTTCAGTTGATGGGGATGGCTATTCCCTATCTTCAGAAACTTCAGAAAGATGGAGAGTCAGGTAGAAATACATTGAATCAGATTACAAGATGGTTAACGATCGGAGTTTGTTTAGTGCAGGCCCCTTCCTATTTAACCTCTATTACTCAATTATTCTTACCGTACGCTCAGTTCCAGTCTGCATATTATGTAGAGCCCAATTCTGTGATGTTCTGGCTGCCAAGTATTGTTATCCTGGTTGCCGGTTCAGTATTCGCAATGTGGTTAGGTGAAAAGATTACCGATAAAGGGATCGGAAATGGTATTTCTATCCTTATTATGGTAGGGATCCTATCCAGATTACCGGAAGCATTCGTACAGGAAATGGCCGTGCAGAACGGAAAAGGTGGAATGGGGTCTATCATGATCCTTATTGAAGTGTTGTTCTGGATGTTGGTGGTTCTTTTAGCAGTAGTATTATCTGTTGCTGTTAGAAAAATTCCAATTCAATACGTAAGCAGAGCTCAGGCAAGAGGAGGTGTAAACAGAAATCTTATGCAGGGAGCAAGACAATGGATCCCATTGAAAGTTAATGCTGCCGGTGTTATGCCGATCATCTTTGCACAGGCACTGATGTTCGTACCGGGCTTGTTAACAAAATTTGATGAGTCCAATACTTTTCTTGCCGGTTTCAAGAATGTTTTTAGCTGGCAATACAATGTATTGTTTGCATTATTAATTATTATTTTCTCATTTTTCTATACTGCAATTACCATTCCCGTGAACCAGATGGCCGATGATCTCAAGAGAAACGGAGGGTTGGTACCGAAGGTAAGACCAGGAAAAGAGACAGCCGATTATTTAGATGATATTTTATCAAAAATTACCTTGCCAGGTGCAATATTTTTGTCTATCTTTGCAGTCCTTCCGGCGATTGTACACGGAAGCTTTGTTCAGACAGATGCGTTCGCCCTATTTTTCGGGGGAACATCACTATTGATTATGGTTGGAGTAATTTTAGATACTGTTCAACAGATTAATACATATCTGCTGAACCATCAGTATGATGGCTTAATGCAGTCTAAATTATCAAGAACGACTGGATATTAATTTATGGCAAAACAAAAACATATTGAACAGGATGGCGTGATCGTGGAAGCACTTTCTAACGCCATGTTCCGTGTAGAACTTGAAAATGGACATATACTCATTGCCCATATTTCCGGTAAAATGAGAATGCATTATATTAAGCTTTTACCTGGAGATAAGGTGAAATTAGAAATGTCTCCCTATGATTTGACAAAAGGGAGAATTACATTTAGATATTAAACAATCTGCCAAATGGGATTTTTTGAATCTCCATTTGGCTATTGTTGAAAAATAAATACTATCAAAATGAAAGTTAGAGCATCAATTAAAAAAAGAAGTGCTGATTGCAAAATTGTACGCAGAAAAGGTGTGCTTTTCGTGATCAACAAGAAGAACCCAAAATTTAAACAAAGACAAGGCTAAAATTAAATTATGGCGAGAATTTCAGGTATTGATTTACCAAAAAACAAAAGAGGCGTTATCGGTTTAACTTACATCTACGGAATCGGAAGAAGTACTTCTTCAGAAATCCTTAAGGCTGCCGGTATCAGCGAAGATAAGAAAGTCAACGAATGGAATGACGATGAATTGGCTGCAATCAGAACGTATATCTCTGAAAACATTAAAGTAGAAGGAGAATTGAGATCTGAAGTGCAATTGAACATCAAGAGATTGATGGACATAGGATGCCAACGAGGAATACGTCACAGACTAGGATTACCTTTAAGAGGCCAGAGAACGAAAAACAACTCAAGAACCCGTAAAGGAAAGAGAAAAACTGTTGCTAACAAGAAAAAAGCTAGTAAATAATCGTTAGGAATTATGGCAAAACAAACTAAAGTAGTTAAAAAAAGAAAAGTAAAAGTTGAAGCTATTGGTGAAGCACATATTCAGGCTTCTTTCAATAACATCATCATTTCTTTAACAAATAAAAACGGAGAGGTTATCTCTTGGGCTTCTGCCGGTAAAATGGGTTTCAGAGGTTCTAAAAAGAATACTCCATTTGCTGCTCAGATGGCAGCTGAAAATTGCTCTGCTGTAGCTCACGAAGCTGGATTAAGAAGAGTAAAGGTGTTTGTGAAAGGTCCAGGTGCAGGTAGAGAGTCTGCAATCAGATCTATTCACAATTCAGGAATTGAAGTTAGTGAAATCATTGATGTGACTCCTATGCCGCACAATGGATGTAGACCACCAAAAAGAAGAAGAGTTTAATTTTTAGAATTTACCCATTATGGCAAGATATATTGGACCTAAAACTAAGATTGCTAGAAAGTTTGGTGCTGCAATCTACGGAGATGACAAAAACTTCGAGAAAAGAAAAAACCAACCACCAGGACAGCATGGTCCTAACAAAAGAAGAGGTGCTAAAAAATCAGAATATGCAGTTCAGTTAGCTGAAAAGCAAAAAGCTAAATATACTTACGGTATTTTAGAAAGACAATTTGCTAATTTATTTGATAAAGCACATAGAAGCAAAGGAGTAACAGGTGAAGTTCTATTACAACTTTGTGAGTCCAGACTGGATAACGTAGTGTACAGATTAGGTTTTGCTAAAACAAGATCTGCTGCCAGACAATTGGTTTCTCACAGACACATTACTGTGAACGGAGAGATCGTAAACATTCCATCTTATTTGCTTAAAGCAGGTGATGTGATCACTGTAAGAGAAAAATCCAAATCTCTTGAGGTTGTTACAAATTCATTGGCTTCTAAGTCAAACTATGAGTGGTTACAATTCAACGATGAGAAGAAAGCAGGAACTTTCATTTCTGCTCCTGAAAGAATCCAAATTCCGGAGGACATCAAGGAAAACCTTATCGTCGAACTTTACTCTAAATAATTTTTTAATCAAATTTTTGCTCAACCCAATAATATGGCAATTTTACAATTCATAAAACCCGATAAAGTAATTTTACTTAACTCTGATGAATTTAAAGGTCAATTTGAATTCAGACCTTTGGAACCAGGTTTCGGGCTTACAATCGGTAATGCTTTGAGAAGAGTGTTGCTTTCTTCTCTGGAAGGTTATGCTATTTCATCTATCAAAATAGAAGGTGTAGAGCACGAATTTTCAACTATTCCAGGAGTAATCGAAGATGTTACCGAAATTATTCTTAACCTTAAGCAGGTAAGATTAAAAGCTGCGGCAGAAAACCAAGCTAATGAGCAGGTGGTTGCTAAAGTTTCGGGGCAAACGGTTATTACTGCTGGTGATTTAGGTAAATCAATGAACGGATTTGAGGTGCTGAACCCGGATCTAGTGATCTGTAACCTGAACAGTGACGTAACTTTCGAAATTACTTTCAATATAGAAAAAGGGAGAGGCTATGTTCCTTCAGAACAAAATAAGTCAAACAATGCACCTGTAGGTACCATTGCCATTGACTCTATTTTCACGCCGATCAAGAAAGTACAGTACAGCATTGAAAATTATCGTGTAGAGCAAAAAACAGACTACGAAAAACTTGTATTAGATATCGAAACTGATGGTTCCATCAGTCCTCAAAACGCTTTAACAGAAGCTTCCAAGATATTGATTTATCATTTCATGCTTTTCTCTGATGAGAGAATCACACTTGAAACCGAAGCTGTAAAAGCATCTATCCAATACGATGAAGAAACACTTCATACAAGACAGCTTCTTAAGTCTAAATTGGCAGATATGGATCTTTCAGTAAGAGCCCTTAACTGTCTGAAGGCTGCAGAAGTAGAAACTCTTGGAGAATTGGTTTCTTACAGTAAGTCTGATTTGATGAAATTCAGAAATTTTGGTAAAAAATCTTTGACAGAACTAGAAGAATTAGTGCATTCAAAAGGTCTTAACTTCGGTTTCGACGTTGCAAAATATAAGTTAGACGCTGATAAATAATTAATAATGAGACACGGTAAAAAATTCAATCACTTAGGAAGAACAGCTTCTCACAGAAGTGCTTTACTTTCTAATATGGCTTGTTCTCTAATTGAGCATAAAAGAATCAACACTACTGTAGCTAAAGCAAAAGCTTTAAGAGTATATGTTGAGCCTCTATTAACAAAAGCAAAAGAAGATACTACACATAACAGAAGAACTGTTTTTTCATATCTTCAAAGTAAAGAAGCGGTTACTGAACTATTCAGAACGGTAGCTCCTAAGATCGCTGAAAGAAACGGTGGTTATACAAGAATCATCAAAACAGGTTTCAGACCAGGTGATGCTGCTGATACGGCTCTTATTGAGCTTGTAGATTTCAACGAGCTTTACAATCCTAATGCTGAAGAGAAAAAAGCTACAAGAAGAAGCAGAAGACCTGCAACAGCTAAAAAAGCTGAAACTGTAGTTGCTGAAGCACCTAAAGCAGAAGAAAAAGTTGAAGAGCCAAAAGCGGAAACAACCGATTCTACTGAGGAAAAAACTGAAGAATAATAAGACTTTTTCAGATATAAATAAAAAACCGTTCACACTCTGAACGGTTTTTTTATGCCCTATATTTTTGTTTTTACAAGCTGGATAATAGCGTTGCCCTGATCCAGGATCAGGCTGTCGCCTTTTACTTCAGCCTTCATATCGTCTTTCTGATACAATGCTCCATCCGTAGTAGACTTAAGCTTAGGCAATGTAAATGTCTTTTTATTGCTGGTAATAGCGACTGTACTTTCTTTTGGACTTTCTGTAAAGACTACTTTTACCAGGCTTCCGTCAGTCGCTTTATAAACAGAAGATCTCACTTCCGTCTTTTTACCATTAACTTCTAAGGAAGATGATGACTCTGTTAGGGAATCCGTTTTGCCATTATGGTCTGTAATGGTTGTTACTGACCTGTCCGATTTAATAATGCTCTTATTCCCGCTTTCATTCTTTTTACAGCCTATCGATAATAAGATAAAAGAGGCTGCAATTAAAAGTCCTTTTTTCATGATATTTATTTTTACGTATAGCTAGAGATTAATTTTCTATGATAAGGAAAAATTTATTAAATTTAGTAAAAACAAAAAACAAACCAATAACCCCAACTCAAATCCTGAAAATTACACAAACGTGTAATTGTTTCTATTTTATTTTCTATTGAAATTTGTCTTAACAAAACTGATGCAACATGAGCATTTCCATAGCCATAGTAGAAGATGAGAAAAACTACAACAATGCGTTGAAGAAGGTCATTAATTATCAGAATGACATGAAGGTGGTTGCCCAGTTTTTTGATGGAAGCGAAGCTTTGAAGAAACTGGCCGATCTTTCTCCAGATGTGGTTATGATGGATATTCAGCTTCCGGATATGCTCGGAATTGAAATTATTGAAAAGTTAAAAAAGCAAATGCCCGGAACCCAGTTTATTATGTGTACCAGCTTTGAAGATGATGAAAAGATATTCAATTCTTTAAAAGCCGGAGCCGTGGGCTACCTTATCAAAGGAGAAAGTATGGATAAGATCCTTACCTCTATACGCGATGCCTGCCAGGGTGGCGCTCCTATGAGTTTCTCCATTGCCCGAAGAGTTTTAAGCCACTTTGAAAAAAAAGAGGTAAAAGGCTTTGAAGAAATCACGGAACGGGAAATAGAAGTCCTGGAACTTTTGGCGCAGGGGTGCCTTTATAAAGAAATCGCCGATAAAAAATGTATAAGCATTGATACTGTAAAAAAACACGTTGGCAATATCTACAGAAAATTGCATGTCAGCAATAAAGTAGAAGCAATTAATAAATTTAACCATTTTAAAAAATAGAAATTATGAAGAAAAAAAAATTAGCTTGTGAAGAATTGAAACCAATATTGATTGAGAGGATACGGGGATTTTCTTGTGAAAATTTTTCGGAGGATAAAGGTATAATTAAGGCTGTAATGATTGATGAATTAACGAAAGGTGATTCATCATTGATGATAAATTACGGACAAATGTTTTCGGATTATATACCTTCATGTTTTAAAATAAATAATCTTGATGTTATAATAAGTAGAGCAGAAGTGGACGGATGGGATTACCTACACGTTTATTTTATTCTTAAGAATGATACTGTTTCTTTATTGTTTTGGTTTAATAATGATGCTCAGAATATTAGTTATAGCTCATTTTCTGGTACATCGGTATATATACTAGAAAATGATAATGCAATTGTGGGAGATGAACATAATTATCAAACATATATAGATGATTTTAAACGTTATTATGAACATGAAGCACAATATCAAAATATCACAAGATATATTACATATAAAATGACTAAAATTTTAAGAAATTTTAATAATTATGGACCATGTTTTTATCTTAGAGCTGGGAGATTTAAAAATGGGATAATTAGACCGACTCTAATTTTTGAAATACTAAAAAAAAATTGCAGTATACCTGTTCTTACTGCTGGTAGGTTTGCCCAGTTTGATATGGGAGATTTAAGGCCATAAATGATTATTGGAATAGTTTACAAAATAATATTATTACTTGTAGTAATAAAATCATATATTTTGAGCAGAAAATTTGGGTTTTCTGCTCAAAGTTATTTATTTGTATATTTATTCATTTCCTTTTTCACGGACTCACTTTCATTTTCTCTTTTCTTATTATATCCGGAATCTAAGAACGGGATAATATATAATTTATATGATATTTTTTCTATTATATTCTTTTGTTTTTATTTTTCAATAATTTTCAAAAATTATTTTAGAAACTTGTTGTTTTTTACAGGAAGCAGTTCAATATTTTATATAATATTTTGTACTAATTTTCTTGAATTGGATTTTGATAAAAATATAGGAATAACACTAATATCATTTTACATAATAAATTCATTAATGTGGTTTTATCAGAAAATATCTTTTTTTGATGAACATAAAATTATTGATGATCCAGGATTTTGGATATCTGCTGCTCTATTAATGTGGAGTTGTTTTTTTCTTTTTAGAGTTACTCCTATGTTTTACTTTGCCAAAAAAGATAATGAATTTCTTGAATTTTTAAAAATAGGACAGAATATTATAAATATTGGAATGTATAGTATGTTTTATATCTCACTATTAAAATATGAAAAATTAAATTATGAGTCGTATCGAAGATGATGTAAGGCTTGCCTATGTCATTGCTATTGGGATAATGATGACTTTTGTTGTTTTTATTATTTTCGTGGTTTTAACTTATAACCGAAAACAGCTTCTGTACTTAAAAGAAAAGCAACTCAAAGAAGCCGAACATCAAAACCAGCTTCTCCAAAAAGAGCTCGAAAAGCAAAAATCCCTGGAAAATGAACGCGAGCGTATTTCCCATGATATGCATGATGATTTAGGAGCGGGTATTTCAGCACTTAAACTTCAGGCTGAATTTTTAAAACAGAAAGCAGGAAATGATGATATGATCGGCGATATTGATGAACTTTTGAAAACCTCTGAAGAAATGAATCTGTCCATGCGCGAAATGCTTTGGAGCTTAAATCCGGGAAATGATACGCTGGGAAGTTTTATAAATTATGGGATTATCTATGCGGAGAATTTTTTAAGGAAAACAAAAATACAATTGTTGTCTGAAAGCGAAGATATAGTTTTAGAAACCCCTATTTCAACAGAATGGAGGCGGAATATGTTCTTGTGTCTGAAAGAAGCGGTAAACAATGCTTATAAATACAGTCAGGCAGATACCGTTAAGCTTTCTTTTGTACAAGAAGAAAAGGATTTTCTTATGAAAATTTCCGATGAAGGTATAGGAATAGATCCCGGAAAGCCTGGTGGAAATGGACTCAGGAATATGAAAAGGAGAATGCAGGAATTGGACGGAGTATTTGAGATTTTACCGGTTGAAAAGGGAACTCAGTTGGCTTTTAAGACAAAGATATAGGCTTATTGAAAATTTTAAGTCTCCGGGCGGCGCTGAAAGCGCCGCCCGGAGACTTTTTATAATCACCCTTTTGTGTAATTGACTGAATTTGTTTTTTGATAGAACTTTGAGGTAACAAACCTAAAAAAATAATAATCATGAAAACAATTGCTAATTACACGATAGAGTGGAGTATAGATTCTAATACAGGATTGATTCAACTAAAGTTTACAGATGGTGAGGAACGAATTGTGGAAGATTTAGATTTTGAAACATTTATGGCTTTAGTAAAAATACTGGAAAAGGGAAGTGCCAGGTTTGATCCGGCAAAAAATTCAATCTATAAAAGACTATAAAATGAAAACTACACTTTTTTTAATTACAGCTTTATTGCTTGTTTCCTGCGGGACAACACATAAAGCGACCTTAGAGGAACTTAAAAATACAAGTTCAAATTATCAGATGTCCTATGATGCTATGAGGCGGGGTGCTATTTTGAGTATTGATGATAAAGGCAAAATCAATAAAATTCTATCAGAAGTACAGCCTGATGCAGCCATAGCCACTACTACAGATATTACGAGTAAGCTTGCGGCTAACTTAAAGTCCGGAGATAATATTTCAGCAGAACAAATGACTAAAATAACCGAAAGCTTGTCAAAGTTAGGAGAAAGAACTGCTCCGGTAAATATGCTTAGAGATGCTTTATACAGGCTTGAAGAACATTGTATCAATTTTAGTGCACACTGTTCAGGAGAACTCTATTGGAAAAGCTTTGATGCTGTAGTTAATTCTATTACACAATTGCAAAAAGATATTACCAAGACAATTGATGCTGAAACTGAGAAAGTAAATGCAGAAACTGAAAAAATGCAAAAATTTCGTGAGCTTACCCCAGAAGAACAGACAAAGTATAAATAACATAAAGTTTGATTATATAAAGCTAACCACATAACCTATACTTAATTCTCCAAATAAATTTTGGAGAATTTTTTATTTTCTAACAAAGAATAAGGATAATACCAAAATTAACTAAAATTTAACTCAGAATAATGGTATAAAATAGGCTTATAATGCTTACAAAATTTAAAAAATAATTAAATTTGTCAGAATTATAAAAAAACAAACAATGAGTTACATTTCTTACATAGAAGCAAGACAAATTCTGGATTCCAGAGGAAATCCGACAGTTGAAGTAGATGTTTTCACAGAAAGCGGGGCAATGGGACGTGCTGCGGTTCCTTCAGGAGCATCTACCGGAGAACATGAGGCAGTAGAATTACGTGATGGCGGTTCCGAATATATGGGAAAAGGAGTTCTTAAAGCTGTAGAGAATGTAAGAGAAGTAATAGCGCCTGAGTTGGTTGGGCTTCCTGTTTATGATCAAAACCTTATTGATCAGATCATGATCGATCTTGATGGAAGCAGCAACAAAGGAAATCTTGGAGCCAATGCCATTCTCGGTGTTTCTTTGGCGGCAGCAAAAGCGGCAGCGGCAGAATTGAAAATGCCTTTGTATAAATATGTAGGAGGTGTCAATGCCAACACACTTCCGGTTCCGATGATGAATGTTATTAACGGTGGATCTCACTCAGATGCCCCTATTGCATTTCAGGAATTTATGATCATGCCGGTGAAGGCAGACTCTTTCTCTCATGCATTGAGAAAAGGAACAGAGATCTTCCATAACCTGAAATCTATCCTTCATTCAAGAGGTTTGTCTACGGCAGTCGGTGACGAAGGAGGTTTTGCACCTACTTTCAAAGGAACAGAAGATGCTTTGGATACCCTTCTTCAGGCTATTGAAAAAGCAGGCTATAAGCCGGGTGACGATATCATGCTAGCTCTGGATTGCGCAGCTTCAGAATTTTATAAGGACGGGATTTATGATTACAGAAAATTCCAGACTCAGGACTCTGCGCAGTTCAGCAGCAGTGAGCAGGTTTCTTACCTTGCTGAATTAGCAGCTAAATATCCGATCATTTCCATTGAAGACGGGATGCAGGAAAATGACTGGGAAGGTTGGAAAATGCTGACCGATAAGATCGGGGACAGAGTTCAGCTGGTAGGAGATGATTTATTTGTTACCAATGTTGAAAGGCTGTCCAGAGGAGTTAAAGAAGGAATTGCCAATTCTATTCTTGTAAAAGTGAATCAGATCGGTTCCCTTTCCGAAACAATGGCCGCCGTTCAGATGGCTCAGAATAATAGATTTACTTCAGTAATGTCTCACAGATCGGGAGAAACAGAAGACGCTACCATTGCCGACTTAGCTGTAGCGATGAATTGCGGGCAGATCAAAACAGGATCAGCTTCAAGATCAGACAGGATGGCTAAGTATAATCAGCTGTTAAGGATAGAAGAAGCTTTGGGTGAAACTGCTGTTTTTCCGGGGTTGGATGCCTTCAAAATAAAGAGATAATACAATCGAAAATATAAATGCAAAGCATAACTAAAAATAGTTGTGCTTTTTCTTTAAAATGCATACTTTTAGGAAAAATTAAAATTAAAAAAATATATAATGTCAGACAACAAAGTTATATTGAATTACGATGGTAATTCCTATGAATATCCTATCGTTGACAGTACTATCGGAGACAGAGGGATTGATATTTCAAAATTAAGAGACCAGACAGGTTTAATCACCTTAGATTTAGGGTATAAAAATACAGGGGCTACTCTTAGTGATATTACTTACTTAGACGGAGATAAAGGAGAATTGTTCTACAGAGGGTATCCGATTGAGCAGATCGCTGAAAAATCTAACTTCACTGAAGTAATGTACCTTTTGTTGCATGGTGAATTGCCTACTCAGAATCAATACGAATCTTTCGATAATAATATCAAAAAATATAACTTCGTGGCAGAGGAGATGAAAAAGATCATCGATGCTTTTCCTCGTTCTGCCCACCCTATGGGAGTTTTGTCTTCCCTTACTTCAGCATTAACGGCGTTCAACCCTAAAGCAGTTAATGTGAATTCAAAAGAAGAAATGGATCATGCTGCAGAATTGCTGATTGCTAAATTCGCCCACCTTTGTGCATGGACGTACAGAAAGACTCAGGGATTACCTCTTAATCATGGAGATAACAGCTTAAACTATGTAGAGAACTTCTGTAAAATGACATTCAGATTACCAAATGAAGAATTTGAAGTTAATCCTGTGGTAGTTGAGGCATTAGATAAATTATTGATCCTTCATGCAGACCACGAGCAAAACTGCTCTACCTCTACAGTAAGAATGGTAGGTTCTGCTCATACAGGCCTTTTTGCCTCTGTTTCTGCAGGAATTTCTGCACTTTGGGGACCTCTTCACGGAGGAGCCAATCAGGCTGTGATAGAAATGCTTGAACTAATTGAAAAAGATGGTGGAGATGTAAACAAATGGGTAGCAAAAGCAAAAGATAAAAATGATAATTTCCGTCTGATGGGCTTCGGGCACAGAGTCTACAAAAACTTTGACCCTAGAGCGAAGATCATTAAAAAAGCAGCTGATGATATCCTTAATGCATTGGGTATTCAGGATAAAGCCCTTGATATAGCCATGCAGTTAGAAAAAGTGGCGCTTGAAGACGAATATTTTGTAGAAAGAAAACTATATCCGAATGTGGATTTCTATTCAGGGATCATCTACAGAGCATTAGGAATTCCTACGGAAATGTTTACCGTAATGTTTGCATTAGGAAGACTTCCGGGATGGATTTCCCAGTGGAAAGAAATGAGACTGAAAGGAGACCCTATCGGAAGACCAAGACAGGTATATCAGGGAGCTCAGCAAAGAGACTACATCGATATTGCTAACAGATAATGATGGTCTGTTCCATATAAACTTAAAAGTCCCAAAATTTATTTTTTGGGACTTTTTATTTAGCTGCTGAGAGCCAGTTTCTGATAATAGTACTTAAATCTGATCCTGAATTTTCAATTTCATCCATAGTTTTAAAACTGGCAAAAGCCCTGTCATTCTCTTTCCATGTTAAAAGCCCTGATTGGTCATCGATTAATTTGTTTTCAGGCTGTTCAAGTTTCTTAGCTCCCCTGTGAAATATCAACTGGATCTGCTTAGGCGGGTTGATTTTCATAGTGATCCTGTCTTCACCATGAAAACTATAGTTGGGACCGTTCCATTTAATATTTTCCTCCAGATCATCAGATTGTAGAATAATTGCTCTTAACAGTTCAATTGCGTTTCTGAGCGGATGATTAAGTTCATTTAAAAATTCTGTGACAGCATTATTTTGATTAGGAATTTTCATTTTTAAAACTATTATACATCAAATTTAAAAATTAAACTAAAATAAAAAGCAAAATAAAACCTGCCGTTATAAGCAGGTTCTTTATTTTTTAATTATAGACACTGGCATCGGTCGCAAATCCACAGTATGCAGGCTACTGTTTCCCAACGATACTCACAACAGTGCTTTCTTGTACCCGCATCGCCTAAAATTGATTTCTGTTATTCTCTTGCTAATTTTTGCGCATTTTTTTGCGAAGGATTTTTTTGTTCATGGTTTTGGCGTTGAAATAATGAGAAAATACTTTATATAAGATTGAAATTAAGAATTGAACATGATAAAAATATCATTCTATATATAAAACAATCCAAAAGTTTTCCAGATAGAGACCTTTACTTATATTTGTACAATGCATAAATCTTTATGAAACTAAACATTAAAAACGAAACCGGGAAGCTAAAATCAGTTGTTTTGGGTCAGCCGAACTCTATGGGGGCGGTTCCCACACTCGAGGAAAGTTATGATGCCAAGTCATATTATTCCATCGAACATAATATATATCCCAAAGAAGAGGATATTATCAGTGAAATGAATGCCTTTGAAGCAGTTCTGAAAAAGTACGGTGTGGAAGTTTTGCGTCCAAGCATTATTAAAGACTATAACCAGGTTTTTGCCAGAGATGTGGCTTTCGTGATCGATGATAAGATGATCATTTCAAATGTTATCACAGACAGGGCAGATGAGCAGGAGGCTTACAAAAAAGTTTTTGAAAAAGTAGCTTGGAGAAAGATCATTAATCTTCCGGAAACAGCACATATTGAAGGGGGAGATGTGATCGTATGGGATGACTTTATTTTTATCGGAACCTGTTTCAGTGAAGATTACAGAAGCTATAAAACAGCAAGGACCAATGAATATGCTATTGAGATCCTTAAAGAATATTTTCCTAAAAAAAGAATCATAGATCTGGAACTAAAGAAAAATGACAAGGTTCCATATGAGGGGATCCTGCATTTAGACTGCACGTTCAATCCTATAGGAAAAGACAAATGTATTATTTACAAAGATGGCTTTGTGGATGAAAGTGATTATCGTCTCATCGTTGATATCTTTGGCGATGAAAACTGTTTCCACGTTACCGCGGAAGAAATGTTTGAAATGTACCCTAATATCTTCTCTATTTCACCTGAAGTTGTGGTTTCAGACAAAGCATTTGCCAGAATGAACGATCATTTACGAAACGAATGGGGGATGATTGTGGAGGAAATTCCTTATCGTGAGATCTCAAAAATGGGTGGATTATTGAGATGCTCAACGATGCCACTGGTGAGGGAATAGAGTTTGAGAGACTTCTTTAATCTTTCAATCTTTTAAATTTTTAATCTAAAAAACAATGCAGACAACAGATACCGTTTTAATGATAGAACCGATCGCTTTCGGTTATAATGCACAGACAGCAAAAAACAATTACTTTCAGGTAGAGCAGAAAGACTTTGATGTCCAGGAAAAAGCTTTACAGGAATTCAATAATTTCGTTGAAAAACTAAGAAATAAAGGGATCAATGTCATTACAGTAAAAGACACAGCGGAACCTCATACCCCGGATTCTATTTTCCCGAATAACTGGGTAAGTTTCCATAAAGACGGGAAAGTGGTCTTATACCCGATGTTTGCTCCTAATAGAAGAGTGGAAAGGAGAAATGATATTATTGAAACGATAAAAACCCAAGGCTATAATGTAGAGGAAATCGATGACTGGTCATCTTTAGAAGCTGATGAAAAATTTTTGGAAGGGACTGGAAGTATGATCTTTGACCATGACCATAAAATAGCCTATGGTTCGGTTTCCTTAAGGCTGGACGAAAAGTTGTTCAGGGAATTTTGTGAAAAATATGGTTTTATCCCCATTGTTTTCCATTCCTTTCAGACGGTAGGTTCACAAAGGCTTCCGATCTATCATACCAATGTGATGATGTGTGTTGCCGATCAGTTTGTGGTGATCTGCCTGGACTGTATAGATGATGAGCTGGAAAGGGGCAAAGTAATAGAGACCATTAAAAATTCCGGGAAAGAGATCATTGAGATCTCTGAGGAACAAATGCAGCAGTTTGCAGGGAATATGCTTCAGGTGCAGAATACTGCCGGTGAAAAATTCCTTGTGATGAGTGAGACCGCTTACAGATCCCTGACCCCTAAACAGGTTTCAGATATTGAAAAATATTGTGAAATCATTTATTCAGACCTGAATACCATTGAAGTAAATGGAGGCGGAAGCGCACGTTGTATGCTGGCTGAGGTATTTTTACCAAAAAAATAAGAGAACAATGATTATGAAGACAAAAATTATTTTACTGATCGTATTATTGCCATTCTGTTTTATTAACGCCCAGCAAAAAACATTCTGTAACCCCGTAAATATAGATTACGGTTACACACCTTTCGAGGTTTTCTCAAAGCAGGGGAAGCATCGTGCTACGGCAGATCCGGTAATTGTTAACTTCAAAAATAAACTTTTTCTTTTTTCTACCAATCAGGAAGGGTACTGGTACAGTGATGATATGCTGGACTGGAAATTTGTGAAAAGGAAATTCTTAAGAGACAATAAATATACTCATGACCTGAATGCGCCAGCTGTCTGGGCTATGAAAGATACATTATATGTTTTCGGATCTACCTGGGAACAGGATTTCCCGATCTGGAAAAGTACAAACCCTACACAGGATGACTGGAAAATTGCTGTGGATACCTTGAAAGTAGGAGCATGGGATCCGGCTTTTCATTATGATGAAGATAAAAATAAACTCTATTTATATTGGGGTTCAAGTAATGAGTGGCCGCTTTTGGGAACAGAAGTAAAAGTTAAAACATTGCAGTCAGAAGGTTTTGTAAAGCCAATTATAAGATTAAAACCGGAAGATCACGGCTGGGAAAGATTCGGGGAGTATAATGATAATGTTTTCCTTCAGCCTTTTGTAGAAGGGGCATGGATGACAAAACACAACGGAAAGTATTATATGCAGTACGGGGCTCCTGCAACGGAGTTCAGCGGTTACTCTGACGGAGTGTATGTAAGTAAAAACCCACTGGAGGGCTTCGAATACCAGCAACATAACCCGTTTTCATATAAACCGGGAGGTTTTGCCAGAGGGGCCGGGCACGGGGCAACATTTGAAGACAATTATAAGAACTGGTGGCACGTTTCCACGATCTTTATTTCCACCAAAAATAATTTTGAAAGAAGGATAGGGATCTGGCCGGCAGGTTTTGATAAAGATGATGTGATGTACTGTAATACGGCTTACGGAGACTATCCGACCTATCTTCCGCAGTATGCTCAGGGAAAAGACTTTACAAAAGGCCTTTTCTCAGGTTGGATGCTACTGAACTATAATAAACCGGTACAGGTTTCTTCTACTTTGGGTGGATATCATTCCAATTATGCAGTGGATGAAGACATTAAAACCTATTGGAGTGCCAAAACAGGAGATGCAGGAGAATGGTTCCAGACAGATTTAGGAGAGATTTCCACAGTCAATGCTATTCAAGTGAACTATGCGGATCAGGATGTAGAATTTTTAGGAAAAACATCCGGGAAAATGCATCAGTACAGGATCTATGGTTCCAACGACGGGAAAAAATGGAATGTAATAGTAGATAAAAGCAAAAATACCAAAGACGTTCCTCACGATTATATAGAACTGGAAAAACCAGCAAAAGCAAGATTCCTGAAAATGGAAAATCTGAAAATGCCAACAGGGAAATTTGCTTTAAGCGGCTTCAGAGTGTTTGGAAAAGGAACAGGGAACAAACCGGGAAAGGTTCAGAACTTTGTACCCTTAAGAGCTGATGCCAAAAAATATGGAGAAAGAAGAAGCATCTGGATGAAATGGCAGCAAAACTTCGATGCGGACGGATATGTAATCTATTGGGGAAAATCTCCGGATAAAATGTACGGAAGCATCATGGTCTACGGAAAGAATGAATATTTCTTTACGGGTGCTGACAGAACAGATGCCTACTATTTCCAGATCGAAGCCTTTAATGCCAACGGAATCTCGGAAAGAACAGAAATTTCAAAATCTGAGTAAAGATTAAAGAACGGCATATACTTGTTAATAAGACTTTAGCCTTCGATTCCGCTCAGGCTGACATCGTGGAAAATAAACCGTTTAGATTTTACATTGTCACATTGAGCAGAGTCCAAGCGTGTTTGAAAACCTGATGACCATCAGTATTATGAAATAAATTTTAACAGTTAAAAAGATAAAGCGCTTTGAATTTTCAGAGCGCTTATTTTTTATCCTTCCGTTTCAAAAAAACAGTAATCTTATCCACTATGAAAGCAGATAACTTCTTATCGCTATGCCAGTTAAGATGATCCCCTTCAAATTCAAATGATTGGTAATCTACATTGTTCTTATGCAGGGCGGAGTCCAGAAGCTTCTTTTGCGACAAAGGAATGATCGTATCATAAGTGCCATAAAACGAAAGACTGGGAGGCGAGGACGGAGTGATCCAGTAAACCGGGCTGGCAAATACATTCATAGAAATATTATCAGGGATGATCTTAGGATCAACCAGATGCTCCTCTATAAATGAATAATCACGGTAATGTCTGAAACCTGGATCCGACAGGTTAGAAGGCCCTACAATATTAATGACTGCTTTTACCTTTTTATTTCTTTCCGATTGATAGGCATACAGCATAGATAAATGTCCTCCGGCACTGTTTCCGAGAAGAATGAACTCAGGCTCATATGTTAATTTCTTTTTCAGGAACAGGATGGTTTTATTGATATCATCCGTCTGGTTGGGAAGGGCATACCTTGAATTTGTTGCCAATCTGTAATTGATATTGGCAAAAATATGATTCGGGAACTTCTTCATTAAGGATAGAGTGAGAGGGGTAAGCATCGATTTATCTCCGCCATACCATCCGCCGCCATGAATGATGATAAAAACATCTTTCTTTGTTTCATGGTATTTATCAGGAACGTACAGATCCATTTTTTGTTCCGCATCACTGCCATAACTGATATTCAAATGGCTTTTAAAAGAAATGTCCTTATTGATCTTGATCGTTTTCTCCTTACAGTCCGTTGTAAACCAGATTGTAACAAAAAATGCTGATATGACAAGTAAATCTCTCACCATGATAAAATTAAAAAAACTCACTGATTTCTCAGCGAGTTTTCGTACAAAATATGAATATGAAGAAAAATGATTGCTTTATCTCGTTCTGTTTTTGATGTCGTCTGAAGCACTTTCAATATCTCTTACTTTTTTCACTTTCTGATTTCCAAAATTGTAAGTGATACTTAGAGTCATGCCCCTTCTGTATTGGTCGTTTCTTATATAATTATAGTTTCCGTTGGCTTGGTAATCTTCAATTTCTACAATATTTGTTCTCAGAACATCGTTTACATTCAGGGCAAAGGTCCAGTCGTTCCAGTTCTTCTTGATGCTGAGGTCAAGGCTCATCAGGTCTTTCAATACTCCCAGTTCTATCTGCTGCTTGTCTACATAGAAATAATTAACTCCCAGGAACCATGTTTTCTTTTTATCTAAACGAATAGTATTGTTGGTCTGTATCACAAAACTTGTGGAATTGGTCTTATTGGTATATACCAGAGGATTTCCATCTTTATCAAGGAAAGTGTCACCTGATGTAGGATCCACAGCTAAAGTACCATTGTTGATATTATGCTGTACACCCACATTAAAATTCATGGTTAAATACTGCTTAAAGAATGACTTCTGCATTCCAACCATGGCAGACATTTCCTGCCTGTCTCCAAAATTGGTCCGGATATAACGTAATACATTCTGCTCACTTATAGTTCCGTCAGTAGATTTTGCAAATCCCTGCAGCGGTACCTGGGTGATCATATCCTTTAATAAGGAGTGATTAAGGATCAGGAAGTAAGAATTCTTATACATATAGGTCAGTTCCTGGTTATAAGTGGAAGCGGCCTTTACAAATGGGTTATTTTGAGTATAGTTGACCTCGGTTATATAATTTCTTACAGGATTGATCTCCCAGAAGCTTGGCCTTCTCATCCTGCTTGAGAATGAATAAGAGATATTATTCTTATCGTTAACGGCATAGTTGAAGCTTAAATAAGGCAACAGATTGTTGTAATTCCTTTCAATCCTTCGGTATTCGGGAGCCGCATTATCCGATGTTCCTAAACTGTTTGTAATTTCATACCTTGCACCCACCTTTCCTGAAAATTTATCGGAAAACTTCTTTTCAAGAGTTAAATAAGCTCCATAGATCTTTTCATCATAGACAAAGTGATTAGGTTCAGATTGGGTTTCTATTTTCTCCAGATCTCCGCTCGGGTCATAAAAATAATTATAGGTAAAATTATGGGTATCATTATCAGTTTTCGTTGTATTAAAGTTTCCTCCGGCAGAGAACGTGAATTCATTCTTGAATTTCTGAATATAATCCACAGTTCCCGAAAAATTATTGATCACCTGGGGAATATCCTGAATGATCTTTTTTCCGGTTTGTGAAAAGTCTCCCGCTAGCCCCGGAAGCATCGTATTATTATCAGAATTCTGGAATCTTTTATAATTGAGGTAAGCTGCATTTACATTGAACTTGCTTCCCAGTGAGTCAAGCTTCAATTCATAATTTAAATTGACAGAATTGTTATAGCTTCGGGCATTTTCCTTATTTTTTGTACGTGTGTACTGGGTACCTAATACATTTCCTGAATTATCAAATGTCTGTAAAGTATTGAGCAGGTCGATCGTGGAATTATAGCTTCTGTTGGCCCAGGAATTCCAGGATAAAGCGAGATTGCTCTTATCTGTTAACTGATAATCGATATTCAGGTATCCGCCAAGGTTTTTATTAGGATCATCAATGTCTCCTACCGATTCATTTTTTACAAGATCAGTACCGTTTCTCAAAATAAAAGACTGAGGCTGGATATTTTCACTACCGTTCAGGCTGGCACTTATTCCTAGTTTATCCTTTCTGTAATTTGCTGAAAAACTTGCAGAGCTTGAGTTATACTTATTCTGGCTATTGGACATTCTCATGTTTCCGCTCAGGCCGTCGCTCATTTTCTTTTTCAGGATGATATTGATGATCCCGTCAGAAGACTCTACCTGATATTCACTTCCGGGAACTGAGATCACCTCAATCTTCTGGATATTTTCTGCCGGAGTATTTTTCAGGAATTGTACCAGTGACTCGGCATCCATATTGGTCTTTCTGCCGTTGATAAAGATTAAGGCATTATTTTTTCCTGCAATTTTTAATGTTTTATCATCAATACTTGATAGAATGGGAATTTGTTTTAAGAGATCAAAAGTAGTATTGCCTTTCGTTACCGGAGAAGCAGCTACGTCATATACAAAACGGTCACTTTGCTTTTTGAAAACCGGTTTGGTTAGAACAACGGCTTCTATATTTTTAGTCTTTAAAGTATCTGAATTTTTTTCCTGTGCGAACGATAATCCGCTGAAAAAAAGAGCTGCAATGAGAATTGACGTTTTCATGACTTTTTTAATTTGTTAATAGCTTGTATTTGTTATTATTTAACATTACAAAGATATATAATAATTTAAGTATTATGCAATACAAAGTAGTAAAAATATTTCTATTATAATTTTAACTAATTGATTTTCAGTTGTTAAAAATTGTTTAAGGATTTTAAAATACTTTGGTTTTCTACATAATAGGACAACCGCAACACAGATTTTGTTACAGTAAGGTTTAAAATTCCGGAAAATTTAATATTACTCCCGATCGAATCTTGCTAATTTTTTTTCCACCCAGATAGTGGCAAACGGGAAAAATGCGGAAAGCAGGGCAAAAACAAAATCCTCATCATCCCATGTGTAGATCTTTCTTGCCGGCAGGCAAAGCAAAAGATAAAGCGTGAAGAAAAGTCCGTGGATATTCCCCACGATAATAATGAAAATAGTAGCGAGAAGTCCTTCCTCATCATATCTTTTCCAGATCATAGCCACACCATACAGAAGAAAGCAGGAGATCGCTTCGGCAATACAGATCTGCTTAAACCATTTGATGACCTTTTCCTGTGGATATTTTGCAAAAAATTTCTCGATGAAGTTCATGATATAAAATTATGAGTGATGAATGATAAGCCATGAATTAAATTTCTAACATCTTACTTATAAAAACTACTGCCATCCAGATAATCAAAAACTTCAGGCGGAAGCATCGGACGTACATTTTTTCCTTCCCGGATCATGTTTCGGATCTCCGTTGCGGAAAGTTCAATAACGGGAGCCTGGATCATTGAAATATTTTCATGTTGCAGGTATTCGGAGTCTTTCTTTTCGCCGTCAAAAACTCTGGGATATACAATGATATGATGGTTCTTGATCAGAGTTTCATAATTTTTCCATTTATGAAGGCTCTCCAGATTATCTTCGCCCATGATCAGGCTGAAGGAATACTCAGGATACTTTTCGTGAAGATAAGTTAATGTATCAATTGTATAGCTGGGCTGGGGAAGGGAGAACTCCACATTGGAGGCACGCATCCTGGGATACTGTTTTATGGCAAGCTGCACCATATCCAGCCTGTTATGATCTTTCAGCAGAGATTTTTTATCTTTAAAAGGGTTTTGCGGGCTTACAATAAACCACAACTCATCCATATCTGAATTTTCCAGGATATAATTAGCCAAAATCATATGTCCGATATGGATAGGATTGAATGAACCGAAAAACAAACCTGTTTTTTTCATGAGAGATGGGGACTTGGGGCTTAGAATTTAGGGATGAGGTAAAAATTAATCTCTGAACTTTACATCCTTAATATTCAGATAATGTGTTACATTCCCTTTCCAATGGTTTTCTTCCAAAGTAAAGACGATATCAAAATTTTTGTTTTTAAAATCTTCTGCATATTGGCCAAGCTTAAATCCAACGCATTCAATATTCCTGCCGGTGGCTTCCTGCTTAATATAAAACTTGAGGTGATTATTATCTTTTCCCATAGTTTTTACATATCCGGAGATCTTCTGATCAGTTAAAGCAAGAATAGGCTTCATATTATGCGGGCCGAATGGAGCCAATTTTCTATGGAAATTGATAAATTCTCTGTTGATCTCATCAATAAGAATTTCAGAATCTATCATAATAGAAGGTTCTTTTTGATGTTCCCGGATCTTTTCCGAAACTACCCTTTCAAACTTTTCTTTAAATGCCTCGAATTTATCTTTTTCCATAGAAAGCCCGGCAGCAGCATGATGTCCGCCAAACTTCAGGAAATACTCAGAACATAGATCCAAAGCCTCGTGTACATCAAAATCAGAAATAGATCTTGCGGAAGCTACCATTTCTCCATTATTCCCGTCGGTAAATACCAATGTAGGCTTGTAATAGGTTTCAATAAGCCGGGATGCTACAATTCCGATGACTCCTTTGTTCCATTCCGGGTGATAAACAATGGTAGTATGTTTGGTTTCCTGCTGGGATTCAATGATCTGGTTCAGTGCGGAAAGAGTAGAATTCATATCGAGTTCCCTTCTTTCATCATTCAGGTTCATAATATCATCCACGATCTGGTGGGCATGCTTCAGATTGTCTGAAACCATTAATTCCACAGCAGCCCTTCCATGAGAAATTCTTCCTGCTGCATTGATCTTCGGGGCAATTTCAAAAACGATATTGGAGATCTCAAAATGGGAAAGCTTATCTTCCGGGATTAATAGCCTTAAACCTAAATTTCTGGTTTTTCTAAGCGTTTTTAATCCCATTTTGGCTAAAACCCTGTTCTCTCCGGTCATCGATACGATATCTGCCGCAATAGAGATCGCTAAAAGATCTGTTAACTCAAATAATTCGGATTCCGGGATCTTATAAATCGTATTTAATCCCTGACATAGTTTAAATCCGACCCCGCATCCGGAAAGCTCTTTGAAAGGATACCGGCAGTCATTTCTTTTCGGATCCAGGACTGCAGTCGCGTTGGGAATCTCATCACCGGGTAAGTGATGATCACAGATAATAAAATCTATTCCCAGACCTTCTGCATAGTTCACCATATCGATGGCCTTGATACCACAATCTAAGGCAATGATCAGCGAAAAACCATTTTCCTTGGCAAAATCAATACCTTCTGTAGAAATTCCGTATCCTTCAGAATTTCTGTCCGGGATATAATAATCCAGGTATTTTTTCTCAACGATTTTGCTGAGGTAAAGGTACATTAAGGCAACGGCTGTAGTACCATCCACATCATAATCGCCGTATACCAATATTTTTTCTCCGTTTTCTATGGCTGTGGCAATGCGCTCTACCGCTTTCTGCATATCGGCCATTAAAAAAGGGCTGTGTATATCGTTAAGGTTTGGTTTGAAGAACTCGCGGGCCTTTTGATAATTGTCAATCCCCCTAAGTACGAGAAGCTTAGATTCAAAAGTTCCAAAACCAAGTGACGAACTTAATCCGTCCACAACTTCCTCATCGGGTTCGGTCTTATAAATCCATTTTTGACTCATTTCACAAAAATAGGGAAAAAAAATAGCATTCTGAAATCATTGCAGGGAAGTTTTGATTGGGCAATTGTTAAAAAATAGTTATCTTCGGGCATCAAATACAAAAAAACGACTATGAAAAAAATTATTGTTTGCCTCATATGTATTGGGGCAGCTCATTCGCTTCACGCACAAAAAATTAATCTTGGGAAGGCTGCAGATGTAGTTTCAAAAGGTGCAAAAGCACTCACTTTTACCAACGAAGATGCCATTAAATTATCTAAAGAATCGGTAGATTATATGGATAAGAATAATCCTGTTGCCGGTCCTAAAGATCCTTATACCATAAGGCTGAATAAGCTTTTTGCCAAGCATAAATCCCAAGACGGGCTTAATCTGAACTACAAAGTTTATAAAGTGAAAGACATCAACGCCTTTGCCTGTGCAGATGGTAGTGTACGTGTTTTCTCCGGATTAATGGACATTATGACGGATAACGAGTTATTAGCCGTCATCGGGCATGAAATAGGGCATGTGAAAAACCAAGATACCAAAGATGCTATTAAATCAGCTTATATGAAAGCGGTTGCCCTTGATGCCGCTTCTTCGGCCTCATCTACTGTTGCTACGCTTAATAATAGCCAGGTCGGCAAAATGGCTAATGCTTTTCTGGAAGCATCGCACAGTAAAAAGCAGGAGTCTGAAGCAGATACTTATTCCTATGATTTTATGAAAGCCAATAAATATGATGTTGTGGGGGCTTATACGGCATTTAAAAAATTGGCGTTACTTTCTCAGGGAAGTGCACAATCAGGCTTCCAGAAAATGTTCAATTCCCATCCGGATAGTGAAAAAAGGGCCCAGGCTATTAAGAAAAAAGCGGAGAAAGACGGGTTATGGAAAGACCCGGGAACGGTAACTTTACCGGCAGCAAAGCTTACAAAATAAGCCTATTAATAAAATAATAAATCCTCAAATTACTTTGAGGATTTATATTATATGGTTCAGATGTTGTTTCTTAAGCGTACATCTTTTCTTTCAGTTCTTTTACCTTCTTATCAGCAAGATATTCGTCATAAGTCATTTCTCTGTCAATAATTCCGTTCGGAGTCAGTTCGATGATTCTGTTACAGACTGTCTGAAGCATTTCGTGGTCATGGGAAGCCAATAGAAGATTTCCTTTGAAGTTGGATAGCGAGTTGTTCAGAGTTGTGATACTTTCAAGGTCCAAGTGGTTAGTAGGCTCATCCAATAATAGAATATTTGCTTTCTGAAGCATCATTCTGCTGAACATACATCTCATTTTCTCGCCTCCGGAAAGTACCTTGCATGATTTCAAAGCTTCATCTCCGGAGAAAAGCATTCTTCCCAAGAACCCTCTCACGAATTCTTCATGACGCTCTTCGTCATTTTTAGTGAATTGTCTTAGCCAGTCCACCAGGTTGATATCTTCCTGGAAGAAATTTGTATTATCTAAAGGCATATGAGACTGGTTGGTAGTAACTCCCCAGGCAACTGTCCCTTTATCCGCTTCAACATTTCCTGCCAGAATTTCAAAGAATTCTGTAATGGCTAAAGAGTTTTTAGAAAGGACGGCAACTTTATCTCCTTTTTTAAGATTTAAATCCACATTTGAGAAAAGTAACTCTCCGTCTTTTGTTTTTTCAAGACCTTTTACATCCAGGATCTGATCTCCTGCTTCTCTTTCCATTTCGAAAATAATAGCAGGGTATCTTCTAGAAGATGGCTTAATATCATCAATATTAAGCTTATCAATCATTTTCTTTCTTGCAGTGGCCTGCTTGGCTTTTGCAACGTTTGAGCTGAATCTGGCAATGAAGTCCTGAAGCTCTTTCTTCTTTTCTTCAGCTTTCTTGTTAGCCTGAGCTCTTTGTCTTGTTGCCAACTGGGATGCCTGATACCAGAAAGAGTAGTTACCCGTATAAAGATTAAGCTTGGCATAATCTAAATCCCCGATATGTGTACATACCGTATCTAAGAAGTGACGGTCGTGGGAAACCACAATTACGGTGTTTTCATAATCTGCAAGGAAATCTTCCAGCCATGAAATGGTATCAATGTCAAGGTCATTTGTAGGCTCATCCAGGATCAAAACATCAGGGTTTCCGAAAAGAGCCTGGGCAAGAAGGACTTTTACTTTATCCTTGTTCTCAAGTTCACTCATCATCTGCCAGTGCATATCTTCTGTAATTCCCACATTGGAAAGCATGGTCTGAGCATCAGATTCCGCTGTCCAGCCTCCCATTTCATCATAAACTACACCGAGTTCACCTGCTTTAATGCCGTCTTCATCAGAGAAATCTTCTTTTGCATACAAAGCATCCATTTCCTCTTTTATCTCGAATAATTTTTTGTTTCCTCTCAAAACAGCTTCAAGAACTGTATACTGATCATAAGCAAAGTGATCCTGTTCCAAAACTGACATCCTTTTCCCCGGTTCCAGAGATACATGCCCTGTAGTCGGATCCTGCTTTCCTGTTAATATTTTAAGGAATGTAGACTTTCCTGCTCCATTGGCTCCGATGATTCCGTAGCAGTTTCCTTTGGTAAACATAATATTTACCTCGTCAAAAAGTACTCTTTTCCCGAATTGTAAAGATAAGTTAGATACTGTTAACATATAGTTTTGTAAATTTGGCGCAAAAATACGAAAAGAATTTGGGTATTCCGTAATAATTATAATAGTCAAGTTTTTAAACAAAAGGTATTTTTTATAAATTCCATTAACGAAATTTTAAAATGATGAAGATTGAAAAAACGGTAAGTATATTAAATAAAAGAGCGCGGTTTGAATATGAGCTTCTTGAAGAAATTGAGGCAGGAATGGTTTTAACGGGAACTGAAATAAAATCTTTGCGTTCTTCCAAAGCATCCATTACGGAATCTTTCTGCCAGTTTATTGAAGGGGAATTATACATTATTAATATGATGATTGATGAGTATAAATTGGGAACCTTTTATAATCATAAAACAAAAAGGGAACGGAAATTGTTGTTGCACAAAAAAGAATTGCAAAAACTGGAAAAAAAATTAAAGGACGTAGGGAATACCATAATACCTTTAAAACTATACATCAATGATAAAGGCAAGGCAAAGATTCTAATAGCACTTGGAAGAGGTAAAAAACTTTTTGATAAAAGGGAAGCGATAAAAGATAGAGAAAATAAACGAAACCTGGACAGAATATTAAAGAAAAGTTAAAAATCATTTGAAAAACTTTGTGTATAAAGAAAAATTATATTTATTTTGCATTATCAATTATTTAATCATTTAATTCTATGAAAAATCTAAAATTAGGAATTTCAGCATTGGCGCTTACTGTTGCCTCTACTGTTTTCGCACAGACTACCAACAATCCGTGGTTGATCGGGGTTGGTGCTCACGCGGAAAACCATAAAGCGGTACGTTCTGAGTTCAGTAATACGTTTTCTGCTAACAATTTAACGAAGACCATGTTCAATATGAACAACTTCTCTATTACACCTCCATTATCTAAACTTACAGTTGCTAGAAATATTAGTAAAGGTTTGGTAATTGACTGGCAGACTTCCGTAGGGAATGTTGAAAATGAAAGATTCAACATGGGGAAAGAATTTTTCCTAATGACGGGTCTTGGTTTACAAGCTAAAGCTGCAGGTCTTTTATGGAATGAAGAATCTTGGTTCGATCCATATTTAAGAGTGGGTGCTAACTATTTAAGACACGATTATTCTGGTCTTACATTCCCTAGACAATCTGTTAACGGTGAGTGGGTACAGAATGGAGATGGTGGTAACGAGAATGGTAAAGCTAACCACTTTACACTTGCTACAGGTGCTGGTGCTAACTTCTGGGTGACTAAAAACTTCGGTTTAGGTGTTCAGGGAGATTATGTATCAACTCCGGGTGATAAATCTACAGTTGCTAACTTCTGGCAAGCTTCTGCATCTCTATTATTCAGATTTGGTAACAGAGACAGAGATAAGGATGGTATCTTGGATAAAGATGATCTTTGTCCTGATACACCAGGTTTACCTGAATTCCAGGGATGTCCTGATACAGACGGTGACGGAGTTCCGGATAAAGACGATCAATGTCCAGACGTAGCTGGTCCTGTTGAAAACGGTGGTTGTCCTTGGCCAGATACAGATGGTGACGGTATAATCGACAAAGATGATGCTTGTCCTACAGTAGCAGGACCTGCTGAAAACAATGGTTGTCCTTGGCCAGATACAGATGGTGACGGTATCTTAGATAAAGATGATGCTTGTCCTACAGTTCCAGGTGTAGCTGAGTTCAACGGATGTCCTCCTCCAAAAAAACCAAGAGTAGAAGATATTGAAACAGAATTCAAAAATGTATACTTTGATTTCAATAAGGCTACTATCAGACCAGAATCTAAAACTGCTCTAGATAATGCTGCAAAAATCATCAAAGATGATGAAGGAGAAGGATTCCGTTATTTATTAGAAGGTCAGACTGATAAGAAAGGTTCTGATGCTTACAACTTGAAACTTTCAAGAGAAAGAGCCGCTGCGGTAGTTTCTGCTCTTGATGCAAGAGGTATTAATCCAGAGGTTCTTAAGTCTGTCGGAGTAGGTGAAGCAAAAGCTCTTCAGCCGGAAACTGCTACAGATGCTGAAAGACAATCAGATAGAAAAGTAATTGTGAGAGCAATTTCTGATATGAATGAGTGGAACTCAATCAAGAAAAAAGATTACGAGGACGCTCCAGTGAAAAAAGCTGTTAAAAAAGCTCCAGCTAAGAAAAAAGTAGTTAAAAAGAAAAAATAATTAAATTTTTCTAAATAATAAATACCTCCAATCATTTGGAGGTATTTTTTTTTCGTTGACTTTTAAGTAATTTTGCTGAAAATTAAAAAAATAGAAATGGGAAGAGCATTTGAATATAGAAAAGCTTCTAAAATGGCTCGTTGGGATAAAATGGCCAAAACGTTCTCTAAAATAGGTAAAGACATTGCATTAGCTGTAAAAGCAGGGGGGAGTGATCCTGAATCCAACCCTGCGTTGAGAAGATGTATCCAGAATGCGAAAGGGGCCAATATGCCAAAAGATAATGTAGAAAGGGCAATCAAAAAAGCAAGTGGTGCGGATGCTGAAAACTATGAAGAAATTACCTATGAAGGATACGGCCAGGGAGGTGTGGCATTCTTCGTGGAATGTACTACCAATAACACCACAAGAACTGTAGCCAACGTAAGAGCGGTTTTTAATAAATTTGATGGTAATCTTGGTAAAAACGGGGAACTGGCATTTATCTTCGACCGAAAAGGAATTTTCAATATAGACCTTTCTCAGATTAAAATGGACTGGGATGATTTCGAAATGGAAATGATTGATGGCGGGGCGGAAGAAATTGATAAGGATGAAGAAGAAGTAATGATCACAACTGCCTTTGAAGATTTCGGTTCTTTATCCCATAAACTGGATGAATTGGGAATCGAAGTTAAAAGTGCGGAACTTCAGAGAATACCGAACAATACAAAAGAAGTTTCGGAAGACCAGTTCAAGGCCAATATGAAAATGCTTGAGCGCTTCGAAGATGATGATGATGTACAGAATGTATATCACAATATGGAAATTACAGAAGAGTTGATGAACTCTTTATAAAAAATAACATAACATTCACATACAGTTAACTTTCAATTAGTTTCTTTGCATAAAACTATGAAAAGAAACGTTGAGTTAGTCGTTATTTCGGATGTTCATTTGGGAACTTATGGATGTAAGGCTAAAGAATTGCTGAAATATCTCAATTCCATTCAACCTAAAACATTAGTTTTGAATGGTGATATTATTGATGTCTGGCAATTCAAAAAGTCTTACTTTCCTAAACCCCATCTGAGGGTTATTAAAAAGATCCTCTCATTCGCTACTAAAAATACAGAAGTTTATTATATTACAGGGAATCATGATGAGATGTTCCGGAAGTTTACCGATTTCGAATTAGGGAAGCTTAAAGTCTGCAATAAGATCTGTTTGGACATTGATCAGAAGAAAACCTGGATCTTTCATGGAGATGTTTTCGATGCTTCCGTACAGCACTCCAAATGGATCGCAAAATTGGGAGGAAAAGGCTACGATTTGCTCATTATTATCAATAATATTGTAAATTGGTTTCTTGAAAAAATGGGTAAAGAAAAATACTCATTTTCAAAAAAGATCAAAAATAACGTAAAAAAAGCGGTGAAGTATATCGGAGATTTTGAAATGACAGCCTCTGAACTGGCAATAGATAATCATTACGATTATGTGATCTGCGGACATATCCATCAGCCCCAGATCCGGGACGTAGTCAATAAGAAAGGCTCATGTACCTACCTTAATTCAGGAGACTGGATTGAAAACCTGTCTGCTTTGGAATATCATGATCATCAATGGAAAATTTTCTACTATGATGATCACAAACATCTGCTTAAGGATGATGAAGCTGAAGAGATTCAGAATATGAATCATTCCGAGCTTATGAAAATAGTAACCAATTTCTCCGGATGAAGATTCTTTATGCATTTCAGGGAACAGGGAACGGTCATATGGCAAGAGCCCAGGAAATTATTCCCATTCTGAAAAAGTATGCCTCGGTTGATACCCTGATCAGTGGTCATCAATCCCAGTTAAAGGCTGATTTTGACATCGATTTCCAATTTAAGGGTATTTCCCTGCTTTACAATAAAACAGGCGGTTTATCCTATTGGAAAACGCTTACTCAGAATAATTTTTTTGAAGCTGTAAAAACGATCAGAACGTTGGAGCTATCACATTATGATTTAATTATTAATGATTTTGAACCTTTGACGGGCTGGGCATGTAAACTGAAGCATCTGCCGATGATCGAGCTGAGCCATCAGGCCTCATTAAGCTTTAAAGAAACCCCAAAACCTGAAAAGAAGGATTTTTTCGGGGAGCTTATCTTAAAATATTATGTACCCGGAGAAAGAAAAATAGGCTTTCATTTTGAAAATTACCATCCACGGATCAAAAAGCCTGTGATCAGGAAAAAGATCAGGAATCTGAATCCTGATAAAAAAGGGTATTATCTTGTTTACCTGCCGAGCTTTTCAGATGATAACATCATTAAAGTGCTGAAACAGATTCCTGTGGAGTGGAAAGTATTTTCCAAATACAGTAAAACTCAGTTCAAGGAAAAAAATGTTGAGGTTTTTCCGATCGATGAAGCGCAATACCTGAAATATTTTGAGAGCTGTGACGGAATTCTATGCAATGCCGGCTTTGAGACTCCTGCAGAAGCCCTGTTTATGGATAAGAAATTATTTGTGATCCCAATCCATAATCAATATGAGCAGGAATGTAACGCTTATGCCCTGAACAAAATGGGAATCCGAAATTCCAAAACCCTGAAACTTTCGGAAATAATGGAATGGGTAGCCTGTGATAAGCACCTCAAGGTAGACTATCCGGATGATATTGAGGAAATATTGTTGAAAGAAGTTTTAGGAATGTAATAATTCTATTAATATTTATTTTTGGTGAATTTTTTTCTGTAAAATAATGCTTTTAGTATAGAAATGTATAAATTTATATACACCTAAAACTTTATTAACACCAAAAAACCATTAAAATGAAAAAATCAGAAATGAAGGGCTTTAAGACCTTATCCAAAAATGAATTGAAAAACCTGTATGCCGGGGGTCAGAATCGGCCATGCGTTATTTCTTGCTGTGATCCGAAATTACCACCATGCGGCTTCGTTAATTGTAATGGAATACAGTGTCCCGGCGGGCCGGTTAAGATTAAATAAGAATTTAATAGAGAAGATTGTTTTTTAACGATCTTCTTTAATTGATAAGAGAAAGGTCAGTTCTTTAAAAAAATGTCATCTACGTCACTCATCCGCATCATCACAGCCCTTGCATAGGAACAATGAGGATAAACCTTCCATTGATTGTCTCTTGCAAACCTTATTGCTTCTTCTACCAGGAATTTTCCCATTCCTCTTCCTTCAAATTCGGGATGAACGAGCACAAAAGAAATGATCAGCTTGTCCTCTTCCGGGAAAATAGTATAGGTAAGCCTGCCTACTTCTTTTATTTCATTGTTTAATGTAAGGACTCCTCCGTTTCCGGATTTATTGTTTTCAAATTTCATAACCAAAGCATTATTCATAAAGATACGAAAAAATGGAGTAAGATAAAAATCCTGAGAAAGGAAGTTCCGGGCGCCTCTCTAGTTATCTTTTCCTGTATAATAGTTATAATCTTTAATAATGATATTGATGAATTGTCTTTCTGTCATTTTAACAGGATCTATTTCCAGTTTTAAAATACCTTTGATCTTATCAGAGAGCCTGCTGATGATTTCCCTGTCGTCAATTCGAAGGGCCTTCATATAATTATCTTTAATGATCCTCATATCATTGTCACTTAAAGCAATAACCTGAGGGAACGACGGAAGATAATCCTCCTGAATATGCTCAAGAATGGTATGGGAAATATTGATGCTGTTCTTTAGCGAGATCACGGCTGTACCTGAAGCGATATCCCCCAAACGCTGGTTATTTTTGGAAACAATCATAGAAACCAGGCCAATTACGCCCGCAAAAGAAGTATCGATCAGCCTGAAAACCCACCGGATCAGGTAATCTCCGAAACTGGCCTGATATCCGTCGATCTTCACTACACGGATCTTCATTACCTTTTTTCCGGGAGTCTGCCCTTCCATTAGGCTCTCCAGGACCAGAGGATAGATATAGACAGGAAACGAGAGGACAATATAGATTGCAATTTGAGACCATTGGTCAAGATCGTTCAGGATGTAACCCAGATCAAAAATATTGAAGAATAAATAGAAAATGATAATAACATAAGCCGCCTTGGTCAGCAGGTCGATAATGAAAGCGAGCATCCTTTCTCCAACACTGGCAATGCTGAAATTAATATTTACATTTTGTGAAGTATTAATCGCAATTTGAGACATAATTTTTATTATTTTAGCCTTAAGATTATGAGAGAGGTTTATTTCATAAAACAAAATAAAGAAAAATGGCTGGGAATTGAACAGGTTATTCAAGGGAAAATTAAAAAAAATCCTGATGACCTGTCTTCACTGTATATCAATCTCATCAATGACCTTTCTTTTGCACAGACCTATTACCCTAAGAGCAATACAACGGTTTACCTGAACCACCTGTCTTCCCAGATCTTTCAGAAGATCTATAAAACGAAAAGAGTGGAAGAAAACAGGATTCTTTACTTCTTCAGGACAGAAGTTCCATTGCTGGTGTATCAGTATCGGAAGTATCTGCTTTATGCTTTTTTGTTTTTTATTGTGTTTACCTTAATGGGGGTTATTTCCGGTATCTATGATAAAGACTTTGTCAAGATTATTCTGGGTGAAAATTATGTGAATGAAACCATAGAAAACATTAAAAAAGGAAATGCAGTGGGAGTGTATCAGGAAGGCTCAACCTGGGGAAGTACCATAGGGATTATATTCAATAATATCGGAGTAGGCGCAAAATTGTATATCTATGGTATTTTTGGGGGAGTCGGGACACTATATGCGTTACTGATGAATTGTGTAATGTTAGGTTCCTTTCAGTATTTCTTTTATGATTACGGGGCATTGGAAGACAGTGCAAGAGGGATTTGGCTTCATGGAGTATTTGAAATCTTCTCGATGGTGGTGGAAGCCATGTGCGGGCTGATCCTCGGAGCATCTATTCTGTTCCCGGGAACATTCTCCCGATTCAACTCTTTTAAAAACGGTTTTAAAGATTCCTTTAAAATATTTTTAAGCACTATTCCATTTACCATTTGTGCCGGAATTATCGAAGGATACGTTACAAGGCATGCCCTAAAGATGCCTGTGATCCTGAATCTGATCATTATTTTCGGATCATTGGCTGTCATCGGATTTTACTATTTTATTTACCCTTCCATTGTTCACAAAAAAATAAACAACCACATTCATGATGCAGTTTTATAAAAAAAGAGATTTCGGGACTTTCATCAGTGACAGTTTCGCCTTTTTCAAACTATACGGAAAAAATTATTTCAAGAATTATATTTTAATTAACGGGCTTTTGCTGATCCTGATGGTAGTAGTCTGCATTTTCGGGTACAGAGAGCTTTTTTCACAGATTTTCGGATCTAATCTGGGCGGACAAAGCTATTATTTTGAAAGGTACTTTGAAGACAATGCCGGAATGCTGATCGTTGTCGGGATCCTCACATTTCTGCTTTTTTTAGTCCTTATGATCGTCAATTATCTGTATCCCGTGTTTTACCTTAAAAGGCTGGCACAGGGAGATGAAAAGATAAGAACGGATGATATCCTGAGTGATTTTAAAAACAACACCAAAAGAATAGTTATCCTTTGTCTAGGGCTTATTTTTATTGTAACACCACCTGCTTTTATTGTTTTAGGAATTTCTTATGCAATGGTTCTTATTTTCATTGGGATACCAATAATGCTGTTTATATTTCCTGTGATCATGAATATCGTAAACTTTCTGATGTACGATTTTTTTAATAGCAAAAGAGGATTCTTTGAAAGCTTAAGCTATTCTATTCGTGCCCAGTTTTCTTATACCAGCGGAAGAGAAAAATCTCCTTTTTGGAAATATTGGGGAGCCTCAATTGTCTTATTAATTATAATGTATGTGATTAGCACCGTTTTCACAATGATCCCCATGATTATTTTTTTTGGAACAATGATGACTACGGAACCTGATGGGAATTTTGAGCAAAACCCGTTCTCAGGTGCAATGGGAATTATGTTTTTTGTCGTTTATGGATTTTCAATATTAGTTTCATTGTTTCTCTCAAATTTAATGTACGTTAATTCAGGCTTGATATATTATGATAACAGAACAGACCTTCACCAGAAAGTAGAACTTGCAGAAATCGAAACCATTGGTGTCAATGAGTAGGATACTTCTTTTCCTGTTGATATTTTTCTCCTTCGGATCTGCTTATGCTCAGGATGAGGTGGAAGAATATATAGCAGATTCATTGAATACGGGACATTACAGAAACATGTACCGGGCAGATTCTGTCCTGATGAAAAATCCTGTTTCCGAGAATACGGTACATCCGAAAAAATTCAAAGAAAACCTTCAATCGAGATATAAAGGCAATGAGTTTGATTATTCCACCTCAAAGCCAAGAGAGTCTTTCTGGCAAAAGCTGATGCGGAAGATAGACAAAATATTGCGGAGTATCTTCGGGGAAACTGTTTTCTCGAAATCGGCTAATGTCACAGAAGTTTTGATCCGCCTGTTTGCCATTATCCTTGTCGGATTCCTGCTGTATTTTATAGTAAAATACCTTCTGGGGAAAGATGGCAGCTTTATCTTCGGGAAAAAGAACAAAAAAGTAAATATCAATGAAGAGGAATTGCACGAAAATATCCATGAGATCAATTTTCCGGAAAGCATTGTGGCATACGAAAGAGCGGGTGACTACCGTTCGGCGATCCGATACCAGTTTTTATATGTCCTGAAAAAGCTGAGCGATAAAAAACTGATCAGCTGGAATCCTGAAAAAACAAATAAAGATTACGTATCAGAATTGAAAGCTTCCCATCTGAAAGATAATTTCTTTAACCTGTCTTATATCTTCGACTATGTATGGTATGGAGAGTTCAATATTGATGAGCAGGCTTATCAGAAATTTAAAAACCAGTATCAGTCCTTTAAACCATAACCTCAATGAATAAAACGTTCAAAATATATGCGGCAATCTTCATCATTATCATGGTGATTATGGCATTGCTTGAGGTTAATAAAAAGGAAGTTACGGACTGGCGTAAAAATTTCGATGTGAATGAAAAATCACCTTTCGGGTTATTCATATTTAATGAAGAAATAAAACACCTTTTCAACAATAATCTTAAAAAAATAGATCAGAGTCCTTATGATTATTATAGCAGATATAAAAAAGATCCGCATAATATCCTGGTCATTGAAAGTGACCTTGATACGGAATCCTGGAACAAAATTCTGGACCAGGTTTCCAAAGGTTCCGATGCTATGCTGATCGTAAGCCGGATGCCCAAAGAAATCTCCGATAGTATTGGATATTATGATTCAAATATCTCCTTCGAGGAGCAGAATGTTTTAAAATTAACAGACAGGAAATATCAGAATGATTTCATAAAATTAGATAAGTTCCCTTCAGGAAGAGGGTTTACCTATATTAAACCGGAGGTTGAAATTTTGGGAAAAACCGTTGAGAAAAATAATGAGGACCAGGCAAATTTTATTAAGGCAAAATTTGGAAAAGGAACTATTTATGTTCACTGCGAACCGCTATTCCTTACCAATTACTATCTTCTTAAAACAGGCAATGTAAAATATGCCCAGGATGTTTTTTCGTATCTTGATGGTAAAGAAACACTCTGGTTTGTAGAAAGTAATACAAAGGTTTCGAATTTCTTTATGAGATTCATCCTATCAAAGCCTGCGCTAAAATATGCATGGTGGGTACTTTTGGGAGGTTTGGCCTTGTTTGTTTTCTTCAATGCCAAAAGAAAACAGCGTATCGTTCCTATTATGGAACCTTTGAAAAATACCTCAGTGGATTTTGTGAAAAGTATTGGGAATCTTTATCTTCAGGAAGGGGATTTTCATGATATGATGGCAAAGAAAGCACAGTATTTCTTAAACAGGGTGAGAATGGATCTTCTCATAGATACCCAGCATTTAGATGAAGAATTTGTAAAAAAATTACATTTAAAAACCGGAAAAACGGTAGAAATGATCAATGAAGCAGTAAACCTTATCAAAAAAGCTCAGGATCCGTATGCAAGCGTAATGAAAGAAGACTTGGGAAGAATGAACAATCTGCTGGATGAAATATTAAAGTAAATTCAAAGAGAAAAGAAAGTCCCGAAGGGGCGGTTTAACATAGGATCGGATAAATTCCGATCAAAACTATCAAAAAATATAAATTATGGAAAACCTTGAAAATTTTGGGAATTCAGAAAATCAAAGTTTTATAAATCTGGAAAAAAAGGAAAACGAGTTCGAATCCAGAATCGATATGATCGAACTGCGTATAAGCTTAGATAAAGTAAAGTCTGAAATCGCGAAAGTGATTGTAGGACAGGAGAGCATGATCGAGCATCTTCTGGCAGCGCTTTTATCAAACGGGCACGTACTGATAGAGGGAGTTCCAGGTGTTGCAAAAACCATTACGGCAAAATTATTGGCTAAGACCATTGACGTGGGTTTCAGCAGGATTCAGTTTACACCGGATCTCATGCCCTCGGATATTTTGGGAACCTCCATTTTCAATGTCAAAAACTCCGAATTTGAATTTAAAAAAGGCCCCATTTTCTCCAGTTTTATTTTGATTGATGAGATCAACAGGTCTCCTGCAAAAACCCAGGCTGCATTGTTTGAAGTAATGGAAGAAAGACAGATCACGATGGATGGAACGCGTTATCGGATGGATGAACCTTTTTTGGTGGTAGCTACGCAAAACCCTATTGAACATGAAGGCACTTACAGGCTTCCTGAAGCACAGCTGGACCGTTTTTTGTTCAAGATCAATGTAAATTATCCCAACCTTCAACAGGAGATTGCCATTATTAAAAACCAGCACGAAAATAAAACTGAAGATAAAACGGAAGCGGTCAATCGTGTGATCACTGCCCAGCAGTTAAAAAACTATCAGCATCTTGTGAAAGAAATTATTGTGGAGGCGCAGCTGATGGAATATATTGCAAAAATTATTGTGAATACACGCGAAAACCAATTCTTATATCTGGGAGCATCACCAAGAGCCAGTTTAGCATTACTTACGGCCTCAAAAGCTTTTGCAGCCTTGAGAGGAAGAGATTTTGTCACTCCTGAAGATATCAAAGAAGCGAGTTATGCCGTATTAAGGCACAGAGTGATCGTTTCGCCGGAAAGAGAAATGGAAGGTCTGACGGCAGATGAAATTATCCGCCAGATCTTAGAAGGAATAGAAATACCAAGATAGGCAGCAGGTAATGGGTAGCAGATTATAGTTGCTTGAAAACACATTAATTATGGCAAATTTTAAAGAGCTTTTAGTTTGGCAGAAATCCATTGACTTTGTTACTAAGATGTATAAGGCTACTGAAGTTTTTCCTAAAGATGAAATGTATGGACTGGCCTCCCAAATTAGAAGAGCTTCAGTTTCAATACCGTCAAATATTGCTGAAGGGAATTCCAGAAGAAGTAAACCGGATTATCTTCAGTTTTTGAAAATAGCAAGAGGAAGCTGTGCCGAATTGGAAACACAATTAATAATTTCTAAAAATCTTGGTTTCTTAAATGAAGCAGATTATTTAAAATTAAACATAGATATTATAGAAATTTCAAAAATGTTAAACGGATTAATTAATTCATTAAAATAATTATTAAAACTATTTGCCTTTTAACCTGGTATCGGCCTACAACCTAATTCCTATAACCTGCAACCTTAAAAATGAAAAACCTATACATCAATAACCGTTTTTTCTTTGTGCTCATAGGAGTAGGGATACTCTATGTGCTGGCATTCTTCTTTCCGTTCCTGATGATAGTGGCTCATATTGTTTTATTGCTTTGTTTCCTAACAGCAATGGTAGATTATCTCCTGATCTTTAATCGGAAAAACGGAATTTCGGCACAGAGAATCTTACCTGAAAAATTGTCCAATGGTGATGAAAATCCGGTTAAAATTGATATCAGGAATAATTATAATTTTAGAATTGATCTGAAGATCATTGATGAAATTCCGTTTCAGTTCCAGAAAAGAGATTTTTTGATCACGAAGCAGGTTAAGCCGGGAAAGAATACTTATTTCCAATATGTTTTGGAACCGAAAGAACGGGGAGAATATTGTTTCGGAAGTTTAAATATTTATATATCATCGCCGGCCGGTTTTATTGCGAAAAGATTTAATTTCCAGAAAGATGCTATGCTGCCGTCCTATCCGTCATTCATTCATCTGAGGAAATATGAACTGATGGCGCTTCAGAGCGAGTTTTTATTAGGCGGGATCAAAAAAATAAGAAAACTGGGCCATACCATGGAGTTTGAACAGATCAAAGAATATGTACCCGGAGATGATATCAGAACGATCAACTGGAAGGCAACCTCTAAAGCTAATCGTTTGATGGTGAATCAGTTTCAGGATGAAAAATCCCAGCGTATTTTCATGCTGATCGATACTGGAAGAACCATGAAGATGCCTTTCAAAGGTTTAAGCCTTTTGGATTACTCCATCAATGCGACCATGGCGTTGTCACATATTATCCTGAAAAAGGGAGACAGGGCCGGAATGATGACATTCTCCAAAAAAACAGAAAATAAGATCGCAGCAGAAAATAAATCTGGACAGTTAAAAAAAATATCAGAAGCACTTTATAACGTAAAGACTAACTTTTTTGAAAGCGATTTTAACAGATTATATCAGGATGTAAAATATTCCATTAATCAGAGAAGCCTTATCCTGCTTTTTACCAATTTCGAAACACTGGACGGACTGAACAGGCAGCTGAAATACCTTCGGGGAATTGCCAAAAACCATTTACTGGTCGTTGTATTTTTTAAGAATGCCGAATTACAGACCCTGATCCATAAAAATCCTGAAAGCATGCAGGAAATTTATGATGAGATCATTGCAGAAAAATTTGAATTTGAAAAGAAACTCATCATTCAGGAGCTTCGTAAATATGGGATCTATACGGTATACACACTTCCGGAAAACTTAAATATTGACGTTATCAATAAATATCTGGAGATAAAAGCGAGAGGAATTTTATAATTTTGCATAGGGCAATCGCTAAAAAAATACTTCGACTTCGTTCAGCATGACAGAGGAATTAAAAATTTTAAATGAGCAATCGTTTATCATTAATCAATTATTATTTGTCATGCTGAGCGAATTCGAAGCATCTAAAATAATTCAATATCAATAATGAAAATAACACTTAACAGAATCAACGACGATTTTTTATTCGAATGTACCAATACTCAGGGAAATTCAATTCTTTTAGATAACACTTCCCAGCCGGGAGCAAAAGGTGTTTCCCCTATGGAGAGTGTACTGATGGCAGTGGCCGGATGCAGCGGGATAGATGTGGTTTCCATTTTAAAAAAGCAAAGACAGGAAATTACAGGCTTTAAAGCTGAAGTGGAGGGCGAAAGAGTGCCTGTAGAAGACGCAAAACCATTTAAATCTATTAAGGTTAGGTTCTTTCTGGAAGGAAATCTGGATCCCAAAAAAGCATGGAAAGCAGCTCAGCTGTCTTTTGAAAAATATTGCTCTGTTTCTAAAACCCTGGAGCCGAATGTAGAGATCGGCTATGAAGTTTTTGTGAATGGAGAACAGGTTTAACTAATATTCCGGTTTCAGGGTGGGGCGGATCTTCGATCCGCCCCACCCTGAAACCGGAATATTAGTTAAATCGGATACAATCCCTATCTGAAATTTTAATTGGTCTTAATTACCCTTTCGGACGAAAAATAAAAACTGCTGCCAATATTTATTGGCAGCAGTTTAATAACATATTCTAAAAAATTAATTTTTAATCACCTTCTTCATAAAGCTGTCTTTCTCAGTGATTATTTTGAAGAAATAAACCCCTGAAGCAGCATTGTGGATCAATACTTTTGTTTTTTCAGAATTGATTCCCATATGCTTTTGAATAATCCTTCCCTGTGCATCATACACTTCGATGGACCTGATCTTTGAGCCCGTTTCCACATTCACCTCACCTTGGGTAGGATTTGGATAAATATTGGCAGTGATACCATCTTTAACGGCATCTGTAGCCTGTAAAGTAGTATTGGTAATCATAGTATTCGCTTCATTGGTTTCTACCGGGAAATTGTAATCAAAATAAATATTCGCCTGATTGGTTACACTGTCTCCTGAAACCAGATTGTTCTTTGATTTTAGCTTTAAAGCCACATTTCCATGTGCAGCCGCTGCTAAATTGATATCCTTCATGATAAACTCCACCTTGTTGCCCGTTACTTTTGTATAGCTGCTGTGTGAAGTATTCTGCAGCTGCAAAGAAGAGACATCAAAATCATCAGGATTAATAGTCATCTCAACCACAATATTGGTAGCCGGAGCTGTTCCCGTATTCTCAAAGTTAACAATATAGTGCAGGTATTTACCCACCATAGACAGAGGGATCTGGTTTCCTTCCAAACAGGTAATGTCATTAGGGTCAAAAGAACCTACTACCGTCTGATTATAGGTAAATTGATTGTCACTCGGATTAAGATCTCCCGAAGTAGGGTTTACCGTCGCAGAGAAAATAAGAATATCCCCTATATTCACAGGATGAATAGGGTGGGTAGGAGCATTGATATTGAACGTGATCTCCGAAGCCGTATTCCCGTAAGGTTTTAAATTGTTAAAGTTGAAAGTTACCTGGCTTCCTGAAACCGTTGATGGCAATACAGAAGAAATATAGCTCATTTTGGAAGCATCAAAAGAAAGTGTAACATTCCCTGAAAGCGTTGTATTGCCTTTATTTCTCCAGATTAACTTGTAAACAGCATCAAATCCCGGTCTTGCATCCGTTACAGGAGCGATCACCACTTCAAGATCATTCACCGTTCCGTTTTTGGTTACACAGATGTTTTGAGTGGAAATATGATTGTTATTATCTGCAAAACTAGTTGTAAAAGTAGCCGGAGTCACTGTAAATAACGAAGGATTTTCAGGTTCTGCTGTAATGGTGAAACTGCCTGCCTGAGTGTGCAGGTCATAATTCCCGTTACTTTTCACGAAAGTTTCACCTGTAGTGGTTCCATCATCTATTTTCAGTTTCATGTGCTCGAAAACCTCATCATTGGTATCACAACCATTATTATTCTCATCAAATCGTACTTTTCCGGTAATGGTATTATAGTTTCCGCCGGGAGTGAAATTACAGTACGTGTTTACATTACACCCTGTAATCATATTGGAAACCAGCATATCCTGAACTGTTGATACCTCCAGGTCATCACAGCATATATACTGAAGATTGGGAGCATTCCATAAATAAAGGTTATCATTAACACCGTTCTTTATAAAGATCTTTTCCAAGGAGGTTGATAGCAACAGAAGGCCTTCCAGATTGGTACAATTATTTACATTAAATGTTTTTGTGTATGTTGGAGGGTTTGTTACGGCTAGGCCCATAGAAGTATAATAGACCATATCAGGATGAGTTTCATAGATGATCCTTATGTTGGGATGCCCACTGAAGTCTACATCTACCATTTTGTTATTTCCTATAATGAGGGAATCCAGGTTAGGGAAGTTGTCAATATCCAGATCTGTTAAATTATTGTTTAAAACACTCAGGTTTTTAAGGCTGGAGGAAGTACCTGTGACGGTATTTAGTAAATTAAAGGCACAATCCAGGGAAATAACACTCGGGATAGACGATACATTAAGATTGGTAAACTTATTTCCGGTAAGGTTTAATGTTTTCAGATTAGTAGTGTTTGGAAAATCAAAGGATGTTAATTCATTCTGTATAGCATCTACTGTTTCTAAATTCTGACAGTTCGTTATGCTTAAATGATTTAGCTGATTGAAACTTACATTGACAGAGTTCAGGGCAGCACAATTTTCCATATCCAGACTTTGAAGGCTCCAGATAGGATGTATAACCGGGAAATTTATAGAACTGGAATGAACAAACTGCTGTAAACTCGGGCAGTTTTTAATGTTAACGGTTTTTAAACCTTCCTGCCCCTCAAAAACAGCAGAAGTAAGCAGCGGGCAGTTTTGGATATTCACTGATTGCAGGAATTGGGTAGCAAAACCGGGTTGAGGAGAAAACATGGGATCTGGAATATAGGTTACCCCTATTCCTACCGTTTCCAATTTTGGTAATCCGTTGATGTTTAGCTGAGTAAGTATATGATTGCTTATTCCTAATGTCTTAATTTGCAAATTGTTACTGATATTTAAATTTTGAAGCGGCCCGAAAAAGTTGGTATAATATCCCGGATAATAGCTTGGCGTGCCAAGATAAAGATGCTCAAGGTTTACAATAGGCGTTCCGTCAAAAGAATCATAGCCATATTGGTTGATGGTAACCGTTTTTAGGTTCGGGCAGTTTGCAGCCTGAAAAGGATTGCTCGATATGCTACCTTCCAATGAATGTAATTGTATATTATTTAAGACCGGGCAGTTGTTTGCACTGAAAGAACCCAAATAATCGGAATCACATTGTATGACTTGCAGATTTGGACAATTATCTGCGGTAAGATTTCCTACATTTGAGTCTCCTGCCAAAATCAAATTAGTAATAAGCTGACAATTGCTAATGTCTAGGCCCCCAAAATAGTTGGGATTTTGGTTAGGGGATGTATATGCCATGTGTATATTGACTGTATTTAGCAGATTACAATGGCTTAGATTTAAAAATGATAAAGGTACAGTGGATATATTAACTTGTTGTAAATGCTGGTGATTACTAAGATTCAATGTCCCTGATGTCATTCCAAAATTAGGTATGCCTCCCAGAGTTAGGATTTCTAAATTTGCCAGGCTCTCAATACTTGTTAGAATATTTTGAGGAATAGCTGTTGTTGGGAATCCAATACTGACATTTTTCAGAGCGGGGTTATTCGTGAAGTTTTGAAGAACGATACCGGATATGGAAAAGTTTTTCAGATTTGAACAATTGGTTACAGAAGCATTTCCCGGATTAGAATTCTGAAAATAGATGTCCAGATCCTCCAAAAGACCAAGATTGGAAATATTGAATGTACTGCTTGGATTATTCCAATAATGAAACTTAATTTTTTTAATATTGGTAAAAGATAAAATTCCCTGATAATTTTGGATAGGATTCGTTGGAGACGGAGGGTCAATATTAATAATTTCCAGAGCACTTACCTGGTCCGCTTCAGTCTGCTGTATCTGTCCGTCACTATTGGCATCTATGGCAAAATAATTTCCGCTTAAATTCTTTGCAATCGTATTGCCGGGAGAAGAAGATAAGAGCTTTGCTTTAAAGTTGGCATCGGGAATAGTAACAACCTGAGCCCGGATTCCCAATGAGATCATCAGGAGAACGAATAAAAATAATTTTGTTTTCATATATTGTTTAACGATATTACAAAAGTACCCAAACAATAAACAGATATAATATATCAATACATAAGAGTGTCCCTTTTATGAATAAATGTAGAGGTTTTCTCAATAAGTGTTAACTATACTCAACTAGCTGATCAGGTATTTATGTTTAATTAAATTTTACTATTAATAATATTGAGTGTTAAAAGCCAGTCAGGAACTGGCTTTTAAGGGTTTTATAATATTCAGTCTTAATTCTTAATAACCTTCTTCATGAGAGTATTTTTCTCGGTGATTATTTTGAAGAAATAGACTCCTGAGGCAGCACTGTGGATCATTACTTTTGTTTTTTCAGAATTGATTCCCGTATGCTTTTGTATAATTCTTCCCTGTGCATCATACACTTCAATGAATCTGATCTTTGAGCCTGCTTCCACATTCACCTCCCCTTGGGTAGGATTTGGATAAATATTGGCGGAAATATCCTCTTTAACGGCATCTGTAGCCTGCAAAGTAGCATTGGTAACTGTCGTGTTGGCTTCATTGGTTTCCACCGGGAAATTATAGTCAAAATAAATATTCGCATGGTTGGTTACGCTGTCCCCTGAAACCAGGTTATTTTTTGATTTTAACTTTAAAGCCACATTTCCATGGGCGGCAGCTGCTAAATTGATATCCTTCATGATAAACTCCACTTTATTCCCTGTCACTTTTGTATAGCTGCTGTGTGAGGTATTCTGCAGCTGCAGGGAAGACACATCAAAATCATCAGGATTGATGTTCATTTCAACGACAATATTAGTCGCCGGAGCTGTTCCCGTATTCTCAAAATTGACCATATAATGCAGGTATTTACCTACCATAGACAGAGGGATCTGGCTTCCTTCAAGACACGTGATATCATTAGGGTCGAAAGAACCTACTACCGTCTGGTTAAAAGAAAACAGATTGTCACTCGGATTAAGATCCCCTGCAGTAGGATTTATCCCAGCAGAGAAATTCAGGATATCCCCGATATTCACCGGGTGAGTAGGGTGGGTAGGAGCATTGATGTTGAAAGTGATCTCAGAAGCCTTGTTCTGGTAAGGCTTTAAATTAGTGAAGCTGAAAGTTACCTGGCTTCCTGAAACCGTTGATGGCAATACAGAAGACACAAAGCTCATCTTAGAAGCATCAAAAGTAAGGACAGCAGAACCTGAAAGCGTAGTATTGCCTTTATTTCTCCAGATCAGTTTATAAGTTGCGTCAAACCCCGGTCTTGCATCTGTAACAGGAGCAATCACCACTTCAAGGTCGTTCACCGTTCCGTTTTTGGTAACACAGATGTTTTGAGTGGAAATATTGTTATTGCTATCCGCAAAGTTGACATTAAAAGAGGCCGGAGTTACGGTAAATAAAGCAGGGTTTTCCGGTTCCGCAGTTACTGTGAAGCTCCCTGCCTGGATGTACAGGTCATAGTTTCCACTGCTCTTGACGAAAGTTTCTCCTGTTGTGGTTCCATCATCTATTTTCAGTTTCATGTGTTCAAAGATCTCATCACTCGTATCGCAGCCATTGTTATTTTCATCAAATCGTACCGTTCCGGTAATCGTATTATAGTTACCGCCGGGAACTGAGGTGCAATAGGAACTTACACTGGCAGTTTTGCCTTCATGTGCTAAGACGGCATTTACCATTTCTAATTCGGAATCATCTGCACAAACGTATTGTATATCCGTATTAAGAAAAGTATAATCAGAATATATTTCTGTAGGACTTACATAATTGGCAATATACTGCATACCTCCGTTTTTAATGAAGAGCTTTTGTAAAGAGGGATTATTATTGAAATCAAGCCCCTCGAGTTTTATGTTTTCAGAAGTATCCAATAACGTAAGATTATTATAAGTACAGTTCAGCGTTGTTAAACTTTTCAGGTTGCTAAGCTCCAAATCCGGGATCTGATTATGAGAAATGTTTAAAGACATAATATTTTTAAAGCTGCCGAGGCCCTGCGAGGAGCCGATATTAAGATTCGGACAATTGATAATTACAGCTTTTTCCGCTTCAGAGTCACAGATTTCACCATCATTATTGAAGTCAAAATTTTCCACCAGATACTGTTTAAAATTAGGATCGGGGATGGTAATGTTTTGAGTGCAGTTCAGTGAGAAATTACAATCTGTAACCACCATTACTTTTTTAATGTTTTGGGTCAGAAGAGATTGGGCAAACCCCATTTTATAGTTCTCATCGCAGCAGATGTGTTTGAATACCGGCAGATTGGAGAAGCCCGTAGGGTAGAATATCCCGTCAATATAAGAGGCATTCGGAGAAATATTTTTAAAAATCAGTGTTTCCAGATTAGGGTTATCACTTATGTACAAATAATTATTGCTGCCATTTAGATTATGATATTTCCCATTGCTTGCATCAAGTTTTGTGAGCAGGTTTTTTCCTACATGTATTCCCAAAATCTTAGTGAGAGAAGACAGGTCCAAAAAGCCGGTAAGTTTATTATCATAAAGATGCAGATATTCTATATTGCTGGAGTTGGTTATATTGATGTTTTGTAAAAGATTAGAAGACGAGTATACATCTGTCAGGTAAGGTTTATTGCTCAGGTCTAAAGTAGTTAATAAATTATTGTAGCAATAAAGTATATTTAGGCTATTGCAGCCGGATAGATTCAGGCTGGTTAATAAGTTTTTCTTGACATCCAGCGTTTCCAGTTGATTTAATCCTGTCAGATTAAGGGTGGAAATTTGGTTTTCGCTGCAATCCAGATACGTTAATTGAGTGTATTGGCTTACATCCAAGGCAGTTAAATTATTATGATTTATTTTCAGTTGCTTAAGATTTGAATTGGGGAAATTAATAGAAGATAAATTTCCAAAATAAGCATATAAAATCTCCAGATTATTGAGCCCGCTTAAATCCAACGTGGTGAAATTGTTTGACGAGCAGTCTAAAAGTTGAAGATTTACCAGCCCGGATAAATTTGCGCTTGTAGCAGGACTATGCATGGTGAGGGAGGTAAGGCTGCTCATGTTGGAAAGATCTAGGGAAGAAGATAGCTGAGCGGCCTGAATTCTTAAATCAGTAACATTGTTAAAGCTCTTTATACCTGTTATGGATTGTATATGATAATTATGATTGTAATCATCCCCGGCAAATAACCAGCTTATATTATCGGCTTCACTTTGCTGTATTTCTCCATCATTATTGGCATCTATTTTCACCCAGTTTCCGCTATGGTCTTTAGCGATTTGATATGTGGGACTGGACAATAACAGCAATGCCTTAAAATTGGTATCAGGAATACTGACAATCTGCGCCGGGATTCCTAATGACACCATCAGGAACATCCAGAAAAATAATTTTGTTTTCATGTTATGCTTTTTTATGAACCGCAAATTTACTTAAACGGGAATACAAATTATTTTGTATTATTTCTCATAAAATGGAATTATCTTATTAAGACTTTATTAAAGTAGGCATCATGTTTATGCTTATGCAAAAAAATATATGTTTATGGTTTTAAAAACTCTAAAAATCTACCGGCTAAATTCAGATCCGGGATTTTTTAATTAAAAAAGAACTGATCTGTTATAACAGAAAACCGGCCTTTAGGCCGGTTTTCTATATTGTTAATCGGGGTTTCATAAGTTTCGCTACAGTGGCGGTCCATCCGGTCTGGTGAGAAGCTCCTACACCGCGGCCGTTATCCCCGTGAAAATATTCATAAAACGTAATATAATCCTTGAAATACTCATTATGATTAAATATTTCATTTCCTCCATTGAATGCCCTCTGTCCGTCTTCATCTTTTAAAAAGATAGAGCAAAGCCTTTTGCTTATATTTTGGGCCACTTCATCGAGATTTTTCTTATCGCCGCTTCCGGTCGGGAATTCAACTTTTAAGCTGTTTCCATAATAAAAGTGAAAACGCTGTAAGCTTTCAACAATAAGGAAGTTAATCGGAAACCAGATCGGTCCCCTCCAGTTACTGTTTCCGCCGAACATCCTGCTGTCACTTTCGGCAGGAGTATAATAAACCACATTTTCATTGCCATGTACAGAGAAAACAAACGGATTTTCTTCATACACCTTAGACATGGCCCGGATACCATAAGAGCTTAAAAATTCCTTTTCATCAAGCATTCTTGTCAACACTTTCGTCAAACGGTTTTTACGTAGAATACTCATCAGGTGCTTTCTTCCCTGTCCCTCTTCATCCCAGTGGGAAACTAATTTTGTAAGCTCAGGCTTATTCTTCAGTACCCAGTCCATCCTTTCCCGGAAATTAGGCATCTTTTCCAGTAAGTGATGGTCAATAATTTCTACGGCAAACAGCGGTATCAATCCTACTATACTTCTCAACCGCAGGGAAACACTTTCACCGTTCCCAAGCTGAAGCACATCATAAAAGAAGCCATCTTCCTCATTCCACAGGCCTTTTGTTCCTTCCCCGAGATTTTCCATGGCTTCCGCAATATAAAGATAATGTTCAAAGAATTTGATCGCCATATCCTCATACACCTGATAATATTGGGCAAGCTCCATGGCAATTCGCATCATATTCAGGGCATACATGGCCATCCAGCTTGTTCCGTCAGCCTGTTCCAGATACTGGCCGTCTTTTAATATCATATTCCTGTCAAAAGCACCAATATTATCGAGACCAAGGAATCCGCCCCCGAAAATATTATTACCGTTTTTATCCTTCCGGTTGACCCACCATGTGAAATTAAGCAACAGCTTTTGGAAAACCTTTTCAAGGAATAAAAGATCCGGCTTTCCATTCTGCTTTTCGTCAATCTTAAAAACCCTGAAACAGGACCATGCGTGTACAGGCGGGTTCACATCGCTCAGGTTCCATTCATAGGCAGGGAGCTGGCCGTTCGGGTGCATATACCATTCCTTGGTCAGCAAAAGAAGCTGTCCTTTGGCAAACTCAGCATCTATAATAGAAAGAGGGACGCAATGGAAAGCCAGATCCCAGGTTGCATACCACGGATATTCCCATTTATCGGGCATGGAGATAATATCTTTATTATGCAGGTGATTCCATTCCGTATTTCTTACATAATCATTAAAATTTCTTGGAGCATCAAAATTAGGATCGCCTTTCAGCCATTTTCCTACATTATAATGATAAAACTGTTTATTCCAAAGCAAACCTGCAAAAGCCTGTCTTTGTACGTTCCTTTCATCCTCATCAGTTACATCGTGTTGAATATCCGCATAAAACTCGTTGCATTCAGCCAGTCTTATATTAAAGATTTCATCAAACTGATAAAATGGCTCATCATGTTCATGGGCGGTCAGTCTGAATTCAAAAGTTTTCGACTGCCCGGCTTCAATGATCTCATCGATCAAAAAAGAAGCCTTTGTTCCTCTCTTTTCAGGATTGACGGTATCGGTATTGCGAATGATATGATCATTGATCCCGTCCTTAAAATAAATGTTTTCGGAAGCAGGAGCCCCGTACAGCTTTGGTGTATTGGTTTCATTTTCGCAAAATACACTCCTGGCATGAGTGTTCCTTGAATAAAACTTTTTGATGGAAATACTGTCATGATGAATATCAATACATCCTTCATAAGAGGCATTCAGTTGGGGCTTATAAGTATTATATCCCCATTTCCAGTTATTTCTGAACCAAAGGGTCGGGGCAACTAGGATAGGAGCATCCTTCCCGCTTCTGTTACATACCTCTACCCTTACCAGAATATCATCGGTACTGGCTTTACAGTACTCTATAAAAATATCGAAATATTCATTATTATCAAAAATTCCGGTATCAAAAATCTCATATTCCGGTTCCTTTTTGCTGCGTTTTCCGTTTTCCGTAACGAGGTCTTCATAAGGAAATTCGTTGATAGGATACTTGTACACCATTTTCATATAGCTGTGGGTAGGTGTATTATCAAGGTAATAAAAGAGCTCTTTGATGTCCTCACCGTGATTTCCCTGAGGATTGCTCAGTCCGAAAAAGCGTTCCTTCACCATCTTATCCTTTTTGTTCCAGAAAGAAAGCCCGAAGCATAAAAGTTGTTTGGCATCTGAAATCCCGGCAATACCTTCCTCTCCCCAACGGTAAGTATAACTTTCCGCCCTGTCGTGATTGGCAAAACCCCAGGCATTACCGTTTGGACTGTAATCCTCACGCACATTTCCCCATTGTCTGTTACTTACATAGGGACCCCAGTTTTTCCAGTTAGCATCCTGTAATCTCTGTTTTTCAGCAATCATATCTCATCATTTTTCAGCACGAAGGTAGCTTTTTTGAGAAATAATTCCAATTTTTTGAATCTGAACAAACCTTAACAGAACTTTGAAACTCTTGTGTCTGTAGGGTTTTTGATAATAAATTAATTTTTTTTAAATATTTAAAAGAAAAAAACTATCTTTGCAGCATCGTTCATTCAAATATTGAAAATGTTATCCAGAAAGGTTGAGGGAATAGACCCTGTGAAACCTTAGCAACCCTTTGCAAAAGCGATGAAGGTGCTACGTTCTACCAGAATTATTTTGGACAGATAACTTACTGAATTTTTTCAGCCCTTTCTTGTGGCATTTTCAATTGTATTATAAAATGATAGAATTGAAAACAGAACTAAACTATATTAATCTCTCGTATCAAACCAATTCCGGAAAGGAATACCATATCCCATTGAGCTATCAGCTCTTCGGGCAGGAGTTGTTTACGGCTCCCATAGTTTTGGTTAATCATGCTCTTACCGGAAATTCAAATGTTTCCGGGGAAGAAGGCTGGTGGAAACAGTTAATCGGGAGAAATCAGGTTATTGATACAGATAAATATACGGTTCTGTGTTTCAACATCCCGGGAAACGGGTACGATGATTTTTTTATTGATGAATATGAAGACTTCGGCCCTTCAGATATGGCTAATATATTTCTGAATGGTATTGAAGCTCTTGATATTAAAAACTTATATGCTGTTATTGGTGGCTCTCTCGGTGGTGGAATAGGCTGGGAAATGCTGGCTAAAAAACCCGGATTGGCCCGAATTTTCATTCCTATTGCATGTGACTTCAAAACCCACGACTGGCTTCATGCCCAATGCATGGTTCAGAAGTTCTTATTGAATGTAGATCAGGAGCCATTGCAAAAGGCCAGAATTCATGCCATGTTATGTTACAGGACCCCTCAGTCTCTAAACGACAGGTTTCAAAACAGATATGATCAGGAAAAACAACGCCTGAAATCGGAAGACTGGCTTATTTATCATGGGAATTCATTAAACGAAAGATTTAGTTTAATTGCTTATCGATTGATGAATCATCTGCTGATGACTATTAATACAGAAGAAAAAAGCTTGGGAAATATAGAAGCACAGATACATCTGGTCTCTGTGGATACAGATTTGTTTTTCCCCGCCTCCGAAATCCGAATGTGTTTTGAAAAATTGAAGGAAAACAAAGGAAATGTTTTCTATCATGAAATAAAATCGATGCATGGGCACGATGCTTTTCTAATGGAATACGAACAATTAAATAACATTATAAAAAATATTTTGTAGAAGATGAAGAATGCCAACGAAATAAAATTTTTGAAAAATAGATCCATCATCCGGTTTGAAGGAGAAGACTTCTTGGGGGAAATCGGCATTGACGGACGAATTTTTAAAGCGCTTACACTGGCAAGGATCAGCGTGGGTGTAATTTCCCAACAGGCCATTGAAAATGGAATCTCAATTCTGGTACAGGAAAATGATGCCGAAAAAGCTGTCAGCTGTCTCATTGATGAATTCGAAGCAGAAAGGAAATCGGGAAAAGTTTCTCAGATTTACAGCATTAACAATGTTTCTGTATTAGGTTTTGTGACCGAAGATTTCAACAAGGTTTTGGCAGAGCTGGCCAGAAATAATGTTTTTCCATTACTTTTAAATCAGATCTCAGGTGAAAACCGTGTGAATATTGTAGTTACCTCATCGCAGGATGAAAAAACTAAAAACATCATTGAATCCGAAATTTTCAAAAAGCCTAAAACCGTTCATCTGGCTATTATCGGGCATGGAAACGTAGGGAAAACCCTGATCGATCAGGTATTGGAATCCTCAGAAGAAATTAAAAGACGTAAAAAAATAGATTTAAAAGTGGTTGCTGTAGCCAATTCCAGAAAAATTGCCTTCAATAAAAAAGGTTTTGACAGGTCTTGGAGCGATGAGGTCTTGGTTGCAGAAAACCCTTCAAGTGTTAATGAATTGATTAGCTTCTCCAAGGAAAACCAATTGGAGAACCTTATTGTAGTAGATAATACAGCCAGCAAAGATTTTGTTAAAAACTACCATACTCTGGCAGAGAACGGGTTTGATCTGGTTTCATCCAATAAAATCTTCAATACCTTACCTATAGAAGAATATCGTAAACTAAGATATACGTTGAACAAAAATAACAGACGTTATTTGTACGAAACTAACGTAGGTGCCGGTCTGCCATTAATCGATACGATTAAATTACTGCATCTTTCAGGAGAGAATATTACGAGAATTAAAGGCGTATTCTCCGGTTCGTTAAGCTATATCTTCAATAATTTTTCTGTGAGAAATGACCAATTCTCAACCATTATAGGAGAAGCAATGGACAAAGGATTTACAGAGCCTGATCCACGCGAAGACCTTTCAGGAAATGATGTGGCAAGAAAACTGTTGATCCTGGCAAGAGAATTAGACCTGATCAATGAATTCAGCGATATTAAAATCCAGAATTTAATCCCGGAGAATCTTCTTTCTATTGAAAAGAATGAATTCATCTCAAGATTAGCAGAACTGGACGAAGAATATCAGAATATTAAAGAAAATCAGGAACCTGGCCATGTTTTGAGATATGTAGGAGACTTGCATGGAGACCTTCAAAAAGATAAAGGAGAACTTGATGTGAAATTAGTTTCAGTTCCTGCAGGTTCTGCTTTAGGACAGCTAAAAGGTTCCGATTCAATTTTTGAGATCTATACCGAAAGTTATGGGGAACATCCGATCGTGATTATGGGAGCCGGAGCCGGAGCACAGGTTACAGCAAGAGGAGTTTTCGGAGACATCTTAAGAGTAAGCGAAACCAAATAATAATATTAATATAACAATTTAATAATGTAACAATTTAACAATATTCATTACAATTGTCATTATGAATACAGCGAACAAAATTCATAAATGAAATGAAGAATCCCATTGTTACATTGCTAAACTGATACATTGTTACATTTTAAAACAATATGGAAAATTTCGAAACATCTGCAATAAGAACCCAGACTGAAAGAACCCAGTTTGATGAACATTCTACGCCGTTATACCTTACATCCAGTTTCATTTTTCAGGATGCGGAAGATATGAGGGCCAGTTTTGCAGAAGAAAAATCTAAAAATCTATACAGTAGGTTCTCAAATCCTAATGTAACAGAGTTCACAGACAAAATTGCTAAGATGGAAGGTGCGGAAGCGGGTTATGCTTTTGCAACAGGCATGGCGGCAATCTATTCAACATTTGCAACGTTATTGGATGCCGGAGACCATATTGTAAGCTGCCAGTCGGTTTTTGGTTCTACCCACACACTGTTCACTAAATATTTTCCAAAATGGAATATTGAAACATCTTATTTCAAAGCCGAGGATGCTGAAAATGTTGAACAATACATAAAACCGAATACAAAGATCTTATATCTTGAAACTCCGACCAATCCGGCCATTGAGATCCTAGACCTTGAATTTTTTGGGCAAATTGCAAAAAAACATGACCTGATCTTTATTGTAGACAACTGTTTTGCAACCCCTTATCTTCAACAACCAATAAAATATGGTGCAGATATTGTTGTACATTCCGCAACAAAGCTAATCGATGGACAAGGCAGGGTTTTGGGAGGTGTTGCAGTAGGAAAAGCCGATCTTATAAGAGAGATTTATCTTTTCGCAAGAAACACAGGGCCTGCAATGTCGCCTTTTAACGCATGGGTTTTATCAAAAAGCCTTGAAACACTGGCAATCCGTGTGGAAAAGCATTGTGAGAATGCATTGAAAGTAGCAGAATTCTTGGAAACCCACCCGAATGTGGAACTGGTAAAGTACCCCTTCCTGAAATCACATCCGGGGTATGAGATTGCTAAAAAGCAGATGAAATTAGGCGGAAATATTGTAGCATTCGAGATAAAAGGCGGAATTGAAGGTGGCAGGAAATTTTTAGATAATATAAAAATGTGTTCACTTTCTGCGAACCTAGGTGATACAAGAACTATCGTAACACATCCGGCTTCTACTACGCATTCCAAATTAACAGACGAAGAAAGAAATGAAGTGGGAATTACAGCCGGTTTAGTTCGTTGTTCTGTTGGCTTGGAAAATGTAGATGACATTATTGCAGATTTGAAACAGGCATTGAATTAGTTAATAGCCGATGGTTGAGAGTTTATAGATAAAAAGTATGAGTAGAGATTATACAGAATTAGAAGTTTGGATTGAAGGAAGAAAATTGGTTGATGTAATTTACACTTTAACTACAAGCTTTCCGAAAGAAGAATTATTTGCTTTAACAAGTCAAATTAGAAGAGCTGCTATTTCAATTCCGTCAAATATCGCCGAAGGATGTGGAAGAAGGACCTCAAAAGACACGTTACAGTTTCTTCGCATTGCCAGAGGCTCCTTCTACGAATTGGAAACTCAATTTAATATATAACAAAAGAAGATTTTGAGCTTATTAACACAAAGATACTTTTATGCAAAAAGTTGATCAGTGGATTTATAAATTATTACAAAAAAATAGAAAATGAAAAATAGTATACAAGACTCTCAACAATCAACTCTTATCTCTCAACTTAATAAGAGGATTCTTGTTTTGGACGGGGCGATGGGAACCATGCTTCAGCGATACAAATTCGAAGAAGAAGATTATCGCGGTGAGCGTTTTAAAGATTATCCTCATTTGGTAAAAGGAAACAATGATTTACTGTCATTAACGCAGCCTCATGCCATTGAAGAGGTACACAAAAAATATTTGGAAGCGGGAGCAGATATTATTGAAACCAATACATTCTCCGGAACCACCATTGCTATGGCAGATTACCATATGGAAGATTTGGTTTATGAGCTGAATTATGAATCTGCAAAAATTGCAAGAAAGGCATGTGATGAATACACGACAAAAACTCCTGATAAGCCAAGATTTGTAGCGGGCTCCATCGGTCCTACCAATAGAACAGCAAGCTTAAGCCCGGATGTGAACGATCCCGGTTACAGAGCCATTACTTTTGACGAATTGAGAATAGCTTATAAGCAGCAGTCCGAAGCCCTTTTAGACGGAGGTTCAGATGTCTTATTGGTAGAAACGATTTTTGATACGCTGAATGCAAAAGCGGCACTATTCGCTATCGATGAAATACAGGAAGAAAGAGGAATAAAAATTCCGATCATGGTTTCAGGAACCATTACGGATGCCTCGGGAAGAACATTAAGCGGGCAGACTGCAGAAGCATTTCTCATTTCAATCTCACATCTGAATTTATTAAGTGTCGGGTTCAACTGTGCCTTGGGAGCCAATCAATTAACCCCATACTTAGAAACGTTAGCTCATAATTCAGAATTTTATGTTTCAGCTTACCCTAATGCCGGTTTACCGAATGCATTCGGTAAATATGACGAAACACCTGAATTTATGGCTGAACAGATCAGAGAATATGCAGAAAAAGGGTTGATCAATATCATCGGGGGCTGCTGCGGGACAACACCGGATCATATAAAAGCAATTGCGGATCTGGTGAAAGACTATCAGCCGAGAAAATTGAAAGAATTTGTATGATTTAATAGATTTTTTTAATTAAAACAGGGTGAAGGGGCAAGGTTATAAATATTATCTTTAAATGAACCACAAAATTTATTATAATGGAAAAGCCGAGTTACTTAAAAGATTCAGAAGATGCAAAACTGTTTAATGAATTAAGGAAGAAAGTGAACCAGAGAATAGAAGCCATTCCTGAAAACAGGGATATTTATATTAAGATCAAAGCGGTAATCCTGCCTTTGGTCTATTTTGGTTTATACACCTTTGCGGTTTTTAATGCAGATAAGCGTTTGGTTTATATCCTGAGCTTTGTACTGATGGGAATTTCTTTAGTGTTGATTTATTTAAACTTAATCCATGAAGCAGCCCATAATAACATTTACAAAAGCAAAAAATTAAACGGATTGGTATTGCAGATATTCGATTTTGTAGGGGCTAATTCCTATATCTGGAAAAAAAGACATATTGCAAGCCATCACGCTTATCCAAATGTGGACGGATGGGATACGGATATTGAACAGAGTGGGTTACTTTTAATTGTTCCGTGGATCAAAGCAAAAGGAGTCCAGAAATACCAGCATTTCTTTTTCTTTTTAGTTTATCCGTTATACCTGTTCAATTGGATGTTTATCAGAGATCTCAGGGATTTTTTCGATAAAGAAAGAGTGATACTGAAGACTCAGGGAGCCATACCAAGCATTGAAAAGGTGAAAATGGTGAGCTATAAACTGTTTTACTTTTTTTATCAAATTGCTGTGCCTGTCCTATTTTTTAAAGTATCTATAGGTCTGGCTCTGGGAGCATGGTTTTTACAGGTGATTGCGGCAAGTATTTTTGCCTTATTCGTTTTATTGCCTTTACATCCGCTTCCTGATAATGCTTTTCCAAAACTGGATGAAAAGAACGGGCTTCCGTTCAGCTGGCTTCACCATCAGTTCGAGGTGACCAATGATCTAAAGGAAAACAATTGGCTGGTGAGAAATGTATTGGGAAATTTTAATTTTCATGTTGCCCATCACCTGTTCCCCAATTACAGCTACCTGTACTATAATGAAATCACTGAAGAAATAGAAGAGTTTGCAAAAGAACATGGATTAGCCTATAAACGGTTCCCTATTTTTACTGCTTTAGGCAAGCATGTGGATTTGCTTAAACAAAATGCAAACAATGCATATTACATATTAGAAGAATAAAAAAATTGATGAAATATTTAAGATTATCAGGGCTTGAGCCCCTAATTATAACGCCGGAGAGTAACTTTATCAATGTTGGTGAAAGGACCAATGTTGCCGGTTCCAAAAAATTTTTAAGACTCATAAAAGAAGAGAAATTTTCTGAAGCATTAGACATCGCCCGCCATCAGGTGGAAGGTGGTGCGCAGATCCTTGATGTCAATTTTGACGACGGGCTGATTGATGGAAAAGCTTCAATGGTCAAATTTCTGAACCTGATTGCTTCAGAGCCGGATATCGCAAGAATTCCTATCATGATCGACTCTTCCAAATGGGAGATCCTGGAAGCCGGATTGCAAGTTGCACAAGGGAAGTGTGTGGTGAATTCCATCAGTTTGAAAGGGGGAGAAGAAGAATTCATCAAGCAGGCGAAAGCCATCAAAAGATACGGTGCGGCTGTCATTGTAATGGCATTTGATGAGGTAGGGCAGGCTGATAATCTGGAACGCAGAATTGAAATTTCAAAAAGATCTTATGATATCCTGGTTAATCAGTTAGGATTTCCCGCAGAAGACATCATATTCGATTTAAATATTTTCCCGGTGGCAACAGGAATGGAGGAGCATAGAAGAAATGCCCTTGATTTTATTGACGCCACAAGATGGGTAAGGCAAAACCTTCCATATGCTTCCGTGAGTGGGGGAGTGAGCAATGTTTCGTTCTCTTTCCGTGGAAATGATACCGTGAGGGAAGCGATGCACTCGGTTTTCCTTTACCATGCCATTCAGGCAGGAATGAATATCGGGATTGTAAATCCGGCTATGCTGGAAGTATATGATGAAATTAATAAAGAACTTCTAGAGCTTGTAGAAGACGTTATTCTTGACAGAAGAGAAGATGCTACGGAAAGGCTTGTGGATTATTCTGAAAAGCATAAATCTGTCAAAAAAGAAAAAGTTGAAGACTTAGAATGGAGAACCCATCCGCTGCAGGATAGAATTACCCATGCCCTTGTAAAAGGTATAGACCGTTTTATTGAGGAAGATGTAGAAGAAGCGAGACAATTGGCAGAGAAACCGCTTCATGTCATTGAAATTAATCTGATGACAGGAATGGGAGTAGTGGGAGATTTATTCGGGAGTGGAAAAATGTTTTTGCCACAGGTAGTAAAATCTGCAAGAGTAATGAAAAAAGCCGTTGCTTATTTACAACCTTACATTGAAGCAGAAAAAGACGGCTCAAAGCCGGCCAATGGAAAAGTTTTAATGGCTACTGTAAAAGGAGATGTGCATGATATCGGTAAAAATATTGTGAGCGTTGTTTTAGGGTGTAATAATTATGAAATTGTAGATCTTGGAGTAATGGTCCCTGCAGAGAGGATCATCCAAACAGCCATTGAAGAAAAAGTTGATGTTATCGGATTAAGCGGGCTCATCACACCAAGCCTGGATGAAATGGTTTATATCGCTGCCGAACTGGAAAGGCAAAATCTCAATTTTCCTCTTTTAATTGGAGGCGCTACCACTTCAAAAGCCCATACTGCTGTAAAAATCGATTTAAAATATAAAAATGCCGTAGTCCACGTTAATGATGCTTCCCGGGCAGTAAATGTGGTAAGCTCTTTGTTAGGCGACAGAAATAAAGAGTATGTGGATGATCTGAAAAATGAATATTCTGATTTCCGTGAAAAATTCCTGAACAGGCAGGTGGATAAAGAATATGTTTCCATTGAAGAAGCCAGAAAAGAGAATTTCAAAATAGACTGGGAAAATGAGGAGATCTTCACACCAAATAACTTGGGAATAAAGATCGTTGAAGATCAGGATCTGAATGAGCTGGTGCCTTATATCGACTGGTCTCCGTTCTTCAGAAGCTGGGATCTGCATGGCAAATACCCGAATATTCTGGAAGATGAGGTTGTAGGAGCCCAAGCCAAAGAATTGTTCAAAGACGCTCAGGTAATTTTGAAAAAAATACTTGATGAAAAATTACTGACTGCAAAAGCAGTTTTTGGAATATTCAAAGCCAATACCAATGAAACTGACGATATTCTGGTCTTTGATGAAGCAGGTAATGAACAGGTAAGATTTTTAACATTAAGACAACAGCTTCAGAAATCAAAAGGAAAAGAATATCTGGCATTGAGCGATTTTATTGCTCCTCGAAATACAGGAAAAACCGATTATATGGGAGCTTTCTGTGTAACGGCTGGATTTGGAACGGATGAATTGGCCACTGAATATGAAAAAGCCAATGACGATTACAATGCCATCATGGTAAAAGCCCTTGCAGACAGGTTTGCAGAAGCCTATGCGGAGTTCCTGCATAAAAAGGTCAGGACAGAATATTGGGGATATGCCAATCAGGAAAATCTGAATAACGAAGAGCTGATTGCTGAAAAATATAAAGGCGTTCGTCCCGCACCGGGTTACCCTGCCTGTCCGGATCATTTAGAAAAGAATACGATCTGGGATCTTTTAAAAGTCAAGGAGAATATCGGAGTTTACCTGACCGAAAGTCTGGCCATGTTCCCTACGGCTTCGGTTTCCGGATACTATTTCGGAAGCCCGCATGCCAAATACTTTGGACTGGGAAAAATTACCGAAGATCAGTTAAAAGACTACGCAAAAAGAAGAAACTGTAGTATTGAAGAAGCCAAAAAATGGCTGTCACCTAATTTAGCAGATTAAAAAAGTTTATAGTTCATAGTTGAGAGTTGTTAGTTTATTCATACATCTGAAAACTCTCGACTATCAACTCTCAACACTCAACTAAAATATAAAATGAAGATAACAGAACACATAAAAAATGCAAATGGAAAAACATTATTCTCGTTAGAAGTTGTTCCGCCACAAAAAGGAATCGGGATTGAAGACCTCTACAGGAATATAGATCCTTTAATGGAGTTTAAGCCTCCTTTCATTGATGTAACCACCTCCAGGGAAGAATATGTTTATATCGATAAAGGAAACGGTCTGATGGAACGCCGGATCACAAGAATGCGTCCCGGAACATTGGGGATCTGCGCTGCCATTCAGCATAAATATAATGTGGATACCGTCCCTCATTTGCTTTGTGGAGGTTTTACCAAAGAAGAAACAGAATACCTTCTGGTAGATTGTATGTACCTGGGTATTGATAATGTAATGGCACTTCGTGGTGACGCTATGAAAGGGCATCAGTATTTTGAGCCTACTCCGGGCGGGCATGCCAGTGCTATGGACCTGGTTCATCAGATCAATAATTTAGGTCGGGGGAAATACCTTCACGATGAAGGCCAGGAATATGATGAGCATAATAAGTTCTGCATTGGGGTTGCCGGCTATCCGGAAAAACATATCGAAGCCCCGTCTATGAATTATGACCTGAAATGGCTTAAAGAAAAAGTGGATGCCGGAGCAGATTATATTGTAACTCAAATGTTCTTTGACAATAAAAGATTCATAGAATTTGTACAGAAAGCAAGAGAAATGGGGATCACTATCCCTATTATTCCGGGAATTAAGCCGATTGCTACTAAAAAGCACCTGAAACTTTTGCCTCAGGTCTTCAAAATTGACTTACCGGAAGAACTGATCCATGACGTGGAAAAGGCTAAGAATAATGAAGCCGTAAAAGAGATCGGGATAGAATGGGCCATTACCCAATGCCGGGAATTGCTGGATTTCGGAGTGCCTGTTCTTCATTTTTACTCGATGGGTAAAAGTGATAACATTAAAAGAGTGGCTGGGGAATTATTTTAAAAGTAAAAATGATATTTGATTTTGGAGCCTTGTTGTAAAACAAGGCTTTCTATTTTGGGATGTAAAAGAATGCGGCGCGGCCAAAGGCCGCGCCGCATTCTTATATTATTAAGTGCCTTTCAAAAGTTTTTGCCCTGTCAAATACATAACGGTAAGTTGCTAATTTTCTTGTAATAGTGGAGTCAAGACTTTCCGCTATTTTTATCATTTTCGGATTAAAATCCCCGATCCATTGTAGTTCAGTAACTGTAAAATCTGTATTTTTTCTCAAATGCTGGGTTCCTTCCCAGATCATATAGCCGTCAATTCCCTTTTTCTGCCATTCCGGGATGACCCCGAAAACAAGGCCCACCATCTTTTGATTCTTCTTAAACCTTTTATACCATAAGAACTTCAGCTTTTCTACAAGTCCGAATTTTCCGTTCAGATATTTAAACCACTGGTTCAGGTCCGGAATATTCATCCACATGGCAATAGGTTTTTCATGCTCATATACAAACCAGGAAATATGTTCATTGATGATCGGTTTCATGGTTTTGAACATTTTCAGGACCTTGCCTTCTTCCATCTGTTTTCCTCCGCCATGTGATGCCCACGCTTTGTTGTATATTTCCGTGAAATCTTTAGCAAATTTTTCAAGATGATCCTTTTTCATGGGCAGGGCTGAAATAGCAGGATTTCTTCTGTGCTTTTCATGCATGACCGTAAAAACCCTTGATACTTCCCCAAAAACAGGTCTTGAGAAACAAAGCTGCTCAAAATAAATTTTAAAGCCATAGTTTTCAAACAGGTTTACATAATAGGGAAAATTATAGTTCATTCCATATAATGGTTCTATAAAACCCTCAGTAAGTAATCCCCAGAATTTATCCCGTTCACCGAAATTGACAGGCCCGTCCATAGCTTCCATTCCCCTCTCCTGAAGCCATTGCTTGCAATGATCAAAAATAAAATTAGCGGTTTCCTGGTCATTGATGCAGTCAAAAAAACCAATGCCTCCGGTTGGAAGGTTCTGCTTATAAAGCTTGTTTACAAAAACAGCTACTTTTCCTGTTGTTTCATTTTTTTTATTTTTAAACAGGAACCTTTTGCATTCCCCGTTTTTAAAGAATTTATTTTTTTCAGGATTGAAGATATCTTCAATATCTTTGTCTAGAGGTCTGATATAATTCTTGTCATGTTGATAGAGCCGGGATGGGAATTCCAAAAATTCCTTTTTCTGTTTTTCGTTTAGTACTTCTTCAGCAATAATCATAGTTTTACACGAATAGCAGTTGAAAGATAACGTTTTTTAGGTCAAATTAAAATAATCAAAACGGATATTATCCGTATTTTTGTTGCAAAATAAATAAAAATGGTTGATTTTACGGATAACGATGATGATATTTTCACAGGAAAGGAACATACACCTATAAGGGAAAATGCTTTTGATAAATCGCCAGAAGAGAAGATAGAAAAAATTACGGAACTTTTCGGGGAAATTATGTATACATTGGGAATGGATATGACAGATGACTCCCTGAAAGACTCGCCAAGACGTGTTGCCAAAATGTATGTAAACGAAATTTTTGGAGGCCTACTGCCTGAAAACAAGCCGGGAATTTCAACCTTTTCCAATAAATATAAATACCGTCAGATGCTGGTGGAGAAAGATATCACGGTATATTCCTTTTGTGAGCATCATTTTTTACCGATCATCGGGAAAGCACATGTAGCATACATTTCCAATGGAGAGGTGATCGGCCTTTCGAAGATCAACAGAATTGTGGACTATTATGCAAAAAGGCCGCAGGTTCAGGAAAGATTGACGATGCAGGTGGTGGATGCCCTTAAAGAAGCATTGGGAACAAAAGATGTGGCCTGCATTATTGATGCAAAACATCTTTGCGTAAATTGCAGAGGAATTAAAGATACGGCAAGCTCTACGATCACCGCGGAATTAAGCGGTATTTTCAGGACAAACCCTATCACCAGACAGGAATTCCTGCATTATGTGGGAAGCCATGCCAAATTGGATTGATAATTAATTTAATATAAAAAACACACATGATGAATCTGTTTAAATGCTTTTTAGCCCTTATTTTTATTGCTTTACTCTCAGGTTGTAGTAATAGTGGAGATGTAGAGATGATCTCTGAAAATATAAATAATAATAGCAATCCGGTAAATCAGGCTAAATATATCAAATACTATTCTGTTGAAGGATCTACCTACGGGCATTGGGCTTATGACAGCCAGAACAGGCTGATAGAGATGACCGCTTCCGGAAATAAAACCAGTTATACCTATGACAGCCAGGGAAGACTGATCAAAGCAGAGACCTATGCGGAGACAGATCCGGCAAATAAATTTATTGTTTACACCCTGGTATATAATCAGAATATGATTACCATTGAGCAAAAAATTAATTATTCAGGAGTTTTTCTTTCAGAAATTAATGACTATATCATTAACAGTGAGGGTAAACCTGCTAAACAATTAAGGCATGTGAACGGAGGTATTGAAGAAATGGATTTTACCTATCAGAATGGTAACCTGATCCGTAAAGAAAACTCCTATTTAAAATATGAATATACATATGATAATAAAAAAAATGTATATTACCATTATCCAATAGGATTCAGGCTGATTATGAATGATGATTTTGTAAGTGATAATAATATTACCCATATGAAATCCTATGCCTATGGGCAGTTTCTTGAAGATATCCCTTTTGAACTGACTTATGACAATGATGGTTATCTGTTGAGAATTAAAAATAAATACTATACCCAAAACTTTTCATATTAATTATAAGTAATGATAAAATTTAAAAAAATTTCAAGCAGGATTTTTCTCACCACGATTATTTGTTGTGACAGGATTTACCTTAGCTGATTTTTTAATCTTTTAATCATTAAATCTTTTAATTTAAAACAATGCAATTAAAAATATATAACTCGCTTACAGCAGAAAAAGAAATATTCAAACCTGTTTTAGAAGGAAATGTCGGAATGTATGTTTGTGGGCCCACCGTTTACAGCAATGTGCATTTGGGGAATGTAAGAACCTTTCTTTCATTCGATTTTATTTATCGCTCCCTGATGCATTTGGGGTACAAAGTAAGATATGTAAGGAATATTACGGATGCAGGACATCTTACAGATGACGGAAATGTAGATAATGACAGGTTTGTAAAGCAGACCCGTCTTGAAAAGCTGGAACCCATGGAGATCGTACAGAAATATACAGTAGATTTTCATAAAGTTCTGGATATGTTCAATCTTCTGCCCCCGAATATCGAACCTACGGCAACAGGCCATATTGTGGAGCAGATCGAGCTGACACAGAAATTAATTGAAAAAGGGTTTGCCTATGAAAGCAATGGTTCCGTGTACTTTGATGTTCTTGAATACAACAAAAGAGGCTTAAATTACGGTGAGCTTTCAAAACGGAATATCGAAGAGCTTTTCGCCAATACCCGTGACCTTGATGGCCAGGGTGAAAAGAAAAACCCGCAGGATTTTGCCCTTTGGAAAAAAGCATCTCCGGCCCACATCATGAGATGGAATTCGCCTTGGGGAGAAGGATTTCCGGGATGGCACCTTGAATGTACAGCCATGAGTACTAAATATCTGGGTGAGAATTTTGACATCCACGGGGGAGGAATGGACCTGAAGTTCCCGCACCATGAATGTGAGATCGCACAGGGAAAAGCCTGCAATGATGCTGCTCCGGTAAATTACTGGATGCATGCCAATATGCTGACCATGAATGCCCAGCGTATGAGTAAATCTACGGGAAATTATATACTGCCAATGCAATTGGTTACGGGAGAGAACGATTTCTTTGAAAAACCTTTCCATCCGTCAATTGTGCGTTTTTGCTTCCTGCAGGCTCATTACAGAAGTGTCCTTGATATTTCCAATGATGCCATGATCGCCAGCGAAAAAGGCTTTGTCAGGTTGATGGAGGCCGTTAAAGTATTGAATTCCATCACTCCGGATGATGGGAAATCATCAGGTTTCAATCTGGAAGAGTGGAAAAACAAATGTTATGAGGCTTTAACGGATGATTTCAATTCACCTGTCCTGATCGCTCATTTATTTGAGGCCGTAAAATTTATTTTTGCCCTGAACGATGGTAAAGAAACCATTTCAACGAAAGATTGGGAAGAGTTGAGATCTACTCTGAATGCACTGATCTTTGATGTTTTGGGATTACAGACCGTAGAAGAAAACAATAACGAGAAATTAGACCAGACCTTAAAAGTTTTGATCGAGCTGAGAAACCAGGCAAGAAAAGCTAAGAACTTTGAACTTTCAGACCAGATCAGAGATAAGCTGCTTGCAGAAGGCATTGAACTGAAAGACGGAAGAGACGGTACATCTTACGTTTTAAATTAACAGGTAAGATTTAATAATTATAGATCTCCCGCAGATTTTGTAGGTTACCCCAGATATTTTAAACACAATCATCTGCGTAATCTGCAAAATCTGCGGGAGTTTTTTATACACTACTCCTGCTTTTGTCATTCTGGGCAAAGCGAAGAATCTCATCACATTTTCTTTATCAGAACAACAATATTTAAATTAAATTACTATAAATCTTCTTTAAATAGACGTTAATTTTTGTTATCCAATATAAAAAATGTGTAACTTAGTCATATTAAAATGATTGCGAATCTAAAAATCTACTTATTATGAAAAAACATTTATTCCCTTTATTTTTATTGATACTTGGTACGAATGCTCATGCGCAGCAGGATTTTTTTGCCCTTACAGGAAAAGATACCCAAAGTATCGTTTTTAATGATTTTCGTGCTATTGATGTAGCAAACGGTATTTCAGGAGAAAGCATTTTCACTGCCGAATCTTCCCCCAAAGTATTTTCACAGGCCAGGAATTCTTCGGTTACCGAAGATAAAAAAACTTTCAATCATTCCCAGGCCGCTTCAATGGCTGCGCTGGCTTATGATTCGTTCAATAACAGTCTGGTGTACATGCCTATGTATTCTTCCAATATTTATGTTATGAATCCTAAAACCAAGGAGATTACCCTGGTTGAAAATAATGTTTCCAGAGCAACCTCTTGTGATATCAATTCTCATATGACGAGAATGGCGACAGGATATGACGGGAACATTTATGCAATCAATAATGCAGGTACCCAGTTTCTGCAGATCAGCAGAAAGAATAATCAGTATGTTGTTAATGACTTGGGAATCATAAAAGATGACCCTTCCAATGGTAAAAATTCATTTACCGCTATTCAAACAGGTTTTGGAGGAGATCTTGTTGCTGATGCAGATAATAATTTCTATGTTTTCTCAGCTTCCGGGAACGTGTTTAAGGTTTTAACTCAAGAATTAAAGGCGAAATTTGTCGGAAAAATAGCAGGCCTTCCTGAAAACTATTCAGTAAATGGTGCTGCAGTTAATTCCAAAGGAAAAGTAGTGGTCGCAAGTGCCAAAGGAGCCGCTTTATATGAAGTGGATCTGGAAAACCTACAGGCAAAGCAGCTTCCGGGAAGCCTGAATTTACATGTTTATGACCTGGCCAGTAAGTATTTTGCCAATGATAGGGCAGCAGCAGTAAATCCTGTTGCCAATCTTGATATTTATCCGACTAGGGTAGATGAACATTTTATCAATGTAAGGGTTAATGATAAAACAGTAAAAGGAAACCTTAAACTTAGTGTTTATGATATTTCCGGTAAAGATGTGATGAAGCAGAATTTATCAGTGAAAGACGGTTCTCTAGACCAGCAGGTATATCTTAAGAACCTGGTAAGCGGAGCCTATATTGTGAGCATTACTAGCGAGGCAGGAAAAATATTATTGAACAAGAAAATTCTTGTAACGGAATAATCTTTAAATTTGCTAAAAAATAAAACCTTTTCAAGTCTTTGAGAAGGTTTTTTTAATGAATATTTGATATTCAATAAGTTTTGTTTTTCGAGATTAAAATGTATTTTTATAAAAAAATGTAAATGAAATTATACTTTAATATAGGCTACAGTACAAAAGTAGGAGAATCATTGCAATTGGTAATTAATGAAGAAGGTACTGTATCTAAAACCCATCCCATGTTTTACACGGAAAGCGGTTTGTGGAAATGTGAAGTAGACTATTTTTCAAAATCGGTTTCCTATCACTATCAGCTGATTGATGAAAAAAGAAATATAGTAAAGAAAGAATTTGTATCACATCATCTTAATTTTCCCCATAACTATAAGGAATTTATAATTTTTGATGAATGGAATAATAAAAATTTCCCTGAAAACTATCTGAATAATAAGATCCTTCACAACAGGCTCAATCAGTTTACTCCCGAAAAAATTTCAGTTTTAAAAAAGCATACTCATTTATTCAGGATAGAAGCTCCTGTTTACCATCCTGACTGGCAGGTTGTATTATTTGGAAGTACACCATCTTTAGGAAATTGGGAGTATGAAAAAGCGATCCATATGTCCCGGACAGATTTCGGGATCTGGGAAGCATCTGTTGAAATTCCCGAGAATGAGTTTATTCAATACAAGTATTGTCTCTACGATAAAAATGAAGGCAAAATCATCGATGTGGAAACAGGAGAAAACAGGTTTACCCTGCCTAATCCGATGAAGGATGTTTTACAGATTGTTTCCAATCATTATTTCAGATTCAAGGCATATCAGCTTTACCATGATGCAGGAGTGGCTGTCCCCGTATTTTCTTTGAGAAGTAGTGAGGGTTTCGGGGTAGGTGAATTTTCAGATATGAAAAAGCTTGCTGAGTGGGCAAAAGAAACCAATCTGGGAATTGTCCAGATCCTTCCGATCAACGACACAACGGCCAATTATTCATGGACGGATTCATATCCTTATGCAGCAGTTTCCGTCTATGCACTTCACCCGCAGTATATTTCTCTCGAAAACCTTGATTTTTCATTACCTATAGATTTAGTTGAAGAATATCAGTCTGAAAAAGAAGAATTAAATGCCCTTGATCAGATTGATTATGAAAAAATGATTTTCGGAAAATGGAAATACCTGAAAGCCGTTTTTAATGCTGAAAAAGATAAAATTTATAAAGACAGAGGCTTCAAAAAATTTATTAAAGACAGCGAAGAATGGCTGATCCCTTATTCGGCATTTTGCGTGTTGAGGGATAAATATAAAACTCCAAATTTTAATGACTGGAAGACCCACAAAAAATATATTGCGGGGAAAATTTCACCATTCTTTTCTGCAAAAAGCAAGGATTATGATGCTTCCATGCTGCATGCCTGGGTGCAGTTCCAGCTTCATAAGCAACTGAAAGAAGCTATAGATTATACCCATAGTCTGGGTGTTTCCGTAAAAGGAGACCTCCCGATTGGCATTTACAGGTATTCTGTAGAAGCTTGGACAGAGCCGGAACTCTTCGGAATGGATTTCCAGGCCGGGGCACCACCCGATCAGTTTACGGAATTGGGGCAGAACTGGGAATTCCCTACCTATAACTGGGAAGCCATGAAAGAAGACGATTACCGATGGTGGAAAAACAGGTTCAAAGCATTAGAGCAGTACTTTGATGCTATGAGAATAGACCATATTTTAGGCTTTTTCAGGATCTGGAGAATGCCAATTTCTGCAACACAAGGGATTTTAGGATATTTTTATCCGGCGGTTCCGGTGGTTTCTGATGAATTTAAAGCATGGCACATTCCGTTTGGCTATGACAGGTACTGTAAGCCGTTTATCAATGATCAGATCCTGTGGAACTATTTTGGGGAAAACAGCAGAAGTGCCCTTGAATTTATCACTAATAATCATAACGGAACCTATTCCTTTAAAGAGGAATTCGATACCCAGAGGAAATTAACGGATTTCTTTAAGAAAAATCCACGCGGCCCTATTGAAGAGCAGTTGATTTCTCTCTGTGCCAATGTCCTGTTTTTAACGGAAGAAAGAAACGGCGAAACAGTATATCATCCAAGGTTTAATGTATATAATACAGATTCCTATAAATATTTGTCGGACTGGGAGAAGAAAACTATCTACGATCTGTATCACGATTATTTCTTCAGAAGACAGGACCATCTCTGGTATGAAAAAGCCATGGAGAAACTTCCGATGATCTTAAATGCTACACAAATGCTGATCTGTGGCGAAGATTTAGGGCTGGTTCCTACCTGTGTACCTGTCGTAATGGACGAACTGGCTATTGTTGCACTGAAAGTTCAGCGTATGCCTTCAGAAGATATTCCGTTTTATAACCCTAAGAACGCAGACTACCTGAATGTGGTTACTGCTTCATCTCATGACAGCTCAACCCTGAGACAGTGGTGGAAAGAAGACGCTGCATTAACGCAGAAATATTTTAACCAGCAGTTGGTGCAATATGGAAGATCACCGGAAGAGCTGGATTCTCATCTGGCTGAGATCATCATGAAGCAGCACCTTTATAATGATGCAATGCTGGCTATTTTCCCTATTCAGGAATTCCTGGCTACGGATAAAAAACTTACCAATAAGAATATGGATCTTGAAAGGATTAATAATCCTGCGGTGTTTCCGCATTACTGGCGATACAGGATGCACCTGAAGCTGGAGGATCTGAAAAATGAAAAATCCTTTAACGAAAAGATCGCAGACTGGGTTAAAGATAGTGGAAGATTGTAAATTTAACACTTGATTATCAATTAGTTAATTGTTTTTTAAAAGAAGTTAATCAAAAAGATTTAACTTCTTTTTTTTATTCATATCAAAAAGACAGAATAGAGATATTCGACTATATATTAACCAATTAACGACTATAGAAATGAAAAAAATATTTTTGGGATTTGCATTATGTATGGCGACTTTATCGTTTGCTCAGCAATATCCAAACAACGGTTGGGGTGATGACGGTTATAATGATGGGTATTATAGTGATGATGATGACAGAAGCTATTTCCCGGATGATTATTATTATAACTATCCTCAGGATTACTATCCGGGCGATTATTATCAAAATAATTATAACGATTACAGGAACAGTATCGTGAGTATCAACTGGAATGTATTCTTCGCTCAAAACAGGCTAAACCGTTGGCAGATAGATCAGATATTACGATTAAATAATTTATATATCAGCTTTTCTTCCTGGAATAACTTCTACAGGTTTAATCCGGACAGATGGTATTACGACAGATTCTATGCGTTGGAAAGAATTTTAGGCCCAAGGGTGTTTGTTGTTTTCCAAAACAATTATTACCACGGATACAGCCCGGTAATTTATTTCCAGAATTACAGAAGGACTCATTATGCTTCCATTTGCAGGCCTATGCCGCGTTACAGAAATGTGAACATCAATGTGTACAGGGTAGACAGAAATAAATTCCGTCGTGCGGATAATCCGACTCTGAATATTGTAAGACGCGATACCGGAGGTTTCAGGGGAAATAATGATAACAATTCCGGTTTCCGCGGACAGCAGGATAATGGAGTGAGAAATAATAATTCAGGTGGTTTCCGTAATTCTGATAACAATGGAGTAAGAAATAGCGATGGGTTCAGAGGGAATAGAGGAAATGCAGACAATAATGGAGGTTTCAGGGGAAATAATGGGATTAGAAGAAGTGAAGAAATCAGAAGAGATGCGCCAAGGAGAGAAGTTAACAACGGATTCAGAAGCAGTGAGGGCTCCAGACAAAGAAGAGAAAGCACTCCGAGAATTCAGAATGCCCCGAAACAGAATAATGGAAGTGAAGGCAGAGGAAGCGGATTCAGACAAAGATTAGTGAATAATTAATATTTTCATATATTATATTTAAGTGGTGTGAAGGACAGATTCTAGAGATCTGTCCTTTTTTTGTTTTGTAATTGTGTTTTTTGTATAAAAAATTAACATTTTTTATGAATATTTTCATTTAACTTCTGTTTTGTTTAATAATCAAAAAGATGTAAAACAATTAATTAAATATTTTTAAACATGAAAAAATTAGTTTTAGCAATAGCAATTATCGGATTCGGAAGCTTTGCAATGGCACAACAGACCACACCACAGGACAAACAGGCAAAAAGAGCTGAGATGCAGCAAAAAATGCAGCAAAAGCAGCAGGAACATTTAGCGCAGATGCAGAAAGATCTAAATCTGAACCAAAGACAGGTGGAGCAGATAAAAGCTCTTCATGAGCAAAAAAAAGCAGAAAGGCAGGCTGATTTTGAAAAGAATAAGGAACAAAGACAAGCCAAGATGGAACAGATGAAAGCAAAAAGAGCACAAATGGATGCTGAAATGAAGCAGATCCTGACTCCGGAACAATACGATAAGTGGCATGCTGACAGAAAAGCTAAAATGGAGCAGAGAAAGGGAATGATGAAAGACAGAAAGATGAAGAGATCAATGCACACACTGCCTCCGGAAGCTAAATAACAGTTTGTAATTTTGATTTTTTTTAATGTGAGAAGGGCGGAAGTAATTCCGCCCTTTTTATATTAAATTTCCTTAAATCTTTTGAATTCGGGGTTTATTTCCGTAATTTTGGATATAATTTTTTATTATGATAAGTGAAAAAATTGCAAAATTAATTAATGAACAAATAGCCCACGAACAGTACGCTGCACAATATTATCTTTCCATGTCTGCATGGTTTTCCGGAAAAGACCTTGACGGAATTGCTAATTATTTCAGAGTGCAAAGCAAAGAGGAATTGATGCATGCAGATAAAATGTTCGACTATTTAAACGATGTAGGCGGCGAAATTATTCTCGGAGAAATTTCTAAACCTCCACATGAATTCGAGAATGCGATAGATATTTTTGAAAAAGCATTGGAACATGAGAGAAAAGTAACCAAAAGTATTTTCAATATTGTTAAAAATGCTAATGATGAAGGGGATTTCGCGACAACCTCCTTTTTGCAGTGGTTCATCAACGAGCAGGTAGAAGAAGAGGCAAGTGCATCCCAATACGTTACCAAGATTAAAATGGTTTGTGATAATCCTTCTGCATTATATCTTTTTGACCAGGAATTGGCACAGAGGGTTTTCAATCCGGTTGTGGGAGCTTAAATATTAAATTATATAGTGTAAACAGTTTCGGCGGAGCCAAAGGCTCCGCCGAAACTGTTTACAAATAAATAAGCTGTGTCCTGATCACTTTTCTTCCCAGGCTTTCAAGCACTTTTTTATAGTTTTCTATTTGCCTGTCATTCTTCTCAGAAATTTCACCGGTTTTGAAATCTACAATAATATATCCTTCATTGCTTTTCAGAATCCTATCCGGCCTGTAAATTCTGCTTTCGCCGTTTTCGGAGATCATGATATCTTTTTCATTGATTACTTCCCACTTTTCGTCGAAATATTCGGCGTAAGTTGAAACGATTTGCAATAAGGTTTCCCGTATCTCATTTTGTTCTTCTGTGGTGATCTGTCCCTCCAGAACGTAGCTTTCCAATACCTTTGCGATATCCTTTTCTGTATTGATCTTTGATAGTAGTTCATGCACAAAAAGACCGATTCTCACTTTTTCATTCCGTACCTGATAGTTTTTGGAGGGTGTGGCGATCTTTATGGAAGTATTTTTCTCATCAATATTTTTCAGATTGCGGATATCTTTTGTTTTAAAAGAGGAAGCAGCATCTTCCGACTGCTTTTTCAGGATCTCAGGACTTACATCATAGAGATCAAATTCATCGGCGTTTTCCGTATTTTTAGCCTGAAGAAACTCCAGCAGTTCAAGATTGTTTGAAGTTTTATTAGCTTTTTGAAGATAGAAAAATAACTGCTCAACAGGTCTGGTAGTCGCTACATATTGCAGGCATAACCTGTCGACAAGATTTTTATAAGAGTTTTGCCGGTTAAACTTTCCGATCTCTTCATCATAAGCCTCCAGATTCTTGCTGAATTGGTTAATGTTCACTGATTTCAATGCATCGGATTCATTGGTTTCAAACCAGTTGGTAAACTCACTGTCGCGGTTTTTATTCATCATTGGAATAAAGACGACAGGAAATTCCAGTCCCTTGGCCTTATGGATAGTCATGATCTGAATCGCATCCACATTTTCCGAAGCTTGAATTGTATAGGCAGAAGCTTCCTCATCCCAGTATTTTAAGAACTCCTTCGTACTGGCACCTGCATTTTGAGTGAAATTGAAAAGCATTTCCAGGAAATTCAGAAGAAAATCGGTCTCTTTATTTTCAAAAGCAAATTCATTAATATAATATTCCACAAAATTATACAAATTGAACCTTGGGAAATTGTCTTGTTTAAGCTGTAAAGAATACTCAGACCGGATGAATTTAAGGATCTCTTCATGATGCCCGATTTCCAGAATTTTACTCATTTCCAGTGTAAAGTCATTCATTGTAATCCTGCCGGATCTGTTAAGATGATACATCATCATAATGAGATGAGGTTTGTTTTTAGGATTAGCTTCCCATTTCAGGAATTCAATTACGGCTTGTATGGTATTGGAGAGCTCCAGGGTCAGGCCTTTTTCGGAAATAGTTTTAATATTGGTTTCTTCTCCTCTGTAATTCACCTTAAGGGTTCCCAGCTTTTGAGAGTAGCTGAAAATATCGAAATTTCCGCGGCAGAGGATTGTAATATCAGAAAACCGGAAACCATTATCAAGGCATTCCTGGATATCTTTCCGCATTTTTTCAGAAGTATCGCTGTAGAAATCTTCATTGGTGAGGTTTTCAATAAGATTTACCCTTACTCTTCCTTCAATCTTCGATTTAGGGTTTTGTTCAGCATCTGTTCCGAAGATATTTTTGTGCTCTTCTTCTAAAATATCAGAATGAAATTTGTAAAGTTCATTATTGAATCTTACAATATTTTTAGCGCTTCGCCAGTTATCCTTTAAAACAAGAAGCTCAGCTTCTTTAGGAGAAATTTCCTTTTTATTGATGATATCCAGCATCAGTTTGCTTTCGCCACCCCGGAACCGGTAAATACTCTGTTTCGGATCTCCTACCAATGTGAAGGATGTATTTTCCGTCGAAACGCTGTGATCCCTTAACGGAATGAAATTTTGCCACTGTAGTTCCGAAGTATCCTGAAACTCATCAAAAAAATAATGCCGGAACTGGGAACCCACTTTTTCGTAAATAAAAGCTGAAGGCTCATTCCTGAGATTTTCATTGATCAGGATATTGAATTTTGAAAGCAGAACCAGGTCATTTTCTTCCTCAATTTTTCGTAACTCATCCTGAATGTCCTTATTTACTTTTAACGGAAGAAGTGCTGATAAAATCTTTTCCTTTTTCTGGGTTTCAATATATAAAAAGATCAGTTGCATCCTGTTTTCAAGCAATTGATCCAGGATTTCAAAGATTTCTGATTCTTTATTTTTAGACTTTGCAGAAGCCCCTTTCCTATAATTGTTTACAACTGTCTCTTCCTGCGTAGTCGGAAAAGGAAATCCGGTTCTTTTCTGGTCATAAAAATCAGTGACCTTCATGAAAAAACCACCAATTCCGTTTTTGCCCTGTGCAAAATCTTCAATATCCAGATTTCTTGATTTGAAAAGTTCAATGGATTGTATGGCAAGTTCTGCAGATTGTTTTTTGTTCAATATGATCTCTTTCCGGATCTCGTTCTTTATATTTTCATAGCTGGCATCATCAAAACCTTTATTACTTTTCAGGTATTCGTAATGAATATCCTTTACAAACTCTTTGGCAGAGCCGTAAAGGTTTTTGTTTAAATTGATCCGTTCATTGTTTTCAAGGCTGTAATCTACGTAATCCATAAAAGAATTGGAGATCACATCATTTTCCCCGATCTGATCCAGCATTTTATCCACGGCTTCAATCAGAAAAGGTTCCGCTTCGATCTCAAGGTTGAAATTCTTGGCCAGTCCCAACTCATAAGAAAAGCTTCTTACCAGACGGGAATTGAACCGGTCTATCGTACCGATATTTAAGGTGGAATAATTATGGAGAATATAATCCAATAGCTTTTTGGAACGGATATGCAGCTCATCTATGGTGATCCTTAAACCTTCTGCTTCAAATGCTTTTTGGATATTCTTTAAATCGTTATTGTCTGCAAAAGTTTCCTTTGAAAAATCTCCCAGCCAGGATAATATCCTTTCCTTCATTTCATTGGCGGCTTTGTTGGTAAAAGTAAGGGCCAGTATATTCCTGATCGTATGTTGCTGATTAGGATAACGAAGACAGATCATCAAAAGCCTCTGAACCAGGGCATAGGTTTTCCCCGAACCCGCAGAAGCATTGATCACTGTATAGGAATTTTGCATTTTCAGAACGAATTAACACTGCAAGTTAGTTAAATTTTAAATGAGATTTTAACAATTTCGAGAGGCTATTTAACAAATTTAGAAATAGAAATTCTAAAAAAAATCCTAAAACAAGTTAACTCTGGTTAAACTTATGTCACAATTTAAAAATAACTTTAGTTTTGCTTTTATAAAAAACTATCTGTGAAGCTTAAATTATTTTTTCTTTTTTCCTTTTTCTTCTTCATCAGCATCAATGCCCAGGACTATATTTTTGGTAAAGTAGTCTCCGAAGGCCATCTTGAAATGCCGGATGTTACAGTAATTAATATCAGAACCGATGAAAGGGTGGCGACCAACAAGGACGGACATTTTATGATCTCCGGAAGACAGGGGGATGAACTTCGTTTTGTAAAATCAGGCTATGAAAGATCTGCTAAAAAAGCAAGTACTGATGCACCATTAAATGTTACTCTTACCAGAGCTGCAACCCTGATTCAAGAAGTAGAAATCAAGCAGGGACTGACCGGTGACCTGAAAATTGATTCAAAAAATATGAACAGGCCTAAAAAAGTTGAAAAACTGATCAAAGACCTGGACCGCTATATCGCCCAGAAATCTGACCCGAGGGTTTTGGCTGCAAGGCCCGGAGAATTTGTACAGCCTGTTACAAAAGGAACCTTTAGTTTAGGGAAAGTTAAAAATAAATGGGATGATGTGGATCTTATGAGCCATCTTATCAGTGCTTTGGGACCACAATATTTCGAAGATCTAAAAATTGAAAAATCCCAGATCCAGCATTTTATTTACTATATTTTTGCAGGCGGTTTTGAACGGAAGACCATTTTGAAATACGGATATTGCAGTGATGCTGACCTGATGAGATTTCAAAGGGCAGTCCTGACCAGAATCTCTACTTACAAGGCTCCACAGGCTTCAAAATAATAGTATGAAAAGTTGGATTATTAAAAGCCTTTTAGTGAGCTTGTGCTTTTCATTTACCGGGTTATTTTCACAGCAGAGAATTAAAGGAAAAGTGATGAGTGAGAATGATATGGTCATAACTTCTGTTCTGGTGGTGAATGTCTCTAACGGTAAAAGTGTCTATAATGATTCTTCCGGGGAATTTATGATAGAAGGATCCGGGAATGATGAATTACGTTTTATAAAAAAAGGCTACGAAAGAGTAGTAAGAAAAGTTTATGGTACTGACATTCCGGTTAATGTTATCTTACAGCGGATTCCGGAAGAAATAGAAGAGGTGGAAATTCTGAAACTTACGGGCGACCTGAAGAAAGACTCCAAAAGACTTACGAAAGAAGATAAGGTAGCCAAACTTCAAAAGGATATAGGATTGCCCAGACCACCGGAAGTAATGCGGGAAAAAGCCCCGGAACTAAAAGATGTCCTTCTTTCAATAGGAACAGTTTTAACTTTTGATATTGATGCCATATATAAATTAATAAGCGGTGATGCCAGAAGAATGAAAAACCTCTATAAATATGAAGACTCACAGCGAAATATGAAATGGATCATTGATAGGACGGATGCTCAGTATTTTCTTGATCAGGGGATTCCTGAGGGAAAAATCAAAGAATTTATACAATATGCTTTTACTGAAAATCCTCATATTTTACCTTTCGTTAAAAAAAAGAATATTGACGGTGCCTTGTTTGAAATGGAAAAAACCATTCCTAAATATGTGGAAAGATTAAAAGTTAAAAATCCTTAACAAGCGTTAATGAAATCTTAAAATCTTGGAATAAAAATTGATATATTAGTTTCATTGAAAAAATAAAATATTAATTTTTAATCAATCAAATTCGCAAATTTTATGAATAAAAGTATCATTGCCATAGCAATTGCCGCCTTGGGTTTTGTTATTGGTCTCGGACTTCTCGGGAACGCCATCAAGAACAGGAATAGATCTGAAAATACCATTTCTGTAACGGGTCTGGGGACTAAACAGTTTACTTCTGACCTGATCACCTGGTCCGGAAGTTTTTCCAAGAATAATTTCGATTTAAAATCAGCTTATGATGAATTGGCTGTTGACAGAAAGATCATCAACGATTATCTTATATCCAAAGGCATCAGACAAAACGAAATCGTATTTTCTTCCGTAGATATTCAGAAGCAGTTCAGAAGTTATACGGATTCCAACGGGAATTATGTGCAGGGTGAATTTTCGGGTTATAATCTGACCCAGAAGGTCTCTATTGAAAGTAAAGAGGTAGGTAAAATTGAAAATCTTTCCAGAAATATTACGGAGATCATCAACCGTGGAATAGAGTTTACTTCTTCCTCTCCCAGCTATTTTTACACGAAGTTGGCGGGTGTAAAGCAGGAAATGATTGCTGCAGCAACAAAAGATGCTAAAGAGCGTGCAGAAAAGATCGCAGAAAATTCCGGAAGCAGCCTGGGAAAACTTAAAAAAGCGACCATGGGGGTTATTCAGATAACAGCTCCCAATTCTAACGAAGATTATTCTTATGGCGGGACCTTTAATACATCTTCTAAAGAAAAGGAAGCAAGTATTACGATCAAATTAGAATATGAAGTAAATTAAAATACTCTGACAGATTGAGCAGGCTATACAACGTAAACATCTACGTAATCTGCGAGAGAAAATTTAGAAATAAATCGGAGCTCCTGACTTATATATTAATGATAAACAATATCGTAAATCTCCTCTTTTACTTCCTTTAAATTCGTAGGATGATAATTGGCCAGCAGCCAAAGATCCAAAGGCTTTTTTCCTTCACCGTAGCTTGGCTGTACATACGTTTCATCGATAAGACTGAAGCCGTTTTTCTGATAAAATGAATAGCGCCTTTTAGCATCATCTCCTGAATGTTCAGGCTCAATTTCTAAAATGATCCGTGGAAAATTTTTAAATAAATAGCCGGTAATATGAGACCCAAGTTTCTGGCTCCTGAATTCGGCAAACACTTCAAAATGTTCCACAAAAATATGATTGCTGAGTTCCCAGATGATGAGATATCCGATATTTTTGGATTCATGCAGGACAGAGATGATCCGGGCACTGGGGTTTGATAAAATTTCTATAAACTGATACCAGTCTCTTCTTTCGTCCTCAGGAAAAGTGGTACTATAGGAGTTGTATATTTCCTGTATTCTGTAGTCATCCGGAGAAGTGATCTGTAAAAATTCCATAACTATAAATCAAAAACGCTTGGCCTTCTGGTAATAAAGATATCCTTGATCCATAAAATAAATGCCAGGCCAAGATAGATCAGGAAGAAAAATCCTGCTGTTGCAAAAGTGGAATAAATAAAAAAGATCCTTAGTTTAGACACAGGAATCCCTAATTTGGCTCCCATTCTGGTAAGAACACCAAACCATTCCCTTTCCATTTTGTGACGAATGTTGTCAAGCATTTGAAGATCCTTTTAAAAGTTTAAATCCGATACTGCAATTTAAGCAATTTTTTTCTTTACAGCTATGGGTATATTGATAAATCAAACTCTGACTTTCCAGAGCATTGTTAACCTTTAATCCCAGTTTTTTCCATTGATCAATCACTGAATTTTTTTCTGAAGGAATACTTTTATAAAATTCCAGGATCTCACCGGCAATTTCTTCGTTATGATACCTGTGATAAGTATATTTTAATGGGAGAACGGTATTTAGAATGACAAGCTCAATAAAATCTTTGCTAAGGATTTTAGGCTGATCTGTTTTTGAAATCTTTCCGAAGTTGAAATGGTTGTTCCAATATTCCGAGGCTTTTACGTTTTCAAAAACATTAAACAATTCAGCAGAGTTCTTCGCATGAATTATTTTTGAAAACAGGTTTTGGTGCCGGTAAAGATCTGCTAATTGTGACAAACGGATGGTTGGGAAATTAGGAGGCCTTAATCTCAAAAATTTAGGATGGAATTTAACGTCAGAGATGTTAAACTTAGCTTTTATAAACTCAAATTCTCTTTTCCATATCTGCATTTGATGATCAGCCGGATTTTCAAGCCAGCCTGAGGTTCCGAATAATAAAGCCTCTAACTGGGTTTTATTTTGCCGGATCTTGTTGATGATACTAAAATCAATACTTTCTGCAAGCTGCCTGAAAATCAAAGCATTTACTTTCAGCCCGAAAGAGTAGGCGAGGCTATGGAATAAAACCGCTTCAAAATTATTTTTATGCTGTTTGAGGTCTTTCTCGAGTTCAGAAGATTTTTCATCCAGCTTTTTCAGAACATTTTCTTCATGAAGGTTGGCAGGAATCTTATTCTTATCGAAAATACTCTCACAGGGAATAAATTGGGTTTCATTAGCCATTTTTTCATATCTCGACAGAATACTTTGATCAATAAAGTGTTTTAGCTCCAGGGTCGGAATATGCTGGTCTTTGAATTCATTGATTTCCATATCATGCTGGAAAACAACATGCAGGATAATGTTTTCATAATTAGGGTCTTTGGAATGATTGTGGAAGATCCAGTCGGAGGATTTTATATGAAGCTCTATATTTCCTGCTATAATTACATCATTGATCTTTATTTTTGCCAATAAGAAATCCGGCCCGGCATCTGTATTCCATTTCCCGAAATTTAAGATCTCAACGGGATTTCCTTCAATATCCTTGAAGTCAAAATTTTTGAAAACTTTAAAGTTCCAAAGATATTGAAGCAGTTTTTCCGTCATAAGTGTGTAAACAAATATAAAAATATAAAAGGTATAATTACAATTTATGTAAACGTTTCCAACCTTTCGATAAAAATTTACTTTAAAAATGTATTTTGGGGGATATAAATGTTGGCCATAAAAAAGTTCTTATTCCTAGGTTTGAAACATTACCAATCTTTCCGTAATATTCCTGAAAGGTTTTTTAGTTCCCTTATATTTTTGTTTTTTGCTTTCTGGTATCAAGAGGTTATAAATTATGCAGGTTTGGTTAAATCTTATAACTCACACCCATTCTGAAACTTGAAGATCAAAATTTAAAATACAAACCAAATTGTAGTATTATTAAAAACATTTTTTAGTCAGCAATAAGAATAATCAAGTAAAAAAGGAAGTCGTCTTTTTGGTTTTTATAAAAAATTATCATTTTTATGGAGAATATTGCTTAAAGTTAAAGTCATTGTCATAAGGATTTGTGTTTGGGTTAATGTGTTGTTTTTTAAATACATATATCTGTTGAATTTATAACATACATTACAAATTTATAAATTTGTAATGTATTTCATTTCATCAGGTTTTAAGTTTAGCATAGATTTGAACCTGATTTATGAGAGTAATTAAAACAGCCTCTTTTTGATTAAAATTCTAAAAATAAAATGATGAAAAAAAATTACTTCAGTGTATTTTTCATGTGCACATTTCTGAATGTATCAGCTCAGGAAATTTTCTGGCAGAAAGACATCAGCTCCGGTACTCAGGATTTTTTAAGCCAGGTTACTACTACGATTGATCATCAGTATCTTGTTACGGGAAGTTCCATTCAGACTGGAAGTCAGAAGATGGGGGCAGGAAGTTCCACATTAGGCTCTCAACCCTCAACCCTCAACTCTACCCAAAACAACGGTTATGATTTCCACTTGGTAAAACTCAATCAGCAGGGCGAAGAGGTTTGGGGAAAATACCTTTCAGGACAAAATCATGATTTTCTCGCGACAACAATAGCTACTCAGGAAGGCGGTTTTCTTTTAGCAGG